>NZ_AUMT01000005.1 GCF_000430825.1 Chryseobacterium daeguense DSM 19388 | reverse complement strand
ATGCCTACCGCCTTTTTTAAGATATCACGTTCAAGCTTTGTTTCTTCCAGTTCTTTGCGAAGTCTCAATAACTCTTCCCTTATTGGATCAGAGGATATTTGTTTTTCCTTGCTAAGTTTACCTTCTTTGTGAAGTTTTCGCCAATTAACGAGACTTTCTTTACAGATCCCAAATTCTTCAGCTACCGAGGATACATTGCCTCGCTGCTCACTTAAAGATACTGCTTGGATCTTAAACTCTAGACTGTAATTTTTTCTGATCTTTTTCATACTCTTAAAGATAAAGAGTATAAGAATTGTGTCCTAACAAAGTTAGCAACTCCACTTTGCAATGTATTTATATCAAATACAATATTAGTGCCCCATTAATTTCGCATTAATGCTGCACTTTAAAATATTACTATATGCCCAGACTTGCTCTGGGCATTTCTTATTTATGGTTGTTTCTATTGATTTATTAAAAAAATTTGGAGAGTAAACTGTAAATTTTTAGATGTTTTTATATTGTTGACACAAAAATAGACACAAAATAAAAATGCCTCTCTATAAATCACTGATAATCAGTTTTATATAGAAAGGCGATGAGGTACCTAGCGGATTCGAACCGCTGTAGATGGTGTTGCAGACCACTGCCTAGCCGCTCGGCCAAAGTACCATGTCTTTACCATTTTTAGGTGTGCAAATATAACAAAATATACTATTCCACAAAAGTTTTTCAGATAATTTCTTTTGTGCCGAGGCTTTCTATTTCGCTTTTTGCCTGTTTTTCAGCTTGATAATTTTTAATATTCACTACACGAGTGTCACTCCAGCTGTCGTGCCATCCGTTTCCTTCACCCAAAAATGAGAAGGCATCGAAAGGTACAAAGCGTGAAATATTGCGGATGAAATAGTCCTGAAACGTAGGCTGGGTACCATCTGTAGAAATTACTTTACTTCCTGTGATGTATTTACCAACGGTTCTTCCTTTTGTAAAATACTCCATAAGGAAAACATACAGAAAATATACTATGGTGGTGATCAATATATCTGAAAACCTATCAAGGTTGCCCAGTTTCTCTGCAATATTTACAAAAAAGGTAGTCCCGAACAAATTGTAAGTGAGAGCGCAGAAAATGCCGAACAAGAAGAAAAGTGCGTAAACAACAATTCTGTCAATGATCAGATTTGCAAAACGCTGTTAGTTGGTGGAACGGTTATTCTCTACAATTTTTAATATTTTTTTCATGAGTAATTTATATTCCTTTTAGTATTAGTTTTAAAGTTGCGTTTGTGTCAATTATGGTAGTAATGCCAGACGGATTCATAAGGATTCCTGAAGGTTTCAGGTTAAAAACTTTCCCGTTCATTTTTAATCCTTTATAATATTCTTTATTGAAGGCTTCTTCGATGCTCTTTCTCGAGCTGTTTTCCAGGTCTTGTGTGGGAATTCCGTACTCTTCTTCAATCATTTTTACAATTTTTCCACGGAAGAGAAGCGTAGCTGTTTTTTGAAGGATATTTGCTGTTCTCAGATTAAATTTCGTATTCGAGAGAACAATTTTCTTTTTTGTTTCATCATACACAGGAATTCCTGAAATAAATACTTTCCCTTTTACATAACCATCAGTTTCAGCTTCTATCATGACCTTATTTTCTACTCCATAGACTTTGATGTCCTTGATTTTAACCTGGGAACCTCTCAGATCATAATTTTTATTTAAAAACATGGTTCTTGCAATATTTGTTGCTTCAGAAAACGGAATATTTGCTGTTGTCTGAAGTAAAAAATTGTCATTGAGAACAGGGATGATATTAAAATTAGGTGCTGTTTTTATAGGCTGTGATGTGGCAGGCTTACTTCCTGTAAAGGTTTCGGAATAAATGTCGATTCCAATATTAGTGTCAATCTGGTTTCCATACACTTTCAGAGGAGTGATATTGACGCTTAGCGGGCTTATTTTCAACCACGTTTTATATTCTTCGGAAATATTAAAAGGCTGTGAAAAAACATTCCATGCCATCACGGCATATTGCTGGAAATTCAGCTGGGAAGCCATCTGCAGGTCTATGGTTTTGCAGAATTTTTCCTGCTGTTCTTTTAAGCTTTTTTCTACCAGTGAAGTAATAGGAATCTGAATTTTTCCATAATCCAAAACAGGTTTTGTTACCCACCTGAAGCCGTTCGGCTGGGTGTTTGTTGTGATGGTCCAGTTATTTTTGAAATTCAAATTGGTGTTAAAGGACATCACTGTTTCAAAAGTTGTATTCTGGTAGGTATAAACACCCAAAGTGCCGATGCCTTTTTCTGCCCAGATTTTTAGAGGAACTTCTATAAGAAGGTTTTGATTGGTTCCGCCTACCAGTCGTATGGGCCTTGTTTTCCAGACTTTTACCTTAAACTGGTCATTATTGTTGTCGGTGTAAGAATCGTCCTGATAGACAAGGTCTTTCACAGAAGCATTGATCATATTGCTGATCTCCGAAAGGGGGATAGTTACCGGCATGGTGATGCTGGATTTCATCTTCGGAAAATTATAGGCAGCGAGCTGATTATCAATATTCGACTGCCCGAAAGCACTGATAAAGCCTAGTAGAAATAATATTTTGATGAATCTCAACTGTGTAAATTTTTAATCAGCTAAAATAAGAATTTAATTTTCAGGTTTAAAGCTTTTTTCAAGCTCGATGCTTGCTCCTTTCATTTCACCCTGCATGGGTGGGGAAGTTTTTGTGATTTTTAATTTAATATAAGAAATGTCAGAAAAATTTTCGTGAATTTTAGAAATAATTCTTCCCGCTACATGTTCCAATAACTTAGACTTCACTTTCATTTCATTATGAATAATCTCATTGATATCCGCATAGCTGATCGTATCATTGAGGTCATCAGATTCGGCCGCTTTCCAAAGGTCTGTATGAATTTCCAGATTTAAAATATAGTAAGTCCCGATGATATTTTCTTCCGGTAAAACGCCATGGTAAGCGTAGATTTTTACATCTTCAAGATATATTTTGCTCATTTCTTTATTTTTACTTAGTAAATCGTTTAATTCTTCAAAATTAAGTTGTATTTCGGGACTTTTTAATTTTTTTATTAATTATTTTCAGTTTTATGTGATTTAGCAAAAATAATATTAAATTTATAAAAGAAACTAAATCAAATTATTATGAAAAAATTCAAAAAATTAAGCAGAAGAAATTTAGAACAGATTAATGGAGCAGCGGCTGACCCAAATTCATATTGTAAAGGATGCCCTGATCCCAATGCTGCGATTTCCTGCGAGGAATATTGGGCACTTCCTGCGAATTGTAGAAATTGTGTTCTTATCAATTCAGAATGTTATGTTTCTGTTCCGGGTGATTTGTAATGAAATCATTAAAAAAATCCGGAAAGGAATAATAAATTTAAAAGAAATTTTATACTCCTTTTTAAATAACAAAAGCACTGCGAAAAACAGTGCTTTTGGTTTATTTTATACTTTTTGAAAGATCAAGCATGGCTTCAATCGGTTTTAAAGCTCTTAATCTTAATTCTTCGTCAATCAGAATTTCCGGAAGCTCATATTTCATGCATAAATATAGCTTTTCCATTGTGTTACGCTTCATGTAAAAACATTCTGAACAGTTACAGCTTTCATCAAAAACCAAAGCAGGAATCAGTTCTTTATGGGGAGCACGTTTTTTCATTTCATGCAGAATTCCTTCTTCCGTAGCAATGATAAACTTCTGACAATCATCCTGTTCCACGTAATTTAACAGAGCAGAAGTGGACCCGATATAATGGGCTAATTTCAATACTGCTTCCTCACTTTCCGGGTGGGCAATCAATTTAGCATCAGGATTTTCGGCCAATTGTTTTGCAATCCTTTCCATGGAAAAAGCTTCGTGTACGATGCAGCTTCCGTCCCAAAGAATCATATCACGACCCGTTTTTTGAGATAAATATCTTCCTAAGTTTTTATCCGGAGCGAATATAATCGGTCTGTCTTTTGGCAGCGCTTCTATCACTGTTTCTGCGTTTGAGCTTGTTACAATGATGTCGCTTTCGGCCTTTGTTTCTGCGTTGCAGTTGATGTAGGTTGCTACCAATGCATTCGGGTACTGCTCACGCATTTTTCTTAAGCCTTCTCCTGAACAGCCGTCTGCCAGAGAGCATCCGGCCATAGTATCGGGAAGTACAACTTTCTTTGTAGGATTAAGAATTTTAGCAGCCTCAGCCATGAAATGGACTCCGCAGAATACAATCATGTCGGCATTTGTATCTTTTGCCTGTCTCGCCAATTGAAGGGAATCCCCCAGAAAATCAGCAATATCCTGAATTTCTCCAGGCTGATAGTAATGCGCTAAAATAACCGCATTTTTTTCTTCTTTCAATTGAAGAATGGCCTTTACAAGCTCTTCTCCTTGAGGAATTGCTATATCTTTTATATCCAGAAATCCCTTTACAGGAATCGCAGATTTAGCTTTTTCTAATGTTTCGGTACTCATATCACCCTCAATGTTTTAGAATTAGAAATTAGAAGTTAGAAATTAGAAGTTAGAATTTGAAATGTTTGAATGATATGCCGTAGTCAAACTTCCATCCTCCAGCTTCAGGCTTCCCTCCTTTAACTTCCAATAAAATTTCTTATTAAACTTTCTATTTCTTTTTTTGCTTTATTTAAATCGGAATTAATCACGATTTTATCAAATTCTTTTGCATAGGACATTTCTTCCTCCGCCTTTGCTACACGGGTTTTGATGGTTTCTGCATCATCTGTGCCTCTTGAGATCAATCTTCGTTCCAGTTCTTCAATGGACGGCGGTTCAATGAAAATTGACAAAGCCTGTTCTCCAAAATATTTCTTTAAAGAAACCCCGCCTTTTACATCCACATCGAAAATTACCACTTTTCCCTGGTTCCAGATCTTTTCAACTTCAGATTTTAAAGTTCCGTAATATTTATCCGTATAAACCTCTTCAAATTCTACAAAAGCTTCTTCCGCAATTTTCTGTCTGAATTCATCCGGAGTTAAAAAATGATAATCCACAGCATGTATTTCACTTGCTCTCGGCTGCCTTGTGGTGCAGGAAATAGAGAACTGCAATTCATTAAATACCTCCAAAGAATGCTTTACTAAAGTAGTTTTACCGCTTCCGGACGGCGCTGAAAATATGATAACCTTATTCATTCTTAATAGTTATGAATTATGAGTTATGAATTATGAGTTTATGAAACCTGCAACCAATAACCAATAACCAATAACCAGCAACAAGCAACTTATAACTCTTCATTAATAACTTATAACTTTTACAAAACGTTTAACGTTTGTTCTTTAATTTTTTCCAAATCATCCTTCATCATCACTACAAGCTTCTGGATTTCTGCATGATTGGCCTTAGATCCTAATGTATTAATCTCTCTTCCGATTTCCTGGGAAATAAAACCTAATTTCTTTCCGTTAAAATCTTCGTTATCCATTACTTCTTTATAATATTTCAAATGTTGGGAAAGTCTTACCTTTTCCTCAGAAATATCCAGTTTTTCCGTGAAATAAGCCATTTCCTGGTAGAAACGGGTTTCATCCACATTTTCAAATTCTTTTAAAGATTTTTGATAACGCTCTCTTACAGAGTTAATTCTCTCTTCTTCAAAAGGAACTACCTGGCTTAAGTATTTATCAATATTCTGAATGTTTCTTTCCAGTTCTTCATGCAGGATTTTACCTTCCGTTTTTCTGAATTCTTCAAAACGGTCTACCGCTGCATTTACAATTTTTGCGAGTGCTTCCCATTCGCCTTCCGATAATTCATCCGGTCTGGACGTGATAGCATCCGGAAGCCTTACCGCCATTTTAAGATATTCAAAATCAGGCCCGTCTGACGCGATGTTTCGCAGCTCATTCATGTAAGAATCAATTAAATTTTTATTGATTTTTACATCGGTAGATTCTTCCAGATTTTCTATGTTGATATAGCAGTCTACTTTTCCACGGATAAGCCTGTCATTAAGAATTTTTCTGATCTCAAATTCTTTTTCTTTATATCGTAAAGGAATTTTGATATTCAAATCAAAGCTTTTGCTGTTCAGAGATTTAATATCTATCGTAATTTTTTTTCCTTCAAATACATCTTCGGCTCTGCCGAATCCGGTCATTGATAAAATCATAGTTTTTTATTCTAGTACAAAGATAAACATTTAAGTCTATAGTTTGGCTAATGTTGAATGGCTGGAAGATGGAGGTAAGGAAGCGGGAAAATTGTCGTGGATACAGACTATGTAGAATTTTAACTTCCATCTTCAGGCTTCCATCTTCCGGACAATTAAAATAAACTCATTTTCGTAAATTAGCGCTGTGAAAAACAAAAATTTAATTTCTGTAGTAGGACCCACCGGAATAGGGAAAACAAGTCTCGCCATTGATCTGGCTAAACATTTCAATACCGAGATTGTTTCGTGTGATTCGCGCCAGTTCTTTAAAGAAATGAAAATCGGAACAGCTTCGCCATCGGAAGAAGAACTGGCGGAGGCACCTCATCATTTTATAGGAAATCTTTCGGTGGAAGACTATTATTCCATCGGACAGTATGAGGAAGATGCTCTAAGAAAGCTTAACGAACTTTTTGAAAATCACGAAACCGTTATCCTGGTTGGCGGAAGCATGATGTATGAAAAAGCGGTAATTGAAGGATTAAATGATCTGCCGGAAGCCGATGAGGAAAATCAGAAAAAATTACAGGAAATTCTGGAAAATGAAGGGATTGAAAAGCTGCAGGATATTTTAAAGGAGCTTGACCCCGAATATTTTGCGGTGGTAGATTTTCATAATCACAGAAGGCTTTTACGGGCTATCGATGTGATCTGGCAGACCAATAAAAAATACTCTGAACAGATTGCTGTTTCACAGGATTCCAGGGATTTTAATGTAATCCGAATCGGAATTGAAGCGCCGAGAGAGGAATTATACGACAGGATCAACAGGAGAGTGGATATCATGATGGAAAAAGGCTTATTGGATGAAGCGAAAAGCTTAGAAAAATTTAAGCATCTTACGGCCTTAAATACAGTTGGATACGCAGAGCTTTTTAAATATTTTGATGGGGAGTGGGAATTGGATTTTGCTGTTTCTGAAATTAAAAAAAACAGCCGGAGATACGCAAAACGTCAATTAACATGGTACAGAAAAGCGGATGATATTCATTATTTGCCCTTAGGTTATTCTCAAAAGGATTTTGAAGGGTTGCTGGATTATATTTCTTCCAGAATCGTAAATTATTAATTTTAAATTGAAAATATTGATTATTTTTAAAATCAAATTTTAGATAAATGATGATCAATAAATCAATAATTTCAGGGCTGTTTTTTCTTTTCATATTCAGTTTTTCTGCAGTTGTTTCCGGGCAAAAAATAAAGCAGTCTCTTTCTAATGAGCAGAATGAAAATCCTCTTGGGATTCCTTCTCCATCTCAAATTAATAGCACCGAAACAGTTTGCATTCTCCTCCGTCATGCAGAAAAAGGATCTGCCGGCAATGATCCGGATCTAAGTGCTGAAGGGCAAAAAAGAGCAGAAGAATTGAAACAGCTTCTAAAAAATGTGCATATTGATGGTGTTTATTCAACGCCTTTTAAACGTACCCGGCAGACAGTGAGTCCGTTAGCTATCGAAAAAGGAATTATGATACATGAATATTCGCCTAAAGAAAGCGCACAGCAATTTATTGACCAAATTCTTGCTGAGAATCAGGGTAAAGTAGTAGTGATCGTCGGTCATTCCAACACAATTCCTGAAATGGTAAAAATATTGAGCCATAATGCAATAGATGCGAAAATTAATGAAAATCAATTCGATACTATTTTTATTACAAAAAATTCTTCGGGTAAAGGAAGTATTTCTGCATTTCAGAAAAAATTCGGAACAAGTACTCCGTAATCATTTATGATTTTAAACAAAAAATGCGATCCCGAAAGACCGCATTCCATTAACAATGTAATTAATTTACTACTTCCAACCGCCTCCTAACGCCCGGTACAAATCTACAATGCTGCTCAATCTCTGTCTTTTTACGGACGCAAGATTAAGTTCTGCCTGTAAAGAATTTCCCTGAGCTGTTATTACTTCTAAATAATTTGCCAAGCCGCCTTTGTAAAGCATTTCGGCACTTTTAATTCCATTTTTTAAGGTTGCAACCTGTTCTGTTGCTTTTTGCTCCTGAACTTTTAAGCTTTCGTTTGAAACCAAAGCATCAGAAACTTCACCCACAGCATTTAAAACAGACTGACGGAACGCCAATACATTTTTCTCTCTCTGGATTTTAGCAACATTCAGATCTGTTTTTAATTGTCTTTTCTGGAAAATAGGCTGGGTAATTCCTCCTAAAACAGACCCGAACAGTGAAGCCGGAACCTGGAACCAGTTATCAATTTTAAATGAATTCACACCGCCGTTTGCAGTGATTCTCAATGCAGGATACATGCTGGCCTGCGCAATTCCTACCATTGCATTGGATTCAAGCAGCGCCAGTTCCTGCTGACGAACATCCGGACGACGGCTTACCATTGCTGCAGGAAGCCCGGCAGAAATATCCTGTGGTAAAGAGGTATCAGACATTTCAATTGTTCTGCTGATTTTACCTGGATTTTCACCTACCAGAATGCTCAATGCATTTTCCTGAATGGCAATATTTTGTTCTAGTTGTGTGATCAAAAGTTCTGTCGATTGCTTTTGAGCTGTTGCCTGCTGAACACCCAAAGATGTGGTGTCGCCGCTTTGCCACAACTTTTCTGTAAGAGAAAGTGTGTTTGTGCTTAATTCTAAATTTGCTTTTGCGATCTGCATTTGCTTATCCAGCATCAATAGATTGTAATATCCTTGCGCAATTGCTGCAACTACTTGTGTCTGAATCGCTTTTGTCGCCTCGTAAGTCTGCAGATACTGCATTCTTGATACTTCCTGCTGATTTTTAATTTTTCCCCAAATATCAGCTTCCCAAGATAGATTGAACGCTGCATTGTAATCTTCAACATGGCTTTGACCTAAAAATAAATTTAAGCTCTGACCGTTCATGCTGTTTTTTGAGGGTCTGGAAATTTGTGCAGCAACTCCGAAACCTACATCAGGATACTGAAGGTATTTTGCCTGCTTTAGTTTTTCCTGTGAAGAGGCAACCTGTTTTAAAGCAATTTGTAAATCGTAGTTGTTTTTAATTCCTTTTTCAATCAGGCTCTGTAAAATGGGGTCGTTGAAAAACTGTCTCCATTCCAGATTCGCAACGCTTGCTGTATCGGCAGTTGCGGTGTACGAGAATTTTTCAGGAAGCTCAAGGTCCGGTTCCGTGTATGCCAGTTTGGACACACACGAAACGGAGCCTAAAGCCAATATGAATGTTAGAAAAATATTTTTTACTTTTTTCATAGTTTTTAAACTTTTATTTGAATACAAAACTTTGAGAGATGTTTGCGCAAAGGTGTCTTTAGTAGGAGATTGCTCTGCTTTATATGATATAAGTTTGAATGGTTGCTTCTCTATTTTTTGTTTTAACCACAGATTTCACGAATCTCACAGATGATTATTTTAAATCTTAGATTTGAAAAAGACTTATGTGTTCTTTTATATTCAAGGCTTTAACCTTAAATAAGTTAAGTGTAAAATCTTTTGTGACTTTTGTGGTTAAGCCAAATCTCTCAAAGTTTTGCAATTCATTTTTTATTAATGAGTAGTTGCTAAAAGTTCTGCCTCCATTTTTTGTCTTTGAAGTCTTTTCTTTTTTCTGCTCGGCATTTTTTCATGTAAATACTGGAAGATCACAAACATTACAGGAATAATGAAAATCCCGAAGATTACTCCCGTCAACATACCACCTACCGTACTGAATCCTATTGAATGATTCCCTTTTGCGGAAGCTCCCTGAGTGAAAACAAGGGGCAGCATCCCAACGATGAATGCGAAAGAGGTCATTAAGATTGGTCTTAAACGTAATCTTGATGCCTGAAGCGCAGATTCCAGTAATGATCTTCCCGCATTTCTTCTTTGTACTGCAAATTCTACAATCAGAATCGCGTTTTTCGCTAATAAACCGACGAGCATGATTAAACCAACCTGTACGTAAATATTATTATCAATTCCGGCAAGTCCCGTAAAGGCAAATACTCCGAAAATACCCGTTGGAATCGTTAAGATAACTGCAAACGGCAGGATATAACTTTCATACTGCGCTGCCAATAAGAAGTAGACAAACAGGATACTTAGCATAAAGATAAATGCAGTCTGTCCGCTGGTTTTGATCTCTTCACGGGTAATCCCTGTCCATTCGTAACCGTAACCTCTCGGTAATGATTTCTGGGCAACTTCTTCCACCGCTTTGATCGCATCTCCGGTACTGTATCCCGGTTTTGGAGTTCCGTTGATGGTAACCGCGTTGAAAAGGTTGTTTCTGGTCACTGTTTCAGGCCCGAAAGCTCTTTTTAAAGTCACTAATGTTTTTACAGGAACCATTTCGCCTGATTTATTTTTAACATAAATTCCTTCCAGAGAATTTGCATCGGTACGGTAAGGAATATCCGCCTGTGCCATTACCCTGTAGTATTTCCCGAATCTGTTGAAATCTGAAACGAAGCTACTTCCGTAATAAATCTGCATCGTCTGCATCAATTCTGTGATGGAAACGCCTAACTGGTTGGCTTTATCATTATCAACCTCAATCGTGAACTGCGGATTTCCTGCTGCATACGTTGTGAAGGCAAATGCAATTTCCGGTCGTTTCATCAGTTCCCCGATGAAAGCCTGGGTATTCGTTCCTAGTTGTTCCAAAGAACCGTTCGTTCTGTCCTGAAGCATAAACTCAAAGCCGGAAACGTTACCAAATCCCTGTACTGTAGGGAAGTTGAAGAAGAATGCGCTGGCATCTTTTACCTGGGAAACTTTTCCTGTTAATCCCGCTGCAATCTGATCCGGATCGGTTATCTCACCACGCTGGTCATGATCTTTCAGCTTAATGAAACCTGCAGAATATGGAGAAGCGTTTGCGTTACTGATGAAGTTCAGACCGTCTGCAACCCAAAGGTGATTTTTAGCCTTTTCACTGTCAATGATTTTGTCGATTTGCTCAGTTGCTCTGTGTGTTCTGTCCAGTGAACTTCCCGGAGGTGTGTTTACCGCATACAAAATGAATCCCTGATCTTCCGTAGGAATAAATCCTGATGGTGCTTTTTTGATTAAGAAAACACTTGCCGCAGTAATTAAAACTAATCCTCCGATTGCAACCCATTTATTTTTAATTAAAAATTTAAGGCTGTAGATGTATTTTTTAGTAAGATTATTAAAACTTACATTAAATGCATTGAAAAATCTTGCTCCGAAACCTGTTTTTTTACCGTGTTCTCCATGCTCTCCCTGAGGATCATTTAAGAACATGGCGCATAAGGCAGGACTCAACGTTAATGCATTAACTGCAGAAATAAGGATCGCAATAGCCAGTGTAAAAGCAAACTGTCTGTAGAAAACTCCCGCAGGACCCTGCATGAAGCCTACCGGAATAAATACGGCACACATTACGAGTGTAATGGAGATGATCGCCCCGGAAATTTCACTCATCGAGCTCATTGTGGCCTGTTCTACAGGCATTCCCGTATGTTCCATCTTGGAGTGGACGGCTTCTACCACCACAATCGCGTCATCCACCACAATACCGATGGCGAGTACCAAAGCGAACAATGTCAACATGTTGATACTGAACCCAAATAGCTGTAGGAAAAAGAAGGTACCGATAATCGCCACCGGAACTGCAATGGCAGGAATTAATGTAGATCTGAAATCCTGAAGGAAAATATAAACTACAATAAATACAAGGATAAATGCAATCACTAATGTCTCAACAACCTGATGAATTGAAGCATCCAAAAAGTCTTTGGAGTTGTACATAATGATTGGCTCAACACCCTTTGGAAGGGTAGTTTTAAACTGATCAACCTGTTTTTCAATTTCAGTTAAGATTTCATTGGCATTAGATCCTGCCGTCTGCATAATCGCAAATCCGGAAACCGGCTTGCCATCCACTCTGTTAGCTGCTGTATATGTATAAGATCCGAATTCTACTCTTGCCACATCTTTCAGCCTTAGGAAAGAACCGTCGCTGTTAGCTTTAATGGCAATATTTTCGTAGTCTTCGTTTTTGTTTAATTTACCTTTATATTTTAAAATATATTCGTATGTTTCTTTACTTCCCTGGCCTAAACGTCCCGGAGCTGCCTCAAGGTTGTGATCTTTTACGGCATTCAACACTTCCTGCGGAGAAAGTCCGTTTGCAGCTAATCTGTCCGGTTTCAGCCAAAGTCTCATGGAATAATCTCTCGTTCCGAAAACCTGTGCCTGAGCAACCCCCGGAATACGCTGAATTTGTGGAATGATATTGATTTTCAGATAATTCTGTAAGAAAAGCTCATCATATTGTTTTGGATCGTCACTTGATAATCCCATAAACATGATCATACTGTTCTGTACTTTCTGCGTTGAAATTCCCGCCTGAACAACCTCCTGCGGAAGCTGGCTCATTGCTTTGGATACACGGTTCTGAACGTTTACGGCAGCATTATCAGGATCAGATCCCTGTTTGAAAAATACGCTCAGCGTCATGGTACCGTCGTTACTTGAGTTGGAGGTCATGTAAGTCATATTCTCAACTCCGTTCACTGCTTCCTCAATCGGTGTTGCTACCGAACGGGCCACCACTTCCGCATTCGCACCCGGATAGAAGGCAGTCACCTGAACACTCGGCGGCGCAATATCCGGAAAGAGGGCGATGGGTAAATTAAAGAGGGACAATGCCCCCAATAATAAAAGTATTATGGAGATGACCGTTGAAAGGACCGGTCTTTCTATAAATTGTTTTAACATAAGAAGTTTATTTTTTAATGATGCTTAAACTATATTCTCACCACAAAAGGCACAAAAGCTTTCAGCCGAATTAAGATTAATTGCTAATATTTAAAGTTCACAAATGAAAATCATAGATTTCAAAAACTTATGTGTTCTTTATATTCTTAATAATTTGAACTCATGTGACTCATGTGTTTAAAATCTTTTGCGACTTTTGTGGTTAAAAGATGTTTAAACAGTTCTTATAATTGTCCTGAAAGGATCGTTTACAACGGTTTTGCTTTCAGCAAACTATCGGAAGAAATTGCTTTAGGCTTAATAGAAGCACCGTCTTTTAAGTTCCCGATTCCTGTGTATACTATTTTTTCTCCAGGCTGTAATCCTTCAGAAATGAAGTAGTAGCTGTCTGTTTTTCCTGAAATTTTTACAGGCTTGCTGGTAACTTTCTGATCTTTTCCTACTACGTAAACGTAAGTCTTATCCTGAATTTCAAACGTAGATTCCTGTGGAATAACCACTGCATTGGACAATAGCTGCGGCATGCGGACACGGCCGGTATTTCCTGTTCTCAGGGTTCCGTTAGGATTTGGAAAAACTGCGCGAACACTGATGGCACCTGTAGTTTTGTCAAACTGACCGTCTACAATCGTCATTTTTCCTTTTTCAGGATAGATGCTGTTGTCAGCAATTACCAGCTCTACCATTGGCATATCTTTTAGCTTTTCTTCTAAAGTAGCGCCCTGATATTTATTCTGAAATGCAATGAAATCCAATTCACTTAAAGAAAAATAAGCATAAATCTCGCTGATGTCAGATAATAAAGTCAATGGATTCGGGTCTGTTCTTGAGATAAGGCTTCCTTTTTTGTAAGGAATTCTCCCTATGTAACCGCTTACAGGAGCTGTAATGGTGGTAAATCCTACATTTATTTTTGCGCTCCCTACTGATGCTTTGGCCTGGGTAGCGGCGGCTACAGCGGCTGCATAATTGGCTTTAGCAGTTCTCAGCTGTACATCAGAAACTACTTTTGCTGCAACCAGAGGTTCTAGTCTGTCAACCTCTACTTTTGCTTTTTGAATATTAGCATTAGCAACCTGCAAATTGGCGCTGGCCATATTCATCTGCTCGCCATAAGCTCTTGAATCTATTTTAAATAAAGGCTGTCCGGCTCTTACGTAAGCACCTTCTTCCACATAAATTCTATCAAGGTAACCATCTACCTGCGATCTGATTTCTACATTGTTCTTTCCCTCCAATGCGGTCGGGAATTCCTGATAAGTGGTTGCAGGTGATGTAATTACGGTATAAACTGGCAATTCAGGGGCGGGAGGAGCTGCATTGGAACCTTCTGCTGCCTTTGTGCAATTTTGTAAAAGGATAATACTTGATATAAGTACGATGAACCTTATTTTTCCAGGTATTTTCATTTTTAGTTTAAATTTTTTAATGAAGTGTTAAATTAAATAATGTTGTTTTTAATAAAATATCTGTTATTTTTCCTAACGGTGTTAATATTTGGTTCAAAAAAAATTACAGAATTCTTAATGTTGATCAGCTACATGTTTTCATAATCGAAGATGTTTTAATGTTGGTTTAGTATATAAAGATGAGGTGTACTATGTGTTAATTTTACTAACGGTGTTAATTAATCAGGTACGGAAACTCCTGAATTGTGAACATTTTACATAGTGGCTTTTTAGTTTTTAAATTGTTTTTAATGAATAATTTACATTAATTGAGTGTTAATATTCCTAACGGTGTTAATTTTTTATTCAAAAAAAATTTACAAAGACTTAATGAAAGCAGATACTGTTTCGTCCAAAGTCGTTTTGTTCATTGTAGATGGAATATCATCATTACGCATCATCATAATTGAAATCAAACCATGAACCGCCGAAAATAAGGCGTGAGACATGTGACAAGCATTATCAGGATTGGATCCGTTTTTCTTGATAATCTCGTAGGTACAGTCGTAAAGCATATCCTGAAAAGAAGAAAATTCTTCCTTCATAAGCCCTTTCCCGCTGCATTGCATTCCTAATCCGAACATCAGCTGATAGTATTCTTTGTTTTTAAAAGCAAATTTCCAGTAAGCATCTACAATTGCCTGAAGCTGTTCTTCCGGAGTATCATGCTTTTTCTGAGCTTTTAATAATTCTATGTGAAGCTGATGGAAGCCGTTAAGTGAAATTTCAAATAAAATAGCTTCCTTGTTTTCAAAATAATCATACACTACAGGAGCACTGTACTCAATAGCATCGGCAATCTTCCTTATAGAAAGTGAAGCCCAGCCTTCTGTTTTTGCCAAAGAAAATGCCGCATCCAAAATATTGGCACGTATAGATTCTTTCTCTCTTTGACGTCGTTCATGTAAACCCATGATAATTTTACTAACAGTGTTAGCAAAACTACAAACTTTTTACTATTACTTCCAAACAAATTTCTGAGTTTAACTTTTGACTGACAATTTCAGGACGGTTAAAATTATAGCAGAATGCCGGATTAAAGGAGGCTGTACGTTGTTTTAAAACTGAAAATTGAAATTATTGTAAAAATTAATGAATTGCATAGCCTAATTCAATGAATATTTTTCTTTTCGGAATTGCATTAATTTTCGATATCCATCTTCGAGCTTACAGCCTACATAATAAAAGAAATCTTTATCTTTGTGATCAAATAAAAAAGATATGAATACTCCTTCAAATATGATAGAACTGGGAACGAAGGCACCGTTTTTTGAGCTTCCGAACCCATCAAAAAGTAACGAAATTCAGTCACTGGATGATCTGAAAGGGGAAAAAGGCACGTTGGTGATCTTCATGTGCAACCATTGTCCGTTTGTGCTTCACGTAATTGATAAACTTAATGAATTATATGAAGATTATAATGAAAGAGGGATTGAATTTATCGCGATAAACTCGAATGATGTAGAAAAATATCCTGCAGATTCTCCGGAAAAGATGATCGAATTCCAAATTGAAAGACATTTTGATTTTCCTTATCTGTATGATGAGAGCCAGGCAATTGCAAAGGCTTACGACGCAGCCTGTACACCGGATTTCTTTTTCTTTGATGAAAAATTAGACCTTATTTACAGAGGGCAGATGGATGATTCCAGACCTAGAAACAACAAGGATGTAACGGGTGAAGATTTAATTATTGCTTTTGAAAATCTTTTGCTGGGCGAGCCTCAGGAGGAAATTCAGAGACCGAGTATGGGATGCAATATTAAGTGGAAATAATTATTTTGGTTGCGGGTTGTCGGTTGACAGTTTGCAATTTGATATAATATAAAGCTGTTCTTTTTGGACGGCTTTTTTATTATATAAGTTTGACATGCTTCGACTTCGCTCAGCATGACAATGCTAATACTAACTGCTTTACAGTATGCAGAATGATTTCCGCTGTCATGCTGAGCGAAGCCGAAGCGTCTCAATTATTTTAAAACGTAGCCTTAACCTTAGCCTCAACTTTCAAATCCACATTCACCTTATTGTGCGAAAAGTTTTTAATAAACTCGGACGGTGTTTTCCCTGTATATTTTTTAAACATTCTGTTAAAATAAGTCACATTATTAAAGCCACAACTGTAGCTGCATTCTGAAATGCTTTTATCCTGCGCCATCAGCAGACAGGCTTTGTTGATACGATACCTGTTTACAAATTCAGTAAACGTAATCTGGGTCGCTTTTTTAAAAAAATTACAGAAAGCAGGCAACGTAAGATTCGCCAGCTTTGCGACCTCTTCAATATTGATTTCCTTATCGTAATGATGCTCTACATAAGTAAAAATATTCTCCAGGCGCGTTTTATTTTTTGATATGATGGTGTAAGGCATGATTTCCTTATTCAAAAGATCATAATCTTCACATTTTGAGAGCTCAAATAAGATTTCTAATAGCAATAAATATCTTTTATAACCCTCTGATTCCAGCATCAGCTTTAATTTTGGGAGCATGGATTTTTTGATTTTACTGTGAAAATGGATGCCGTATTTGGATAGTTCCAGCAGATTTTTAATTGATCTCGCTTCAACTTCCTGTTGCGGAAACTGTAAAATTTCTTCCTTGAATTGAAGTACAATTTCTTCATGCGGATCAATGGAATTGAGTCCAAATCCCGAGTGAGGAATATTAGAACCTATTAAAACCAGATCACCATCCGTGTAATTGCTTTTATGATACCCCACATGCCGGGTTCCGCTCCCGGAAATGACACAGACAAGCTCTATTTCCGGGTGATAATGATATTCCCATTTGAACTCTGAAATAGGAGAATTATTATGAATTAGGCGAAAAGAGCTCTTTTCATCGGGAATCACTCTTTCAAATGTAACTTTCATTTAGTTAATCATATTTTAATGACTAAAATAATAATTATATTAATATAGTTCAAATATTGATTTATCGTGTTAAATTAATGTTAAGCTAAATGCTTATATCTTAGCCGTCAAGAAATCATTTCAATGAAAAATTTCAACATTAAGGCAGTTTTATTTTTAAATTATTTCGTTTTTGCAATTCTTTTGAATTCCGTAGGAACAGTGATTTTGCAGGTGCAGCAAAATTTTGGAATTTCAAAGTCAGGAGCGAGCGTGCTGGAGGGGTTTAAAGACCTGCCGATTGCTATCTGCTCATTCATTTTAGCCTCATTTTTACCCAAAATAGGGATCAAAAATTCTATGCTGATCGCGCTGTTTTTAGTGAGCTGCATGTGTTTTGTGATGCCTTTTACCAATGATTTCTGGTTTTTTAAGCTCCTGTTTACCATTGTCGGGGTTTCATTTGCTTTAATTAAAATTTCGGTTTTCACGTCCATCGGACTGGTAACGAACACAGATAAGGAACATTCAAGTTTTATGGGTTATCTGGAAGGGTTTTTCATGATCGGCGTATTAATGGGAAATGTTTTATTCAGCTTATTTATTGATGACCATAATCCAAGATCAACCCATTGGCTGAATGTGTATTGGGTACTGGGCGGACTTTCCACGCTGTCTTTTCTGTTCTTATTTTTCACAAAATTAGACGAGCATGAAGCGAAAAGTGAAAAGACAGATTTGCTGGGAGATTTGAGAAACAGTGCGAGCTTATTCAGCTACAAAAAAGTGTTATTCTTCTTGTTATGTACTTTTCTTTTTGTGCTGGTAGAGCAGAGTTTTCAGACCTGGACACCTACTTTTTACAAGGAAATTTTAAAAGTCCCTACTTCCATGAGCATTCAGGCGGGAGCGGTTTTAGCGGGTGCTTTTGCCTTAGGAAGGTTTTTATCCGGTTTTTTCTCAAGAAGATTCAGCTGGATTTACGTGGTTTCCTTTTGTGTGGTTGGTTTTGCAGTCAGTATTTTACTGGTTTTACCGTTGACCCATGATATTCATATTGATACGGCTACAACCTGGCTTAATGCTCCTCTTGTAGTGTACTTATTCCCGTTAATGGGCGGTTTACTGGCTCCGATTTATCCAAGCATCAATTCTGTAATTTTAGCATCCATTCCCAAATATTTGCACAGCGCCATGTCTGGTCTTATCGTTGTTTTTTCTGCAATCGGAGGAACAATCGGGTCAATAATTACGGGCTTTGTATTCCAGGAATTCAGTGGTCAGGAGGCATTCTATTTGTCATTAATTCCGCTTTCTCTGTTGATTATTTCAGCAATTATTATGAATAAATTAAAAATTAATCCTAAAAAATAAAAATGAACAATCCATTATATATAAGCGAAATTCAGGTACTTTTTGATGATGTCCAGAGATCAAAGGTTTTTGAAGATCAAAAAATGATGACCGATGCGGTTCCGCTGTTTCCGATTGCTGAGATCAACGCAAAATATCAACAGGAAAAACAGAATGAAAATTTTAGTTTAAAGGAATTTGTACTCTCAAATTTCGATTTTTTAGGAGCAAAAGTTTCTATCCAGAGAGAAGATCATCTGCCGATTAATGAGCATATTGAAAAACTTTGGGATGAGCTGACCAGAACGGCTTATGAAGACAAAGGAACTTTACTGAAACTTCCAAGGCCTTACGTGGTTCCGGGAGGCCGTTTTAATGAATTTTTCTATTGGGACAGCTATTTTATCATGTTGGGATTGCAGGTTTCCGGAAGGGTGGAAATGATGGAAAATATTATTGAAAACTGTTCTTATTTAATCCAGACTGTTGGATTTGTTCCCAATGCAAGCCGTACGCATTTCTTAACGCGTTCGCAGCCGCCATATTTTTCTTTGATGCTGGATCTGCTTTTTGAAACAACTAAAGATCAAACTGTTTACATCAAATATCATGATACTCTAAAAAAGGAATACGCTTTCTGGATGAGCGGAATCGAAAGATTAGAAAAAGGTTCGGCTATTAAAAGGGTTTTGAAAACAAAAGATGGAGATATTTTAAACAGATATTATGATGCTGAAAATGAGCCCCGTCCTGAAAGTTATTTAATTGATATTGAAGATAATAAAAATACATCTGAGGAATTTTACCGGAATATAAGAAGCGCCTGCGAGTCGGGTTGGGATTTTTCCAGCAGATGGTTTGCAGACGGTGAAAATATACAGACCATTGAAACTCTGAATCTTGCCGAAGTAGACCTGAACTGTCTTTTATGGCATTTGGAAAAAACATTGACGATGTCTTCAGCTCTTCAGAATCTGTCTGAAAAAGAAAATTATTTCAAAGAAAGAGCTGCCCAGCGAAAATTAATGATCGATAAATATTTCTGGGACGAAAATTCCGGAACATATAAAGATTTTCACTCGAAAAAAAATATAAAAACATCTTCAGAACATATTGCAGCGCTTTACCCTTTGTTTCTTGAAGTGGCAAATGACAAGCAGGCTGAATCTGTGGCAAAAATTATTTCAGAAAAATTTTTGTATCAGGGCGGATTGGTCACCACTACAAAAAATTCCGGGCAGCAATGGGATTTACCGAATGCTTGGGCGCCTTATCAATGGCTTGGTTTTAAAGCAATGAAAAACTACGGATTCAATGATCTGGCGGAAAAAATTAAAGATAACTGGTGTTCCAATGTGGAAAGGGTTTACAACAATACCGGAAAACTAATGGAAAAATATAATGCTCTGGACACAGAAACGATTGCAGGAGGCGGAGAATATCCGAATCAGGACGGCTTCGGGTGGACGAATGGTGTGTATTTGAAATTAAAGCATAATGAAACATTAAGGAATTAAGAATTACTTCAACTTAAAACCTTCCATTTTCTTACTGTTTAAAATAAATTTTAAAAAATTAAAACTAACTATAAAATTAATATGGCTATGAAAAAAAGATCGATTTTCTTGCTTGCCGGAATTGCAACGCTTTATTTTAACAATGCGTATGCTCAGGAAACTCCGGCACAAGATTCTACAAGATTGTCAACTTCCATTGATCAGGTGGTGATTACAGGTAACTCGAACCCGAAAAAGAAAATAGAATCCAGCACGGCAATTTCTACATTCAGTGCAAAAGAAATTCAGAAGCAAAACCCCATCAGTGCGGCAGCTTTGCTACAGAGGGTCCCTGGTTTTGCGGTGGAAACTTCCGGTGGTGAAGTAGGAAACAACCTTTTTGCAAGAGGGATTCCTTCTGCAGGAGCTTACGAATTTGTGCAGGTTCAGGAAGACGGATTACCCGTTTTCGAAGACGGAGCCCTGCAATTTGCCAATGCGGATAATTTCTTCCGTGTAGACAATTCTGTAAGCAGACTGGAAGCTTTAAGAGGGGGGTCAGGATCTATTTTCGCGAATAATTCTCCCGGAGGTCTGATCAATTTTATAACTAAAGAAGGCGGTAATGATTTCAAAGGAACCGCAAAATTAGAAACAAGTACTTATGGTTTGATGCGTACCGATGTCAACCTGGGTGGAGCTTTGGTTGAAGATAAATTATTTTTCAATGTCGGCGGATTTTACAGAACCGACAACGGAATCAGAAAAACAGGTTTTAAAGCCAATAACGGCGGCCAGATCAGGATGAATCTGAAATATGTGTTCGATAAAGGCTATGCAAAAGTCTACTATAAAAAACTGGACGACAGAAATACATTCTTCCTTCCAATTCCTTTGGTTCAAAACGGGAATGATCTGAAAGAGTTTTCAGGTTTTGATGCCAATTACGGAACCTATTCTTACAGGACGATCAGCCAATTGAATATTCCGCAGGCAGGCGGTGGATTTTTCAGCAGAAATTTAGAGGATGGAATTCATCCCAAAGTAGATGTGCTGGGAGCAGAGTTTAAATATGATCTTGGAAATAATTTCTCTGTTGTAAACAAAACAAGATATACAAATATCAATATGAATTACACCGGAATTTTTCCGGCGGGCGGACCTCAAACAATGTCTGATTTTGCTAAATCGGAAGGAATTGCTGGAAACACCTATCAGTATTCATTAGTAAGCAATGGTACAATTGTTAACCCTCAATTTGTTCAAAAATTAGGATTCTGGGCAATTGACAAACAGATGAATAATTTTGTAAATGATTTACAATTCAATTATAAATTCGACAAAGGAAATGTAACGGCAGGTTTCTATAAATCCAACTGGAAGTCCCATCAATACTGGAACTGGAGCAATATTTTAACCACAGCTACAGACAGGCCGTCGCTTCTCAATCTGGTGGATACTTCTTTGGCTCCTACAGATACCGGATATTCCAAAACCTATAACGGGGTTACAGACATGTCTTTCCTGATCAGAGATTCGCAGATTCAGGGAAGCTTGAATGATGTGTATTTAAATTTAGATTATAATATTACAGATAATTTGAGTTTCAATGGTGGAATCCGCTACAGCCGCGATTTTTATAAAGGATATGGAGTAAGCACCACCACTTCAAACTTAAATAATTCCGGACTGACAACAGACGGGACACATTCTTTCCTGACCACAACTGCTGACGATAATATGGCTGTTTTAGGAAACAAATATACTTACTGGAATTATGATATCAGCAGGGTATCTTTTACGGGAGCAATGAATTATAAAATCAACAGGGAAAATGCGGTCTATGCCCGTTTTTCCAATGGTTTCAGGTCTCCGAACGAAGAAGCGTATTATAACAATATGAATAACCTGTCGGCCATAAAGCCGGTAACCACCAATCAGCTGGAAGTAGGATATAAATATTATTCAAGGACATTTGATGTGGCGGTAATTCCGTTCTATTCTACCCTGAATAATCTTTCATTTACAGATGTTTTCTCAGACGGAAGTTCGGAAAATAAATTCGCCAATACTACCAATTTCGGGGTGGAGTTGGAAGGTTACGCGAGATTGTTCAATAATATGCTGGAAATTACCTTCAACGGAACCGTTCAAAACCCAAAATATAAAGATTTTACGGGAAGAAATGCAGACGGATCCACATTCGATTATGATGGAAATACAGTAAGGAGAATGCCGAAGTTTTACTTTAATATTTCTCCGGCAGTGAATATCACCAAGCAATGGAGAGCTTATGTAAGCATGAATTATTATGGAAAACGTTTCCAGGATGAAAAAAATGCACAGACCCTGCCTTCATTTTCAGAAGTGGGAGCGGGAACGTCTTACCAGTTAGGAAAAATCCGTTTTGCGGTTGACGGAACCAATATCTTCAATACCATCGGAATTACAGAAGGTGATCCGAGAGCAGGATCTCCAACGGGCGACGGAATCATTATGGCCAGACCAATTATGGGTGCGGCGGTAAGAGCTTCCATTACTTTGGATTTCTAAATTTAATTTCTTCATAAAATTGATAAACCGCCGGATTTTTCTGGCGGTTTTTAATATCAATAGGGGCGGGCTTTAGCCCGCTTATTAAATTAATTATCCAAATGGGATTTAGCCAAAACCTGAATACATATCAATTTAAATCACCACACTCGAACCTTTTATTTAAAAAAAGGATTATACTCCTTTTCAAACCCAATCGTCGTAGGATTTCCATGTCCTGAAAAAACCTGCGTTTCACCATCAAGAACAAAAAGCTTGGATTTAATTCCTTCAATTAACTGTTCGTAGTTTCCTTTGTATAAATCGGTTCTTCCGATGCTTCCTTCAAACAAAACGTCACCGGAGATCATGAATTTCTGATTTTCGTTATGATAAACCACGCTTCCGGGAGAATGGCCGGGAACATGGTATATTTTGAATTTCTCACCGTCAAGCTCCAGTTCATCGCCCTCTTTAATATATTCAATATCCACTTGTACAGGATTAATCTGGAAGCCGAACCTCATTCCGCTGGCCTGAAGCATATCCAAAACCTCTTTATCATCCTGATGCATTGTAACTGGAACTTTAAATGTATCAAAAGCCCACTGCAGGCCGATTACATGATCAATATGGGCATGAGTCAGAAGGATTTTCTGAATTTTAAGGCCGTTTTCAGTAATGAAATTATGAATTGCCTTTGTTTCCTGATCATTCATATTTCCCGGATCAATAAGCCAGGCATTTTTATTTTCGTTATAAAGGATATAAGTATTTTCGCTCGCAAAATTGAATACGAAACCTTGAATCTGAAGCATACTCTGAATATTTTTATTGAGACAAATTTAACCACAAAAGTTGTGGTTTAAACAATTAAGTAATTTTTATCCTGAATAGTAAATCAATAGAGATGTAACACTGTTGAAAAGTCTCACCTTTGTGGCTAGTATTAGGGTTGTCATGCTGAGCGCGAAGCTGTCTCTAAAAATAATTACGAACTTGTCATGCAACAAGATCTCACATTTAGTCCTAATCAAAATAACTAAAACACAATTATCATATTAAAAATCCCAATTTTTCGTTATCTTCGTCATAATGAAAACTTTGCGAATACTTTTACTTTCTTTAGGCGGATTGGTTTTTGGACAGAACATCCAGAGCATCCAGTTATTTAATCCTCAGACGAATGACGAAACACCTGTTATTAATTTTAATCAGCAATTGGTTCTGAGTTTTGATGATCTTACCAATGCCAGCGAAATCTACAGGTATACCATCAAGCATTACAACAGAAACTGGGAAGATGATAATCTTTTCTTCACTGAGTTTGCTAATGGAAGCTTGAATGCGCTGTTGGATAAATTTCAATATTCCTTCAATACATTGCAGGCTTATACTCACTATAAACTGACTTTCCCTAATGAAAAGATGCAGCCCAAGATTTCAGGAAATTATGAAATCATTGTGTACAAAGATTCTGCGGAAAAACCATTGTTTAAAAGAAGATTTTATGTGGTGGAAGATGCAGCTACATTAGCTTTAAATATTTCAAGGATATCAGATGCAAGGAATCCTGATGCCAATCAGCGGGTAGAAGTAAAAGCGGTTCCTAAAGGCGGAGACCTTTCGGCTAACGTTAATTCTATGACGCTGAATGTGATGCAGAATAACAACCCGAATGTTACGATTAATAACCTCAAACCAAGCACTACATTAGGAAACCAGCTGCTCTTCCAGCAGATGTCGCTGGTTTTTCCCGGGAATAATGAATTTTATTATTTTGATAATAAAAACATGAATATGGCTGCAGATATGGTTCGTGCTACAGAGATTCTGGAAGGCGTAAACCAAACGTATCTTCATCCTGTCTGGGCATTTCCATTAAATTATCAGTACCAGCCGGATGTGAACGGAGCGTGGTATTACAGAAGAAATGATCTGGGAAGAGAAAGGGATGCGGAAAGGGAAGCGGATTATTCCTGGGTGTATTTTTCCCTGGATTCTGATCCTGTGGATAAAGATATTTATGTTTTGGGTGGTTTTAATAATTTCAAAGCAAGTAAGGAAAACCAGATGCAGTATGATGTTGCTGCAAAAAAGTATGTGGCAAAAATTTATCTGAAACAAGGGTTTTACAACTATATTCTTGCAACAAGACAAGGAAACGGCCCACTAAATTTCGGTGAAGTAAACGGTAATTTCTGGCAGACAGAAAATCTTTACCAGGCATTTTTATATTATGCTCCTTTCGGGCGTAATTATGACGGACTCATAGGATATGGGGAATTCAGAACGCCGGTAAGATAGATTAAATCAAAATAAAAAAACCTCCATCATCGGAGGTTTATATTTTTTTAAACAAGATAAAACTCATTAAGTTTCTCTTCACATAAAGTCTTTACAATCTCTATCCAGCGGTCTTCATCATTGAGGCAGGGGATATAATGGAAATTTTCTCCGCCTCCATGCAGAAACTGCTCCTTTCCTTCAACGGAAATTTCTTCCAGCGTTTCAAGGCAGTCTGAAACGAAGGCCGGACATACAATTGCAAGATTCTTGATGCCTTTCGCAGGGATAGTTTCCAGTGTTTCGTCGGTATAAGGTTCAATCCATTTATCTTTTCCTAATCTGGACTGGAAAGAAACAATAACTTTTTCCTTTGGTAAGCCCAGTTTTTCAATGACGGTTTCTGTTGTTTTAAAACATTGATGACGGTAGCAGAACTGATGGCTCGGATTGGTTTCTCTCGAACAGCAGTCATTTAAATTACACGTTTTTGTGGGATCGGTTTTATAAATATGCCTTTCCGGAACGCCGTGATAAGAGAACTGCAGCGCATCGAAATTTTCAGGAAGCTTTTCCCTGATGCTTTCTGCTAAACAATTAATGTAAATTTCCCTGTTATAAAACGGTTGAATATAATTGATCTTTACATCCGGGAATTTCTGTTTTCTTACCTCTTCTGCTTTTTCAATGACGGTTTCCGTTGTGCTCATCGCATATTGCGGATAGAGAGGGAAAAGAACAATCTCCGAAACACCTTTTTCCGTTAGCTTTCTGATTCCTGTTTCAATGCTCGGTTCCGCATATCTCATCCCGATTTCCACCGGAACATCCACCAGCTTCTGAAGTTTTTTCTGGATTTTTTCAGTAATGACAATTAGCGGCGATCCTTCATCTGTCCAAACCGTTTTGTATGCTTCGGCAGATTTTGGAGGTCTTGTTTTCAGAATAATTCCCTGCACAAGAAGCGCACGGAAAATCCATCGATAATCGATCACCCGCTCGTCCATCAAAAATTCGTCAAGATATTCCTTTACATCGTTTACTGCCGTAGACTTTGGCGAACCAAGATTTACTAATAAAATTCCTTTCATAAAATATAAGTAATGAGTAATTGGTAATGAGTAATTTTTAAAGCACATTACTCATTGCTCATGTTTTTATCCGTTTACAGCTTCCACTCTTTCTACAAGATCCGGAACGAATTGTTTTAAAATATTTTCAATACCGTTTTTCAGCGTAGCGGTGGAGCTCGGACAGCCTGAACATGCCCCCTGCAAAAGCATTTTTGCGGTTTTATTTTCCTGATCATATTCCATCAGGGAAATTTTTCCACCGTCATTTTCTACAGCCGGAGCAACGTATTCATTTAAAATGTCAGAAATTTTCTGTTCGTCTTCAGTATAATCTCTGTTGATGATTTTTTCTACGGGATTTTCGTGCTTTTGAGGCTCAAGGTTTGAGATATCGCCTCCGTTCTGAAGATATTCGGCGATCATTCCGCGTACAGCCATCATTACCTGATGCCATTCTACGGAATTATCTCTGGTAACCGCCACAAAATTATCAGAAATAAAAACTTCTTTAGCAAAATCAAATTCCTTGAAAACAGCTTCTGCTAAAGGAACTCCTTCTGCTGCATCTCTGGATTTTACTTCTACGAAACCGTCCAGTAATAATTTGCTTGAAACAAACTTCATTACATTAGGGTTGGGAGTCATCTCAGCATAGATCTGGTACATTTCTTTTTTCTTCTGAAGGTAAATTCTTGGATTGGCCAATAATTCATCCTCAATCACATTTTTCAGGCTTTCAGCTACATGTTCCCATTCTATGGTGTCCTGTTTGGCAACAGCTACAAAATTAGCCGTTATGAAAATTCTTTCCACAAAAGGATAATTAAACAGCTCCTGCGCCAAAGGAATTTCTGAAATATCTGAATCTCTGTCCAATTCCAACGATCCCGGGATTAGATTATAATCCGCAACAAATTTCATTACTTTCGGGTTTTCGGTTGGTTCTATAATTATGGTATGCATTTTTTCGTTAAATTTGAGATACAAAAATACGCAATTAGAAATTAGAAGCTGGAAATTAGCAGTTAGATTTTTGCTATCACTGTAATTTACAATTTGTGATTTCAAGGTTTAATTTCCAAATTAGCTCATTATCAAACTTTCAAATCAATAATATGGCACTTATAAAAGAACTTTTAGGAAAAGCCCCGCAAATAGGAGAGAATAGTTTTTTAGCTGAAACAGCGACTATCATAGGAGATGTAGTGATGGGAAAAGACTGCAGCATCTGGTATAATGCTGTGATCAGGGGGGATGTTCATTACATAAAAATGGGGGATAAGGTGAATGTTCAGGACAATGCAATGCTGCACTGTACGTACCAGAAGTATCCTTTAAATATAGGAAATAATGTATCCATAGGCCATAATGCCATTGTTCACGGATGTACTATTAAAGATAATGTTTTGATTGGGATGGGAGCTATTGTAATGGATGCCTGTCTGGTTGAAGAAAATTCTATTGTAGGTGCGGGTTCTGTAGTAACGCAGGGAACTCATATCAAATCCGGCGAAGTCTGGGGTGGTGTTCCGGCGAGAAAAATTAAAGATATTAATGCACAATTATTAGAAGGCGAGGTAAACAGAATTGCAGATAATTACGTAAAATATTCTTCCTGGTATAAGGAAAATGTGAATGCTCAATAGTGAATTTTGCTTAGTTGGTGAATCTTTCATTTTAAATGATTCATAACACAATTAATTGACTTGCGAGGCAAAATTCACTATTAACAATTCACATTCATAAAACAGTTTGGTCAGAAAATGGCCAAGCTGTTTTATGAATTGACAAGTTCAGCTTTTCCGTTTACACATTTAACGGAAGTCGGCGGCATGATCATCATACAGTCGGACACTACATTGTATTTTTTGTTGAAAGCTTTCACTTTTTCGGTGTAATCTTCTATTTTTGGAAGAATTTCGGCTTCCATTTTTTTAGGATAGGCGATATAGGATTGTGGTCCGCCACAAGCTTTCGAACCTATTGGAGCAAAGGTCCACTCGTTGGCGTCTGCACATTTTTCTTTTGCAATTTCAGATTCAATGGTGGCTTTTATTTTATCCAGCTGAGCCTGCTCGTATTTTTGACTGCTTTCATCGGCCGGCCTTTCAGAAATGTCTTTTGGAAGATTGGCCTCTGCATTTTTTGCTGAAGAGCATGAAGCCATTAAAACCGCTGTACTTACGGCTAAGAATAAGATTTTCATAAATTTTTTTCTCAAGTTACGTTCAAAATTTCTCAAAAGTTATGCCAAGGTACAGAATTAAATTTCATTTTCCGTAATTTTGACAGCGATGAACAATCATTTTTTTGACTTAATAGAACATACAAACCGAAGCGTTTTTTTAACGGGAAAAGCAGGGACAGGAAAGACTACTTTCCTCAATGATTTTGTAAAGCGGACACGCAAAAAACATATTGTTGTAGCGCCTACAGGGATAGCTGCGATCAATGCGGGAGGCGTTACCATTCACTCCATGTTTGGGCTTCCGCTGCGTACGTTTTTACCGACCACGGAGAGGATAGATACAAGTCTGGCCAATAATATTGCCGATCTGATGCCTCATTTCAAATACAGAAAAGATAAGCTTAAACTTCTTCGTGAGGTTGAGATTATCATTATTGATGAGGTTTCCATGCTGCGTGCCGATGTTCTGGATATGATGGATTTTTCCCTGCGTTTTATCAGAAGAAATAACCAGCGTTTCGGGGGAGTTCAGATGCTGTTCATCGGGGATCTTTACCAGCTTCCGCCGGTGGTGAGGGATGAGCATATTTTGAAAATGTATTACAATTCCCCGTTCTTTTTTGATAGTCTTGCGATTAAAGAAATTCCTTTGATTACAATTGAATTAACAAAAGTTTACCGCCAGACTGATCAGGGTTTTTTGGAAATATTAAATGCCATCCGTGACGGAGACATTGCGAATATCGACTTTAACCACCTGAATGAAAGATATGATCCGGACTTTGATATGGGTAAAGAACCCTACGTTTACCTTTGTTCGCACAACAAAATGGCGGACGAAATCAATCAGGAAAAATTAACTGAAATAAAAGTTGATGCAAAAACCTATGAAGCCAAGCTTTTCGGTGAATTCAAGGAAAACCAGTTTCCGAATGAGCAGTTTTTAGAACTAAAAATCGGGGCACAGGTAATGTTTATCCGAAACGATATCTCAGGAGAAAAAAAATATTTTAACGGGAAACTTGGCGAAATTTCTGCTTTAGACGAAAATGAAATAAAAGTAATCCTTGACGGAAGCGACCGGGAAATTACCGTAAAAAGGGAAGTCTGGGAACAGAAAAAATACTTTCTGGATACCGAAAAAAATATTAAAGAAGAGGTGTTGGGAAGCTTTGAGCAATTCCCGATTAAGCTGGCCTGGGCCGTAACGATTCATAAAAGTCAGGGATTAACGTTTGATAAAGTAATCATTGATGCCGGAAAAAGCTTTACAGCGGGGCAGGTGTATGTAGCTTTATCGCGTTGCAGGACATTGGAAGGAATTGTTTTAAAATCTAAAATCACTCCTGAAGTTATATTTAAAGACAACAGAATTCTGCATTTCCATATGGATACGGTGGCCAATGATCATGTTGAAAATATTTTAAATAAGGAAAAATATGACTACAGCATCAAAAAAGTTCTCAGAACCGTTGATTGCCAGTGGCTTTTGAATGAGCTGGAAGAATGGAATAAACTATCCCAGGTTACAAAAAGCATTGATATATTCAAGATCAATCAGCTGTATTCCCAATTAAAGCCGGAAATTGTAAATCTTGGTAAAATCTTTGAAAAATTAGACAGGATAATTTCTCAAAAGGTTAATAATTTTATCGAGCAAAAAGAAGAATGGTCCGAAATTGAAAGCAAAACAAAAGGTGCGGTTAATTTCTTTTTTATCGAAATAAGAGACAAAGTTTTCAGTCCGCTGAAAGACTTTTACGCTGAAATCAAAGGAGCGAAGGGATTAAAACAATACAATGAAGAATTCCGTGTCTGGCTGGAAGATATTGAAGAGTATCTGAACAGCTTAAAAGAAATTCATTTGCTGGAAACCAAGCTTCTGGATGAAAAAAACGACAAGGAAATCAGCATGAAAATAGCAAAAGTTCCGTCCCAGGTTCTTACTTTTCAATTATTTGAGCAGGGAAAAACCATTTCGGAAATTGCGCTGGAAAGGGGATTGGTAAAAGAAACGGTAATCGGTCACCTGGCGAAATTTGCAGAGCAGGGTCTGCTGGATATCTCAAGAGTAATTACTTCAGACAAAATCAAAGCTTTTGAAGAAGTTTTCTATAAAGACCCAAAAGAAACGCTTACGGAATGGAAAAACGTATTACCGAGCAATTTTGAATTTAATGAAATCCGGATTTTGATTAATCATTTTAATTATCTGAAGGAGAAAGCGAAATAAAATTTATTAAGGATATAATATCTGAACGATTGCAGAGTTTGTATTTAACCCAGTATTTATCGCATTTTTTAATGCTTCAAATTCGATGATAATGCATTCTGTTTCGTAAACTGATTCCATATAATATCCTTCTTGCTGTGAAATTTTAAGTTTTAAAATCTCATCTTCAAGTTTATTTTTAAGAGTTTCTATGGAAATTTTTGGTTTTTATACATTTGACAATTGTAAAGTATTTTTCATCAAGAATATTGAAATCAACTAATTTTAAATATTCCTCTATGCAATCGACATCAATCATAATTTTCCCACCTCCACACCAATTTCAATCTTTCATAAAGTCAGCTTTTATTTATGGCATCAAAATAAAGTTTTACATTATCCCAATCATTATCTCTTTTTGCATGATATCTAATAAATCTATTTTCACGATCTTCCAACTCATAAGGCATTTCAGCAAATTCACCTCCAATTTTATGAGTATCTTCTTCTTTTGCATAGAAAATTATTTCATACAAATTTTTGTGAAGAGTGATTCCAATAACTTTTATATCGGCAATTTTCATTATTTTTTGAATAATTTCGATCATTAAATTATGCAAATTTTGATCATCATTTTCAACATCATCAAATTTTTGCAACTCAACATACCAACACCAATTAAAATTAATTTTGGTTGGATCATCACTTAAACTTGTATTAATCAACAATTCAAAAGGATGATTATTTACATTGAAAACTTTTCTTGAGAAATTTACTTCTTCTTCCATCAATTTAGGATGTATTATTTTTTCAAATATAAGTTTTATTAGATTACCTTAAAAATTTCCAATAGTTTTTCCCTGAACTACACTATCAATCCTATGAATTACAAAAAGTAACTAATGTAATTTATTAGTCTTACATTTGTTTGGTTTTAAACCTAAAATTTAAAATATGAAGAATTTTGAAATATCAGTGCTTGATCTTGCGCCTGTAAAACAGGAGAAAAGCATTCATGATACGTATCAGGACAGTTTATCTTTAGCAAACCATACTGAAAATTTAAATTATAAAAGATTCTGGCTTGCAGAACATCACAATATGGAAAGTATTGCAAGCTCTGCAACTTCAGTTCTTATAGGCTTTATCGCCAATGGAACAAAAAAAATAAGAGTGGGATCGGGAGGGATTATGCTTCCCAATCACAGTTCACTGGTAATAGCCGAACAGTTCGGAACCCTGGAATCTCTTTTTCCGGGAAGAATTGACCTCGGTTTGGGGAGAGCACCGGGAACAGATGGATTGACGGCCCAGGCTTTGGGAAGAAATCCAGCCATTATCAACCAGCAGTTTCCAAGGCAAATTTTAGAACTTCAAAAATATTTTTCGAAAGAAAATCGTGATGCGCTGGTACGGGCCATACCGGGAGAAGGGTTGGATATTCCGCTGTATATTTTAGGATCAAGTACCGATAGTGCTTTTCTTCTTTTAATATTTACAGACAAAATTTTGAACCTTCAAAATATCTGGACCAGCCGTACATCATCGCTTGTGTAAATGGAGTAGCAGCCGAAACTTCGGAAGAAGCTCACAAAATTTCCACTACTTTATTTCAGGCATTTATTAATATTGTAAGAAATGACAGAAAGCCTTTTGCACCGCCTGTAGATGATATGGATGATATCTGGTCTCCTATGGAAAAGTCAATGGTTTTACAGAAATTGAAGTATACTTTAATCGGGAATCAAACCGAAATTGAGGAAAAGCTGAAAAGTTTTCAGGAAAAATTCAATGTTGATGAACTTATGATCAATTCTCATATTTACGATCATCAGAAAAGATTAGCGTCTTATGAAATTTTCAGAAACGCAAAAGACTCAATATTCAAAGCGTAACAAACCGTTTATATAAATTGGCAGATGCTTATTTTTATGAGTATCTTTGCACAAATTTAAAAAGTAAAAATGTCTGATATTAAATTAAATACTATTCCAGAGGCTATAGAAGACCTTAAAAATGGTAAAATAATCATAGTAGTAGATGATGAGGACAGAGAAAATGAAGGTGATTTTCTTTGTGCAGCAGAGCTTACAACACCTGAAATAATCAACTTTATGGCACTTCACGGAAGAGGGCTAATCTGTATGCCGCTTCCTGAAAAAAGATGTGATGAGCTTGGTCTTGAAGTAATGGTGAGCAGAAGCAGCGATCCGAAAGAGACAGCATTTACAGTATCTGTTGACCTTTTGGGGAATGGTACTTCTACCGGGATTTCTGCAGCAGACCGTGCCAAAACAATTTTAGCTTTGATGGATGAAAAATCGAAGCCTACTGACTTCATGAGGCCTGGGCACATTTTCCCGCTTCGCGCAAAAAAAGGAGGTGTTTTGAAAAGAGCAGGACATACTGAAGCGGCTATTGATCTTACTTGTCTGGCCGGTTTAAAAGAAGGTGGAGTTATTTGTGAGATCATGAACGAAGACGGAACCATGTCAAGACTTCCTGAATTGTATGCTTTCGCTCAGAAACATGATATGAAAATTGTTTCTATTGAAGATCTTATTCATTACCAGCTTAAAAAAGGAAATCTTATCGAAAGAATCGAAGAAAGAAAGGTAAAAACCGCTTATGGTGATTATGATTTCTTCGCCTTTAGAGAGACTTCAAATGACCAGATTCACTTTGCTTTAACGAAAGGCAGCTGGACGGTTGATGAGCCTGTTTTGGTAAGAGTTCAGTCTTCAGATTCTTATTTTGATGTTTTAACGAGATTAAATAACGGTGAAAAACCTTTACTGGAGAAAGTGACGAGCATGGTAAATGAAGCCGGAAAAGGTGCTATTATTTTCATTAATAACGTTTCAAATTCTGAAAATACATTAAGAAAGCTACAACAATTCCTGAATTATCAGGATGGCCAGGAACAACATCCAACATTGGCTTTCAACTACAGAGATTACGGAATCGGAACACAGATTTTAAAGAATCTTGGAATCAATAAGTTTAAAGTAATCACTCAGAATCCAAATATCAAACCTCAGGTTGGAGGATATGATGTTGAGGTGACGGAGATGGTGCAGCTATAAGAAGTGAATGGTCAATTGTGAATTAACTTCGTTGTCAATTTTGACATTTTTTTAAATTGACTTATTGACATTTCACAAAAAAATGGCTTGAGAGATCAAGCCATTTTTATTTCCTCAAAATTTCTGAACCCGTTCAGGAAATCTTTTACATTCATTCTTTTTTTACCCTCCAATTGTAATTCTGAAGGAAAATATATTCCGTCCCGGGTATAAATTTTAAATTCATTTTTTGAAATTTCTAAACTTCCAACAGGTTTTTTATGATCTGAAGGTTCAAATTTTCCTGCAAATATTTTTAGTCCTTTTTCCTCTTCCCCGATTTTCATTGTTGTAAAAGCAGCAGGATAAGGTGACATTCCCAGGATAAACTGATGAATATCTTTTGAATTTCCTGACCAGTTTATTCTTGTATCTTCTTTGAAAATTTTAAATGCATTTTTTGGATGTTCAACGTGCGGTTGAGGCTTTTCTGTGATTGAATTTTCTGCCAGTCCATCCAATGTTTTTACCACCAGTTTTGCTCCCATTTCCATGAGCCTGTTGTGAAGACTTCCTGCATTTTCATCCGGTAAAATCTCTAATTCTTCCTGAAGAAGAATATTTCCTTCATCTATTTTTTCATTGATAAAAAATGTAGTGGCACCAGTTTTTTCTTCCCCATTAATCACTGCGTAGTTGATGGGAGCAGCCCCTCTGTAATCGGGAAGCAGGGAAGCATGAAGGTTGAAGGTTCCCATTTTAGGCATTTCAAATAAAACTTTGGGCATCATTCTAAAAGCAACCACCACAAATACATCGGCATCCAATTTTTTCAATTCTTCCAGAAACTCCTGATTTCTTAATTTTTCGGGCTGAAAAACGGGAATGTTGTTTTCCACTGCAAAAATTTTAACAGGCGATTGGTTAATTTTCTGGCCGCGTCCGCTGGCTTTATCGGCCACCGTTACAACGCCTACTACTTCATGATTTGATTGATGAATGGCTTCAAGTGAAGTTTTTGCAAACTCCGGCGTGCCTAAAAAAACTACTTTCAATGATTTCATACTGCAAAGATAAGCCCTTTGATTTTAAGTTTAGAATTATGAATTATGAATTATGAATTATGAATTATGAAATTACCTATTGCTCATTACCCATCACCCATTACTCATGCAAGGCGTACGTCCTAAAATTCAGCATCTTTATTTTCCCTGAATCCAATAAGAATATCAGGTTTTCCAAGATGTTTTCTTTAGAATGATAGCTCATCTGCACAGAAAGCTCTTCAATAGTTGAAGGTTTTTTAGCTAATAAATTGATAATTTGATTAGAAATATTCTTTCCGAAAATGGATTGCTTATTTTTTTCACAAACCGAGCATTGGCCACAGTTTTTAGAATTTTTTTCTCCAAAATAAGCCAGGATTAATTTCATTTTACAATATTGCTGATCTTCAGTGTAAAATTTCATTTCCTCCCATTTCTGAATTTTATTTTTCTGGATGTGCTCAAAAAGCTTCCAGTAAACCGAGTTATTGACTCTTTCATCTCTTGGCTTTAGGAACTTAACGCTGGATAAAGCACCGTCGATATACTCTACATAGCCTTTTTGCTGGAGTTCCTTTAATCTTTCTTTAATCAGAAGAACACTCACCCCGATCTTATTGCTTACCTGCTGCTCACTGAACATCACTTTATGTGTAGTTATCCCAGAAACTGTACGAAGCATTAATTCAAGAAAATAAGCATCTTTCTGAGGAAGCTGGTCAATTTCATCTGCCTGCATCAGGAGCTGCAGTGATGAAAGGCTTTTGTTATCATTAAAATAAATAATTTCCTGATTATGCAGAAAACCTAAAACATTTTTTATCTTTGCGATAGATAGTTTTGTAAAGTTCTGAATGCCATTGATATTTAATTCGAAAACTTTCTCCGGTAATTCAAATTCGGCAACCTGAAAAATGGAATACAGATAGGTGATGATCTTTAAGAATTCAGTTTTACTGGGTATCTGATTTTTTAAAATCTGGTCAAAGTTTGATAATTCCTGCTTATCCCAAAGCAAAAAAGCGAAACTGTCTTTTCCGTCTCTTCCAGATCTTCCTATTTCTTGGTAATAATTTTCAATGGACGGAGAAGGCGAGTAGTGAATAACGAAGCGTACATTGTCTTTATCGATACCCATCCCGAATGCATTTGTTGAAACCAATACATTACTATCACTGTTATTCCAGATGGTCTGCTTGGCATTTTTCTCCTTTGTCGTTAATCCGGCGTGAAAGAAATCTACATTTGATAGCTGATTTTTTCTTAAAAATTCAGTAAGCAGTTCTGCCTCTTTCCTGGTTCTTACATAAATGATTCCTGACTCGTTAGTAAATTTCAGGATGTCAAAAATTCTTTGAAACTTATTGGAAACTTCTTCAGTGAAGATTTTTATATTTTCCCTTTTAAAACTTTTCTGAAAAACTTTTGGATCTTTCAGCTCTAGTTTTAGTTTAATTTCTTCTAATACTTTAGGAGTGGCGGTTGCTGTTAAAGCTAAACATGGAATTTTAGGATTGTTTTTCCTGAAATCTTTGATGTTCTGATAGCTTGGCCTGAAATCCTGCCCCCATTCTGAAATACAGTGAGCCTCATCCACAGCTATAAATGACAGCTGAATCTCTTCAATATTCTGTAAAAATTGCTTGTTTGTTAATCTTTCCGGTGAGATGTATAGCATCTTTGTTAACCCTTCCTTGCATCGGTCGTAGATAGTTTCTGCATCATACTCATCAAGCTCTGATGATAAATACTCGGCCTCAATTCCTCTTAATTTTAATTGATTCACCTGATCTTTCATCAGTGCAAGAAGTGGCGAAATAATGAGGCAGGTGCCTTCCTTTAATAAAGCAGGAAGCTGATAGCAAAGTGATTTTCCGGCTCCGGTGGGTAAAAGAACAAGAGTATCTTTTTCATTAATAACGGAATCAATAATCTCCTCCTGCGAATCACGGAAGCTGTCATATCCCCAGAAATATTTCAGGGTTTTGAATTTTAGCTCTTGAAAATCTTGTTGAGAAATCATAAGGTAAAATTAATAAATGTGTTTTTACGAAAAAAGTCACGCAATGCGTGACTTTGATATAATCTACTAATAAGTTTATTATTTAGCTTCAAAGTAAACTCTTCTGTTTGCTCTGTTTTTCCATTCAGGACATTTAGTAGCAGGGTCGCACTCAGGATATTTAAGGTCTTTTTCACCTCTACCGATTGCGTTAAGTTTACCAGACTGAACACCGTTTTGAATTAAATAATTTTTAACGTTGTTTGCTCTTCTTTCAGAAAGCTTTTGGTTGTAAGCATCAGAAGCTCTTGTATCTGTAGCTCCGATTACGTTATATTCGCCGCTTGAAGAGTTAATATAGTTAACTGCATTATTTAAGATAGGTGTATTAGAAGGTAAGATTCTGTCTGAGTTCAAGTCAAACTCGATACCGTCTAATTTAGTTTCTGTTTCAGTTACAGGTCCGGAAATAGGAGCTGTAGTTGTAGGACATCCTTGATTTTCTACAGGTCCAGGAACTGTTACACACTTATCATTTAAGTCGATAACACCGTCAAGGTCTGTATCAAGAGCAACACCAGCACCATCAACTCTTGCACCAGCAGGAGTATCAAGCTGTCTGTCCCAATCGTCACAAACACCATCATTATCAAGATCTCCTTTCTTACAAACTTCGATATCCTGGTTTTTGTTAGCCAATACATCTAATTTGTAATAGATTTCCTGAAGTGGGTCATGCCACATTAAGTGAGATTCGTGTTTCCCTAATTTTAAAGAGATGCCTAAAGTAGCGTTGAAGAAGTTATCAGAAACCTGCTCTTCACGTTGGTTGATATCGCTGTACTGGCTACCTCCACCATCGAATTCATCATCACCAGTCATTACATACATTACTCTACCTTCGATGTCTAACCTTCTGTTAACTTTGAATTTAAGACCAGCACCAGCCTGAGCGAACATAGATCCCAGTTTGAATGGCTTAATTTCAGTTACAAGTTTTTGCCCTGCAGCATTTTCCTGATAAGCTCTGTATGCTAAAGTACCAACACCCGCATATCCGTGTAAAGCCCATCTGAACGGAGAATGATTGTCAACTCTTCTTAATAGGTTCGAAAAATTAATATCCCCTAAGATTGAGATCGCATCATATTGAGTTCTGGCACCTACTTCCTGATATCCCGATCCGGCAGGAGCGGAATCCTTAGTATTGAACCATCCTTGTCTCGTTTCTCCTCTGTCATATTGCAAGTTTAATCCAAAAGCATGAGTAATAGCTTTATCAATACTTACATAAGCAGAATAACCAAAAAGGTTTTTACCGTTACCGTTTTTTATAGATGTTAAATCTGCAGATTGTACTAATGGTACACCAGCACCCACTGAGATTGACCAATCGTTGAATCTTTTTGATTTATTTGTAAAGGGGGAAACATTCGCAGAGCCTGAAGAAAATGTGTTTGGATATTCTCCATTTGAAACTACTGCAGTTGAGTCTTGTGCAAAGGCTACTGTCGGAACAGCTAACGCGAATGCAACAATTGCTAAACTTAATTTCATAATGTATTTTTTATTTAGTTAATTAAATGATTTTTATTTTGCTTGAAAGTAAACTCTTCTGTTTGCTTCGTTTTTTTCTTCAGAGCATTTAGAAGCCGGATCACATTCAGGGTATTTAAGGTCTGTTTTCCCTCTTCCCTCTGCAATAAGCATACCAGAAGCAACTCCTTTACTGTTAAGATATTTTACAACAGCATCAGCTCTTTTCTGAGATAATTTCATGTTATAAGCAGCAGAACCTCTTGCGTCAGTAGCTCCGATCACTAAAAATTTATCGTTAGAGTTTAAACTTTTAATTACGTCTGCAGCATGATCCAATTTACCATAAGATACGGGTCTGATTTTATCGCTGTTAAGCTCAAACTCAATACCTTCAAAGTTTTTATTGATTTCATCTACAGCAGTAGCAGGCGTTGAAACTGCAGCAGGCGTCGGAGGACAACCTTGGTTTTCTACAGGTCCCGGAACTGTTACACACTTATCGTATAAGTCAATAACACCATCAAGATCCATATCTAATGCAACACCGGCACCATCAACTCTTGCACCGGCAGGAGTATCAAGCTGTCTGTCCCAATCGTCACAAACACCGTCATTGTCATTATCACCTTTTTCGCAAACTACAAGTTCAGTTTGTTTATTTTCAAGAACGTTAGTTCTGTAATAAGCTTCCTGTAAAGGATCATGCCATGTAAGGTGGGATAGTTTATTACCCAACTTAAAGGTAAGTCCTAAATTTATAGTTAACATGTTATCAGATCTTCTCTTGTTGATCATGTTATACTTGGAAACTTTTGAAAGCGGATCATAGTCAGCAGGACCAGAGTATCCACCACCATCAAACTCATCATCACCACTGATAACATACATTGCTCTTGCTTCAATATCAATAAGTTTGGAAACATTATACTTCACCCCGGTACCAAATTGGTAATAGAATGAGCTGATGTCTAACTTTTGATTAATGAACAAAGGAACTCTTGCTGGAGAAGTACTCCATCTGAATTCATTATTATCATGTAAAGATGTGTTGAAGTTCATTAAACCGATACCAGCGTAACCATGTAATGCCCATCTATACGGAGAATGGTTATCCACTCTTCTCAAAAGATTTGAGAAGTTGATATCTCCCATTAAAGCAATTTGATTGTACTTAGTATTTGCTTCTGCAACTCCGGCAGCAATACCTGCAGCTCCTTCAAGCTGAGCTTTTTGTTTCGTTTCTCCTCTCTGGTAGATAAGGCTTAAGCCGAAAGCATGGCTGATTTGTTTGTCTAAACTCACGTAGGTGTTGTACCCCCAGTTAATCTTTTTGTCATAGATTGATCTAAGATCTGAGTGAACCATTAAAGCAGTACCACCACCGACTGAGATTGACCAGTCTCTAAATCTTCTAGCCTTGTTGTCGAAAGGTTGGACATTGGCGGAGCCTGATGAGAACGTATTCGGGTACTCGTTCGTTGAACTTACTGCGATACTGTCCTGAGCATAAGCTGCAATAGGCAATGTGGCCAATAATAATAAACCTAATTTCATACAATATGTTTTATGTTTTATTCAGATAACTCTTTTAATAATATTTTAGAAAATTCCCGTTCAAAAAGATGTTTTTTGTGAGGGATTTCTAATCTTTCTGAGACAAATTTCAAATCATCATATGTAACGATATCTATGTCTATAATTCTGTCTGCATACCCTGCAGTTTTCTTAGAGTCGTTAGTTCTGCCCATCTCAAATTCAATACTTTTAACAAAATCAAGCAGTTGAATAGGTGAAAGATTTGTAAATATTATTGATGCAATATTACAAAAAATATTGGAACTGACAAACTCTACGGGCTCAGATATCAAAAATTTACTTATTTGTAATATATCATTTCCCCCTTCTTTAATCTTTTCAAGGGCTGTTTCTAAATTTTTTTTTTGATCTCCAAGATTACTTCCGAGTAACAAAACTACCTTATGTTGCGACATATCGGGAAATGATTGATTTATGAAAAGTTTTTTTAAAAATGTACTGGCAAATATAGTGGCTATTGTCCTATTATGTGTCGTGTTTTTCTTCTTTTTCTTCATTATGCTTGTTTTTAGTGCAATGGGAAATGAGAAATCGGTAGTGGTGAAAAAGAATTCTATCCTTACGATTAATTTAAAAACAAATATTATAGACAGTCCTACAGAAGATCAGGGAGGATTGTTTAATCTTAATGATCAGACTAAAAATGTTTTGATCTACGATGCTATAGAAGCTATTAATAAAGCTAAAACTGATGATAATATTAAAGGTATAAGCATAGAAGCTGATGATTTGAATGCCGGAATTACCCAGATAGATGATATCAGAGCTGCAATCGCAGATTTTAAGAAAAGTGGAAAGTTTGTGTATGCATACGGAAATGGTGTTTCTCAGGGGGCTTATTATCTTGGATCCATTGCGGATCAGTACTTTCTTAATCCATCCGGTATGATTGAGCTTAAGGGTCTTGCAACCGAGGTTACTTTCTTTAAAGATTTTGCTGATAAATATGGAATAGGGATAGAAGTTATCCGTCACGGGAAATTTAAATCTGCGGTAGAGCCGTATTTAAGAAATGATATTTCACCGGAAAATAAAGAGCAGCTGGAAACACTGCTTAATGATATATGGAAAAATACTTCATCAAGAATTGCTGTTTCCAGAAAGATTGATACGGCACAGTTCAGAACGGTGGTGGATAGTCTGTATGGTATGATTCCTGAGTTGGGATTAAAGTATAAGCTTGCTGATAAATTAATTCAGAAAACAGAATATGACCAGCTGATTAAATCAAAATTAAGCCTGAAAGAAGATGAAAAATTAAATAAAATTTCTTTAGGAAAATATATTGCTTCTTATTCTGATGATGAAAAATCAGGAGATAAAGTGGCGGTGCTGTATGCTTCAGGTTCCATTACCGGTGGGAATGATTATAATGATATTCAATCAGAAAAGTATATTAAATACATTAAAGACCTTCAGGAAAATGATAAGGTAAAAGCTGTTGTATTCAGGGTTAATTCTCCGGGAGGAAGCGCTAATGCATCAGACGAAATTTTATTTGAGCTTAAGCAGCTAAAAAAGAAAAAGCCGCTTATTGTTTCTTTCGGGGATTATGCAGCTTCAGGAGGGTATTATATTGCGATGGCGGCGGATAAAATTTATTCGGAGCCGAATACAATTACAGGTTCTATCGGAGTTTTCGGGGTTATTCCTTACTTTAAAGATATCGCTAATAAAAATGGGATTCGTGGTGATATTGTTGCTACTAATGCTAACTCTATGTATTATTCTTCGTTAAACGGTGTTACACCATACGGGGTAAGTATGATTACAAGAAGCGTTGAGGGAACATACAAAAGATTCGTGCATTTCGTTACTCAAAACAGAAAGCAGACTTTCGAGCAGATTGATAATGTAGGCGGCGGAAGAGTTTGGAGTGGTGTGAGAGCTAAGCAGATTGGGCTTGTGGATGAATTGGGAACTTTAAATGATGCAGTGAAATTTGCAGCTCAGAAAGCAGGTCTAAAATCCTATGCAGTGTCTTCCTACCCGAAAAAAATGACTCCTTTTGAACAAATATTTAATGATCTGAATGAAGATGATATTTCAGCAAGAATCATTAAAAATAAAATAGGCAAGTCTAATTATGAAATCATGAATCAGATTGTGGAAAAAAGAAAATTACAGTCTGAGGTGAAAATGGAAATGCCTTACCAGATAAAAATCAACTAAACTAAATTATATTGTACAAAGAAACGGCGGATTTGAAATTTCAAATCCGCCGTTTTATTTATTTAAAATTATCAGGTATTTTTCCTTGTTGCCATACCGTAAATCCAGAGTATGATAAGTGCCCCGCCGATGGCTAAGATCCAGCTTCTGAAATTCCAGAAAGAATCCACATCACCCCAGTGAAGGACATACACCCCGATTGCTCCGCCAATAAAGGCTCCTAAAATCCCCAGAATAATTGTGATAAGCCAGCCGCCTCCCTGGTTTCCTGGCATAATCATTTTTGCGATTGCTCCGGCGATAAGCCCGAAGATAATCCATGTTAAAATTCCCATAGTTGCAAATTTTTTAAATTGTTAATATTTAATGAAGTTTGAGTATTGCTAAGTTTGGAAAATATGATTAATATCATCTTTTCTTGAAGAACGAATCTACAAATTCCGTACCATTGAATAATTGCAGATCCTGCATCTTTTCTCCGACACCAATATACTTTACAGGAATCTGGAACTGATCTGAAATACCGATCACCACGCCTCCTTTTGCGGTTCCGTCCAGTTTTGTAACTGCTAATGCATTCACTTCCGTGGCTGCCGTAAACTGTTTTGCCTGCTCAAAAGCATTTTGCCCTGTGGAGCCGTCAAGAACCAGTAAAATCTCATGAGGCGCATCAGGAATTACTTTCTGCATCACCCTTTTGATTTTGGATAGCTCATTCATCAGGTTTACTTTGTTGTGAAGTCGTCCGGCTGTATCTATAATAACAACATCTGCATTTTGTGCAACTGCACTCTGTACCGTATCAAAGGCCACGGATGCGGGATCAGAGCCCATATCCTGCTTTACGATAGGAACACCGACTCTTTCACTCCAGATGACTAATTGATCGACAGCTGCCGCTCTAAACGTGTCTGCTGCTCCCAAAATCACCTTTTTTCCTTCGGATTTAAACTGATGGGCAAGTTTTCCAATGGTTGTGGTTTTACCTACACCATTTACTCCTACAACCATGATTACATAAGGTTTTTTGGAAGTGTCAATATTTCCTGTTCCGGCATGTGGGTTTTCAAGAAGCAATCCTGAAATTTCGTCCCTGAGAATCTTATCCAGTTCGCTTACACCCACGTATTTGTCACGGGCAACACGTTCTTCAATTCTTTCTATAATTTTGATGGTGGTAGACGCGCCCACATCTGAAGCAATAAGTATTTCTTCCAGATCATCCAGAACTTCATCGTCTACTTTGCTTTTACCGACTACGGCTTTCGTCATTTTTTCGAAGAAACCCTGGCTGGATTTTTCCAGGCCTTTGTCTAAAGTTTCTTTCTCTTCTTTTTTAAAAATATTCTTAAACCAACTCATCTTATGAATTACGGAATTTTATGTTTAAATGATGGAAATTAGGAGCAGGAGCCTGAAGTTTACAATTTTATTTTTGTTTTAACTTTCAGCCTCCAGCTTCTGACTTCCAGCTAGATTAAAAGCAAAGATAACAAAAAAACTACCCAAAAAATGAGTAGTTTTTTATATTGTAAATAAAGTGTAGATTATTTTTTCAAATAACCGTCTACTTCGTCTGCATTCATTACTTTTTCTTCGAAAACGTAAGCTCCTGATTTAGAAGACTTCACCATTTTCACCACTTTAGTCATTTTTTTTGACTGTCCGCTTTGTAGGGTTGCTACTACTTTCTTTGCCATGGTAAATTATCTTTTATAAATTACTTAATTTCTTTGTGAACAGTTACCTTCTTAAGAACAGGATTGTACTTTTTCAATTCCAATCTTTCAGTTGTGTTCTTTTTATTTTTTGTAGAAATGTATCTTGACATTCCCGGCATACCGCTTTCTTTATGCTCTGTACATTCAAGGATTACTTGAACTCTGTTTCCTTTTTTTGCCATGATTTATTAATTCTTTTTAATCAATCCGTTTCTGGTAGCTCTTTCAATAGCTTCCTCGATTCCAATCTTGTTAATCACTCTCAATCCATGAGCTGATACTTTCAGTGTTACGTGCTTATCTTGCTCCGGAAGGTAAAACTTCTTCTCCAATAAGTTAATTTCAAAACGACGCTTCGTTTTGTTATTAGCGTGAGAAACGTTGTTACCAACCATTGCACGCTTTCCTGTTATTTGGCAAATTCTTGACATATCTCGATGTTCTTATTTGTACTATAATATTTGAGGTTGCAAAATAACGAAGAATTTTTTAGATAGACAAATCTTTTAGAAATTATTTGTAAATAACTTATTGATTCATAACAGCGATTTTCTTCCGAAACAACGCTTAACCGCCAAAGGCACTGATATGGAATGTTATCTGATAATTCTTTAAGCTTAAAAATAAATTTAAATATTATTTTCACAAAAGTTTCACAAAAGCCTTGTTTACTCTTTTAAGTAATTATTACAGTACTCATGCAACTCTTCCATCTTCGGCTTCATTCTTCCATTCCTTTTACGCCTTCTTTGTCTTATTCTGAAACCATTTAATTAATAAATAAAACAATAAAAACCCTAAAGCAAAAATCGAAAATCGGGAAAGCAGATCTCCGGCTCTCGTATAAAAAGTCATTTCATCATAAAGATTTATTCTTGCAAATAAAGCCGTTTGATCACCATAAAAAGTATCTGCAATTACTTCTCCTTTCGCATCAATATGAGCAGAAATTCCACTGTTTGCGGCACGGGCAATTTCTCTTCTGGTTTCAATGGCTCTTAATTTTGCGTAGGATAAAAGCTGTTTGTGGCCTTCTGTAACACCCCACCACGAGTCGTTGGTCATAATAGCGAGGAAGTTGGCTCCTTTTTTTACATAATCACCCGTAAACTCACCATAAATACTTTCATAGCAAATAATCGGAGCTATTTTTCCTTTATTATAAGGGTTCGAAAAAGCTACCCGTTCTTTATCTGTTCCCAATGAAGCCACCGTTCCTCCCAAATTAAGCATTGCATCGCCTAAAATAGGCTTTAAATAGTTCATATAAGGGAAAATTTCAACGCCCGGAACCAGTTTTCCTTTGTGGTAAACTTCCACTTTCTGATTTGGGATCACCTGAACGGCAGAATTAAAGCTTTCCACCCAAAGTCCCTGATTCAGCTGATAAGCTTCTTTGGGAAGATTTTCTTTGCTGGTGTAGAATTTATGAGAAGAAATTCCTGTTGAAAATACAGACCCCGGATGTTTTGAAAGGAAGTTTTTAAGATTATTCAAAATTACACTCTTTTCAAAAGCGGTTTCGGAGATGGAGCCTCTTCCGGGAAGCGCAGTTTCGGGAGCGATATAGTAATCTATCTTGCCTGCAGAATTTTTTTCTGCCAGATTTAAAAGATCATTTTCAATAACGATACTGTCTTTGGAATATTTTTCGGCGTAGGGGTCAAGATCCGGCTGAAGCAGCAATACATTGACCTGCCCGATTTGTTTCTCATTAAAATTGTTATATTTAATCAGGGAAATAACCATTGGAATAATGATTAAACCTGCAAGAATAGAAGAGTTTTTAATAAGATCCTTTCTTTTTCTTCCGGCTTCCCAGGTTCTCACTGTATAGAAAAATAATACATTCACCAATAAGATCCAGAAGCTTCCGCCTGTAGCACCTAAAGTATCATACCACTGAATAAATTTGGGATATTCTGAAAATACGTTTCCTAAATTAAGCCACGGCCATGTCAGTTCCCACCCCAGGTGAAATTTTTCAAAGCTCATCCATATAGCGATGAAAAAAGCCAGTCCCCAATAGGTTCCCTGAGCATTTTTGTACCAATGATAGCATTGAAAAACAAGGGAATATAGGAAAGAATTAACCAAAACAGGAAATACCACTGCCATCAGAGAATGGCTTCCATCCGGATTTTTGGATCCGTACAGCCATCCCGTTGTCACGATATTCCAAATCACAAAACACACGTAAGAAAGCCCGAAAACCACCCAGCTTTTTCTTTTGTAATCTGAAAATTTTGAAACCCCGTGCTCCATCATCAAAAGCGGAACAAGGGCAAAAAATATAAAAAAAGGAACCCCGTAGGTAGGCCATGATACAGACAGCAGCATCGCTGAAATGAGCGTAAGTAAGATGTATTTCATTAAATTTATTTAACATACAAATTTAATGTTTTTGAAATGAATAAATTTGCAATTGATGTTAAAGAAATTTTATAAAATTGTTATTGTTCCCTATACTTTATTTTTGCTCTACCTTCTGTTTCTGGGGATGGGCAGATTTCGGTATGATGATAACCTGCTGACCATTGAACCTATTGTTTCCACCATTAATTTTATCAAAGGTCCGGCCTCCTGGAAGGATATTGTGGTGATTGTGTTGGGAAACATTGTGATGTTTGTTCCTTTTGGGTTTTTAGGATGGGTTTTTCCGAAATTTAATGATCTGAAAAGTCTTCTTTTTGCCTTTATTTCAACGATTTTTATTGTTGAGGCGCTTCAGTATTTTACAAGAATGGGTATTTTTGAAATAGATGATGTTATTCTGAATACGTTTGGAGTGTATTTGGGATTTTTGATGAAAAAATTTATCGAAAGAAGATTTGATAATTGGATAGTCTGATAATAAAAAGAGATGCTTCGAGAGCCTCAGCATGACATTTCTAATACTATTCGCTTATAAATATGTTCCAATAAATTGTATAATATTAAAAACAGTTAGTATTTGCAATGTCATGCTGAGGCTCTCGAAGCACAAAAACTTATTTTTTCAATAAACTTTCGATTAATTTACTCTGGCTTTCCATCAATTTTGCCATTTGGTTTTGATTGTCCATTATTTGAGTAATTAATTCTGGAGACGTATAATTAATTGTATTGATTGTTGATTCAAAAATTAAACTTTGTGAATTTTCAAATTTTGCATTAGACATATCAATATTTGGAACTTGTGCTTGTAGTAAGTCTACAAAATCAACCTCAAAAACATCAGCTATTTTCTGTAGATTTTGTAAAGTTGGTTTCGCCTGTCCCGCTTCCCACTTATTATAAGCAGATTGGGAAATATCTAATTGATGAGCTACATCCATTTGTGACCAGCCTTTTTGTTCTCTTAGTTTGCGAAGTTTTGTTTCTAAACTCATAAAATATAGAATTTAGTGCTAAAGTAATACTTTTTAAAATGACAACCAACGGTTGTTGATTTTATAACTGTTGGTTGTTGTGGAATAAGTGAAGTGTAAATATCTTGGCGGTGTGAAATAAATATTTTATAACTTTAATTTTTAAAACAATGAAAAAATTTTTATTACTAGCAGCTTTCGGAGTTGCTGGATTTGTAAGTGCAAAAGGCAATTTTGAAACTAAAAATGTGAAGACTAAAAAAGCTACTGTAGTTTTTCAATTATGTGGAATTACCGTTACTTTTTATAACAGTCTAGGAGAAGTTACAGGTCAACAAATGTATACATCTGATCAGCCTAATCTTAATTCATGTATGGCTTATCAATCTGGTGTAATTGCAGGATTGAGGGCACAGGGTTATAGAGTCCAGCAGATGAGTAATGATGTAAATTAATTATTTATGAAGAAGTATCTTTTTATTTTTCTTATCTCTTTTTTTGGAATATTATCTTCTCAAAAAACAATTCATATACAGTATTTAAATGTACGTTCTCCCATTGCGAACGTTTATGAAGACCTTTACACAGATGGTGTAAATGTATTATCAAAACAGGATGGTAATATTATGTTTAGTGATGGTAGCGGGAAAAGTAAAGTACATAAAGATTTTTATTTTATTTCTAAAATAAGTTCTGAAAATAAAAATAGAGATTTTTTTTACACACAGTATATTGACAATGCTGATGATTATTTTATTCATGATAATGTTCCAAATATAAAATGGTCAATAGATTATAAGATTACTAAAAAGATACTTGGTTATGAATGCATCAAGGCAACTGCTATCTTCAGAGGCTCACCTATAACTGCATATTTTACGGAAGAAATTCCTTATTCAGTTGGCCCATTTAAGTTTTATGGTCTTCCAGGAGCAATTCTTGATGTGAGAGTAGATGGTAAAAATTATGATTTGTGGAAAGCTATTAAAGTAGATTATGACAATAAAACCAAAATTGATTATAATCCACAGTTTGATAATTTTACTAAAATCCAAATGAAAGATTATATTAAATTGAAAGATGATAAAGCTGCTAGCTATATGAATAAAGCTCAAGTAGCAGGAAGTACAGGTAAAATAGTCAGTTTGAGATTTGGAGTTGAAAAAACATTTGAATGGGAAAATGAATCATATGCTAAATAAGAATTTCCGCTATTCAGCGGAAATTTTAGTATAATAAATTCGATAAAGCATGTATCTACAAACTACCCATTCAATTCCTTCGCGCGTTTTTCAGCGTTCAGAATGCCGTTTTTCAAAATTTCTTTTAAATTATTTTCGTTAAAGGTTTTCAGTGCTGCTTCTGTGGTTCCGCCTTTTGAAGCAACGTCCTTGATGAGTTCTTCTAAATTTTTGTCAGAATTATTGATCAGATGATACGCGCCCAACATTGTTTGCTGTACAAAAAGTTTGGATAAATTTTCGTCGATTCCCATTTCCACACCAGCTTTGATCATTGCATCAATAATGTAATAGAAATATGCGGGCCCGCTTCCCGAAAGGGCTGTAACGCCATCCAGCAATTCTTCATTTTCCAGATAAACGGATCTTCCTGTGGAGTTCAGCAATCTTTCAATATTGATCAGCTGACTGAAAGAAATGCCTTCTGCAGAGGTGTAACCCGTAATTCCCATTCCTAAAAGGGTAGGAGAATTCGGCATCGCTCTTACAACCAGCGGATGCTGTAATAATTTTTGAATTTTCTCAATTTTAATTCCTGCCATAATGGACAGAACCATCTGGTTTTCTTTCAGCTTGCATTGGAAATTTTCCGCCACATGCTGGAAATCCTGTGGTTTTACAGCGATAATAATTAAGTCTGCATCCAATTCTTTCACCTCATCAAAAGTTGAAATTTTCGACTTTGGAAATTCTTCTGATATTTTTGAAAACTTAGTTTGATTTCTTGTAATTAAATGTAGATTTTCGGGCTTTATCAATTCATATTTAAGAAATGATTTCGAAAAAGACAAGCCCATATTTCCGGCTCCGAGAATAGTGATTTTCATACTGTGTTTTTATCTTTATGTGATTGTGAGAGTATTGATTAATTATTCAAACCTAACAGGTTTTTAAAACCTGTTAGGTTTACGCTGAACTTATTTTGCATAAACCTAGTAATAAATTGTAAGGCTTGTCATGAATGAAGTAAGAAAAATTTAAATGATATTCACCTCCCTCTCCAGCTCAATCCCGAATTTTTCTTTTACAGAATCAATAATCTGTGTTGAAAAATCGAAAATTTCCTTACCTGTTGCATTTCCTGTGGCATTGATAATAACCAGTGACTGCAATTTATGGGAAGCCACATTTCCAATCTGTTTTCCCTTCCATCCGCATTGCTCGATAAGCCATCCGGCGGGAACTTTTACAAAATCTCCATTCGGATATCCCTGGATATTTGGGAATTCCTGTTGCAGTTCTTCAAATTGAGTTAAAGTAATGGTAGGATTTTTAAAAAAGCTTCCTGCATTTCCGATTTCTTTCGGATCAGGTAATTTACTTTGTCTGATAGTGATGACGGCTTTTGAAATATCCTGAATGGTAGGTTTATCAACACCCATATTTTCCAATTCGGATTTTATGGCACCATATTCTGTTTTGATGTTGTGATTTTTTCTGGTTAATCTGAAGGTAACTTCCAGGATCACATATTTTCCTTTTCCTTCCTGCTTGAAAACGGAATCCCTGTACCCAAACTTACATTGTTCAAGGTTGAAGCTTTCCAGCTGAAGATTTTCAAGGTTTAAAACAGTACAGCTCACAAAAGTATCTTTAATTTCCGTGCCGTAAGCTCCGATATTCTGCATCGGTGAAGTTCCTACATTTCCCGGAATCAGGGAAAGGTTTTCCAGCCCGCCATAATTTTTTTCGAGGCAGAACAGTACAAATTCATGCCAGTTTTCACCTGATTTGGATGTCACCAATACTTCGTTCTCATCAATAAGATCTTCGTGGATTCCTTTTAAACTTAATTTAATAGCCAATCCTTCAAAGTCCTGTGTCAGCAAAATATTGCTTCCTCCACCCAGAAAAAGGAGAGGAAGATTTTCCGAGATTGAGAAGTTTAAAGCTTCTTTTAATTCTTCTACAGAGTGTATTTCGGTGAAGTATCTTGCTTTTGCATCCACTCCGAAAGTGTTGTAGGGCTTAAGTGAAAAATTTTCGTGCATCGGTTATTGGTATTCTTGAGGAAGAATATTTTGGATTTGATCTTTTAATTTTTGTAATTGCTTGTAATAGACCGTATCGGCAAAAGAATTTACGTAAGCGTGGTACTTTTTCCGTGTTCTGATCTGGAATGTTTCATCCATTCCGTCTACAGATTGTTTGCTGGGAGAGCTTTTGATTTTGTCTAAAGTTCCCACATCAATAGTTGATATTATCTGTTTCCAGGTTTGCGGTGCGATGGCAGATTTCCATTCTTTATGAATTTTATTCTGGGTAATTCCTGTTTCCAGATGAATAGAATCTTTAGTGACTTTTACGATTTTGTAATTTCCCAGCTCGCCTCCGATATCAGAGTAATTTACGGAAATAATTTCATTCGGACCGAAAGGTGCGGCCTCATTTTTCTTGCTGTCGCAGGAAAAAAATATCAGCAACAAAAATACCGGGAAAGATATTTTCAAACCTAGATTTTTTATTGCTGACATAGTAAGTTTTATTTTAAAATTAAAGTCCGAATTGAGATCTGTAAACTTCCAGAGCATCTCGCAAAATAGCGGCGCTTCTTCTCAGATCCTGCTCTTTTAAAACATAAGCAATTCTTACCTGCTTTTTACCTAATTCCGGATTGCTGTAAAAGCCTCCTGCCGGTGCTATCATAATTGTTTCTCCGTGGTTGGAATATACTTCCAGCAGCCACTGAGCAAATTTTTCTGTATCATCTACCGGAAGCTCTGCAACACAGTAGAAAGCTCCTTTCGGTTTCGGGCAGATAACACCCGGGATTTCGTTCAATAAATCAACTAGAACGTTTCTTCTGTGTGTATATTCTTCTCTTACGGATCTTATGTAGGCTCCGTCGTTCTGGTGAGCAGCAGTAGCGGCGATTTGTCCCAATAAAACAGGGCTCAGTCTTGCCTGTGCAAAAAGCATTGCCGCATCATGGATTTTTTTGGAACGGGTAATCATACACCCGATTCTCACCCCGCACATTGAGTAACGTTTTGATTCTGAATCTATAATGATGCAGTTTTCACTAAGCTCAGGGAAAGCAAGCATGGAAACCTGCTGTTTTCCGTCATAAACATATTCTCTGTATACCTCATCGGAGATTACTACAATGTCATGCTTCAGGGCTATATCGGCCAATTTTTGAAGCTCTTCGCGGGTGTAAAGATAACCTGTAGGGTTTCCCGGGTTACAGATAATAATAGCTCTCGTTTTATCCGTGATTTTTTTCTCGAATTCTTCAATCGGAGGAAGTGCAAATCCCGTATCTATTGTTGAAGGTACAGCAACTACATTCACATTGAAAGTACTTGTAAAACCGTTGTAATTTGCATAATAAGGTTCTGGAATAATTACCTCATCACCATCATCACATAATGTTGAGATGGCAAAGTTCAACGCTTCAGATCCACCGTTTGTAACAATGAAGTTATCCGGCGTAAGATCTGTAAAGTCCAGGGAGTGGTAATATTCCGTAAGTGCTTTTCTGTATTCAATATTTCCTTCAGAAAGAGCGTATTCCAATACTTTTAAATCAATATTTTTTAAAGCATTAAGGGCCGTTTCCGGAGTTTCAATATCAGGCTGCCCGATATTCAGGTGATATACTTTTATTCCTTTTTGTTTTGCTTTAAGGGCAAAAGGAACCAGTTTTCTTACCGGCGACGGCGGCATGTGTTGTGCTCTGTTTGAAATATTCGGCATTGTTCAAAAATTTGTATGGCAAAAATAAGATTTAATTTCCCAATATTAAAATTATGAATAGAGCGATATTTTTCGTTTTTAATTATTTTTAATTATTTGCCGTTTATGTATCGGTAAAATCCTTAATAACAGGTATTTTTTTATGATTAATTATTTCATGGAAAAGTGACTAAAAAGTATTTTATATAAAGTATTTTAAATTATTTTGAAAAAATTTTATTAAAATGCATTTTATCTTGTTTTTTTTATAAATTTACACCCATAACAACTAGTAAATATGAAATTAAAACTACTTTTTGGAACTTTTAATGCGATAGCTCTATTGACTGCCGGTTCAGTGGCAGCTCAAAATTTCCAGCAAATGCCTGTGAGTTCAGGTTTTTCAGCAGATGTGATTGCTAACGGAGTAGGGCCGCCCTTAATTCTACAACTACGGATGTAGACGGAGTTTCCTTTGCGTTTGTATCTACAGATTTCCAGGCAACGGCCGCCAGTACACCACTTACTTATGGTATTCCGAGTAATGGGATTATTAATTCTGCGCAGGCAACAACGCCCGGGTTGAGTTTCCAGTTGGGGAATTTAAGTGCAAATAACTCTTTGAGGTTAGCTGCTGCGAATGACTCAGGAACCCTTACTTTTACTACACCAAAAGCAGCTTTTTCGCTATACATGCTTTCTACAAGCGGTAGCGGAACTTCGGTTGTGAATGTTGTGGCTAATTTTACGGATGGTACTTCCCAGACATTCTCTAATATCAGCCTTTCGGATTGGTATGGGGGAACGAATTTCGCCATTCAGGGAATCGGAAGGATTAACAGGGATACTGATGTCCTAGAATCCGGAGGTGGAACAAACCCGAGATTGTATCAGTCTCAGCTGGCAATAGATGCTGCGAACCAGACGAAGCTTATCCAGAGTGTTACGGTAACGAAAGCAAGCGGTTCCGGAATTCCGAACGTTTTTGCTTTTTCTGTAGATGCTTATTCAGATTGTACGCCTCCTGTTTTACAGGCTCCGGCAAGTATTACGGCTAACTCTGCGTTGGTTTCATGGACAGCTTCGGCAAATGCAGTAAGTTATGATGTTTATCACAGTACTACCAATACGACACCAGCCAGCTCAGTAACTCCTACTTATTCTGGAGTATCGGGTACAAGCACAACGATAGGTGGTCTTAATTCCAATACAAATTATTATTACTGGGTAAGAAGCAACTGTAGTTCTGCAACGAGCCAAAGTATCTGGTCTTTTGCAGGAACATTCAAAACGGCTTGTTCTACATTTACTGTTCCATATACAGAAAATTTTGATACTACAAGTACAGGTTCTTCATCCAATAATAATGCACCAAGCTGTTGGTCTTATTTAGAAAGTGCATCATTTGCGGGGTATGGTTATGTAGCGGCATCAAATCCGTATTCATCTCCTAATTCTTATTACATGTATAATTCGTCTGCTTCTACAGGTAGCCAGATGTTGGTTTCACCTCCTACTATAAACCTTTCAGACGGTACTAAGCGTGTGAGATTCTACGCAAAATCAGGATCAAACGGTTATTCTGTGATAGTAGGTACTATATCAAACCCTACAGATCCTGCAACTTTTACACAAATAGGTTCTCCTATTACTTTAACAAATACTCAAACATTATATACAGTTAATATTCCAGCTGGTTCTGATGTTCAACTGGCATTCAAACATGGTATGGGAGGTACTTTCCGTAGTATTTATCTGGACGATATTACTGTTCAGCAAATTCCTAGCTGTTTAGAGCCGACTGCGGTTACATCATCCAATGTTACTGTAAACTCAGCAGCAATTGCATGGACAGCTCCTTCTTCAGTTCCTGCGAGCGGATATGAAGTATATTACAGCACAAGTAATACGGCTCCTACATCAGCTACTGTATTAGATGCTAGTAATTCTGTAACGTCTACTACTACATCCGCACCTTTAAGCGGCTTGGCAGCATCTACAACATATTATGTTTGGGTAAGATCTAACTGTACTGCTACGGATAAGAGTATCTGGAGTGCTGCTCCAGCGACATTTACCACGCTTTGTGTTCCGGTAAGCACTTTCCCTTGGACTGAAAACTTTGACGGAATGACAACTACGGGATCAGCAATAGTTCCAAATTGTTGGAAACAGACTCCAGGAGGAAGCTCTTCTAATTATAACTTTACGACAGGAAATGCTTCTCAGCAGACTTATAATGATCCTAAATCTGCACCGAATTATATAACGATTTATTATCCATATACCAATGCAGCATACCTTTGGACACCTACATTTGCTTTAACAGCAGGAAATTCCTATGAATTCTCATTCTACTGGGTAGGTGACGGCTATGCAGGATGGCAAAATGAAGTAATGGTGAATACGGATCAGGCAGCAGCAGGAGCTACGAGTTTAAATACGTTTATTACATCTGATCAGGTGGCAACAGGTGGTGGTAATAGCACAAACTATACTAAAGTAACTGTTACTTATGTACCGACAGCTACAGGAAGTTACACTTTTGGAATTAAAGCTTTCAATACAACAACAGATCCGTATTATATGGGATTTGATGATTTCTCTCTTACACAGACAGGTTTATCTACTGCAGAAACAGCTGTTAAGAAAAACGAGATCAAAGTATATCCAAACCCATTCAAAGATGTATTATACATTGCAGAAACTAAAGATGTGAAGTCTGTTTCTATCGCAGATATGTCTGGAAGAGTGGTGAAAACTATTGAAAATCCTGGAAAAGAATTGAATTTAAATGAATTAAATTCAGGAGTATATATGGTAATTGTTACTTTTAAAGATGGTTCTAAGTCAACAACTAAAGCTATTAAGAAATAATTTTTAGACTTAAATAATAATGAAGACGGCCATACAAAATGTATGGCTGTCTTTTTTTATCTTCATTTTTAGCGAAATCAAAAGCTCTTTTTCATCAAAATTTTGTTATTTTGAATAATCAATAAAAACTCAATCGAAATGCAGATTCAAGCTAGTTCCGTACAAGATTATATCTCTAAAATTCCGGAGGAAAGACAGGAGATATTCGAAAAAATATTCAATACGATTAATGATAATCTACCGGAAGGATTTCAGCAGGGGACCAGCTACGGCATGGTTGGCTGGAATGTTCCTTTGGAGACTTATCCTGCAGGTTACCATTGTACACCAAACACCCCGCTTCCTTTTATTTCACTGGCTTCACAGAAAAATTTTATCGCTTTTTATCACATGGGAATCTATGCAAAGCCGGAACTTTTGGACTGGTTTGTAGAAGAATTTCCGAAACATTCCAAAAGAAAGCTGGATATGGGGAAATCTTGTGTCCGTTTCAAGAAAATGGATGATATTCCTTTGGAATTATTGGCGGAAGTAAGTAAAAAAATGACGGTTCAGGACTGGATAGAATGTTATGAAAGTAATTTTAAAAAATAATTTTTTACTGAAACCTTTTGCGTTTGCATTATTTTTATGTTTGCTTTTACATTGCAAAAATTCTGCACTTTCTGATTTAAAAAATGGTGATCTCCTGTTTGTCACAGCAAAAGAAGCTGGGCTTTCGGGAGCAATTAATAATGTTACCCAAAAGCAAAAAAATGCATCTTTTGACCACATCGGTATTTTAGAAAAAACTGATAGAGGTTCATTTGTGCTGCATGCTGCACCGAAAGGCGGTTCTCAAAGACAATCTTTGAGGGATTTTATTAAAGATCAGTCAGATGAAGGTCAAAAAGTAATTATTTACCGTTTGAAACCTCAATATCAGCATTCGATACCAGAGGCATTGGAAAAAGCAGAGTCAATGTTGGGGAAGCCTTATAATTTCAATTATATTCTTGATGAAAATTCCTATTACTGTTCAGATTTTATAGAGAGGGCTTTTCGGAAGGAGCATATTTTCAGGTTGGAGCCGATGACTTTTATTGATCCTAAAACCGGAAAAATCAATGAATTCTGGGAGCAGTTTTATCAAAAGAAAAACCTTAAAGTTCCTGAAGGTGAATTAGGCTGTAATCCCAATGGCCTGGCAGCTTCCGACAAACTGGAACGGATAAAGGAATTAAAATAATATGTATTAAATATTATACTGACAGAACGGGCTTTAGCCCGTTTTTTTATTAAAAAATTCAACTGGTTTTAACCAAAGCTTATAAATGAAGAAAAAATAAATGTTAAAATTGAAAATTATTATCCTACTAATTTTATAGACTAATAAAATTTTATATTTTTGTCTAAGAATTAAATAAATGAGTTAATAACAAAAAAAGCGGACTAATGATTACACCAAATCCCAAACTCCAGGTTTTAGAAAGCAAGCTGAATCTGCCAAAAAAAGAATTGATAGTCGAAATAGAATTGAATGGCAAAATGAAATTTGAGCATTTGATGAATATCATTTACAATCAGTTTGGGATCTGCCACAGGGTGCTGTCGGCCAATGTGGAATACATGAACGGTCGCAGCTTTGGTTCTGTACAGCTTTACATCCATGTAAATTCAGAAGATTACAACCAATTGGAATCGTATCTGAATAATAATAAACTTTTGAATACAACTGTAGAGTATGTCTGCAGAAAATATTCGTAAGCGGTTCATATAGTTTTAATTACAAAAAAAGCGTTCAGTGAAAACCGAACGCTTTTGATTTATAATAATTAAAGGCAAAACTAACTTCTAACCTCTAATTTCTAACTTCTAGCTTTGTTAAATTAAATTCTCTCAATATCAGCCCCAATCGCTTTCAGCCTCCCGTCGATATTCTCATATCCTCTGTCGATCTGTTCGATATTATGGATGATTGATTTTCCTTCTGCAGAAAGTGCAGCGATAAGAAGCGCGTTTCCGGCTCTGATATCCGGCGAAACCATCGTTGTACCGCGTAAAGGTGCTTCCTGGTTTAGCCCGATTACTGTTGCTCTGTGAGGATCACACAAAATAATCTGTGCACCCATATCAATCAGTTTATCAACGAAGAATAGTCTGGATTCAAACATTTTCTGGTGAACCAAAAGACTTCCTTTCGCCTGAGTCGCCACGACCAGAATAATTGAAAGCAAATCCGGGGTGAAGCCAGGCCACGGTGCATCAGAAATAGTCAGGATAGATCCGTCAATAAACTTCTGTATCCTATAATTTTCCTGTGCCGGAATGAAAATATCATCATTGCTCTGCTCAAGCTCTATTCCCAGTTTTCTGAATGTATTCGGGATAACACCAAGCTGATTCCAGTTGACATTTTTTATTGTAATTTCAGATTTTGTCATGGCTGCAAGGCCTATCCATGAACCGATTTCCACCATATCAGGGAGCATCGTATGTTCTGTTCCGCGAAGATATTCCACCCCTTCAATGGTTACTAAATTAGATCCGATTCCGGAAATATTAGCCCCCATTCTGTTCAGCATTTTACACAATTGCTGAAGATAAGGTTCGCAGGCTGCGTTGTATATCCTTGTTTTTCCTTTTGCTAAAACGGCAGCCATGATAATATTGGCTGTTCCTGTTACGGATGCCTCTTCCAAAAGGATAAATTTCCCTTTAAGTTCTTTTGCTTTTAAAGAATAGAAATATTCATCCTCATCATAATTAAATTCTGCACCAAGCTCCACAAGGCCCTGGAAATGGGTATCCAGTCTTCTTCTACCGATTTTATCACCACCCGGAGTCGGCATATAAGCTTCACCGTATCTGGCAAGCATTGGTCCCATCAGCATGATAGAACCTCTCAGTTTTGCTCCGTCTTTTTTGAATTCGCTTGATTTTATATAATCAAAATTTACTTTATCAGCTTTGAAAGTAAAATCTCCCTGCCCGTTTTTGGTTACTTTTACTCCGAAATCTCCCAGAATTTCAATAAGCCTGTTTACGTCATGGATATCAGGAATATTTTTAATTCGGACTTCGTCGTCTGTTAATAAAACGGCACAAAGAATCTGTAGAGCTTCATTTTTTGCTCCTTGTGGCGTTATTTCACCATGCAATCTTTTTCCTCCTCGTATTTGAAATGTTCCACTCATTTTTACTTTCTGTTTTTATGATTATTATTGTTGTGTCTTTTTTTATTGTTCGACTGGTTTTTGTTATTTCTATTATTGTTGTTATTATTTCGGTTGTTGTTGGTGGTGTAATAGATCTTACTCTTTTCAAGGGTTTCAATACCGGTAAGATCCAGCCTGTTCTCCGAAAGTTCCTTCAGATGACGGAAAATTACATCATCCGTTACATGCTCTTTATTATATACATTGTAAGATTTCTTCATATTGTTGGCAATTACCTCTATCAGGGCTTCTTTTTCGTCGCCAGGCTCAAGTTCAATTGCTTTTTCTATTAACTGAAGAATACTTTTTCCGTAAAATTTAAAATCTCCCTGAAGTTTAGGGTATTCCATTCTTTTAGGCTTTTCCGCAAGCTGTTCTCTGGTAGGAAAAGGATATGGTGAATCTACATCAAGATCATAATTAGCCAAAATAAAAAGGTGATCCCAAAGTTTATGATTATAATTTTCTTCATCGCGAAGCTGGGGATTTCTCTGACCCATAAAATCGATGATTGCTGTTGCCATTTCGTTTCTTTCCTCTTTATTGGAAAGCTCTTTGCAACGCTCAACCAACTGTTGTATAATTCTGCCGTATTCCGGCATATGAAGCTGAGGTTTTTGGGTGTTATATTCCATAGTATGCAAATATATGGATTAATGGAAAAATTGTACCGAAAATCTTTAAAGTTTATACTTTTTTAATGAAAATTTAAATAATGCTATTTAATAGTTTGTTATTAAAAATGAAAAATATTTCACTGCGGAAAGAATTTAATTTAATAAAATTGTATTTTAGTTAATGGTTTAATAATTAAAACTTTCAATATGAAAAAAACACACTTTTTACTTTCTATGCTGGCTTTAGGGCTTGTAAGTTCCTGTCAGGACAATGATGAAATGACCATTGAAAATCCAAAAAAACAGGAAGTTCACAACAAAATTGTGAATGTCACCACGCATGACGGGCGGCCTTTCAGCACCGGAACTTCTTCTACTGCAAAATTTGTAGCGGGACCCGGAGGAAGCGTTCTTATGCAGGGATTTTATTGGGATGTTCCTGATGGCGGAAACTGGTGGAATACCGTAAAAGGAAAAATTACCGACTGGTCCAATGCCGGAATCGGTGCAGTCTGGCTGCCGCCGGCTTCAAAAGCTCAAAACGGGCCTTATTCAATGGGATATGATCCTACTGATTATTACGATTTCGGAAATTACAATCAAAATGGGAGCATTGAAACCCGATTCGGTTCCAGAACTGAGCTGGAAGCCTTAATTACAAAAGCTCATGCGGAAAATATGCAGGTGTATGCGGATATTGTGATCAACCACAACAGTGGCGGCCAGTCGGAAGCCAACCCGTATACAGGAACCAATACGTGGACAAACTTTTCTGGTGTGGCTTCAGGGAAATTTACCAGGAATTACAATGATTTCTACAAAAATTCCTATGGGAATAATGATGAAGGTGCTTTCGGAGGCTTTCCGGATCTTTGTCATGCCAATCCTTATGTGCAGAGCTGGCTGTGGGAAAGGGATGATTCTGTGGGGAAGTATTACAAAAATGTAATGAAATTTGACGGCTGGAGATTTGATTATGTAAAAGGTTTCGGACCATGGGTGGTGAATACATGGAATGCTAATGTGGGAGGCTTTTCCGTCGGTGAGCTATGGGATTCAAACGTAAATACACTGGAATGGTGGGCGAATAATGCCAACAGCTCCGTATTTGATTTCGCTGCGTATTATAAAATGGATGAAGCTTTCGATAACGGAAACCTGAACGCGCTTAACGATGACATGATGTGGAAAAGAAATCCTTATAAAGCAGTAACTTTTGTGGCAAATCATGATACGGATATTATCAATAATAAGATGCTTGCTTATGCCTATATTCTTACTCATGAGGGCTATCCTACGGTTTTCTACAGGGATTATGAAGAATGGCTGAATAAAGAAAGATTAAATAATCTCATCTGGATTCATAATAATAAAGCTACCGGAAATACATCTATTTTATATACTGATAATGATGAATATATTGCCAGAAGAAACGGCTACAACGGAAATCCGGGATTAGTAGTGTACATCAACAGCTCATCAAGCTGGCAGGAAAGATGGGTTCAAACCAACTGGACAAGCCAACAGATTAAAGATTTTACAGGACATTCCAGTTGGTATCCTACAACACAGGGGGACAAATGGGTGAAAATTCAGTGTCCGCCGAACAGCTATTCTGTCTGGTCTCTGAATCAATAGTATAAAATAATTTTAACAGAAAGATCTGTGTAAACCAGTGAATCTGTGATAATAAAAAAGACTGTTTCAATTTTGAAGCAGTCTTTATATTTTTATAATTAAAATTTCGAACAGTTTGTTAATTTCGTAAAAAATCTCAATGATGTGATTCGTTAGAATTAGTGAAATTCGTATTTAAATTAAATTAAACCTCAATAAATTTCGCTCTTTCATGAGGTGTCGGCAGGTAACATTTCTGATTGGCAAGTTTCATTCTGTTATTTGAAATAATATCATAAATCCGGTCACTTACGGCAGGAAACATCAGTTTTCCCAGCCAGCTTAATGCTTTGTAGCTTCCACCAAGGAGATTGGCTATTTTAAGAATGGCTTTTGATTTAATTAAATAATACTCATTAGGTTTCCAGAGGTACATTGTTTTAAAAACTTTTGTATCCAGGCCTCTTTCCGTTAAAAATTTCTGCCCAAAATCAGATTGAAGCGAAGCGAATAAAAACTGATCTTTTTTGTCCCTTTCCAAAATCCATTGTACCCAAAAATTACATACTCCACACTCTCCGTCGAAAAATACGATATACTTATTTTGCCAGTTTTCCTGCATAATTTTTAATTTTAAAATACCATTTTTCTTTCCGTTTCCTCTTTTTCTTTTTTGAAATAATTGATCAGGATTTTCCTTTGTTCATCTGTCAATTTAGCGCCCTGATGACCGATAAAGTATGATTCCAGAGGCATCTCTTTTTTCTCGATCATTTCTATACATTCATGCAATTTGTGTGCCTGTTGCTTAGGTTCATAAGTTGCAAAAGTGGAAAAGTTGAGATGCTTTCTTCCTTCGTTGATATGATTTTTCATGATCCATGAAGACGGAGCAAAGTTGGAATACCACGGATATTTTGTTTCATTAGAATGGCAGTCGTAGCATGATGTTGAAATGATTGTTGCAATTTCAGGTGGAGTTTTTTTAATTTTCAAAAAATCCATTCCGGGTGTAGGAGCGGGATTTGTCTTGTCAATAGGAAAAAACTGAATGATGATAAATGCTACAAGAATGACCGTCAATATTTTTTTCATACCTAAAATGTTCTTAAACAGATAAAGTTAATTAAAATTAAATAAATGGGAAACTCATATTTTATGAAATTGTTAATATTAAGTGGACTTGTTCTAAATATTTGATTTTAAATTTTAATTATATTTAATTTATTTTAAAAAATCACTAATTTAATTGGTTAATTTTATTTTTTTAAGCCAGATATTCAGGAATTAATAATTTCTTTTAATTATCGTTTTTAACTATGATAAAAATAATTCTAATAGATTGTGTTTATTATTAAACAATTGTAAGTTTGTGTTGCTTTTAACGAATAATTTGAACCGTAATCAATATAAAAATTTAAACTAAAAATGGAAAAAGATTTAAATGACATCAGTAAATGCCCATTTCATAATGGTACAATGAAAAAGCAGAACATCGCAGGCGGAGGTACTAAAAACCTCGACTGGTGGCCTGATCAGCTAAGGGTAGATATTCTCCGTCAGCACTCTTCAGTATCAAATCCTATGGATGAAGGCTTCAATTATGCCGAAGCTTTCAAAAGCCTCGATCTTGATGCTGTAAAAGCGGACCTTCATGCTTTAATGACGGATTCCCAAGACTGGTGGCCGGCAGATTTCGGTCATTACGGGCCATTATTCATCCGTATGGCGTGGCATAGTGCGGGAACTTACCGTGTGGGAGATGGTAGAGGTGGAGCCGGAGCGGGACAGCAGCGTTTTGCACCGTTGAACAGTTGGCCGGATAATGTGAATCTGGACAAGGCAAGAAGATTATTATGGCCTATCAAGCAAAAATATGGCAAGAAAATTTCCTGGGCAGACCTTTTGATCCTTACCGGAAATGTAGCTTTGGAATCTATGGGATTCAAAACATTTGGTTTTGCGGGTGGGCGTGAGGATGTCTGGGAGCCGGATATGGATGTATATTGGGGGTCTGAAAAAACATGGCTTGGCGGAGATCTTCGTTATGCCCACGGATCGCCGGGAGTTGTTGAAGATCATGCAGTGCTTCCAAGTGATGACGATGCAGATGGTGATATTCATTCCAGAAACCTTGAAAAACCTTTAGCAGCAGTACAGATGGGATTAATCTATGTAAACCCTGAAGGTCCGGACGGAAATCCTGATCCTATTGCAGCTGCAAAAGATATCCGTGATACTTTTGGAAGAATGGCTATGAATGATGAGGAAACCGTAGCGCTTATTGCCGGAGGTCATACTTTCGGGAAAACGCACGGAGCAGGGCCTGCAGATCATGTAGAAAGTGAGCCGGAAGGAGCTCCGGTAGAGCTTCAGGGATTAGGCTGGAAAAGTTCCTACAAATCAGGAAAAGCAGAAGATACTATTTCCAGTGGCTTAGAAGTAACCTGGACAGAAACGCCTACCCAATGGAGTAATTATTTCTTTAAAAACCTGTTCGAAAATGAATGGGAGCTTACAAAAAGCCCGGCAGGTGCTCATCAGTGGGTTGCAAAAAACGGTGCTGAAATTATTCCGGATGCATTCGATTCTAATAAAAAACATAAACCTACCATGCTTACTACGGACTTATCTTTAAGATTTGATCCTGTGTATGAAAAAATATCAAGAAGATTTTATGAAAATCCTGATGCTTTTGCAGATGCATTTGCCAGAGCATGGTTCAAGCTTACGCATAGAGACATGGGACCAAAAGCACGTTATCTGGGTCCGGAAGTTCCGCAGGAGGAGCTCATCTGGCAGGATCCGATACCTGCAGTTGATCACGTTTTAATTAACAATTCTGATATAGAAGCTTTAAAATCCCAAATTTTAAACTCCGGCCTTAAAACTTCTGAGCTGGTTTCTACAGCCTGGGCTTCTGCATCTACCTTCAGAAACAGCGATAAAAGAGGAGGTGCCAATGGAGCGAGGATCCGTTTGGCTCCACAAAGATATTGGGCGGTAAATAATCCTGCGCAGCTTCAGAATGTATTAAATACATTAGAAAGAATCCAGAAAGAATTTAACGAAACACAGACAGGAGGTAAAAAAGTTTCACTTGCAGACCTGATAGTTCTTGCAGGAAGTGCAGCTATTGAAAAAGCCGCAAAAGAGGCAGGACACACCCTTATTGTCCCTTTTGCACCAGGCAGAATGGATGCTTCTCAGGAGCAGACCGATGTAGAATCTATGGGGTATCTTGAGCCTGCAGCGGATGGATTCAGAAATTATTTAAAGAAAAAATTCTCTGTTTCTACAGAATCTCTATTAATTGATAAAGCACAGCTGCTGAACCTTACTGCTCCGGAATTAACAGTCCTTATTGGCGGAATGAGAGCTCTGGATACTAATTTTGACGGTTCAAAACATGGAATTTTTACTCAAAGGCCGGGAGTTTTAACCAATGATTTCTTCATCAATCTTCTGGATATGAATACTCAATGGAAATCTGCTTCCGTGGACAATGAAGTGTATGAGGGCACAGACCGTAAAACGGGAGAAAAGAAATGGACAGCGACTCGTGCTGATCTCGTTTTCGGATCAAATTCTGAATTAAGGGCTATTGCTGAGGTATATGCAAGCTCAGATGCTCAGGGAAAATTTATCAATGACTTTGTATCTGCCTGGGTGAAGGTGATGAATGCTGATAGATTTGATTTAATTTAATTTAATGCAATGACTTAACATAATAATTTAATAAGCAGTCGTAAGGGCTGCTTATTTTGTGTTAAATTAATAAAATAATGACTGAAATATTAGGATATATTCAAATAAAGTTTATTTTTGTTCAGAAAACATTTTTAAACACTTATGACAACAAAATTATTATTTCCTGCTTTTTTGCTGGCAGGCACATTTTCATTTGCACAGGTTGGTATTAATACGATGCTTCCAGGTGCTACGCTGGACGTTATGGGAAGTCCTGCAGATGCTAACAAATTAGATGGGATTATTGCGCCAAGATTATCCGGCGACGAGCTTAGATCAAAATCGTATACCTCTTCACAAACCGGGGCGCTGGTTTATGTAACAGCAGCGGATTCTTTACCAGCCGGGCAGACACAAGGTGTGACATCACCCGGATACTATCTTTTCAATGGCACGCCTTCCGTGAACAGATGGATCAAAATCATGTCTTCATCAGATCAAAAAACGAGAACGCTTAATTCAGGAACTGTAGCTGCAGATGATTATACGGTTCTTGCAGGGGGAAACATAGCTCTTCCTGTTGCCACTGCTACAAATCAGGGAAAAGTTTATAATGTATTGAACGATACCACCGGAAATATTACTATTTCGGGAACATTTCGTATGAATGGAAGTAATTTTACCAATTACGGGCTGAACAATAACGATATGGGAAGGGGTGTCGTAGTCCAAAGCACGGGCTCTGCATGGGCAGTGATTTCCAGATATTAACACGAGTATTAGATCATGGAAAAAGAAAAATTTAATTTCAGAAATTATATTATCAATAAAGGGTTTAAGGAAATAGATGATAAAACTTACAGTTTCAAAGTTTCTGCTGATCATGAAGTCCACCTGTATATCGACAGGGGAGACTGTATCATCCCTTTAAAGGATAATCATTTCAGAGAGCCATTTCCCGGTAATGAAAGACAGGCTGAAAAATTATTTGATAAAATCAGTGATTTTTTGGAAGTTATTTGAAATTAAAAATTAAAAAACAAGAGGCTGTTCCAGGTGGATAGCCTCTGTTTTAATATTGTAGTTTGTTAGTTATTAGACCAAATCAACATTGTTGATCTTGGTGTGTTTTTCTTTGGTTTCTACTGTGGATTGTGTCACAGATAGGAATGTATTCTTCAATTCCGTAAGTTTTGACATAAATTCTTCATTTTCCGTTTTTATCTCTTTTAAAAGCTCCATAATAGGGATTTCCTCTTCGCGCCTGAGATTTATAGTAAAATATAAATGTTGCATCAGTTTAATTTGTTGCTGCAAATCTGTAAGTTTTGATTCAATTGATTCGTTATTCATATTGTATTTTTAATTTATTAAATATACATCAATAAATGTATGTATTTGTTTATTTTATTTATGTTTAATTAGTTTAATTATGTTAAAGTTTGTTAATTTTTTTTATTCTCGAATTAGTGATTAAAAAAAATTGTATCATTGCTATCAGATTGCAATCACAAAAAATTAATAACTTAAAAAAACTAATTCAATGAAAAAAGTTCTTTTATTAGCAGCTTTCTCTGTAGCGGGAATAGCAAGCGCAAACATTCAGGAGTTACCATCTATTGTATCTACAACTGAAGCGTCACAGAGTGACTATCTTTTGAAAAAAATCAAAATTGATGAGTATATTACTGATACCAGTGGTACAACTTGGCACATCTACGGATGGGTTGACGTTTCAATAGGCTGGTCCGGACCAAGAATTAATAGCTATGATGTCCACATGGTAGGTGGAGGACACCATTACCATTTTGTTGGGAAAGTATCCAGAGAAAAAACGCCGGAAGGATCAGTAATCACCGGAATGGAAGGTAGTGTAACTGATGAAGACACAGGCGGAAATGTGGAAATCGATTCAAATATTAAAGCTCTTATTTTTGAATTGGATAATAACGTAACTGCCAACAATCCAGATTAATTTATTATTAAAAATTATTAGCGAGAATTTTATTCTCGCTAATTTAAATATTAAGTGTATGAGAAATGTTTTTTTTACAGTTGGAATGCTGATCTGTCTGTCTTTTGCAACGATACAGAAAAGTGAATTTCTAGGAAACTGGAATGTTGTTGATTCTTATAATATTGAACAAATCAGCATGAAGGATGTAGCTTTACATAAAATTGTTAAGAAAAAAATAGTAGATCAGAAAAGCCAGATAATTTTTACTGCAGACAGCATTATGATAAAGCAGAATGGCTCTATTTCAGACAGAAGTAAAGTTAAAGATTTAAAGAAAATCAATAAGGACAGCATTGTTTTTAAATTTGATGACCATATCGCTTCTTTTAAATTAAAAAATCACAAGAGTGGAATTCTAACGGTAGATAAAAAGGCAGTTTTTCATATTGAAAAATAGAATCTTTGCTGCTAAAAAAATAATTACCTCGGAAATTCCGGGTATTTTTATTTAATTAAAGTCACTATTGAATGAGATATTATATATTGTGAAATTAATAAATATTTATGATATATATTAAACAGGCCTCTTCCAAGAGGTTTTTTTATTTTCATATTTATGTATCATTACTTTAATAGATTTCTTTTAAAGGGAAGGGATGCTTGAAATTGAAGCTAGTCCATAGATATAAAAAATCACCCTATGGATAGGGTGATTCGTAGACTCACAGGGATTCGAACCCCAGATGACTGAACCAAAATCAGTAGTGTTACCGCTACACCATGAGTCTCTGTTTCTGTGGCGCGAAATTATAGAATTTATTTTAAATATAAAAACAATTATTTAAGTTTAATTATTATGAACAGATGTGAAAAGCTTTATTGGTTGATATCCAAAGAATTATTTTTGATGGAAATTATCAGAATGGATGCTGAAAGGTGAGACATCCAAGCTTTAATAATGATAAATCCAATATCATAATCAAGGAATAGGTTCCTGGTATTGCTTATTTCTATATTTGATCTATTCAAAATAGCAAATGGAATAAAAATCCTATCTTTGCAAAAAAATTGGGCTCCAAAAGTTGGAGAAACCCATTAATAACTTGTCCTGAACCAGTTGAAGGATTATTAAACATTTTTTATGTCGAATATTGTCGCAATCGTTGGGCGTCCCAACGTAGGAAAATCCACACTTTTTAACCGTTTACTTGAAAGAAGAGAAGCCATTGTAGATTCTACTGCAGGCGTTACGAGAGACCGTCACTACGGAAAATCAGATTGGAATGGGGTAGATTTCACAGTAATTGATACCGGAGGATATGATGTAGGAACGGATGATATCTTTGAAGAAGAGATCCGCAAGCAGGTGCAATTGGCTGTAGATGAGGCTACTTCCATTATTTTTATGATGAATGTAGAAGAAGGTCTTACGGATACAGATTATGAAATTTACAGACTTTTAAGAAGGTCAAATAAGCCTATTTATATTGTTATCAATAAAGTAGATTCTGCCAAGGAAGAGCTTCCGGCAACAGAATTTTACCAATTGGGAATCGATAAATATTATACATTATCATCCGCTACAGGCTCTGGAACAGGAGATTTGCTGGATGATATCGTAAAAGATTTCCCGACTACAGAATACAAAGATCCTTTTGAAGGACTTCCGAAAATTACTATCGCAGGTCGTCCCAACGTAGGAAAATCAACCTTAACGAATGCTTTGCTGGATGTTGAAAGAAACATCGTTACAGATATTGCAGGTACTACCAGAGACAGTATCCAGACACTTTATAATAAGTTCGGGCATGAGTTTGTACTGGTAGATACAGCCGGAATGAGAAGAAAATCAAAGGTTTCTGAAGATCTTGAATTCTATTCCGTAATGCGTTCTATCCGTTCCATTGAATATTCTGACGTGGTTATTATCATGGTAGATGCTACCCAGGGCTGGGAATCTCAGGATATGAATATTTTCGGGCTGGCTCAGAAAAACAGAAAAGGTATTGTAATTCTTGTCAATAAATGGGATTTGATCGAAGATAAGCAAACCAATACAATGCGTGATTTTGAAAAACAGATCAAAGACAAGATCGGTCAGTTTAATGACATTCCGATTTTATTTATTTCAGCATTAACGAAGCAAAGGATTTTAAAAGCCGTTGAGGTTGCTATGCAGGTTTATGAGGACCGTAAGAAGAAGATCAAAACTTCAAAACTGAATGAGGTAATGCTTCCTATCTTTGAAGGAACTCCGCCGCCGGCAAATAAAGGGAAATACATTAAAATCAAATATTGTGTACAGCTTCCGACACCGTCCCCACAATTTGTTTTCTTCTGTAACCTGCCACAATACGTGAAAGAACCCTATAAAAGATTTACTGAAAACCAGTTGAGAAAAGAATTCGGGTTTACCGGAGTTCCGATTGAGGTGTATTTTAGACAGAAATAAATTTATATTGTATTTGTCATTCTGAATGAAGCGAAAGCGTAATGAAGAATCTCTGCTGAGCTGAATTTTTTCTTTCAGAATGACAAATTACAATCTGTAAATATTTTATCATTATTAAATAGTATCAAAATAATGAACACAATAGTTTTATCAGAACAATTCTCCTTGGTTAATTCCTGGATTAACGAGCTCAGGAACATTCAAATCCAGCAGGACCGTATGAGATTCCGTAGAAATATGGAGAGAATCGGTGAAATTGCAGCTTTTGAAATCAGCAAAAGCCTGGAACAGAAAGAAATTGAAATTCAGACACCTTTGGACAGAATCCGAGTACGTGAAATTGCTGTTCAGCCTGTTATTACAACCATTTTAAGGGCGGGAGTTCCTTTATTTGAAGGGATTTTAAATTATTTTGATAAAGCAGACTGCGGTTTTGTTGCGGCTTACAGAAAGCATGATGCAAATGACTATTTTTCCATCAAGCAGGATTATCTTACCTGCCCGAATATTGAAGGCCGGCCTTTGATTGTCGCAGATCCGATGCTGGCAACTGGCGCTTCATTAATAGAAGCTATCAAGGATTTATTAACCAACGGAAATCCGTCACAGCTTCATATTGTTGCCGCCATTGCTTCTAAACAGGGTGTAGAAACCATCAGACAGGCATATCCCAATGCAAGAATATGGGTAGGAGCTATTGATGAAAATTTAACATCAAAAGGCTACATAACACCCGGATTGGGAGACGCCGGAGATTTAAGCTACGGCGAAAAATTACAGAGATAATTTACTTTATCAATTTTAAAATATAAGCTTCGTGTTCTAATAAGTGAAACGGCTTTGTGAACTTAAGAGCAAGTAGTAAAAAATCTTAGCGCTTTTTGTGTTAAAATAACTATGAAAGCCCACAAAAATCTTTAATTAAATTCAGCAATAAATCTGGTCTTACCTTATCCAAAGGATGCTTTGTGCCGGGAAGTACGGCCAATTTTGCATCGGGAAGATTTCTGTAAACTTCCATGCTTTCTTCAATAGTTACCATATTATCCTGATCTCCCACCATAATCTGAACCGGAAGATTAATCATCGATAAATTATCTTTTAAAGGAGGGTTTTTGCCCAGGGAAATCATCATTTCCGCAATAGCGGGCAGCAATTGTTTCCATTTTGTATCATGCTGTTTTTCCAGCAGTTCGGCATATTTCGGAACTTTTTCAGCTATAATTTCAGGGTTAAGCATTTTGCTTTCCTTTATTGCCTGTTCTTCTGTCCAATCGAATTTAGTTCCTAAAGTGATGATAGAGTTCAGATTTTCTGAGTGATGCAGGGCATAGCAAAGTGCAACATATCCTCCCATGCTGTGCCCGAAAATATAAACATCTTTCAGGTTTTCTTTATCAATAAACTGCTTTAGCTCTTCGGCATATCTTTCAATACTGATTCCACCTGCAGGAAGTTCCGTATTTCCATGACCTGAAAATAAAGGAGTATGGATCTTAAAATACTTTGAAAGCCCTTCTTTAAAAGGTTCAAAAATATCACTGTGTCCTAAAGCTCCGTGTAATAAAATAAGATTCAGCATAATCATTAGTTTGACCGAAAATTAAGAAAAAGATTTGAATGCCGGAAGATAGAAATCAGATGCCGAAATAAAAACTCATAACTCTATACGTCCACTGCCATCACCAAAACGCTTACTTTGTTGTCTCCGGCGTTCAGAATTTGCCATGCAATAGTTGCTAAAGTATTTCCGGTGGTAAAAACATCATCAATCAAAAGAATATGTTTTCCGGAAATATTTTTGGTGACAGAAAAAGTATTTTCCGTTTCAAGGCGATGCTGTTTGTCTTTCAAAGCCTGAGCTTTTGAATAATGATTTCTTTTAATTAAATCATGGTCAAAAGGGATATTGTAAAACAGAGATAGGGTTTCAGTAAATAAATGCAGCTGATTATAACCTCTTTCTTTCAGCTTTTTTGGATGCAGCGGCACGGTAACAAGTACATCGGGTTTTTCATTGTTGAAATCCAATTGTTCGATAGTCCATTCCGCCACAATTTTCCCGACTTTTTCCCTGCTTCTGTATTTCAGTTCGTGAATAATTTTACGGCTTAAATTTTCTTCTTCAAATTGCATTAAAGCAAAACTGTTTTCAATAGGAAAAAGCAGTTTACATTTCTCTTTTAAAGGATTGTCATCAAAATAATTAAAATGAGTAAAGTGAATATGGTCAAAACAAAGATTGCAAACCAGTAAATCCGCATCAATAATCCGGTTGCAGCCGAGACAGCGGTTGGGAAAGAAAATGTCTAAAATCATTTGTGTGTATTGTGGAGCGAAGATAGTTATTTTGGATGGAAGATGGAAGATTAATGATGGGAGATGGAATACGGAGCAGGAAGTTTTTTAAAATATTTCGTTAAAATATGCATAAAGTATTAACTTCTATCTCCATGCTTCCATCTTCCATCCAAAAATTGTTATTTTTGAGTAAATATTGAAGAAGATGAGTTTGATTTACGAAAAGAAAGTACAGGTTACGGAGGCACATATTGACGGGAATAAGCATGTAAATAATGTTCAGTATGTGCATTGGGTAGAAGAAATTGCAGGCGAGCATTGGAATTTCGTAAAACACAGGACTCAATATCCAAACGATATCTGGATGCTTCTGGATCATCATATTCAATACAAAAAACAAGTATATCTGGGAGATACTATTACCATAAAAACGTATCCGAAAGCACCCGAAGGAATCCGCCAGCCGAGAAAAGTTGAGTTTTACTGCAATGATCAGCTTGTTGTAGATTCTTTAACGCTTTGGGTTTTAATTGATAAGGAAACTCAGAAAATAAAAAGACTGGAAAGTGACTGGCTGGAAAAACTGTAATCTATTTATTTAAAATTTTCACAATTGCGTCGAATTTTGTTTCATCAACAATCCCGGTGATTTCTTTAATATTCCCATTTTTATCAATAATAAAAGTCATGGGATTGCGTAAAACATTAAAATAAGTGTTTAATTCCGGTAAAGAATCGGTAATATGCTGAAAATTAAATTCCCGTTTTGCTAAAAATTTTTCAACTTTATCTTTACTATCGTGGGTTATGGCAATGAAGTTTGCTTTTTCACCCAAAGTTTCTTTTAATTTATTCAGATAAGGAAGCTCTTTAATGCAGGGTTCGCAGGTTGTAGACCAAAAATTGATTAAGGCTGGCTTTCCATTTAAATAGTCCTGAGTGAATTTTTTTCCGTTTTCATTTTTGTAATTTTCAATAGGGAAATGCTGCCCGATTTTCTTTTCAAGATCGGGATAAGTCCGGAATTGTCTTTGTTGGGCAGATAATGACAAACTGATTATCATTATTAATAAGGTTATTGTTTTCATACTGAGTGAACGGATCATTTTAATTATTATTTTAAATAGATAATTTCATCACTCTAAAGAAATGACTAAAACAAACCAATTCCTTATCTTTGCACCATGATACGGATTACAAAAATTTTCACATTCGAGACGGCACATGTGCTGTACAATTACGATGGAAAATGTAAAAATATGCATGGACATTCCTATAAACTGTTTGTAACGGTGAAAGGAAAGCCTGTAAATGATTTGGAAAACCCGAAAAACGGGATGGTGGTGGATTTTGGAGACATTAAAACGATTGTAAAATCTGAGATTGTGGATGTTTGGGATCATGCAGTGATGATTAATGCACTTTCTCCACACAAAGAATTGGGAGAAGATCTTGAGCAGAAGGGGCATAAAGTGATTTATTGTACATTTCAGCCTACCTGCGAAAATATGTTGTATGCCATTGCATCAAAAATAAAATCTAGGCTTCCGGAAGGGATTTCACTGGCCTATCTAAAACTTCATGAAACCGAAAACTCCTACGGAGAATGGTTTGCAGAAGATAATCAGTAATTTATTCAATAAAAACTCAAAACGGTGTTAAAAACTACCATCAATTTAGAACCCGGTAAAAAGATGTATTTCGCTTCAGATCAGCATTTTGGTGCTCCTAATCAGAAGGAAAGCAAAGTGCGTGAACAGCGTTTTATACATTGGATGGATGAGATCAAGCATGATGCGCAGGTCTTGTTTTTGATGGGGGATTTATTTGATTTCTGGCATGAGTGGAAGCATGTAATCCCAAAAGGATATGTGCGTGTTTTAGGGAAAATTGCAGAATTAAAGGATCGGGGTATTCACATTTATTTTTTTGTGGGAAATCATGACCTTTGGATGAAGGATTATCTGGAAGAGGAAATAGGATGTACTGTTTTCTATAAAAAGCAATATTTCGAGATGGGTGGCAAGCAGTTTTTACTGGCCCACGGTGATGGCCTGGGACCGGGTGATAAGGGATATAAAAGAATGAAAAAAGTCTTTACTAATCCGGTGGCACAATGGTTTTTCAAATGGCTGCACCCGGATATTGCAATGAAAATTGCTTTATATATGTCCCAGAAAAATAAAATGATTTCCGGGGATGAGGATAAAGAATTCTTAGGAGAAGATAAAGAGTTTCTGATTATTTACTCAAAAGAAAAGCTTAAGACCCAGAATATTGATTATTTTATCTACGGCCACCGCCATCTCCCGATGGTTTTGGAGCTTGAGCAAAAAGCAAAATATATCAACTTGGGCGATTGGATTTCGTACTTCACGTATGGTGTTTTTGAACATGACTTTGAACTGAAAGTCTTTGAAGAAAAAACAAAAAAAATTACCCCATAAAGAGGTAATTCGGCGAATGAATCGAAATTCACTCTTGTTTTTAATCCATATTCCGCCTATTTCATTGCAATAACCTGACCAAAAAGCATTTTTATTTATTAAAAAAAACTTAAAAGTATTGCTTCTTTTTTTAACTTATTTAAAATGAGACAATAAGAATTTAAAATATTTTGAAGTGGAAAATATATTCGGCATACAGACAGAGCAGGACTTTTTGACTGCTTCATTGAAAACCTTCCGTTATCAATATGAAAATGTTGAGATCTACAGGCGCTTTGTCGATTATCTGAACATTGATCCCGGAAAAGTGGACACATTGACAAAAATTCCGTTTCTGCCAATTGAAATGTTTAAGAATCACCAGATTTTAGATAAAAATGTGACGGCTGATTTGTTTTTTCAAAGTTCAGGAACCACACAGATGAATTTGTCTAAACATTTCATTGCAGACGAAAATATCTATCAGGAAAGTATTTATAAAAGCTTTGAACAGTTTATCGGTAAGCCGGAAGACTTTATTTTTCTTGGACTCTTGCCGAGCTATCTGGAAAAACAGAATTCGTCCCTCATCTACATGGTGGATTATTTAATGAAAAAATCTGCCAAGCCGGAAAACGGATATTTCCTTTATAATCACTCAGATTTATTGGCATTATTGAATACTTTAAAAGATAAAAAGGTCATTCTTTTCGGAGTTTCTTTTGCCCTGTTGGATTTTATAGACTACTGCGAACACAGCTCGGTAGAATCTCTTAATTTCTTAATTTCTGAATCTTTTAATTTAACCGTAATAGAAACCGGCGGAATGAAGGGTAGAAAAGAGGAAATGACAAAAGATGAGTTGCTGAAAATTTTGCAGGAAGGTTTTAAAACTGATAAAATTTATTCAGAATATTCCATGACGGAACTGCTTTCTCAGGCCTATTCTTTAGGTAATAATGAATATCAATGCCCGAACTGGATGAAAATTATGGTGAGAAATGCAGAAGATCCTTTTAATTATGAAAAGGAAGGCAGAACAGGCGCTATTAATATTATTGACCTTGCAAATATACATTCCTGCTCTTTTATTGCAACACAGGATTTAGGAAAAATAACTGGAGATAAATTTCAGGTGTTGGGAAGAATTGACCATTCCGATATCCGGGGATGCAGTCTTTTGGTAAGTTAGAATGGTGGAGTTGTTGATTTTAAATATTGCTGTCATTTGCTGAGTGATAAAGCCTTTGCGGACAAAATATCCACAATTATTTAAAAATAAATCTTGCGAACCCTGCGTTAAAAAATTACATACGTTCAGTTTAAACCATGTTAAAAATAGAAGAATTAGTTCATGCATTCATCCATTCTCAGTGCGATTTTGAGAAGGAAATCGTTTTAACCAATCACTTTCAGGCAGATTGGGAGGCGGATTTGCTGATTATTGATTTTGATGGTTTTAGCCATGAAATTGAAATTAAACTTTCAAAAAGCGATTTTAAAAATGACTTTAAAAAATCCTATACTAACTCTACTACCGGCGAAAAATTTTTAAAGCACGACAAAATTTCCTGTGGAGATTATGTCTGCAATGCATTCAGTTTTTTACTTCCGATGGGAATGGTGGAACATCATGTAGTACCGGAGCATTGCGGGATTATTGAATTTTATCATAATGTTGATTCCTGGGAAACAGAGTTTTATCTTATCAGGAAGCCAAAACGTGTTCATGAAGACAATTACTGGAAGCTGAATGACAAGGATCTTTTCATAAGAAAAATGGCTGTGAATTTATTACAGCGGAAAATGGAGATCAAAGGAAAACATGAAGAACTGATTTTTAAAAATCCTTTTGATATTAAGAAGATCAGATAAACAAAAAAATCCCATCAAAACGACAGGATTTAAATTTTTTTATATTTGTCAAAAAGCTTATTCAGCAACAACATCAGAATCTCTTTGAAGCAGGAACTTGTAAATCAAGCCTCCTACAACACCTCCAAGAATAGGTGCTGCCCAGAACAGCCAAAGCTGGCTCATGGCATTACCTCCAACGAAAATAGCCTGAGAAAGTGATCTTGCAGGATTCACGGATGTATTGGTGATTGGGATTGAAATAAGGTGAATTAACGTCAAAGCCAGACCAATTGCTATACCTGCAAATTTTCCGTTGGCATATTTATCCGTTGCACCCATGATGATGATCAGGAAGAAAGCGGTTAAAAGAAATTCAGCTAAAAATGCTGCACCAAGAGAATATCCTTTTCCAAAGTAGACGGCATCACCATAAAAATTGGTGGCAAAAGCGCCGGGTCCTGAGAAATCTGGTGCTCCGGAACCACTCAGAATCATATACAAGGCTGCAGCAGCAGCAATGGCGCCTACACACTGAGCTACAATGTAAGGAACAAGATCTTTAGCAGGGAATCTGCCGCCAGCTAAAAGCCCGAAAGACACTGCAGGATTAAAATGTCCACCGGAAATGTGCCCCACAGCGTACGCCATGGTAAGTACCGTAAGACCGAATGCCAATGCAACGCCTATCAGGAGAATCCCTAATTGTCCATTGGAAGCGGGAGCGATCTGAGAAGCGAAGATAGCACTTCCGCAACCGCCGAAAACAAGCCAAAATGTGCCGAAAAATTCAGCAAAAAGTTTTTTTATCATGTTGTTTATTTTAAAATGCAAACCAAATTTAATATTAAAATCTTAAACTAAAAAGATAAATATTAAAATATTTATATAGACTACGATGGATAATTGTGAATTCGTTAATTTTAATTTGAATTTAATTAATGAAAAAATTCACACATACTGGTATTATTATTGATTTTAATAACATAAATCTTTATTTTTAGTTTATAAATTAAAATCCCGGTCAATGAAAAAGTGCTTGTGTGTGATTTTTGTGTCATTTTTATATTGTTCTCATTATTCTCAGGCGGCAAAAAAGGTATTTCCCTGCTATGATCTTACAGAAGTTTTGAAGGTAGAGCCCACTGCACTTTACAAGCCGCATCTGGATGCTTCCAGGAGTTTCGGGGTGAAAATTTTGAAAGATTCTAAAACTGTTCAGAAATATATCAACAGCGGAAAATTCCATAAAATTAAAAAAACAGGGAAAGGCTACAAAGTTCAAAAGCTGGACTACAGCAGAGCATGGATGGTTTCCAAAGGAAAACTGATGCTGGAAAGAATAGGCGCACGTTTCAGCAAGGAGACGAAAGGACACACATTTACGGTTTCATCCATTACAAGAACGCTGGAAGACCAGTGCAGATTAAGAAAAATGAATTCCAATGCGTCTTTAGGGGTCAGTTCACACAATTACGGCAACTCTTTCGATATTTCTTATGTACGCTTCAACGATGTTCTCAAGTACAATCCCAAAATGGAAGCAGCCCTGGAAAAAGTCCTGAAATATTACCATAACGCCGGCAGAATTTACTATATCAAAGAAAAACAGCAGAGCTGCTATCATATCACGGTAAGGAATTATTAACAAATTTTCAATAATCCGTGAGATACTTGCACAGGTAGTTTAGTTTATATAATTTTATGCGACTAAAATACCGTGAAAATATGAGAACAATATTCAACAGAGAGGAATACGACGTTGCAATCGAAGGATGGTCTATGAGCTGTGGAAGCTATTCGACAATCCAGAATCTTATCCCTACAAACTACGTTTTTAATCTTACTGCAGACCAGCTGGATTGGATAAAAGGGAAAAATCAATACAACAAATTTTGTGTAGAAATGGGTGTCTATGACGATCAGCTGATCATCATTCTGGCTCCTCTTGATAGCAATGGGCAGAAAATCCCTATGAATGAGTACAGCTACGCAACTCTCAGCGAATTGGAAACTGATCTTAGATTAGTAGAGACAGAGCAATACGTTTTGGTGAAAAATGCTGTCCTGTCCAGACAACTTACCAAAATTGATGATAATTCCAATATGTATTTCCCGATTGCCAACCAGCCCATGATGGAGCAGGACAAAGCCCTGGAAGCTATTGAGTCTTGGAGAAGCCAGGCAATGGTTTGGTTTTACAAAGAATGTGATGAATTTAACGGAGCAAGAATCTTCAGACAGTTTTTTGTGCCTTCACAAGACCTTATTCCTTCAAAACCGGGGCTTACACATATTGTATGTTCATTCGGGTTAAAATTTTCTGATATTTATCAAAGAATGCTTCCTACCCTGATCTTCATATCTTTCTATGCTGACCTTGAAAATACAGGAAGTATTCAGACCATCTCAAATACTTACGACTGGTCACAGCCTTGCCCGCCAATTTGTAATATCTAAAATTTAAATAATCATTAAATGGAGGATGCTTTTAAAGTAATACTTTATTTGAATAACGGTTTCCTTTTTATCTGTGCGCTTATCGGACTTATAAAATGGAAACAGCTAAAAAATATGGAAAAATGGTATGTTTATTATATCATTTTTCTTTTTTTCATAGAAGCTGCTATTAAAGTTTCTATCTATGTTTTGAAAATGAAGAACATAGACTTTCTGTATCCTCTCTATGTCTCGGGGGAGCTTTTCCTCTTGGGAAGCCTGTTTATAAGGAAATCCAATCTTTCAAAACTTTGGTATATCCCGATTTTTGTACTGATGGGCTGTTTCTTTTTTATAAATAATCCAGAGGTCAATGATTTTAAAAAAGTGATCTCTAATATTGTAGTAATCTGTTTTACAGGATATTCCCTTCTGATGGAGATCAGAAAAAGTAAGACTGATAATGACAGGTTTATCATTGCAGATGCATTTATATTCCTGTATTATGCCGTTTCGGTATTTATATTTTTCATGCTCCGGCAGCTGAAATCCTTATCGAGTGATGAGGTTTATCTTATCTGGAGCATGAATAATGTATTGTGTACATTCCTTTATTTATCAATTATTTACAGCTTTTTAAAATTAAAGAAATAACCTTAAATATCAATTTTTTCGTTACGCTGATTGTTGTTCTGGTGATCATCGTATCCTTTATTTTGCTGGCGTATAGAAGTTTTATTCAGAGAATTATAAAAGAAAAGAATGCCCAGCATGAAGCGGAAGTTTTACATCAGAAAAGATTGGTTTTAGAAAATATTAAAGCTCAGGAAGCTGAAAGAAAGAGAATTGCCGTCATGATTCATGATGATATCGGAAACCGGCTGAATATCCTTTCTCTATGGCTCAACAACCTGGATACAAAAGGCGACGAGATCATCAAGAAAAATATTTCCACGCAGATGTCTTCCCTTATTGATTCTGCCAGAAGTATTTCCCATTCCCTGTACCCGGTAAATCTGGAGTCGGTGGGTTTGGTTTTATATATTGAAGAGCTGATCGCCAACTTGTCAGGAAGGGTAAATATTTCACTCAATGTAAGCCCGAAATTCCAGAAAAAGGATATTTTCATAGAAGTACAGCTGTACAGGATTATTCAGGAGTTTACCACCAATGTTCTCAAACATTCGGAAGCATCGAGGGTCTGGATTTATATTAAAGACAACAAAAACAATCTTGCAGTCGTCATTTCAGACAACGGAGAAAGTTTTGAATATGATGAAGTGAAAAAAGGAATGGGTATAAAGAATATCGAATCCAGAATAAAATCAATGAACGCGGCCCACAAATGGAAAAATGTTCTGGGTACGGGCAGCCGCTTAATTATTAAAATTCCATACACCAATGAACTCGCAAATCAAAATAGCATTAATTGACGATGAACAGCTGATTCTGGAAGGAGTAAAAATGTTATTATCTTCCCAGCAGGGTATTTCAGTCGTTTTAACGGCCAATAACGGCCCTGATTTTTTAGAAACTTTAGAAAATACATCCAAAGAAGACTTTCCGGATATCGCTCTGGTAGATGTCCAGATGCAGCCCATGAACGGTTTTGAGCTGGTGGAGATCTTAAAAGAAAAATATCCAGATCTTAAAATCATTATTCTTTCTTCTCATTACAAAACAACCATTTTGGGGTATATGGTGAAGTTGGGCGTATCTGCTTTTTTGCCTAAAAACTCAAACAGGGAAGCCTTTATAGAAGCCATTACAATGGTTTATAAAAATGGGATTTTCTTCACGCCGGAAGATCATCAGATGATATTTTCCTACATGAACAGCCCCACAAAAAAAAGAACTCTTTTTGAAATGGACGACGAGCTTTCTGATCGTGAAAAAGATGTCGTAAAGCTGATCTGTCAGGAATTTACCAATAACGAAATCGCAGAGAAACTTTTTATAAGCCCGAGAACGGTTGAAAGCCACAGGCAGAGAATTGTAGAGAAAATAGGAGCCAAAAATACAGTCGGAATTGTGATTTATGCCATAATAAACAATATTCATCCGCTGGAAAGAATATGAATCCGTAGAAATACGGATTTTTTTATTTAGTACTTTTTACTCTATCATTCCTGTTTTTTTCATCGTTACTTTGGAGGGTTCATTCACTTTGTCGAAGTTGAAAAATCTTTGGCAAAGTTTAAATTAAAGTAAAACCACAAAGTGATATGAAAAACAACATAACCTCTGTTGGAATTTTTTTCGACGGAACCGGAAACAACGGGATGAACGCAACTTCTACCCGGAAGCCGCAAAAAAACAACGAAAGTTACTATAGCAATATTACCAATATTTATAAGCTGTTTGATTTATTTAATGGTGATGAAAAAATATATATCGAAGGAATAGGAACAAAAACAGGGTACGAAGACAGTGATTTTGCAATGGCGACATGCAAAAATCCTGCGGGATATTATGGATACTCTTCGGATGATAAGCTGGAAAAGGCTTTTTCTTTCATTAAAACTAAGATGAAGGATCCTTCCGTAGAATATCATTTTTACATTTATGGTTTCAGCAGGGGCTCCATGCTGGCCAGAAACTTTTGTTATGAAATATTGAAAAATCATTCTGAAATTTCAGGACTGGTCAAAATAAAATTTCTTGGAGTTTTTGATACCGTGGAATCTGCACCTTTTAATGATTATAATGTAACTGTTCTGCCGGAAACGGAAAGAACACTCCATATTTGCGCTATAAATGAATGCCGCTATTTTTTCCCCTTAACCGGTATTTTTGAAGACTCAAAATCAATGCAGGATACAAAATACGAAGCCGGAAATACAGTCTGGAAAGAGATTTTTGTTCCCGGAGCGCACGCAGATTTGGGTGGGGGATATCTGGAAGCCTCCCAGTCGGTCTATGTTTCCCCGAACTTTATCAAACATAAAGACCTTACAGCTTATATGGAAAATGTAAAAACAGCTTCCAAAGACGCACAAGGAAATGAAATCTGGAATTTTCTTCTGCAACATTATAAGCTGGATGTGGGAGAAGTTTTCTCACAGGCTTATGTGAGCCGTGACATGGTTTTTAACGAACTTTCAAAGGTTTATGGTAAACTGATGCTTACTGAAACCAACGCCCGTGAACCGATCTTTAAAACTGATTTTAATGAATCAGATTTTAAAATTGAGGCAACGGCTCATCCATATTTGGTTAAAGTATCAGAAGCCCTGGAAAAATACACCGAAAATCTTCTGCCTGCCCTGAAACCGGATTACAGCTATGAAAAATTGACAGATTACACCCATATTTCAGCCAATTTCGGGTTGTATCATCCGGCAATTCTTAAAAACTCAAAGGCTGAGGTGAATGCAGAATTTATTAATAACGGTTTGAACGTTCCAAGCAACTCAGATGATCAGTTCAGCGCGAACCAGTCAAAATTAAAATCAGAGATCCATCACGTAGAAGATTCTGTTGTGGATTACGCTTACGGAACAAATATTCCGAATAACGATAATTGGGACCGTACAATATTGATTAAAGAGAATTTTTATAATAAATGTTAGTACTTTTTCAGTTTTAAATTTAGGTGTTGAGCTGCCCTGGTTAGGCAGCTCTTTTCTTTTAAATTTTTAGGAACTTTATCCCGCTTTCCGCACTCGCTATTTTAAAGGTTTCGGGGGCGGCTTTGCAGCCCCCGAAACCTTTAAAATGAGCTCAGACAAATGCTGCAATCGGGGCTAGGGTTGCAGGCATCCATTTAAATATTCAGCAGATATCCAAAATGTTTGTCATTCTAAAAGAATCTAAGCATAATATTAGAAATAGATTGATAAATATAGAGTCAATTGATTTGATATTTAGAAACTTACGTAAAAATACTTAAGTCTAAATTTAGTGACTTATACTGTAGTTTTTATTTTCTGGTTGACGTTACTTTGTCTTGTTCTTAATGAAGCTTCAGGAACAATATCAATAACCATAATTAAATAAAATATTAAAGTCATGGAATACAGAGATAATGAAGTTTTCTTTGCAGTTACTTCAAATAATTTAACGAAAGGATCATTCACAGTAAATGAATTTTCCATCACGGATGGACAGGATCCTAATGGGCATATCTATAAGGGATTTACCGCAAGCTGCGGAAGCGACGGGAAGTTTATCTTCTCCATAGGAAGAAAAGGTTCAGAAAGCGTTGCAGAATGGTTTTCTGCAAGGGTTCCGGCCAACAGAACAACGTTCGACCATGATCCGGGAGAACTGAATTTTGCGATGATAGGCACATTGGTTCTGGAATTCGGAAACAGAACCTGCACATTTTATAATGTAGCTCTTGCTCAGGGACACAGCGGAGCCAGCAATAACTGGTGGTTTGGAGGGCAGCAGGCGATGTATAACGGCGGTGACACAGTAATAAACGGTGCTCTAAGCAACGGAATTATTGAGCTTGTAGAATTTATGAGAGGAGGAAACAGCGTAGATCAGGTAAAAATAACCCCGAAAACGTTTTAAATTAAGAAATAAACATAAATTCTTGATTTTGTGGATAAGCTGTTCATTGGAGCAGCTTTTTTTAATGTACGATCATTCATTTCTTTTCCGTATTTTTGCACCCGAAAATTCATTATTCACTATTAATCATTATTTAACATGCTTTCGGTTCAAGGTTTAGGATTACATCATTCAGGAACATATTTGTTTCAAAACGTGAATTTCACGATAAAAAAGGATGATAAAATAGGTTTGGTTGGTAAAAATGGAGCGGGGAAATCCACTTTATTGAAAATGCTTTCCGGAGAAATTAATTTCTACGAAGGAAACGTGGTGCCGGAAGGAAATATCACCATCGGTTTCCTGAAGCAGGACCTTGATTTCGTAAAAGGAAGAACGGTTTGGGATGAAACCATGCAGGCTTTTGAACAGATCAACGCATGGAAAAACGAGCTTAAAGATGTCAATCATCAGATGGCAACAAGAACCGACTATGAAAGCGATTCTTACTCAGATTTGATTAATAAAATGACCGAACTGAATGATCTTTTAATGAACCACGACGCCTACAATCTGGAAGGCGATATGGAGAAAGTTTTGTTTGGTCTTGGTTTTAAGGCAGATGATTTCCAGAAAATCACGGATGAATTTTCAGGGGGCTGGAGAATGAGGATAGAATTGGCAAAACTGCTTCTTCAGAAGAATGACATTATGCTTCTCGATGAGCCTACCAACCACCTGGATATGGAATCTATCATGTGGCTGGAAAACTTCCTGAAAGATTATCCGGGTGCCATTGTTTTGGTGAGTCACGATAAGCAGTTCATGACGGCTGTCTGTAACCGTACTTTTGATATCAATAATAAAAAAGTTGACGACTATAAAGCCAATTACTCCAAATATTTAATCATGCGTGAAGACCGCCGTGAAAAGCTGATTCAGGCTAAAAAGAATCAGGATGCGGAAATCAAGCAGATGGAAGACAATATTAATAAGTTCCGTGCAAGTGCTACAAAGGCTTCTTTTGCGCAATCGCTTATTAAAAAATTAGATAAGATTGAGCGTATTGAGGTGGATAATGAAGATGTTTCAAAGTTCAATATTCGTTTCGTTCAGTCGCAGGTTCCGGGGAAAATTATTTTCGAAGCAGAAAAGTTAGGAAAGGCTTACGGCGAAAAACAGATTTTTGATGACGTAGACTTTATCGTTCAGAGAGGTGACAGAATTGCGCTTCTTGGGCAGAACGGGCAGGGGAAAACAACGCTGGCTAAAATTCTTGCCGGAGATATCAAAGATTATTCAGGAACATGGAACCTTGGGCATAATGTAAACATCGGTTACTTTGTCCAGAATCAGGAGGAAGTTTTAACACCGAATAAAACCGTTCAGGAAGAAGCCGAAGATGCGGCAACAGAGGAAACAAGACCCAGAGTCCGTGATTTGCTAGGATCTTTCCTGTTCCAGGGTGAGGCGGTAAATAAAAAAACAAAGGTACTTTCCGGAGGTGAAAGAAACCGTCTGGCTCTTTGTAAATTGTTATTGCGTCCTTTCAATACGTTGATTATGGACGAACCTACGAACCACCTGGATATTCAGTCTAAAGAAATCATCAAGCTGGCTCTTCAGAAATTTGAAGGTACTTTAATTGTAATTTCTCACGACAGGGAGTTCCTGCAGGGGCTTTGTGATAAAATCTATGAGTTCCGTGACGGTAAAATGAAGGAATTCCTGGGAGATATTAATGAATATCTTGAATTCAGACAAAAAGAATCAATCAGGGAAATTTCTGCCGAAAAAGCAAAGCTTCACGGAGAAGAGGCTAAAGTTGAGGTGAAAGCTAAGAAAGAAGAAAAACCGGAAACGGAGAATCTGCAGCAATCAAATGTTATTGTAAGCAAGGAGCAGAAAAATATTCAAAATAAAATTAAAAAAGTAGAAGAAAAAATTACCGAGCTTGAAACAAAAGTAGAGGAATTTGAAGCTTCTTTTACTAAAGAAAATCCTTCTGAGGAAACGTTAGAAAATTATAACAAAACTAAAGAGGAATTAGAGCTTGCATTGCAGGAATGGGAATATTTGGGTTCCCAGTTGAATTAATTTATTTGACTTAAAATAAAGCTGTTGAGGTCCTTCGACTTCGCTCAGGATGACATTTCTAATGCTAACTGTTCTTTTATTAGAGGTTTATTTGTAGCGTTGTCATCCTGAGCGAAGTCGAAGCATCTCAAGCATAGTTTCTAAAAATAATTCACAATCTTTGTAACAAAATCACAACCATTTCTACATATTACTCAAAGTATTTAATAAAACTTTAATCCAAGTTTTTAAAATATTTTCATAATTTTGACGGATGATTTTTAAAGAAAGCAGAAATCTGAAAAGTTTTATTTCCAAATTATTGTTTGGGATATACTTTATTGCGCTGTTTTCTCAAAGTTTTCACCACCACGAATCTGTGGATGTTTTTAAGAACTTTCATCTTAAAAAAACAGACAATTCATTTACAAAAAATGTAGCTAAAGATAAAGCCGCCGATTGTTTGGCGTGTCATTTTCTTGCTAACGGACATACTTTAGTTCCTGAAGAATTCAGTTTTTCTTTTGAAAATTACACCCATGAGGTAAAGCAGATCATTGCTGTTCAGGAGGAAATCTGGTCTCAGACAAAATTTACTTTTCAGCTTCGGGGACCGCCCGCAATTTCTTAATTTATAGATTCTTATTGACTTTAATTTGGTTAGAGTTCAATGTCTCGACTTAATGTTTAAAATTTAAAGTTTAATGTTCAGGTTTTTTTAGAACGTAATTTTAGTTTTAAGATAGTACATTTCGTCGATCATTGATTCAGATTATTCAGTCATTATTTTAAAAAAACCTTTTCGAAAAAATGTACTTCAAAGAAAGTACGCAATCAATCTATTTAACAATGAAATTGATATATAGTTTAATGCTTATCCTTTGCGGATTTGCATTTACAAACGCACAGCAGACTTACACTGTAGAAGGAACTGTTCAGGATTTCCATGATAAAACGATGCTACAGGATGCAATCGTGAAAATTGGTGACTTTTCTACAAAAACCGATAAAGACGGAAAGTTTTCATTCGATCAAATTCCTGCGGGGAAATATTTACTCATTGCTAAACATCCTGATTGTAATGATTATACTGAAAATATAGGAGTTTCACAGGATTTACATTTAACGATTACCCTGGAACATCATATTCAGGATATTGAAACAGTCACAGTTCACGGAAGCCATAAGAATAATGGAAGCATGGTCGTAAAAACGATTGATAAATCAACGATTTCAAGGAATATTACCGAGAATCTCGGAAATCTTTTGACCAATATTTCTGGTGTAAATACTTTAAAAACCGGAAATAATATTGCAAAACCAATAATTCATGGGCTTTACGGAAGCCGTGTTGCTATTCTTAATGATGGGGTAAAGCTTGCAGAGCAGGAGTGGGGAGTAGAACACGCCCCAAATGTGGATACCAATAATTTTGAGCATATCGACGTAGTAAAAGGAGCTTCTGCATTGAAGTATGGGAGCGGTGCTGTTGGAGGAGTTGTTGTTTTGCAGCCTCAGGTATTGCCTAAAAAAGATACGATCATGGGTGCAGTTGCACTTTCGGGAATATCAAACGGGCGTGGTGCAGGTCTTAATGTAAAACTCGCCAAAACTTGGGAAGATGGCTGGGCTGTTAAAACCAATGGAAGTTTTAAAAAGCTGGGGGATCTCGACGCTCCGTCATATGGATTAATGAATTCGGGGCTGCAGAGCTACGGATTTAATTTCGGAGTGCAGAAGATGACGTTTAATAAAGGTTTTTCTTTTGATTACTATCTCACGAAAAGTTCTGTAGGAATTCTTAGAAGTTCCCATGTAGGTAACTCACAAGATTTATATCTTGCGCTTACTTCTCAGCAACCCATATATCAGAGAGATTTCAGCTACAGTATTGATAATCCGAGACAGGATATCGAGCATCATATTGCTAAAATTTCTGCTTACCGAAGATTTGAAAACTTTGGAAAAATTACTGCAACTTATAGTTTCCAATATAATCACAGGCAGGAATATGATATACGTCGCGGAGAAGAGCTTAGCAAAAAACCGGCGCTGGATCTTGAACTTATTACCAATGACCTGAATATCGACCACATTATCGAAAGAGGGAAATGGAATCTCGAATCGGGAATTAATGTTGGATATCAGAACAATTATTCCAGTACACAGACTGAAGCTAGACGTTTGGTTCCTAATTATGACAGGTATTATGCGGGAGTTTATTCTATTTTGAAATATAAAATTACCCCTGATTTGGATATAGAAGTTGGCGGAAGATACGATTTCGATCATTATGAAGTGACAAAATGGTATGACCTGAGCGATTGGAACAAGCTTTATGCTGCCGATTACTCAGATTTTGAAGTGAGGATAAACCAAAACAGAATCCTTACAAAACCATCATTAAGTTATCATAATATTTCTGCCAACGCGGGGATTGTTTATCGTCCTTTCGAGAATTTTGATCTCAAGTTCAATTATGCGAGAGTTTCAAGATCTCCCAATGTTGCCGAGTTGTTCTCGGATGGGCTGCATCATTCTGCAGCAATTATTGAAAGAGGAGATTTAAGGATTAAGAGTGAAACAGGAAATCAGTTTAATCTTGTGGCTGATATTAGAGCCAATGTTTTAAAAGGCTTGAATATTTCTATAAATCCTTATTTTTTTCAAACCAAAAATTTTATTAATGAAGTGCCTTCAGGGTACCAAAATACGCAATGGGGAGGAGCATTTGTAGTATATAAATATGAGCAGATTGATTCGAAAATGTACGGTGTAGATCTGGATGTTCAGCTGAAGATTACCGATAATCTTGCTTACAAAGGAAGTGCCGCATACGTTTACGGTCAGGATCTTACTCATGATGTACCTTTAATTATGATGATGCCTCCGAATTTTAATAATTCATTGGAATTCAGTAAAAAAGAATGGAAAAACTTTTACTTTAATGTAAGCAATAATACTTACCTGAAGCAGACAAGATTCCCGGTTTACAATATTCCGATCAGATTATTTGATTCAAATGGTAATGCATACAATCAGGAGGTGGATATTTCTACGCCTCCGCAAGGGTATTCACTCTGGAACTTTCAAACCGGAGTGGGACTGTCGAAAAATTTTGAAGTTGATTTTTCAGTCCGTAACCTATTTAATAAGTCTTATAGAGATTATCTCAACAGGCTTCGTTTCTTTGCCGACGACATGGGAAGAAATTTTATCTTAACTCTTAAATATAAATTTTAAATTACTTAAATCAAAAAAAATGAAAAATATTTTTAAAAATACGACACTTATCGCAGGACTATTATTTTTATCAGCTTCTTTAAGCATAACTTCTTGTAACAGAAGTGATGACGAAGCAGATGATCTTCCACAGGAAGAATTATCAGATGTTCTATTAAAAGTAACAGATACTTCTACAGGAAATTCTATAGTATACGATTATCAGGTGAATAGCACTACAAATCCTAATGTACAGCTTACCAACGGACATACTTACAATGTAGAAGTAATCTTCAAAAATGGTGACGAAGATGCCACTCAGGAAATCAAAGATGCGAAAGACGAACATTTCTTAGTGTATAACTTTCCTAATTCTGATATCACCCTTACACGTACAGATGATGCATCTTCTACAAGATCAGACGGTAACCATGTAGGTTTAAAAACGCAGTGGGTAGTAAATACAGCTGTTAAAAATTCATCTGCTCCAGCTCGTTTGGTTCTTACATTATTTCATGAGCCGGTAACTGTTACAGAAGCATCTTCAGTAAGTGGTAACGGTATTGTGTACGGAGCTCACACCGGAGGGGAAACTGATGCTGAGGCAAATTATAATATTATTAATTAATACATTATTAATTTTGATAATAAAAACCACTGGAAATTTCTAGTGGTTTTTTTTGGTAAGCATAAATCGATCAGTAAAATAATAAAAACGTCCATATATGAAGGTTTTTAGGAAATTTATTTATGTTTTTAGAATATGCCTGTATCAATTAATCATTTTATTTAAAAAAAAAGGACATTAAGGCATCCAAAAAGACCATTTGCTTCCATTATATACTGCCAGACGTTTTGCGCCTTCCTTGTTTACATAAACCATCATCCCCGCAGACGGGCTTGGGATACTCTGAACATCCTGCACCATAGGAAGAACCATTGCTTTGGTAGTGGATTCCAAAACCAAAATACCATTTGCTGAGCTTGACGGAGCCCCAATGATTACTTTTTCGCCGGCCGCTTCGCTTATTTGTGAGGTCGTAGGCTGCGTTGCAAGTGCCGCCGATACATCAGCATCCTGACCGCTTAGGTCGATCCAGGCGCCGTTATAATATTTTACGCGTGCTCTGGCCGGATCACTGGCATCAAGAACCAGAGTTCCTTCCGTAGGAGTCGTAGGAAGTGTTCTTACGTAAGGTAAAATAATTCCTTTATTCTGATTGGGTGCAAAATCCAGTAAAACAGAGGTTTTTACCGATGATGTACCTACGGCATCCCCCACGATTACCTGGCCATTTGAAAATGCTGCTATTGTTATAAATATTGCGGATATTATATTTTTCATTTTGTTTAAATTTTTTTAAGTAGAACTAATTTTATGGACAAGTAGGAGTACTGAAGCAGCTCCATGCAGTTCCGCTGTATATTTTTAAGCATTTTACACTGGTGTCATATACCATCATTCCTTCCTGTGGAGAGGTTATTGCGGTAATTTGCGCTGTTGTCATTCTTGAAATTACAAATCCTTTATTATTAGATTCCATAACAATATGTGCAGACTTTCTGCTGGCCGGCCAGCTTCCGTTATTCGGGGTTATTTTTTGCAAGTTAGAAAATCCTACCTTGCTGTCAATTCCTGCTGTGGATGTATTGGTGTCATTATAGCACACGCATCTTTGTATGAAATAATCATTGGTGGTGCCATAATAAGTATCTCCGTATATTGGTGATGATGTAGATACGAAATTATTTGTAGAGCCGTTTGTACCTTGTTGTTTGATCTCGAATTTAAAAGTTTCATTAGGCTCATAAGACGTATCATTTACAGAGGCAATATTCATTGCGATTCCGTCTTCATCATTGTTCGGGCTTGCATATCCCGGAGTTACGCCGGCATCATAGTTTCCGACAGGGATTGTAACTGTGTAAATGGTAGTTCCTGCAGTGTGGCTTACTACCGGAGTACCTCTGGAATTGGTAACACCAGTCACCGTAATATCGTTGTCTGAAGCAAATGCGGTTCCGTTATTTGGATTGATAAGCTGAAAGGCTACAGTAGTGGGTGTAGTGACAGCACCGCTTATCCTCATAAATAAAGTACCGTTGCTGGAGCCTTCACAAGAAGATAGAGCATTAGAAAACTTTAAATCAATAAGAGGATTCATGGTTATCCTGATATCATCAAGCAAGTTTCCTGCACCCGGGCTGGTAGTTGCCAATGCCCTGAATCCTACTCTGTAAACTCCGGAAGTACCCGTAAAAGTATAAGTTCCTGAAGTGGTAGACCATGCTGTGGTGCTGGATGGTAAAGCTGTGGCTTTTACTGTGGCAATAAGTGCTTCGTTCTGATCCTCAATAACCATTCCTGCTTGTTCTGTAGTGCTGGATCTGGCTCTGTGTTTGAAAGAATAGTTAATAATATCGCCGTTTGCCAGGTACATATTCTGATAGATCATTGAACTTACATAGGCGTTTAGCTCAACAAAATTTGTTCCCTGTGCAGCCGGAACGCCGCTGAATCCTGTTCCCCATACTTCGATCGGGTGGCAGGCACCAACAGTTCCGACCTGGCATGCATTAGCCTGGGCCGGATGCGAAGTGTACCAGGGCGAACTAACGGGCAGTCCTGCATCAAAAGTAGGTCCGAAACCAAAATTGGTATCTGTCTGTTGAACTGCTCCACTGGCAACCCCGAATTCAAGGCCGGGATTAACGATTACCCTCGTCTGGGCAAAACTTTTTTGCGAAATAATTAATAGTAATAAAATTACAGTACACCCAATCCCTCTTTTACAGGATAGGAATACTGAAATTTTAGTTGAATTTCTCATTTTGTATGTATTTATATTTATTAAATAGGTATTAAAAAGGGGATAGTTTTTGATTACTTTTAAACATTATATGTTATTCATAATAATCTGAAACTAAATGCATTATTTATTTGTAAGTCTTTAATTTTAAAAAATGTATTTGTAGAGATTGGAAAGTGAATAAAATAGTAAAAAATTTAAATTTTGATTACAAAAATAACTAAATAATTGATTTTTGATGATTATTTTATATTAAATTAATTAAAATACAGAATAAATATTCAGTTTTGTGGTATCTTTTTATAATTACAAAAAATAATGGTAACTGTTTTATCTTTTTTTACCTTTGAAAGCCTTACAATTCCTACTTTAGTGTGTACAATAATGAGATTGTAAATCTTTTAACAATATTTGGCTTTTTAAGTTGATTTTAAATGAGTGTTTTCATAATTTTTTTCATATTTTTGCAACCTAAAATTTTAATCAATAATGAAGGTTACCGCACAAAACCATGATGATGTAAGTGCATTGCTTACAGTGACATTGGAAAAATCTGACTACAAAGAAAAAGTAGAGAAGCAGTTGATTAATTATGCTAAAAATGCGCAAGTTCCTGGTTTCAGAAAAGGGAAAGTGCCTTTAAGTATGGTTAGAAAACAATATGAAGCAGGTATTGCTTTTGAAGAAATCAACAAGCAGGTTTCTGATGCTTTGAACAGCTATGTAAACGAAAACAAACTAAGATTAGTAGGTCAGCCTGTTCCTCAGCCAGTAAACGAATTCGATTACAATGCTGATCAATTGTCAGTTGCTTTTGAAGTAGGGTATGAGCCTGAATTCACTATAGATCTTGCTAAATATGAAGCGCCTCACTATAAAGTGGAAGCTTCTGAAAAAGAAATCAACAAGAGTATTGAAAACATGCAGAAGCGTTTCGCAGAGCAGGTTCCTCAAGATAAAATCACTAAAGATTCTTACATCGCTTTAGAAGTTTCTCAGGTTGTGGAAGAAGGTGCAGAAGGTGAGCACCACCACCATCCTAAGAACGTTACTATTACAGCAGAAAACAAAGAAGCTTTCAAACTGGTAAAAGGTTTGAAAATGGACGGTTCTGTAAAAGTAACTAAAGAAACTCTTGCGGGTGATGAAGAATTAGCTAAAGAATTAGGCTTCTCTAAAGAAGAGGTTGAGCATTTACACCACAATGAAATTGAGGTAAAAGTAAAAGATTTCTATTCTTTGAACCTTGCTGAGCTGAACCAGGAGCTTTTCGATAAGGTATATGGTGAAGGAAACATCAAGTCTGAAGAGGAATTGAAAGAGAAAGTAAAGTCTGAATTAGATGAATATTTCCAGCAAAATGCTGATGTTCACTTTGTGAATAAAGTATTGGAGCAGGTTTCTGAAAAAGAAGAAGTAAAACTTCCGGAAGAATTCCTTGTAAAATGGTTGGTGTTCTCAAACCAGAATATCCAGTCTGAAGATCAGGCTAAAGAAATTCTTGAAGCTGAGAAAAACCAGTTAAAATATCAGATTATTGAAGGAAAATTAATGACTGACAACGACATCCAGTTAGATTATGCAGACGTTTTAGGTCAGGCAGAGCAATTGGTAAGAAATCAGCTGGCTATCTACGGAATCCACCACTTAGGTGATGAGGAAATCCAGAAATATGCTGTTGAAATGTTGAAAGACCAGGAGCAGGTAAGACAAATCTCTTCTGAGGTTGCTATGACTAAGCTAAAAGATGTAATTCTTGAAAAAGCGACTAAAAAAGAAACTAAAATTTCTCACGACGAATTTTTAGAAGAACTTAAGAAATAATTTATTTTATTAATAAATATTTATAAAACCGCTGATTAAATTAGCGGTTTTTTTATTGGTTAAATCATAAAATTTTATTTTCAATATTCATATATTTACGGCACTAAACTTTATATATGAAAAAGATCATCATTCCGTTTTTCTGTGCTGTCATGCTGTCAACGTCAGTAGCTGCGCAACAGAAACCTGCCGCTTCCGCAAAGACGGAAGCCGTAAAATCGAAACTTACACCTAAAGAAGTTATTGATAATTATCTGAAAGCTTTAGGAGGAAAAGATAAGCTGGAAGGAGTTAAAACAACTCTTATCGAAAATACTCTGGGTGTTCAGGGTATGGAAATTAATATGGTTACAAAGAAAATGGGCAACAAATTCAAGTCTGAGCAATCTGTAATGGGGCAGAAAATGGTTCAGTTCTTTGATGGTGAAAAAGGCTATTTTGAACAAAGTGGCCAGAAAATGGATATCCCGGCCGATAAAATTGCAGAATTAAAGAAAAGCAAAGTAATAGACGCTTTAGCGTATGATCCTGCAAGCTTTTCAACGGTGGAAATTGAAAAGATAGACAACAAGGATTACAATGTTCTAAGCTCTGAGAAAGGGAAATTCTATTTCGATGCTTCTACAGGTTTGCTTTATAAATCTTCAGCAGCAGAAGGAAATGCTATTGTAAAAAGCTATATGACGGTTGACGGAATCAAATTCCCTGCTGAAATAGAAGCTGAAGGAAACGGACAAAAAGTAACAATTAAAACCACAAAAGTAACTATCAATTCAGGGGTTACAGATGCAGATTTTAAATAAAAAATACTGTATTTGCAGATCAAAGCCGGGTTTTGCCCGGCTTTTTTTATGAATTCAATATATATTTAACTTGAATTTAACTAAAATAATAATTGTCAGCTCGTTTGGAAATGACATTTTTGATCTCAAACATAAACAACAATTGAATGAATAAAATACGCCTGAAGACTTTCAATATCTTCAAATAATAAAATCCTCAATTTTTTATAAATGATTAATTGAAAAAATAATACAAGAGTTGTTTTTTCGCGTAAAATTTTCATCATTCGATTAAAAATATAAAAATTAACTCTATTTAACTCAATTTTAACTTTAAATAAGAAATAAACATTTCCTACCGTGGTGAATAATCAATACTTTTACGCTGAAAAAAATTAATAATCAAATTATATGAAGAAAATGCTATCTTCATTTGCAGTCTTGTTTTTATTGTCTGCAAATGGCTTTGCACAGAACATCCCTACGGATCCTGCTGTGAGAATCGGTACTCTTTCAAACGGAATGAAGTACTATATCAAGAAAAATAATTTACCGGAAAAGAAAGTGGATTTCAGGCTGGCCATTAATGCCGGATCTATTCTTGAAGATGATAACCAGAGAGGCCTAGCTCACTTTATGGAGCACATGAATTTCAATGGAACCAAAAATTTCCCGGATAATAAATTAGTAGACTTTTTACAGTCAATCGGTGTGAAATTCGGGCAGCACCTTAATGCTTATACAAGTTTCGACGAAACGGTTTATATGCTTCCCGTACCTTTAGACAAGCCCGGAAATCTTGATGCGGGCCTTAAAGTAATGGAAGACTGGGCTTTCAATGCTACGCTTTCTGATGAGCAGATCAATAAGGAAAGAGGTGTGGTGTTGGAAGAATTAAGATTAGGTTTGGGAGCAGACAAAAGAATGTCAGACAAATATCTTCCTAAGTTATTACACAATTCTCAGTACGCCAATAGGCTTCCGATCGGGAAAAAAGAAGTGCTTGAAAACTTTAAGCCGGAAGTGATCAGACAGTTCCATAAAGACTGGTACAGACCGGATCTTATGGCAATTGTAGTGGTAGGAGACATTAATGTGGATGATGTTGAAAAGAAAATTAAGGAAAATTTCAGTAAATATAAAAACCCTTCAAAGCCAAGAGAAAGAAAAACGTTTGACCTTCCTAATCACAAGGAAACTCTGGTAGCGGTGGAAACAGATCCTGATGCAACAAGCTCAATGGTTCAGTTCATCATGAAGGATTCTGAATCTTACAAACCTGATGTTACCGTAGAGCAGTACAACCAAAGCATCATAGAAGAGCTTACTTCCACAATGCTGAACAACAGGCTGAGAGAATTGGTAAATTCTAATAATCCTCCTTTCACTTACGGATCTGTTTATCATGGCGGAACTTATGCAAGAACCAAAGAAGCTTTTCAGGGATTTGCAATGGTAAAGGAAGGAAATCAGCTTAATGCTTTAAAAGTTCTTCTGGAAGAAGTGGAAAGAGCAAAAAGATACGGCTTTACACAGACGGAACTGGACAGAGCAAAATCTCAGATGATCTCCAACGTAGAAAGGATGTATAACAACCGGGACAAAACGGAAAGCGATGTTTTGGTAGATGAATATGTGAGAAACTTCCTGGAGCAGGAGCCAATTCCCGGAATTGCATGGGAATATGAAGATTATAAGGAATTTATACCATCTGTGACGCTGGCTCAGACTAATGGCATCATTAAAAAATTTGTAAAAGACGACAGCAGAGTAGTCGTAATTACAGGTCCGAAAAAAGACAATGTAACAATGCCTACGGAAGCAATGGTAATGAATACTTTCGAGGCTGTAAAAATGGCTGATATAAAGCCTTACCAGGAAAAAGAAACCATCAAGAATTTAGTAAAACCTTTCAAATCCGAAGGTAAAATTGCTAAAACTGAAACGGATGCTAAATTAGGAACAACAACCTGGACACTAAGCAACGGTGCTAAAGTAACATTCAAGAAAACAGACTTCAAAGATGATGAAATTGTGTTCTCAGCAAGAAGCATGGGTGGAAGCTCATTGATTCCTGATGCGGATTATAACAAGACCCAGTTTGCATTCCCGGCTTTATCGGAAGCAGGCGTAAATGGTTTCTCTAAATCTGATCTTACAAATTATTTAGCAGGAAAACAGGTAAGTGTTAATCCTTCCATCAGTACTTTATTTGAAGGGATTTCCGGAAGAACAACCCAAAAAGACCTGGGAACAGCAATGGAATTAATGTATGCTTATTTTACGGGATTAAATTACAGCCCTGATGCATTCAATGCTTATAAAACAAAACAGTCTGCAATGCTGGATAACCTGTTGTCTAATCCACAATTCTATTTTTCTAATGAACATGCAAAATTCATGAACCAGAAGAATCCAAGATTCATCGGAATTATTCCTATGGAAAAAGAGTGGGCCAATACGGATTATAAAAAAGCGTATGATATTTATAAAGAGAGATTTGCCAACGCAGGGAACTTCCAGTTTTATTTTGTAGGAAATATAGATGAAGCTACATTTAAAAATGAAGTGCTCCAATATATTGCAAGTCTGCCTTCTACAGGAAAATCCACGAATTATAAAGATACGGGATACAGACAATTAACCGGTGATTACACCAAAACTTACAAAAAAGGAAAGGATCCTAAAAGTATGGTAACTATCTCTTACTCAGGAGAAGCTCCTTACAATGAAAAAGAAGCAATGGCGTTAACGGCTCTTGGAGAAGTGGCAACCATTAAAGTGATCGAAAAATTAAGAGAAGACGAAAGCGGAATCTACGGAGGTGGAGCGAGAGGAGGTATGTACAAAGTACCTTACAGCAATTACAGCTTCAGCATCAATTTCCCTTGTGGGCCTGAAAATGCAGACAAGCTTACAAAAAGTGCTGTCACAGAGCTTCAAAAGCTAATTGATAATGGGCCTGAGCAAAAAGATCTTGATAAGTACAAGGAAGGGGAAATGAATGATTTCAAGACAAAAATGAAAGACAATATGTACTGGATGAATACGCTTACAAAAAATCAGCTTGATGGAAGTGATAAGTATGAAATCCTTAATTACGAACAAAAAGTAAAAGCCTTAACCGTAAAAGATCTTCAGGACGTTGCTAAAAAATACCTTACAAAAGGCAGAATCGTAGCTACTCTTATGCCGGAAGACGGTTGGGAAGCTGCTAAAAAAGAAGAAGCAAAACCAGCTGTGATAAAAACAGGAGCTGCTAACTAATTAATATTTTTAAAGTTAGATATAAAAACCGTCCCGTAAATTTTACGGGACGGTTTTGTTTATTATAGAAAAGTTGTTTAAACTAATTCTAAAATTAACCACAAAAGAAGCAAAAGAAATTTAGAATTTATATTATTAGTTATTCAAAGTTCTCAAAAGAATAAAAATCAAAGATTTTTAAAGACTTCTGTGTCCTTTTCTTCGTTTAATAATACAACTTTAAACGGAATATCAGAATCTTTTGTGTCTTTTGTGGTTAAATAAAAGTTTAAACAAGTTTAGAGTCAAAAACCATCCAGATTATCATTCTGTAGAATCTTGACGAAGCATTTATAATTTTATAAAATAGCTTACAATGGCGCTCTCAATACAATTTTTAAGCCTAAAAGACACTATAACACTGTCTCTTATCCAAACCCAATTAAGCACCATATTCCTTCTTCCACTCTTCAGCTGCACCGCTTAAAACGCCATAAAATTCTTCACCGTATTTTCTGATCAAAGGAGTTTTCAGGAATTTATAAACAGGAACCTGCAATTCTTTTCCCAAGGCGCAGGCATCACTGCAAACGCTCCATTCATGATAGTTTAAAGCGGTAAAAGAAGAATATTCCGTTACACGGATTGGGTAAAGGTGGCATGAAATAGGTTTTTGCCAGTCAACAGCTCCGTCTTCGTATGCCTTTTCAATTCCGCATTTTGTGATTCCTTTTTCATCGAAGGTTACGTAGGCGCATTCACGGTCTTCCACCATTGGGGTAACGTACATTCCGTCCATAGGATCGGTAGTCCAAGTGCCCTGTTCTTCGAGTGCTTTGATGCCTTCTTGTGTCAGATAAGGCTTAATTTTATCAAAAATACTGTCTAAAATTTCCAGTTCGTCTTTATCTAACGGAGCACCCACATCTCCTTCCACACAACATGCACCTTTACATTTCGTAAGGTTACAAACAAACTCTTCAGAAAAAATTTCTTCGGAGATCAATTTATCGTCTATCTGAATCATAATCTTTTAAAATAATTGGAAATAACTTCCGGCTTTAAAGCCTATCAAACTAAAAATAATCAACCATAAGCTCACTTCCTGCATCCAATATTTCGGTAAAAATCTCAACATACGGCTGATAATTATTGTTGAGGGAAATGCAAGAAGAAGTAAATATTCATAACTTTTATTCATATAAAGAATAATCGTCATAAGCTGTGCCACGGAAAAAACCAGTAAAAATGTGTATTTGTAACGGTTTATCGGGCTTTTTTTATTGTAATTTCTGAAATGGTCATATATGGCATAGATCAGCATCAGAACAATAGGAATGAGCGGAATAAGGTCATTATAGCTCTTCATCAGCCTCATCTTTCCGAAAGGGAAATATTCAATATTCCAAGTTGTAAAATTCATAAAGAACATCACAGAAAAATAGCTGAACGCAATTAAAACAAGTCCTAATAAAAATCTGAAAATATTCAGGCTTATCCTTTCCGAAGTTGCTACCACGTGGATAATCACAAAAACAGCCATTGGCCAGGTGGTAGGAAGGAAAATAAAATTCAATGCTACAATTGCTCCTACCAGAACGTACGATTTTTTCCTGATATCTTCATTAGTGCTTGTAAGAAGGAGCAAAAGGAAGGAATTGGTAAGCAGTGAAACGGCAACACCAATATCCATGTGCCCCGGATAAAGCCCAAAAACAAAAAATGTGTACAGGAAAAGAGGCAGATGGGTCTGATAAGTGAGCGCAATACTGTGGAAACAGAAATATCCCAAAGCAATTCCAAGAAAAGTAATTCCGGCGATAATTGCTTCGTAAGTATTGAAATTCAGTATGTTAAATATTATTACTATTAAAAGAAGAAAACCAATATAAACAGGAATTGAAAAAATATTGCTTTCTTTTGAAAGTAATTTAAACATTTTTTTTAAATTTGTACAAAGTTAATTTAAAAAAGGAAAATAATGACGTCTTTCTTTCTATTCTTAAGCAAAGTTTTCAAATGGTCTTTCGGTTTCTTTGATGCTTTCGGTAATGTTTTAAACTGGATTCTATTTATTGTTTGCTGCGTATTATTTACGTACTGGTGCTACGTTCTTGTAGTAACGCTGGGTGGCGATAAAGACAAAGAATATTATTCTCCAACGGAAGGTAAGCATCCTTACTACGACCCGAATATCTACAAAAAAGAAGGTTAATTAATTGGTTATATAGTAAAAAGCCGATCAACACTTATGTTTGGTCGGCTTTTTTATTATTAACGATTAAAATTTAATGTAAAATTATAAACAATTAGAAGATTAATCATGAATCGGAAGTACCAATACCGGTACAGTAGAATCTTTTGTGATGCCTTTCGTTAAGCTTCCTACGAAAACATCATAAATTCCGCTCCTTCCATGCGAACCCATAACGATGAAATCTGCATGTTTTGCATTTGCATATTCCAGGATAATATCTTTTGCAATTCCCTGTTTAAGAAGGTGTTCGCAGTCTACATCATGAGAAAGGATTCTCTGCTCGATTTTGTTCAGCTGAATGAGCTCTTCCCTGATTTCATTTTCTTCAACTTCCGGAAAATATTGAAATCCCATATCTCCGATAGCAAATCCAATATCAGAAGGCGCCACATGGATCAGGAAAATTTTCCCGTTTACCTGCTTTGCAAATTTCACGGCTCCATCGACAAGCTGTTCTGTTTTATCCCCAAAATCTACGGGTAATACAATATTTATCATAACCTCTAGTTTTGTTTACTAAAGATAGGAAAATTATGCCAAAACTTGTGTTAAATTACTTATAATATTCGGATATCAAGAATTTTTTCATCTTCCAGGTAAGCTTCCAGAATGTCATTTTCATCTATTTTTCCTACACCTTTTGGAGTTCCAGTGAAAATAAAATCACCGACTCTCAATGTAAAGTACTGTGAAACAAAAGCAATAATATCATCAATGGAATGCATCATGTCCTTTGTATTTCCGTCCTGCACCTTTTCTTTGTTTTTTAATAAGGAAAAATTAAGGGATTCAAGATTATACTTTTCTTTTTTAAAGAAATTTCCTACCACAGCAGAACCATCGAAACCTTTAGCAAGCTCCCAGGGTAATCCTTTTGATTTTAGCTCACTCTGAAGATCTCGCGCTGTAAAATCTATTCCCAGGCTGATTTCTTCGTAATGTTTGTGCGCTGTTTCTTTTTGGATATATTTTCCGCCTTTTGAAATTTTCACCACTACTTCCAGCTCATAATGAACGTCATCCGAAAATTCAGGAATATAAAAATCATTTCCCTTTAAAACCGCAGTGTCCGGTTTCATAAAAATTACAGGTTTTTCAGGAATTTCATTTCCCAGTTCTTTGGCGTGTTCGCTGTAATTTCTTCCTATGCAGATTATTTTCATACTATTTATTTATTATTTTTTTAGGAGCTATTTCCCGCTTTCCACTGTATCTTTTTGGTTACGGCTTCCACTTCGTTCCAGCCGCAACCAAAAAGGATGTCGTTTCAATCGGGGCTAGGGGTTGCAGCTTGTCATATCAGAAAATAGCCACAAAGTTTGTCATTCCGTAGGAATCCAGGATGAATCTTTTAAATTATTCTCTAATAGCTTTGTCTAGATCCTACGGAATGACAGATACCATGGAAATTCAGATCAAATAGATTCTTCACTCCATTTCATTTCGTTCAGAATGACAAAGTTTTCATTTAATTTTTAATGCATAAACTCATTCCCGCAATAATAACACACAAACTTATGGCTTGTAAGAATAGACACACCAAAAAAGCTTGTTGCGCTGTCGTCTCTGTAAATATGGTTGGAGCCGCATTTTGGGCATAGAAAATCAAAATCAGGGTTTTCTATGGTGTGTTCCACCTCCAGAGCAAATTCTTCATTCTCTTTATAATCCTGGAGAACCTGCTGTGCTTTTTCCAGATCATCTTCGAAAACCTGAAGCTGGATTCCCCCGACCGCCTGAGAAAGAAGCCAATCCGACTGGATCAGCTGTTCGTTCGCGATAAAGCTGTTGATTCCGCTTTCAGCAAGAATCTGCTTATCTCTGTTGGCCTGAAGAGCCGTTTCGTAAAACTTGAACTTAACTAATTCGCTCATATTTTAAAATCTACATGATAATTGGATTTTTGTGAACACTTTCTTTGTATATAGCGGGAATTCAGCATTTTGCAGCCACCCGAAATATCCAAGGTCTTTCTGGAAAACCACCTTTACGCATTGTCCTTTATACTTTCCGAAGTTAAAAACCTCTTCAGACTTTTCATTATACCCGATAAATCCTGCCAGATCCGCATGCTTATTATGGAAAGTGAATTCGCTCAAAGGTCCTATCTCGTTCGGAATATCTTCATATTTTCCCACCTGCGCATCCAGAACCTCGAAGGTAGCCATCACGTCAGCCTCGGCAGAATGGGCATTTTCCAATGTTTTTCCACAGTAAAACTGGTAAGCTGCGCTTAGATTTCTCGGTTCTTTTTTATGGTAGATAGTCTGTGCATCCACCAGCCTGAACTTGCTTAGATCAAAATCAATTCCCACTCTTAATAGTTCTTCCGCTAAAAGAGGAACATCAAAACGATTAGAATTAAAGCCTCCCAAATCACTTCCTGCCAGCATTTCCATGATTTTCGGGGCAATTTCCCTGAAAGTGGGGGCGTCTTTTACATCTTCATCATAAATTCCGTGGATGTCGCTGCATTCTTTTGGAATCGGCATTTCCGGATTTACACGCCAGGTTTTGCTTTCTCTGGAAGCATCCGGATTTACTTTTAAAATACAGATTTCAACAATCCTGTCTTTCCCGATATTGGTTCCTGTAGTTTCTAAATCAAAGACACAAAGGGGTTTATGGAGTTTTAAATTCATTTTTTTATAATTATGAGTTGAAGTTATAAATTATGAGCTAAAATGAGTTGAATATTTTTAAACTTATCACTAATAACTCAAAACTTATAACTTATGTAAGCTGTTTCTGAAAAATAATTGATATTAAAATATAATAAATAATAATTATCGGAATTCCAACAGCTTTAAAGACTGTTAAAATAATAATAGCCCCGATCAGCAGAGCTAGTTTCGGATAATTGTCCTTCAGTTTCATCGACTTGAATTTCATCGCAATCATTTTGATAGGGCTGATTAAAAGCCAGGATGAGATAATTGTCAGAATAATAAGATATATTTGGTTTTTAAAGAGAAATTCAAAGCTTCCGACTTCTTTATTAGCATAGTATAGCCCAAAAATTAATATGGTATTTGAGGGCGTATTTAAGCCTTTAAAATAATATTTCTGATCTTCATCCAAATTGAAAATTGCCAGTCTTAAACATGAAAAAAGAGTGATGAACAGTCCCAGATAAGGTACCCACAGATTGTTGCTTGCAAGTATTGATGCATAATTTATGGATTCTAAAGGATCCCTAAGGTCGATTCCTGTTAGTGCCACCACAATTGTCAGTCCCGGAACCAATCCGAAGCTCACCATATCAGCCAGAGAATCCAGCTGTACTCCCAAATTAGAATTCGCTTTCAAAGCTCTTGCCACAAAACCATCAAAAAAATCCAAAATCAGGGAAAGAATTATACAAATCGCAGTCGTTTGATAATCACCCGAAATAATATGGATTGCGCCCACACAACCGGAAAAAAGATTTCCCAGAGTAATTGCGTTGGCAAGATTATTTTTAATAAAATTCATAGGCACAAAATTAAAATAATAAATTAGTTTAACAATGTAGCAATTTAACAATGTTCCAATAATTGTTATACGGGTAGATTTTTAAATTACTTCATTAATTTTGATAAATTTGCGGCATGAAATTTTTTAAGGAATTTAGAAAACAGGAAGTTCTGGTGCTTTTGTACAGGATTTTATTAGCCTATTTTTTCTACCAGATAGCAAGGTTTTTGTTTTGGTTTTTCAATCGAAACCTGATAAAAGTGGAATCTGTATCAGATTATTTCAGTCTTTCGTATCACGGTATTGCGTTTGATACAACGGCGATTTTGTATGTAAATGCATTGTTCATATTGATGAGCCTTATTCCTATTATCATTAATACGAAAAAGACATATCAGAAAGTACTTTTCTGGATTTATTTCATTACCAACGGGATTGCTTATGCCATGAATTTCGGGGATTTTGTTTATTTCAAATTTTCCCAGATGAGACTTACTTCGGCCGCACTTCAGGTAGCACAGCATGAGAATAATATTTTCAAGGTTTTTACAGCTTCACTGATGCAGAATCCCTATGTTTTATTGTGGTTTATTGTATTAATGTGGCTCTGGATTTTTCTTTATAAAAGAGTGAATATAACAGAAAGAAAACCCGTAAAGCTGGTTCCTTATTTTATCTGGTCGGTTCTTACGCTTTGTGCAACGACGGTTTTGGCGGTTGGCGGAATCCGTGGAGATTTTAAGCATAGTACAAGGCCTATCAATTTGGTGGATGCCAATAGGTTTGTAAAGCTTCCTTCACAGGGAAATATGGTGCTGAACAGTACTTTTTCATTTTTCAGAACATTAAATACCAATAATTTTAAAGAAGTTCATTTCGTAGATGAAAAATTTATAGATGAAAATATTCAGCCGTATAAAATTTATGATCGAAAAGTTGCCAGTAAACCGAATATTGTCATTTTCATTGTAGAATCTTTCAGCAGGGAATATTCCGGGGCTTTTAATAAAGATAAAAATATTAAGGATTATGTTTCCTATACTCCATTTATCGACAGCCTGGCGAATGAAAGCCTGATTTTCCCGAATACTTTTGCCAACGGACGGCAGTCGATTCACGGAATGAGCTCTGTTTTAGCCGGAATTCCGAGTCTTACGGATGCATTTACGAGTTCGCCTTATTCTAATCAGAAAATTCAGTCGATTGTTTCTGTCTGCAATGAAATGGGTTACGATACCTCTTTCTATCACGGTGCTCCGAATGGTTCGATGGGCTTTCTTGGTTTTGGAAATATTTTAGGTTTTAAACATTATTTCGGAAAAACGGAATATAATAATGATAAAGATTTCGACGGGATGTGGGCGATTTGGGACGAGCCTTTTCTTCAATATTTTGCTAAAAATGTAGGGAAAAACCAGCCTTTCATGGCCACAGTTTTTACAGCTTCATCCCATCATCCATTTAAAATCCCTGAAAAATATAACGGTAAATTTAAAAAAGGCAAAAACCAGATGCATGAGCCTATTCAATATACGGATTATGCTATCAAAAAATATTTTGAAACGGCTAAAAAAGAGCCTTGGTTCAATAATACTATTTTTGTTTTCACCGGAGATCATACCAATGAAGTTTATTATTCAGAATATGAGAAAATTATGAATCGTTTTGCGGTTCCTATCATACTATATTCTCCTAATCCAGAATATAACTTAAAAGGGGTAAATAATGAAGTAGCCCAGCAGATTGATATTTATCCTACTTTGGCGGATTTAATTGGTTATAATAAAAAAATAAGAAGCTGGGGAAGAAGCCTTGTGAGCGAAAAGCAATATTCTCCTGTTATTGCTAATTCAGACGGTGCAGTGGAACAATTTATCATAGGAAATTATATTTATCGTTTTGATGGGAAAGAAGTAGTGGGAGTTTTTGACAAAACAGATTTAGGCCTGGAAAAAAATATCATGGATCAGCTGAAAGGAAATTCTGAAGTTGAAAAAGGTAAACTGATCGCTAAAGCCTGGTATCAGGATTATATGAACCGTGTGATCAACAGGAAAATGTATTAAGTACAAAGAAGGCAAATAGGCTTATCGGCTTCACATGCTTTGGCATCTCTATTGTAATATATGTTGTGGATAATAAATATATTTGTTTGTTTGAAATTAATTTATATTTTTAACAGTAATTAGACAACAAAAATATTTTATTAGAATTAAAACAATAAAAAATATGAAAAAATTATTAATGACAGTTGTGCTTTCACTTTTCGGTGTAATGTCATTTGCACAGATAGAAGGAAAATGGAAGACCATAGATGATGAAACAAAGCAGGCAAAATCTATTGTTGAAATCTATAAAAAGTCAGACGGTAAGTACTATGGGAAGGTTTCTCAATTATTGATAAAGCCAACAAATCCCAATTGTACAGAATGTAAGGACGACAGAAAAAATAAGCCGATTCTGGGAATGGAAATTATCAGAGGATTAAAAAAAGACGGTAACGAATTCACAGGAGGAACCATCACAGACCCGAAAACAGGCAAAACTTACAAGTGTACCATCACTAAAAGCGGAGATAACCTGAACGTGAGAGGCTACATCGGTTTATCATTGATCGGAAGAACACAGACCTGGCAAAAAGCTAATTAATCAGGTTAAATGATAATTAATAAACGGCATTTCCCTTAAAGAGATGTCGTTTTTGTTATGTAAATAATAAAAAAACACTATTTTTGTAGTCTAAATTTTTCAAAAAAATATGGCAGAATATACTTTTCGTGAGGTAATTGCACAGGCAATGAGCGAGGAAATGCGTAAAGATGAATCCATCTATTTAATGGGGGAGGAAGTTGCAGAATACAATGGTGCATATAAGGCCTCAAAAGGAATACTGGATGAATTTGGTGCTAAGAGAGTAATCGATACACCAATTGCTGAGCTTGGTTTCGCAGGGATTTCTGTGGGAGCTGCAATGAATGGAAACAGACCAATCGTAGAATTTATGACTTTCAATTTCTCATTGGTGGGGATTGATCAGATTATCAATAATGCTGCAAAAATCCGTCAGATGAGCGGTGGTCAGTGGAATTGTCCTATCGTTTTCCGTGGTCCTACTGCTTCCGCAGGTCAGCTGGGTGCTACGCACTCTCAGGCTTTCGAAAGCTGGTATGCCAACTGCCCGGGACTGAAAGTAGTGGTTCCTTCAAACCCTTATGACGCGAAAGGATTATTGAAAACAGCTATTCAGGATAATGACCCGGTAATTTTCATGGAATCTGAGCAGATGTATGGAGATAAAATGGAAATTCCTGAGGAAGAATATTATATCCCTATTGGAAAAGCAGATATCAAGAGAGAAGGAAGTGATGTAACATTGGTTTCTTTTGGAAAAATCATGAAGCTGGCTATCCAGGCTGCTGAAGATTTGGCTAAAGAAGGTATTTCAGTAGAGGTTATCGACCTTAGAACGGTTCGTCCGTTGGATTACGATACTGTTTTAGCTTCAGTTAAAAAAACAAACAGACTTGTAGTTTTAGAAGAAGCGTGGCCTTTCGGTTCTGTAGCATCTGAGATTACTTATATGGTTCAGCAGAAAGCATTTGACTATCTGGATGCACCTGTTAAGAGAATTACTACTCCTGATGCTCCGGCTCCTTATTCCGCTGCATTATTCGCAGAATGGTTCCCGAAACTTGAAAAAGTAAAAGAGGAAATCAAAAAAGCAATGTACGTAAAGTAATGATTATAGAGAAAAACTTCCGAAAGGAAGTTTTTTCATTTATTATATTCATGGATATTAATTCATGGAGATGTAAATTTGATTTAAATTTGCGCTTTTAAAATTAAATTAGCTGATATGGCAGAAGTTACAGAAGGCGGTCATCATTTTGACATTAAAAAGCTTTCTTTCATTGGAGTTTTGGTCTCTTTAGGAATTGTTTTCGGAGACATTGGTACTTCACCGCTTTACGTAATGAAAGCAATTGTAAATGCAAGAAATGAAGGGAGTACAATGCCTTTCAATGAGTATATAGAAGGTGCTCTGTCATGTATTATCTGGACCCTGACCCTGCAGACGACGGTAAAATATGTGATCATAGCTTTACGGGCTGATAACAAAGGGGAAGGTGGTATCTTAGCATTATTTTCTTTGGTTAAAAACCTTAAAAAGGGCTGGCTGTATCTTATTGCAATTGTAGGAGCGGCGGCATTGATTGCGGATGGGGTTATTACTCCTTCGCTTACGGTAATGTCTGCCATTGAAGGTCTTCAGATCTATAATCCTCATACGCCGGTGGTGCCTATTACCATAGCTATTTTGATTGTGATCTTTGTAGTGCAGCAGTTTGGAACAAGCTTTATAGGTAAGTTTTTCGGTCCGGTAATGGTCATCTGGTTTCTTGTGTTAGGAGGATTGGGATTATCTCATTTAAGCGAAAATCTTGAAATTTTAAGATCATTCAATCCATATTACGCTTATAAATTAATCGTTAATTCACCAAGTGCTATTATTATCTTAGGTGCTGTTTTCCTTTGTACTACGGGGGCAGAGGCACTTTATTCCGACCTTGGACACTGTGGTGCAAAAAACATCAGAATTAGCTGGGTATTTGTTAAGATTATGTTGATTTTAAATTATCTTGGACAAGGCGCTTGGCTTTTAACAAATTATGAAAAACCGGGATTTTCCGTAGTCAACCCTTTCTTCGGAATTATGGAAGAATGGATGATCGTTCCGGGAGTTATCATGGCAACGGCGGCGGCTATTATTGCCAGCCAGGCTTTGATTACAGGTTCGTTTACTATTTTTTCTGAAGCAATGTCTCTTAACTTATGGCCAAATCAAAAAATTGATTATCCGTCAGGGGTTAAAGGGCAGATGTATATTCCGAGAATCAACTGGGGACTTTTGCTGTTTTGCATTATTGTGGTTCTTCACTTTAAGGAGTCGGGTAAAATGGAGGCGGCTTATGGTCTTTCCATCACGGTTACCATGTTGATGACTACCATTTTGCTTGTTTTCTGGCTTTTAAAACACAGAATTAATAAACTTTTAATCCTTGTATTTGCATTGGTTTATTTAGCAATAGAATTAGGATTTTTCAGTGCAAACGTGATTAAATTCATGGAAGGCGGTTGGATTACTGTTGTATTGGGCGGATTCATCGGAATCTGTATGTATGCATGGTACAACGGAAGGTCTATTAAAACAAAGTTCATCAAATTCATTAAGCTTGATAAATATATTCCTATCATTAAAGATATGAAGCTGGATGAAACAATTCCTAAATATGCCACCAACCTTGCTTATCTGAGCAGAGCCAAAAGAAATGACGAAATAGAATCAAAAATCATTTATTCTATTATCAAAAAACAGCCGAAGCGTGCAGATCATTATTTTATCCTGAGCATTACCAATCAGGAAGATCCTTACACATTCAAATATGCTGTGGACGAAGTTCTTCCGGGTACGATTTATAAAATTAATTTCATGTTAGGATTTAAGATTGACAGGAGAATTAATGATTACTTCGATATGGTTTTAAGAGATCTTATGGCAGACGGAACCATTCCTTCCCGAAGCAGCCATCCTTCATTAAGAGCTCACAATATCCCGCCGGATTTGAAATATGTGATTATAGATAACACCTATATCAACGATATACTTTTGACGGTAAAAGAGAAAATTATCTTAAATATCTACAATTTTGTTAAATATATTGGCAGTGACGACTTCAAAGCATGGGGTATCACTTCACATAATGTAGTGGTGGAATCCGCGCCTATGACGGAAGACTGTGTAGGGAAGTCAAGAATTGAACAGTGTGAATTTATCAGGCACAACAGCTAAATTCTTTAACATACCCGTCCAATATTTATTTAAATAAAAATCAATAAATTTGTAGATAATTTTTTTGATGGATACTGTACAAAAAGAAAAAAATATTGCGTTAATTAAAGATGTTTTACGAAACTATTTATTAGAAAAAGGTTTCAGAAACACTCCGGAACGATATACGATATTGGAAGAAATATATAATATGGATCACCACTTTAATGTGGATGATCTGTATCTTCTGATGATGCAGAAAAAATATCACGTTTCCAAAGCTACGATCTACAATACTATTGAGATATTCCTTGATGCAGGGCTGATCCGTAAGCATCAGTTCGGTGAAAAAACGTTGACTTCTTCATCCTATGAAAAATCTTATTTTGATAAGCAGCATGATCATTTGGTGATTTACAAAAAAGATTCGGATAAGGAAATTGAGGAGATTATTGAGTTTTGCGACCCGAGAATTCAAGGGATTAAAGAAGCTATTGAGGAAGCATTTGGCGTAAAAATTGATTCTCATTCGCTGTATTTTTATGGCACTAAGAATGATTAATCAATCAATGAGGCTGTTTTTTGCTCTCTTAGTTTTTATTTCAACATTTACGGCTGCTCAGGTTACTCCGAAACCTTTGCAGAAAGACCCGTATTTTGCACCCGCAACAGCTCCCAAAAAAAATGCACCACCTGCAGAAAAGGTGAAGCACATTCATTCTGATAAGCTGATAAAAGATCCCAACAAGTATGACGGGAACAATTATTTTACAGGAAATGTACAATTTGAGCATCAGGGTTCCGTTCTTACGGCAGATGAGGTGATTGTATATGAAGGTGAAAACTTTGTAAAAGCCATTGGAAATGTAAAGCTTCAGAATGCAGACGGTTCTGTAATTACCGCTGAAGAAATGGAATATGACGGCAATACCCAAAGAGGAATTGCAAGGAAAAACGTAGTTCTTACGGACCCGAAACAAACCATCAGAACGGAAGTAATGTACTACGACAGGCTTTCCAATCAGGCGTATTTCAATACAGGAGGTACCATTACAGACGGGCAGAGCTCGATGTATACAAAGTCAGCAACCTATTTTCTCGATACCAAAATTGTAGATTTTACAGGAAGGGTAAAGATTGACAGCAAAGATTACATCATTGAAGGTGATAATATCAAGCAAAATCAGAATACAAAAGTAGCCGAGTTTTTCGGGCCTACAACAATAACACGCCGCGACAACCCGAAAAACCGTGTCTATACGGAAAGAGGAACCTATAATTCCAATACTAAAGAAGCTTTTTTAAAGAAAAACTCCAAGATTTTTTATAACGATAAAATTCTTACCGGGGATGATATGTACTACAATCAGCTCACGGGATTTGGAAAAGCAACAGGAAATGTTACGCTGGATGATCCTTTGGAAAGAAGATGGATAAAAGGCGGATACGGAGAGATCTTTGAGAAAAAAGATTCTGCGATGATTACTCAGAATCCGTATGCTGTAAAGGCTTTGGAGAAGGATTCAATGTATTTTGCAGCTGAAAAGATTATCTCTTTTCAAAAACCGGATGCTGCAGATATTACGGTCAAAAAGAGCTTTCTTCGAGCTTTCAGAAAAGCAAGAATGTATAAGTCTAATGCGCAGGGAAGGGCAGATTCTATTGCATTCAATGAAACAGATGGCGTACTCCACATGTTTAGGGATCCTATTTTATGGAGTAATGGAAAGCAGGTGACCGGTGATAAGGTAGAAGCTTATTTTGATACTAAAAAAGAAAGCATAGATTCTCTAAAGGTGATCGGGAATGCTTTTGCCATCAGCAAGGTGGACTCATTAAGCCTTAAAGATGAGTTTAACCAGGTGAAAGGCAAGCTGATGACCGTTTATTATGGTGAAGAAAACAATATTAAGGAGGCGAAGGTAATTGGAAATGCACAGGCCATTTCTTATTCTGATGATGTAAATAAAGAAACAAAGCAAAAGGAAAGAATCGGGATCTCGCTGACTTCATGCGGGATTATTGATGCACTGTTCGAAGAAAAAGCCTTATACATCGTAGAATGTAATATTGGTGCTACTTCAGACACTTATCCCATGAGCAAAATAGAACCTGCAAGACGGAAATTTCCGGACTTTAACTGGAATACGAAAGACCGGATCATGAAATGGCAGGATATTCTTGTAGACACGCCTAATTACCCTGAAATAAAGTATGAATTGGATGATGATCTGTATAATAAAGCTCAGGAAGTAATAGAAAAGGAAAAAGCTAAAGAAGAAGCCAAAAAGCCAAAAAGGGTAAGAAGATAATTCAAAAATTCTCCTTTAAAAATAAAATTCACCATTTTTTAGATAAGAATGGTGAATTATTTTTTATTAAAACTAGTGAAATAAGTAGTTTTGAGTGATTCTTATAGCCTTAAATCAAAAAATTTTATCTGAAATTATTCAATTAATAGTGAAGTGAAAATCCTTACTGGAATTGGTTTTTTGTTGATTTATATTTCAATTCGTTTTGAATTGATTTGTTTATTTTTATATATTTTCAATAATTTTTAAAGAATATGTACTTCAATTAAGAATTTTGTATATATTTATATCAGAATATTTGATAAATTTATATTAATATTTTGTGATTTGGTGGTTCGCTTCCGGTAATTCCGGGAGCGATTTTTTATTGTCCTTAATATTTCGATGTTTGAATAATGTTTTTTAGTTTTGCTAAAATTTCGGACAATGGAAATGCAAAAAGATTTTTTTATATATCAGGCTCAGACCACAAGATTTGCTGCGGGTTTTGAAGTGGAAAAAGCGGAAGGAAGCTATATTTACGGAACAGACGGGAAAAGATATCTGGATTTTGTTGCTGGGGTTTCTGCCAATACTTTGGGGCATTCTCATCCCAAAATAGTTGATGCCATTAAACAGCAGGCAGAAAAATACCTTCACGTAATGGTTTATGGTGAATATGCTCAGGAAAAGCCGGTCGCTTTGTGTAAATTATTGGCTGAATCAACACCTGATCCATTAGAAATTACGTATCTGGTTAACAGTGGGGCAGAAGCCATTGACGGAAGCCTAAAATTAGCCAAAAGATATACCGGTAGAGAGGAAATTATCTCTTTCAAAAATTCTTACCACGGAAATACCCACGGAGCTTTGAGTGTTTCAGGAAATGAAGTCCATAAAAGGGAATTCCGCCCGTTATTGCCAATGGTTTCTTTCATTGAATTTAATAACGAAAATGATCTCGAAAAGATTACTGAGAAAACCGCCTGCGTTATTATGGAAACCATTCAGGGAGCTGCAGGGTTTCTGGTTCCGAATGACGATTATTTAATCAAGCTTAAAAAAAGATGTGAAGAAGTCGGCGCTTTATTGATTCTTGACGAAATTCAGCCTGGTTTTGGAAGAACGGGAAAGCTTTTCTCTTTCGAGCATTACGGCATTGTTCCTGATATTCTGGTGATGGGCAAAGGCATGGGAGGCGGTGTTCCGGTAGGAGCTTTTATGAGTTCCGGAAAAATTATGGATTCATTATCACATTCTCCGAAATTGGGTCATATTACCACTTTTGGGGGGAATCCTTTGATTGCGGCTTCCAGCTATGCCACATTGAAAGAAGTTCTGGAAAGCGGATTAATGGATGAAGTGGATGAAAAAGAAAAATTATTTAGGGAGCTTTTAGTTCACCCTAAAATTAAAAATATCAACGGTAGAGGCCTGATGCTGGCTGTAAATCTGGGAAATCCGGAATATACCCTGGATGTTGCAAAAAAATGTATGGAAAAAGGCCTTATTGTTTTCTGGCAGCTGTACAGAAATGAATACATGAGAATTTCCCCGCCGCTTACAATTTCTAGGGAGGAAATCAGGGAAGGATGTAAGATTATTATTGATGTTTTAAACGAAAATTAATATAGAAATCTCCTCAGAAACGGGGAGATTTTTTATGTTGGAAATGTGGTAGATCGGGCAATGATTTTTTTTAAACACTTATTTAAATATCTCTGATAAATATCATGAAGATTATGTAAAAAAGTAAACACATTTTTGTGTAATAAAAAAATTAATTTATATATTGCGGGACGATAAAACAAAGATTATATGGCGAAACATAAAGTCCATTACGAATTTCCAATGCACTGTTTATCAGAGATTTTATATGAATATCTGGCGACTGCGGAGGGATTGTCTGAATGGTTTGCGGATGATGTTACAGAGAAAGGTGATGACTTCTTTTTCAGCTGGGGTGGAGGTCCTGCAGAGAAGGCGACTTTAATTAGGTATAAGCCAGAAGGTTTCGTGCGTTTCAGATGGGAAGAAGATGAAGGAACCAAGCATTTCTTTGAAATGACAATCGTAATTGATGATATTACAGAAGATCTTGCCCTGAACATTACAGACTTCTGCGAAGAAGGTGATGAAGATGAAAATGCAATGTATTGGGAAAACCTTATCGAAAACCTTAGAATAAAATTAGGTGCTGCTTAAGAAAAGCAGTGCTGAATGATAAAACTGATGAACGATTAATCGTTCATTATTTTTTTGTAAAAAAATCAGATTAAAAATTGGAAAATCAATATTTTATATCAGAAGAAACCAATGTGAGAAACAGGGCATTCCTTTTAGGGGATGCTGTAAAGGTTTCTTTTTTTGTGAGGGATGCTAAGCTGATCATGGATGAAGAATGTTATTTTTTCCTGATGGCTTCCATGAGAAAGATGAGGATGAATATTCCTTTGTCTTACACGCTTGAGTTTTTTCAAAACCTTTTCCAGAAAGAGGTAATTGAAGGGAAGGGAATTAATACTGCTATTATCAATTTCCAGGTTTTTAGAAATTCAGATGGAATTACTTTGTCTAAATCTTCAGTTTCTTATCTGTATGAAGTTACGGAAATGGATGATGTTCTTACTGTGCATCAAAGACCATTAGAATTAGATTTAATCAAGGAAATAAATGTTAATAATAATCTTTTAAGCAATATCAGGGTTCACTGTCCGGAAAATATTTACGGCGGAATTTATGCGCAGGAAAATGACCTTGATGACGTTATTTTGTTAAACCCGAACAAAAGAATTGCCCGCGCAACTTCAGGAAACTTACTGTTTCTGGAAGGAGATATTATAAAAGTCCCCAAGCAGACAGAGGGTGCTTACATTTCTCCGCTGATGGAAAATTTTGTTACTTTTTTACATAAAAATAATCTTGCAGATATTCAGGAACACGAAATTATTGCCTTCGAATCTCAGAAAGCTGAAGAGATTTTGCTGATCTCGGATGAAAAAGGCATGTTTTCTGTAGGTAAAATAAGGAATAAGACTTTCGGGAATACCCGGTTTTTGGAATTGACAGAAAGCTGGAAAGGGAGTTTTTAAAAATTGACAAACCCGGTAAACAACAAGTTCCAAAGTCCTTTACCGGGTTTTATTCTGAATATGTCAGAAATTGTATTTTTATCCGCAGAAATTTTCCACGAAAAAATAAACAAATTATTACTTTTTATGCTTAATGTAAATGGGTTGTAAAGTTGGAAATGATTTTGAAAACAGTTGTGACAATAGTACTTTTAATCCTTTCATTTTATAATGATTTTGGTTTAACAAATAACGTGAATTCTTTGCTTAAAATTGGTTAACGGATTCTTAAAGTTTGTTAAATTTTAATCACATTTATTCACTGTATAATGAATATTTTTCATCAGTTTAAAGAAATATCTTCAGGAGAATTAGCCCAAAGAAGATATTCCCCTCCAAGATTCTGCATGATGGATTTCCAAAGTGTTTGATCGTTTGGCAGAGTGTAATCAAGGTTATAAACGTCTACCACCGTCCATACCTTTCTCTGGACTTCCTCTTCAAGCTGCAGGGCAGACCACCCGGAATATCCTGAAAAAATTTTGATATCATCAATACTGATTTCTTTGCTGAGAACGGCACTGATAATATTTTCAATATCTTCTGTAATATAAAATTCGTCAGTGATCTGGGTGTAGGCTTCCGTAACAATTTTGCCTTTTACAATAAAGAAAACTTTGTCATTTTCCACAGGACCGCCATCATATACCTCTATTTTAAAATCGAAGAAATCCTTAAACTTGCTACTCATCTGGCTGTTTTTTTTATTCAATATTAAACCAAATGCACCGTGCTCGTTATGCTCAATAACCAAGACTACCGATCTGGAAAAAATATCCCCGGAAATGTCAGGTGTGGAAATTAATATTTTACCTTTGTATGAGTAATTCATACTCAAATTTAATAAAAAATATTTATGGAAAACCTGCACGACAAAAGAAAAGTGTATGAGAAGTCCCAACTTATTGAAAGTGAGATAAAACAAAATCCCATTGAACAATTCCGTGACTGGTTTCTGGAAGCAAGCGAGAATCCGGGCATTTCGGAAGCGAATGCAATGGCAATTTCTACCGTGGAAAATGATGGTTGTCCGCGTACAAGAATGGTTTTGCTAAAGGCTTACACGCATGAAGGCTTTATTTTTTATACCAATTACGACAGCAGAAAGGGAAAATCTATAGAAAAAACACATAAAGCCTGTCTCCACTTTTTTTGGCCGAATCTGGAAAGACAAATTATCATCAAAGCGGATTTAAAGCGGGTTGCAGAAAACCTGAGTGACGGGTATTTTCATTCCAGACCGAAAGGAAGTCAGATTGGAGCAGCAGTTTCCCCTCAAAGCCAGGAAATTCCAAACAGGGATTTTTTGGAAGAAAAGCTTAAAGAATTAGAAAAAGAATACGAAAACAAAGAGGTTCCAAGACCGGAAAACTGGGGCGGTTACATTGCAAAGCCTTATGAAATAGAATTTTGGCAGGGAAGACCAAACAGGCTTCATGACAGGATTGTATATGAGCTGATTGACGGACTGGACTGGAAGATTTCAAGACTGGCTCCGTAAAATAATAATGTGGCTTCCAGATTCTTAGCCGCTGCTTCGTGAAATAAACTTATTTTAAATCAATAAAAAGGTGGCTGAGGCTCTCTAAGCCACGGTGTACTACAATAAAAAAGGCTGTTTCAGTGAAACAGCCTCAAATTTTTTCTAATCTGAATGATTATTTTTTCTTAGCACCAGATACTGCGTTAGAAAGATCTGCTCCAGCTTTGAACTTAGCAACTTTCTTAGCAGCAATTTTGATTGGTTTTTTAGTCGCAGGGTTGATACCTTGTCTTGCAGCTCTCTCAGCTACTGAGAAAGTTCCGAAACCTACTAAAGAAACTTTTCCGTCTTTTTTCTTTAATGTAGAAGTTACGTTTCCAATGAAAGATTCTAAAGCAGCTTTAGCTGCAACTTTAGTGATACCTGCATCTTTTGCGATTGCGTCGATTAATTCAGACTTGTTCATAATTTTTAATATTAAAGTTAGTTCGTAATTATAGCAAATATAATACTATTTTCTAAATGTGCAATTTTTTTATAAAAATATGTAAAAATTTTTTGCTTTTCGGTGAAATTGGTTAAAATTTGATAATTCCACTTTTCACGAAAAATCTACGTTACACGACACTAAAATCATGCCAAATGCTTATGTGTATTGACTTTAGCAAAATGGATAATTTATTTTCTTGATTTATTAAATTCTAAATTTCGTATAAACTATTTAATACTTTTATCGATATGATTATAGATTCCGTAAGTAATTTCATGAAAAATTACTTTTAATAAAATTTTAATCCCTATCTATCTATTAGTTTTTAATTCATTTTAACTGCTTTTTTTTAATTATTATTAATAAATTTGCAGTATGTTAATAGAAGTTTTTAAGTCTAAGATTCACAGGGTAAGAGTTACGGCTTCAGACCTTAATTATATAGGAAGTATTACAATTGATGAAGATCTTATTGAAGCTGCCGGATTGGTAGTGGGAGAAAGGGTTTATATCGTAAATGTCAATAATGGAGAACGTTTTGACACCTACGTCATCAAAGGAAAAAGAAAATCCGGAGAAGTATGCCTTAATGGTCCTGCAGCCAGAAAGGTTCAGAAAGACGATATTATTATTATCATCGCTTATGCGCAGATGACACCCGAAGAGGCAAAAACATTCCAGCCGAAGATCGTTTTCCCGGATGAAAAAACAAATCTTTTGACGTAATTCGATGGCAAAAAAATCAACTAACCCTTTAAAATCGATACTTACAATAGTAATCTCGCTTGCTTTTGCAGGCTTTTTTTTATGGTTTGCCCTCAAAGGGCTGGATTTTAAGGTGATACAGAAGTCCTTAGCCAAAGCCAACTACTGGTGGGTGCTGCTTGCTGCTTGTTTCGGGATTTCTGCCTATTGGTTCAGGGCGATTCGCTGGAATCTGATGCTGGAACCGATGGGGCACAATATTTCAACGGCTAATTCACTTTGGTCCATTTCTTTTGGATATTTAATGAACCTTACCATTCCCAGAAGTGGAGAAGTGGCAAGGGCCACAGCTTTGTACGGTGTGGAAAAAGTACCGGTGGACAAATCTTTTGGAACAATTATTCTGGAAAGGGTAGTGGATCTGGTTTGTATGATTGCTTTTCTCGGGCTTACGTTGGTTTTTAAATATGATGCTATTCTTTCATTTTATGAAAATTCCGGGATCAATTTTAATCCAAATAAAATCCTGCTCATTCTTTCGGTTCTGGTGATAGGAACGGTTTTGTTTTTCTTATTTAAAAAACGACTTGCCAATATTTCTTTTTTAAACAAAATCATCAATTTTATTGACGGAATCTTCCAGGGATTGACTTCGATATTCAAATTAAAGGAAAAAGGAAAATTCATCCTTTATACTATAGGAATCTGGGGTTCTTATTATTTTGCAGCTTATCTGGTATGCTTTGCATTGCCGGAAACATCAGATTTTACTTTCGCAGATGGATTTTTAATCGTTGTGGTAGGTACTTTGGGAATGATGGTTCCTGCAAGTGGCGGGATCGGAGCGTTTAATCTTGCGATGAAATACGGCTTCATGGCTTTATTTATTTCAATGGGTAAAAATGGCGAGCAGGGCGGCGAGATCGGGCTCACTTATTCCTTCATTTCACTGCCGATGCAGATTGTAATTATGTTGATTATGGGGTTGATTTCAATTCCGATGCTGGCAAAAGCACGAAATAATATTGTAGTTGAAAAAGAAATTACAGAATAAAAAATATTGTTGACATTCTTTCAAAGATGACAAGCAATTGATAAATTATAAATCCGGTCAAAAAATGATCGGCTTTTTTATTTTTAAATAAAAGACATCTGCTTTTTGTGACAAAATATTTTGGAAAATTCCCAAAACAGCCATAACTTCGATGAAACATACATAAGCAGTATATTTATTATGGCAATTAATTTACAGAAAGGGCAAAGGATAGATTTAGGATTTACAAAAATGACCATTGGTCTCGGCTGGGATCCTAATGAAGGCAGAGGATATGATTTTGACCTTGATGCTTCGGCAATTATGATTGATTCAGGCAGAAAGCTTGTGAGCGAAGAATATTTCGTTTTTTACAATAATCTGCAGTCGCCGGATGGTGCGCTGCTTCACACCGGTGATGATCCGAGTGGAAAAAACAGTGATGGCGATGATGATGAAGCCATTGTGGTAGACCTTGAAAAAGTAAATGAAAGAGTAGAAGAAATTCTTTTTGTAGTTACTATTTCTGACTTCGAAAGAAGAAAGCAGAATTTCGGGCAGGTGAGAAATTCGTATATCAGAATTATCGATAATATAACGAATGAAGAAGTTGCAAAATATGAGCTAGATGAAGATTTTTCTATAGAAACAGGCGTGGAATTCGGCAGGCTTTACAGAAGAAACGGAAGCTGGAAATTTGAGGCTTCCGGAATCGGCTACAGGGCAGATCTTGCTTTTTTTCTTGAAAAATATTATAAAGGACAGATTATCAAATAGAAAAGTATGCCCGAAAAATATTAAGAATTTTTCAGCATGATAATTGAACCTTTGTAAAATTTGGTGCAATCATAAAGGTCAGTGAAATGGCTGTACATATTTTCCTGAGATAAGGCTTCAGCTTTTTTTAGATTAAATTCTATTTCTGCAAAATGATAAAGATTCTTATACTCGGATTTTAGAAAATCTGAAAGATAACTTTCTTTATTCTGCTCATCATTAATAAATCCTGTATAAAAAATCCCGTAAATAAGAAACTGATTAAAATTTTCAGCATCTACAGCATATTTCAATTTTTTCTGGGAATGTTTTTCGTAATCCGAAAGGATTTCCTGAAAGTAATTTGCATTTTCATCAAAAGGAATTTCGTAAAAAAGATCAATCCCATGTACGAAAAGCTCTGTTTTCATTTCCTCAGAACCTGATTTGCATTTGGCCTCAAACCAGTCAAACAGCTGAAGCAGCTCCTCCTTTGAAAGAGTATCAATATCCTCCTGTACTTTCTTTTTGATGATTTCCAAGCTGGTCTTTTTATTCTCGTCCAGAAATTCCAGTACACTTTCTTCCTCACGGCAGAGTTTATTGTACAAATTAATTTTTGCAGCAACGGGATTTGTTTTGATGAAATAAAGTGCTTCTGCCATTATGCCTTACATTAAATTTTTCTGATATAAAGTAAGTGAAAAATCTGCATTAATCATATAGCTTTTATAAAGTTATGGTATGCAAAAGCTATAAAAAACCGCCTCAATTTTTGAGACGGCTTTATTTTTATTTATTTTTTCTGTTTTTCCAGAATTTGTAAAATTTTATACGCTGTTTCCACCCTCGGAGGAATCGGATAATTTTTATTGGCTAAAATGACAATACCTGTTTTTTTAGAAGGGATGTACATGATATAAGATGCAAAACCATTTGTAGAGCCTGTTTTATTAATCAGGACATCAGCCTGGGGCTTTTGTGCGGGGGTAATCTCTTTTACGGGGTTAGGCTTAAGAATCATATCGCTGGAATTGCCTTTCAATAGCTGATCAAGATTCACAGGATATTTATATTGTTCCCAGATAAGATCCTGGGTCATTTCAGAGGTGTTAAAATATCCTGTATGTGTATTTTCCAAAGCTTTCAGTAATGTACTTTCTACATTCCCGATACCCATATTGGCGTCCACAAATTTAATCATATCCTGGGTGCTGGATTTTATTCCGTATGCCTCATCTGCAAGCATTGCGGGGTTTAATCGTACCGGCTCATCGGTTTTATTATAGCCCTGCGCATAGATTTCCATTTTATCGGCCGGAACGGTATAAAAAGTATTGCTCATGCCCAGCTTGTTAAAAACATGATCGGTCATTGCTTTTGTGAAAGGCTGTTTCATTGTTTTGCCGGCAATTACGCCAAGCAGACCTATGCTCGGATTGGAATAAACCCTTTGTGTATTGGGTGTATAAAGTGGTTTCCATGTTTTGTAGTAGTTAATAAGCTGTTCTTCATTGGTGATTTCATCTGGCAGCTGCAAAGGCAGTCCGCCTGCAGTATGTGTGCCTAAATTGTAAAGTTTAACCTTATCAAAAGCCGTATTTTTAAGCTCAGGAATATATTTGCTTACGGGATCATAAAAATTCAGGTTTCCGTTTGCCTCTGAAAGGCTAGCTAAAGTGACGGTGAACGTTTTGCTCACGGATCCGAGCTCAAAAAGAGTTTCATCAGTCACTTTTTTGTTGTTTTCTTTTGAAATAATTCCGTAGTTGAAAAATGAGTGCTTCCCATTGACTGTCACTGCAATACTGAGCCCGGGTATTTTATTTTCACTCATAAGAGGCTGTACTAAACTGTCTACATGGGCTTTAAGACCATCCGTTGTTTTATCTTTAGAGGTAGTGCAGGCCGAGAGGATAGCAAACAAGCAGATAATGACAGGAATAATTTTAAAATTTTTCATATAATATTTTGAGAGGTAATGCAGCTAAAAACATACCATAAAAAGGCATCTTTTTATGATTAAATTGATTATTTGCTACTTTAATTTATTGCTACTTTAATTTTTACATCAATAGTTAAGTATTTATTTAAATAATTCTATAAAACTATTTAAATGAAATTTTATTTTATTTTGAATATTTTGAAAAGAAAATCTCCTAAAAGGAGAGGATTGATATATTGGGCATTCTACTTTTTATTCTCTTTCTCCTGCATAGCGCGGATTAATCTTGCATTTCTTTTTTCGGCTCTTTCATTATTTAAAGATAGGACGGCCCAAATAGCAGCTGGAAGCCAGCCGATTAAAGTAATTTGTAATATAAAACAGATAACTCCAGTTAAAATTTTTCCACGGATAATGAAGGACAGGAATGGTAATAAAATCGCGATTAACATAATTTGGTTTTAAACCAAATATAAAAATTTAATGGGATTGAGGATCAAAATATGCCTTAAAAGTAAGCGGATCTTCTTTTTTATCCTCTGCAATTTCAAGATACTCGTGATATTCTTCCTGATGTTTTTCCATATAAACCATCACAATAGCAAGGTTGATATAAAGATTTTTGTCTTCTGAACCCAAGCTCAAAGCTGTTTTTAAATATTTCATTGCCTTTTGGTTTTCTCCCATATCGGAATAAATGGCTCCAATATTAATTAAAGCGGCTGTATTCTCAGGCTCGATCAATAAAATTTCATCCAGTTCTTTAATTAATAGATCATTCAGTTCATCCCAATGATCTTCGTTTTCCCATCTTTTGGCCTGGAGTTTTTTTACGTTTTGGAGTCTTTTTACTATTGTGTTCATTTGTTAATTACATCTTTAAATAAAAGAACGCAGTCATGATCTGTTATTTATTAAAACCTGCAAGTCCTTTTATTTCAGGTTTAAAATTAGTTCCCTGAATCGCTTTAACAATTGAAGCTCTTGCGATTGATAAAGGATGTTCAGGAAATTCGGCATCATATTTTTCCTGCTCGGATTTATTCATTGGAGTTCCTTCTTTGAAATCGGGGTCATAAGGATCTGCGAACCAGTCTTCTATGCCTTCTCCAAAGGTAACTTCACCGGATGCCAGCAATTGACTCAAGATCACCGAATCTCTCATTCCTGTTGTTCCAACTTCGGCAGCCTGAATTTTAACAACAAAACTGTAATTTTCAAAAGGAATTGTGACGGAAGCAAGATAGGTCATTCCGCTTTCGGGTTGCGGAACTTTAAAAATAGTTTTTACACTCGGAATATTATTTACTGTAAGAAGCGAGACTTCTATAAGTCCGCCATTTGATTCTGAAATGGAATTTCTATAAAAATTTTTCAATAACTCCAAATTTCTCACAGTTGGAATATCCGGTTGAAGATCAAAAAAATTCAAAGAGATCAAAGCACTTTCTTCAGGATTTACCCAAACAATCCTTGAAGCTGTGTCTTCCACTTTATTCCATCCGAAATTGGGAATAGAGATAGAATTGATATTGATTGAGTTTGTAGCCGCCGTTGCTTTTTCTGTGGATTTCTTTTTCTTAAAAAAATTGAACATGTTTATTCAGTTTTATGGTTATTATTATATTCTTAGAATGAAAATATTTTTACCTAATGTATTATTTCCCATTTATTTAAATGTATTTTTAATGGACCATGATTAACGGTTTGTCTATTTGTTTTTAGACTCGAACCATAATAGATTTTTAAATTATTTAGAAGTTCTTCACCTTTAACAATATAAAAATCTGGAGATATATTTTCTTCATTGAGGTACACAAAAATATAAATTGAATTAACTTTAATTCTTTTTGTATTTAGTGTGAAACAATTGGGCTTTTTCCTTAAAGTTTTAACTTCAATTTCAAATGTATTATTAGTTAATTGATTAGTTGCGAATAAATCGACACCTTTTGCATTTCCCAAACTCAATGCCACTTGATAATTTCTTTTTGCCAATTCTGCTGCAACGAAAAATTCTCCTGAAATACCTGTTAATTGTTTTTCCATGTTTTTTATCCAAACGCCCTTTTCAGCAAACTCTCAACCTTCGGCTCACTTCCTCTGAAGCTTTTATACAGTTCCATCGGGTCTTTTGTGCCTCCGGAAGAGAGAAGAACCTTGTATTTTGCAGCAATTTCAGGATTAAAAATTCCGTTTTCCTTAAAATATTGGAAAGCATCGGCATCCAGAACTTCTGCCCATTTGTAAGAATAATATCCCGCAGAATATCCGCCTTGGAAAATGTGCGAAAAGCTAGGGCTCATCGCTGTTTCCGGGTTCACAGGGTACAATTGGGTAGCCTTTGTGTATTCATCTTCAAACTCCTTCACGCTCTTATTACCCAGCTCTCCAACTTTTGTGTGGTAATTCATATCCAGTAATCCAAAACCGAGCTGTCTTAAGGTCTGGTAACCTTCCATAAAGTTTTTTGACTGTGCAATTTTTTCGATTTTCTCATCGGGAAGAATTTCGCCGGTTTTATAATGTTTAGCGAAAGTTTTTAAGAATTCCGGTTCGTAGCAGAAATTTTCAAGGAATTGGGAAGGCAGCTCCACAAAATCCCATTTCACAGAAGTTCCCGAAAGCGTTGGATATTGCGTATTCGCCAGCATTCCGTGAAGGGCGTGACCAAATTCGTGAAACAAAGTTGTTACCTCCTGAAACGTCAGTAAACTTGGTGTATCTTTGGTTGGCTTGCTGAAATTACATACGATGGAAATATGCGGACGAGAATTTTCGCCATCTTTTTGATACTGATTTTTGTAGCTCGTCATCCATGCTCCGGCCCTTTTGCCTTTTCTTGGGAAATAGTCTACGTAAAGCAGAGCTTTGTAACTGGTTGCTTGTTGCTTGTTTTCAGTCTGAGCTTGTAGAATTTCACTTCCATCTTCCTGCTTCCTACTTGCCGTCTCAAAAACCTCATACACTTTTACATCCTCATGATATTTTGGAATATCATTTCTTTCTTCAAAAGTTAATCCGAAAAGTTGATTGGCAAGTCCAAAAACTGCATCCTGAACCTGGTTTAAAGGAAAATAAGGCTTTAATTCTTCATCATTAAGGTCGAACTTTGCCTTACGGAGTTTTTCTGCATAAAAAGCATGGTCATAAGCTTGGATTTCATCAATTCCGTCGGCTTTTGCTAAAGTTTTTAGTTCTTCTATTTCTTTATCCGCATAAGGTTTTGCTTTGGTCAATAATTCATTTAAAAAGTCTAAAACTTTTACCGGAGATTTCGCCATTCTTTCTTCCAGCACATAATCTGCATAATTTTTATACCCTAATAATTCAGATTTCTGCTGTTTTAACTGTAAAAGTTCTTTGATTAAATTCTGGTTATCAAACTCTCCGCCGTCAAAGGATTTTTTACCATTGGCCAACGCTATTTCCTTTCTCAGATCACGGTTTTCCGCATAAGTCATGAACGGGATGTAGCTCGGATACTGCAGCGTCACCACCCAGCCTTCAAGATTTCTTTCTTTGGCCTCTTCCGCGTATTGATCAATAATTGCTTCCGGAATTCCTGCCAGATCCTCTTTATTAGTGATATGTTTGAAATAATTATTGGTAGAAGCTAATACATTCTGGCCAAACTGGAGAGATTTTAAAGATAAATCCATATTGATTTTCTTTAATTTTTCCTTGTCTGCTTCATTTAATAAAGCGCCGCTTCGCACAAATCCTTTGTAGGTCTCATTGAGAAGCATTTGCTGCTCTTCATTCAGGCTGTATTTCTCTTTTTGATCGTACACTTTTTTAATTTTATTAAATAAAGCTTCGTTCTGAGAGATTTTTGAAGAATATTCTGTTAAAACAGGAGAAACTTCCTGAGCGATCTGCTGTAATTCATCACTGGTTTCTGCTGAATTTAAATTGAAAAAAATATTGGAAACCACATCAAGCTGCTCGCCGGAGTACGCCAAAGCTTCGATAACATTTGAAAAAGATGGTTCTTCAGGATTATTTACAATGGCATCGATTTCTTGTTCAGACTGTTGGATTAATTCCTTAAAAGCGGGAACAAAATCTTCATTTTTAATAGAAGTAAACGGTGCGGAATGATATGGTGTGTTAAATTTTTCTGTTAAAATATTCATTTTTCAAATTTTAATTATTGTAAATGTAGGAAATCAGAGTGATTCGTGAGGTGACTGCTCAAAAATAATGCCTTAATGAAAAGATGTGACAAAATTGTTTATCTTTATTAATCTTGTCATATGCAAAGCCGGGATGAGTTGGGAATAGCTATTTTTGACAATCTATTTATTGACAGATTAAGACGTAATGATGTTAAAAAATTAATTCTAAAACATATAAATTATGAAAACTATTTTAAAAATTATCGGTGTAGTTATCCTTTTAATTGTTGCTTATGCTATTGTCGCAATGCTGGCTTTCAGCAAAGAATATCATTTCGAAAAATCTGTGGTAATCAATGCTCCGAAAGAAAAAGTGTGGCAGTATGTAGGCTCTACAAAAGCTTTTAACGTCTGGAATCCTTTTGCAAAAGCGGACTCGAATGTACAGATTACTTATTCCGGAACTCCGGGAACGGTAGGTGATTCTTATCACTGGAAAGGAAATGATCAGGTAGGAGAGGGAGAGCAGACGATAACTGAAGTTGTTCCGAACGAAAAGCTGTCCAGCGACCTCCATTTCATCAAACCTTGGGAAGGAATGGCAAAAGGAAGCTTTATTCTGACACCGGAAGGAAACGGAACAAAAGTAACCTGGACGATGGATAATGAACTTACAACTCCTATGAAAATTATGAAACCCATGATGGATATGCAGATGGGGAAAATGTTTGGTCAGGGACTGGACGAGCTGAAAAAGCTTTCTGAAAAATAAATATAAAGCCTTGTAATCAACTGCAGGGCTTTTTTATTGAGGATTGATTACAATATTTAAAAAAATATTATCTTTATATAAAGATTCGATTTATGGAGAAGATAGTATTTGTAAAAAATGACATAAGAAATTATGTAAAAACCGCAATTGCCGAAAAGATCGAAAAGCTGAAAAACTTTATCGAATTTACATTGGAAGCAAGCCGGGATATCAAAAAAACTCCGAAATATGACAGTATGAGGGAAGAAATGCAGGAGGAAATATATCAAATGCAGAAACAGCTTGCCGCCCTGAACGATATGAGGAGAAATATGGCAAAAGTACTCAATAAAACCACGGAAAGAGTTCAGCTGGGCTCATTGGTAATTACCAATAAAGCCCGTTTTTATATATCGGTTTCACTGGGTGAATTCTTTTTCGAAGGAGATCGCTTTTATGCTATTTCCCCCGAAAGCCCGATGGCAAAAAAAATGATGGGCATGAAATCAGGAGATGATTTTACTTTGAACAAAATTCATCAGGAAATTGTTGAGGTTTTGTAGAATTAGGAATTAGGAATTAGGAATTAGGATTTTTTTTTATTAAATATCTTTGTCATTCTGAATACAGAACATAGTTCAGAAGCGTATTGAAGAATCTTTTTATTATTGAATGCTGTGAGATTCTTCGCCAGAATGATAATTCAATTCGTAATTTTAACCCTTAACCCTAAACCCTAAATCCTAGGTCCTAAACATTAACCTCCAAATCTTAAAACAAATATTGTAATTTTGCTTTATGAACAAAGCAGAAGTTTTAAAAGAAATCATAGAGCAAAGAAGAAGTATTTTTCCAAAAGATTATTCAGAAACGGAAATTTCCCGGGAAATTATTGATGAAATCCTGAATTCTGCATCATTTGCTCCCAATCACAAACGCACAAAGCCCTGGCGTTTTAAAATATTCAAAGGAGAAGAAAAAGCTAACCTGGCTTCAGAAATGCAGGCGATCTACAAGGCTTCACAACCCGAGCAGCTTTTCCTGGAGAAAAAGTACAATGATATCGGCTTTAAAATCAACAAAGCAGATGCAGTAGTTTCCATAGTTGTTAATTTCAGCGGAATGGTTCCAGAATGGGAAGAGATCGCAGCCGTTTCAATGGCGGTTCAGAACATGTATCTTACGTGCACTGCAAACGGGATCGGCTGCTACTGGAGTTCCCCGAAAATTGTTGAACAGCTGAAAGAATCTTTAACGATCGAGGAAAACCAGAAATGTCTTGGCTTGTTCTACATGGGTAATGTGGACTAAATAGCCCTGATCGAGCGGCCTGTCTGAGCTCTTTTTCTTTGCAAAAAGAAAAAAGCGAGTAGCGAGAGCAGGTTCTCGGCTCCTGAAATAATAGAAAGTTTAAAAACTTTTACCCGTATCTTTTTACTTCAAACTTTTTTTGTATCTTTGCACTCTTAAATATTTAACTGGGACGAGTTCCCCTTAAAATCAAACATTATGTCAGTAAAAATCAGATTACAAAGACACGGTAAAAAAGGTAAGCCTTTCTTCCACATCGTGGTTGCAGATTCTAGAGCAAGAAGAGATGGTAGATTCATCGAAAAACTAGGAACTTACAACCCAATTACTAACCCTGCAATTATCGATTTGAACGTTGATTCTGCTGTAAAGTGGTTAAACAACGGTGCTCAGCCAACTGATACTGCAAGAGCAATTCTTTCTTACAAAGGTGCACTTTACAAAAAACACTTACAAGGTGGTGTTGCTAAAGGTGCTTTTGATGAGGCTGAAGCTGAAAAAAGATTCAATGCTTGGGTAGAAGCTAAAGATGCAAAAGTACAAGGTAAAGTAGAAGGTTTATCAAAAGCTCAGGCTGATGCTAAAAAAGCTGCTTTAGAAGCTGAAGCTAAAGTAAATGAAGCCAGAATCGCTGCTGCTGCACAGGCTGAAGCGGATGCTAAAGCTGCTGAAGAAGCTGCAAACGCACCTGCTGAAGAAACTACTGAGGCTGCAGAAGGAGAAGCTCCTGCTGCTGAAACTGAAGAAAACACAGAAGCTTAAGAAAAACCCTGTATGCGTAAAGAAGATTGCTATTTATTAGGAAAAATCACGCGCAGACACGGCCTTGCGGGAAACGTTATCCTTAAACTGGACACCGACCAACCCGAGCTTTACAATAAACTGGAATCAATATTCGTTGAAATCAACGGGCTATTGGTTCCTTTTTTTATTGAAAAATCTTCATGGAGCAAATCTGATGCTCTTAATATTGCTTTTAAAAATTCCTCTGAAGCGCTGGTAGACCAATCTCTGGGTAAAAATGTATATCTACCGCTGTCTACCTTACCAAAGCTTTCCGGGAAACAATTCTATTACCACGAAATTATCGGCTTCGAAATTTTTGATGAAAATGATAATAATTGCGGAGTTATCAGATCTGTGAACGATCAGACAGCACAAAATTATTTCGTGACAAATCTTGACGGGAAAGAAGTGGTAATCCCTATTATCAAAGACTGGATTCTTGAAGTAAACCGAGAAGAAAGGTTCATCAAAATGCAATTACCGGAAGGTCTTATTGATGTTTTTTTGGTTCCTTCTAAGAAAGACGAATAAGTCTTTTGAACCGAACGGTTTTTAAAGAAATCATTTTTACGTTTTATAAAACTCTTTTCCAAATTTGGCATTTTTAAATCTTCATCGTGCATAACTGTTCGGTAACGTTTTATTCTATTTTTTTCTTATCCTTAATTTAACTAAATCCTTATTATAATAATATAGCTGTTTTTTGTAACTTTGCACTCATTAATTTTTATACAAAAATTTATAATCAACAAATGAAAAAGCAGACAATTAAGGAAATCCTACAGGATTACAAGAAAGTATTACATCATGACATTACAGTTTACGGTTGGGTAAGAACTTTCCGTGCAAATCGCTTTATAGCACTTAATGATGGTTCTACGATTAATAATTTGCAAATTGTTGTTGATTTCGAAAATTTTGATGAAGAAACGATTAATAAAATCAGCACAGCATCATCTTTGAAGGTGGTGGGAGAAGTTGTGGAAAGCCAGGGAGCGGGACAAGCTGTGGAAATTATCGCAAAAAAAATTATCATTTTAGGAGATAACTTTACAGAAGAAAGAGATAAAACCATTCTTCAGCCTAAAAAGCATACTTTAGAAAAGCTGAGAGATCAGGCACACTTAAGATTCAGAACCAATTTATTTGGAGCAATCTTCAGAGTGCGTCATGCGGTGAGTTTTGCGGTGCATTCTTTCTTTAATCAAAACCAGTTTTTTTACATCAACACACCTGTTATTACAGGAGCTGATGCAGAAGGAGCGGGCGAAATGTTTGGGGTAACGAATTTTGATTTAAACAATATTCCAAGAGACGAGCAGGGTGATATAGATTTTGCCCAGGATTTCTTCGGTAAAAAAACAAACTTAACGGTTTCCGGACAGCTTGAAGGTGAAACTGCAGCAATGGGATTGGGAAGAATTTATACGTTCGGACCTACTTTCCGTGCAGAAAATTCTAATACAACGCGTCACCTTGCGGAATTCTGGATGATTGAGCCGGAAGTTGCCTTTAATAATCTTGAAGATAACATCGATTTGGCGGAAGATTTCCTGAAATATGTGATCCAGTATGTGTTGGATAACTGTAAAGATGATCTTGACTTCTTAGATAAGCGTTTTGCGGAAGAGCAAACAGGAAAAGCTGAAAAAGACAGAGCAAAAGAAGGTCTGATTGAAAAGCTTCAGAATGTTATCGCTAAGCGTTTCAAGCGTGTAAGCTATACGGAAGCAATTGAGATCTTAATGAACTCAAAAGAAAATAAAAAAGGGAAATTCCAGTATCCTGTTGAAAGCTGGGGAACTGATCTTCAGTCTGAGCACGAAAGATACCTTGTTGAAAAACATTTTGAAAGCCCGGTAGTTTTATTTGATTATCCTAAAGAGATCAAAGCATTCTACATGAAGCTGAATGAAGACAATAAAACTGTTGCCGCAATGGATGTACTTTTCCCTGGAATCGGAGAAATCATCGGAGGTTCTGAAAGAGAAGCAAGATTGGATGTTTTAAAACAGAAAATGGCAGAAATGCACGTAGATGAACATGAGCTTTGGTGGTATCTTGATACAAGAAAGTTTGGTTCTGTTCCACATGCGGGATTTGGTTTGGGATTGGAAAGACTGGTTCTTTTCGTAACGGGAATGACGAATATCAGAGATGTAATTCCTTTCCCGAGAACACCGAAAAACGCAGAATTTTAGAATATTTATTTTAATTATATCAAATCCTTTCAATTTAATTGGAAGGATTTTTTACTTATTTTATTTACTTTATTAGAAGCTATTTGACTACATCGAATTGAGTCTTATTGTTTTTAAGGAGCAATTTCCCGCTTTCCATTACAATCTTTTTTTTCAAAAAAGGATTTTCATTACAATCGGGGCTAGGGCTGCAGTCATTATTTAAACATTGGGAACATTATTAAATTTGTCATTCCGAAGGAATCCAGACACAAATCTTTCCATAATATTTTCTAATACAGTGCTTAGATCCTTACAGGATGACAAATTTGTATAAGAGTGAGGAAAAAAGTTTATATGGATCAGCGATTATATGAAGATTTACTACAATGCTTTAAAGCATGAAAAAAGCCTTAAACAGTACGTTTAAGGCTTTTATGTTTATTTTTAAATAGCTTATTATACCACAAGTAATGCAAAAATCGTGCTAAAAATTATTTTTCTCGAAATATTTTATTAAATTCGTAGAATATGTTATGTTAAAACACAAAGAGTAAATATGCTTAAACAACACTTACAACTCAAATTAGGACAGAAGCTGGCGCCTCAGCAGATCCAATTAATGAAGCTTATACAGCTTCACACGTTGGAATTTGAAGAGGAGCTGGAGAGGGAGTTAGAGGAAAACCCTGCTTTGGAAATTGTAAAAGAAGAGCCCAAAGATGATGAATTCTCATCTTTAGAGGACTCTTACCAGGATGAGGGCACAGAAAGCATTGAAACTGATTTTGATGTAGACCAGTATCTTTACGATGACGAGCCAAGCTATAAAACAGCCTCCAGCAACTATTCTCCTGACGATGAAGAGTTCGATAACGAAAGTCTTCTTACGGAAGGGCAGTCACTTTATGATTATCTCCTGGAGCAGATCCATTTGGTAAATATTGGTGATGAAGATGAAAAAATTGCAGAATATATCATCGGAAACCTTGATACAGACGGCTATTTAAGAAGAGAGATTAAATCTATCGTTGATGATCTCGCTTTCTCACAAGGGATTTATACTACAAAAGAAAAAGTAGAAGATATTCTTGAAAATTATGTTCAAAAGCTGGATCCGCCGGGTGTGGGAGCAAGAGGCCTGCAGGAATGCCTGCTGTTGCAGATTGAAAAGAAAGTGAGCTCTGATAAAGCAGTTTCTTTAGCTGCCAATATTCTAAGATATCAATTTGATGCTTTAACGAACAAGCATTACAACAAAATCATCCAGAAATATGATATTGAAGAGGATGATCTGAAGGATGCTTTAGATGAAATTTCTAAATTATCTCCAAAAGTTGGCGGAAACTTCGATACCCAGACCATCACAATTAATCAGGAGATTATTCCGGATTTTGTGATCCAGGTAAAAGACGGAATGGTTATTCCGATGCTGAACAGCAAAAATGCACCTACTTTAAGGGTTTCTGAAGAATATAAAGATATTTTAACCACTTATTCTCACGATAAAAACTCTTCTGAACACAAGCAGGCTGCTTTGTTTATTAAACAAAAGCTGGATGCGGCAAAATGGTATATTGATGCAATTAATCAACGTCAAAATACTCTTTTGCAGACGATCACAGCAATTGTAAAATTCCAGAAAGATTACTTTATCACCGGTGATGAAAAGTCATTAAGACCAATGATCTTAAAGGATATTGCGGATATTACAGGCTTTGATATTTCCACTATTTCAAGGGTGGTAAAAAGTAAATATGCCGATACACCAAACGGAATTGTTTACTTAAAAGATTTATTCTCAGACAGCTTAACGAATGATGATGGAGAAGAGGTTTCCACAAAAGAAATTAAAACCCATCTGCAGGAAGTTATCAGCAAGGAAAATAAGAGAAAACCACTTACGGATGATGCTCTTGTGGTGATTTTGAAAGAGCAGGGCTATAATATTGCAAGAAGAACGATTGCAAAATATCGTGAACAGCTCAATATTCCTGTGGCAAGATTAAGAAAAGAACTTTAAGAATAACAAAAAGAGACTGCCTTTTTAGACAGTCTCTTTTTTATTTTCAATTTACACACTTTGTCAAAGTTTAAACCTTTAACAAAGTTTTAGATTTTGTATTTAGGAAAATATAAACTTTAGCTTTGTAAATCAATCTCTTTCAATTGTTTCAGATTCCTGTCCAGTTTTTTGATGATGATTCCATAAACCAATTTGTAATAAAGCCAGATCAGGAGAACGCTCAGTATGGTGCTTACCAGAATTCCCACAACTACAATCGTAAGATCTGCACTTTTAGGCTCAATATTCTGTGTATTTAAGGCATAAAAGATAAATGCTGTAAAAACTGATGTAAAGGCTACCAGCAAAACAATACTGATTAAAATAAATGCATTTACCGTTTTCTTAAATTTGATAATTCTGGTAATTAAGCCTTTCAGGTTTTCTTCAATCCTGATTTTTCTATAATTCTGATAAAATTTATAAACAAAATAAGCTGTTATCAATAAGCTTAATATTTTTATAGCTAAATAAGTATTGTCGAAATAATTTTCAACTTCAGGGGTTTTTTGAGCTCCTAGTCTTTCTAAAACTTTGATAAGGCTGGTAGATTCTTCACCTTTAAAAAAGTAAAAGATTCCTAAAACAGAAAAGAATATAAACTCTGCCACACTGATCCAGAAGATATATTTCACATAGTTTCGTGATTTTCTATTCAGCATCTGAAGAATCTCAGTGTTATCATATTTCTGCTGAACAGGCTGTTCCTGCCATGTTTTCTTAAAGCTGTCTAAATCAAATTCAGGCATATTTTTCCATCTGTTCTTTAAGGGTTTTCTTTAATCTGTTCATTTTCACACGCGCATTCACTTCGGTAATCCCGAGGTTTTCTGCAATATCCTTGTAAGGCAAATCATCAAGGTACATCATTACAATCGCTCTTTCCACGTTGGGAAGCGTTTTTATTACCGTATACAAAAGTGAGACCTGTTGCTGTTTTTCATCGTCATCATCAATAAAATCTGCATGATTGATATCCAGCTCGTTTGTTGGCAGGCTTTTACTTTTTTTTCTGAAAAGGGTAATGGCTGTATTGAGGGCAACACGGTACATCCACGTAGAAATTTTAGAATTTCCTTTAAATGAGTCGTAGCTTCTCCATAATTGTAACACAATTTCCTGAAAAAGGTCTTCCTCATCCTCCAAAGAATTGGTATAAAGACGCGACACTTTAATAATCAGTCCCTGATTATCCTTGATAAGCTGCGCAAATTCTTTTTCCTTTGAAGCCAATGTCTATGTGTAATTTAGTTGCACGAAGATAGTAATAATGTGGGAATTGATGAATAGTTATAAGTTATTAATTATGAGTTATAAGTTCTTTGTAAAAGATTTTAAACACTCATAACTTATAACTTTCAACTCACAACTAATTTGTATCTTTGCACCCACGAGAAAGTCGGCTTGTTGATTCTTGCTTCGGTAAGGGTAGGAAAGTCCGGACACCGTAGAGCAGCAAAGCGGATAACATCCGTCACCCGCGAGGGTAGGACAAGTGCAACAGAAAGGATGTACAGTTCGGCTGTAGTGAAATCAGGTAAACTCTTTGTGGTGCAATGATAAGTATATCGGTTCTTTTCAGAAATGAAAATAGGAGTGGCTCGCTCTGAAAGCCGAGGGGTAATCAGCTAAAGTTTTGCAGCAATGTAAGACGCAGATAAATAACAGGCATCTCGTTCTGCGAGGTACAAAATCCGGCTTATAGATTTTCTCGTGGTTTCTTTAATTTAAAGGTTTTAAGTTTAATTCAAGATGTTATTTCTTGATTTTATTTAAATTTTACTTTTCACTCTCCAGCTGTTTTTTCGCTTCCTGCAATTCTGCTCGGTCTTTTTCCGATAAGGAAGGATACTGCAGATCCATTTTCTCCAGTGTATCAATAATGATCTGTATCGCAGCCACTCTTGCAAACCATTTATTATCCGCCGGAAGCACGTACCAGGGCGCATAATCTTTATTGGTTTCATTAATGGCCATTTCATAGCATTCCATATACTGATCAAATAATGCTCTCTCCGGAAGGTCGCCGGTGGAAAATTTCCAGTTTTTTTCCTGTTCGTTTATCCTGTCGAGAAGCCTTTTCTTTTGTTCGTCTTTGGATACGTTTAGAAATATTTTCACAATGGTAGTCCCGTTTTCGGAAAGGTGTTTTTCAAAATTTCTGATGCTTTCGTAGCGGTTTTCCCAGAATTTATTGTCAAAATCCTTTACAGATTTCCATGTTTTCTCGCTCAGATTATATTCAGGATGCACTTTGCAAACCAGCACGCTTTCATAATGTGAACGGTTAAAAATTCCGATCATCCCTTTTTGGGGTAAAGCCAGGTAGTGCCGCCACAAAAAATCATGGGAATACTCTCCTGAGCTTGGCGTTTTAAAGCTTGTTACGCTGCATCCCTGAGGATTCACGCCTCCGAAAACGTGTTCTATTAAGCTGTCTTTCCCCGCTGCATCCATGGCCTGAAGTACCACCAATAGAGATTTGCTTCCGTCGGCATATAATTTTTCCTGCAATTCACGAAGCTTTTCTTTTTCCTGAATTAATAATTGCCCTCCCTCTTCTTTGGTAAGTTTCCCTTCATATTTTGTCGAAGTCTTTTTTATCGAAAATTTTCCTTTAACTAAAAAGTCATCTGAGAAATTGATATCCATGTTTTTTATTTATTTAAAGATTAAAGATTAAAGATTAAAGATTAAAGATTAAAGATTAAAGATTAAAGATTAAAGATTAAAGATTATTTTCCCTAAACCCTAAACCCTAAACCCTAAACCCTAAACCCTAAACCCTAACCTCATATAAATGTAATAAAAAAACCGCCTCAATGGAGACGGTTCTTTTATTTTTTGTAGTAGAGATTACTTCACAGCAGCTACTTTTTTAGCAGCTTTAGCCGCTTTTTTATCAGCTTTAGCCTTAGCTTTAAGTTCTTCAGCTGTTAATGGTTTTGGTTCAGGAGCATTAGGATCTACGTTTCCTTTGATGTAGATTACGCTTCTGCTGTTTGCAGGGTCATTAGAGAATACTTCAATCATTTTGTTGAAACCTCCATTGATAGCAGTGTTGTATCCAACTTTGATCTGAGCAGTTTTCCCCGGCATGATAGGATCTGTCTTGAATTCAGGAGTTGTACATCCACAAGATGCTTTTACATTTGAAATTACAAGAGGCTTGTCACCAGTATTCGTTACTGTGAAAAATCTTGTACCGTCTGCATTTGGCTTGATTGTACCGTAGTCAAAAGTAGTTTTGTCAAAAGTAATAGTTTGTGCAGATGCCAAAGCAAATGTCCCGAATAATGCAATTCCTGCGATTAATTTTTTCATATTCTTGAATGTTAATATGTTTGTTAGATAAATTTTGAGAAACAAAGTTAAAAATTATTTTAATTAATGCTTAAAAATTTTTTTCTTTAGACTATTTTTGCAAATTGTAAATTAAAGAAACAGAATTTATGCAGATTTCAGAAAAGTACAATCCACAGGAAACAGAACAAAAGTGGTACAATTACTGGTTGGAAAACAAGTACTTCCATTCAGAACCTAATGAAAAGCCGCCTTACACTGTTGTAATTCCTCCCCCAAACGTTACGGGGATTTTACACATGGGGCACATGCTGAACAATACCATCCAAGATGTTCTGGTCCGCCGTGCAAGAATGCAGGGCTTCAATGCCTGCTGGATTCCGGGGACAGACCACGCTTCTATTGCTACGGAAGCGAAGGTGGTTGCTAAGCTGAAATCTGAAGGTATCAATAAATCAGATATTACCCGCGAAGAATTTTTAAAGCACGCCTGGGAATGGACCGATAAATACGGAGGAACCATCCTTGAACAACTGAAAAAACTGGGCTGTTCATGCGACTGGGACAGAACCCGTTTCACAATGGAACCGAAACTTTCCCAGCAGGTTATCAAATCTTTTGTTGATTTATACAATAAAGGATTGATCTACAGAGGATACAGAATGGTCAACTGGGATCCGGAAGCGAAAACCAATATTTCTGACGAAGAGGTAATTTTTAAAGAGCAAAACGGAAAATTATATTTCCTGAAATATAAAATTGATCCTTCGACAGGTTCAGGAGATGAGGAATATGTAACGGTAGCTACAACCCGTCCTGAAACAATTTTCGGGGATACTGCGGTTTGTATCAATCCTAATGATGAGCGATATGCTCATTTGAAAGGTAAAAAAGTGATTGTACCCATCGTAAACAGAGCCGTTCCGATCATTGAAGACGAATATGTAGACATCGAATTTGGGACGGGAGTGCTGAAAATTACGCCTGCCCACGATATCAATGACTATGAGATCGGGCAAAAGCATAATCTTCAAATGATTGATGCACTTGATGATGACGGAAACTTGAACGATTACGGCTTACATTACGCAGGTAAAAACAGATTTGATGTAAGAAAGCAGATCGCAAAAGAATTAGAAGAAAAAGATCTTTTGTTAAAAGCAGAAGATTATGTAAATAAAGTAGGAACTTCAGAAAGAACAGGTGCGGTTATAGAGCCTAAAGTTTCTGTTCAGTGGTTTTTGAAAATGTCAGAAATTGCAAAGCCGGCTTTGGACGTTGTAATGGATGATGAGGTTAAATTTTATCCTGAAAAATTCAAAAATACCTACAAACATTGGATGGAAAACATCCGCGACTGGAATATTTCCCGTCAGCTTTGGTGGGGGCAGCAAATTCCTGCGTTCTATTACGGGGACGGAGAAAATGATTTCGTAGTTGCTGAAAGCATCACTGATGCTCTTATTTTGGCTAAAGAAAAAACAGGAAACCAAGAATTAACTGCAGATAACCTAAAACAAGACGAAGACGCTCTTGATACCTGGTTCTCATCTTGGTTGTGGCCAATGTCTGTTTTCGACGGATTGCTTGATCCTGAAAATAAGGATATCAATTATTATTATCCGACTTCAGACCTGGTAACAGGACCGGATATTATCTTCTTCTGGGTAGCCAGAATGATCATGGCCGGATTGGAATACAGAAAAGAAGTTCCGTTCAAAAATGTTTATTTTACAGGGATTGTAAGGGATAAAATAGGCAGAAAGATGTCTAAATCTCTTGGAAATTCACCAGATCCATTAGACTTAATGGAACGTTACGGAGCAGATGCGGTGAGGGTTGGTATTATGATGAGCTCTGCTGCCGGAAACGATTTAAAATTTGATTCTGAGCAGATAGATGAAGAAGGCAATGTTTTAACCGAAAAGCAGATAAAACAAAGAATGGATGAAGGTATAGACCCTGTTTATACTTCGCCGCTTTGCGATTTGGGAAGAAACTTTGGAACAAAGATTTGGAATGCTTTCCGACTGATCAACATGTGGAATCATGAAGATAAGCCTGCAAACTTAACAGAACTTCAGACAATTGAATGGTTTGAAAATCAGTTAAACAAATCAATCTCTGAAATTAATAATCAATTCGATAAATTCAGAATTTCTGATGCTTTAAATTTAATTCAGAAACTAATTAAAGACGATTTCTGCGGATGGTATCTGGAAGCAATAAAGCCAAATTATGGTGAAGGAATCTCCAAAGAAGTTTACAGTAAAACTATTGAATTGTTTGAGGAATTAATGAAATTGCTGCATCCGTTCATGCCTTTCTTAACGGAAGAATTGTGGCAGTTAATTTCAGAAAGAAAAGCTGATGAAGCTTTGGTTATTGCTCAGCAGAAGAAAGCAGAAGCATTCGGTGAAGAAATTATTAGAAACTTTGAAACGGCATCTGAAGTAATTTCAGGAGTAAGAAATTATCGCCAGACAAAAGGAATTTCTCCAAGAGAAGCTACTGAAATTTATACAAACGCTTCAGGATTTGCGAATGAATCTGTTATTAAAAAACTAGCTAACGTTTCGGAAATTCATTTCGGAACAAAAACAGATAAGCCGAGCTTTACATTCTTGGTTGGTGCAACGGAAATTTCTATTCCTTTAAGTGAAAACTTAGATTTAGGGGAAGAAAAAACGAAAACAGAGGAAGAATTGAAATATTTAAAAGGATTCCTGATTTCTGTTGACAAAAAACTTTCAAACGAAAAATTTGTGGCCAATGCAAAGCCGGAAGTGGTAGAAGTGGAGCGTAAAAAACAAAAAGATGCTCTTGACAAGATTGCTATTTTGGAAGAGAAATTGAAAAGTTTGTAATTTATCCTAATAAAGGTAAATCTGTCGAAGTGTCAGGCTGAGCGGAGTCGAAGCCTTTTAGAAAATACAAATGAAAAATTATTTCACATATATTTTAAAATGTTCCGACAATTCCTATTATACAGGAGTAACAAATCTTTTGTGAATTTGATAGAATCGAACAAGCAATAGTGTTTGAAAGCAAGTCAAAGGCTGGAGCAGAAAAAAGAAAGAAGCAATTATTAATAAAAATTGGTTGAAATTAAAGAATTATCTATTTGTAAAAATGAAAGTCATTCTGATAATTTTAAACAAAATAAAGGCTTCGACTCCGCTCAGCCTGACACCGTAGAAAAAGTAGTAAAGAAAAAATGACACACCTAGAAAACATAAAAAAGCTATTCTCAAAAAACTTCGTGGAAAGTCCGGTACTGGAAAGCTTCGAAGTCGGGAAAATCTATCTGTCCAGTGGAAAGCTCGTCGCTTGCGATCCTTTGATCACCAATGACATGCAGCCTTTTACCACGGAATTTCCTAAAGGAGAATTTACCGTTTTGCTGCATAAAGAGAGAGAAAGTAATTGTGTGGCTTATGCCGAAATTATTTTTGCTAATTCTGAAATTTCTGACTGGAAGCTGGCGACTACAGCGGGTCAGAATATAAAGGACCTGTCTGAAGGAGAGGTTTTTGGATATCCTGTGGAAAGCGGAATGGGGTGTTTTATGGATGTGGATACCCAAACCAGTCTTAATGAGCTGGAACAAAAACTATATCAGAGAAAAGGAGGAGATTTTATGGGAATTTATGAAGAATTTTTCCATGATCATTTCTTTGATGAAAATGGAGCGATTGATCAGTATGCTTTTTTAAAGCCGTCAGAAAATCATCCCGGAACTATTTTTGCCTTTGAAACAGGCTATGGCGAGGGTTTTTATGCCAGCTACATAGGATATAATAAAAAAAACAGCCCTGTAAAAATAATTACTGAATTTATTGAAATAAGTTAATTAAAGTTAATTATATTTGAAACAGTCCATCCTTATTATAAATTTGTCCAAATCAACACAATATTAAAACTAATCAAAACACAATGAATTTCTCATCAGAACAGCCGAAAATCATCGTTGTAGGAAGCTCTTCCATCGATCTTGTCCTTGAAACGGAAAAAGTTCCATTTGTCAACGAAACTGTTATCGCCCGGAATTCTGAAAGCTATTTCGGAGGTAAAGGGGCCAATCAGGCCGTGGGAGCTGCCAGATTGGGAGCAAGTGTTTATTTTATAGGCTGCGTAGGTATGGATCCTCTGGGCCAGCAGATCATGAGAAACATGGTCAGTGAAAATGTAAATGTAGGCTTTGTTTTCGAAACCGATCAGGAAGCAACAGGAACAGCTTATGTAACCACGTCAGATGGAAGTGCGGCAATAGTGGTAGTTCCTGCCGCAAACAACTATTTAAGCATTGAGCATGTAGAAGCGGCCGACAAATATTTTCACACAGCAGATATGGTTCTTCTTCAGCTTGAAGTTTCAATGAAAGTGATAGAATATACCATTAAAAAAGCAAAAAAATATGGTAAAAAGGTAGGTCTTTATGCCTCACCAGCACAGCCGCTTGATCATGATATCCTGGAAGATGTGGATTTTATCATAGTAAAAAGCAGTGAGCTGGAAATAGTTTTTGGAGAAGAACAGCGGGAAGAAATTCTTAAAAAATATTTCAATAAAGTTTTTGTAAGGGATGATGTGAATTCTACCATTTATTTTGATGGGACAGAAATGAAATACTGCAGAAACGATAAAGATAAAACAGTCTACAAAATGGGGATGGGGGATGCCTTCACAGCCGGTTTTGCCATTGCGCTGTGCCATAAGAACCCAATCGAAGAATGTGTAAGATTCGGGAATGAAGTTTCGGCAAGGGTTTCCGGTAAAAAAGGATCTCAGACGGGTCTTCCGAGAGTTTCAGATTTCTTCTCATAAGCTATTTGCTACATATCGAAAGTATAAGAACGATACTTGAAATACAAACTAAAATTTCCACTTTTATAGTGGATTTTTTCTTTATTCATGGAAAAGCTGACCCTTATCAATCAAAGCGGCGTATCGATTACCGCTCATCTTTTTTCACCTGAAAAGAAGAATGATAAACTATTGCTCATCAATTCTGCCACTGGTGTAAAACAGCAGGTTTACTTTTCATTCGCCCGGTATTTTTCTGAAAACGGATTTACGGTCCTTACCTACGATTATCATGGAATAGGGCTTTCCAAACCCCAAAACAGGAAAAGCATCAATGCTTCCATGAGAAGCTGGGGCGCTGAGGATTATAAAGCTTTGACGGATTACATTAAAACAAATTTTGAGGATTATCAGAAGTTCTGTCTCGGCCATTCTGTGGGCGCCTTGATTTTAGGGATGAATAAAGATTCAGAAATGTTTCAGGAATTTGTATTTGTAGGAACCCAGAATGCTTTTGTAGGAAATTTAAAATTCAGAACAAAAATTGAAGCTTATTTAGGTTTCGGAATCGTTCAGCCGATAACTACCGGATTGTTAGGCTATTTCCCGGCAAATTGGTTTGGACTTGGAGAAAGTCTTCCAAAAAATTGTGCATTTGACTGGAGAACCTTAATTTTAAACAGGAAATCAACCAATGGCCTGCTTGAGAAAATTGATGATTATTCTAAAAATTTAACCCAAAAAGTATTTGTGATCCGGGCTGAAGATGATGTCTGGCTCACTGAAAAAGGAGTAAAAAGCCTTCTGAACGATACATACCCTAATCTTAAGCCTACTTACAGATTAATTAAAACATCAGAGTCGGAGAAGGGTGAAATAGGGCATATAAATTTTTTTAGAAGCTATAATAAGAAGCTCTGGAATATTATTTTAAATGAATTGATATAAATGAAGAATTTGATAAACAATACGGTAGAATTTGTAAAAGAAAAACTGGAAGGTGCAGAAGCGGGACACGATTGGTTCCATATCGAAAGAGTCTGGAAACTGTCAAAAAAAATCGCTGAAACAGAAGAATGTAATCAGGAAGTCGTAGAATTGGCGGCCCTGCTGCATGATATTGCAGATCCTAAATTTCATCATGGCGATGAAACCATTGCATTACAGGTTTCCCGTGACTTTTTAGAAAGCCAGGATGCTTCGGAAGAGCTAATTGAGCAGGTTTTGTTTATCATCAAAAATATTTCATTTAAAAACAGGGGAGAGGTGCCGGAAAACCTGCCCGTTGAGTTGAAAATCGTTCAGGATGCCGACAGGATTGACGCGATAGGAGCTATCGGTATCGGGAGAACCTTCAACTTTGGTGGCTACAAGAATAACCCGATGTATGACCCGAATATTGAGCCAAAACTCAATATGCCCAAAGAAGAATACAAGAAATCAAACGGAACCACCATCAACCATTTTTACGAGAAACTGTTGCTGCTTAAAGATCTTATGAATACCGAAAAAGGCAAAGAAATAGCAGGACAGAGACATGATTTTATGCTGAAATTTCTCGATCAGTTTTATAAAGAATGGAATGTTGATTAGCATCCCTGTAAAACTTTCTTAAAAACAGTATCTTTGCAACATGGTATTTGTGATTTTGCTTATTTTCTGGGCGTTGGTCTTTTCTCTTATTTTGTCTAAAATAAAAAAGGGAAAAGGTGCTGAATGGGCAAAAATATTCAGAATTATCACGCTGGTTTTTTCAATCTCATTTTTTACATATTGGTTTATTAAAAGAAGTGCGGTAGGTATTGTAGAAAATTCTGTTGCCTTGCAGGTGATTAATAAGCTTCCGCAGCCTTTGGATTTTTATGTGATTAATATTAACAATCCTGAAGCGAATAAAGCCATTGAAACTAAGCATATCGGAAAGATACGGCCGGAATACTACAGAATAGAATACCTAGCAATGGAAAAATCCGACGAATACTGGATTGTCGGTTATCTGGGTAAGAAAAATCTTGTCTATTTTTCACAGCATTCTGTTCCGAACAAAAATATTGATCAGATCATTGAAGTCCAAAATTATATTAACCAGAGTGTAAAGCTTTCTGATATTGCAAAAAAGCAGGTGGAAGCTTACAATTATGAAAATATAAAAGTAGGAATCTGGGTAACGCTGGATTTTCTGCTCCTGTTTCTCAATCTGGCCTTATTGATCAGAAAAAGAAGATAATCCCTACTTATTACCAATAGGGATTTTTACGGCTAATGAATAATTAAGGATAATCAAGAATAAGCATGATCCTTTCCTTAAATTCTTCCGGGCAGTTTCTGATAAGCTTGTCTTTATTTTGTTTGCTTATTTGCTTAGGTTCCAGCCATTCTGTAACATCAGAGCTAAGGCTGTTATTGTCATATACCCTTTTTATTTTATCATCTTCATAAAAAGTATATGCATCACCCAGCCAGCTGGAGGTGATACTGATGGTACAAATTTCCTTTTCCATTTCAGTGTTTTTTTGAGAGTTCAACATTTGTATAATATGATACTTTCTAATTTAACTAATTTTGGAATATAAAAGAAATATTGTGAGTATTTTTTTTTATTGGGTATAAAGGTGAATTATTTTTATTAAAATCGTATTTTTTATGATAATTTGATTTTATATTTAATTTATTGAGATAAAAATTTATTAACATTAAAATAATGTTCCCGTAACATCAGTTCCCATTTTAGGGATATGGATGTCGGTTTTCCACTCTTCGTTCATTTTTTTGATGAAATAAGCAGACAATAACGGAGATGCTTTTTCAATATTCTGATGTACAAAAAAGTAGATGTTTTGAAGGCCCTCGTCTTTCCATTTAGCGAGGCGCTCCATCCAGTCATCGAGACGGGCATAATCACTTTCTGCATTGGCTCCCACATATCGGATGAATGCATTGGGAGTTGTGAGGCGCATGTGAAGCATATCCCTTCTTCCTGCGGTATCTACAATGATATTTGTGATATTATGGGCTTCAAAAAGGTCACAGGTTGTGTTGAAAATATCTTCGTCCGTAAACCATTCCGTATTTCTGAGCTCAATAGCTAAAGGAACTTCTTTTGGCCAGTCTTTTACAAATTTTTCAAGCCTTTCGTAATCCTTTGGTTTAAAATTATCGTGAAGCTGCAGGAAAACCATTCCTAATTTTTGGTCAAAATTCAAAACGGCCGTTGCAAATTGAGTCACAACATCTTCAATATTCAAAAGCCTTCTGAAATGGGAGACTGTATTGGTTATTTTCGGGAAAAATTTAAAATCTGCCGGGGTTTTTTCCTTCCATGTCTGGACCTGCTCAGGAGTGGGCATTCCGTAGAAAGTAGCGTTCAGCTCAATGGAATTGAATTGTGTTGAATAATATGCCAGTTCGTCCTTCGTTCCCTTTGGGTAAAATCCTTTGAGGTCGGTTTTATTCCATTTTGCACATCCTATTGAGATATTTTCCAAGCCTTTTTTGTTCTGTTTTAAAATTTCTTTTGTTCTTGGATGATCTTTAGGTAATGTAAAATCTATTTTCGAGGGATCTTCTACTTGTCCGAATTTCATATTTGAAGTTTTTTAGGCATTAAACATTTAAACAAATATAAAAAAAACACGCTTTAAAAAGCGTGCTTTAATGAATATGTTGATGTTTATTATTTGGGAATCCTTAAGCTTCACAAGATGAGCAGGTAACAAAGTTTACCATCATTTCTTTAGAAACAGAAGAACTTCTTTGATAATAAAGGGTTTTTACTCCTTTTTTCCAGGCTTCTATGTAAAGGTAATTTACGTCTTTTACAGGCATTGTAGAAGGAATCTGCAGGTTTAATGACTGTGCCTGATCGATATACTGCTGTCTTTGGGCAGCCTGAGAAATAATCTCCATCGGAGAAATCTCTTTAAATGTTTTGAATACTGCTTTTTCTTCTTCGGTCAATTCTTTTAAGTGCTGTACAGAACCATGGTTCAGCATGATTGTTCTCCATGTTTCTTCATTGTCAAGACCTTTTTCCTCTAATAATTTTGCTAAGTATTTATTCTTACGCATAAAGTTTCCTTTTGCAAGACCAGCTTTATAGTAGTTAGAAGCAAACGGCTCGATTCCCGGAGAAGTCTGTCCCAAAATTGCAGAACTTGAAGTCGTAGGAGCGATAGCCATAGTCGTGGTATTTCTTAATCCATAACCTTTCAGCAATTCCGGTTCACCGTAGATATTGGCTAATTCTCTTGAAGCCTGTTCTGCCTGCTCTTTGATGTGTCTGAAAGCTCTCGCGTTGAATTGAGTGGCTTCAAAACTTTCAAACGGGATCATATTTTTCTGCAAATAAGAGTGATATCCTAAAACTCCCAGTCCAAGCGCTCTGTGACGCATGGCGAAGTTTCTTGCTCCCTGAAGGTAATAATTTCCTTCTGTTTTGTCAATAAATTCTGATAAAACGGCATCAAGGAAATAAATGGCTAATTTCACGGCACCGGTATCTTTCCATTCGTCATACAATTCCAGGTTCATAGATGATAAACAGCAGATGAAAGATTCTTCCATAGAAGAAGGAAGCATGATTTCAGAGCAAAGGTTACTTGCATTTACCGTTAAGCCTAAGTCTTTATAAACCTGTGGCTTATTTCTGTTTACGTTATCTGTGAAGAAAATATATGGAAGACCTTTTTGCTGACGGCTTTCCAAGACTCTTGCCCAGATTTTACGTTTTTCCATATCTCCGTCTATCATATCCTGCATCCAATAATCTGGAACGCAGATTCCTGTAAACAGGTTTTGGATCGGGCTTCCGATATCTTTAATGGATAAAAATTCTTCAATATCTCCGTGGTCGATATCAAGATAAGCTGCGAAAGCACCTCTTCTTACACCGCCCTGAGAAACAACGTCCATTGCTGTGTCAAACAATTTCATAAAAGAAACAGCTCCTGAAGATTTTCCGTTGTCTGTTACCGCTGTTCCTCTGTTACGAAGTTCCCCGAAATATCCTGAAGTTCCACCCCCGATTTTAGTCTGCATGATCACTTCACCCATTTTGTGGGTAATTCCCTCGATGCTGTCCGGAATGTGAACGTTAAAACAAGAAATAGGAAGACCTCTCTGAGTCCCCATATTGGCCCAAACCGGCGATGAGAAACTGATCCACCCTTTGGTAATCATTTCTTTAAAAGCAGGTTGAAGCTCTGGTTTGTAAAGTCTTTTTGCAGCGGCAGTGGTAATCCTGTCGATGGCTCCTTCTACAGTTTCCCCTTTCAGCAAATAGCCTCTGTTCAGCATTTGCTCAGACTCTTCATTGAGCCACCATATATTTGTATTTTGTTCGTCCATAGGTTTGTATATTTTCGAATTCCGGAGCGATTTTAAGGCTCAGGAATTTTGTTTGCATTTTTATTTGTAAGCTCCAAAAAGAACGTGTTTTTGTTATTGCAAATCATTATTGCAAATCAGGAATTTCATTTAGATAATCGAAAAGCTCTGATGTTATGGTGTCAATTTTTTTCTTTTGTTTTAACCAATTTTCACGATATCTTTTATTTCTTTTTTTATAATCATCATGCAATTCACCAGGAATATCTGCTTTAAAAATATCCGCATCCATCCATAGTGAAAGTAATTTATTACTCATTACTTTATCATTTTCTCTTAAATATGAAATTAAATTTAATAAAGTTTCTGAATAACTTTGTATAAAAGGATAAGACGGATTTAGTCTTTGAGATTCAATAATATCAAGATAAAAACGATTTAGTTGTTGTTTTGCGTATTCTAAATTATTCATAATTTAAAATAAATCATTCGCCGTAATACTCTTATCGTGCTTCGTGTAATCCACCGGTCTTTTTGCAAAGAAATCATCCATAGAATTCGCGAAAACCTCTTCCTCGAACCAAACCATTGGTCTGTATTGTTCAGGGCTTACGTTGTACCTTGTGTTCATGTTGATTTTCTTTAAACTGTCATCTACACGGTATTTCATGAAGTTTAATAAATCTTCTTTTGAGAAAACGCTTAGTTCGCCCAATTCAAAGATCCAGTCAAGGATTTCGCCTTCCAGCTCTACCGACTGGTCCACTAATGTATAGATATCTTCAATGTCAGAATCCGTTAATAATTCCGGCTGCTCTTCTCTGATTTTGTTGATTAAATAAATTCCGGCATTAGCGTGAATCTGTTCATCTACAGAAGTCCATGCAATGATATTAGAAACATTTTTCATGAATCCTTTAAACCTTGTGAAAGAAAGGATGATGGCAAACTGAGAGAAAAGTGAAACATTTTCAATCAGGATACTGAATAATAAAAGAGATGAAACGTACTCTTTCGGAGTAGCGGAATTTGCATGTTTAAGAACATTGGTAAGGAAATCGATTCTCTTTTTTACGGAAGGAATTTCTACAACGTGAGTAAATTCTTCGTTATAGCCCAACACCTCAAGTAAGCGGGAATATGCCTCTGAATGACGGAATTCACATTCTGCAAAAGTAGCTCCGAGACCGTTCAGTTCCGGCTTTGGCATGTGGTTATACAGGTTTCCCCAGAATGTCTTTACGGACACCTCAATCTGTGCAATCGCCAGGAGGGCATTTTTTACAGCATGTTTTTCGTGCGGTTCCAACTGTGAATGAAAATCCTGAACATCTGCAGTAAAGTCCACTTCAGAGTGCACCCAGAATGATTTGTTGATCGCTTCTACAAATTGAAGAACCTCAGGGTATTCAAATGGCTTATAACTTACTCTTTTATCAAAAATTCCCATATTAAAAATGTCTTAAAATTAAATAAATCGATCAATGTGGATAAAGTTCAAAAAATATTCAACAATCTGATTATTTGCAACTTATAAATAAAAGTTATCAACTGAGAAATGCTTCTTATTTTTTGTAATGTGCAAGTACAAAGTTAGAAAACAAGAACTGTATTTAAAAGGGTGAAACACTAAATGATTGAGTTTTAACCTTAAAAGTTTTCCACATTTACATGAAAACCGCTTAGATATTGACTTACACAGCATTATCATGTAAAAATAGATGTTATCAGTAATTTACAATTAAACACTTTTGTGTAAAGTACTATTAATTAGGTATAAAATAGTTAAACAATAATTTATTTAAAGAAATTTTTATTCTTGTAACAAATTGAAATTATCATCTACTTATTATTCATAAAACATACATCACTTAATGTTAGTAATTCAGGATTTACATAAATCGTACGATACGGGAAAAAGCAAGCTCCACGTTCTCAAGGGTATTAACCTTAATATCGCTGAAGGTGAATTTGTTTCAATCATGGGGAGTTCCGGTTCCGGAAAATCTACCCTCCTTAATATTATAGGTATTCTTGATGAAAAAGATTCCGGAATCTATGAGCTGGATAATGTTCCCATTGAGCATTTATCTGAAGTAAAGGCGGCGGAATACAGAAGTAAGTTTCTGGGATTTATTTTCCAGTCTTTTAATCTGATCGGGTATAAAACAGCCCTGGACAATGTGGCTCTTCCTTTATATTATCAAAATGTTCCAAGAAAAGAACGTAATCAGAAAGCGATGGAATACCTTGAAAAAGTAGGGCTTGCACAATGGGCAAACCATTTGCCGAACGAGCTTTCCGGGGGGCAGAAGCAGAGGGTGGCCATTGCAAGAGCTTTAATTACCGACCCGAAAGTGGTTTTAGCGGATGAGCCTACCGGAGCATTAGATTCTAAGACAACACACGATATTATGAAGCTTCTTCAGGATATCAATAACGAAGGCAAAACCATCATCGTTGTAACCCACGAGCCGGATGTAGCCGCACAAACGAAAAGAAACGTTGTTTTACGAGACGGAATCATTGAAAGTGATGAGTTTATTAAGCAGTTGGTTTTATAGGATGGAAGTTGGAAGATGGAGGCTGGAAGAATGAAGAAAAAGAAGATGAAGTTTTAATAATAAAAAATAAATCAGCGGAAAGATTGGAGACTTCCATCAGGCTTCCCGCTTCAAATCTAAATATATGTTCGACCTAGATCGCTGGCAGGAAATATTCAGTTCTATTCGCAGTAATGTATTGCGGACGGTGCTGTCAGGTTTTACCGTGGCTTTGGGCTTATTTATTTTCATTGTTCTTTTCGGGATCGGAACGGGGCTGCAGAATGCTTTCACACAAGGATTTGCAAGAGATGCCCAGAACCTTATCTCGATTGCAACAGGGAAAACAACCATTGCTTATAACGGGCTTCAGTCTGATCGGCAGATAACCATGAATAATTCCGATTATGATTTCTTAGTTAATATCGATAAAGAAAAAGTAGGAAGTTCCACACCAAGATATACCGCCAATTTATTGGTAAAATACGGCAAAGAAAGCGGAAATTACCAAATCAACGGCGTTCTGCCTGAAGAGCAGGTGATCGAAAACCGTAAAATCCTGGAAGGGCGATATCTGACACCTACTGATTTAGACAGAAAACAAAATGTGGCAGTAATCGGAAGGATGGTTCAGCGGGATTTGATTAAAAATGCAAGCCCGGTCGGTAAAGAACTGAATATCAACGGAACCATGTTCAAAGTGGTAGGTGTTTTTTCAGATGACGGGGGTGACTGGGACGAGAGGCATATTACCGTACCTATTTCAACGCTTCAGCAGATGAAAAAAGGTTCGGATACGGTGAGCATTAATTATATTGCTTACAATGACAAACTTACCCCGCAGGAGGCCATAAAATACGGAGACGAAATAAAAAGCAGGCTAAAGGCCCGGAAAAATGTAGCTCCTGATGACGAAAACGGAATCAGGGTCTGGAATAATGCCCAGAATATGAGCGATACTTTTACCTTCATGGCTGTTCTTACCGCAATTGTAGGATTTATCGGGATGGGAACTTTGCTGGCAGGAATTATCGGGATCAGCAATATCATGGTTTATATTGTAAAAGAAAGAACTAAAGAAATAGGGGTAAGAAAGGCCATTGGAGCTAAGCCGGGAAGCATTGTTGCCCTTATTGTTCAGGAAAGTGTTGTCATTACGGTGATTTCCGGGCTGATAGGAGTAGGATTGGGAGTTTTGGCTTTGTATCTAATCGGGGACAGTCTGGAAGACTATTTCATAAAAAGCCCAAGTGTAGGATGGGGGCAAATAATTGCAGCCTTTATTGCGCTTGTTTTTTCAGGATTGATTGCAGGATTTGTTCCGGCATACAGAGCCTCAAAAATTAAGCCTATTGAAGCATTGAGATCGGAGTAAGTTATGAGTTATAAATTGTGAGTTATGAGTTTTAGGAAAGTAATTTCTTAATTTTTCAATCTTTTAATCATTTAATAAAATACAGTGAACATAATATTTAAAAAAGATACTTGGCAGGAAATTTATTATTCTTTGAGGAATAATAAGCTTCGAACATTCCTTACCATGATTGGTGTGGGTTGGGGTATGTTTTTGTATGTAAGTTTGCTTGGAGCGGCAAAAGGTATGGAAAATGGTTTCGATAAATTATTTTCAGGATTTGCGACCAATTCTATCTTCCTTTGGGCACAGAATACGTCAATCCCTTACGAAGGATTTCCAAAAGGGCGCCAAATGCATCTTCATCTTTCTGATATAGAAATGCTGAAAAGAAAAATTCCTAATATCGACTATATTTCTCCTCAAAACTCAAGGGGAAGCTTTACCGGAACACCCGGAGAAGCCATGTCCAGAAACGGGAAAAACGGAACTTATTCTTTAACAGGGGATTATCCGGTAGGAAATAAAATTTCAGAGAAAAAATTAATTTTCGGGAGGTATATTAATGATGCCGATGTTTCCGGGAATAAAAACGTAGCCGTCATTGGTGAAGAAATATATAAGAACTTCTTTGATGCCAAAAAGAACGAAAATCCACTTGGGAAATCCATCAATATCAAAGGAATTTTCTTTAATGTAATCGGAGTTTTCAGAGTAAAAAAAGGGGGCGGTTTTGAGAATGACCAGACGGTTTTTATTCCGCTTTCCACCTATACGAAAATTTATAATGTTGCAGACCAGATCGATATGTTTGCTATTGTAAGCAAACCGAATGCGAACGTAAATGCCGTGGAAGAAACCGTAAAATTAGAATTAAAATCAAAAAATAAGGTCTCACCGGAAGATACCAACGCTTTTGGAAGTTTCAACCTTGGAAAAGAATTTAAAAAGCTGACAGGCTTTTTAACAGGAATGCAGCTTTTAACCATTATTGTAGGAACCCTGACGATTCTTGCAGGGGTAATTGCTATTTCCAATATCCTTTTAATCACCGTAAAAGAAAGAACAAAAGAAATAGGAATCAGGAGGGCTTTAGGCGCAAAACCTTCGGAAGTAAGAAACCAGATTTTGCTGGAAAGTGTGGTCATCACGCTCTCGTCCGGCTTACTGGGCTTTATGTCGGGGATTTTTGTCCTCATGATTTTAGATATGGCAACAAAGGGGCAGGATGCGTTTCCTTTCTATAACCCGACGGTGAACTACGGAAATGTTTTCTCAGCAATGGCAGTAATGGTGGTTTTAGGATTGATCATCGGGATGATTCCTGCGCAGAGAGCAGTGAAAATCAGGCCTATTGAAGCATTAAGAACGGAATAAGCTGTAAGTTATAAATTTAAAGTTATGAGTTATGAGTTTTGCGGCAAATAATTTTTAAATTTTTAAATCATTAAATCTTTTAATAAAAAAATAAACTATATATGAAAAAGAAATTCACTTGGAAAAAAGCCATTTATATTATTCTCGGGCTTTTATTTGCAGTGGCATTGTTCTCGGGAATCGGATATCTGGTAAAATCTAATTCTAAACAGAGCGAAGCTTTCCTTACCAGAAAACCTACGATCCAGAATATGGACGATAAGGTGATGGCAACAGGAAAAATTATCCCAAAAGAAGAAATTGAAATTAAACCAAATATAGCCGGTATTATTGACAAAATCCTTGTGGACGAAGGCGACAGAGTAACGGCAGGGCAATTAATTGCCACGGTAAGAATCGTCCCGAATATTGCTGAGGTTAATAATGCACAGCAGAGTGTTCAGAATTCTCAGCTGCAGATCAATAATGCAAAAATGAACGTGGAAAATGCCCGCAGCCAGTTTGCAATGCAGGAGAAACTGTACAAACAAGGCGTGATTTCCAAGCAGGAATACTTAAATGCCCAGCAGCAGCTCTACACTCAGCAGCAGGCTCTTAAAAATGCAAACCAGCAGTTGGTAACGGCTAAAAATGCTCTTTTAATCGCAAAAACAGGTGCTACTCCGGAATTGCAGGGGCTGGCAACAACTCAGATCCGATCTAAAGCGGCAGGAACTGTTCTTGAAGTTCCTGTAAAAGTGGGTAGCCAGGTAATTGAAGCGAACTCGTTCAATGCGGGAACTACCATCTGTTCTATTGCAGATCTTAATTCTTTGATTTTTCAGGGAGAAATTGATGAAGCGCAGGCTGGAAAACTGAAGCAGGGAATGAGCATGAATATCGTGATCGGTGCCCTTCAGAATAAAACGTTTCCGGGTAAGCTGACTATGATTGCTCCAAAAGGAAAAGATAATAACGGAACCATCAAATTCCCGGTAGAAGGTGATGTGTACAATCCAAACAATGAATATATCAGAGCCGGCTTCTCAGCCAACGGAGAAATTGTGCTGAACTCACAGAAAAATGCATTGCTTCTGGATGAATCTCTTGTTCAGTACGAAAAAAAGAACGGAAAAGATGTTCCTTTTGTTGAGGTAAAACAAAAAGACGGTAAATTCAAAAAAACGTATGTGAAGCTTGGTGCAAGCGATGGTATCAATGTTCAGATTTTGTCAGGACTTGATAAGAATGCAGATGTGAAAGTCTGGAATCCGTCTGATAAGGACAAAGAAGAGCTGAAAGAAAAAGCGAAAAAATAGTAAACTAACACTATAAATTTGAACTGTTGAATCCTGGGATATTATTTCTCAGGATTTTTATTTATGTTAAAAACAATGTAACAAAAACATCCTTCAAAATGTTTTAATTTTAGATATCAAAACCCAGCCATGAAAAAAAGCCATTTCATTCTTCTCTTTTTTGTCTTTGTAAAATTTATCCTTCAATATTCATTAATCAATCCGGAATATGAGCTCCACCGCGATGAATACCTGCACCTGGATCAGGGAAATCATCTGGCTTGGGGATATTTATCAGTTCCGCCGGTTAATTCCTGGTGGGCTTTTATTATTAAACTTTTAGGGAGCTCGGTATTTTGGGTTAAATTTTTCCCTGCCTTATTCGGAGCACTAACTATCGTTGTCGTCTGGAAGATGATAGAAGAGCTGAAAGGAAATCTTTATGCACAGATTTTAGCGGCCACGGGAGTTTTATTTTCTGTTTTGCTTCGGTTGAATATGCTTTTCCAGCCAACTTCTTTAGAGGTTTTGCTGTGGACTTTGCTGTATTTTATTTTGATTAAATATTTTAATTCCGAAAAAATAAAATGGCTTTATGCGGGTGCTGTAGTTCTGGGAATCGGCTTTTTGAACAAATATAACATAGCTTTTTCGATATTGGGAATAGTTCCGGCGATACTTTTAACAAAGCAAAGGGAAATTTTCCTTCAGAAGCACCTGTATTTTGCTGCAATATTAGCTTTAATAATTATCTCACCGAATATTATATGGCAGTATCAAAATGGTTTTCCGGTCATTCACCATATGAAGGAGCTGTCAGAAAGGCAGCTCGTAAATGTTGATCGCGCGGACTTTTTGAAATCTCAGGTTTTGTTTTTCTTAGGATCGGTGTTCGTAATTGGGGCAGGATTGTATGCCTTGATTTTTTATAAGCCATTTGAGAAATTCAGGGCTTTCTTTTTTGCTTACGTTTTTACCATGGCATTGTTTTTATATTTTAAGGCTAAAGATTATTATGCAATCGGTCTGTACCCGGCCTATATCGCTTTCGGCTCAGTTTTTCTGGCCCAGCTTTTTGAAAGAAGCAGATTGGCGAAAGTAATAAAAGTTGTATTCCTTTTAATTCCTGTTTTGCTCTTTATCCCTTTGTATGATGTGGCTTTTCCTAATAAAAGCCCGGAATACATCCTTAGCCATGAGGAAAAATACAAAAAATTCGGGTTGCTTCGCTGGGAAGATGGAAAAGACCATTCGCTCCCGCAGGATTTTGCTGATATGCAGGGCTGGAAAGAATTGGCGCAAAAAGTAGATGAAGAATATGCAAAGCTTTCAAAATCCGGTGAGACGCTGGTTCTTTGCGACAATTATGGACAGGCTGGGGCCGTTAATTTTTATTCTGTCAAAGGAATTCAGGCGGTTTCCTTTAATGCGGATTATATCAATTGGTTTGTTTTGAATAAAAAATATACTAATGTGATTAGAATCAAAGAATTTTCAGAAGCAGAAAATGAGCTGAAAGAAAGCGGTAAATATTTTCGGAATTCTAAAATTTCAGATTCAGTAACGAATAAATTTGCCAGAGAAAAAGGAACAACAATTTTCGTTTTTGAGGGTGCAAAAATAGACGTCAACAAAAGAATTCAGGACGAAATAACTGAAGTTAAAAACGAGTATTAATTAATAGTAACATTTTTAAACAGAACAATCTGCACAATATCCCGAAATAAATCCGTTGAAATTAACAGAAGTATAGCCTTGTGGCAACTTTATATCCATTTCGTTAGGAAGGCATTCTATTTTTCCGCACTTCAGGCATCTGAAGTGGAAGTGATTGTGCTGATGTTTTTTTTCTGAACAATTCATGCAGAAAGCAAAGTAAAACTTACCGTCGTCACTCATTATTTTATGGACAATCCCGTCTTCACAAAAGCTGTTCAGAACCCTGTAAATAGTTGCACGGTCTACGGATTCTCCAAGTTCTTTCTGTAAAATTTCCTGACTTACTGCAGTTTTTGAATTTTTTAATGAATCCAGGATCAGCTGTTTTGTAATGGTATTTCTCTTAGCCATACTGCAAATATAATAAATAAAATATTATTGCGATAATGTCGCATTAAAGAAAATTTGTCTTACATTTGCAACAAGCAACAAGCAACAAGCAACAAGCAACAAGCAACAAATACTAGTAATATGGAAAATAAGTTTGATGTCATCATAATAGGAGGAAGCTATGCCGGATTATCTGCGGGGATGGCTTTGGGAAGATCTTTAAGGAAGGTTTTAATCATAGACAGCGGAAAACCTTGCAACAGGCAGACGCCGCATTCACATAATTTTATTACCCACGACGGAAAAACGCCGAAGGAAATTTCTGATTTGGCTAAAGAACAGGTTTTACAGTACGAAACCGTAAAGTTTTATGACGGAACGGTTGTAAAAGCATCAAAAAACTCAGGAAATTTTGAAATTGAACTTGCAAATAATGAAAAATTTTATGCTAAAAAGCTGATTCTTGCTTCAGGTGTGAAAGATATAATGCCCGATATTGATGGGTTTTCAGAATGTTGGGGAATCACAGTGATTCATTGTCCGTATTGCCACGGATATGAAGTAAAGGGTGAAAAAACGGGTGTTCTTTCAAATGGTAACGGCGATTTACTTTTTGAATTTTCAAAGCTTGTTTATAATTTAACAAAAGATCTTACTTTGTTTACCAATGGTAAATCTACGTTAAATGATGATCAGGTTAAGAAATTATCGGAGAATAATATCAAAATAATAGAAGATGAAATTGAAAAGGTAGAGCATGAAAATGGTAAAATTAAAAAGCTCATCTTTAAAAACGGAAATGAAGCCCCATTACAGGCTTTGTATGCGAAAATTCCTTTTGAACAAAATATAAATACAGAAGATCTGCATCTGGAATTAACGGAGCATGGCTTTATAAAAACAGATCATTTTCATAAAACCAACGTAGAAGGTGTTTTTGCATGCGGAGATAATGTTACAATGATGAGGTCAGTGGCAAACGCTGTCTACCAGGGAAACTTTACGGGCGCTATTGTCAATAGAGAGCTTTCTGAAGAGGAGTTTTAATAATAAAAAATTAATTAACTTTCAATCCTTGCAAACTTTTTGTAAGGATTTTTTTGTCAGTAAATTTTAATATCGTAATATTGCGATACACTTTAAAAGTATGGGAACAACCAAAACAGATTTTTTTACAGACAAGCAAAATAAGCTGGCAACTATTGCAAAAGCGCTGGGTCACCCTGCAAGAATCGCTATTATTGAATATCTTTTAAAGGTAAATGAATGCATCTGCGGAGACATTGTAAATGAGCTTCCATTAGCACAGCCTACCGTTTCACAGCATTTAAAAGAACTGAAAAATGCGGGACTTATCAAAGGGAATATTGAGGGCAATTCTATCTGCTACTGTATTGATGAAAAGGCTTTCGAAGTATTAAATGTATTTTTCTCCAACGTAATTTCTGTTGTAAAAAAACAAAATTGCTGTTAAAAAAATTTGCTTATCTATATCGCAATATTGCATTATAACAATTAAAAAATTAAAATATGAAACTATCAGAAACCATTTATGGTTCGTGAAATCCTAAAAAAAAAATTAAATATGACACTTGAACAAATTAAATCTATTCTGCCTGCCCTGGAAAATGTGGAGTTTGCATTGGAAAGCGGACAGTTTGTACCGGAGCATTTTCATGTAACGGAAATCGGCATGGTCACCAAAAACTTTATAGACTGCGGCGGAACCATCAGAAAAGAAGAAAGGGTAAACTTCCAGCTTTGGGATGCCAATGATTTTGAACACCGTCTGAAGCCGGGAAAATTATTAAACATTATCAAACTTTCCGAAGAAAAGCTGGGAATCGGTGATTTTGAAATCGAGGTGGAGTATCAGTCTGAAACTATTGGTAAGTATGATCTTGATTTTAATGGAAAACATTTTGTTCTGAAGAATAAAATGACTGCTTGTCTTGCTACTGATGCCTGTGGAATACCTCCGCAAAAGGAAAAGCTTAATTTAAGTGAATTGCAGCAACAAAAAGGAAGTTGTGCACCGGGTTCGGGCTGCTGCTAAAAAGATGGTAACTACACTTAAAAAATACAAGAAACCTGTAATAATTACCGCTTCAGTAATTATTCTGCAGCTTATTTTCGGGTTTGATCCTAAGTTTTGTATCATTAATATTATTTGGTTATTTGTTTAAATATGAAAAAAATTTTAGTGCTTTGTACAGGAAACAGCTGTAGAAGCCAGATTGCAGAGGGATATCTGAAATATTTTGCGAACGGTAAAGCGATGGTTTACAGTGCAGGAATTGAAACCCACGGCGTAAATCCCAATGCAGTTGCCATAATGGAAGAAGATGGTATTGATATTTCAGACCAGACTTCCAATAACATCAGCGAATATGAAAATATTGATTTCGATTATGTGATTACCGTTTGTGATAATGCAAAAGAAAATTGTCCGTATTTTCCAACGAAAGCTAAAAAATTCCACTATAATTTCCCTGATCCGGCGAAAGCTGTGGGAACTGTAGAAGAAATCAGGCAGCAGTTTAGAAATGTAAGGGAAGAAATTAAAAAATACTGCGAGATTTTCATTAAAGAAAATGTATAATTGAACAATTGATGAGATTTTAAAACTAAAAATCATAATTCCTGATGCTGAAATCTCAACATAAATTTCGTACTTTTGGGGTGAAAAATTTCAAAAACTAAAAGTAAAATGGACATTATTTTCGACCTGATTGAAAAAGAAAGACAAAGACAATCTCACGGATTAGAGCTTATTGCGTCAGAGAATTTCGTTTCTGAAAACGTGATGAAAGCTATGGGAAGTGTGCTTACGAACAAATATGCTGAAGGATATCCCGGAAAAAGATATTACGGAGGTTGTGAAGTGGTAGATGAGGTTGAAACACTGGCTATCAACAGAGCTAAGGAACTTTTCGGTGTAGATTACGTTAATGTACAGCCGCATTCCGGTTCTCAGGCCAACGCAGCTATTTATCTTGCAGTTTTGAAGCCGGGCGACAAAATTATGGGGATGGACCTTTCTATGGGAGGACACCTTACGCATGGTTCGGCAGTGAATTTTTCAGGAATTCAGTATAATGTGGTTTCCTACGGTGTTCAGCAGGAAACTGGCCTTATAGATTATGACCAGATGAGAGAAGTGGCTTTAAGAGAAAAGCCAAAGATGCTTATTGCTGGTTTCTCGGCGTATTCAAGAGATTTGGATTATGCAAAATTCCGTGAAGTGGCAGATGAAATCGGGGCTACACTTTGGGCGGATATCGCTCACCCGGCAGGTTTGGTGGCAAAAGGATTATTAAATTCTCCATTTGAGCACTGCCATGTAGTAACCACTACAACACACAAAACGTTAAGAGGTCCAAGAGGTGGTATGATTATGATGGGGAAAGATTTTGAAAATACGTACGGACACAAAACACCGAAAGGAGAGATCAAAATGATGAGCCAGGTGCTGGACGGAGCTGTTTTCCCTGGTATTCAGGGTGGTCCGCTGGAGCATGTGATCGCAGGAAAAGCGGTAGCTTTCGGGGAAGCATTGGACGGGCAGTTTGAAACGTATGCAAAGCAGGTGAAGGCTAATGCTCAGGCATTATCAAAAGCGATGACCGACAGAGGCTTCGATATTGTAAGCGGCGGTACGGATAACCATTTAATGCTTGTAGACCTTAGAAATAAAAATGTAAACGGAAAAGAGACTGAAAAAGCATTAGTTCTTGCCGATATTACGTGTAACAAAAATATGGTTCCATTTGATGATAAGTCACCATTTACAACCTCAGGTATCAGACTGGGAACTGCTGCTATTACAACCAGAGGATTGAAAGAAAATGATATGGATACTATTGCAGGATTAATTTCTGAAGTGGTGGATAATATTAAAAATGAAGAAGTTATCGGTTCTGTAAGAAAGAAAGTAAATGAATTAATGGAAGGTAAGGCATTATTCAACTATTAATTGTATATCTTTAATAAAATATAAAGAATGGGCATTTTGCTCATTCTTTTTTATGTAATATATGGAAAAAAAGTCTTTCACTTTTGATGAAATAAAGCTGAAACTGGTCAACTATTGTGTTTACCAGGACCGTTGTCATTATGAAGTTGAACAGAAAATGAAGGAGTTTCTTTTAATAGATGAAGCAAAAGAAGACATAATGCTGTATCTTTTAAAGGAAAATTATTTAAATGAAGAACGATTTACCAGAAGCTATATTCGCGGTAAATTTTATATTAAACACTGGGGAAGGAATAAAATCCGGATCAATCTTAAGCAAAAACAAATTTCCGAGAAATTAATCAGCAAATGTTTTGATGAGATCGATGAGCAGGATTATGAGAAAACCATCCGTAAAATCTACGAAGATTATTACTCAAAGCAAAAAGGATTGAAAGAATATCAGAGAAAATCAAAAACTATAAAATATTTAATAAGCAGAGGTTTTGAATATGACAAAATAAATGATATTTTTGAATAAACATAAATGATAACATACACAAGTTTGAAAGAGAAAAGAATCTGGCTTTCTCCTCCGCATATGGGTGGAAATGAGCTTACATACATACGGCAGGCATTTGATACCAACTGGATTTCCCAATACGGTGCCAATATAGATGAATTCGAGAAAAGTCTTGAAATTTATTTAGGTGAAAACCTGTCTGTTACGGCTTTGTCATCCGGTACGGCGGCCATTCATCTTGCTCTTCGGTTATTGAACGTGCAGGAAGATGATTTTGTGATTTGCCAGTCTTTTACATTTGTAGCTTCTGCTAATCCTATTCTTTATCTCAGGGCGGTACCTGTTTTTGTAGACAGCGAGAAAGATACCTGGAACCTGTGTCCGAATGCTCTTGAAGATGCTGTTAAATACTGTTTGAAACAAGGCAAAAAACCAAAAGCAATTATTGCTGTTTCTTTATACGGAATGCCTTTTAAGGTGGATGAAATTCTCGAGATTTCCAGAAAATACGAAATTCCTGTTATCGAAGACAGCGCAGAAGCATTAGGAAGTAAATATAAAAACAGGCTGTGCGGAACTTTTGGAGATTTATCTGTTATAAGCTTTAACGGTAATAAAATTATTACTACATCAGGAGGAGGAGCTTTAATTTCAAAAAATAAAAAAGATAAAGAAAGGACCCTTTATCTGGCTACGCAGGCAAAGGAAGACAAGCCTTATTACAGTCATTCTGAAATCGGATATAATTATCGTTTAAGTAATATTTCTGCAGGAATTGGGAGAGGTCAGATGGAAGTTTTGGAGGATAGAATTCTTAAAAGAAGGGGAAATCATGAATTTTATAATAATATTTTGTTAAATATTGATGGTATTGAACTTTTTTCGGCCCCAAATGATGATTTTTTTTCTAATTATTGGCTGAATACTATTATTATTGATAAGAATAAATTTTCAAAAGAAAAAATAAAGACAGTTTTTGAAGAAACAAATATAGAAACCAGATACTTATGGAAACCTATGCATCTGCAGCCTTTGTATAAAGATTACAAATTCTTTGGCGGAGATATTTGTGGTATGCTTTTTGAAACTGGATTATGCCTTCCCTCGGGAAGTAATTTAACTAACGCTTGTAAGGCAAGAATTTCTGAAATTTTATCTATTTTTAAGAATTAAATTTAATTTTAAACTATAGATGGAATTTTATTTTAATTTTGCAATGATAAACGGATCAGGTTTTATACCTAATTATATAGATGGGCACAAATAATGACAATGTACGAATCTCTTAGGAGGAAAATTTTTGGCGGAGATAATGTTGTCAATCTCTCGGATGTAAGATATCTTCCCAGATGGATAATTCTTGTAATAGATATTATTATTCTGGTTATATCACTATTCCTTTCAACCTACATTATAGAAAAAATCACTCAGCGGGAATTTATCTACCATGAAGACAAAAGTGTGGTCTTTGCTTCCATCATTTTTGTGAATGTTGTTTTCATGTATATTTTCAAAACCTATGCCGGAATTATCAGGCATTCTACTTTTATAGATTTATTTAAGCTGTTGGTATCATGTTTCTGCACCATGTTTGTGGTAGGAACTATTAATATAGTCTATTTCTGGACAACAGGCGGGAAATTCATCCTTACGCCTTATTTAATTCTTTATTTTATTATTTCCTTTATGGGGCTTTTCCTTTTCAGATTATATGTAAAGGAGTTTTTCCATATTGTAAGGGAGTACAGAAGAAGTACCCTTAAAAAAAGGATTCTTGTTTTGGGTATCGATGAGCAGTCTATTGCCATTGCCAGAGCCATTCTGGACAATCCCAGCCTTCCTTATCATGTCGTAGGTTTTCTAACACAGAGAACAGACTCAAAAAGAGCATCATTACTGGGCAAACCCATTTTTTCCAAAGAAAAGATCGAGAAAAATACAAAAGATGAACTTGTCATTGACGGGGTAATTATCGTTAAAGAAATGATGTCCAAAGATGAAATGAATTCCTGGGTAAATTTATTTCTGGAAAAGGATCTTAGTGTTTTCAAAGCACCGTCTGTACAAAAATTAAGAGACAGTGACCTGGGAGGTTCTATCAGGAATCTTCAGATAGAGGATTTATTGAATAGAAAACCTATCAAAATAGAAAATGAAGAGGTAAAAAGCAGACACTTTAATAAAAATATTCTTGTAACCGGAGGAGCAGGATCTATCGGAAGCGAAATTGTAAGGCAGGTTGCACAATTTAGCCCTTCTTTAATCGTTGTATTGGATCAGGCAGAAACGCCTTTGTATGATATAGAGCTGGAAATGAGGGAGAAATTTCCCAATATCAGGTTTAAATTTGTTTTAGCAGATGTATCCAACAGGCATAGAGTAGAACCATTGTTCCAGATGTATAATTTCTCAATGGTTTATCACGCTGCAGCTTATAAGCATGTGCCTTTGGTTGAAGAAAATCCTCATGAAGGAATATTGGTGAATGTTTTGGGATCAAAAATTATTTCAACACTTTCAAGCAAATATAATGTAAACAGGTTTGTAATGGTTTCTACTGATAAAGCTGTAAACCCTACTAACGTTATGGGAGCCTCAAAAAGAGCAGCGGAATTGTTTGTACAGTCTTTACAAAATGTAGAAGGAAATACTACCAAGTTCATTACGACTAGATTCGGAAATGTTTTGGGGTCAAACGGCTCTGTAATTCCTCATTTTAAAAGACAGATCGAAGCGGGCGGGCCGGTAACCATTACCCATCCTGATATTGTAAGATATTTTATGACGATCCCTGAAGCTTGCGAACTGGTTTTGCAGGCAGGAACTATGGGAACAGGCGGGGAAATATTTGTATTTGATATGGGTGAGCCGGTAAAAATCTTGGATCTTGCCAACAGAATGATAAAGCTTTCGGGCTTTGAACCTAATATTGACATTAAGATAATTTATACAGGCTTAAGACCCGGTGAAAAATTATACGAAGAATTGCTGAGTGATGATGCTAAAACACTTCCTACTCACAATGAAAAAATAATGGTTTCAAAAGATCCTACCATGCAGTTTTCAGAAATAGAAACATTGGTAAACCACATTACTAAAGCTTCTTTGAAGCGTGATAAGGTGGAAGTAGTACGTCTTTTGAAAATAATAGTACCTGAATTTAGAAGTAATAATTCTATCTATGAGGTGCTGGATAAGTAGAAAAATATAAATGTATATTTGCACAATTTTTAAAATATGATGAAAGGTAAAATACTGGTTGTAATATCAGCTTTTTTAATAGTTTCCTGTAAAACTAATCCAAATACCCAAAACGACCTGAACTATATGCAAAATATAGAAAAGGTTGCAATTGATGCTTCTGCCAAAAACTCAAATAATACAATCCAATCTGGAGACCAGTTAGTAATTTTAGTTACGGCCAAGGATATGGATGTGGTAAAGCCATTCAACCAAAATTATTCTTCATCTGAGCTTGTTCAGACCAACTCCATTGCAGGTGGAAATACTCCCAACCAAGGAATGGTAACGGTTTCCGGACCTACTTATATTGTAGATTCTAATGGTGATATTGATTTTCCTGTTTTAGGAAAAATAAATACATCCAATAAGACTTTAGTAGAATTTAAAGAGGAACTTAGGGACAAAATGACAAGATATGTCATTAACCCCACCATCAATGTAAGACTTGTTAATTTTAAAGTGACGGTTTTAGGTGAAGTAAACAGACAGGGGGATTATACTATTGCTAATGGGCAGGGCACAATCCTGAATGCTCTTGGTATGGCTGGAGATCTTACCATGTATGGGAAAAGAGACGATATATTGGTTATTAGAACAGAAAACGGCCAGGTTACTCATGGAAAAGTAAACCTTCAGGATGCTAATTTGATCAATTCTCCTTACTACAATCTTAAACAGGGAGATGCTATTATCGTTGCATCTAATAATTCCAGAGATCTCGCTGCAAAGCAAAATCCTAATACAGGGCTTTACTTAACTGCAATTTCAATCGGTGTTACAGCTATTGCCGTAGTCGTAAGTTTATTCAAGAAATAAAAAATTAATGGACAACCAATCTTCGCAACTTCCAGAAGTAGACAATAACTCGAATACAATTGATATCAACGAAATTATAAGACCATATCTTAGAAAATGGCCATGGTTTATTATAAGTGCTATAGCTGCACTGATTATAGGCTACATTTCTTTAAAATTTATGGTTCCCGTATATGAGATTCAGTCTACCGTACTTATAAAAGACGCTAAAAATTCATCATCTCCTGTAGGAAGTGATCTTGGTGTACTCCCTGACTTAACCAGTTTCGGAGGTTTAAAAACCAATAGTATTGCTAACGAAATTGAAATTTTGAAGTCAAAAAAAATGATGCGTGAAGTAGTCATTAATCAAAATCTTCAAACAAATATTGTAGCAAAAGGAAAGATAACTTCCGTAGAATTATACAAAGAAACTTCTCCAATAGAAGTAAAAATAATTTCTGAAAAACCCAATAATGGCATTAGCAATGTATTAAAACTTACAATAAAGGGTGAAAAACTAACTTTAAGCTCAGAAAAATTTCAGAAAGAAATTGTAACAACTTATAATAAAACGATAGGTCTTCCATTTGCGAATATAATTATTACCAAAAATGCTAAATTTAATCCAGCAGCCGCAAAAGGAATTGATACAAGTACATTAGAACTGCAGGTATCGTCATTAGAAGCTAAGGTTAGTAGTTTGCAATCTGCTCTTAGTGTTTCATTAGTTACAAAGGACGCTACAGTACTTAAGCTTGGATTTAAATATCCTCAGGTAGCCAAAGCACAGGATATTCTTAACAATCTGGTTATTGCATATAATAATGATGCTATTTTGGATAAAAATGTAGAGTCCAAAAAGACCCTTAATTTCATTGAAGACAGGATTAAAAAACTTTCCGGTGAATTAGGCGAGGTAGAAGATCAAAAAGAAAACTTTAAAGCCAAAAATAATCTTACAGATCTCGAAACAGAAGCAAAAATAAATCTTGAAAGTTCTGCTGCAGCAAGAGCAAAACAGCTGGATATTGATGCTCAGCTGGAACTGACAAATTCTTTAATTGGTTTCGTTTCAAACCAAGGCCAGTATCAGGTTTTACCGGCAAACGTAGGACTCAATAATCCTGAAGCAACAGCTGGAATCTCTGTCTATAATCAATTGATTTTACAAAGAAACAGATTGTTGGAATCTGCAACGACTGAAAACCCAACCGTGGTAGATGTTACAAAGCAGATTAACTCTATGAGGGGATCTATTATGCAGAGTCTTCAAAGAAACAGAACAGGGCTTGAACTTGCGAGAAACGAATATTTGGGTGAGCAAAGCAAGGTTTCAGGAAAGATCTCTAAACTGCCTTCTATTGAAAAAATGTTCAGAAGTATTGAAAGACAGCAGCAGATCAAAGAGAATTTATATCTTCTTTTATTACAAAAAAGAGAAGAAACAGCTATTGCTCAATCTATTTCTGCACCAAAGGCAAGAGTGATTGATACGGCGTATGCTTCTACTATTCCGGTTTCACCTAAAAGAAATGTGGTCTTGCTTGTAGCTTTAGCTATAGGCTTATTAATACCTTTCATCATTATATATCTTACAGAACTGCTTAATAATAAAATTGAGACTAAGCATGATCTGGAAAAACTAATTCATGCACCAGTAATTGCAGAATTGCCAAGTCTTGAAAAAGGAGATTCAGAAATTGTAAAAGTTAATGATATTACTCCAATGGCCGAAGCATTCAGGATTCTTATTACAAATATGAATTTTATGCTTCCTAAAGACGGTAAAGGAAAGGTAGTATTTGTAACTTCTACAGTGAAAGGAGAGGGGAAAACATTTACTTCGGTAAATTTAGCTTTAACACTTGCCACTCCTAAAAAGAAAGCAATTATTATTGGCTCCGATATCAGAAATCCGCAGCTGCAGAGATACAATCCTGCAAGGAAGGGGCTGGCAGGTCTTACGGAATATCTTTACTCAGATCAGACGAAGCTGGAAGATGTCATTCATATTTCATCATTTAATCCTAATCTTGATGTAATTTATTCAGGAATGATTCCTCCAAACCCAACTGAGCTTCTGTCAAACGGAAGATATGAAAACCTTTTAGAAGAGTTAAAGGCAAGATATGATTACATTATTTTGGATACTGCACCATTGCTTCTGGTTACGGATACTTTCCTTATTGCGGAGCTGGCAGATGTTACCATTTATGTAGCAAGATCAAAATATACAGAAAAAGCTTTACTTGAATTTGCTAACAATAATATTGATCAAAAGAAAATTAAAAATGTTGGTTTTGTTCTAAATGATGTTAACAGAGAAAATTTAGGATACAGTAACAAATATGGTTACGGATACAATAGCCATCATGAGCAAACGTGGTTTGAGAAACTTAAAAATAAACTTAGTTAATGATGAAAAAATATAAGATAGCTGTTATTGGGCAAGGCTATGTAGGTCTGCCACTGTCTTTGGAATTTGCTACCCATTATCCTGTTTTAGGATTTGATATTAATACTCAACGAGTAGATCAGCTTAATCAGGGACAGGATATTACACTGGAAGCAGATATTGAAAAGCTTAATAAAGGCTTAAAAAAATACATTGAAACTGACGGGGCTTTCGGGTATAAGGCTACAAGTCAGCTGTCTGATATAGCAGAATCCAATATTTATATCGTAACTGTTCCCACTCCTATAGATAAATATAATGCTCCGGATCTTAACCCTCTTATTTCTGCATCAAAAATGCTGGGCGGAATTATTAAAAATGGAGATATTGTTATCTATGAATCTACTGTTTTCCCTGGCTGTACAGAAGAAGAATGTGTGCCTGTTCTTGAAAAATATTCAGGTTTAAAATATAATGAAGATTTTTTCGTAGGATATTCTCCGGAAAGAATCAATCCGGGGGATAAAGTAAATACACTCACCAGTGTAAAAAAAGTAACCTCAGGTTCTACAGAGGAGATTGCTGAAGAGGTAGACAGTCTTTATAGAAAAATCATTACTGCCGGAACGCATAAAGCATCAAGCCTTAAAGTAGCCGAAGCTTCAAAAGCTATTGAAAATGCTCAGCGAGATGTTAATATTTCTTTCGTTAATGAACTTGCTTTAATTTTTGACAGGATCGGAATTGATACGAATGATGTTTTGGAAGCTGCGGGAACAAAATATAATTTCCTGAAATATAAACCGGGATTGGTAGGAGGACACTGCATCTCTGTAGATCCTTATTATCTGGCTCACAAAGCAGAACAGCTTGGTTATCATCCGGATGTAATTCTATCAGGGCGTAGAGTTAATGATTCTATCGCAAAATTCATTGCTTCGAAAGTGGTAAAGCTTCTTATTGCAAAAGGCGGAGTTATCAAAGATTCTGAAACTTTGATTTTAGGCGTTACATTCAAAGAAAATTGTCCTGATGTAAGGAATACGAAAGTTGTGGATATTTATACGGAACTTAAGGACTATGGTGTAAAGGTGGATATTTATGATCCGTGGGCAAGTAAAGAAGAAGTAAAGCACGAATACGGAATTGATATTTTAGACCAATTAATTGAAGGGAAAAAATATGATTCTATGATTGTTGCTGTTTCTCATAATGAGTTTTTAGAAATGAATCTTGATGAACTAAAGAAGGATAACGCAGTGGTTTTTGATACCAAAGCATGTTTGGACAGAAACTTAGTGGACGCAAGATTATAAAAACTTTTTAAAAAAATATGCTTCTGAATATTTATTGTTTATATTCAGAAGTTTCAATATAATTTATATTATGAAAAGAGCAATTGCTAACTTATTTTTTGCATTTATTTTAAATATTTTCAAAAATGTAAAGTGCAACTTTAATGTTAGCATGTCTCATAATGTATTTTTTTATTTGATTAAAAATAAATTTAAAGATATTGAGCTTAGAGATGCCATTCTGGGTACAGGCATTAGTTTTAGTAATGGTGTACGATTGTTTAATAAACCAGAAATTTTCGGAAAAGTAAAAATAGGAAAATATACAAGTATAAACGGTCCTGCAACAAGGATTTGCGGAGAGATTTCGGATGTTGTAATTGGTGCTTACTGTTCCATTGCATCAAGTGTTGTAATTCAGGAATTTTATCATAATTATAATATGGTTACCACTTATAATATTAACTCAAATATAATTGGAGAACCTTTAGAAAATGAAAAAATATCGAAGGGACCTATTATTATTGAAGATGATGTATGGATAGGATCTAATTCTGTAATATTGTCAGGAGTAAAGATAGGGAGAGGGGCTATTATAGGAGCCGGTTCTGTTATTACGAAAGATGTGGAAGCTTATTCTATTGTTGCAGGAAATCCTGCAAAACTCTTAAGAAAAAGATTTGATCAACAGACAATAGAGAAACTTGAAGAATCGAAATGGTGGCTTTGGGATAAAGAAGAAATAATTAAGAATAAGAAATTTTTCAAGCATGAAATTGTATAATTCAAAATCGTTATATTTTTATGCAGGAAGTGGTTTAGCTCAGGTTGTAACAATTATTACTACTTTTTATATTATTAAAAAATTTACTCCCGAAGCATTCGGCCAGTTTAGTTATTATTTTTCAATAGGCTCTATTATCGGTTCTTTTGCAACATTAAAGTATGAGTTGTCTATTCCTTTATCTAAAAATTCAAGAGATGCAATTGATAAGAGTAATCTTACCATACTTGTAAGTTTGATTTTTAATCTGATATTTTCATTTATTGGTCTTTTTACTACATTTTATCAATTTAATATTTTCTTTCTTTATATTTTGTTATTGTCTGGTACAGTTTCTATTAATGCCTGTTTTCAACAGTTTTTAGTCTATAAGGAACAACATTTTTTAAACGGGTTTACCCCTTTGTTATTTGCTATTCTTAATTTAGGCATTTTATTGTTTTTAACAAAGAACAATGGAGAAGTTATACTTTCTTCTTATATTATTTCAAATATTATCTTATTAATAATTTATATTATTTGTGTCCAAAAGAATGGATATGATATTTTCTTTAAAAAAATAAGTTTTTATAAGAAGTTATTTATTGAACATTTGGATTTTCCGAAATATGTACTTCCAAGTTCGATTGCCAATATATTACTTGCTTACTGTAATCCTATTTTTATAGGATATCTTTTTGATAAAAATAATGTGGGATTGTTTTCATTTTCATTAAGGATACTCATGTTACCATCTATTGTCATAGGTTCGGTAGCTTCATCAATATACAGAACACAAATTGCAAAACTTTATTTCGAAAATAATTTAGAAGGAATAAAGGCGCAGACTAAAAGGCTTTTTTTAATACTTACTTTACTTACCATTTTCTGTTTTCCCATTCTTATTTTGGTTATCAAATATATTCCTTTGGTAATAGATATGAGTAAATGGCAGGGAGTATTGCCTATTGCTATTTTTCTTGTTCCTTTTGCAATCAGCCAGTTATTTTTTCAACCATTTAGTAATTTAGCTCTTGTTTTTAAAAAGAATAAGATTCTTTTGTCACAAAATATTTTGCAGCTTGTATCTACTTTACTGGTTTATATTATTGCATTTATTTTTAAAATACAATTTGAAATTTTTGTAAATATTTTGTCATTCACCTTAATTTTAGTGAGCTTTTTTTCTTGCTATAAATTTTATCAAATACTAAAAACAGAAAAATGAAGAATATAATTTATATTATTATTTATTCATTAATTTATCAGTTCATACATATTAATTTTTTGTATGATATTTTTTGGTATTCTGGTTATATGAGTGAAGGATTTAGTGCGGTATCATTTATTCAGACATTTATATTTATTTGCATACCCCTCGGGGTAAAAAAAGACTTGGAAAATGTATTTTTTTTAGAAGTTCTATATACAATTTTTTATCTGCTATTGTATGTTCCTATAATGATAACGTTTTTAAATCATTATGGTACAGAATGGAAAATATTTATTAATCAGCTGCCCTTTTTACTCGCTTTTTTGATCATGTTTAAAATAGCGGGAATGAAAAGAATTAAAATAAGAAAGCTAAATCTTAAACCTCCAAGGCGGGAGATACTATACGCTTTTACTATATTTATTGTAGTGGTCTTATTTGCAGAATTCCGTTCTACATATAGTTTCGTATCATTTGAAGATGTGTATACACAGAGAGAAAAGGGTTCAGGTGCTTCTGTTATTGGAGGGTATTTTACACTTTGGCTTACCTATTTTGTGGGACCACTGTTAGTTGCGATCGGGCTTGTGAATAAAAATAAAAAGATTGTTATATTCGGAACACTCTCTGTAATTTTTGTATATGGAATAAATGCAAGTAAAATTGCTTTATTTATACCTTTTTTGCTAATGTTTTTGTATTATATAAAAAGTAGAGGAAAAGATATTTTTAAAGCATTAACAATAGTTTTTTCTTCGGTCTGTGTAGTGGCTTATTATCTTCCTATGCAGTATTTTATGATTTCCGCAGTGATATTAATGAGAACATTTGGAATTGCAGGATTGCTCACGTATCAGTATAATGAATTTTTTAAAGAAAATCCATATACTTATTACTCACATATAAATATTGTAAATTTTATTACGGGTAATTATCCCTATGATCAGGATTTAGGGTTCGTAGTGAGTTCCTATTTTTTTGAATCGGATAACAATGCCAATGCAAATTTCCTTGCAACAGATGGTATTGCGAGTTTGGGAATGGTGGGAGTGATCATTATTTCATTTATTTTTGGGATTTATTTGCTGTATACAAAATCTTTACTGGATAATAAAAATGCAACATTGGTAGGGCTTGTTTTTATTTCATTTGCTTTTATCATACTTAATGTTGGTTTATTTACAAGTTTACTAAGTGGAGGTTTTCTTTTTTTAAATATTTATTTATATTTATACAAATCTTCATGATGAAAAAAATTGCAATTGTAACCAACGTAATACCATCTTACAGGGAGGGTTTTTACGATAAGATTCTGGCAGATAGGGATATACAGGTCACTATTTATTGCCAGAGCAATATTCCAAATACAAAGCTTAAAACAATTCATCAGAAATATCCGGATAATGTAGTGGTCGTTAAATTTATTGATTTTTTTAATGAAAAGGCCAATATACAGCTTTTACCGTTTTTTAAGATTTTAAATAAATATGATACTGTTTTCATAGACGGAAATCCGCGTTATATATCACATTATGTTCTTGCCAATATCTTTAAGTTATTTAAACCCAATAAGGTAGTTTTGTGGAGTATGATACACTCTTACAAAGCAAATTCTTTCACAGAAAATATCCGATTAAATTGGACGAAAAAATTTAAAAGGGTCTTTGCTTATAATGATAAAGAAGCTGGAGTCTTTAAAAAAGAAGGCTTTAAAGGAGTGTGTATAGGAATGAATAATGGCCTTGATCAGGAAAAGATAGAAAGAATAATAACAAAATGGTCTACAGAAAAACTACAAATCTGGCAGAAAGAAAAGTGTATAGACAATGAAATCATTATTTCATGTACAAGACTTATCCAGAAAAATGAATTAGATAAACTTTTAATCCGTTTTCAAAAAATCCTTGAAATAAAAACGGAGATAAAATGGTACATTATCGGAGACGGAGATCAAAGGCAGGATTTGGAAAGAATTGTTCATGAAAAGCGTCTTGAAAATAATGTATTCTTCTTAGGAGAAATATATGATGAAGAAAAGCTTGCTCCATGGTTCCTTACAGCCTCTCTGATGGTTCATCCTGCAGCTATAGGATTAAGTATTTTACATGCTTTCGGATATGGTTTACCTGTGATTACGCATGATGATGAAAGATATCATGGCCCGGAATTCAGTGCGCTTATTAATGAACATAATTCTTTAACATATCAGAAAGACAACTATGATGATTTGATAGAAAAAGTAATTTTCTCTGTTAATAACAAAAGTTTTGTAAAAGAAATTGGAAAGAATGCCCGAATCACTGTGCAGAAGACCTTTAATGTAAGCAAGATGGCGGAAAGATTTAAAATTATTTCGCAAACTCCGGTATAGAACTGATTAATATAAAACACAATGAAAGTATTACAAATAAGCAGTGAAGTTAATATAGGCTCTGTCGGAAGAATAGCTGAGCAGATAGGCGAAAATATTATAAATGAAGGATGGGAGAGCTATATTGCATACGGAAGAGAAAATTTGCCAAGCAAATCCATTGCTTTTCCTATCGGAAATAAAATGGATGTAATCAAACATGTTTTATATACGAGACTTACGGACAGACATGGGTATGGATCTAAAAAGAGCACTACACTACTTATTGAGAAAATCAAGGAAATTGATCCTGATATTATCCATTTACAGCATCTGCATGGTTATTACATTAATATTGAACTATTATTTAATTTTTTAGCAAATTCTAGAGCCAAAGTGGTGTGGACGTTCCATGATTGCTGGTCTTTCACAGGGCATTGTGCTTATTATGATCTGGTAGGATGCAATAAATGGCAGACCCAATGTTTCGAATGTCCCCAATTAGCAGAATATCCCCAATCATTATATATAGATAACTCAAGAAAAAATTATATAGACAAGAAGAAAATATTTACTTCATTAGATAAAATGACAATTGTTCCTGTGTCCAACTGGCTGCAGGGAGAGGTTAAAAAATCCTTTCTTAAAAATTATGATGTCAGAACAATCCATAACGGAATAGATATTTATCAGTTCAGCTATAAAAATAATACAATTAAAAAAGATTATTCTATCGAGAGTAAATTTTTAATTTTAGGCGTTGCCAACCCCTGGGATAAAAGAAAAGGGCTAAAATATTTTATAGAATTATCAGAAAAACTACCGGAAGATTATAAAATTTTACTTGTAGGACTTACTAAAAAACAAATTGACAACCTGCCCCAAAATATAATAGGACTTGAGCGTACTAAAAACGTTGAGGAGCTTGCAGCACTCTATTCTGCAGCAGACGTTTTTGTAAACCCAACCCTGGAAGATACATTTCCTACCACCAACCTGGAAGCCCAATCTTGTGGCACACCTGTAATTACCTTTGAAACCGGAGGATCTCCTGAAGCACTAGATAAATCTACGGGAATAATTGTAGAAAAAGGAAATATTGAAAAGCTGATGCAAGCTATCAACGAGATCAAAAGAAATACAAAATCTTTTTATTCGGAAAACTGTAGAACAAGAGTATTAAATCTTTTTGATAAAAAGAATGCATTCAGAAATTATATACAATTATACAAAGAATTGCTTAATTAATAATTTTTACTTTTGCTTACAAATAGTTAAATCGTAGTTATTTAACTAAAAAAAATATAAAGTTCAACAATGAAAAGTATCCTTATAATAACAATTTTCCTATCTGTTTTTTCTCTCGCACAGTCTAAAGATACACTATATGTTACGATTGAAAAATCAAATGATGATACGAAAACATTTCAAAACGCATTAAATCAAAAGGGAGGAAAAGTTTTAAAAATCACGGTGAAAAAAGCCAGCTATTCTGTTAATAATGTATTGAATACATCAAGACCACATACTTATATTTCCTTTGAAAAAGGAAGCACTATAAACTTTACTAATAATAAAAATACAGGATTTTTAATTAATCATGATAATTTTACCTTAAAAAATGCCTATTTAAAAGGAATTGGTAAAAGTGCTGCTGACTTTTACACCGGTTATGGACTATTATTATACGGTGTAGATAATTGTAATATTATAAATAATACTTTCGACGCAATTGGTGGAAATGGTATACTCATTTACCCATCTTCGAAAAAAGGTTGTAGTAATACATCAGTTAAAGGCAATAAGTTTATTAACCACGTGTTCAATATTTCGAAAGACGGAGACGAATCTGCAATAATGATGGGATATTCCGGTAAGAATTATGAGCATAATAGCAATGTGATAGAGGATAATACGATACTTGGAAATGATATTTTGAAAGTAGGAATCGGTTTTATTGGACATGGAAACAATAATATTATAAGGAATAATAAAATATCTAATTGTATTGCATACGGAATTGTAAGCTATGAGTCCGACGTAGTGGGTAATACCATGAACGGTACTCAGATACTGGATAATGAAATACGGAATATTGGTGAAGTAGGTACAGCCAAAACTGTAAAAGGTATGGGGATCTATTTAATGACTTCTAATAATGCTAAAATTGCAGGCAATAAAATATATAACGCTTTAAGAAACTCAGACAGAACAGAAACATTAAGCCAGGGGGGAATATCCGTAAGCCTTTCCCCGGGAACGATCGTCTCAGATAACCTCATAGATGGTTCTGAAATGTACGGAATAGTAAGTGATTACAGTTTCGGATCAAGCTTTCTGAATAACACACTTCAAAATGTTAAAAAGTCCGGTGCTTATTTTTTAAATATGAACGATGTGAAAATATCAGGCAACATTTTTAAAAATATCGGAGAAGTAGTTATCAAAGGGTATTTTGAAAACACCTCATTACCAAGGATTAAAGAGCAATTACGTAATGATAAGTATAAAAATATAGATACGGGAAATAATTTTACTGTTACCAATAATAAATTTTATTCAAATAAGGATATTCTCTATTTCGAGGCTACCGGAAGAGATTTGTCTCAAAAGTATCAGGGTAATAAAATGAATAATAATATTGTTGAAAATAATGAAATTATTGGCAATATAAAAAACCAAAATGAACTTGTTCATTTCAGACAAGAAACTTCAGGTAAAAATTTTATTCAAAAAAATAAGATCATAAAATAATTTATTCAAAAAAAGCAAAAATCAGGAAATAAAAAGAATGAATATAGTGATCTCAAAAAATAAATAAACAACAAAACGTGTGGTTTAACTTTTGTATATTAGCAAAACTAAAATTCAAAGATGGATAATTCGAAAAAACCTGTTCAAATCTGTGTTAATTGTATCATGGATACCACAGACGAGACCATAATATTCGACGACAAGGGAGTGTGCGACTATTGTGGCAACTATTACAATAATATTTTGCCGAACTGGCATCCTAATGAGCAGGGCGAGAAAGAGATTCAAAAAGTCATTGATAAAATAAAAGCTGAAGGTAAAGGAAAAGATTATGACTGTATCATAGGAATTTCCGGAGGGCTTGACAGCTCATATCTAGTGTATCTTGCAGTAGAAAAATGGGGGCTAAGGCCAATGCTGTATCATGTAGATGCAGGGTGGAACTCCGACGTCTCTACTAATAATATTAAAAATCTTGTAGATGGCTTAGGCTTAGATCTTTACACAGATGTAATTAACTGGGAAGAAATGAAAGATCTTCAGAGAGCTTTTATCAAATCACAGGTTCCTGATATTGATACGCCTCAGGATTTGGTATTTTTCTCCTCCCTTTATAATTATTGTGCAAAAAACGGGATTAAATATATATTAACAGGAGGAAATTTCTCTACAGAATGTGTTCGCGAGCCACTTCATTGGGGAGCATACTACCAGACAGATATGAAATATGTAAATGATATTCATAAAAAATTTGGTGAGAGAAAATTGAAAACCTTCCCAAGATGTGATATTTTCAAATATAAAATTCAATATAGATTAATAAACGGAGTAAGGGTAGTAAAACCTTTAGACCATGTAAGATTTATCAAAAAAGAAGCTGAAGATCTTTTAGAGCAAAAATTTGGATGGCAAAGATATCAGCACAAGCATCATGAATCAAGATTTACAAGATTCTATGAAGCTTTCTGGCTGCCAAGAAAATTTGGGTTTGATAAAAGAAAGAACCACCTTTCCAGTCTTGTGCTTACAGGGCAAATGACCAGAGAGCAGGCGTTAGACAGGGTATCAAGACCTGAGCTTCCTGAAGATGAATTAATGAAAGAATTTGAGTATGTAGCCAAGAAATTAGGTTTTACTGTAGATGAACTTTGGGAATATTTCAACGGGCCAAATAAAACATTCCGCGATTATAAAAACAATTATAAGCTGATACAGCTCGGAACCAAAATCATGCAGATTCTCGGATTAGAAAAAAGAGCATTTAAATAATATGGTTACTATTATAGATTACGGAGTAGGAAACATCAATGCTTTCTTAAATATTTATAAACAGCTTAATATTCCTGCTACCACAGCAAAAACTGCTGCAGACCTTGAAAATGCTACCAAACTTATCCTTCCTGGAGTAGGGCATTTCGATTATGCAATGCAAAGATTTAATGAATCCGGAATGTCGGATAAAGTGAATGATCTTGTTTTGAAACATAAAGTTCCGGTAGTGGGAGTTTGTGTAGGAATGCAGATGATGGCTAAAGGAAGTGATGAAGGCAGTCTTCCCGGATTGGGCTGGATAGATGCGCATGTCCACAAATTTGATGCATCACAGGTTTCTACAAAGCTGCCTTTACCCCACATGGGATGGAATGATATTGAAATTGTAAAGGATACTCCGCTTCTAAAAGATTTAGAAAAAAGCCCTAGATATTATTTTTTACACAGCTATTATTTCAAATGCAGTAATCAGCAGGATTCTATTGCTGAAACTAATTATGGGATAAATTTTACAAGCGCAGTAAACCACGAAAATATTTTTGGTGCACAATTTCATCCTGAAAAAAGCCACCATTTTGGAATCCAACTATTAAAGAACTTCGCTGAAAGATGTTAAGACCTAGAATTATACCCTGCCTTTTAGTTCACGATAAAGGATTAGTAAAAACCGAACATTTCAAAAATCCAAGATATTTGGGTGATCCCATGAATGCAGTAAGGATTTTTAATGAAAAAGAAGTGGATGAGCTTATTATTCTGGATATTGATGCTACTGCTGAAGGTAGAGGCCCAGATTTTCAGATGATTGAACACTGGGCTGAAGAATGCAGAATGCCGCTCTGTTACGGAGGAGGGGTTACTACTGTAGAGCAGGCACAAAGAATATTTGCTCTGGGTGTAGAAAAAATAGCATTCAGTGCAGGAGCTATAAATAATCCTGATCTCATAAGGGAAATATCCGAGAAAGTAGGCAGCCAGAGTGTTGTAGTGGTTCTGGATGTGAAGAAAAAGCTATTCGGAGGCTATGAAGTTTACACTCATAATGGTAAGAAAGCAACTGGAAAATCACCTCTCGAACTTATCAAAAAGTTTGAAGATTTTGGTGCTGGAGAAATTGTTGTAAATTCCATTGATAAAGATGGTGAAATGAAGGGGTATGACATCAAGCTGATCGAAGCAGCAAGAAAAGAAACTACTTTACCTCTTACAGCAATTGGAGGAGCCGGTAAAATAGAAGACATAGGAGAACTCATAAACAAATTCGGAATAATAGGTGCTGCAGCAGGAAGTTTATTTGTATATAAAGGAAAATTAAAAGCAGTTTTGATAAACTATCCCAATTTTTCAGATAAAGAAAATCTTATTAAGCAGTATTTTTAGTTCATGTGCGGGATTGCAGGTTTAATATATAAAAGTTCGGCTTTAGTAGAAGCTCAGACTTTAAAAAGTATGACAGATAAAATGTCACACAGAGGTCCCGACGCAGAAGGTTTTTATGTACACAAGAATTTAGGGCTTGGCCACAGACGTTTATCAATTATAGATATCAGTGCATCGGCCAATCAACCTTTTTTTTGGAAAGATAAGCATGTATTGATATTTAATGGTGCTATCTACAATTATGTTGAGATAAGAGAGGAACTGGGACAAAACGGATATTCTTTTGCCACCACTTCTGATACAGAAATTTTGCTGGCTGCTTACGATTTTTGGGGAGAAGACTGTGTTTCTAAATTTAATGGAATGTGGTCTTTTGCTATTTTTGATAAACAAAAGAACAAACTTTTTTGCTCACGAGACAGATTTGGGATTAAGCCTTTTTATTATTATACAGATAAAGACAAATTTATTTTTGCCTCAGAAATAAAACCAATTCTAGAAATAGAAAAAATTGAAAAAGTAAATCTCCAGGTACTTCTCCAGTATTTAATTATCAATATCTCAGATCAGACAAACGAAACTTTTTTTGAAAATATTTTAAAACTTCCGGGCTCTCATAATCTTGTATATGACCTTAATAACCACGAGTTTACTATTTATAAATATTACGATATCAGCTTTAGGGAAGATATCAATAAACTAAGCCTGGAAGAGTCCATTAGCCTTTTTGAAGAAGAATTCGAAAATTCAATAAAGCTAAGACTTAGATCAGATGTAAAGATTGGTTCGGCTTTGAGCGGCGGCACGGATAGTTCATATGTAGTATCGGTTGCTTCAAAATTTTTGAAAGAATCAGGCACTGATGTGGATAAATTTACAGCTATTACAGTAGGATCGGTAGACAAAAGTATTGATGAAAGCTGTTTAGCGGCAATTACTACAAAAGTTTTGGGTGTAAATCATGATATTATTATGCCTAAACAAGATGAATTTAAAGATACATTTGAAGAGGTAATTTTTAAACATGAAGAACCTTTTGGGGGAATTGCAATCTATATGCAAAAGTTTCTTATGAAAGAAACGCATAAATTGGGAATTAAGGTTATGCTGGACGGTCAGGGAGCAGATGAAATTTTATTAGGTTACAACAGATATACAGCGGCATATCTTAGAAATCACAGTTTTCTTAGTAATATGAGATTTTTAAGCAATGTCAGAAGCCATTATAATATTTCTGTCCTGCAAGGTATAAAGCTATATTATTATTTTTCGAATTTTTCTATTAGAAAATTCTGGCTCAAAAAAAGAGGGAAGATTTTAAAAAACAAATATTTTGATTCAATTGATTTTTCACATACAAAAAAACTTACCAAATCTTACAAAAAAATATTTGATCTGCAAAAAAATGAAATTTTTTGCTGTCAATTGCCCGAGCTTTTAAAATGGGAGGATAAAAACTCTATGAGCTATTCTGTTGAATCAAGGCTCCCTTATTTGGATTATAATTTTGTAGAAACATGTCTTTCCATTAATAATCATTATAAAATTAAAAAGGGCTGGTCTAAATATTTATTAAGAAGAAATCTTGAAAAATATTTACCTGATGAGATTACTTATAATAGAACAAAAATAGGTTTTAATGCACCTGTTGATAACTGGTGGCCAAGATCAGAAAAAATTCTTGAAACCATTAATAATTCAAAAATAATACAGGAAATTTCAAAAAAGAAATATACCTTTATAGACGATCGGGATCTGGAATGGCGCCTATACAACATTGCAGTCTGGGAAAAGCTTTATAACATGAAACTATAATATCAAAAACACATAATGCAGATTAAAAATAAAACACTTCTTATTACTGGCGGAACAGGTTCTTTCGGAACTGCTGTTCTCAGAAAGTTTATAAATACCGATCACTTCAAAGAAATCCGGATATTTTCACGTGACGAAAAAAAACAGGATGATATGAGAAATCAGTTTAAGAATGATAAACTGAAATTCTATATCGGAGATGTAAGAGATTACAACAGCATAGAGCCGGCAATGAGAGGTGTAGATTATGTCTTTCATGCAGCAGCGCTGAAACAGGTACCTTCCTGTGAATTTTTCCCGATGCAGGCAGTAAAGACGAATGTAGAAGGAACGCAGAATGTAATAGATGCCGCTTCCCGAAACAATGTAAAAAAAGTTATTTGTTTAAGCACAGATAAAGCAGCATATCCCATCAATGCAATGGGTATTTCCAAAGCCATGATGGAAAAAGTAGCCGTGGCTGCTTCCAGAAATTTAAACGAAACAGTAGTTTGCCTTACCAGATATGGAAATGTAATGGCCTCGAGGGGTTCTGTAATTCCGCTTTTTGTAAAACAGATCAAAAATGGTGATCCAATTACCATTACGGATCCAGGTATGACGCGATTTTTAATGTCTCTGGAAGAAGCTGTTGATTTGGTTTTATTTGCTTTTGAACACGGAAATCCGGGAGATTTATTTGTGAATAAGGCCCCGGCTGGTACGATCGGAGATCTGGCTCAGGCTCTGAAAGAATTGTTCAAAGCCGATAATCCTGTAAAAATAATAGGAACCAGACACGGCGAGAAATTATACGAAACTTTGTGCACCCGGGAAGAAATGATAAAGGCAGAAGATATGGGTGATTTCTACAGAATCCCTGCAGATAACAGGGATCTAAACTATGCTCAGTATTTTTCTGAAGGGATTAAGGACATCTCTAAAATTGAAGATTATCATTCTCATAATACAGAACAGCAGGGTGTAGAAGGTATGAAAGAGCTTTTAATGAAGCTTCCTTTGATCAGAAAGGAAGTGTTGGGAGAAGATATTATGCAGTATCCTGATTAAATCAATTCCTATGAAAACGCCTACAATTATTGAAGGGAGAAAATATTCCGATGAAAGAGGGAATCTTTTTTTTAATAATGATTTTAATGCTTCGGGAATTAAAAGAATCTACTGCATAGAAAATTTAGATATAAACTATGTAAGAGGCTGGACGGGGCATAAAATTGAGCAAAGATGGTTTTCTGCACTAATGGGTAAATTTACCATCAGGCTCATAAAAATTGATGATTGGGAAAAACCTGCTAAAAATTCAGAAATTTTAAAATTTGAATTAAATTCTGACACTTTAAACGTTTTTCATGTCCCTAGTGGATATGCGACTGCTATTCAGGCAATTGAAGAAAAATCAAAATTATTGGTGATGGCAGATTATGCTTTGGGAGAAATTACAGATGATTATCGTTTTCCAATAGACTATTTTGAAAATTTAATATGATAAAAAAAGTTGGAGTTACCGGTCAAAATGGTTTTGTCGGTTCACATTTATATAATACTTTAGGTCTTCAGCCTGAAAAATTTGAAAGAATTCATTTTGAAAAGGAATTTTTTGATGATCAGGAAAAGCTTGAGAATTTCGTGGCACAGTGTGATGTGATCGTACATCTTGCAGCAATGAACCGCCATCCGGATCCGGAAGTTATTTATAATAACAATGTCGAGCTTGTCAGCAAACTGGTTTCAGCTTTAGAAAAAACAAATTCTAAGGCTCATGTTCTTTTTTCATCATCTTCTCAGGAAGAAAAGGACAACCTGTACGGAAAATCAAAGAAAGAAGGAAGAGAGCTTTTAGCCGGATGGGCAGAAAAAGCAGGCGGAAAATTTACCGGAATGGTTATTCCCAATGTTTTCGGGCCGTTTGGGAAACCAAATTATAATTCTTTCATTGCAACTTTTTCCTATAAGCTTACTCATGGTGAAAATCCTGTGATTGATAACGACGGGGAAGTAAAGCTGATCTATGTGGGTGAGCTGGTTCAGGAAATTATTCATGAAATAGAATCCGGAGAAACAAAAAAATTATACGAAGTTCCGCATACATCGGTAAATAAAGTTTCTGAGGTTCTTCAAAAGCTGGAAAATTATAAAACGTTATATTTTGATAACGGAGAAATTCCTGTTTTGGAAAATAAATTTGATTTAAATCTTTTTAATACATTCCGTTGTTATTTTGATATTAAAAATCACTATCCGGTTAAATTTACACAGCATACTGATCCCAGAGGAGCCTTTGTGGAGGTGATAAGGCTGGGAATCGGCGGCCAATGCTCGTTTTCCACTACGGTTCCGGGAATTACCAGAGGGAATCACTTTCACACAAGAAAAATAGAAAGATTTGCTGTTATTAAAGGAAAAGCATTAATACAGTTAAGAAAAACAGATACGGACGAAGTCTTGGATTTTTATCTGGATGGCAGTGAGCCGGCATATGTAGACATGCCCATCTGGTACACGCATAATATTAAAAATATCGGAGAAGAGGAATTGTACACTATTTTCTGGATTAATGAACCTTTTAACCCTGAAGATGCAGATACGTATTTTCTGGAAGTATAGGTGAATGGAACAAGTAAGCCATATAAAAAAATTAATTATCAAAGATCAGGAAGTTTACTTTTTGATGGCTGTCTTATTTGGATATATTTTGGCTTATATTGATCCTTATAATTATACTACTATTCCAAGGTTAATTAATGTATTTATCAGAGGATCCCTATTTTTGGGATCAATTTATTTTATCGTAAGGAATTTTGAAATTATTAAAAGAAGAAAAGCCGTAATACTTACTTTTATCCTGTTTTTTTTATTTTATTTCTTTAAATTAAATCTTACTTTTTCAAGTTTTTCTTTATCTGAAGAAGCTTTTCATGCCCTGAGGAGTTCTGTTTATTATTATGGGGTTATTGTAACTTTTGTTCCGGTTATTGCGCTTTTAAGCTTACAATATGAAAAAATTGATTTTAAGAAATTTTTCAACTGTATTTTCTGGTTTTTGCTGATACTTCTTGGAATAAATTTTTTGCACACCAATTTTATATTTGAAGATTATCAAAGCAATGGCAGAGGTGGGATTTTCAGACTATATTATATTACAGTTGGTCATTTAGGGTTAAGTTTGGTTATTATGTCTTTGTATGGCATTTTCATTTTGAAAATTAAAAAATATTATTGGATACTAGGAATATTACTGGGTTTATTCCCAATCTATGTTTCTGCTGCAAGAAGTCCTGTTTTGGCACTTTTAGTCATCCTGTTTATTTTTTTGATTTTAATTAATAAAAAAAAGTACTGGATATTTTTTAGCATAATGATTATTGTTTCTCTGATTTTACTTTTTGTAATGTATCAGACGGGCTTCGGAAACAAATTTATTTTTTTTGAAAGGATAAACGCTGCTATATTTGAAAGAAATGCTTCCGGAAGGTCCTTTTATTTAAATAAAGGAATAGAAATCTTTATCAATCATCCAATAACGGGAGGTAAGGCTTTATTTGAGGATGGAATGTATCCGCACAATATATTTGTAGAAGTTTTAATGTCGACTGGTATGTTGGGTATGGCTCTGTTTATAAATTATTATAAATTTGTAGCGCAAAGTTTTATTAAGGTTTTAAAACATATTGATAAGTATAAAGAAAGTGGAGTTATCATATTTTTCTTTCTGCAGTATTTTATTTTATCACAGACTTCCGGAAATATTTACTCATCATTTGAATGCTGGTATTTTGGAGCTGTAGTAATAGGTTTAGGATATATAAATTTTACAAATGAAGAAATTAAAAGTAATGACAGTCGTGGGCACACGGCCGGAAATCATTAGATTATCAAGAGTATTATCGGCTTTGGATGCCTCTCAAGCTGTAGAGCATATTATCGTCCATACCGGACAGAATTACGATTATGAGCTTAACCAAATTTTCTTTGAAGATCTTGGATTGCGCAGACCGGACTATTTTCTTGAAGCAGCAGGAAAAACAGCAACTGAAACCGTAGGAAATATTTTAATTAAAATTGATCCGCTCCTGGAAGAACTAAAACCAGATGCTTTTTTAGTACTTGGAGATACTAACTCCTGTCTTTGTGCCATTCCGGCGAAAAAAAGACAGATCCCTATTTTTCACATGGAAGCAGGAAACAGATGCTTCGACCAGAGAGTTCCTGAGGAAACAAACAGAAAAATCGTAGATCATACTGCAGATATTAATCTTACTTATTCCGATATTGCCAGAGAATACTTATTAAGAGAGGGGCTTCCCGCGGACAGAATCATTAAAACGGGTTCTCCGATGTTTGAAGTTTTGACACATTATCTTCCTCAAATTGAAAGTTCTGATGTCTTAACCAGATTGAATCTTGAAGAAGGAAAATATTTCGTGGTTTCATCACACAGAGAAGAAAATATTAATTCTGAGAAAAATTTTAATGGATTAATTGAAAGTCTGAACGCTATTGCGGAAAAATTTGGTTTCCCGATTATTGTGTCTACACATCCAAGGACAAGAAATATGATTGATAAAATGAAGGTAAATGTAAGACCGGAAGTTCAATTTCTAAAGCCTCTGGGTTTTCATGATTACAATGCTTTACAGATGAGAAGTTATGCTGTTTTGTCAGATTCGGGAACTATTTCGGAAGAATCTTCAATCCTTAATTTCAGAGCATTAAACATCCGGGATGCCCACGAAAGACCGGAAGCAATGGAAGAGGCTTCGGTAATGATGGTGGGGCTGTCTCCAGAAAGAATTTTGCAGGGGCTGGTTCAGCTTCAGCAGCAAAAAACAGGAAAAGAAAGAAACTACAGACCGGTTTCAGATTATTCTATGCCGAATGTATCTGAAAAAATGGTGAGAATTATCTTGAGCTATACGGATTATGTTAACAGAGTAGTTTGGAGCAAAAAATAATGGAAAAACTTTGGATAGCAACCGAATTATTTTATCCGGAAGAAACTTCAACATCTTTTATTCTTACCAAAATTGCAAACAGGCTTTCGGAAAAGTATGATATAAAAGTAGTTTGTGGAGCTCCTGTATATGACAAAAAAGCAAATGCGGGTAATTATTTTACCCTGAACCCCAATATATTTGTACATAGAATCAAAGGGTTTGAGGGTGACAAGAATAGCTTGATAAGCAGATTGCTACGGTTTGTTTTTCTTAGTTTTTCAATATTTTTTTATTTATTTAAAAATGTTAAAAAAGGAGAGAAGGTTTTTATTGTTACTAACCCCGCTCCCTTAGTGCTGCTGATTTCTCTTCTTAAAGCTTTAAAAAAAATTGAATTAATTATTCTGGTACATGATGTATTTCCTGAAAATACAATTCCAGCCGGGATAATAAAATCACAAAATTCATTTGTATATAAAATTCTTAAAAATATTTTTGACAAAGCTTATTCAAAGGCGGATAAGTTAATAGTTCTGGGACGGGATATGCATGAAGTGATTAAAAATAAGATTAAGAAGTATAGTAATGAATCAAAAATATATATAATTGAAAACTGGGGTGATATTAAGGGCATCTTTCCCATTCCAAAAGATAGTGTTTTTAAGGAGGAAACTCCCTTAAAAGCTAAAACGATATTTCAATACGCCGGAAATATTGGTCGTGTACAAGGCCTTTTGGAGCTTTTGGAAATTATAAAAGATGTGAGCAATGATAAGCTGGCATTTTATTTTGTAGGTGAGGGCGCAGTAAAAAAAACAATGATAGATTATGTTGAAAAAAATAATCTCAAAAATGTTTATTTTGATGGCGCTTATTCAAGGGAAGAACAGCTTTCCGTATTAAATAAAGCAGATGTGGCTTTCATAAGCCTGGCAAAAGGGATGTTCGGGCTTGGTGTACCTTCCAAGACGTATAATATTCTGGCAGCCGGAAAACCGGTTTTGTATATTGGTGAGGAAAATAGTGAAGTAGATCTGCTGATTAAGGAAAAAAATATCGGATATACTTTTACACACAGCCAGAAGAATGAGCTTTTGAATTTTTTTAATTCATTTGATGAAAGTTCTGCTGCTGATCTGGAAATAAAAAAACACAATGCACGAGTTGTTTCCGAAGAAGATTTTTCTGAGGAGATAATTTTGAATAAATTTTATAACATTATTTGATGAAAATATTATTTACAGGAGCAAACGGGTTTCTGGGAAAAAATGTAATTCCTTTACTTCAGAAAGAAAATTTTGAAGTAAAAACTTTTGGTACCCATCATGCAGATTATGTCTTTGATATATCAAATGAATTTCCATTATTTGAAGAAAAATTTGATATTATCTTTCATGCTGCCGGAAAAGCCCACTCCGTTCCAAAAACAGAAGAAGAAGAAAAAAAGTTTTTTAATGTAAATTTCGAAGGAACGAAAAATCTTTGTTCGGCATTAGAGAAAAACTCTCCGCAGATATTTATATTCATAAGCACAGTAGCGGTATATGGAAGAGATTATGGTGAAAATATTACTGAACAATTTCCTTTAGAAGGAGATACTTCTTATGCCAAGAGCAAAATTATGGCGGAAGAATTCCTTCAGGAATGGTGTAATCGTAACAGCGTGAAATTATTTATCCTACGTCCTTCATTGATTGCAGGCCCTAACCCTCCAGGAAACCTGGGTGATATGATTAAAGCTGTAAAAAATGGGAAATACTTTAATATTGCTGGTGGAAAAGCAAAAAAAAGTGTATTTTGGGTAGAAGATTTTGCAGAAATTGTGGCTTTATCTGTTTTAGGTAAAGGTGGTATTTACAATGTTTGTGATAATAACAATCCGGATTTTAAAGAAATTTCAGAAAAGATTTCACAAATTTTACAAAAAAAGTCTCCTGCAAGTATTCCACTTTTTGCAGCAAAAGTACTGGCTAAGATCGGTGATTTAATGGGAAATAAAGCGCCTATAAATTCACTTAGATTAAAGAAAATGACGGATTCTCTTACATTTTCAAATAGTAAAATAAAAGAAGAATTAGGTTTTTCACCGTCAAATGTTATTGAAAAATTTCAACTTTAGCTTATGGAATTTTTAGCAGTTATTATTTTACTTTTTATTGCTATTTTGATATACTTCAAGATAGCAGATAAATATAATATTATTGATAAGCCCAACCATAGAAGTGCACACACACAGATAACACTGCGTGGAGGCGGAATTATTTTTCCTGTAGCTTTTATTATTTTTTGTATATTAAACCTTAAACAATTTATTAATAGCTATTGGGTTTTTGGATTGGGACTGCTGGCTATTTGCTTTATAAGCTTTATTGATGACATTAGGAATTTATCAAATAAAATAAGAATTTCCGTTCATTTTATTTCTGTAGTACTTTTGTTGTATTTTACCGGGATGTTCAGCTTGTTGCCGTTTTGGGTATGGCCTATTTTCTTTGTAATGATTATAGGGACTTTAAATGCCTATAATTTTATGGACGGTATCAACGGAATGACAGGAATTTACAGTTTAGTAACCTTAGCATCATTACTTTATATAAATAACGAAAATACAATTTTCACTGACGATAATTTTATTATTTATCCTATTTTAGCATGCCTTGTATTTCTCTTTTTTAACTTTAGAAAGAAGGCGAAATGCTTTGCAGGAGATGTCGGAAGTATGGGAATCGGTTTTTGGGTTATAGCACTTATAACCTTGCTGATTATGAAGACTCAGGAATATAAATACGTTTTGTTATTATCCATTTATGGTATGGAAGTCGTTCTTACCATTGTTGAAAGATTAATTCTGAAAGAAAATATTTTCGAAGCACACAGAAGACACCTGTATCAGCTTTTTGCTAATGAAAAAAAAGTGTCACATTTAGTAATCAGCAGTGTTTATGCTGTTTCTCAGCTTATAATTAATATATTCTTAATACATTTCCAATTTCCCCTTTGGGCTTGCCTTTTAATTATTTTTATTCCATTCGGCGGAATATATTTAGGTTTAAAATTAAGCTTAAAAAAGAAATATAATTTATAATTGATTAAATTTAAATATGAAAATCAAAGAAACCCCTTTAAAAGACTGCTACATCATAGAACCTACCATTTTTGAAGATGACAGAGGTTATTTTTTTGAAAAGTTTAATGAAAAAAAATTTGAAGAGCTTACCGGAATGAATGGCCATTTTGTGCAGGATAATATCTCAAAATCATCTTATGGTGTTTTAAGAGGTATTCACCTGCAGAAAGGTGAGCATGCACAGGCAAAGTTAGTTTCTTGCCTTGAGGGAAAGGTTTGGGATATAGCTGTAGATCTTAGGGAAGATTCACCTACGTTTGGAAAATGGTTCGGGATAGAGCTTACAGAAGAGAATAAATTACAATTGTACGTTCCGAGAGGTTTCGGGCATGGTTTTTCTGTTTTGAGTGATACTGCTGTTTTTGCTTATAAATGTGATAACTTTTACAATAAAGAATCTGAGGGCAGCATAAAATACAATGATCCAGATCTTAATATAGATTGGAAAATTACTGAAAATGATGCCGTTCTTTCTGAGAAAGACCAGACGGCGCCAAGCTTTAAAGAAAAGAACTTTTAATTATTATAATGGAAATCACTTTATTGAAGTGGTTTTTATTTTTTAATTCATACTCTTCAATATTTTGTATCTTTGCAAACTCAAAATCAAAAAGATGCGCACAAAATCTGTAGGTAAGAAGAAAATTAATGTTGTAACGCTTGGCTGCTCCAAGAATGTATATGACTCTGAAGTTTTGATGAGCCAGTTGAAAGCCAATGGGAAAGAAGTGGTTCATGAAGATAAAGGAGATATTGTGGTAATCAATACCTGCGGATTCATTGATAATGCAAAGGAAGAATCCATTAATACTATTCTTGATTATGTGGAGGCAAAAAACAGAGGCGAAGTAGAGAAAGTTTTTGTTACTGGATGTCTTTCGGAAAGATATAAGCCGGATTTGATAAGAGAAATTCCGGATGTGGATCAGTATTTCGGAACCAGAGATCTTCCGATTTTATTAAAGCATCTGGGTGCAGATTACAAGCACGAGCTTGTAGGAGAGAGGCTTACCACCACCCCGAAGCATTATGCTTATCTTAAAATTTCTGAAGGCTGTGATAGACCCTGTTCTTTCTGTGCCATTCCTTTAATGAGAGGCGGTCACCTTTCTACCCCTATTGAAAAACTGGTTTTAGAAGCACAAAAATTAGCCAAAAAGGGAACAAAAGAATTGATTTTGATTGCACAGGACCTTACTTACTACGGTTTAGATTTATATAAAAAACGTGCACTTGGGGATCTTTTAAAAGAACTTGTAAAAGTGGAGGGAATAGAGTGGATTCGTCTGCATTATGCTTTTCCAAGCGGTTTCCCGGAAGATGTTTTGGATATAATCCGTGAAGAGCCAAAGGTCTGTAATTATATAGATATTCCTCTTCAGCATATCAATTCAGATTTATTGAAATCAATGAAAAGAGGAACTACGCATGAGAAAACAGATGCACTGCTGGCGAAATTCAGAGAAAAAGTTCCTGACATGGCTATCAGAACCACTCTTATTGTTGGTTATCCGGGAGAAACTGAAGAAAGATTTCAGGAATTAAAAAGCTGGGTAAAGGAGCAGAAGTTTGACAGGCTGGGCTGTTTTACTTATTCTCATGAAGAAAATACTTCAGCTTATGTTTTGGAAGATGACATTCCACAGGAGGTAAAAGAAGCAAGGGTGGAAGAAATAATGGAGGTGCAGTCTCAAATTTCATGGGAAAAGAATCAGGGAAAAATTGGTAATATATATAAATGTATTTTTGACAGAAAAGAAGGGAATTATTTTATTGGAAGAACAGAATACGATTCTCCGGATGTAGATAATACAGTACTAGTTTCTGCAGAAGATACCTATATATCTATCGGAGACTTTGCTGAGGTAAGAATAACTTCTGCTGAAGAATTCGACCTTTATGGAGAGTTGATTTAAATTATTCCCAATTAATTGAATTTTGTTTAATAAAATTAGCTAATAATTGTCTTTAAATGAGTCATTTTAAAAAGTTAATAAAAATTAACATAAATTAATTAATCTTAGCATTTAATATAATTGACTGATTTTCAATAATTTAATTGTATTGTAAAATAGATTACCTTTTTTTTTTAATTTTATATTATGTAATTTAAATAATAAGTATTAACTTTGCCCACATGAATAGATTATGAGTTCTGTTCATTGAGTGTTAGATATTTATAAAAAAAAATACAAACTAATAAATTAAAATGTAATCGGTTTAAATTTTTTAGTTTAAATTTAGCGAGCACAAGTTGAGATGAATATCTCATTTGAATATAGATATCATTGATGAAAAATGTAATTTAAAATCTTTAAAAACTTATGAAAAAAATTTTATTAACAGCGACTATGTTAGTCGGCTTTGCGGCGTTATCTCAGGCACAGCAAGGACGCGTGGGTATTAACACATCTACTCCCGCGGCTACTTTAGATGTTGTAGCAAACACTACTGATGCTACTAGACCTGACGCGCTATTGGTCCCTCGATTGACAAGAGCTCAATTAGCTGCTAAGGATGCAGCTTATACCGCCCCTCAAAACGGTGCTCTTGCGTTTGTCAACACTTTAGATGGTACAAATGCTGGTAAAACAGTAAACGTTACTGCTACTGGATTCTATTACTATGATGCTCCAAACGCTGTTTGGGTTGCAGTAGGTGGTGGTGCTTCTGGTCCGGACATTAGCATATATAGTCAGGATGGTACATTAGCTGGTACAAGAGTTGTTACCCAAAATAATAATAACTTGACTTTTACTACTGGTAAAGCAAGAACTATAATTAATGGTAACTTTGAAACTCAAGGAGCAGTGTATATGAGAACCCGCGCTGTTGTGGGTGACTTGACAGCTGCTACTTGGCAAGCAAATGATTATAGTATTGTCTTATCAGGAACAAGTAATAATATTTCTCTGCCGGATGCTACGGCAAATCCAGGAAGGGTAATTTCTCTTACTAACCAGACTGGGGGTAATAGAACTTTTGTTTCTGGGGCTGCTTTCAAACCTCAAAATATTGCTGCTATGCAAGGAGGTAAAGGTATGATCTTTATTAGCGATGGAACAACTTGGCAAACCCTAGGTGGATACTTATAATATATTTAATTAATTAATTAAGAATTTAAAATGAAAAAGATTTTATTATCCCTAATAGTTGGTTTGTCAGCAGCTTCTGTTAATGCACAAATCAATATTCCTTCAGTACCTCAAGAAACAATAGTTGGTGAAAATGCATTTATGGATGCTTCACCTTATTCAGCAACTAATGGTTGGACAGCATCTGAGTCAAAAGGTCTAGTATTTCCTGAAACTGATCTCTCATTATTTAGGTTTAAAACAGATAACATTAATCCTTCAACCTTTGCTACAGGATTTAACGGTATGATTGTTTATAATACTAATGATGGTGGAACTACTGCAGATCCAGCAATTACAACTCAAACTCCAAATTTAGCTCGTGGTCTTTATTACTTTGATAATCCAACAGGATCAAGTACTTTTACTGTTACTGATGGGATTTGGAAGCCGGTAGGAGGTAATCCGAGAGTAAATGTAACTACTGCTGAAACAGTTACTAACACTTTAGTTAATGGTAATCAGGTATATGCTAAGAGAGGTACATTTACAACTAATGGAACTTCTACAGCTCCAACAGCATATTCAAACCAAGCAGCAATTGCAGCTCCAGGAAGCCTTTATAGAATTACAATTTATCAATCTGGAACGAATAATGTATATTCTAATAGTGTATATTCTTATGCACCCGATGGTTCTTTTATAACAGGTTCTCCTAGTATGTCTGTAGTTTATCCTGCAGGAATTTATAATTATACGGTGGAATATACTAAAACCAACAATTAATTTAATTTTATAATTAATATATTAAACCGGTGAGATTTCTCATCGGTTTTTTTATTTTAGTTTGAAATGCATTAATTATTTTATAGAATAGTTTAAGGTATGAAAATCCAACTAATATCTAGTCTTTAATTTATCTTAAAATAATTTTAACGTATAGATAATAAAAAGGTTAGTATGTTAAAAATTCAAAAAATATAGTTTTTAGTTAAATTTGTTAACTTTTAACATCTTATTTTAACACTTTTTAACAATAGGTTATAAATATCCTATTTATAATAAGTTACGATAAAATTTAAGACAATATTTGGTTTTAGTTAACGTTTGTTAACAAACAGAATAGGTTCGTCAGATGATTACTTATACATTTGCCCTGTCAAACCAATAAAAGTTCAAAGTGATGAAGAGATTTATTCTTGTAATCATAATGATGATTTCAACACTTGGTATTTATTCGTTCAAGAATAATGCCATAGATGCGAAAAAGACAAGCTATGCATCGTACTACCACGATAAGTTTAATGGTAGAAAAACTGCAAGCGGAGAGATCTTTGATAACGCAAAGTTTACCGCTGCAAACAGAACGCTTCCTTTTGGAACTAACATTAAGGTAACAAACCTGAACAATGGTAAAGAGGTAATTGTAAGAGTAAATGATAGGGGCCCTTTCCATTCGTCTAGATCTTTAGACATGTCTAAAGCTGCGTTCGATGAAATCGGAGATACCAATAGAGGTACAATTCCGGTGGAATATGAAATTGTCGATTAATTTTATGATTTAAATTAAAAAAAGCCAACTGCTAAAGTTGGCTTTTTCTTTTGATCTATACTTCTAATTCTACTAATGCAGGGCAATGGTCGGAATGAACGGCTTCCTTTAAAATAACAGCTCTTGTAAGCTTGTCTTTGAGTGCGTAAGATGTAAAGTTATAATCCAAGCGCCACCCTTTATTTTTTGCTCTTGAATTTTGCCTGTAGCTCCACCATGTGTAATTGTCCGGTTCATTATTAAAAAACCTGAAGCTGTCTATCAGTTCACATTCATTAATAAAATTAGTCATCCATTCTCTTTCCATAGGAAGAAATCCGGAAACATTTTTCAGACGCACCGGATCATGAATATCAATAGCCTGATGGCAGATGTTAAAATCACCGGAAATAATGAGATTAGGTATTTCGTTTTTCAGATTTTTGATGTATTCTAAAAAATCATGGCAAAACTGCATTTTGAAATCAAGTCTCTCAATATTTGATGCCGAAGGAACGTAGACAGAAATAGCGGAAAAACCATCGAAATCTGCGCGTATAATCCTTCCTTCATTGTCATAACTTTCAATACCGCAACCGAATTCTACATGATTTGGTTTTATTTTGGAAGCAATACCGACTCCACTGTAGCCTTTCCTTACTGCAGAATGCCAATAGCTGTAATAGCCCATCTTTTCAAGACTTTCAATATCAATTTGATCATTTCCTGCTTTACTTTCCTGAATGCAGATGATATCCGGATCGGCAGTTTTCAGCCAGCCCAAAAAATCTTTCGTGAAAGCGGCCCGGATGCCGTTAACGTTGTATGTAATAAGTTTCATAAGTCAAAAATATTAATAAAAAAGAAGCGGAAAAAATCTAAAGATTTTTTCCGCCCCCTATTACCCAAGTTAAACTATGAAAAAAACTATTTGGGCTCTAATATGCTGATGGGGATAATACATTCTTCCAATGAAATTCCCCCGTGCTGATAAGTTTCTTTGTAATAATTCACAAAGTGATTGTAATTCTTAGGATAAGCCAAAAAGATATTATTTTTCGCGAAAATATATTTTGAACTTAAATTACCTTTCGGCAGAAACAGTTTTTCAGGGTTTGTAATTGCCCATACATCGCTGTCATCATAAGTTAAGCTTTTTCCTGTTTTGTAACGGATATTGGTGGAAGTTTCCCTGTCTCCGACTACTTTGCTCGGCTTTTTAACATAAACTGTTCCGTGATCTGTTGTAATCACCAGCTTGAATCCGTTTTCAGCCGCCACTTTGATGATTTTCATTAATGATGAATTTTCAAACCAGTTAAGCGTTAAAGACCTGAACGTTTTATCATCCCGGATCAGCTGATCCACAATATGATTGTCTGTTTTAGCATGAGAAAGAATATCAATAAAATTATAAACAATCACCAAAAGATCATTATTCTTATGTTGGTTGAAGTCGTCATAGATTTTTCTTTCAAAGTCGGCATTCAGAACCTTTAAATATTTCATTGATTTTGATCCTAAACCTATTCTTTTCATCTGATCTTCAAGGAAATCACGTTCGAATTCGTTTTTGTTTCCTTCTTCGTTGTCATTAAACCATTTGTCCGGGAAACGTTTTTCAATCTCAGACGGCATTAGGCCAGCAAAGAATGAGTTTCTGGCGTATTGCGTTGCTGTTGGCAGAATACTGTAATAGTAATCTTCCGAAATTTTGCTGTAATGTTTTGTAAATAAAGGCTCAATAACTTTCCACTGATCATAACGAAGATTATCGATCATCAGTAAAAGTACCTTTTCTTTTTCAACCTCCGGCTTTACTTTTTCTTTGAAAAGTGTGTGGCTCATGATGGGTTTATCATTCTCTGTAAGCCAGCCTTCGTAATTATTTTCTATGAATTTTGCGAACTGGATGTTGGCTTCCTCTTTTTGAGACTGCAAAAGGTCGGCAAATTCATTATCCGTTACCTTATCGAATTTTATTTCCCAGTTTAGGATTTTCTTGTAATACTCTGCCCATTCCTGGTAGGTTCTGAGGTAAGACAGCTCCATGGAAAGGTTCCTGAATTCCTGCTGATACTGCAGAATGGTTTTCTGCTCTACAAGATTATCTTCCTGCAGGTTTTTCTTTAATGATAATAGTATCTGATTGGGGTTTACAGGCTTTAGAATATAGTCGGCAATCTGAGATCCGATTGCTTCTTCCATAATATGTTCTTCCTCGCTTTTCGTTACCATTACTATTTTTAAAGCATTGTCTTTTTCTTTAATCATAGGGATGGCTTCAAGCCCCGAAATTCCGGGCATATTTTCATCAATAAGTGTTAATGCGAATTTCTCTGAATCCATTAATTCCAACGCCTCATTCACATTGTTTACAGGGGTTACCTGGTAGCCTTTCTTTTCGAGAAATACAATATGAGGTTTAAGTAAATCTATTTCATCATCTATCCATAATATCTTTTCCGACATAATTTATTTTTTTACATGGTTACTGTATCAAATTGTTGACCAATTCTTTATAAAATATAACAAATTAAACTGATAAAAGGTTAAATATTAGTTAAAACCAATTTTACGGTTTACCAATTAATCCGACTATGAATGTACTGCTTTTAAGTGATTTTAGAAAGAGCTTTTTAATAAATTGATGTGGAATAAAACAAAACCAATTGCAGGAGTGCAATTGGCCTGTTTATAAGATTTATAATATTTCAAGAATTTCTTCCATGATGTCGAAACCCTTGTTTATATCGTAGTATGTATGAAGGTCTTTCAGGAACATTTCTCTTGAATAGTTTTCAGGGTCTTTCCTAAATTTTGCAAACAACTGAAGACCATGCTTCGTTCTAGGCCCCCAATGCGTCAGGATGTTACAATCTTCATCTAAAAAAATAACGATGGGAACTGCTTCGTTTCCATTGGTAAGAAACAGCTGCATGAGATCAGGGTTTTCATTCCGGTAAAGAATCTTTACAGGATTTTTATGTTTAAAAAACTGCCTTATAACTGGAATAGACTGGCTGCAATCGCCACACCAGCCTTCTGCTATGATAAGAATATTTCCATTAAAATCTGCCTCCAAATACTTTTCTTCCTGTTCAGCATTAGATTTATAGCTGCTAATGATCTTTTCTGCACGTTCAATGGACAGCTGGTATTTTTGAAGCATATCCTGAGTACTGCCATCCTGCACTTTTACGGTTTCACGGATTCTTCCGAGATGGGATTCAAAAGAAATTCCTTTGTCCCAATAGGCTTTTAACATGACTTGTGTTTTTTGAGGTTAATTCACTTTTCTCTTATAATATACAATTCCAAAAGGATTTGTTCCTGTGCTGAAAGAAGATGCCCCGGATAAAGTTCCTCCGGAACTGATATTATAAACGGAAACAGTACTTCCTGCCCCGGACTGTGTTACAAACATTTTATCTCCATTGGCAGTTACCGTAATATTATGCGGTGTATTTTCTGCAGAAGGAATCGATAAAATCTGGTCACCTGAAGTAGCATTGACGGAATACAGCTGATTTCCGGTTATATTACTCATGAAAATTTTACTCTGATCAGGAGAAGCAAAAATCCCATGAGCTCCGGCATAATCTTTTTCTTCGAGAATGTTCATTGTGCCTGCATTTACCATAAAAAGCTTCCCGGATTGGCAGGGAATATACAATGTATTGCTGTTCTGAAGATGGAACAGGTGAGGTTCTTTTCCTACGCTTACTTCACCGGTTTTGGTATGGCTAGCAGTAGAGTATTTATAGACTTTGTCTGTTGCAGGGCTTCCTGTGAGCACCGAAACAAAGGCTGTGGTTCCATCTTTAGTTAAAAACACATCATGAGGTTTCTGGTCTACAGTGATGGTATTTGAAACTGTATTTGTAGTAAGATTAATAACCGAAATTGTATTATCAATATCGTTCGTTACCCACAGTTCTTTTCCCTGGCCGTCTGCCCACATGTGAAAAACGCCGTTTCCTACATCTATGGAATTTTCAACCTGCTGGTTTTTAGAATTTACAATGTGAATTTTTTTTCCGGCTCTGTCGCCTACATAAAGCTTGTCATTCTGAGGGACATAAACCACGTACATGGGTTCGGAATTTGGAATTGACAAAGTTTTTGATACGCTATTACTGGCTGCATCTATAAAGCTGATGCTCCCCGCACCGCGATTCGCCACCACTACTTTTTCTTCAAAAGTTTCAGGTAAGTTCTGTATATCATTATCACTGCACGATACAGTAGTAATAAAAGCAGCAGCACACAACGACAACCTTAAAGGCTTACTCATCAAATGATTTTTCATAACATTTTTGTTTTAATTCGACTTAATATATCAGCATCTGAATAGTCAGATGTAATTTGAAATTAAAGTCATCCCTTAAAATTAAAGTCGTATGTGAAATGAAATCCTGACAATAAATGTATGAAAAATATTAAAAATTTTATTATTTAATTGTAAATCAGTGGTTTGTGATTTTATTTTTATTTGCCTGTCCTGATGTATTCCAATGCTCTTTCCAGAATTTCATCTTTTCCTTCTTGAATTCCTTTGATGGTCGGTTTTATAGCTATATCAGGAATTATTCCTATCCTCTGGGTTTCTTTTCCGTCAGGATAATAGGCTCCCAGACCTGTAAAGCTCGTTTCTATACCTGCAATATTGAAGCGTATCACATCGCCGTTTGCACCGGAAGTATTGCTGCCGATGATTTTCGCCCTCGGATGCTGTTTGAACATCATGGTGGTGGTTTCGGCCTGGCTTTGTGTATTTTCATCCACCAGGACTATTACATTTCCTTTATAATAATCAGGATTGTGTCTTCCGATACTGTTTTTACGGCTGTAAAATTTTCCTGGGTAGCTTGTTTCAGGAAAATTAAACTGGTAATAAATGGTATTTTCTGGCAGAATAAGCCTGCTTAAAGGTAAAATTGTCTGTTTTGGATAATTTCTTAAATCGAAAATAATAGATTCAGCAGATTGAAGATTTCTGTACATTTCATCCAAATCCTTTTTCTCGATGATTCCCATGTTTACATATCCGGTTTTCTTTTCATTATCAAGGAACGTCCATTTTTCAGGTGTAGCAGGTTTTTCTGTAATGATATCTTTTAAAAAATAATTCTTGACTTTTAAAGCTAATTTTTGCCCATTCCTCTCAATTTTCAGATTTGTTGAGTCATTATTGGTCATCAGCAGAAGGCCTTTTGCCTTTTTAATTTTCCCCCAGGAATTAGAAGCCGGAAGATATTTTCCGAATGCATTGATCTTTTGGGATATGGTCATCCCATTTATATCATAAATAACATCACCTGTTTTCAACGGATTTTCTTCGTTAAATTTCGTCGGATTTATCTTAGTAATTATCAGTTGCCCCTCAGCGTAAGCATATTCTGCCGGAACGCTTTTCCTTCCATACTGGTTTAGGCTGATTAATCTGGAAAATAAAAAAGCATGCGAGTCATCAGTTTTTGTGACAAGTTCTGCCAATGTCAGTTGATAATTTTCATCATTATCTACAGCCAGAAACTTAGGAATCATTTCCGTTAGAACAGCGTTCCAGTTTTGGTCTGTTTTATATTTATAAGGAAAAAAATATTCTACATAATTCCAATATCTGAACAATTCCAGAATAGCGGTTTCAGAGGATGTGAATGTAGAGCCGTATGAATTTTCATTCCTAAAATAGATTTTCCTTCCACCTTTTCCGATATAATAATTTTCATCAATATTTCTGTTGTCCTTTATAAAATTTAATTTCTGAATATTGTTTTGTGAAAATATTTGTTGGTCATTAATCCACTTAAGGTCAAAATTCTTTAGAAAATAGACTTTATTTTCGATTTTTGAGCATTGCTTGCATTCATTTACTTTTCCAAGACTGTCGATCCATGTTGAATATAATTCATTCAATTGCTCTTTATTGTTGATGTTTTTAATTTCCTTGATTTTCTGAAATAATTGGTTATCCCAATTAAAGCTTCCTCTGGCGACATTAGGATGGTAGTACTTCAAAAATCCCCAAACTTTACACAGGGATACCAGTTTTTGAGTTTCTGATAAAGTCTGCGCCGAAAATTGTAAGCTGAAAAATAACAGGAGGAAGATTGAGAATTTTCTCATTGAATGGTTGTTACTCGGGATTTTTTTAATCGAGATGATTTTTAAACAAAAATAGTATAAATATTTGTTCAGTGAAAATATCCATTCATTTGTCATTCCCTAGGTATATAAGCTAACATATTTTTAATCTTGTAATTCGTAAAATGTCATTTTGTATTTAAATAAGAATTTTTTAATTCAAATTTAATCACCTTTAAAATTAAAAATCCCTAAATTTGTTTACTAATACTGACGTTTCCAATGCAGAATAAGCTAAAAATCATCAATGATCCGGTTCACGGTTTTATCAGGATTCCCCACGAAATTTTATTTGATATCATTGAGCATCCTTACTTTCAGAGACTGAGAAGAATAGGGCAGACCGGTCTATTGAATCTGATATTTCCAGGGGCTACCCATACAAGATTTCACCATGCTTTAGGCGCGATGCATTTGATGTTTACCGCTTTGGAAACCCTGAAACAGAAAGGTATAAAAATTTCCGAGGAAGAAGAAAAAGGCGCCATGCTGGCTATACTGATGCACGATATCGGTCACGGGCCGTTTTCTCATGCACTGGAAAGCATGCTGATGGACGACTGGCATCATGAAAATCTTTCACTGTTATTAATGAACAGGTTAAATGATGAGTTTAAAGGGGAATTGTCGGTTGCTATTGAAATGTTTCAGGGGAAATACCATAGAAAATTTTTCAACCAGCTTATTTCTTCACAGCTGGATGTCGACAGACTTGATTATTTGAAGCGAGACAGTTTTTTCACGGGTGTTTCGGAAGGAAATATTAATACACAGAGAATTATTTCCATGATGAATGTATGTGAGGAAGGTGAATTGGTAGTTGATGCCAAAGGAATTTATTCCATCGAAAACTTTCTTGCAGCAAGGATGTTCATGTATTGGCAGGTCTATTACCATAAAACTTCGGCTTTGGCAGAATTTCTCCTGGTTAAAATCTTAGAAAGAGCAAAATATCTTGTTTCACAGGGGCATGACCTTCCTGCAACAGAAAATTTAAATTATTTTCTTCACCGCGGAAAAAGTGTGGCTACAGACGAAGACGTGGAAAGGTTTACCCAGCTGGATGATAATGATGTAATTCAGGCGATGAAAAACTGGCAGAATTCTGATGACTTTGTTTTGTCTTACTGGTGTAAATGTGTGACCCAGAGAAACTTGCCGAAAACAATTATTTCCTCGCATGCTTTTGATCCCAGGTTTATTGAAGAAAAAATAAAAAATACCAACGATTTTTTTGGAATTAATAATGGCAGCGAGCTTGTGCACGAAATAAAACGAAAACTGCTGCCTTATAATACTGAAAAACAGCCTATTTACCTTCTACAGAAAAACGGTGAAAAAATCAGGCTTGAAGATTCTCAGGATCAGCTTTTATCAGGGCTTATTGTAAATAAAACCACAAGATTTATTCTTACTTTTCCAAGGGATATTTCACAGGTATTTTCTTAAAGTATATTAAAATTGACTTTCGAAAACTAAAAAATGTTTGCGAATTATAGAATTTCTTATCTTTGCAGAATATGGAATTTACAGCTTCGCAAATTGCAAGTTTTATTGACGGAAAAATAATAGGTGACGAAAATGCACTTATTACTGGAGTTTCACCAATTGAGCATGGGGAATCGGGACATCTTTCTTTTATAGCACAAGATCGGTTTTCGCATTATTTGGATACTTCAAGATGCTCAGTAATCATCGTTTCAGAAAATCTTATTACAAAAGATACTTATAGTCCTACTATTATTGCAGTAAAGGATGCTTACCTTTCTTTTCAGGTATTGATGAATCTTTATCAGGAAATGCAGGGGAGAAAAGATGGAATAGAAGACGGATCTTCAATCCATGAGACTGCTGTGATTGGCGAAGGAGTGTATATCGGAGCATTTACATATGTTTCTGAGAAAGCAAAAATAGGGGAAGGAACTCAGATTTATCCACAAGTTTATATAGGAAAAGGAGTGAAAATAGGTAAAAACTGTAAAATTGACAGTGGTGCCAGAATTTACGACTATTGTATTATCGGCGATAATTGCGTGGTGCATTCCAACACGGTTATTGGTGGCGACGGATTTGGTTTCCAGCCTACAGCAGACGGATTTAAAAAAATTCCTCAGCTGGGTAATGTCATCATTGAAGATGATGTGGAGATAGGTTCCAACTGCAGTATTGACAGAGCTACCATAGGTTCTACCGTAATTGGGAAAGGAACCAAGATTGATAACCTGATCCAGATTGCACACAATGTAAAAATTGGACAAAATAATGTGATTGCGGCGCAGGCCGGAATTGCTGGCTCTACAACGATCGGCGACTGGAACCAGATCGGCGGTCAGGTAGGAATCGTAGGTCATATTAAAATAGGAAATCAGGTAAGGATTCAGGCCCAGAGTGGTGTGAATTCCAGCGTAAATGATAAAGAAACCCTATACGGATCACCGGCCATCAGCTACAATGAGTATCTGAGAAACTATGTTCATTTCAGAAATTTTACTGAAATTGTAAACAGAATAAATAATCTTGAGAATAACTCAAAAGATAATACTAATGAGTGATATGCAAAAAACGCTTCAGGAAGAAGTAACGCTTTCCGGAATCGGACTTCACACAGGTAAAGAAGTAAAACTTACCATTAAGCCAGCTAAAGAAAATACAGGTTTCGTATTTGTAAGAACCGATTTGGAAGGCCATCCTCAGGTTGAGGCTGATGTTAATTATGTAGTAGCTACAGAAAGAGGAACGACATTAGAGAAATTAGGGGTAAAAATCACCACCTGTGAGCACCTTTTGGCGGCGCTTGTGGGCTGCGATATAGATAATGCCATCATGGAAATGGATGCTTCTGAACCTCCTATTTTAGACGGATCATCGAAGTTTTTTGTTGAGGCTATCGAAAGTGTGGGAGTGGTAGATCAGAGTGTTGCCAGAGAATATCTTGTTGTAAAAGAGGTTCTTACCTACAGCGATCCGGCTACAGGGTCAGAAATCACCATTATCCCTTCGGATACTTACGAAATTACTACAATGGTAGATTTTGGGACTAAAGTTTTAGGAACCCAGAACGCTACATTAAAAAATATTTCAGAATTTAAAGAAGAAATCTCATCTGCAAGAACATTCAGCTTCCTACATGAGCTGGAAATGCTTCTGGATCATGGTTTGATCAAAGGTGGAGATATTTCAAATGCGATTGTATATGTAGATAAGGATCTTACGCCTGAAACTACAGAAAAATTAAAGAAAGCCTTTGGAAAAGACAATGTATCAATAAGACCAAACGGAATTCTTGATAATCTGAACTTAAACTATCCTAATGAAGCGGCAAGACACAAACTACTTGATGTGATTGGTGACTTAGCTTTGGCAGGAGTGAAAATAAAAGGAAAAGTAATTGCCAACAAACCGGGGCATTACGTTAATACTCAATTTGCAAAAAAACTGAACCGTCAGTGGAAGCTGCAGAAAAAGAAAAACGTTCCGGATTTCGATTTAACAAAAGAACCTGTTTTTGATATCAACGGAATTATGAGGTTAATGCCTCACAGACCGCCGTTTTTATTGATTGATAAAATTCTTGAGCTTTCGGATTCTCATGTGGTAGGATTGAAAAATGTAACAATGAACGAGCCTTTCTTCGTTGGACATTTCCCGAAAGAGCCTGTAATGCCGGGCGTTCTGCAGGTAGAAGCTTTGGCGCAGACGGGAGGAATCCTTGTGTTGGCAAGTGTTCCGGATCCGGAAAATTACTCTACCTATTTCATTAAAATTGATAAAGTAAAATTCAAAAGAAAAGTAGTTCCTGGTGATACTATTATTTTCAAAATTGAATTGATTGAGCCAATCAGAAGAGGTATCGTTCATATGCAGGGATACGGATATGTGGGAGACAGCATAGCGGTAGAAGCAGAATTAATGGCTCAAGTTGCAAAAAATAAAGTTGATTAAATGGTTCATCAATTAGCAGCCGTAGATAAGCGTGCGAAAATCAGCAAAAATGTAATCGTAGAACCTTTTACTACTATTGCAGGGGATGTGGAAATCGGGGAAGGAACCTGGATTGGCCCCAATGTTACCATCATGGATGGAGCAAGAATAGGCAAAAATTGCAGAATTTTTCCCGGAACGGTTATTTCAGCAATCCCGCAGGATTTAAAATTTGATGGTGAAGATACCCAGGTAATTATCGGTGATGATACTACGATCAGAGAGTGTGTAACGGTAAACAGAGGTACCAAAGCTCTCGGTTTTACAAAAATCGGTAAAAACTGCCTGATTATGGCAACTTCACACATTGCGCACGACTGCGTGATCGGAGATCACGTAATTATCGTAAATGGGTGTGGTATTGCAGGGCATGTGGAAATCGGCGATTATACGGTAATGGGAGGTTTATCTGCTGTACACCAGTTTGGTAAAATCGGGAAGCATGTGATGATTTCCGGTGGTACATTGGTAAGAAAAGATATTCCACCTTACGTAAAAGTAGCGAGAGAGCCTATGTCTTATGCAGGAATCAATTCCGTAGGTTTGAGAAGAAGAGGTTTTACCAATGAAAAAATCTTCGAAATTCAAAAAATCTACAGAGTGATTTTCCAAATGAAAATGAACGTTTCGCAGGCAATTTCACATATCGAAAAAGAAATGCTTCCGACAGCTGAAAGAGATGAGATCCTGCAGTTTATTCAAAACTCTCCAAGAGGTATCGTTAAAGGATACGGCACCGGAAAGGACAGAGAATAATTTTAAAACAGTGATACAGATGAAAAGTTTAATTTTAGTTATAGCGTTTTCTGCCGCATCTTCGCTGTCTGCACAGCAGTCGGAAGGAATAAAAACTGAAAAAACAACCAGTACTTCCATCATGGAAAGAAAAATTCCTGTGAAGTCTAATGGCAGTATTGCTAAAAGTAATTTAAATGATATTCTGAAACAAAAGAATTCCGGAAGCTCCATCTTAGGAACGGCTAATCCGTACAGTTCTGAAGTTCAGACGAATGTAAACAGGCTGCAGAATAATGTGAATACATTCAATAATAATACATTTAACAGGATGATGCCTCAGGGTCAGGGGATTGAAATTAAAAAAAGAAAATAAACATATACAAAATTAATGGCAACAAGTAACGATATCAGAAAAGGACTTTGCATTGAGTACAGCAATGATATTTATAAAGTAATCGAGTTTCTTCACGTAAAACCGGGTAAAGGTCCGGCTTTCGTAAGAACAAAACTAAAATCAGTAACCAACGGAAAAGTTATCGATAATACTTTCTCTGCAGGTCACAAGATCGATGAAGTAAAAGTGATCACCAGAAAATACCAATATCTGTATGATGATGAAAACGGATTCCACTTCATGAATAATGATGACTTCTCTCAGTTATATTTAAATAAAGAAATGATTGAAAACTCAAACCTGATGAAAGCAGGCGAAGAAGTTACAATTATCCTGAAAGAAGCAGATGAAACTCCGCTTTCTGCAGAATTACCACAGTCTGTTTATCTGGAAGTTGTAGAAGCTGATCCGGGAGTGAAAGGAAATACGGCTACCAACGCTCTTAAAAATGCAATCGTGGAAACAGGTGCAAGAGTGATGGTTCCCCTGTTTATTGAGCCGGGAGACAAAATCAAAGTGAGTACGGAAGATGGTTCTTACCTTGAAAGAGTAAAAGAATAATTTAAATAAAATTTACAAAATTCGGTTTGCGCTTGCACTCCGAATTTTGTTTTAAAATAACCTTGTCAAGGTTCAAAACCTTGACAAGGTTGATAAAATTTAAACATCATTTAAAAATATGACGTTTCATTCTCCACAAAAACTGAAAACTATTGCCGAAATTATCAGTGCAAAATTTGTAGGTCCCGAAGACTTTGAAGTATTGGGAACCAATGAAATCCACATGGTAAGACCCGGTGATATAGTTTTCGTAAATCATCCTAAATACTACGATAAAGCCTTAAATTCTGCGGCTACAATTATTTTAATTGATAAGGAGGTAGATTGCCCGGAAGGAAAAGCGCTTTTGATTTCAGATGATCCTTTCAGAGATTTTAATAAGATCAATACACATTTTACCAGAATATACAATTTCAGGGAAGAGCTTCATGATGCAGAAATAGGAGAGGGAACGCACATCCACCATTCTGCGGTTATTGGAAACAATGTGAAAATCGGAAAAAACACCCTTATTTTCCCAAATGTGGTAATTGGTGACAGAACGGTTATTGGTGATAATGTTGTCATCCAGGCGAATACGGTGTTGGGCGGCGACGCATTTTATTACAGAAAATTAAATGGAAATTTTGATCGTTTGATTTCGGTGGGAAATGTGGTTATCGAAAACAATGTGGAAATCGGAAACGGCTGTACTATTGACCGTGGTGTTACGGATTCTACCGTCATAGGAGAAGGTTCCGTTTTGGATAACCAGATACAGATCGGCCATGATACGGTTATTGGAAAAAAATGTCTTATTGCTTCTCAGGTGGGAATAGCAGGATGCTGCGTAATCGGTGATGAAGTAACGCTTTGGGGCCAGGTGGGTATCGCTTCAGGAAATAAAATAGAAAAGGGATCTGTGATTTTAGGAAAAACCGGTGTCAACAGAGACCTTGAAAAAGGTACCTATATCGGCATGTTTGCAGAAGATTTTAAAACGTATCTGAAAAAAGAAGTAAAGCTGAGAAATCTCAAATAAACAAATTGAAAGTTTTGTCCGAAATCAAAGAAAAATAAGTAAATTTGTGAGCATTAATAAAATAAAAAAATAAATTAAAACATAATAAAATGTCAATTTTAGTAAACAAAGATTCTAAAGTAATTGTACAAGGATTTACAGGGAACGAAGGTACTTTCCACGCAGGCCAGATGATTGAATACGGAACAAACGTAGTAGGCGGTGTTACTCCCGGAAAAGGAGGAAGCGAGCATTTAGGGAAGCCTGTATTCAATACTGTAGCGGATGCTGTAGAAAAAGCTGGGGCTAATGTAAGTATCATTTTCGTACCGCCTGCATTTGCTGCAGACGCTATTATGGAAGCTGCTGAAGCGGGTATCAAAGTAATCGTTTGTATTACTGAAGGTATTCCTGTAGCGGATATGGTGAAAGTAAAATCTTATATTGCTGACAGAGACTGCAGATTAATCGGTCCTAACTGCCCTGGAATCATTACTTCTGAAGAAGCTAAAATTGGTATTATGCCAGGTTTCGTTTTCAAAAAAGGAAAAGTAGGTATCGTTTCAAAATCAGGAACTCTTACTTATGAAGCTGCAGATCAGGTTGTAAAAGCTGGTTTCGGTGTTTCTACAGCAATCGGTATCGGTGGAGACCCAATTATTGGAACTACTACCAGAGAAGCTTTGGAATTATTCATTAATGACCCGGAAACTGAAGCGGTTGTAATGATCGGAGAAATCGGTGGTGGTCTTGAAGCTGAAGCGGCAAGATGGTATAAAGCAAGTGGTTCTACGAAGCCAGTTGTAGGTTTCATCGCAGGTCAGACTGCTCCTAAAGGAAGAACTATGGGACACGCCGGAGCTATCATAGGTGGTGATGAAGATACGGCTCAGGCTAAGATGGAAATCATGAGAGAAAACGGAATTAACGTGGTAGACTCTCCTGCTGACATCGGTGCAACTGTTGCAAAAGTCTTAGGATAATTTTTAAAAACAAACAATATGAAAAAAATTTTATTAGCCTCTGCTATGGCCCTTTCTACCATGTCATTCGCACAGATTGATTTTAGTAACACAAGATTCGGTATCACTGCAGGAGGTAACTATTCAGGGGTTAAAAATGCTCACAATCCCTCAGGAAAAAGGCTGACAATGCAAGCCGGAGTATTGGCTTTAATTCCTATCGGTAGTGAAAACCAGTTTTTTCTTCAGCCTGAAGTAACGTATTTCGGGGCAGGAGAAACAGGAAAGAATAAAGATTCTAAAGGTGCAGACGGTTATGATGCTGTTTATGCAAACAATTATCTGAGTGTGCCGATTAATTTTAAAGCTTACTTTTCTGAAGCAGAATCAGAGTTCTTTGGATTGGCAGGACCCAGGTTTAATTTCTTGTTAAGTCAAAAAGTTAAAAATGCTCCTATATCAAGACCATATTATGATCCGGATTATGTAGTTGCTGATAATCCTGAACTTACGGGAAAATCAGCCAGCTTCAATTTTGGAATCGGCCTGGGAGTAGGATACAGCTATAAAAGACAGCTGGAAATCACTGCAAAGTATGATTTCGGTCTTTCCAATACGTATCCAGGGTTGAAACATGAACCAAAAGGTACTTCAAAGAGTAAATCTGAGCAGGTTATTAGTTTAACGCTTAGTTATATCTTTAAATAAGAATGTTTTAACAATCATTTAAATAAAAATAAATCCTGGGATAATTTCTCGGGATTTATTTTTTTTCGTAAATACTTTTTTATACTAAATTAAATTTTATCCCCTGATCCATTTCCAGAGCTCCTTCAATGTAGCTTTATTTCCATACATTAAAATTCCTACCCTGTAAATCTTTCCGGCTAAGAAAATCATAAAAATAGTTGTTCCCAAAAGCAAAGCAATGGAAAGGGCAATCTGCCATGCCGGAACTCCGAAAGGTATTCTCGCAATCATGGCAACAGGCGAGGTAAATGGAATGATAGACAGCCAGAATCCCAGCGGTCCGTCAGGATTGTTCATGAAAGAAAAGCTTCCGTACATACCCAGCATCAGCGGAAGGATAGCAAATAAAGTGAATTGCTGTGTTTCCGTCTCATTATCTACCGCAGAGCCGATGGCTGCATAAATAGAGCTGTAAAAGAGATATCCCAGAAGGAAAAATATGATGAAAACGAAAATAATTAAAGGGAAATTTAATTCTAACAAACTGTGGGAAACCTGAGTTGCAATTTGGGTTATATCAAATTTGCTGGCAAGTTCTTCATTGCCGCCCGGAATATTCTTTTGAAGTGATGAAAACCCTGTGTTTAAAACCAAAGCTCCGATAACAGACATTGTGATCCAAACCACAAACTGTGTTAAAGCAACCAGTGTTACTCCTAGAATTTTTCCCATCATCAGCTCAAAAGGTTTTACAGAAGAAATGATAATCTCTACAACACGGTTGTTTTTTTCCTCTAAAACACTTCTCATCACACGAACGCCATAAATGATAATGAACATAAATGTAACGTACATTAAAAGGATGCTTAAGCCGCTTTTCACTCCGAAAGCAAGATCGGAATCCTCCTTATTGTTTTCTGATACATTGATTGTTTTTAAAGTGAAGGTTTTATCAAGATTGTCCAGTTGAGTTTCTGCGATACCTAATTGCTTGATCTTCTCTTTTTTAAGAACTTCATTAATTCCGGAAATCATTTTCTGTCTGGTATCAAAACCAATTTTATTGTTGATAACGAGTCTGGTATTTTGCTGAAGCTCATCAAAATTCTGATTTTTCAGTTCGGGTAAAATTAAAATTCCGTCTAAAGATTCATTATCTTTTAAATTATTGATCTTTGCTTTTTCATCTGCTGCGGAAACAAAAACATAATTCAGCTGATCATCAGACTTCAGTTGATTTTTAAATAAACCGCTTTTGTCTACCACTTCAATAACGCTGTGGGATTCATTAGCCTTAAACATCAAACCGATTACGGCTCCAAAAGCAATCAGCATAATAGGAGCCAAAAGAGTTAATATAATGAAGGATTTTTTCTTAACCTGAGTAAGAAATTCCCTTTTTGTAATTAAAAAAATATTATTCATAATTAAGAGTTATCGCTTACAGCATTAATAAACACTTCATTCATACTTGGGATTTTTTCGTCAAATGAGCGCACCTTTCCTACATTCACAAGATCCAGAAGGATATGATTCTGATCCTTTTCATTTTTTAAATCAAAAGAAATAAGGTTGTTCTCATTTTTCAGATTAAAGATTTCATATTTGTTGCTGAAACTTTCCATTTGAATATCATTTACATCAGAAAGTGTAATTCCAAAAATATTTTTCTTGAATTTTTCTCTTACATCGAAAACTCTTCCGTCGATAATTTTTTTTGAATTATTGATTAAAGCTACATAATCACACATCTCCTCCACACTTTCCATTCTGTGTGTGGAAAGGATGATGGTAGTTCCGTTATTTTTTAATTCAATAATCTGATCTTTAATGAGATTTGCATTTACAGGATCAAAACCGGAAAACGGCTCATCAAGGATCAGTAAATGCGGCCTGTGAAGCACGGTTACCACAAACTGGATCTTCTGCGCCATTCCTTTTGAAAGCTCAGACAGCTTTTTCTTCCACCATTGGTCAATATGAAGCTTGTCGAACCATTTTTTGGCTTCCTGCAAAGCATCGTTTTTGCTCATGCCTTTCAGCTCACCGAAATAAAGAAGCTGGTCTCCCACGGTCATATTCTTATACAGCCCACGCTCTTCCGGCATATAGCCAATATCTTTAATATGATCGGGATTAAGCTTTTTGCCGTTGATCTGGATTTCCCCGGAATCAGCCTGTGTAATTTGATTGATGATACGGATGAAAGAGGTTTTTCCCGCTCCGTTCGGGCCTAAAAGACCGTAGATACTTCCTTTCGGAACATGGATGCTGAAGTCATCCAGAGCCACCTTTTTACCGGCGTTGTAAGTCTTTCTAATATGTTCTGCTTTTAGCATTAATCTGTTTTTATAATTAGTATAAAAATGTTCCGAAAGTTACGGAATAATTAAGCTAAAAGAAAAAATCCTGATGATTATCAGGATTTAAATTATTGTTTCACAATCTGGGTAACTTTCATTGTGTTGTCGCTCAAAATATAGCGGATGAGATATTTTCCAGGTTTTAATCTTTCGATATTAATCTCCCCGGAATTCATGTTCACCGAATACGTTGCGACCTGCGTTCCCAAAATTGAATAAAAGATCACACTTTTGATTCTTAAATTAGAATCTTTTGCCTTAACGATCAGAAAGTCCTTTGCAGGATTCGGATAGGCAACAAGCACCCCATCGTCAGACTTCTGAGAGAAGGAGCTCGGCTCTTTAATCTGTGCCTTTAAATTGTTGGAAATCCCAACGAAAGCGCCTAAAAAGATAATTAAAAGTAAAAGTTTTTTCATCAAGTTATAATTTCTCTATGTATTTCTAAGCAAAAGTAAATAATTCTACAATTCTATGCAATAGTTTTTTGTATAACTTATGCTAAATTTGCATTAAAAATTATTCAAAAAGTATTCCAAAAAATGATACATTCAAGAAACAGAAGGCTGAGAGTAAATGATTCTATCCGAAGTCTGGTAAGAGAATGCACTCTTACAACGAGTGATTTTGTAATGCCGATCTTCGTAATGGAGGGCGAAAACAAGCAGGAACCCATCCCGTCTATGCCGGGGATTTTCAGGAGGAGTATAGATCTTACGGTGAAAGAGTGTAAGGAATTATTTTCTTTGGGAATAAAGGCTGTCAATCTGTACATGAAAGTATCAGAAGACCTGAAAGACAATACAGGGAAAGAAGCCTGGAACAAAAACGGGCTGATGCAGAACACGATAAGAGCGATTAAAGATGCCGTTCCGGAAATGATTATAATGCCCGATGTGGCATTGGATCCTTATTCAATCTACGGTCATGACGGCATTATTGAAAACGGTAAGGTTATGAACGATGCTACCAATGATGCATTGGCCAGAATGTCCGTTTCCCATGCTGAGGCCGGAGCTGATATTGTGGCGCCAAGTGATATGATGGATGGCCGGGTTCAGGTGATCCGCGAGGCTTTGGAAGAAAGCGGATTTACTGATGTGGGAATTCTAAGCTATGCCGCAAAATATGCAAGTTCTTTTTACGGGCCATTCAGAAGTGCTTTAGACAGTGCTCCGAAAGATAATATGGAAATTCCTAAGGATAAAAAGACCTATCAGATGGACTTTCATAATTCCAGAGAAGCATTAAATGAAGTTTTCAAGGATATAGACGAAGGTGCTGATATCATCATGATCAAACCGGGACTTCCTTATCTGGATATTGTTTCGAAAGTTCGTGAGGCTATTGATCTTCCGATTGCAGTTTATAACGTGAGCGGAGAATATGCAATGGTAAAAGCGGCTGCCCAGAACGGCTGGCTGGATAATGATAAAACTATTATCGAAAGCTTAACCTGCTTCAAAAGGGCAGGAGCAGATATGATTTTCACATATTTTGCAAAAGAGGCGGCGATGATTTTAAACAAGTAGTTTTTAGAGTTTTGAGTTAAGAGTTATGAATTATGAGTTTAATTGCTCTGCAAATTTTGTAGCGTGGCCAACGTATAATTCATAACTCTTAACTCAAAACTCATTTAAGAAATATCAAAATCCTTTCCCTTGGTAAACTTCGCAGCAAAAGGAGCCTGGTTTCCTGTATATTTAAGGATGAAATTTTTCTTTGTATCCGTATCTACATTTGCTTTAACTTCCACATTCTGAGTCTGGAAAACAACGTCCAGATCCACTCCGGATTCTTTCTCCAGGTTGATTTCAACGCTTTCCGCATAGAAAAGAGATGTGCTCAAAAAATTAAACTTCACATTTTTACGGTACGTTCTGGATTCATTCTGAGTAAATTCGGAATATTTTCTTAAAATTTCAACTCCCGGAGAATCTATATTGGTAATTCTTGATTTTGTAACGCCGTTTACCCTTACTGAAAAGTCTTTTGCATTATTAATATCCCCCGTTAAGCCGATATTGAAAAGAGAAGGCAGTGAAAGCCCGAACTCAATCATATTATCTTTCGTGAACTCAAAATCAGGAATAAGGGCCGGAAATTTCTGAACATTTATCAGTTGATTTTTAAAAATATTCAGTTGTTCGCCGGAAAAAAGATAGCCTATCAGGTTATTGTTAGTCGTGCGCCAGTTTCTTCCGTTCCACTCATAGATTTCGCAGAGTAAAGTGTCTGCGGAAGAATGGGGAAGGAGATCCATATCCTGCCATTTGAACACTTCTTTTGCGTAAGGTCTTCTGTTGACAATGGTAATTCCCAGATCTAGAGCCAGAAGGTCCGTCAGTTGTTGATTATTTTCCATAATGATTTGATGTGTTGATTACTGTAAAATTATGGAAATAAAATCGATTTTTTTTAAATTCATATTAAATTATAACCAACCTTTTTTACCATAAACATAAGTGTCATCAAACTGCTTATCACTCATGAAAAGGTATAAAATCCCCTCAATAAAAGGAATAATAGAAGCCGCTCCAACTGTGATGATATTCAAAACCAATTGAATAACTCCTTCTTTTGTATATCTAAATAAAATTTGTTCAAAGCCAGCCATCCAACAAGAATTCCCAACAAGGCAGCCGGAATTTTTTTCTCAGAACGATACGTTGCACTGTTTTGCTGATTTTGATTATTTTCTGTTTTTGTGTACCCGTAATTTTCCATTTTAAATATTTTTTTGATGTTTTAAATTGTTTTTAATGAGTAGTTATTAAACGTAAAATGTTACTTATTAATTGTCGTAAATTAAATTTGAGAATCCTTCGACTTCGCTCAGGATGACAAACGCTAATACTATTTGGTCAAAAATATACAACATTGGTATCGTTCTTAACATGAAGCAGTCGAAGTATGTATTAGGCCATTATCATTATATTAAAAATTCATAAAACTTTCACCATCACTTTTTAATCTAAAAATTGAATTCAAAAAAACTTTATCTTTGCCTTTATGATTTTACGCGGAGAAAACTTAATCAAAGAATACGGTCCTAAAAAAGTTGTAAAAGGCGTTTCTGTACAGGTTCAGCAGGGAGAAATTGTTGGTTTGCTTGGTCCGAACGGGGCAGGAAAAACCACTTCATTTTACATGATTGTAGGATTGGTTAAACCTACTTCAGGTAAAATTTTCCTGGACAAACAGGAAATCACCACAGACGCTATGTACCGCAGGGCACAAAAAGGAATTGGCTATCTTGCCCAGGAAGCATCCGTTTTCAGAAAACTTTCCGTGGAAGAAAATATCATGGGAGTTTTACAATTGACAAAACTTTCGAAGCGTGAGCAGCAGATCAAATGTGATGAGCTGATTGAAGAATTCTCACTACAGCACGTTCGTAAAAACAGGGGAGACCTTTTGTCCGGAGGAGAAAGACGTAGAACGGAGATCGCACGCTGTCTGGCAACAAGCCCGAATTTTATCCTTCTGGATGAGCCTTTTGCCGGGGTAGACCCCATTGCTGTGGAAGATATTCAGAAAATTGTAAGAAGTCTGGTTGATAAAAATATCGGGATTCTGATCACGGATCACAACGTTCAGCAGACGTTGGCGATTACCAATAAAACCTACATCATGTTTGAAGGAAGGATTTTGAAAGAAGGCCTTCCGGAAGATCTGGCGAATGATCCTCAGGTAAGGGAAGCTTATCTTGGTGAAAACTTCGTTTATCAGAGTATTTTAGACAAACCGAAAAAGAAAAGATACGCATACAATATCTGGGCAGGAAATTTTGATTCAAAGTCACAGCTTCAGGGGTTTGTAGATGAAAACTTCTCTCAATATGATGACCTGAGGCTAATGTACGGTTTTGAAGATATCAGCTTTGCATCGTTGGCCAATTCGGAGATTGAGCATATTTTTAATGATGTTGTAGATAAAAACGCCAATAATTCTTTCGTGTTTCAACGTAAGGAAATTAATTCACAATACTCCATGGAGCAGGCTGAAGCAGAATCGAAGGAAGCAAGCAAGCCGGAACTTCATTATCTTACGACTTATATATACGAAGGATAATGAGCGATCATTCAGATATTTATAAAGATTTTATTCCCGGGACTAAAGTTTTTTTAGAGAATGAATATGGCGGTATCATTGATTTTAAAGCAGATAAACTCTCAACAATTATTCGTTGGGATACTCCAAAAGAAGATGATATTGAAGATTGGTTTTCTATGCGGGGAAGTTTTTTTGATTTAGGAGGAAGAATTATAAATCAAGATTATAAATTTAAGTACATAAATGATGATGGGAGTCTAAAAGATATTTAATCTAAAATCATTTGCTGAAAAATAGAATAAAACGTACCTTTTCTCTTGTAAAACGGTGCGTTTTTTTAGTTAAAACAATTCCCTATGGCAAAACCTTTCAACAGAACAGTCACCTTATTCGGAATTTACAAACAGCTGATCCCGTTCATCAGACCTTACCGGCTGATGATTTACGGAACTTTATTCCTTACATTTTTAGGAGCTTTGGCGGCGCAGGTGAATCCACTGGTTTTAAAATATACGGTGGATGAGGTGACAAAATTGACGCATCTTCCACATCCGATGTCCGAGGGAATTCATATCCTGGTGGTGATAACCATTATTCTATTGGGGAAAGAATTGTTAAATATCTTCATCAATTTTGGGCAGAAATTTTATGGTGAAAAAATCAGAATCAATGTAAGCTCGGTGCTTGCACAATCTGCAATCGACAAGATTTTAACGTATCGCGTGGCTTATTTTAATGATGAAAACCATGAATCGGGAAAGCTTCAGATCAGGATCGACAGGGGGATTGAAAGCTTAACAAGGCTTGTGCAAAATTTTTTCATAGATATGCTTCCACTGTTTTCCAATTCTATTATCGCGTTGGTTATCATGTATATGCAGAATGTGTATGTAGGAATTGTTTCTACCATTATTGTCCCGATTTATTTTTGGATAAGCTCATTACAGGCAAAAAAACTTGGCGGAGTAAGGAGAACCCTGAGAAATCAGCGTGAACAGAAAACTTCCGGGCTTTTGAATTTAATTAATTCCATTATGGTTATTAAAAGTTTTGTCCGGGAAAAATTTGAAGGAAAAAAACAATACGATCTCCAGATGCAGTTGATGGAAAGCCAGATGTTCACCAGAAAAACGAATTTTATTTATGATGGTTTAAAGACTTTCATTGAGCAGTTTGGGGTGGTTTTAATTATTCTTCTGACGGTTTATCTGGTGCTGGACCAGCAAATGACAATCGGTGCTATCATGCTTCACATCATGCTTTTCAATAATGTTTCGTCTCCTATCCGCCAGCTTCACAGGATTTATGATGATATGAATGATGCGATGATCTACGCAGAGGGTTATTTTGATATTTTAAATGCTGAAAATGAAAAAGAGCCCAACGGAAATTTTGTGGAAAAAGATATCAAAGGAAATTTTGAACTAAAGAATGTCAATTTTACTTATCCCAACGGAACTAAGGCATTGCATGATGTTTCCATGAAAATAGAAAATGGTAAAACGACCGCTCTGGTCGGCCTGAGTGGTGCCGGAAAATCAACAGTAATCAATCTTTTGTGTAAATTTTACCTTCCTGATTCCGGGGAAATCCTGCTGGACGGAGTTAATTTAAATAATTTTGAAAATACTTTTTTAAGGGATGATTTAGGATTGGTGCTTCAGAAAAACCACATTTTTCAGGGGAGTATCGAAGATAATATACGCTACGGAAATATGAACGCTACTTTTGAAGAAATTGAAGCAGCAGCAAAAAAAGTATATCTCCACGATCAGATCTTAGACCTTCCGGACGGCTATAATCACGATGCTACCCAGCTTTCCGGAGGTCAGCAGCAGAGAATTGCCATTGCAAGATTATTCTTAAAAGATCCGCCAATCATTTTCCTGGATGAGCCTACTGCAAGTCTGGATGCCATCGCCACTGAGCAGATCAAAAATTCTTTGGATGCCATAAAAGCAGGAAGAACCGTGATTATTATTTCTCATTCTCTTTCGCAGATTTTGGATTCTGATAAAATTTATGTGATGAAAAAAGGAAGGGTGGTAGAAAGTGGAACTCATGATGAATTGGTACAAATCAACGGAATATATCGCGAAATTTTTGATGCATCGGCAAGAAGCTTAAATTTGGATAAACTGATGAATACTTTTAAGGAGAATTAGATATTTAGAAATTAGAAATTAGAAATTAGAAATTAATTTTGCTAAACCCTAAACCCAGAACACCTTCCAACCCCAATGAACGACCATTACCTTAAAAAACTCGACCGTGTCACAGCCATTCTCACACAGCTGCAATCCAAACCGATTGTGAGAGCGCAGGATTTGGCGGCAAAATTTGATGTCAGCATTCGGACGATTTACCGTGATGTAAAAACATTGGAAAATGCCGGAATTCCTATTGTTGGTGAGGCGGGAAGCGGATATTCTCTAATGGAAGGTTATAAGCTTCCGCCGGTAATGTTTACTAAAGAAGAAGTTTTGAGTTTTATTACCGCTGAAAAATTAATGCAGAAATTTTTACATCAAAGCTTGGGTAATCACTATCAAACGGCCATGGAAAAAGTGCGTTCCGTATTAAAATATTCAGATAAAAATTTAATTGAAAATATTGAAAAGCAGATTGATATCTATAATCATCACCCTAAAACGGAAGACAATATCAAAAATGTCATTCCTATTATCCTTGAGAGCATTGCAGAAAAGAAGCAGCTAACCATTGAATACAAAACAATTGACTCCAAAGTATCTACCCGGACGATTGAGGCGGTTGGTGTCTTTTTCGAGTTTAATTATTGGTATATTATGGCTTTTTGTACACTGAGAAATGATTTCAGGCAGTTCCGGGTAGACAGGATTTTGCAGATCATTAAGACTCAGAATCCATTTTTGCAGGAATACGGGCAGATTAACGATTACAGAAAAAACTCCAACGGCAATAAAACCAAAGTCAGGCTTTTGGTTGAAAAAAGAATTATAGGACATCTGGTAAATTCAAAAAAATATTACGGTTTAATCGAAGAAATCGAAAGGGAAGACTGCTTCGAACTCATCTTTGAAACCGACTGGATAGATGAAGGCTTTCCGCGCTGGCTGATTACTTTTGCGGACTTTGCCACCGTTTTGGAGCCTGAAATCCTTCAGACAAAGCTAAACGAGTTATTGGTGAAAATTTCCAGTAAGCATGCATAAAAAACTCCGGCAAAATTCTTGTCGGAGTAAGGCAATTTAATTTGAGAATGATTATTTATAACAAATTATGAATGATGATTTTTCATATTTGCTTTGATGAGGTTTTTAAGTTTAAATAAAGGCATCAAAGAGCTTAAAATCTCTCCCAAAAAAAAGGCGGCTCGATTCCTAAAGCTCTTAAATAAACATACCCCTGTCCGCGGTGATGAATTTCATTATCAACGAAATACAAAATATTCTGGTAAACCGGAAATTCATACTGCCCGAATAAATTGAAAGTTTCCTGGAAACGCTCTTCAGAAATTTGTGCAAAATATTGGTTGATAACCTCTGTTTCTTCGTCCCATTTTTTCAAAATATCTTCTTTGGTTTTCGGGTTGAAGCCTTCTTCGTTGTAAGCTTCCATGTTTTTGTTGATGATTCCTTTCAAAGCAGGACCTCCGATGCTGATCAGTTCTACGGCCAGTTTTGCAAAAGGTCTCATTCCTGCCACAGAAAATTCAAATAATTCTTTTTCCGGGAATGCTTCTATTACTCTTCTTGTAAGATTTCTGTGCCCTTGCCAGTGCTCTAATAATTGTTCAGAAGTCATAAATTGTTTTGTGATGGTTGCTGTAGTTGTCATAATTTTTAATATTGTTTGTTATTGTTGATACAAAGATAAAACAGGGTGATGACAACAGTTTGTCAGTAGTAATTTGAGATTTTAAAAAAGTTTTTCTTTATCAAATAAAGTTCGGGACTTTCCGTTAAAGGCTTATACTTATGACATTGTTAGGTAGATAAATAATTTGAAAGTGGTCGGTCTTTTGGGATCGATCATTTTTTATACAAAAAGATTAATAAAGCAGTTAGTATTAAGCATTGTCATCCTGAGCGTGTCGAAGGATCTATTCAATAATAAAAACATTTTCAACAAATTCATTAGAAGCTATTCCAGCTTTCCACTATATCTTTTGGGTTACGGTCTCCTGAACTACGTTCGTAAACCTCCAGTTTATGCTCCGCCCTCAACCCAAAAGGATGCCGTTGCAATCTGGGCTATGGCGGTTGTCGGAATTAGAAATTTAATGGCATTCAAAATCAAAATTTGTAAACCTTATGAGAAAAAAGTAATTTAGTCCTATGAAAATTTATACGAAAACAGGAGATAAAGGTCAAACGGCTTTGTATGGCGGGACCAGGGTTTCAAAAGCAAGTGCAAGAGTAGACAGCTATGGGAATATAGATGAGCTCAATTCTTTCATCGGGATCGCAAAAAGTCATATTGAAGATGAGGAAGTTTTACAGCAGTTAAAAAAAATACAGTTTGATTTATTTACAGTAGGTTCAGAAGCTGCAACACCGGTGGATAAATTGATGCTGGCCAATGGAAAATCCCGTTTACCATTGATTATTTCCGATACTGAAATCGAAGAACTGGAAAACTGGATGGACGCTTTTGAAGAGAAATTAGAACCACTTCAATATTTTATTCTTCCCGGCGGAGGAAAATCGGCTACATTTTTACATGCGGCGCGAACAATTTGCAGAAGAGCCGAACGTTCTTTGGTTTTCTTAAATGAATCCGAAGAAGTTCGTCCGGAATTAATTAAATATTTAAACCGACTTTCAGATTATCTTTTTGTTTTGGCAAGATACATCTCAAAAATCAATAACGAACCAGAAGAATACTGGAATCCAAATGAAAGATAAAACATTACTTTTCATCAATGGAGATGCTCCAAAATCCTTTCCCAGTCTTGAAAAATATGATTTAATAGCATGTACAGACGGCGCTTTTCATTATCTGAAAGGCCTTGGTTTCCCTTTGGAAAAGCTGGATTTCATTTCCGGTGATTTTGATTCGCATTCCGGAAAAGATGAAAATATTTATGAAGAAAAATTCATATATACTCCTGATCAGGATAAAACAGATTTTCATAAAGCGCTGGAAATTATTTTAGCAAAAGGTTTTACGGCTGTTGATGTTCTGGGCGGAAGCGGAGGTGAGCAGGATCATTTTTTGGGAAATCTTACTGCTGCTTTCGGTTTTAAGGAAAAATTAAACATAAAATTTTATGATGAGTTTTCCGAATATTATTTCATTGCTAAAAATTTTTCTGTAAAAGATGTAAGAGATAAAATAATTTCATTGTATCCCTTTCCTATAGCTGAAAATATTACAACAAGAGGATTGAATTGGCCCTTGACCAACGGGAGCTTAAGCATCACCTCAAGAATTGGCACAAGAAATTTTGCCGTTGATGATGAGGTTTTCGTTGAATATGAAAAAGGTGATGTGTTGATTTTTATTGGAAAAAAATATCTGTAGCCTTTTGTTCAAATTCTACTTAGATTAATTTCAAAATCTGTGGTAAAAAATAAAAAAAACTATTGATATTGAAATCAACAAAAAACAGGGTTTAATAGATACTAATATTCAAAAGGTTCCATGTAATTAAGAGAAAAAAGAAGACTAATATCTTCAAAAGCTTACATATTGATAATCAGCACGAAAGTTTTAGTGTCAGCTGCCTGAAAATTTATAATAAATTTAACGCGAAAAAATCAAACTTTTTTAGCAATTTTGCAGTTCTTAATTCACCTGTTTAGAAATGAAAATAAAATACTCGGAACTTATTGATCAGACGCTGTATTTCCCTACTGAGGAATTCAATGTTTCTGAGAACAATTTGTTGTTTCACGACATTCCGTTAATGGAAGTTGTTGAAAAGTTTGGCACTCCGCTAAAGATTAGCTACCTGCCGAGAATTTCTCAAAATATCCAGAAAGCCAAGAGCTGGTTTAGGGAAGCCTTTGAGAAAACCGAATATAAGAAGAATTATACCTATTGTTACTGTACAAAATCAAGTCATTTCAAGTTTGTACTTGAAGAAGCACTTAAAAATGATATTTCCATAGAAACTTCTTCCGCTTATGATATGGATATCGTAAAATCTCTTTACGAAAACGGAAAAGTGGATAAAAATATTGAAGTAATCTGCAATGGATTCAAAACGGATGATTATCTGGCGAAAATTTCGGATATGATCAACAACGGTTTTGAAAATATTACCCCGATTTTGGATAATTACCGTGAACTGGATAAGCTTACAGAAAGCATAGACACTACGTTTGATATCGGAATCAGGATCGCTTCTGAGGAAGAGCCGAAATTCGAATTTTATACCTCAAGATTAGGAATAGGATATAAGGATATTATCCCTTACTACAGCCAGAAAATCGCTGAACACCCGAATGCAAGACTAAAAATGCTTCACTTCTTCATTAATACCGGGATCAAAGACACTGCTTATTACTGGAATGAATTATATAAATGTCTTCGTGTGTATGCACGTTTGAAAAAAATTGCTCCGGAAGTTGATTCCTTGAACATCGGTGGTGGTTTCCCTATCAAAACTTCTTTGAATTTCGATTACGATTACCAGTATATGGTTGAGGAAATTGTTTCCCAGATCAAAAAATTCTGTGAGGAAGAAGGTGTTGAAGAGCCTAATATTTATACTGAGTTCGGAAGCTTTACGGTTGGAGAAAGTGGGGCCAATATTTATAAAATCATTTCCCAAAAACGTCAGAACGACAGAGAAAAATGGAACATGATCGATTCCTCTTTCATGACAACGCTTCCCGATACGTGGGCTATTTCAAGACACTTTATCATGCTTCCGCTGAACAGGTGGGAAGATACCTATGAAAGGGTTTTTCTGGGCGGATTGACTTGTGATTCAGATGATTACTATAATTCCGAACAGCATACCAACGCGATTTATCTGCCGGTTTTCAGTGATACCAAACCTTTGTATATCGGATTTTTCCATACAGGTGCTTATCAGGAAACCATCAGCGGATTTGGGGGAATTCACCACTGCCTGATGCCACAGCCGAGACACGTTCTGATCCAGAAAGATGAAAATGGGGAATTGCAGTACGAGGTTTTCCGTGAAAAACAGGAGCCGGAAGATGTATTGAAAATTCTTGGTTATAAATAATCTCATCAATAGGGGCGGGCTTTAGCCCGTTTCACAAAAACATAATATCAATTGGCTTTAGCCAAAATTTATAAAAACAAAGCTCTCAGAAATGAGAGCTTTTATATTTAAAAATATTTTGAGATTTTATTAAGTTCCAGTTCTTCGTAATCTGAAACCACAGTATCTGCCAATGTATAATCCTGGTTTTTAGAATGTGGGCTTCTGTATGCTGCACAGAAAATTTTCGCCCGGTGTGCCGCCAGAATCCCGTTGGTAGAATCTTCTATCACCATACAGTTTTCCACCGGCTCGCCTGCCATTTCCGCAGCTAGCAAAAAAACTTCGGGATGAGGTTTTGACTCTTTTAAATCTGCACCGCTTATTTTTCCGCTGAAATATTTTTCCAGCTCAAATTTTTCAAAAACCATATTAATTGTAGTCATGGTGGCTGAAGAAGCCAGAATTAATTTGACTCCGTTTTCACAGTAGTGCTGAATAAGTTCTCTCACACCCGGAATTAAATCAAATTCATCATCATTGTAAAAATAATCCTTGAAATAATCTCTTTTGCTTTTAGCAATTTCTTCGTGAGTTTGATTTAGATTAAATTTATTAATCAATGTTTCGCAAACCCTTTTTGTTGAAGCTCCTGTAAAAGAGGTATATAATTCTTCGGAAACCGCAATTTCCAAATCATCAAAGGTTTTAAAATAGGCTTTTCTGTGCAATGGTTCTGTATCCACGATTACGCCATCCATATCGAATAGCACAGCTTTTAATGACATAAAATTAAATTTTTAACAAAAATAACTTTTAAAATTTAAACATTAAAAAAGAGAAAGTTAAAAATTCATCACTCATCACTCATAATGTATAACTCGGAGACTATTTTGTATCTTTGCCGAAATCATTTAATTTTTAAATAAAACATGAAAACATACGCAGGAATTCCTGAAGAAAATGCTTCATTAGAGAACTCGAAAGTAATGCTGGTAACAGTACCTTATGACGGAACTTCAACTTGGGGAAAAGGTGCTGACAAAGGCCCGGAATTGTTCCTGAATGCTTCCGAAAACATGGAGCTCTATGACATAGAAACTCAGACTGAACCTTATTTAGAGGGAGTTTATCTGGCTGGAGAGGTTTCTGAAAATTCTACACCTGAAGCCATGACAGAAGCGGTTTACCAAAAAACAAAAGAGCTTTTGAACAATGATGGAAAATTATTCACCCTTTTCGGTGGAGAGCATTCTGTTTCTATCGGTTCGATTCGTGCAGTGGGTGAGAAATTCGAGAACTTAACGGTTCTTCAGTTGGATGCTCATACAGATCTTCGTCCGGAATTCCACGGTTCTACCTCTAATCATGCGTGTGCGGTTTTTGAAGCGAATCAGAAGCATAATTTAGTTCAAGTCGGAATCCGCTCTATGGATATTGAAGAAGCAGAATATTTGCCGGAAGGAAGAGTGTTTTTTGCTCACGAAATTGCCAACAACGAAAACTGGGTGAATGATGTATTGGAAAAAGTTTCGGGAAATGTATATATCACAATTGACCTTGATGCCTTTGATCCTTCACTTTGCCCGTCAACAGGAACTCCTGAGCCAGGCGGTTTACAATGGTATCCAACTTTGGAATTATTAAGAAAAGTATTTGAAAAATGTAACGTTGTCGCGTTTGACATTGTTGAATTAATGGATTCTCCGATGGCAAAACCAAGTGCTTTCTTGGCAGCGAAATTATATTACAAAATGCTTGCTTATTATCATATTTATAACAACAACTAAATTTCGCAAGAATCGGATTTTTTCTGCCCTATATTCTTCGGAAATTTGTGAGGTAAATTCAATGTTATGTCCACACAAAATCAGATCGATTACGAAAGAATTGCGAAAGCGATAGAGTATATCCGAAGCAATTTTAAGCTTCAGCCCAATTTGGATGAAGTGGCGGAGAAAGTTCATTTAAGTCCGGCTCATTTTCAGAAAATGTTTTCTGAATGGGCAGGAACTAGCCCGAAGAAGTTTTTGCAGTTCATCAGCCTGGAACATGCTAAAAATCTACTGAAAGAAGAAAAAGCGAGTTTATTTGATACAGCTTATGAGACGGGGCTTTCGAGTACCAGCAGACTGCATGATCTGTTTGTAAAAATCGAAGGTATGTCTCCGGCAGAATATAAAAACGGCGGAAAAAGCCTTAATATCAATTATAGCTTTTCCGAAAGTCCTTTTGGGAAAGTAATTACAGCTTCCACAGAAAAAGGAATCTGTTATATGGCTTTTGAAAATGATAAAATTAAAGCATTGGGAGATTTACAGCTTAAATTTCCCAATGCTTCTTTTTTTGAAAAAAAGGATGAATTTCAGGTAAATGCACTGTCTATATTCAATAAAGACTGGACCAAGCTTAATACCATTAAATTACATCTCAAAGGCACCGATTTCCAGTTGAAAGTCTGGGAAAGCCTGCTTACCATTCCGATGGGAAAATTGTCTACGTATGGTAATTTAGCCGAAAAAATTGGTCATTCTAAAGCTTCAAGGGCGGTTGGTACAGCAATTGGAAGCAATCCTGTAGCATTTTTGATTCCCTGTCACCGTGTGATTCAATCGTCCGGAAATCTGGGTGGTTACCGATGGGGGAGTGATAGGAAACAGATGATTGTGGGTTGGGAGAGTTCGAGAATTTATTCTGGTTCTTAAACACAAATTGCACAAATTTTTTTCACAAATAAACACGAATAACATTAAAAACGTAAAATATTTTATCAATAGAAACGGGCTTTAGCCCGTTTAAAAGATGTCTAAATCGAAATTGGCTTTAGCCAAAACTTATAGATTCCGACGTAAGTAATCAACATCATCTTTGTCATTCTGTAGGAATCTAGGTTTATTTATTAAATTTTAAAAATATTTTGCTTAGATTCCTACGGAATGACAAAAACATCAAACATCAAACTTTAAAATTTATGTTAAACTTATTCGAAGATATATCGGATTATCCTTTAAATCTCCTCCCCAACGACGGAACTGTACACTATTACGGCAAAGTTTTCTCCAAAGAAAAGTCGGATTTTTACTTTGATTATTTATTCAATAAGATTCCCTGGGAAAATGATGAAGCGCTCATTTTTGGAAAATTAATTTTAACCAAAAGAAAAGTAGCGTGGTTTGGTGAAAAGCCATTTGAATACACCTATTCAAAGCGAACTAAATATGCAAAGTTCTGGACTCACGAATTATTAGAATTAAAACAAAAATGCGAAGAAGTGACAGGGGAAACGTACAATTCCTGCCTGTTGAATCTGTATCACGACGGAAGTGAAGGAATGGCTTACCACAGTGATGCCGAAAAGGATTTGAAAAAACACGGAGCCATTGCATCATTAACCTTCGGCGCGGAAAGAAAGTTTTTGTTTAAACATAAAACGACAAAAGAAAAAGTGGAAATATTTTTAGAAAACGGAAGTTTATTGGTTATGAAAGGAACGACTCAGGATCATTGGCTCCATCGTCTTCCACCGACAACGAAAGTGAAAACACCAAGAGTGAACCTGACGTTCAGAACGATTGAGGAGTGAGATCCCAAAACAAAATGGTGGCTTCGAGAACCTCAGCCACCATCGTTATTTTATTTCAAAACTTCTACTTCAATCGCACTGTCATCAAAAACTTCGATAAATACTTTCGTATAGTCTTCCTTCGTTGCAAAATTCGGATTATCTAAGAATTTCTGTGGATTGATGGCAAATAGCGGGAACCAGGTTGAAGAAATCTGTATTTGGATTTTATGTCCCTTTTTAAAAGTATGAACCACATCCTGCAGTCTGAAATTCACAGCTGTTTTCTGATTCGGAACCAAAGCTTCTGCCTTTTCTCTTGAATTTCTGAATCTCGCAGGCATGATTTCACTTCTTACCATCTGGTGATAATTCCCGTAAATCACGCCTTCCTTTTTTTCTGCAGGTTTGAAATCTTCGGGATAAACATCAATTAATTTCACTGCAAAATCCGCATCGCTGGAAGTGGAAGCAATATTTAATTTAGCCAAAATTTCTCCTGCAAAAGTCATATCTTCAGTCAAAACATCGGTTGTAAAAGTCAAAACATCAGGTCTTCCTACTGCAAATCTCTGGTCCTCCGACATATAATTTTTAGGTGTGAAGCCATTAAAATCTTTCAGGTTATCAGAACTTAAAACCGGATTATTTGGGTCGCTGTAATATTCAGAAAAGCCTTGCCCGGCTGCGTTTTTTAATGTTCCGTCTGATAAGTAAAAATTAATTTTCTTTGATTCTTTTGGAGGATAGGTGGCGAATTCTCTCCATTGTTTCGCTCCTGTATCATACATCAGCGCTTCCGGTAAGCCGGCGTCCTGTTTTGTATTTCCTTTTAAATAATGATTAAAAAATTTCGTTTCAATATTTTTCTGGTAATACGTTGCAATGCTGTCCCCGAAATAAATCTGGTTGTGGAAATGCTTTCCCTGTTCCTGTGCCCAGGCTCCGTGTGAAAACGGTCCCATCACGATGGTGTTTTTAGCCTTCGGGCTTGTTTTTTCTATTGTTTTGTAAATATTTAAAGGTCCTGAAAGATCTTCAGCATCAAACCAGCCGCCGACAGTCATTACCGCATGATTTACATTTTTAAGATGGGGTAGTAGATTTCTTTTTTGCCAGAATTCATCGTAATTGGGATGGTTCATAATTTCCGTCATAAAGAAATTATCCTTATAATATTTTTCGTAACCGTCTTTCAGGGTTCCCATGTCTCTGTAGAACTTCAGACCGTCTTCAGAAGTAGTTTTGATCATAGAATCAGTATACCATGCTTTATTTTCGGGCTTTGTTTTCTGCACTCCGAAAACCGGGAAAGTTCTGAAATAGGCCAGCATAAATCTTCCGTTGTGAAGAAAATCATCATTCCAGAAATCCGAAATCGGGGCCTGCGGAGATGAGGCCACTAATGCCGGATGCTGTGCTAAAATGCCTACAGCAGTATAAAATCCAGGGTAAGAAATTCCATATTGGCCTACTTTTCCGTTATTGTCTTTAATATTCTTTAAAAGATATTCAATGGTGTCGTAGGTATCTGTACTTTCATCAATATCTTTCTTTGTTTTGCGGTCCACCTGCGGTGTCATATTGGTGAACGTGCCTTCGCTCATATACCTTCCGCGAACATTCTGAAAAATAAAAATATACTTATCTTTCATTAAATATGGATTCGGGCCAAGCTTGTTTCTGTATTCGTTTTCACCGTACGGAGCAATGCTGTAGCAGGTTCTCTGCATCAGAAACGGGTATTTATTTTTATTGGAAATATCTTTTGGAATATAGGCAATCGTGAAAAGCTTTACTCCGTCACGCATGGTGATGTAAAATTCTTTCTTTGTGAAATTATCTTTTACAAATGAGTCTGTTGGTTGTTGATTATTCTGCGAATTCCCAAAAATGAATAACAAAATAAATACAATTGAAAACTGAATCTTCATACTTAAAATTTGTCGCTAATTTAATCATAAAATGTTTTTAATTAAATCCATGTTTAAGATTAAATTTAAAAATTAACAAATAATATTTTATCAATAAATAGTTATTGCGCAGGAATCTAAGCCGTAGTTTTATTTTTCCCTAATTGTGCCTGAATTCCTGCGGAATGACAAACTTGTGTTCATAAACTACATTTTTCGTCCGCCGAATTTATTCAGCTTAAAGGTGAGAGAAAACATTACATAACGTCTTAGAATCAGGTCTTCACGGTCTTCCGCATACGATGCAGTTATTGTTCTTCTTACACTTTGGTTCTGGTTCAGAATGTCGTAAACCCTTACCCTCGCAGTCAACTGTTTTTTGTAGAATGTATATCCTACACTTGTATTCCAGAAATAGAAATCTTTTTTGAAACCGGGCGTAATATTGGAGCTTGTATTGTATTCAAAATCATTTTCGAAGATAAGATTTGTTTTTAAAAAGTAATTTGTAAGTTCCAGCCCGAAAGTCTGATAGGTATTATTAATGCTTTCAACACTGTAGTTTTTATAGTTTGAAAAAGTATAATTTACGTTATAAGAAGGTTTTATATTGATTTTATCCTTTTTGTCATAAATGAGACTGATTCCCGGTGTAAATGTGTATGAGTTCCCCGTAAATTCCTGCCCGTTGATGTAGCCCTTATTGTATCTGTAGTTTAAGTTTGCTTTAGGTCTTATTGTTAATTTACTGTCATTCCATTTATAGGTTTTTCCTAAGCTTCCTCCAAGGCTTACCGTTTTGTTTCCACTGATATTTCTGTAAGTGACAAACTGTTTACCGGATTCGTCATAAAATGAGAAATTCGTAATATCATTGTTGTTATAAGTGAAACTTATATTGGCATTATAATTAAAACTCTTTTTTACATTAAAATTATTAAAGTAGACACTTGTTCTGTTGCTCCATGCATTTTTAAGGTCAGGATTTCCTTCATAGGTGATCAGCGGGTTGGATTCATCCACGTACGGGATCACTTTTTCCGGAGTTGGAACCGTATAGCTTGCCGAATTATAAATACTTAGTTTTGAGTTTTCAGAAATACGGTACTGGAATCCGGCAGAATAATCCGGCAAAGCAAAATTCCGCTGAAGCTCATAATATTGTCCGTTGAAAATTGCATTATAATTCAGATCCGAAAAATTTACGTTGGTAGAGGCCCAGAGATTAAATTTTTTCTTGTTGAGCTCTATGTTGATTTCAGGTGAAAGCTGACTGTTCTTTTGATCTGAGCTATTGGATAAAAGAATATTGTTGAGTGAGTATTGACCTGTATTTTCATCAAAATCATTAACGTTTCTCATGTTTGATAAGTTTTCTGAATTATAACTTAAACCTAAGCTTACCGTTAAAGAATCAGAAATGGGTTCAGCATATTTTGCATTGAAAGCATAGTTGTTGGTTTGGTTTTTACTTTGTGATATTTGATCCCGGACATCATCCGGATCGGTGCTTTGATAGAATTTTGTGCTGGATTTCACCAGGTTATCACTTTTTGATTCGGAAATTGTGGTGTTCAGGCTTGCATAAAAGCTGCGTCCTTTCTTTTTAAACTTTTTTGAATAATGAAGATTTGGACTGAAACTATTATTTTCAGAATTTGTGTTGGTAGCAGATTCACTTTCATTTGCGAGTACATCATCTTTGTAGGTGACAGATTTTGTTGTTCTAAAGCCCGTGGTCTTGGAAAGCGAAAGTGTCGGAGAAAAATACACAGTGCTCAAAGAATCGGGACTTATTTTCACAGATGAATTAAAATTATACTGTTCTGTATTGTTATCAGCATGATTTTCTGAATCGGTTTTCAGGGTAGAATCAGGAAGGAATGTTGTTCTTGAGACTTTGGATGCTGTTTCAAGATTTGTTTCCGTACGGGTGGCTCCTAAGGATTCAAGATCCACATTTTGGCTCAGCTGATCACTGTAATTTACGCCAACGGTTGTCGATTTCTGAATTCCCTTCATATTACTTCCGGCCCGTGATCCGGCGTTTCCGCCTAAATTTTGCGCTTCATCATTGGTAAAACCTTTGGTGTTTATATTATTGGATGAACCAAGCAGACTGATTTTCGTTTTATTTTTAAAATAGCTTAAAAATCCGCTGGCCTCATATCTTTTGTCTGTTCCGTATCCACCAGTCAGTCGTGAAATAAATCCCTGGTTTTTCTTTTCATCAATGGAAAAATTAATGGTTGATTTTTCAGATTTGGGCGTTTTTCCGGTAAGTTCTTCTTCTTTGGTTTTTGTAGAAGTTACCTGGATTTTTTTAATAATATCGGCCGGGATGTTTTCTAAGGCGATTTTCCCTTTGGTATCAAAAAAAGGCTTCCCGTTGATCATAATCTGGTCTACCTCTTTTCCGTTTACTGTAATTTTTCCGTCGGTATCCACTTCCACACCGTCAATATTTTTTAAAAGCTCTTTGATATTACTGTCGGGACGTACCTTGATGGCATTTGCGTTATATTCAATCGTATCTTTTTTGATTTTAACGGGAGAAGCGGTGATCACAACCTCTTCAATATTGGAAATGTTGTCTTTGTCAAGTTTTATTTCATCTAAAGCTAATGAGCGGGTTATTTTGTCAAAATTTTTAGAATAAGATACTAGCTTGGCCGCATCAATTTTTAAGGTTGATGGCTCATTGATTTCATTTATTGTTAATGAAAATTTACCCTCTTTATTGGTGGAAGATGATTTTATAACGGAAGAATCTTTTTGTTTAATAAGATAAACGGCTGCATTTTCTACGGGCTTGTTTTCAAAATCTGAAACCTTCCCGTTGATGGTAAGACTTTGCCCATTCAGAACCAAAAAACCGAATGAAAATAAAAGCAGCCATAAAATTTTCTTCATTAAACTAAATTTTCTTTAACGGGCTAAAATATAAAAAACATCCCTGAATCGGGATGTTTATTTTGAAATTTATATTAAATTCTTATTAATTTAAGCTCTTAAATATCTTGAGTATGCATATCCTTCCTGTCCGTCGTCGGTTTTTACCTTCCACCAGTCATCTGAAGTCTGCTCGATCAATGTAACTGATGAACCTTTTGCAGCCTTACCCACAACAGCAGCATCTGTAGAAGGCTCCTGTCTGATGTTAAGATTGGATTCATCTGTAGAAACTGTAAGGGAAGCACCTGCAGAAAGGCCTGCCACCTGTACATCTATATTAATATCTGATGCAGAATAAGAAGAATCAATGGCTCCTAAAGCATTCCATACGGCGTCTTTTGCAGCTGTATTGGATGCATTTCCGGAAACATAAAGAATTCCGTCCTGTTCCTGAACTTGTAGATTAGAGATTCCTGCAGACTGAGCAGCTGAAACCACGCTTGAATATTTATCTTGTAATGTGCTCATTTTTAATTATTTTACAGTGTAGTTATAGTTTACTTTTCCAACTTTCAAAGCATCTACCGATTCTTTGATTTTTCTTGCATCAGCAGAAGATACTGTTCCTGTAAGGGTTAATTCCCCGTTTACAGTTTCTACTTTTACGGAAGGGAAATCTTTCACCGCATCCTGTACTTTTTGCTGAACGGCAGGGTCTACAGCAGATTGAGTCTCAACCGGCGCAGCTGCCTGTGCAGCAGGAGCTACAGTAGCCATGTCATGAACACCAGTGATCCCTTTGATTGCTTTTAGCTGGGCGATCATTGCGTCTTTAGCTTCCTGAGTTTCGAATGTTCCGCTTAGATGGGCCTCACCTTTTTTTACTTCCACAGAAGCGCTTGGGTTAGAGGTAACTACAGTGGTAGCCTGGGTTTGAAGATCAGCATCTGAAACTTTCTTTTTACAAGAAACCGCCCCGAATGATACGGCTACAGCCAATGCAGCCATTGCGATAGTTTTTTTCATAGTTGTATATTTTAAATGTTGTTAATACAATCAAATGTAACAATAAAATTTATACCAAAAGGATAAAAATCAGTTAAATATTGTAAACTTTCTTATAATATTTTATGAATCAGTTTATTTAAATTACAGCCGGCTTTTGCAGATTAATTAATCTTGTTATCTTGAGCTTGGCGCCAATTGTAAAAATATTATATTTGCTGAACTTGAAATTAATTTATGAAAGGACAGAATAAACTATTTATAACAATTGTTATCGCGCTTATTTTAGGTGTAGGAATTGGAGGTTTTGTACATATACAGTATCCGGAAAGTGCAGAGCCTTTTTCCAAAAATATCAAACTTCTGGGGACGGTTTTCATCCGTTTGGTTCAGATGATCATTGCTCCGCTAGTGTTCACTACTTTGGTGGTGGGAATTGCTAAGATGAGCGATATCAAAATGATCGGAAGGGTAGGTACAAAGGCTATGCTATGGTTTATTTCTGCGTCTCTTATTTCTCTATTTATAGGTTTGGTGCTTGTCAACTGGCTGGAGCCGGGACACGTTACCAAGCTGCCGATTCAGGATGCTGCGTCAGCGGAAGAATTACTGAAGAGCAGTAAAGGTTTCTCCATGGAAGACTTTGTGAAACACGTTATCCCTAAAAGTATTTTTGAGGCTTTTGCTACCAATGAAGTATTGCAGATCGTGGTTTTCTCCATTATGTTTGGAGTTGCCCTGGCCAATATGGGTGAAGAATATTCACAGCCTGTCATCAAATTATTTGATATTATCGCACACGGAATCCTGAAAATGGTAGGTTATATCATGTGGTTTGCACCGCTGGGAGTTTTGGGAGCCATTGCAGCGGTAGTTGCAACTAATGGTTTTGAAATTTTTAAAGTGTATGCAATCTATTTACGAGACTTTTTCTTTGCACTTGCTATTCTTTGGCTGGTTCTTTTATTGGTAGGATATCTTATCCTCGGAAACCGTCTTTTTGAATTATTAAGAAGAATCAAAGAGCCTTTGCTGATTGCTTTTTCCACAACGAGCTCGGAAGCGGTTTTCCCAAAGCTGGTGGAAGAGTTGGAGAGATTTGGGTGTAACAACAGGGTGGTTTCATTTATTCTGCCTTTGGGGTATTCATTCAACCTGGATGGGAGCATGATGTACATGACGTTTGCATCCATTTTCATTGCCCAGATTTACGGAATTGAAATGTCGATAGGTCAGCAGGTTACCATGCTTTTGGTTTTAATGCTTACTTCAAAAGGAATTGCAGGCGTTCCGAGAGCATCTCTGGTAATCATCGTTGCCACGTGTTCTATGTTTGGAATCCCGCCGGAAGGGATCGCTTTAATTTTACCGATCGACCATTTTTGCGATATGGGAAGAAGTATGACGAACGTTTTAGGAAATGCCCTAGCTACCTCTGCTGTCTCGAAATGGGAAGGACAGCTTGAAAATCACGGAGGGAAAATGTAAGGTGAATTAGCTTGCGCTAGTGAATGGTCAATAGTGAATTTTTTCTTCATTGTTGACCATTTATTTTTTATTTGAAGCTATTTCCCGCTTTCCATTACAATCTTTTTTTGCAAAGGATTTTCATTGCAATCGGGGCTAGGATGTCAGGACTGGTGGCTTCGAGAACCTCAGCACCATTGAATGGCAGCCTTTTTCATTCCAAGGAAATATTTATAAGAATTTCCTTTATGGATGAAAACATTTATGGAGATCCTTCGACTTCGCTCAGGATGACACCGAAAAACTATTTATGCTGCTCGTTTAATAACGATTAGTATTAGAGATGTCATCTTGAGCGAAGTCGAAGGATTTCTAAAGCAGATAAACAGTAAAAAATAAACCTTCCGAAAAATCGAAAGGTTTTTATATTTAATTCTAAATTTATTTATTTCACAGAAATCTCATCAATAAAAATATAAGCTTCGCCGCCCGCACCCTGATGCCACTCCGGTAATTTCCCGAAATGGTAGGCTTTCACTTTAATGTATCGTGCTTCGGTTGGAAGAATATCCGTGGAAAAATCTTTTACCTGAACTGTTTCGTTTTTCGGATCTACTGTATTGTCTACGGTTTTCAGGAGGATATAATCTTTACCGTTCATTGATGCGTAATATTCTACCTTTTTCGGCATCAAAATCCATGCTTTGCTGTCCTGAAGATAGGTTGAAGATAAATTTTTGATCTGCTGAGGGGATTTCATATCAATAATAGCCTCAAATGTCTGTCCCTGATAGCCCAGCCATTCACCTTTTCTCCAGTTTACATCACCGTTTATACCGTCAATTAGATCCAGATTTCCACTTGCCATATATTGAGGATTTACTTTTGCGTTTACTGTTATGCCCCAGTTGTTTGGTCTTCTGTTGAAGTTGGCAACCGTAACAGAGCTTTTCTCACCATTTCTTTCCGCATAAGCAGAAACCTGGGTTGTTTTTAAAATCGTGAAAGGACCTTTATAAGGTGTGAAAGTCTTTCTTACGTTCGCATCACCTTCGTCCAAAGTCATATAATATATTTTATCGTTTGGATTCAGGGCTGTGATTTCCACTTTTGTATTTAAATCAAAAATTCTTGCCGCAGAAATTACAGGAGATGCAGTAAGTTCGTCATATTTATAATCTTTAAAAGATTTTGCGTTTTCGAAACCTAACTTTCTAAGCTCTTCTCTGCCTGTATTTTTTGTGATCACTTTTGTAGTTCCGTCTTCTAAATGAATTTTTACCTCATCAAAATAGGGCTTCGTAGTCTGCCATTCCGGAAGTCCGGGAGTTACAGAATAAATTCCCATTGTGCTTAGGATGTACCATGCGCTCATCTGTCCGCAGTCTTCATTTCCAATAAGGCCGTCCGGAGCATTTTTATAGTAGTTATCTAAAATGTATTTAATTTTTGCATCCGTTTTTTCCGGTTTCCCTACATAATTGTAAAGATAAGCGATGTGGTGGCTCGGTTCATTTCCCTGTGCGTATTGACCCATCAACCCTGTAATATCCACCTGTTCTCTGCCGGTAGTTTTATCAGGAGCAGCAAAAATAGCATCAATAAACTGTTCAAATTTTTCTTTTCCTCCATGAGCTGCAATTAACCCCGGAATATCCTGCTGAACAGAATAGGAGTAATGCCATGAGTTTCCTTCCGTATAATTATTGTTAACTTCCCTTGGTTCGAACGGTTCATACCAGTTTCCGTTTTTTCTTGGCTGCATGAATCCGTTCTTTGGATTGTAGAGATTTTTCCAGTTTTGGGAACGCTTCATGAAATACTGATAATCTTCTTTTTTGCCTAAAATTTTAGCCATCTGGGCAATACACCAGTCGTCATAAGCGTATTCTACTGTTTTTGAAACACTTTCGTGCTCATCATCAATAGAGATATAATTGTTTTGTTTGTAAGCATTTAAACCAAAAATATCCAGCATTGCAGAGTTTTTCGAAGCCTGGAATGCCTTTTCATAATCAAAGCCTGTAATTCCTTTTGCCATCGCGTCTGCGATTACAGAAACGGCGTGGTAACCGATCATGCATTCCGTTTCGTTGGAAGCCAGCTCCCAAACCGGAAGCTTTCCGCCCTGTTCGTATTGTTTGATGAAAGTATTGATGAAATCTGCCGTTCTTTTTCTGTCAATTAAAGTCATTAAAGGATGCGCTCCCCTGAAAGTATCCCAAAGTGAAAAAACCGAGTAATAATCGAAGCCTTTGGCCATGTAAAACTTGTTGTCGCGGCCTCTGTATTTTCCGTCCACGTCCATATTGATGTTCGGTTGGGTGAAAACGTGATACATCGCTGTGTAGAAAACGGTCAGTTTATCTTTATCGGAAGATTTTACCTCAATTTTTGATAATTCTTTATCCCAGTCCGCAACAGCCTGCTTTTGAATTTCAGAGAAATTATTAGATTTTCCTTCGGCCAGCATATTTTTTCCTGCACCTTCATATCCGGTGGGAGAAATCGCTACTTTTACATTGATCTTTTCTCCTTTTTTTACATTTGATGAAAATGCCAGAGCCAGTATTGTTCCTGTGAAAAGGGTCTTTTCATCTTTTCCGTTTACATTTTTCTTTGAAATTTTCATTGGTTTTGAAAACTCAATTCTTGCATAAATGTATTGGTTAGTCGCCCAGGCTTCACTTCTACGGAAAACTTCGATGGTTTTGTCGTCGATAATTTTTACCTCACCTTCAAGTAGTTTATCTCTATGATTTAAGTCTAAAATGATATTGGCGTTCCCTGCATTATTAAAGGTGTATTCATGATAACCAACTCTTTTTGTAGTCGTCAAGCGTACGTCTATATTGTTCTTATCAAGCTTAACAGAATAAAATCCAGCCGAAGCTTTTTCGTTTTTATGGGAAAATTTTGATGAATATTCTTTATTATCTAAGCTCGGATTTCCCATAGTGGGCATCAGCATTATGTCTCCATAATCTGAAACTCCGGTTCCGTTGAGGTGTGTGTGAGAAAAGCCATAGATTACAGAATCTGAGTAGTGATACCCGCTGCAACCGTCCCAGCTTCCGTCTACCCTTGTATCCGGAGAAAGCTGTACCATGCCGAAAGGAACGATGGCGCCCGGAAATGTGTGTCCGTGTCCGCCGGTTCCTATGAAAGGATTTACATATTGCGAATAATTTTGTGAAAATAAATTATGAGCAACAATTCCTAAAAGAACGACTATTATTTTTTTCATCATGTAAAAAATTAAAATTCCCCTAAAGTACTATAAATTTTGGTTTCACAAAAGAAAATATCTATCATTGAGTTTACTTATTCTAAATAGGTAAAAATTCCGTAAATTTGTAAACAATTTATTTAGTTTATGTTGACGAAAGAAAAGGTTCAGAATTTCCTTAAAGAGATAGAAGTTGATGACCTGGTAAGTAACTTCCAGGTTATGGGCAACGATGTATATATTGATATGACTGCACATTCCCCTGCAATGCACGAAAAGAAAAAGCTGGAGGCGGCAATGAAGCAGGCTTTTGCAAGTGAATTCGGAGAAGAAATTACATTAAAACTTAAAATAGTTTCTCCGGAGCCCAGTGAAATTCAGCAGAGTCAGATCAAGGGAAAACAGATTCCCGGGATTCAAAATATTATCGCCATCGCTTCTGGAAAGGGAGGAGTTGGTAAGTCTACGGTTTCTGCCAATATGGCGGTTACTTTAGCAAAAATGGGCTTCAAAGTAGGTTTATTGGATGCCGATATCTATGGCCCGTCTGTTCCTACCATGTTTGATACAGAAGGCGAAAAGCCGATTTCTGTAGATGTAGATGGAAAAAGCAAGATGAAACCTGTAGAAAATTATGGTGTGAAAATGCTTTCGATAGGATATTTCTCTGGTGCCAATCAGGCAGTAGTGTGGAGAGGCCCGATGGCTTCAAAAGCATTAAACCAGATGATCAGAGATGCAGCATGGGGAGAACTAGACTTTTTACTGATCGACCTTCCTCCGGGCACGGGTGACATTCACTTATCAATCATCCAGGAAGTTCCTGTAACGGGTGCAGTGATTGTAAGTACGCCCCAGCATGTGGCTCTTGCAGATGTAAGAAAGGGTATTGCCATGTTCCAGATGGAAAGTATTAACATTCCTGTTCTTGGATTAATAGAAAATATGGCGTATTTTACACCGGAAGAATTGCCGGAGAATAAATATTATATCTTTGGAAGACAGGGGGCGCAATATCTTGCTGAAGATCTTGGAATTCCTGTGCTGGGAGAGATTCCATTGATCCAGAGTATCAGAGAGGCAGGAGATGTAGGAAGACCGGCGGCTTTGCAGGAGGGATCTAAAATTGAAGAAATTTACACGGAAACTGCCCGCAAAATGGTAGAAAGCCTGGTAGAAAGAAATAAAAGCCTTCCTCCGACTGAAGCGGTAAAAATCACAACAATGGCAGGATGCTCGCCGAAAGCAAAATAAATATTTTTCAAAAAATTTTGAAAAAAACCGAATTGAACTGAAAAAAATATGGAAACAAATATAACACACGAAGATACTGTAACAAGGGTAATGGAAGCTCTGGAAAGCATCCGTCCGTTTTTGAATAAAGACGGTGGAGATATTGAGCTTATTGATGTGAAGGATAATCTGGTTTATGTAAAACTTTTAGGAAACTGCTCCGGGTGTTCTCTTAATTTTTCAACATTGAAATTAGGGGTAGAAAATACCATCAAGCAGCACGCTCCTGAAATCGAAAAAGTAATAAGCGTAGAGTAGTATTAGAAAAATATATTTTATAAAGACAGGCTTTTGGTCTGTCTTTTTGTTTTTATGGGTGAAATTTCCAGTCAGATATTGAATTAAAATCATGGGATTGAGACTTATATTTTATTAAAAATTAATTTTAATTTTATTTTAATGTCAATTTTTTATTAAATATTCTTAAATGTAACCTTTTGATTAATAGAATAAAGGATTCAATAAAGCCCATATTTTTACTTTTAAGAAAATCTTAGAAGAAATTATGAAATTTTTATAGTAATAATTCTACATCTATGTGAATATTATATGTATTATTTTTGTAGAATAATTTACAATGCTATATGGGGATGTGTAGTTGTAAAATACTTTTCATTTTCACACTTTTAACATTTAGTATTTTTTAAAGTGCTTACACAAAATTATAGATTCTGAAATTTTTTTCAGAATGATACTGCTTGTGCGCGAGTGGTCTGTAAGTGCTTTAAACAAAGAATTTTATTTAAAAAGCGGGATCATATTTGGTCTATAACTTGTATTGCAATTTGTAAAAAAGAAAAAAAGTTATTTTTCCATAAATTAATTAATTCTTATGGAAATTATTATCAAAACTAAACACTATGAAAAATATACTTATTGCAGATGGTCATTATGTTGTCAGGACTGGTACGGCTTTGCTGTTGGAATCAAAACTTCAATATCCATGTAAAATAGATTTTGCCGAAACATATCACGAAACGAAAGAAAAGGTCACTAAACAGCTGTATGATCTTTTAATCCTTGATATTGATATACCGGAAAGTATTTTTAAGGCGATGATAAAAGACCTGAAAAAGAGACAAAAGCAGCTAAAGATTCTTATTTTTTCCGCGTATGACGAAAATATAGGCATTCAGTATATTGAAGAAGGTGCAGCGGGCTACCTGAACAAAGGTGCATCGGAGTTTGAAATTCTTACCAGCGTTTCTGCAATATTTGAAGAGGGGTATCATTATACGGTAAATATGATGAAAAAACTGGTGACCCATTCTAGCGACAGCCATTCTGTGGAAAGGCTTTCCAAAAGGGAATTCCAGATATTCAAGCTTCTTGCAGAAGGTAACGGGAATATAGAAATTTCCAACATCCTGAATTTAAAAATGTCCACAATAAGTACTTATAAGAAAAAGATTTTCGAAAAACTACAGGTCAAAAATGTGGTGGATCTTGTGAGGATCTATGATGATATGCATTAAAGATATAAACCCCTGTGAAACCGTTCACCGGGGTGTTTTATCTCAAAAAAAATAAATCGAAAAAGCCCCGAATAAAATCCGGAGCTTTTCAATCAACTAATTACTATTTCTACTTTACAATCACTCTTTTTAAGTGTCCTTCTGAAGTTTTTACAAGATAAACTCCTGTAGAAAGCTTTGAAGTGTCTATTGTTAAAGCATTTTTTTCTTTTCCGATTAATTTTCCGGACATATCGTATAATTCATAATCCTGCGCTCTGTTGAAATAAAGCGGGCTGCCTTTTGTTACAGGATTCGGGAATACGTTAAAGGTAGCTTTTTCGGCTTTTACTTCACCGGCTGCCAATGTTGTATTAAGGATCTCGTACATGGATAATGTTCCGCTGATCTCGTTGGCAATAATTACGTAGCCTTTTCCTGTAGTTGTATTTTCAGGTGCTACATAGATGATTCCTTCCGGACCGTTGTCTCCACCGAAAGCGGAGGTCATTCTGGAATGCTTATAATCCGTGAAAGTAGGATTGTTCGGGTCTGTAATATTATAAACCATTACACCTCCGGTTCTTTCAAGGGTAATGAAAGCATACGTTTGTCCGTTCACTGTTCCCAAAGCAACACCCTCAGGTTCTGGGCCTTTTGCGCGGCTTCTGTTTTTTGCGCCGTTTGCTTCGTTGTCAGCATTGAAGATCAATGGATGGCTTGCTGCAATATATCTTTCGAACCTGTCGCCGCTGTCATATACAATTTGTTTTGTATCTGCATTGAAAATAGAGAAAGAACGGGCTCCTAAAGCTGCTATTTCCTCAAATTCCGCATCTCCGTCCGTATTTCCTGTGGCATTTGAAACCCTGAATCTTCCTAAGTTATAAGACGCTTTTAATATTGCTGATTGAGGAAAAATAGCGGAGTCCAAAGTATAGCCATTCGCTCCCACCGTAGTTCTTTCACTGAATCCAGAAAGGTCTTTTTCATCTCCTTCATTAGCTGTTACGATATAATTTGTATTCCCTACCTTATAATTCTGAATAGCATCCGGCAGGTAATAGGCTTTTACAGGCCAGTTGGCGATTAATACTTCACCATTGTTATCAGAAGCATCGAATCCGTTTCCGGGAAGGCTCATATCTTTTTTGCCTAATCCCCAGATTCCTGTGATCGTTTTTGTATTTAAATTAATTTCTGCAACGGCATTATTTTCCTGAAGTGTGACCCATGCTTTCTGGCTGTCTGAGCTTATGGTAATATACTCAGGCTCAAGATCCTGGGAAAGGGTATTGTTGGTTCTTACTTTTCTTAAACCAGTGGCTGTTAATGCAGCAACCTGAGAATCAAAAGCGTTGAAATTAAGTGTAGTTACGTTCGTTTGGGTCAGATTATTTACTCCTCCTGAAATATCAATAATGCTGATGGTTCCTTCCGGGTCTACGGTGTAGGCATCATTGGGTTCGCCTTCATTGGCCGTGATCACTTTTGTACCGTCCGGCGAGAAAGTTACCATATCTGGCAATGCTCCTACTGTTACCTGCTTCAGGAAGTTTCCGTTGATGTCAAAGAAAACCACTGAGCCGTTTTGCTGAGGATTGGTATTCGGAGAAGCGGCAGCGATGATTCCGTTTTTAATGGCGATGCTTGTAATCCCGCCGTATGGAGACATGTCTACAGTGCTGATGACCGTTGGTGAATTAGGATTGCTGAAATTGATGATATCAAAAACATCTGTAATAGAACTGATAGTAAATAACCTCTGTGTTGCAGGATCATGAACTACAATTTCCGTAGAGCTGTTATTATTTCCCGAAGGGTCAAAACTTCCGATATAATTTAATGAAATCTGATGGGAAGGAACCGGGGCCGGCTTATCATTATCTACAATATAAACTGTCGCATTATTATCACCAGAAATGGTTGCTCCTGCAGGATTTTCAAGGCTTACAACAAAATATTCTGCGTGCTGCTCTTCTGCAGTGTCATCCACGATAGGGATGTTTACGGTATAAGATGTTGTTCCCGGGACAATGTTTATGGTCTGGCTGGTCAAGGTAAAATCACTGCTGTCTGCCGTACTGAACGGGGCAGGTTTTACTACAAGATTTACTGTTGCAGCAGCTGGATTGGTAACATTAATCTTAAATGCTAAAGTTCCCACATTTTCATTTACTTTAATAAAGTTTTTATCTAAAGCAATAGAAGTTCCTGCCGTTGTAAATGTAGTGGAAGTAACTGTGCTGACTCCATTATCGCTTGTATCCTCCACCATATTCGGTTTTAATGCCAGATAATACGTCTGGTTCGGAGTCATACCGGAAGTGGGGATTACGGTAATCTTATTATTAGCGAAAGTGGTTGTAAAGGGAACCTGAGCTCCTGAAGCATTTCCAAGACGGAAATCTACAAGATTTTGTGCATTAGAATCGTTGATCGTTGAGTTGTCCGTCAGCCTTACATTTTCATTAAAAGAAATGGTAGGGTTTACAGTGGTAGAGGCATTATTTGTGTTGTTTGCAGGGAGGTAGGTTACAGTAGGCGGAGTAGTGTCGGCTCCTCCTGCAGGATCTGCATCTACGGTAAAGTTGTCAAAGCGGTTGTTTCCTACGGTTCCGCCTGTTCCTGCAGAAAATTCAACTTTTAATTTAAAATTAGGATTGTTGGAAACCCCTGAAATAGAAGAAAAATCAAACGTAATCAGCTGCGGATTTGCGTCCAGTGGAGCAACCGTCTGGTAAGGTACGAAGGTAGTTCCGTCCAGGGAATAAGACCAGCTTTGTGTCCCCGCTCCGGAACCGGATCTTCTTGTTGTAAATTTTACCACTACATTGTTGTAGCCTGTGGTAGGCAAATTGAACTGCAGATTACCATTAATAGGAAAATTGTATCTCAAATGTGTTCCTGAAGCGTCTCCGTTTCTGGCATTAAGATTTTCGATATTAAAATTCTGTCCGGTTCCGCCCGCAAAATCCACCACGGTAGTTCCGTTGGTTACGGCAGCCATTGATCCGCCTGCCAAAGTAGAAGTAGGTGCGGTAATGGAAGCTTCGGATGCATTGTTATTGAAATTCCAGTAATGGATAAGAGAGGTTTGCCCGAAAACAGCACCCTGAAGAAAGAATGCGGCTGCTACAGAACCTTTTAACAAGTAGTTATTAATCATTTTTTACTTACTTTAATGTAGTGCAAAAATGATGTTTCTACTCTGTAAACATTTTAAGATAATTTTAATAAATGTTTAATAAATAGGTAATTTTCGGGCAAATTGATTAATTATTAAAAGAGAAGATGTAAATCGCAAAAAAATATAAGCCAATTTAAACAATTAGCTATACGTGATGCATTTTGAAGTATTGCTTTTATATCATCCGTTATTTTGAAGCTTTACCGGAAAAGTTCAGGACTTTGGTAGATTTATTTCCTTCCATGGGATGTTTCTGCATATAAAAAAAACCGGAAATAGCCGTAAGCACCAGTAATATAAAAGCAACCAGAAAAATTCTTTTAATCATTTCTTTCATATCGCTAAATTTTTAATGTCGTTAATTTCTAAAGTTGATGTTGGGTATCCTTTCTGAACGGCATTGATCATTGCTTTTCCCACTTCATGTAAAGTTAATGATTTTGAGGGAATTACAATAGGAAAAAGTAAAATAATAGGTTTAAAGAACCATTTTACATTTTGCTGGCCTTCCACAGGTTTCATAAATCCGGGACGAAAATTATACACCGCCCTGAAGCCCACCTTTCGTAAAGCATTTTCTGTTCTGCCTTTTACCCTCGCCCACATTACTTTTCCGCTTTCGGTTTTATCGGTATAAGCTCCTGAAACATAATTGAAGACCATGCCTGGATTTTTGTTTACCACGGCTTTTGCGAAATGTAAAGTAGTATCGTAAGTGATTTTGGTGTATTCTTCCTCATTCATTCCTACGCTGCTGATTCCGGCACAGAAGAAGACGGCATCATAACCTTTAAAGTTTTCATCATTTTCATCAATTTTTAGAAAATCCGGGATGATATATTCTTTCAGTTTAGCATGTTTTTTTCCGGAAGGTTTCCGGCTTACACTGAGGATTTCTGAAACATTGGGATTGTCGAGGCATTCCATTAAAACGCCTTCACCTACCATTCCTGTTGCTCCTGTGAGTATTATTTTGATTGGGTTCATTTTTTTAATGTTGTTATTCTTAATGACGTTTTATATTTTATTTTTACTTTATGTGGCAGTAAAATTTACCTATTTTTTTGAGGTCATTGCATGGAGTGAGGCCAGCTTGTAAATGAAGGCTTTTAAAACAGTGTCGAAATCGGAAGCCTTGTCAAGGTTTAAACCTTGACAAGGCTCTGGCCATTTAAATAACTTCTAAATAAAAAAACCGATCAAGTGACCGGTTTTCAAAGTTTATAATTAAAATTATTTTTTATCATTTAATTTACTGTAAATATTATGGATCAGACCGTCTGCAACGGAGATTTTCGGAACAAAAATCCTGTTTATGTCAGACCATGACATCACGTTGTTGTAGATCTTCAAGGCATGTACCAATACATCGGCTCTGTCTTCTCGCATATTGTATTTGGTCATTCTTTCTTCCACGGAAAGGTCGTCGAATTCTTTGTAGACTTTTTTGAGGTGGGCAAGGGTCATTGGCCTGCCGTCTTTAGTTTTGCTCATGGAAAACACTTTATTGATGTTTCCACCGGAACCTATAGCTACAATGGGCTTTTTGCTCACAATATGGGTTTGGATTTCCTCCTTCATTTCCTTCCAGTTGTCCGGAGAGACAAGATTGTTCAGAAGACGGATTGTCCCGATATTGAAAGATTTTTCATACTTCATTTTTCCGTTTTCGTAGAAAGTAAGCTCTGTGGAACCGCCGCCAACATCTACATACAGGTAGGCAAATTCTTTGTCCAGGCCTTCTGCTACATGGTTTTCGAAGACCAGCGTTGCTTCCTCATCTCCGGAAATGATTTCTATATCTATTCCTGATGTTTTCTTTACCTCATCTATGATTTTCTGACCGTTTTCTGCATCCCGCATCGCACTGGTAGCGCAGGCCCGGTAGTGTTCTACTTTGTAAATTTTCATCAGATCGCTGAAAATTTTCATAGAATCTACCACCATTTTTTCTCTTTCTTCCCCGATTTTACCTAAAGTAAAAACGTCCATTCCCAATCTTAAAGGTATCCTCAAAAGATTAAGCTTAATAAATTCCGGTTCTTTGTTATTGATCTTTACTTCATTTATCAGGAGCCTGGCTGCATTACTACCGATGTCTATGGCTGCGATCTTCATTTTTTACTGGTTTTTTCTTTTAAATATTTGTATGTTTCAATCTGTGAGCGACATTCCTTCTTATCGTTTCTTATGTACTCGTTGCTCAATTTTTTGTCTAAAATACGAGCTTTTACGTTATCACTCAACTGTATGTCCAAAATATCCTTCAATTCTTTCTTGAGATTTTTGTCTGTGATCTTTGCGGCTGCTTCTATCCTGTAGTCGAGGTTTCTTGTCATCCAGTCTGCGGAAGAGATGTAAAGGTCTTCAGCGCCTTTGTTATAGAAATACATTACTCTGGCATGTTCCAGGTATTCATCTACAATGCTGATTGCTTTTATTTTTTCTTTAAAATCTTTCTGGTTTACAGCGCAGTAGATTCCTCTTACAATCATCCTGATCACTACTCCGGCTTTTGCGGCGTCATATAACTTTTCGATTAAAGCTCTGTCACTCAGTGAGTTTGCTTTGATGATCATTTCCGCTTTTCTCCCGGCTTTTGCCTCTTCTATTTCTTTATCAATATGGTGAACAATTTTTTCACGCATAAACTGGGGGCAGACCAGTAAATTTTTACATGTTTTTAAAACAGGAAGATAATCATCTTTCGGTTTTTTCAGAACGCTGAATACCTTATTAATATCAGCCATTATTCCTCTGTCTGCAGTCATCAGCAAATGATCTCCGTAGATTCTTGCCGTTTTTTCATTAAAGTTTCCGGTGCTTACAAAACCGTATTGAATGGTTTTATTGTGTGATCTTTTCTTAATGACACAAAGTTTTGCATGCACTTTCTTGTTGGGAATCCCAACCAGTACGGTGATGCCTTCCGGCTCCAGCATTTCTTTCCATTCCAGATTGGATTCCTCATCGAATCTTGCCTGAAGCTCGAGCATTACGGTCACTTCTTTGCCGTTTCTCGCTGCATAAATCAAAGCATTAATGATCTTCGAGCTGCTCGCCAGTCGGTAGGCTGTTATCTGTATTGATTTCACTTCAGGATCCATTGCGGCTTCACGAAGAAGGTCAATTACGGGATTATATTTATGATAAGGGAAGGTAAGAAATACATCATGCTTCATAATTACTTCAGTTACCCGTTCTCCATGTTCAAAGGCGGGATGGGTAAAGGAAGTTCTTTCGGCTGGCCTTTCGTATTTTTCAAAAACATCAGGAAAATCCATAAAATGTTTAAAATTATGAATCTTTCCGCCCGGGATAATGCTGTCTTTTTTGGTAAGGTTTAGTTTTCGGATCAGCATTTCAAGGAGTGCTTTATCCATATCTTTATCAAAAACAAAACGTGTGGGCTTTCCTTTTCTTCTGTTTTTTAACCCCTTTTCTATTTTTTCTGCAAAATTGGTCCTTATATCGTTATCTAGATCAAGCTCTGCATCTTTTGTTACTTTAAAAGCATTAGCAGAAAACTCATCATACCCAAAATAAGAGAAAATATGGGGCAGGTTGAAAGTAATTACATCCTCCAGAAGCATTACATTTTTTTCTTCCGGATCATCTGTCGGGAGCAGGACAAATCTTCCTACAAAGCGGGAAGGAATTTCTATAATGGCATAATTGCTGGAATACTGCCAGTCTTTTTTTCTCATTGCAATACCCAGATAAAGGCTTTTATCCCTCATATAAGGCATTGGTGTGTTTTCATGAAGAAGGATCGGGATCACATTAGATTCCACTACTTCATCGAAATATCTTCTGACAAATTCTTTCTGCTTGGCGCTCAGATTTTTTGAAGTTTTAATGAAAACCTTCTGCTCAGCCATTTCGGCTTGTATTTTTTTCCAGGTTTTATCAAAATTCTGCTGATGTTTTATGACAAGATCATTGATCTTCTGCAGGATTTTGGAAGGCGGCTGATAAAAGGATTCCGCGATTACTTTTTCCTTAAAATCCATGGCACGCTTTAATCCGGCAACACGTACTCTGAAAAATTCATCTAAATTATTTGAAAAAATCCCAAGAAAACGGATTCTGAGGTGCAAAGGTACTTTTTCGTCCATAGCTTCCTGAAGCACCCTTTCGTTGAAGGCAAGCCATGTAATATCTCTCGGATTAAAATGTAATGACATTCTCTAGTTTATATTTTATCAAAAATAATAATTCGGCGTGTTACTATAGATATGAAGTAGGTTAAACTTTAATTAATTTTAAAATTTGAACTAAAATATATAAAGATGACAGAATAAGTCATTTCAGCAAAAAATATTCAAAAGAATTAGTTATTAAAAATAAAATTTCACAAAATCAACCATGTCATTGAAGTATTCATTGATTTCGAATAGAAGTGTTGCTTTGCCTTTTATTATCAGTCATATTTGCTGCGTAATTCTTACAATAATGAAAAATTATTTACTTCTCGCAGCAATGGCATTGTCTGCAAATGTTTTCGCACAAAGAACATGTGGTGCAGAACAAAAAAGAAAAGACTTTTATGCTAAACACCCGGAAGCTTTGGCCAGAAGGGCAGATTTACAAAATTATCTTTCCGGTAAAAACAATATTACCACCACTAAAAAAACAGTAATTACCATACCTATTGTAGTGCACGTTTTATACAGAAATGCTACGGAAAATATCTCCGATGCGCAGATTGCATCCCAGATTACCGTACTTAATCAGGATTATAGAAAGCTTAATGCGGATTTTAATACAGTGGTTCCTGATGCCTTCAAGCCAAATGGTGCAGATCTGGAAATTATGTTCTGTATGGCTACAAAAGACCCTGCCGGAAATCCTACAAACGGTATCGAGAGAAAAGCCGTACCTGCTAACTTTAATTATACGGATAATTATTATACAGTTTCAGGGCTCGCAGCTTGGGATACTACCAAATATTTAAACATATGGATAGGAAATCCTGAAGGTGCATTAGGTTTTGCAAGCGGACCGGAAGAAGCCGGACAGCCTGACGATGGTATGGTAATAGGCTACTATTGCTACGGAACTACGGGGGCAGTTAATAGTACTAATAATAAAGGAAGAACCGCCACCCATGAAATAGGGCACTACTTCGGTCTGCAGCATATTTGGGGTGAAGATGACAGTGTTTGTGGCGCGCCGGACAATACGGATTATTGTGCAGATACTCCGGCTACCAATCATGCATATTACGGCTCTCCCACATTCCCTAATAACCAGTATACCTGCGTAAATAGTGCAATTGGAGCCATGTTTATGAATTATATGGACTATGTAGATGATGCTTATATGGCCATGTTTACCAATGACCAGAAAACAATAGTCCAGAATGCATTGGCGGGTCCACGGGCAAGTCTACTGAATTCTAACGGATGCAGCACTGTTCTTGGAATTGATGAAGCAGAAAAATCAAATGCAATTAATGTATTCCCCAATCCTACAGCACAGTATATCTCAATAGCATCGCCATTAGTAAAAATCAATGAAGTAGAGATTTACAATGCAGAAGGCCGATTAGTGAAAAATGCTTTTATTAAAAATGAAACTGATAAAATAGACGTAAAAGATTTTCAAAACGGAGTATATTTCATCAGAACTTATGCTGACAAGCGTTTCGTAAAATCTATGAAGTTTATCAAAAAATAAGTAAATATTTCCAGATAATATTCTCAAAACCTCGATTTTATCGAGGTTTTATTTTTATCGTGTCATTTTGTCATAAAAAGTTGAATGGTATAAATATTGAGAAATACTGAGTGTAAATTAAAATTAAAAATTAGAAAAAATATAAATATTATGAGTAAAATAATTGGAATTGACTTAGGAACAACCAACTCTTGTGTTGCTGTAATGGAGGGTAAAGACCCTGTTGTAATTCCTAATGCAGAAGGTAAAAGAACTACGCCTTCTATCGTAGCATTTACAGAAGACGGAGAAAGAAAAGTAGGGGATCCTGCAAAAAGACAGGCTGTAACAAATCCAAAGAAAACTGTATACTCTATCAAAAGATTTATCGGTACTCATTTTAAAGATGACGGAAGCGAAATCGCAAGAGTTCCTTACGAAGTGGTAAAAGGCCCAAACGATACAGTAAAAGTAAAAATAGACGATAGAGAATATACTCCACAGGAAATCTCTGCTATGACCCTTCAGAAAATGAAGAAAACAGCTGAAGATTATCTTGGCCAGGAAGTTACAAGAGCGGTTATCACTGTTCCTGCATACTTCAATGATGCACAGAGACAGGCTACTAAAGAAGCCGGAGAAATCGCTGGTCTTAAAGTAGAAAGAATTATCAACGAACCAACTGCTGCAGCATTAGCTTACGGTCTTGATAAAAACCATAAAGATCAAAAAATCGCTGTCTATGACCTTGGTGGTGGTACTTTCGATATCTCAATCCTTGATTTGGGTGACGGTGTATTCGAAGTATTGTCTACAAATGGTGATACGCACTTAGGAGGGGATGATTTTGATGATGTGATTATCAACTGGATGGCAGATGAGTTCAAAGCTGAAGAAGGTGTTGACTTAAAATCTGACGCTATCGCATTACAAAGATTAAAAGAGGCGGCTGAAAAAGCAAAAATCGAATTATCTTCTTCTCCACAAACAGAAATTAACCTTCCATATATTACAGCTACGGCTACAGGTCCTAAACACTTGGTTAAATCTTTAACTAAAGCTAAATTCGAGCAGTTAGCTGCTGATTTGGTAAAAAGATCTATGGATCCTGTTGCTAAAGCATTGAAAGATGCAGGTTTATCAACTTCTGATATCGATGAGGTAATCCTTGTAGGTGGTTCTACAAGAATCCCGATCATTCAGGAAGAAGTAGAAAAATTCTTCGGGAAAAAACCTTCAAAAGGAGTAAACCCGGATGAGGTTGTAGCCATTGGTGCAGCTATCCAGGGAGGTGTATTGACAGGTGATGTGAAAGACGTTCTTTTATTAGACGTTACTCCGCTTTCTTTAGGTATCGAAACTATGGGTTCTGTTTTCACTAAATTAATTGAAGCGAACACTACGATCCCAACCAAAAAGTCTGAAGTATTCTCTACAGCTTCTGATAACCAGCCGGCTGTAAGCATCAGAGTAGGACAGGGAGAAAGACCAATGTTCAATGACAACAAAGAGATCGGTAGATTTGATCTTACAGATATTCCACCGGCACCAAGAGGGGTTCCTCAGATCGAAGTTACTTTCGATATCGATGCCAACGGTATCTTAAGTGTTTCTGCTAAAGATAAAGGTACAGGTAAGGAACAGACAATCAAAATCCAGGCTTCTTCAGGTCTTTCTGACGAAGAAATCGAAAGAATGAAAAAAGAAGCTCAGGAAAACTCAGCAGCTGATGCTAAGAGAAAAGAAGAGGTTGAAATTTTCAATAAGGCAGACGGATTGATTTTCCAGACTGAAAAGCAGCTAAAAGAGTTTGGTGATAAATTATCAGCAGACAAAAAAGCAGCAATTGAAGCAGCTCACGGAGAACTGAAAACAGCTTTCGAAGCTAAAAATGCAGACGATGTAAAAGCTAAAACAGAAGCATTAGATGCAGCTTGGATGGCAGCTTCAGAAGAATTGTATGCAGCAGGACAACAGGCTCAGGGCGCTGATGCAGGAGCTCAGAACGCCGGAGGAGGTAACAATGCAGGCGGAGAAGATGTACAAGATGCTGATTTTGAAGAAGTGAAATAATTAAAATTCAATTTAATTTTAATCAATATAGATCCTCAAGTTAAAACTTGGGGATTTTTTATGTTAAAATTCTGAATGTTATTCTGTTTTTGGAAATGTCTAAGGTTTTGTACCTTAAAAAGGGATAAGTTTGCAACTTAATAATTCACACCAATTCGAAATAACATTAACAATGAAAAAAAATTATTTTATTCTCATTCTCTTTTTTTGTGCACATACATTTTTCTCGCAGCAATACAAAATGCCGGTTGCATTTGTGAGTTCATTACAGCCCGCACAGCCCGGAGAAGAAGCCGGCAGATGTAATGATAACAATCTCAATACCCTTTATCATTCCCGTTACAACTTAAGCACAGCTTTACCTGACCAGCTGAGCTTCAATTTTTCAAACAGGGTAAAAAGCATCAGCAAATTAATATATAAACCAAGACCAACCGGATTAAACGGTATCTGGACCAGCGTAAAAGTTTCCTATTCTACCCAAATGAATCCTGCGGTTTTCCAGGATGCAACAAACGTAATCAGTTGGGTTGCAGATAATACTGCCAAAACAATAGATTTGCCCGCCACTATTATAAAGCCTGCAGTCATTAAAATTGATATTTTAACGGCAAAAAATAATTATTCCACCTGCGCAGAAATGGAATTTTATTCTTCCGAACAAATGGATCCCGTTTCCGTAGACTGTGCACTTCCTACAGGTGAATTTTCTGCTTATACAGATATTCCGGTGATGCCGCAGGTTGCAGGGTCTTCCGCATCCAGCTTTGAACCGGGAGAAAATATTGAAAAGTCTTTTGATGGCGATGTAAGCACATTGTACCACTCCGACTGGAACGGGACTGCCGCGATTTTTCCGGTAAATTTAATTTATAAATTTGACGGACAGACCCCTATTAATTATTTGATCTACACCCCAAGACAGGACGGCGGGCCAAACGGCTTCTTCGGAAATATAAAAGTGAGTTACAATACGGTTTCCAACCCTGTTTATACTGAAATAACGACACAGAATTTTGGACAGACGGGAAATATCAAAACTCTGGTATTTCCTTCCGCAATTACTCCTTTGAATATTAAAATTGAAGTTTTGGACGGTAAAAATAATTTTGCAAGCTGTGCAGAAATGGAATTTTTCCAGGCTAATCCGAACAGTTTTAATTCTTCTGTATATTCCAATATATTTAATGATACCATTTTCAGTGAGCTTAAACCCGGAATTACCCAGCAGGATATTGACGGTATTGCTTCACCATTTATCAAAGGGCTGGCCCAGTGTTTATTTAATAATACATATAATAAAAAATACAGGGTACAGAATTACAAGGCTTATAAAACATTGGAAGCCATAAATAACCAATACAAAATAGGCAATTACAATGCTTTCGAAAATCCTACAGGAATTGTATTTCAGGCCAATACAACTGCAATTCTTTTTGCAAAAGATATTACAGCCGCCAATAAAGTGTATCTGAAAGTTCGTGATTTTGCCACAGAAGGTTCTTCCCCCGAAAAGTCCTACGAATTAAAAAACGGAATTAATATTCTCAATATTTCCAATAAAGGACTTGGGTATATCTCTTATTTTACGGATGATACAGGTGCAGCTCCAATTTCTGTAAATATCACGGCAGGAATTATCAACGGCTTTTTCAAAAAAGGAACTCCCACCACAGAATGGACGGAAATGCTTACCAATGATGTTTACCCAAAGATTGATATGGAAGGCATTTATACCAAATTAATAATAGATAAGGCCGCTGTAAGCAGTTTCCACTTTACAGATCCTCAGGTTTTGATTGATAAATATGACATGATCACAAAATCTGAAAGAGAAATGATGGGGTTCTTTAAATTTAATAAAAATCTGGCAAACAGGCAGTTGGTTTACACAGAGTCTACCGGAGGCTGGTTTGCAGGAGGTCTGGGTGTTCATTTGGATCTTACATGGGGACTTTCTAATGCATCTTCGGCGGCAGGACTTGATATATGGGGTGTTGCACATGAGTTAGGACACGTAAACCAGGTAAGGCCTGGTGCAAAATGGATAGGAACAGCTGAAATTACCAATAACCTGTATTCTTTATGGGCTTATTACAATCTCTATACTCCTACAGGCAATAACAGATTTACCAGGCTGGAAGGGGAGATTGCTGCCAAAACAGCATTCCCGAAAGTGGCTGGAAACAGATTCGGGGAATTTATTATTCAGACCCAGATTAACGGGCAAAGCTATGCGCAGCAGTTCAGTACAGCATTTTCAAATCCTGCAGACCAGCATTTCAGGACATTGGTTCCGTTTTGGCAGTTGGAATTATATTATCAGCTGGCTGGTGCCTGTAAAGGTTTCCCTGCATTACCTTTTGATACGAATATGACAGATGACAGCAGCGGCCCGGTTCCGTCTCCTACGCCGGCTGTAGATTATCCCCACTGGTTTGCTTATGTGGTAAATAAGGTTGTAAATACAGATGAATCTCAGCTTACAAACGGGCAGCTGGCCATGAATTTTATTAAAAATACCTGCGATGCCGTTCAGGAAGATCTTACTGATTTTTTTATCAATACTGGCTTTTTGAAACCCATAAATATTGCAATAGATGATTATGGAGTAGAGCAGCTTACCATTACCCAGGCAATGATAGATGATGTTATGGCTTATGTAGTATCAAAAGGTTACGCCAAACCGGTTTCCCCAGTAATTAATTATCTTTCCGCCAACAGTATTAATGCTTTTAAAAACCTCGCTCCGGTAACAGGAGTTACGGGTGTGGGAGCACAGGTTACAACCACGTCGCAGGGACAGTTTTTACTGGTGGATAATTCACAATGGAATAATGCGGTAGCTTTCGAAACTTATAATGCGAATAATCAGTTGATCAGTGTTTCTATTGTAGGGACGGGCGATACATCGTTGGCAAATACGTATGTTGATTTTCCTGCAAATGCTCAAAAAGTATATGCTGTAGGATATAACGGGCAGAAAATATTGGTTTATCCGGCCGCTGTATTGGGAACTTCAGAAGCTTCAGAAAATAATCAGTTTATAGTTTATCCTAATCCTGTAAAGAACGGTCAGAAAGTTTCGATTCATATAAAAAATGCTAAAGGAATATATGAGTCAAAAATATACAGTATTTCAGGACTGCTTATGGGTGAATCTAAAGGTACAATTGAAGAAATTAATCAAAAAATTAATGCTCAATTCAGAAAATTACAGCAAGGAATGTACATCATCACGCTTTCTAATGGCAATGAAAAATACACGGCTAAATTGATTAAAGAATAATATTTAAAACCGCTATTATATTAAAAGTAATCTATTTGAGATATAAAACATTCCCCGGAACTAATTCTGGGGAATTTATTAATGGTACAAAGTATTATGAAAATGTGATTAAATTATGGATTATTTAAATTTTCGTTAAAAATTTACTGTTATTCGAGTTATTTTAAGCAATTTTTTGACAATATTTAAAATTAAAGAATGATTATTTTGAATATTTTATTTTGATCAATATTTTTGGGCTTCATATAAATCTACAATAAATGAAAAAATTATTACAAAACTTGAGGGTTTTTCCTCTGCCTGAACCGGATATTATGGCTTCAGATGTAGGAAAAGATCCAAAAGAGAATGCTGTTTTTAAGCATTTAAAAGCTAAAAAACTAATTGCGGGTTTTCTCTTATTTTCCGTAACACTGGTATTTTCCCAGCAGTATTACAAAATGAATGTAGCAAATGTTACTTCCCTGCAGCCGGCGCAGCTGAGCTATGAAGCTCCATTTTCTGCGGACAATAATATAGGGACCCTTTACCATTCCAAATTTGGTTTTGTTAATGCGATACCCGACCAGCTGAATTTTGAATTTTCAAGTAAGGTAAAAAGTATCAAAAGACTGGTTTATAATCCCAGAACAAGCGGCTATAACGGAATTTGGACGCAAATAAGCGTTTCCTATTCTACAAGAACTAACCCTTCAGTTTTTACACAAATTCTGGGACCAACATCTCTTGCTTCTAATAATACGGCGAAAGTCTTGGAACTGCCTTCTTCCATTCAGGATCCGGCCGTGGTAAGGGTTGATGTGCTGAGTGCTGTCGGAAATTTTTCCAGCTGTGCTGAAATGGAGTTCTATTCCCTGGAGCAGATGCCTCCTGTTCAGACGGAATGTATTTTACCTGCAAATGATCTTGTTAATTATGATAAGGTACAGCCTGTAGGGTCTTCTGCTTCCAGTGCCGAAAACGGAAGCGGGATTAATCTTACTACAGATAATAACAATTCTACAATATATCATTCTCAATGGTCCGGGAGCGGTACTGCTTTTCCGGTTGTCCTTACCTACAGTTTTAATGGACAGACGCCTATAGATTACCTCCTTTATACTCCAAGGCAGGATGGTAACGAAAATGGCTATTTCGGAAACGTAAAAATTAGCTACAATACCAGCTCTAATTCAAATTATGTTCAAATAGCTGCACTTGATTTCGGACAGGATGCAGGATTGGAAAAGGTAGATTTTCCGAGCACTATTACTCCTCTGAATATCAAAATTGAAGTCTATGATGGCAAGAATAATTTTGCCAGCTGTGCAGAAATGGGCTTTTACACCAAAAAAGCCGCTAATTTTTCACCATTTGCAGAAAGTGTGAAGATATATCCGAGCACCTCAGGAAATTCAGCTTCAAATGCTCAAAACGGGTATGGAATAGATTTAACAATAGATAATAATACTTCTACGTTATATCATTCATCCTGGTCTCCTACGGCTACAACTTTTCCGGTTTCTTTGGTGTATAGATTTAATGGGCAGACTTCAATGAACCAGTTACGATATACTCCAAGACAAGATGGCAGTGTGAATGGCTTCTTTGGAAACGTGAAGATAAGTTATAATACTGCCTCTAATCCAAATTATGTTCCTTTACTTACACAAAATTTCGGACAGGACGGTACCGTTAAAACAGTGGATTTCCCTGTTACCATTACTCCCCTGAATATTAAAATAGAGGTGCTTGACGGTAAAAATAATTTTGCAAGCTGCGGAGAAATGGAGTTCTTTAAAACCAACAGTGATCCGGGTACTCCTGTTTATCCTCAAGTGTCAGAAGCATCTGCGTCTAGTGTTCAAAGCGGATATCCTGTGAGTAACTCTCTGGATGGCAATCTTTCATCCATATACCATTCTCAGTGGTCTCCGGGCGCTACAAGTTTTCCGGTTACCCTGGTTTATAAGTTCTCCGGGCAGGCCCGTGTGGATTATCTTAAATATATCCCAAGACAGGATGGTAACGAAAATGGCAATTTCGGAAATGTAAAAATAAGCTATAATACTTCTTCCAATTCTACCTATACACAGTTACTTACCTATAATTTTGGACAGGACGGAATGACGAAAACCATAACTTTCCCCTCATCCATTACTCCTTTAAACATCAAAATAGAAGTACTGGACGGGAAAAATAATTTTGCGAGCTGCGCAGAAATGCAGTTTTTTACAAAAAATACGATGAGTGTTTTTAAGGATGATTTGTTTAGTGAACTGAAAAGTACGGTAACGCAGGCTGATATCAATTCTGTGTCATCACCTTTCTTAAAAGGCCTAGCGCAATGTCTTTATAACAATACATATAATAAAAAATACAGGGTAAAAACATATTATCCTTATAAAAAGCTTGAAACCATTAGCAGCCAATATAAAATAGCTACTTATAATAATTTTGAAAACCCTACGGGCATAGTTTTTCAGGCAAATACTACGGTGGTAATCTTTGCAAAAGATATAAGTGCTGCCAATAAAGTGTATTTAAGGGTGACAGACTTTGCCGATGAAAGCACTTGGACCGATAAACAGTATGAACTGGAGAACGGACTGAATATTCTTCAAATTTCAAATAACGGTCTTGGTTATATTTCTTATTTTACAGATGATCCATTAGCTAAACCTGTCTCTCTTAATATTACCGGAGGGATTGTCAACGGAATTTATGACAGAAATACTCTTTCCCAGGAATGGAAAGATATACTTACCAATGATGTCTATCCGAAAGTGGATATAGAAGGCTATTACGCTAAGCTGGTAATGGATAAGTTTGCAGTGAAAACCTATCATTATGACAGTGCGCAAGCTCTGATTGATAAATATGACGCTATGGTAAAGGCTCAAAGAGAGGTAATGGGATTCTATAAATACAATATTAATTTTAAAAACAGACAATTTGCCTATACGGAGTCCAAAGGAGGATGGTATGCAGGAGGTTTAGGAGCTCACTTTGACCTTACATGGGGAACGGCACAGCTGGCCTCTGCAAACAATCTCAGTTATTGGGGATTGCTCATGAATTCGGGCATACCAATCAGGTAAGACCGGGGCTGAAATGGGTAGGCCTTGGAGAGGTTACAAATAATATTCATTCCACATGGTCATTTTATAACCTTGAATCTCAGACGGGACATAAACGTACCCGACTGGAAGAAGAAGATATTGCAGGATATACTACCAACTTTCCGGCTGTACAGGGAAACAGGTTTGGAGAATTTATTAAACAGACGTATGTAAATAAAGAAAGCTATGCAGCAGGTTTTGTAGTAGGAAATGCACATCCGGAGGACAATAATTTCAGAGCTCTTATTCCTTTTTGGCAGCTGGAATTATACTATCAGCTGGCAGGAGCATCAAAAGGAGCGCCTACTTTGGCTTTTGATGCCGATATGTCTGATGAAACAACCGCTGTACCTGCGCCTCCCGCACCCGGAGTAGATTATGCACACTGGCATGCTTTTGTGGTAAACAGGGTATTGAATACTAATGAGACTTCCCTTACCAATGGCCAGCTGGCAATGAATTTCGTGAAAAATGTGTGTGATGCCGTACAGGAAAACCTTTTAGACTTTTTTACCAACACAGGTTTTTTAACCCCTATCAATGCTACAATTAATGATTACAGCAATGCACAGCTTACCATTACCCAGGCTATGATAGATGAGGTTAAAAATTATGTAACTGCAAAAGGATATGCCAAACCGGCCTCTCCGGTGATGCATTATATTTCGTCTAACAGTGTGGATATTTTCAAAAACCGTTTGCCTCTTTCCGGTGTTACGGGAGTAGGAGCACAGGTTATGAGTAATTCACAAGGTCGTTTTCTGGAGGTAGACAACTCCAAGTGGAATAACGCTGTAGCCTTTGAAACTTATGATGCAAATAATAAGCTTATCACGGTATCCATTGTGGGAACCGGAGATATTTCACTTGTGAATACGTATGTACATTTCCCTACCGGAGCCGCTAAAGTGTACGCAGTAGGGTATGACGGACAGAAAATACTGGTATATCCTGCAGCGGCAAAAGCTGAGATGAAAGGAGTTTCTACAGAAGAAGTTTCTACAGTACAGGATCATGATTCTTTCATAATTTATCCTAATCCGGTACATGACGGACAGAATATTTCCATCCGGATAAAGAATGCCAGCGGAAATTATCAGTCAAAAATCTATAATATTGCTGGAATGATTTATGGGTGAATCCGAAGGAACAATTCAGGAAATTAATCAAAAAGTCAATGCTCAGTTCAAAAACCTGCAAAAAGGTGTATATATCATCACACTTTCCAATGGTAATGAAAAATATACAGCCAAGCTGATTAAAGACTGATATTAAATTCGATGACACTATAAATTTTCACGAATTAAACAGTAAAAAAATCCCTGAACAGCCAATGTTCAGGGATTTATAATTTAGATTAATTTTTACCAAAGAAAATTTTGTCCTGCTTTCGCTGATCATTGTAAATGACCTGGAAGCTCACCGGCATATACTGATAAAGCAGTTTCCAGTGCTGGATTTTTGCATGCTTTTTAAAGCTTTCGAATGATCTTACGAAAAGATTTTCAATCATTGTTCTTACATAGGAATTCCCGTTTCTGTAGATCCAGTCCATCAGCTTGATGTGATGAGCGATGAGATTGATCTGGGACTCCTGTAGCAGGTCTTTCAGATAATTTATGGTCGCCTGAATAATCCCTGCGAAATTGTCTTTTACAGACAATTCTGTGATTTCGTTTCTTAGTGGCGGATAGAAAAATTTTAAATATTCAATGGCTATTTTTTGGTTAATAGTTTTCATTTGTACATTCATCATAATTAAGATTTTTCAAAACATGGGTAGTGTCGCGAAAACTGTACCAAAATCAAAGAAAAATTTAAAATTAAATATTCATAACATCACTGCTTAGTGAACTTGTAAGCATGTCATAAACTCTTTATTAATCATTGTTTTAAATAAATTTTAACTAAAATTTTATTTCATTTTGATTTTGTAAGCTGTTGATTTGTAGTGCTTTTTTAAATTATCAAATTTAATATTTGTGTAATGAAACAGCTGTAAAATGTAATAAAAGCTTCATGTCACAATGAGAAATTCTGGCAAAAACCAGACTTTTCTTCTTCTTTTTGATGTCACTATTTTAAAATAAGTTGTCATCAAAGTAAAAGTTTTTTATCAAAGTGGAATACTGTTGATTATCTGATTTAATTAATATCTTTGCACTCCAAAATATTCAACACAATGTTTTCAAAAATCGTAGTACACAGAGTAGGAAATAAAATCAACGGAGAATCTTTAATTCTGTCTCAGGAAGAATTGGAGCTCGATGAGGGCATGGCAGAAATGCTTGAAAACTATTTTCTGGGGTCATTTAAATCTGAGGAGACTTTCCATTTTTACAGTGATTCTTACCTGGTAAATAATCCCGTGTACAGCTCTGTATCTGAAATTTTTGATGACAAGGCAAAATTCCTCTGGGAATCCGAAAATATAGCGAAACACCTTTACGAAGCTGCCGAAAACCCAAGAGTGATGGGCGGTGAGGTGTTCATAGTCTATTTTGAAGAGGAAAGAGAAAACGGTGAAAAAATTGATAAAATAGGAATTTTTAAAACAGAAAAAAGAGATTCTTTCTTAAAGATCTTCCCTAAAAACGAAACTTTTGATATTGAGAAAGATCAGGGAATAAGTTTGTCTAAAATCGATAAAGCTGCATTAATTTACAACCGAGATAAGGAAACCGGATATGTACTTTCTGTAGTTGATAACAACAAAAACGGAGACATGTATTATTGGTTCGAGGATTTTTTGAAAGTAAAACAGCGTGATGATGAATATTTCCATACCCAGGAAGCCTTAATGGTGTATAAAGATTATATTACCAAGCAGCTTCCCCAGGAATTTGAAGTTTCGAGGGCAGACCAGGCAGATTTTTTGAATAAATCGATTAATTTCTTTAAGGAAAAAGAAGAGTTTAATCTGGATGAATTTAATAAGGAAGTATTACAGGATGAGCATGTAATCGAAAGTTTTGTGAATTTTAAAACAGATTATGAGCAGGATATGCAGATCAATATCGCGGAAGAATTCCCGATCAACGAAACGGCTGTAAAGAAAACCCAGAGACATTTCAAAAGTATCATAAAACTGGACAAGAATTTCCACATTTATATTCACGGTGACCGGCAGATGATTGCTCAGGGGCAGGATGATAAGGGGAAATATTATATGCTGTATTTTGATAAGGAAGGTTAAGTTTAAATATTTTTAAAGTTAAAAAATCTTTAACTTTAAAGAAGTTAGTTTTCACATAGTTTATACCACTTTTGTGGTATCTGATTCACTCGAAAAAATACTATAGCTGTAAAAAATTCGTTATCTTTGATAGATCAAAGTATTATATGAATTTTGTAGAGTGTCATGAAGAGCCCATACATATTCCTGGGTATATACAAAGTTTTGGTTATCTGATTGGCATTGATGCAGAATCCCATTCCATTACTTTTTTCAGCAGGAATATAGAGGACATTTTTACTATCGAAAATAAGGAACTCCTTTTCGATAAAAAGCTTACGGATTTTCCGGAAAGCTTTAAAAGTATTATAGAATCGGATATTTATACCTCACTGAACCGGTTTACCAGAAGAGAAAACGAAACATATTTCGATAAAGTATTTATCAACGGTAAGGAATACCATTTTTCGGTTTTTAAAAATAACAATTATATTTTCCTTGAATTTGAAAAAGTTTTAGCGAATCCCAATAAAAGAATTTCCAATAAATATGATAACTTTTACATCATAGATAATGAACAGGAAATCTGGGACCAGCTTTTAAGCACATTGGCCAGAATCGTGAATTACGACAGGATGATGATCTATAAATTCATGATGGACGGTTCGGGAAAAGTAATTGCAGAAAAGAGAAACAGAAATATGGAAAGCTTTCTGGGCCTCCATTACCCGGAGTCTGATATTCCGAGACAGGCGAGAGAACTTTACCTCAAGAAACGGAAGAGGATTTTCAGCAATGTTTATGAGGAAACCGTTCCTCTTCTAAGCAAAAAGCAGGAAAATATTGATCTTACCTATGTAGCATCACGCGGAATGTCGCCTATTCATGGGCAATACATCAAAAATTCCGGGGCATCATCAAGTTTCAGTATTTCCATTATTATAGATAATCATCTTTGGGGACTGGTAACCTGTCAGAATTCCGAACCGAAACATATTGATCTTGAAGACAGAGTTCAGGCAGGGATTTTTACGGCACTGGCCTCAAACGCATATTCATCGTTCAGGTCTAAAAATGAACTCAACTATCGCCTGCAGCTTAATGAAAAAGCATCACAGTTAAAAACAGAATTCTTAAAGCATAACAGTTTATTTGATTCATTAATTGAAAATAAAACTGAAATAAAAAATCTCCCGGAAGCTGACGGTCTTGCCGTGATCTCGGAAGAGGAAATCGTGACGGAAGGCTCAACTCCTGACCAGGCGACTATTGAAAGAATTGTTCAATGGGCCCATGAAAATACGGATGATAATATTTTCCTGAGCCGTAGCTTTTGTAAAGATTACGGAAAAGATCTTAATCTGGACGAAAAAGCGGCCGGTGTCATCATCTATTTTATTGAAAGAAGTAAAAATAATTTATTGATCTGGTTCCGAAAAGAATTTGACGAGCACATTAACTGGGCAGGAAATCCTGAAAAGAAAATAGAGGTCTTTTCGCAAAACGGAGAAGAAAAGCAAATCATTTCCCCAAGAACTTCATTCCGGATTTTTACAGAAAACATAAAAGGAAACTCCAAGCGTTGGAATTCCAGAAATATCGCCGCGTTACAGACCGTACGCGACCTTATCCTGGAAACTTCACACAAAAATTATAATACCATTAAAAGGCTTAACGACGAGCTCAAAAAAGTAAATGAAGAGCTGGACAGCTTCTCTTACACCATTTCTCATGATTTGGGAACACCGCTTACGGTGATGAAGCTTAACGCTCAAATGCTTTTAAACAGCCTTACAGACGGCTCGGAAAAAAGTCGCAGTAAGATCAATTCCATCATTGAAGAGATAGACAATATGGCGGAGATGATGCATGATGTTTTACAGCTGAGCCGTGCAAAATACAGCGAAATAGAGCTTGAACGCCTTCAGACCAACCTTATTATCCGGAAAATATCAGAAAATGCCAAAATTACTTTTGACAGCCCGAAAACCGAGGTCATTATAAAAGACTGCCCGGATGTTTTGGCGGATAAAACCATGCTTCACCAGGCTTTTTTAAATATCATCAATAATGCAGTGAAATATTCCTCTTATCAGGATCAGCCGGTGGTGGAGATCCACGGCTATGAAAAAGAAGATGAAGTGGTTTACATCGTCAAAGATAACGGAATCGGGATTCCGGATGGCGAAAAGCATAAGATGTTTAAAATTTTCAACAGAATGGAAAATGCGAAAAAATTTAAAGGAAACGGGGTAGGATTATCCATAGTTTATCGCATAATGAAAAGAATTGGTGGAAATGTTGATTACGAAAGCAATAAAGAAGGAACTTCCTTTATTTTAACCTTTAAAAAAACCGTAAATTTGGGAAATTACAAATCCTAATTTATGGTATCTGAATTTCTTAAACAAAACACTGCAGAATATCACGACGCAGCTGAAAAACTCTTCAATTCCGAAAAAATTTTCAATAAAACTTTTACCCTGGAAGATTATAAAAAAATCATCAGTACCAATTACCTGATGCTTCTTCATGCTGAGGATAAAATTTTTAATAGCCTTTCTGACAATTTTACGGATAAGCTTCAGTTGGATAGCAGAAAAAAGCTGTCTTTAATTGAAAAAGATCTGAAAAGTCTGAATTTAGAACGCCAAAATCCTTCTCATGAACTGCAATTTGCCAATGAAAATGAAGCTTTGGGAGCAATGTACGTTATTGAAGGCTCTACACTAGGTGGAAATGTGATTGCCAGGCAGCTGTCTAAAACAGAAGGTTTTGATGATGTAACCTTCAATTTCTTCGGATGCTATCAGGAAAATACAGGCCCGATGTGGAAAAGCTTCAAAGAAGTTCTGGATACTGAAGTAAAAGAAGAAAACTATGAGCAGGTTTTATCAGGAGCTAAGAAACTATACACGTTCTTATTAAACGTAAACTAATTTATATCATACACAATTAAATTCCTGAAAGATTGCTCAATTTTTCAGGAATTCTTAAATTTGGAAGTTTTCAAATTGTAAACTCAACTAAATAATAAATAATTCAAATAAATTTTAAAAGATATATTATGAAAGTAACCGTAGTAGGTGCAGGCGCTGTAGGAGCAAGCTGTGCAGAATACATCGCTATGAAAAACTTCTGTTCAGAAGTGGTTTTAGTAGACATTAAAGAAGGATTTGCTGAAGGTAAGGCAATGGATTTGATGCAGACAGCATCTCTTAACGGATTCGATACGAAAATTACCGGGACAACAGGAGATTACAGCAAAACTGCAGGTTCTCATGTAGCAGTAATCACTTCAGGGATTCCAAGAAAACCTGGAATGACGAGAGAAGAGCTTATCGGTATCAACGCCGGTATCGTAAAAGAAGTTACTGAAAACTTAGTAAAACATTCTCCGGAAGTAATCATCATCGTGGTTTCTAACCCAATGGATACCATGGCTTACCTTGTTCACAAAACATCTGGTCTTCCTAAGCACAAGATCATCGGAATGGGTGGAGCATTGGATTCTGCAAGATTCAAATACAGATTGGCTGAAGCGTTAGAAGCTCCGATTTCTGACGTAGACGGGATGGTAATCGCAGCACACAGCGACACGGGAATGCTTCCATTATTGAGCAAAGCTACAAGAAACGGTGTTCCTGTAACTGAGTTCCTTGATGATGAAAAACAAAAATATGTAATCGAAGAAACTAAAGTAGGAGGAGCTACGCTTACAAAATTATTAGGAACTTCCGCTTGGTATGCGCCGGGTGCAGCTGTTTCTGTAATGGTTCAGGCAATTGCGTGCGACCAGAAAAAAATGATCCCATGTTCATTAATGCTTGAAGGTGAATACGGGCAAAACGATATCTGCCTGGGTGTTCCTGCCATCATCGGGAAAAACGGTGTAGAGAAAATCGTAAACATCACCCTGACTGCTGATGAGCAATTGAAATTCGCTGAGGCTGCTAACGCAGTAAGAGAAGTGAATGGGGATTTGAAGTTTTAAGTTTTTAAAAAACTCATTAAATATAGAAGCCTGAAATTATTTTTCAGGCTTTTTGTATTTTTCGGTAAGAAATTAAATTTTAAGCTAATGATTAATTGTTTTTTGGAATTTGAAATAAAAGGATAATTGTCCATGCCTGTAAAACGGTCTGTACAATATTAATAATGGCTAATACAGGATCAGCTTTTATATTAAAAATGACTTCCGGTAAGGAAAAAAGCCCTAAAACAAAAAGCCCTGCTAAAAGATATTTTAGCCAATTATTTCCTTTTGAAATTAAATAGCCCATTCCAAAAATAAAAGCCACAGTTCCCACTGCAACAAATATAAAAAGTAAGCTGTTTAATAATTCGTATTTCCAAATAATACCACCCACGCCTACAGCACCGGAAATATACATTAAGTCAGCGGCTTTTATATGATTAGGATGAATTACCTTTTCCGCTTCCTTTGTTGAATGAATTAAGCTCTGAATCCTGCCTTTTTCTTCTTCACTAAATTCTTTACCCCTTGATTGAAGTATTTCATAAGCATATTGCATGGCTTCTTGTGTATATCTGCTTTCAGGCTGAATATACTTCTCAAGTTCCTGGCTAGACATTTTCTGGAGGATGTTTTTATCTGTGCTCATTAAATTAGTTTAGCTTTTAAAATAAGGGAAAATTACAAATGAACTATTTATTAAAATCTTTTTTCCATTCCGCAATAGGCTTATAAAAATTAAACGACTGATATTTTGAAGCGATACCAATGTCGTAGCCGGAAACAACAAGTACATTTAAAATATCATTATCTGATTCGTAAGCAGAACTTTTGATAAAGGATTTTACTGCCTCCTGAAGCTGGGGATTATTAATAGTCTGATCTTGTGGAATATAATCTATAGAAATTCTGACCGTATAAAAGTACCGCTGATTGCTTCCTGGTGGATAAGTCATATTTACACTGGCATTGTTTACATGATCTTGTTCACTAATTTCTTTATAGACAGAAAGAAGTTTCATTAGCTCAGAATTACTGTTATAGCTGTAAAGGGATCCACATAAAACCAGTAAAAAAATGCCGCCGGTAATGTAATATGGTAATTTTGTAATCTTGGGTATTACACTTAATTCACGATCTCTGTAATCTTGTACTACATAAGTCTTTACTGCTATATCATGAACAGATTGTCTCGTAGATTTATTAAAAATATAAAAAACAATAATTCCTAAACCTATCGTAAAAATTATTATTGCCTGAATAATGGTGACCGGGGAAAATGTAGAGATTCCTTTAATCTTTAATCCATTCAGAAAGAATGGTGTAGTAAAAATCAAAGCTCTTATAAATGATGTTTTTAAGCTGATAAATTTCCCTTGAATATCAACAACCTGAATTCTCATAAGTTTTTTACCAAACGTCTGTCCATGATTTATTTTTGAATTCAAAACTGAAAAATAAAGTAATGAAACAAGCCAGCCAATTAACTTTGCTTTTTCGCCAATCGAAATAAAATAAGTATTAAAAATGATTCCTAAAATAAATCCGAAAATTCCAAGTATAATAAAGTCGATAAGCATAGCCCAAATTCTTATCCAAAATTTCGACAGTACCCAATTTTTTTCCATATTTAGTCTATTAAAATGAGGTGTCAAATGTAATCAATTTTTTGATCTCATTACTATAAAATAGCTCTAAACAAGAGCGTGATATTAATTAAACGACTGCCGAAACTCCAAAGGCGAAACCTTAGTCTTACTTTTAAATAATTTACTGAAAGACTGCGGATGTTCAAAACCCAGTTCATAAGCGATCTCACTCACGGATAATTGAGTGGTGGAAAGCTTTTCTTTTGCCTTTTCTATAAGTTTTTCATGGATGTGCTGTTGGGTGCTCTGCCCGGTGAGAACTTTTAATAAGCCGGTTAAATAGCTGGGAGAAACATTCAGCTGTTCGGCAACAAAGTGTACGCTTGGTAGCCCTTTGGTGATGAGGTTTTCGTTGTTAAAATAATCATTCAAAAGCTCTTCAAGAGAGTTAAGAATTTTGTGATTCGAAATTTTTCGGGTGATAAACTGCCTTTGGTAAAAACATTCGGCATAATTCAATAAGGTTTCTATTTGTGATATAATGATGTTCTGGCTGAATTGATCAATATTTGAATGATATTCCTGTTGAATATTTTCTATAATCTGGTGGATGGTTTTTTCTTCTTTTTCTGAAACAAACAATGCCTCATTCACAGAATAGTCGAAAAAATCATAGTTTTTAATGTTTTTAGCTAAAGATGTATTCCAAAGAAAATCAGGATGAATCAGCAAAATCCAACCCGTATGCTTTTCCCTTTTATTTTTATCAGGATCTATGGTCACGCTGAAAACCTGTCCGGGAGCCATAAAAAACATCATTCCTTCGTCAAAATCGTATTCCTGCTGTCCGTATTTAATCTTGGAATTGGAAGTTCTTTTGATGGAAATTGAATAAAAATCCAGAATCCAGCTCAATTCATTCACTTCAACCTGATGGCTGATCATACCGTAATCTATCACGCTGATCAATGGATGTTCAGGTTTCGGAAGACCCCGGAACTGATGGAATTCGCTGATTGTTTTTATTCTGACAGGCTGTTTCATGATACTAAATTAATTGTTTTCAATGACTTATTTTAAAATTTTTCAAGTTTAAAAAGATCCTTCGACTTCGCTCAGGATGACACTCATAAAAACTTTAATTATAAAAATTAGTATTAGTAATGTCATCCTGAGCGAAGTCGAAGGATCTCTATAATCCAAGGCTAAAGAAATTAACTGTTTTGATAAATTTCAGCAAAATCTTTCGCAAAATCTTTTACTTTAGTTTTACCTAAAACCGGTCTGTTTCTATAATAATCTTCGTATAAGGTGTTTCCTCGCCTCGCCATATTCATTTCTACAAAACCTTTTGCAGTCTCAGGATTCATTCCGGCTTTAACTAAATTATTTAGTAAATCGTCATCAGAAATAATAATCCATTGTAAGTCAGGCTTGCCTATGGCTTCTCCTAAAGTCTGGGCGATTTCATTCGGAGAAATTTCTTCACTGGCGATGTAGCGGATTTCCCTTCCATTAAAAGGTTTTTCCATCTCTTCCACAATTGCGGATGCAATATCGAAAGGTGAAACCCAAGGCTCTTTATCATCTCCGCCATAGTTTTGAATGATGGCATTCTGAGATTTGATGTTGGGAATAAAGGCCAGCATATTGTAGTAAAACCCGACAGGACGCATAAATTTGATAGAAACATTTTCCGGAAGTTCATTTAAGATTTTCTCAGCTTCATGATGAAATGCCAGAATTCCGTTCCCTTTATCCATGTGTGCACCGATACTGCTGAGATGAATAATATTTTTCACTCCTGATTTTTCAATAGCTTCTTTATAATTTTTAGCAATCTGAATATTAGCCTGAATAAAATCAATATCATGATCAAAGAAAACTTTATGATTAATGGCTTCCATTGCATAAATAGCATCTGCTCCTTTGAAAGTTTCTGCGAGGAAATCTACATCTTCCATTTTTCCTATTGCGGCTTTTGCGCCTAAAGATTCAATTTCAGATTGTCTTTCCGGACTGCTGCTGATCACTGTTACATCATGACCTTTGGCAAGTAATTCTTCGGTTAAAGGTTTGCTGATATTTCCTAACGAACCTGTTACAATAATTTTCATTTTATTTAAATTTTTTATTGAAACAAAGTTCAGGATTGTTCAAAATTCCTGCGTAGCCAAATCTACTTTTTCCGTAGCCGAAAAATAACCTTTGGATGTAATAATATTTAAACCTTCAATTTCGCTGCCTCCGACGGCGAAACCCCAAACTCCTTTTTAAAAACAAAAGAAAAGTGGGAGAGATCCTCAAAACCCAGATCAATATAAATATCAGACGGTCTTTTATTCTCTTTAGCTAACAGAAAATACGCTTCCTGAAGACGTTTGCTCATCAGCCATTTTCCGGGAGTGGTATTGAAAATTGCTTTAAATTCTCTTTTAAAAGTCGATAAGCTTCGTCCTGTCATAAAAGCAAAGCGTTCCAGACTGATATTGAATTTATAATTATGATTCATAAACAGTTCCAGATCAATTTTATGCGGAACATTAAAATTGAAGAAAATATCTTTGAGATCTAGATTGTTCTTTAATAAAATCATCAGTAATTCTTCACGTTTGATATCAACAAAAGTATCATCCAGCTGCTCCGTTCCGTTGTAATAAGGTTCCAGCGATTGTACGAAATTCTTAATTAATTTATCTTCATTAATGAACAAAAAAGAATCATCATTGTCCGTTGGTTCGGCATGGTAAGGATGTCGTTCCAGAAATTTTTTCAAAAAAGATTCATCAAAAGCAATAATCACTTTCTCAAACTGTCCTTCATCTTTATATTTTGTGTACCGGACCAGATGATTTTTCCTTGCAATACAGTAATCGCCGGGTTTCATCTCATAATGTTTGTGACCATCGTAGGAAGTCATGGAACCTTTCAGTAAAAACAGAAAGAAATGCTCCGGAATAAACTGTTCCGGAGAAATTTCGGGGCCGAGATGGCAGGATTGCAGATTGTTGAATTTCATTTCATTAATTTTCTTTTGTCTTGATACAAAAGAAACAAAAAGTCAAAACTTGGAACTTTCGCTAAAAAATAATTTTGTTCTCTAAAAATCCCAAAACTCGTACGAATTTAACATTTTTCTTCGGTTTAAAATTTGTCTCGCGCTCAAACAGTGGGGTTTTCTTAACGTTCACAAAACTATTTTTTAACGCTACAGTTTCCTATGTCATTATTAATCAATTTGAATGCATATCAAATTTACGGATTTATCATCAAACTATCCGTGCTTGCTAACAAGGCTTCTTCACGGCTTCTTGGAGTCCAGTTGAGGACAGTTTTTGCTTTTTCGTTTGACATTTCTTTGTAGAATTCTTTCCCGATAGGCTCTAATTTCTGAATTTTATCCGTGTATTGAGGCCTTTCTTTTTTGAATAGTTCGGCAACATCATAAAAGCTCATCACGCCGTCTGAAGTTACAATGAATCGTTCTCCTGCAGCTTCCGGGCTCAGCATTGCTTTGATATGAATGTCTGCAACATCCCTCACATCCACAACTCCCATCGTGAAAGTAGGAGTGTATTCCAAATTTCCATTTAAAATGCCTGAAACAGCAATATCCAGCGATGCAGAAGTAATTCCGCCAACGGCAGGACCGAAAATCCCCACCGGATTAATGACGGACAGTTCCAAGCCGTTACCTTCGCTTTCAATGAATTCCCAAGCTGATTTTTCTGCTACTGTTTTTGATTTGATGTAAGCCGGAAGTTCAGCATTCACATCCGTCCAGTCTTCCTCGGTGAAAATATGACCTTCAATATTTTTGCTGTAGCCCACTGCTGCAAATGAAGAGGTCAGAACCACTCTTTTCACCCCGGCATCACGGGCAGCTTTTAAAACTCGTAAAGCACCGTCTCTCGCGGGAATGATGAGCTCGTTTTCATCTTTTGGGTCCTGAGCGGGGAAGGGCGATGCAACGTGAAGAACATAGTCGCAGCCTTTTACGGCTTCGTCCCAATTGTTGTCGCTTGTAAGATCTGCTTCAATGAATGAAAGATGCGAGAAATCTGTAATTCCGCCTTCTTCCAGTGCTTTGATGATGCTTTCTTTTTTTGCCAGGGAACGAAGTGTTGTTTTTACTTCATATCCCTGCTGTAATAATTGCAGAATGGTATGAACTCCCAGAAATCCTGTTCCTCCCGTTACCAAAACTGTTTTCTTTGTCTTTTCCATTTTATTTAAATTTTACATGACAAAGTTGGGGATTATTTGAGGGATGGATTTTGTTGTGGGGTTCTTTTTTTGTTTGTTGTGGGGGTCAGAATTAAGATTAGAGAAAAGTTTTTAATTCAACTATTGTATTATCAATTAATTTAGGTACTTCTCCATTAATTATTTGGGAATAATTAATATCAGCGCAATTAAATGCATCAATGGCAACACAATAATCTGGATTAATCTTATAATCTGAAGAATGGTATGTTCTTAAATATCTATACATTACATCACAGAACATTCCTAACTCTTCTTTTTTTAAACCACCAATTTTACAAATAAACCAAACTGCACCAATTTCATGAAAGTCTTTATTCTCATATGAAAATATAATACACGGTCTAATATCAATTCGTATATTATGAATATCATATAATGCTTGGAAATCTGGTTTTTTGTGAAAGGTTAAAGTTGTATTTGGTTTTATGTGGTTAAAATCAAATTCACGAAAATTATTAAGGATATCTATATTTTTCTGAAATCTTTTCTTAGTTTTATTATCTAATGTCTTTTCAATTTTATCTTTTAAGTATAGATTTTTTTCTTGTATTAAATTTATATCATTTGTTCTGAAAATGTTATTTAGTGCACTTGTACAACTTATCCAATAATCACCACCACCTTCATCTGAATTTTGGTCGTTTTCTTTTTTTAAATTATTAACGAAAGTCAATTTTGTTTTTTCAGATTTTCTTCTGCGAAAATCAATCAATTTGATAATTGAAATTTATTCATGTTTTATATTCTTTGGTTATTGATAATAAATTTATTAAAATTTTTATCTAAAAGTAAAGTTATTGGTTGCTTTTTAATATATATTACTGAAAACCAGAAAAAAGACTAAGAAAAAAATCCCCCACGAAAAACCCGCGAGAGATAAAATATATGGAATCAGTTCCCAATCAGGAACGACGGTATTTTAGTTATTGAAAGTTGCAAAAGCGCCTCTGTAGCTGTAAAAAAATTGTCATAAATTAAACCTGTATTTCCTACACGAACTTCATAAATATCTTCCTGAAGTGCTTTTACCAGGTCTTTAGCAACATCTGAAGCCGGAATTCCGTTTTCTCTGCCTCCGATTTCTACGGAAAAATCCGTGTTTACCAAAGGTGGCATCAATTCGAAAACTTTTACGTTGGTGTCTTTTGCGAGTTCATATCTCAACAGTCGTGTGTGGGAGTGAAGTGCTGCTTTAGAATCCGAATAGGTAGGAACATGAGATCCGGGAACCAATCCTACAATTGAGGAAACATTTACGATGGCGGCTTCGCTCTGCTGCTTCAATAGAGGAAGAAATTTTTCCGAAAGCCTGATGGGCGCGAAATAATTGGTTGTAAATTCTGCAACGGCTTTACTGTAAGCGTCTCCGTCGTTTGCGAGGTTGTATACATAAGCATTTCCGGCGTTGTTGATGAGAATATTCAATCCTCCGAAATTCACTTTTACTTCTTCTACCAGTCTGTTGATATCCGCTTCATTCGTAATATCCGCCTGGATGGTGAAAACATTGTCTAAATCTTTCGCTGCAGCTTCTAATTTTTCTTTGTTTCTTCCTACAATGATAATTTTATTTGCAGGGCTTAATGCTTTTGCAATTTCTAATCCGATTCCTGAACCTCCGCCAGTGATTAAAATAGTGTTGTTTGTTGTGTTCATAATAATTTGTTGTTTAAGTTATTTTTATAAATTGTACTATTTAGTACAAAATTGATTAAATTTTTTTATTTAAAATTTGGGAGCTTGATCCTCGAGGGTCAATACTTCCGGCTTCCATCCTCCAGCTTCCATCCTTTATTCCAATACTCTTAAATTCATTTCGATCATGGATTTGAGAATTTTTGGGGAATTTTCCATTCTTCTTGTTACATGAATTCCGTTCCATAAGTTGGTTAAATGCCAGGCCAGAATTTCAGGATCTTCCTGCGTTTTTAATTGTCCTTTTTGTTGGGATTTTCTGATGGCTTTTGCAAAAATTTTCTGTAAGCCTCTTAATAATTCTGCAGTTATTTTTTTTATATCCTCATCTTTTTCAGAAAGTTGGACCAATGCGTTTCCCAAATAACATCCCCTCTCAACATCACAGTCTTCAGCTTCAGCAAGGGCTAAGAAAAATTTTCTGATAAATTCAATCTGATCATCAGCGTTTTCAAGTGCCTGACCGATTTTTTGATTAAAGCCTTCTGCAAACTGTCTGATCGAGCGGACGTATAATTCCTGTTTTCCTCCTTTGAAAGCAAGGTAAAAACTGCCTTTCCCGATTCCCATAGCATTCAGCAATTCGTCTGCGGAAGCTGTATCGTAGCCTTTATTTCTAAAGACTTCGGTAGCTTTTTGGATCGCTTCCTGCTCATTGAATATTTTTGGTCTTCCTGCCATTTTTTTACTTTGATGAGACAAAGGTATAATATTGTACTAATTAGTACAAAATAAAATTGTAAATATGTTTTATTGATTTCGTCGATAAAGTTAGGTATTAGAATTAGTTTTCAATAAATTGATATGGAAGGATTTGAACAGTATTAGAAGCTATTCGGAAAGATTCGCGCCTGAATCTTTTTCTGTATGGCAGACTTTATGAGGGGGTAAGTTGAGAATAATGCCCCTTAAATTAATACATCAAAACTCATGAATAGAGCCGTTTCCGTGGAATCATTATAAAGTTTAGTATTAATTCCTGTAATCTTAAAACCTGCTTTCAGATAAAATTGAATTGCGGGATAATTGGTATTTTGGGTTTCCAGTTCTACGATTCTGCATTGCAGTTTTCGTGCTTTTCGGTTAACATTTTTTATAAGTAATTTTCCTATATTTTGTCCCCTAAAATTTTCATTAACTAAAATATTCTCAATAAATAAGCTGTTGTTCCATTCCCGGAATCGCAGATGGCCCAAGCCACAAGTTCGTCATTTTCATAAGCTCCGAAAGAATGGCCCTGTCGGATAGTGGTATTTAATTCATCAATATCATCAGGATTGGTTTCCCAGATTTTCGTGTAAGGCTGCTTTTTTTCTCTCAGGCTGAATTCAAATGAACCTTTGATTTCTATAGCGGATACAACGAAAATTTTATCTGTTATATAGCCGTTCAGTCCCCAATTGATGGCTGGATCTCCCGAAAGTTCTTCCAGTTTTCTGATTTCCATAGATTAAAAATCAGTTGCTTTAGAGTCCGAAAAATTGGTTTTTGTGGAGTACAGTATTACCTGAATGATAATTAGGATCGATATGATAATGACCCTTACCAAAGCATTTTCGGAAAATCTTTCCCTGATTACTTCAAGATAGTTGATTTTTTCAATGGTATATTCTTTAAGCTCACTCAGATTCACAAAACTATTTACTTTTGCAATCTCAGAGTTTATTTCAGCTTCATTGAGGGTAGTGGCCACATTTATCAGGTTAATATTGCTCATAAGAAGCCATCCGAATAATATAATGGATACAAATAAAAGAAAAGGTCTGATCAATTTCATTGATAAACAGGTATTATAGATTGAGTGGTTTGAGTTTTCTCAAATTTAATAAAATTCTCACAACCTTCATACAATAATAAAATTACAGTTTTGCTACAAATTCATTCAGGATTTCCTGGTTCTTTTTATCGTAATTTTCATCAAACATATCAAGCTCTTTTGTTTTTTTCAAAATTTGCCTGAGATCTTCTCTGTTTGACAGGTCGGCTATTCGATTCATAAAGAAATCACCTTCAAAAAACATTTCTTTATAACTTTCCTTAAACCGGAGAACCAAAAAATCAAGCAGCTCCTTATCATCAGGATTTGCTACGATATCAATTAATCCCAGATCAGTATAATCTATTTTTTTCTGATTAAATAAGGCTGTTCTTAATTTTCTTTTTTGGGCATCATTGAGTTGAAATTTTCTTACAAAAGTTTCTTTGTCCTCATCATAAAAAGACATAAAATCGCTTTCGGGAGAAAGTTCGTAAGTTCCTTCCCACCTTGTTGCATTTTCTAATGTGCATTCTACGAGCCAGTCAACAGTTTTTGTATGTTTTTCTTCTTCATTCTTCATTTTTAAAATATTTTGCATCTCCAGAATTCTTTTCTTGTAGACGGAGTAATCTTTTTCATTCATTTCCTTGGAACCATATGAAAGCGCATGTGTATAATACCTTTCGTCCATTTTTTCTTTATGTAAAAATACCAGTGTGAAGGTGCCTTTTTCAAAATGAGCCGGTGCAGGACAGGAAATTTCGGTGCTGAAATAGACTTCTACAGTCCCCGTATTTCGTATGCTGCCCTGAAGTACATCATATACTTTCAGCACTGCAATATCAGACTTAAACCAGTCATTTTGTTTTCTGTTTTTATTCGCTTTAATATCTACTACTTCGGCGTAAACAATATTTTCGGATTCCATGATGAGCTTTCGCAAAGGAACCGGTGAAATAGGATATGCAAATAAAGTATAACTGATTGTGATTAAGACAGCTGTCAGAAATGTTTTGAGTTTCATAGATTGTAAAAGTTTTTTTTAGAAATATAACGCTAAAATTTAAACAAAATTTCATACACCTGCATTTTTAAAACCCGTAAATTTGTTTCCAATAAAATTTTACTGAATGCTTAGGAAAATTTCGATTGCTGCGGCTACTTTCTTGTCCGTAATTACAATCAATGCGCAGAAGAACAAAAACACTCAATTGGAAAGGCCAAAACTGGTAGTCGGGCTTGTAGTGGATCAGATGAGGTGGGATTACCTTTACCGTTTTTACAACAAATACGGGAATGATGGTTTCAAAAGACTTTTGAATACAGGATATTCTTTAAATAATGTTCATATTCCATACGTTCCTACGGTTACGGCTTTGGGGCACGCCTGTATTTATACGGGTTCCGTTCCTGCCATTCATGGCATTGCAGGAAATGACTGGAATGATAAGGAAACCGGAAAAAATGTTTACTGTACCACGGATGAAGATGTAAAGCCGGTGGGAACATCAAATGTAAAAGTAGGAAGCCATTCTCCGAAAAATCTGTGGTCTACAACGGTGACTGACGAGCTGAGACTGGCAACAAATTTCCAGGGAAAAGTAATCGGGGTTTCTCTGAAAGACAGAGCTTCTATTCTTCCTGCTGGCCATACACCGAACGGTGCGTACTGGTTTGACGATTCTTCGGGAGATTTTATTACGAGTACATGGTATATGAATGATTTACCACAATGGCTGAAAACTTTTAATGCCCAGGATCTGCCATCAAAATTAGTAGCGAACGGCTGGAATACCCTTTTACCAATTAATCAGTATACAGAAAGCTCGCCGGATAATTCATCATGGGAAGGGCTGTTGGGAAGCGCAAAGACGCCTACTTTCCCATACAGTAATTTAGCCGCAGATTATCAGGTAAGAAAAGATAATATCAGATACACGCCATTCGGGAATACTCTGACTTTAAAACTGGCGGAAGCTTCCGTAGAGGGTGAAAAACTGGGGAGTGATGATGTAGTAGATTTTCTGGCGGTTAATTTAGCATCTACAGATTATGCAGGCCATAAATTTGGCCCGAATTCTATTGAAGTGGAGGATGTATATTTAAGGCTGGATCAGGATTTAGCACAGTTTTTTAATTATCTGGATTCTAAAGTAGGAAAGGGGGAGTACACTGTTTTCCTTTCTGCAGACCACGGTGGAGCACATTCCGTAGGATTTTTAGAGGAACATAAAATCACCACTGGATTTTTCGGAGAAGGAATGGAGAAAAATATTAACCAGAAATTAAAAGATAAATTCGGGGTGGATAAACTAATTAATGCAGTGGATAATTATCAGGTTTATTTTGACAGGAAACTGTTGGCAGATAATAAGATAGAGCTGGATGACGTAAGAGATTTCACGATTAAAGAGCTTGAAAAAGATCCTACGGTTTTATATGCGGTTTCTGTAGTTGAAGTTCAGGAAGCTACTATTCCGGAACCGATTAAGCAAAGAATTATAAATGGAATAAACAGGCAGAGAAGCGGTGATATTCAGCTGATTTCACATGATTCTATGTTGCCGCCGTATTCTAAAACAGGAACCACACACAGCGTTTGGAATTCTTATGACTCACACATTCCGCTGATCTTTATGGGATGGGGAATCAAGCGCGGAAAAAGTGATAAGCCGTATCATATGACGGATATTGCACCTACAATTTCTGCCTTACTGAAGATACAGTTTCCAAGCGGAAATGTCGGAAATCCTATTGACGAAGCTATGAACTAATTATTATAAATAATTTTAAAATAAAAATCCTCAGCAATTACGTTGAGGATTTTTTTATGCTCTTTTTCTATATATAAATTTTACTGTTATCAATTTTCACAACTCCCAGCTTTTCCATTTTTTTAATGGTTCTGATAACGGTTTCTATACGCAGCCCCGTAAGAGAAGCAAGCTGCTGTCTTGTATAAGGAATAGCGAAGGAATATTTTTCTTCAACTTTATAAAAGTTTTTAAGATGATTTATCAAAACTTCCAATTTAATTAAAGGATCCTGAAAGGCGAACGGACCGGCAATTACATACCGATAATGCATTCTGTCTGCGGTATAGGCATAGACATTCAGCAGGATTTCAGGGTTTTTCAGCATGAGTTCTATGAACTTATTTTTTTCAAACCTGATGATTTCGCAGTCTGTAACGGTAATGGCGTTCACAGCATATTTCTTATCGTTGAAAAGGTAAGTTTCCACAAAACAATGACCATCAAAGGGGATACCGTGAATAAATTCTTTGCCGTCTTCAAGAAAGCTGCTCAGCTTTACCGTGCCGGTTTTTATCTGAAAATAGTATTTGGGTGTGCTTCCTTCTTCAATAATATATTCACCGGAATTATAGTTTTGCAGTTCAGCGCCATGAGAAAACAACAGGTTTTCACTGATGATCATATTTATTATTATTAATTTGATATAAAATTAACAAATAAACAGATCGGTATGAAATTTAAAGATACCACATAGATGCCCCAACAATCCCTTATTTATAGGAGTTTTAAATGGAATAACTCTACCACTAAGATCGAATAAGCTGTTGAATTTCTTTCTGATATTTCTTGTTTTCTTTCCTGATTTTAAAAATAAGTGAAAGGATAACAGCAATGCATAAAAGAGCAATACCAATTATTGCAGCGATAGAATAGGTATGCACTTTTCTAAGTTCCCCGCTCTTTACAGAAGTTTCTCTATTATGATGATCAATAGCCTGATTGATGGAGGTGAGCTCATTCTGAACCCTTCTGAAATGCATTTCAAAATACTTTTTATTGTAAATCTGATATTGATTCTGGTTACCCATCGCAAGGTAATTGTCCGCCATTTCCTTATAAATTCCGGCGTCAAGGATAAGGTCTCCTGTATTTTTACTTAAATTTTCAGCATGCGTAAGAAGGTCAAGCGCTTCCTGATGTTTTCGTTTTTGTTTGTAAAGCTCGGCAATTCCCTTTAAAGCAAATGCTTCCAGACTTTTGGCTTCGCTTTTCCGGGCATAGTCGGCAGCTTGGGAAAATGCTTCTTGTGCCTTATCAGTTTCATTGAGATTAAGGTAGCAATAGCCGATGTTATAATAAACAATGCTCATGTTGGCTAAAGTGGCTTTCTGGGCATCGACTTTTTTGAAATTTTCAATAGCCTGCAGTAATTTTTCAAGGGCTATTTCAGGATTCGACTGGCTTTTGTAAATCATCCCCCGGATAGCAAAGCCTCTGCCTTTTTCTATAAACTTTTCTCGGCTGTTATCCGGAAGCTGAGATAGATAAATGTCTGCTTCATCCAGCGTTTCAAGGCTTTTGCTGAACAATTCCATTTGCTGATACTGGATGGCCACGGAAACCAGAACGGAGGTTTTGGTCTGCAGGTCATTGGTTTTCTGAGCTAATTCTTTTGCTTTTAAAATATATTTTAAAGATTCATCAAAGTCTCTTTTTGCAATATTTGCGGTGGAAAGAAGCATGTAAAGGGTAATGCTTTTTTTAATGTCTGTTGTTTTCTTTAGCAGGTTTTTAGTAATGCTGATGGCCATATCAGGATTATCATATATTTCCAGACGCGCCTTCTTCAGCAATGAATCATCAGGTATTTTTTGCCCGGAAACGGAAATTTGGACAAGCAAAAACAGGACTGCAATAATTTTCAAAAGGTTTTTCATAATGCTCTGCTTTTACTAATTTCCTGAATATATGTATTTGGAGACATGCCGGTAACAGATTTAAAAACCGTTGTGAAAGCGCTGTGAGAAGAAAAACCGCAATATTCTGCCAGATAGCTCACCTTGTAATTAAGAAAAGCCGGATTTGTTTTTAAAAGATGTGCAATGTGATTGATTCTCAATTCATTAATGTATCCGTTAAAATTTTCCCTTTGTTATTATTAATAGCTTCCGAAAGATATTTCGTGTTAACTCCCATTTGCGCGGAAAGCATGGAAAGGGACATGCTTTTGCTTAAATACTGATCCGTTTCTTCCCATTCTTCAAGTTTTTGAAGGATTTCATCTTCTTTTTCCTTGGATATTTTGTTTGAATCTTTTTCCGGACATCTGTCAATAGGCATAATTTCTTCCTTATTTGGAAGATTTTCATGTATTGAAGCACTTATTTTCCTTCTTTTCTGTCTTTCAAAGAAATCGAACTGCTTTTTCAGGTCTTTCTTTTTATTTTTTAAGATTAAATAATAAATTAATAAGCTGATGATGATTAAAGAAAATATGGAGATCAGCATCCAGATCTGTTTCAGCTGATGCTGCTTCTGAAATACAATACTTTTGTTTTGTGAATTCTCCACCAATTTTACAATATACCGGATGCCTTCTTTTGTGCTGGAATCTATTTTTGTATGGGATTCCCTGTAAAGATTATTGTATTCATGGTACTTTTCATCATTGTGTAGCGCAAAATAATTTTTAGATAATGATTCGTAGATTCTATTTTTTAAAGTATTATATGGAAGATCTCTTAAAGTCAGAAGACCTTTGTCAAGTTCCTGAATAGCAGATTGATAATCTCCTTGTAGAAAATAATATCTTGAAAAATTTTCATGGGCCAGCGCGGTAAGAAAAGGCAGGTTTTCCTGTTTTAAATTCAAAATAACACCCTCAATGATCTTTCTTGCTTCTTCCGGCTGATTTTGCCTCAAAAAAAATGAAGAACGGAAAATTCTGTTTTCAAAGCCTATAATTTTATTTTCTTCATTATGATTGCTGATGTATTGATCACTTTTGTTAAGATTTTCCAGGGCAGCGGTCTGATGGCGGTTGATTCCCATATTAAGCGCCTGAAGCTGGTAAAGCTTTGCAATGGTAATTCTTATCTTTTTATCTTCACTGTTTAAGAGCTTTTGATTTGATAAAATACTGGAAATAATCCTCTGAGACTGATTATAAAGATCAAGGTTTTGATACTGGTCTGCAAGATTATAATCATCAAACATTTTCATGAAATAAGAGAGCTTTACACCCTCATCGGCCTCTTCTTTCTGGCTGGACATGTTCACCGACTGTACATAATCCCCTTTCATAGCGTAAGCCTGGGAAATGATATTCCGTAGGACGATTTTATGTTCCGGGTTTTTATCACTGATCAGAATGCTCAGAGAATAATTGATGCAGTCGTCAGGATTTTGATATAATTTCTGAAAAGCTTTATCTGCTAAAATATTGAAGTCGGGGCTGGACTGCCCCAATAAAAGAACAGGAGAAAGAAGAATGATCACCAGCTGAACCATTTTCTTCAGCATTTTCTTCCTCAAAAAAAAGAATAAGGGTTGATTTTTTTCAATTTTATTAAAATCTGTATTCAAAGTATAGTTTTTGTATAATATTGATTTTTAATTGTTTAAATTTTTCATTCTTTTAAATTTCGTGAATTCTGTAAGGCAAAAGCTTTTGAATGGGTAAATATAATATTAATATTGCTATCACCAATTCAAAATATTAAACCACAGAAATATGAAAAAGATTTACAAAAGTTCTTTGAAAATAATCGCTGCTTATTTCTTGTTTAATTGCTCTTGCCTGAATGCCCAGCTCACAGTAATGTCAGTCGGGAATTACACGGTAGGAAGCATTTCAGATAACGGTGTTGTGAGCATGCACACCAGCGGAGGCGGCATCTTCAAATGGGATGCAGTAAACGGATTGGTATCTGTCGGAAGTTTAACCAATGGTTATTCGCAGTCCGGAAGAACACTGATCTCAAGTGACGGAACAAAGATTGGCTCTACCATGACAAATGGAGCTACGAGTTATAATGAAGTGGCCACCTATGACGTACCCACTTCTACATGGTCTACCAAAGGAGGTTTGGTTCCTACAGGCTGGGACGGAAGCGTAAGCTCGGCATGGGGTATGAATCCTGCAGGAAATACCATTGTAGGTCTGGGCTGGCTGAACGCCGGAACGGCTCACGCTATAAAATGGACGGCCCAGGGCGGGATGACAGATCTTGGAAGCATGGTGGCAGGAAGAAGCTCCAGAGCGAATGCCGTAAATAGTGACGGATCTGTAATTGTAGGCTGGCAGGATGAAGCAGACGGAGCCAGAAGCGGTGCAAAATGGGTAAATGGAACAGAAAGTTACATTACGGATAATAATGGTGATCACGTAGGCGAAGCAGGAGATGTTTCGGCGGACGGAAATACAATAATAGGATCGGCAATGCCCAATCCGTATGTCTGGAACAGTACTTCCGGACTTACATACATAACACATCCTAATTCCTCTGCCTTCTTCAGAGGTGGTGCAACGGGGATTTCCGCAGATGGCGGAACGGTTATTGGCTTTTTTAGACCTTTTCCCGGACCTCCCATGGCTGGAGAAGGCTTTATTTGGACTGCTGCGGGCGGACGTGTTAATTTAAATGCTTATGCAGCAGGGCTGGGAGTAGCCACGAATGGCGTTTCCATGACTCTTCCGCTGGCTATTTCGCAGGATGGTAAAAAAATAGCGGGTACAGGAACAGATGCATCCGGTCAGATAGTGGCGTTTTATCTTGATCTTACACAATATCTTTCAGCAAATGAAGTTGTGAAGAATGAAAATAAAGCATCAGTTTATCCTAATCCTGTAAACAAAATTCTTTATATAAAAGGAAAAGAAAAAATTGAGAAAGTAGAAATTTATAATATGGTCGGCCAGAAAATAAGAACGTTCTCATCTGTTGAGAGTCAGATTGATGTATCGTCTTTATCTGAGGGAAATTATGTGTTAAAGTTATTTTTCGTGAAAGGGGAAGTGTCACAAAGTTTCAAAATCATTAAACAGTAAAATAAAATTAGGCAATACACTTAACTCCAGACCAAAAACCCGCAGAATTTCTGCGGGTTTTGTTGTTAAAAAGAATGATGAATAATGTAAAAACTTATTTTGTTGGCGTTGCCATAATTTGTACCTGATCAGAAGACCCGCTTCCGAAAGTAAGCCTGAAACCTTCATCGCTTGCACCTCCTCCTTTTAATGCTGCGGTATAAGTCCCGGCCGGTAAAGTGAGGATGCTGTGTGAGGTAAGGTAATAATAACCGCTAATCACATTTCCGTTCGTGGTGGCGGAATTGGTGTAGGATTGTGAAGAGTTCCCAAACTGTGTATCAGTAAGAATCCCTGCCGGAGCGCTTGTGAAGACGAAATAACTTCTTGCCATCTTTACAGAATTATCCGTAAGAGGTGTTCCGGTACTTTCCGCAAAAGTTGCGGATAAGTTAGCATTAAAAACTACAATAGATTCCCTGTCCAACGTGAAAGTGGGTAAAGTAAGCAAAGTGGTGTCCACATAATTGCTCTGGTCCGGCACCGCAATACTTTTTGCAGCTATCTGATCTGTAATGGTTCCCCCTGCAATGAGTCTTGTTTCTCTTGAAGTAACGGCTCTCATCCACTTTGTGCCGTCATTGAAATACTCACCAGGATAAACTGCATTGGTGGCCGAAGATGTATTGGTTGCCGTATTATAAACTGTCATTCCCGCAATGTGGGAAGAAAGAGGAGACGGGTTGTTGGTCGCAGTAAGAGTTACTCTCGGAAGTAGCAATCCTTTATTGCTGCTGTTCAATTCCAGTATAGCATTATTGTTGGGTGATGCTGTTCCTATTCCTACCTGTGCTTTATAGTTATGTTGGAATAAAGCGAATCCCAATAAAAGAAAATTAATTTTTTTCATACACTTATCATTTGTCAGTGATAAATGTATAAAATATTTCTCTTTTTGTTGATTTTATTTTATATTATTTAATTGATTTTATGAATTAAAGTTATTTATAGCTGTATTTTATTGTTAAATTGACAATTTAAAAACGAAAATTATTTAATGTAAACTAATAATTATAATAAATTTTTCTATTTCAAATATAATTCTCTTTTTATTTAATTTCTTTTATCTAGTAATGGTTAAAAAATATATGACATAAAAAAACTGCTTAAAAAAGCAGTTCATTGTGTCTATTTATATTTAATTTTTTTCAGAGTTCTCTTCATCCTCATCTTCGTATTGCTCAAGATAATAGCTGAAAGTGAAGTCTTCCATTTCATCTTCAGCATCTTCCAGGGTGGTAAGAAGATCTTCAAAGGTTTCCAGCTGATCTACCGTCATGTTGACAAATTCAATCTCAAGCGGCATTTCCAAATCTCCGGTAATAATGTCATACAATGCATCGAGATTATCACCAAAATGTTCAGGCAAAGGAAGCTTTTCCTTTAGCTGGGTATAAAAGTCTTCGTAATCTCCCAAGTCTGCGAAATCTATGTATATTGTCTTCATATTCTTTATTATTTTGTCATTGCGAGGAGTGAAGCGACGAAGCAATCTCAAAAAGGATTCATAATATCTTTAATATCATCCGCTAAATCTTTCCATTCCGGATTCATTGAAATTATTAAATTTAATTTATTTTGTCTTGATCCAGCTTTTATTTGTTTTTCACGGAAAATTGCATCTCCAATTTCCTGAAAGGATTCCCAATATACTAATTTATTTACATTGTATCTTGTGGTAAAGCTTTGCTGATAATGACTTTCTTTATGTTGCTGAATACGTTTAGGCAGATCTGAAGTAACTCCGGTGTAAAGAGTTGTATTATTCTTATTTGTCATAATGTATACAAAACCTGCTTTCATATTCTGAGATTGCTTCGTCACTCCGTTCCTCGCAATGACTTAGTTACTGCTTCTCAAAGCTTTTATAATGATTCTTCGTTAAATAAACATCACCGTTTTTTGTGAAAATAATACGATCGGCGTTTCTTCGTCCGCAATTGTAATTAACATCAGCTTCAAAATACTTGTCATTTTTAGGCAATGTACCTTCTCTGTTAGTAAATTTGTCACCGCCAATAGCTTTTCCGGGCAAAACCTCGCATAAATTTCCTTTGGAAGCCGTCCAGCCATGCTTTCTGGCTTCATTTTTTGTGATATAATAATCAGGAAGCTTATGGTTTTGCTTTACATAATTGATCACCGTTTTTTCTTCGGTTAACTGATATATACTTTGCCTGCCTGAATATTCAGGTTTTGGAGTTCCATCCGAAGATTCATCCGGAGCATGATATTGCGAACGGTTATTAACAGCAGAATTAGCACTTTTATCAATAAAATTCTTATAAACGTACATCCCGGACATCCCGAAAAGAAGCCCCAGGCAAATGAAAAACAGTGATCTTATTTTACCGTTCATATTATTAAATTAAAAATGTAATAATATAGCAATTTACCAGTTTACCAATCAATTGTTAAATTATTAAATTGCTAAATTGTTACATTAATTTACGCCCTCCACTCTTCCGGAATATCGCAGATCGGGATGGGGGTCATTTTATGTTTGGCGGCTTTATGCATTCTGTCGAATATCATGAAAACTTCTTTGTCGCGGCCTTCGTAATCTTCCACTGCTTTGGTTCCGTATTCTTTCTGAATTTTTTCAAGTTCAGGATAAGTTGCGCCGATTTGGTCTTCATCCGTTCTGTCAGCATCCCAAAGTCCATCTGTAGGAATGGCATTCTGGATACTTTCAATAAGGTTTAATGCTCTTGCCAGCTCATAAATTTCCGTTTTATAAAGATCAGCAATCGGCGACACATCTACACCGCCGTCTCCGTATTTTGTATAAAATCCGATACCGAAATCTTCAACTTTATTTCCTGTTCCGCAAACTAAAAGCCCGTGAAGCTGCCCGAAATAATACAATGTAAGCATTCTGAAACGTGATCTTGTGTTCGCTAAAGCCAGATTATTGCTCCATCTTCCTTCTACATGGTCATGAACGATATCTTCAAAGCTTTCAAAAACAGGGGTAAGATTGATGGTTTTTCCCTGAACATTCGGGAATTTTTTCTTTAAATCTTCTATGTGATCCTGCGCTCTGTTTACCTGATCCTCTTTCTGGCGGATTGGCATTTCCAAAAGTAAAACTTCAAGCCCGGTCATGGCGCAGAGTGTAGAAACCACACCGGAATCCACTCCTCCTGAAACACCTATTACATATCCTTTTACATTCGCTTTTACGGCATAATCTTTCAACCAGCTTACAATATGATCTATTACTTTTTTTGTCTGCATTGTTTATTTTTTAGTCTGTTTTAAATTCTATAATTCAAAATTAAAAGTTTCAGGGAAATTTTAAAGATAATTTTCGCGTTTTAATTCGTACCAGAAACAAATTCCGTCCGGTTCTGTAAATTCACTTGTTTTTTTAAAGCCTAATTTTCTCAGAATATGGTTCGAGCCCTTGTTTTCAGAATGAGCATGGGCATAAATAGTGTCGGTTTTTAACTCATTAAAACCATAATCTAAGGAAGCCTTTGCAGATTCCAAAGCATATCCTTTTCCCCAGAATTCAGGAAGAAACCGGTAGCCGAGATCATAAACATTATTATATCCGTTGACTTCCTGGGTGAGTAGTTTTAAGCCGCTCCAGCCGATCAGCAGTCCGCTTACTTTTTCAATGACAGCCAGCCTTCCAACGCCGTTGTCGATGTATTGCTGACGGATCATTTTAATTATATTTTTAGATTCATTTGGATCTGAAAGCGGTGCGACTCCTATGTATTTCATCACTTCAGGGTTAGAGTCCATCAGAAACATACGTTCGGCATCTGTTTCTTCAAATTTTCGTAAAATGAGGTTTTTAGTTTTTATTTCCATTGCCAGGGTTTTGTGGAATAGATGAAGGATTAGACGGAGCGGAAACTCTTTTTTTTCCTCTTTTAATATTTTCTTCCTGCAGCGGATTATTATTAAAGCTTAAGTTTTGTAAATCAGGATTTTGGGAAACATCCAGGCTTTTGATCTGGTTGTTATCTATATTTAAAGTCGCTAACTTTTTAAGCGGGCTTACATCAATAGAAGTTAATCCGTTTGATGAAACCAGCAGTTCATTGATTTCCGGGGTATTTTTTAATGTGACCTGAGTAAGCTTATTGCCGTTAAGATACAATGAAGTTAAATTTTTAAGGTTTTCTGCTTTAAAAGTTAATAAATTACAGGCTTCACATGAAAATAAAGTGAGTGAACTAAGATTTTTTAAATCTACCCCGATAAGGATAGAGCCATCCAGTACAACGGTCTGTACATTCTTAAAAAGGTTGATATCTTCTGCTGATCTTACTTGTATTTTGTTGGATACGAACAAGTTAATAACTTTGTCTGCCTCAGATTGATCAATGGCTCCGTCTTTATTTAAATCAAAATTGGATACGACGGCTTTTTCAAAATTTTTATCACTGAAAGTGAGCTTCTGTGCACTCAAATGCGAAACTGCAATCAATAATAAGAGGGTTGTAAATATTTTCTTTTTCATCTTTGAATTATGTTTAAATCATTATTTTTGTAAACTTTAATTTCATGTAAAAATATGAAGATTTTCAGAACTATTGCGCTTTCTTTACTATTAGTTTTGGGTTTGAGCTCTTGTAAAAAAGAATCTCAGAACCAGTGGGACGTTGAGGTCAAAAATCCTGCCGAAAAAGTAGAAATCACAGATATTTCCAAAGAATTTTATGATCAGAATATTCCTTTGGAGCAGTTTAAGACAAGATTTCCGTGGTTTCAGGGTACGGTAAGTGATGAAGACTTCGGCAAAAGAAGGTTGGACGAAAAAGAAATTGGGATTTATAAGGAAGCTATCGCAAAAATAGACCAGAAAAAGCTTCAGGCTGATCTTCAGGATTTATTTTCTCACATTAAATATCATTTTCCCCAATTCAAAAGCCCGAAAGTATTTTTATTTTCATCCGCTTTACAGATGATTCAGGATCCTATTTTTTATGATGCTAAAGGAAATCTTTTATTTATTGACATAACAGGTTTTATGGGAGACGGAAATCCTAATTATAAAGGGTTGGAGCTGTATTTCCAAAAATCTATGAACCCGAATAATATTGTTCCGAAAGTGGCACAGATCTTTGCGGAAGGTTTTGTAAAAGAATCTCCGGACCATCAGAAGTTCATCGATATGATGATCCTTAACGGGAAAATAATGATTCTGAAAGATGCGTTTTTGCCTACTTATCCGGAATATCTGAAAATGAATTATACCCAAAAGCAATACGAATGGGCAGTTACCAATGAGGCAAATATCTGGAATTATTTTGTGGAAAATAACCTGATTTTCGGAGATGATCACAGATTGGCTGACCGTTTCATAGCTCCGGGGCCATTTTCCAAGTTTTATACAGAAATTGACAATGAGTCTTCTCCGCAGATAGGAATTTTTACAGGATGGCAGATCTGCAAAGAATATTTTAAGCAAAAACCGGAAACTAAATTACAGGATTTCCTGAAAATGGATGCAACGGTAATTTTTAATCAATCCGGGTATAAGCCGAAAGTGAAATAGACAAAGGTCATTAACAAGATAAATTATACAATAAAATAGAAAGTTATGAGAAAAACTCAGATTACGATAGATGTAGAGCTGGATGAAAACCACATCCCGGAAACCATTACATGGAATGCACAAGACGGCGGAATTGAAAAGGAAGAAACAAAAGCAACCATGATTTCCGTTTGGGACGAAAAAGCAATGGAGGCCTTAAGAATTGATCTTTGGACCAAGGAAATGCCGGTTGACCAGATGAAAATGTTCATCCACCAGATTTTAGTTTCTCTTGGAAATACTTATCAGAGAGCAACAGGAGAGGAAGATGTAGCGATGTGGATGGAGCAGATGGCTGAGGAATTTGCAATCAAATCTGCAATAAAAATGTAAAAAATAAATGTAACAATCTATCAGTTTAACAATGTAACAATTCTAATCATTGGTAAACTGATAGATTGATACATTGTTAAATTATACAAATATGAATTTTAACACTAAAGTTATTCACGGAGGACAACATCACGAATCTGCAACGGGTTCGGTGAATGTACCGGTATTTTTAACCTCCACATTTGCACAGAAAAGCCCGGGAGTACATTCCGGTTATGAATATTCAAGAGCAGCGAACCCTACAAGACAGGCGCTGGAAGACTCTTTGGCGAGCATTGAAAACGGAGCCAGAGGATTGGCTTTCGGATCTGGTCTTGCAGCGATAGACTGTGTTCTAAAGCTTTTAAATCCTGGCGATGAGGTAATTGCAGTTGATGATTTATATGGCGGAACATACAGAATGTTTACCAGACTTTTTGAAAAATATCAGCTGAAATTTACGTTCGTTAATTTTGATGATGCCTCCAAAATTGCCGATGTTATTACAGATAAAACAAAACTGATCTGGATCGAAACACCTACCAATCCGTTAATGAAACTGGTTGATATTAAAGCAGTTGTAGAAATCGCAAAAGGTAAAGATATTTTAGTAGCCGTGGACAATACTTTCGCGACGCCTTATCTTCAGAGACCGATAGATCTTGGAGCTGATATCGTAATGCACTCTGCAACGAAATATTTGGGAGGGCATTCAGACGTGATTGCGGGAGCTTTGGTAGCAAAAGATGCTGAGCTGGGAGAAAAGCTTCACTTTATTCAGTTCGCAAGCGGCGGGATTTTAGGCCCTCACGATTCTTATCTTGTTTTAAGAGGGATCAAAACCCTGGCATTAAGGGTTCAGAGACATTCAGAAAACGGAATGGCAGTGGCAAAATACCTTGAATCTCATCCTGCTGTAGCTCAGGTGGTTTATCCGGGATTGGAGTCTCATCCACAATATGAACTGGCAAAATCTCAGATGAAAGATTTCGGAGGAATGGTTTCCTTCACTTTCAAATCCGGGAAAAAAGAAGATGCCATTAAATTTTTAGAAAAATTAAAAGTATTCACTTTAGCAGAATCTTTGGGTGGAGTAGAATCTCTTGCCAATCATCCGGCATTGATGACTCACGCTTCTATCCCTGCAGAAAAACGTGCTGAACTTGGGATTACAGATGATTTAGTACGTTTAAGCGTAGGAATCGAAGATGCGGAAGACCTGATCGCAGATCTGGAAAGAGCATTTTCTTAATTTATTTTAAATTTTTTTGTCATTCTGAATAAAGCGTAGTGCAATGAAGAATCTACCATAATATAGGATTCATTCCTAACGTCAGAATGACAATACACTGAACAATTTAAATATAACATAATGAGAAAGATTCATCTTTTATTAGTATTGATTTTAAGTCAAATCGCTTATTCTCAGGTTAAAGAAACCGATGAGCTTTTTAAAACGGCTAAGAAATTAGACAGTTTGATCTTTGATGAAGGATTTAATAAATGTAATCTTTCTCATTATAAATCTATTGTAAGCAAAGACCTGGAATTTTACCACGACAAAGGCGGAATTACTTCTGGTGAAGAAGCTTTCACGGCATCCATTAAAAATAATATTTGTGGCGGGCCCAATAAAGTAAAGCGTGAGCTTGTTCCAAATACCATGAAAATTTATCCTTTGTATAATAAGGACGTTTTGTATGCCTTCATCCAGGAAGGAGAGCACGAATTTTCAGAATTGTATCAGGGAAAATGGAACAAAGGCAGCCGTGCAAAATTTACCATCCTCTGGATTCTGGAAAGTAAAAACTGGAAAATGAAGCGCGTACTCAGTTACGACCATCATTTATAATCTACTTTGTCAAAGATTATAACTTTGACAAAGTTTTTTAATTTAAATATAATGACAAGAAAAGCTACCATTCAGGATATACGTCAATTGGCTGAATTGTTTGATCAATACAGGATTTTTTACCATAAAGATTCTGATATCCCTGCTGCAGAAAATTTTCTAAAAGATAGAATTGAAAATAAAGATTCTGAAATTTTTGTTGCTGAAAATGACGAAAAGCTGGTCGGTTTTGTTCAGTTATATCCTTTATTTTCTTCAACCAGAATGAAAAGATACTGGCTTCTTAATGATCTTTATGTCAATGAGGATTACCGCGGAAAAGGCTTTTCGAAAGCTTTGATTGAAGAATCGAAAACAATGGCAAAATCTACCAATGCCTGCGGAATCCTACTGGAAACAGGGAAAAGCAATGACATGGGAAATAAACTGTATCCAAGCTGCGGCTTCGAAATTTATGATGAAGTAAATTTCTACGAATGGACAAACGAAGGATCGAATGGTAAATAGTCCATAGTGAATTTTCAAAAATTCATAATTCATAACTAAAAAACATGTCTGATTTTCAAAAATACATTCAAAGATATCTGGACCTTATTCCGGCTGGAGACTGGTTAGCAGAATTAACTCATTCTGGTGAAAAAACGGCTGGAATTTATTCAAATCTCACCGAAGAGCAATCCATGTTTGCCTACGCGGAAGGAAAATGGACGTTGAAAGAATTGCTACTGCATCTATCAGATACGGAAAGGGTTTTTCAGTACCGGATTTTGGCTTTTTCAAGAGGTGACCAGAACGAATTACCCGGCTTTGATGAAGAATTGTATGCGGCCAACTCTTTTGCGAACGAAAGAAGCTTATCATCATTGCTTGAAGAATATAAGTGGGTAAGAAAATCTTCCCAGATCTTACTGCAAACCATGCATCCTTCTGCCTTAAAAAATATCGGAACGGCCAACGGAAACAAAATTGCTGTAGAAACAATCGGAAAATTAATTGTGGGACATAATATTCATCATTTGAATGTTATTGAAGAAAGATATTTGTCGAGATTATGATTTTTGTTTTTATTGTCATTGCGAGAAGCGGAGCGCCGAAGCAATCTCATAATAAAATATAACGGATGAAACCGGGATTTGCATCATGCTTGTAAACTTGTTTATTGGGAATCATTTCAGGAAATTTGAGATGCGATTTTTAGAGAAAAGCAGGTTCAAGACAGAAAAAAATAAATTTAATAAATTCAATTAACACGGAATGGAAGGATTTAGAAGGATATATTAAGGATATTATGATCCTTTTTGAGATTGCTTCGTCACTCTGTTCCTCGCAATGACAAATACAATGGAAAACATCATCAAGATACTAAAATCCGGAGGAACCATCCTTTATCCCACAGACACAATCTGGGGAATAGGCTGCGATGCTACCAACATTGAAGCGGTAAACAAAATTTTTGATATCAAAAAAAGGGAAAAAAACAAATCCATGATCATTTTGGTGGAATCTGAAAAAAGATTGCAGGATCTGGTGGATGTTCCGGAAATGGCTTGGGAAATCATTGATTTAAGCGAAAAGCCTGTTACAATCGTTTATGAAAATCCGAGAGGTTTGCCGAAAGAATTATTGGCAGAAGACGGAAGTATAGGAATTCGACTGGTGAAAAATGATTTTTGTAAAAAATTAATTACAAAATTAAATAAGCCGCTGGTTTCAACGTCAGCCAATTTCAGTGGAGATAAAAGTCCTTTGAAATTTTCGGATATTTCTCCTGAAATTATTGATCTGGTAGATTACGCTGTGGAAGAAGACCGCGAAAAAGTTTCAAAATATTCCGGATCTTCAGTGATAAAAATTTGGAGCGACAACAGGATAAAAGTTCTTCGCGAATAATAAAAAAAGATTTAATTATCTTTGCAAAATCATTTAACCATTAAGAAGTCGGAGGCTAGTTTGTGAAACCTAAAATCTGATTTCTTAGTGGTTTTACATTAGATATTGGTTAACATTTAAAACACATAGCTATAAACCTAATATCTAACATCTAAATATCTAACATCTAAAGAAATGTTCATTAATTTAAATCAAAATAAAAATCTAAAGCTTTTTAAGATAATTTCTGATGTTGCCGCTGGCAACAGCCAGTCTGTGTATATTGTCGGAGGCTATGTCCGGGATTTGCTGATGAAGAGAAAAGCATCCACGGATATTGATTTTGTGACTGAACAAAATGGTATCGAGCTGGCTCAAAATGTAGCAAAGGAAATCGACCCGAAAATGAAAGTTTCCGTTTTTAAAACCTATGGAACGGCAATGATTAAATATAAAGATCTGGAACTGGAATTTGTAGGAGCAAGGAAGGAAAGCTACAATGAAAACAGCAGAAAGCCCGATGTAGAAGGCGGTACCATTGAAGATGATCAGAAAAGAAGGGATTTTACCATTAATGCAATGGCAATTTCTCTGAATAAAGATAATTTTGGTGAACTAATAGACCCGTTCAACGGTATTGAAGACCTTGAAAAAGGGATTCTAAGAACACCTTTAGAGCCTGCACAGACCTATTCTGACGATCCTTTGAGAATGATGAGGGCTATTCGTTTTGCTTCAACATTGCAGTTTGAAATTGAAGAAAATTCTTTGGAAGCCATCAAAAAAGAAGCGGAGAGAATCAAAATTGTTTCAATGGAAAGAATTATGGTTGAATTTAATAAAATCATGCTTTCCCAAAAGCCTTCACTGGGCTTAAAAATAATGGAGCAAACCGGTTTAATGAAATTAATTATTCCTGAATTAATTGATCTGAAAGGAGTAGAAGAGGTAGAAGGCCAAACCCATAAAGATAATTTCTACCATACTCTGGAAGTGGTTGATAATATCTCTGAAAACACTGATAATCTGTGGCTTCGCTGGTCTGCGCTGCTGCATGATATCGGGAAGGCACCAACAAAAAAATTCGTTAAAGGAACAGGCTGGACTTTCCACGGACATGAATTTCTGGGCTCAAAAATGGTGAAAACATTGTTTCAGAGGTTAAAGCTTCCTTTGGGAAGTGACATGAAATATGTTCAGAAAATGGTAAAGCTGTCCTCACGTCCGATTGCTCTGATAACGGATGATGCTTCAGATTCTGCCTTGAGAAGGCTTCTGTTCGATGCCGGTGAGGATCTTGAAGATCTTTTTACTCTCTGCAAGGCCGATATTACCACAAAAAACTCAAGAAAACAGGAAAAATTCAAGAAAAATTTTGAATATGTTGCTGTAAAAATTAAGGAAGTTGAGGAAAAAGATCAGGTAAGAAATTTTCAGCCGCCTATTTCCGGTGAGGAAATTATGGTGATGTTTAATCTTAAGCCAAGCCGAGAGATCGGTATTTTAAAGGAAAAAGTAAAAGAAGCCATCCTGGAAGGTGAAATTGGAAATGACAGTGAAGAGGCCAGGAATTTTGTGATCGCCGAGGCTGAAAAATTGGGATTAACTTTAGCTTAAAACAATTAATCCATTTGTTTTTAGAATTTAATATTAGCGATGTCATCCTGAGCGTGAAGCTGTCGAAGAATTTATAAAAACTCTAAATTTTCAATTAATATAAAAGCAATAGACAATCTATTGCTTTTTTTTAAAAAAATCCGGTCGGTTTCGAAGAAACCGACCGGAAAAAAACACAAATGATGAAAAAAAATAAAAAATTATATTAGATGCCGAAGCATTAATATTAGTTCCATACTACGCCGTTCGAACCTTTTCCGGCTGTAAATGTTTTAATTAAAGATCCTGCTGTAGAATATACGCTGATTTTGCTGTCTTCCGTAAATCCGTTCGCATCAGATACAAAAATCCTGTCATTTACAACACTAAACCCGTAAAGATTAGAATAAGGATCAATACTGTTCGCTACGGTAAATAATGGTGCCGCAGGCGGTGCAGTAGCCGTCATATCCATTGAATATACATTAAGTCCTGATGAGAAGTAAAACTTGCCTTTTTCTATTTCAAGGTTGGTTGCGTTTGCAATTCCTGTTAATGTATAAGTTTTTGTGATGCTTCCGGTATTTGAAATCTGGTAAATGTAAGAATCTGCCGTTCCTGCTGCAATGGCGTAAACTACCTGATTGCTCGCGATCATTTTATTGATGTTTCCGTTAGGAAGTGTGATTGTGGATTGAATTTCGTTGTTGGAAGTGGTGATGTACGTGATTTTATTTCCAAAACCAAAAGATGCATTTTGTACGAAAATATTATTCCCAGCTTCTACAATTCTTTCTACATTATCCGTAAAATTGATTTTTTTAACGAAAGATAAATCAGATGCTTTATAAATGCTTACATATTTGTCAGCTCCGTATTTATCGTTGGTTACGTAAATATTATTGTTTGCAAAAGCCATATATCGCGGAGATACAAGCTGAGCGGTAATTTCACCCGTTCTCTTAAAATTATATCGGTTAACAACCTGAATTTTATTGGAATTATTTAATAAAAGATAAGCATTTTCACCATTAAATGTAATACTCTGCAAAACATCCCCAAGATTTGAATTTCCATTGTTTGATGAAAAAACATTATCCTGTTTCATGCTTAAGTCGGAGCTTACAAAAGTAACATCGGCATTAGGTTTTCCGAAGTTTCCTTCATTGGAGATCAGAAAGCCGTTTCCATAATACATTTCCTGATTTACATCATCATCGTTACTACAAGAAGTTGTAAAAAGTAATGCAGAAGCAAAAGCAATTGTTAAAAGTTTAGTTAGTTTCATATATTTAGTTTAAAAATTCAGGGTTGCGTAAATGCTGTAATTTCTTTTGGGCATTGGATAATAAGAAACCGTTTGATAGACGGTGTCGGTAAGATTATTAATTTTAAATCCTAATGTATATTTTTTTAAAAGTGTTGCGGAAATTCCTGTATTCAGAACAAAATAAGGATCTATGGCATCACTTCTTTTTTCATCTGTGGTTGTATAAGTAAGTCCGTTAAAAAGCCCCTGTACGAAGACTTTCAGGAATTTATACTGATAATCAGCAGTTCCGAAAGCTTTATGAATCGGAACATATACCATTTGGTTTCCTGTTTCTTGGTTGATGGATTTTGAATAAGTATAGCCGGCATTCAGCCTTACATCATGATTCCCGAAGTTTTTACTGAACGTGACCTGTGATTCCAGCCCGTAAATTTCCACTCTGTAGGTGTTGAAGGCAGACCAGTATCCGGCGGCAGTCGGCAGCCAGTTGATATAGTTTTTAACATCCATATAATACGGGCTCAGTGTAATTTTTAGCCCGCCAAAGCTAAACTCATGATCCATATCCACATTGGTAGAGGTCTCAGGAACTAAATTAAGATTTCCTCCTTTTTCCCAATACAGGTCATTAAAAGATGGTATTTTAAAGTTTCTTGAAAAATTAGCCCCTACATCATACCATTTCAGCGGATGCCATTTTCCGGAAAAAGAATACAGAAAAGGCGAAGAAATATCTTCTACAAAGTCTTTTTTTACCCCGGCTTCAAAACGCAGGTTCTCCGTTATAAAATATTTTACCAGTCCTGCAGCGGATCCCATATTTCTGCTTACATTTCCGATTCCGGATTGATATCCTGTTCCTTCATTCACCTGGAATTCACCAATTACATTAAAATTGATTTTTGGAGTAATGAAGTAGTTAAAATCATTTTTAAAAATATAATTCTTTCCTTCCGCGCCGCTTTCTTTCGGCTTGTCAATATCACCGAAATATTGGAAGTTATCTTCTGTATAAGCCGCTTTCAGGCTGTTGGCAAATTTATTTTTATTGATATCCCAGGAAATTAAACTTCTTACAGTCTGAGCATTATATTTCGTTTTATTACCATTTTCCGCGAAAATAGGGTAGTGTTGGGAACCGTCAAAAATCTGATTCTGCCATGAAATAATCTGATGCGGGGCAATTTTATACGAAGCTCCGATGTTGATCGAAGTATTATAAAACCTTCCGTTGCGGTTGATATAACCTTCATTCCCGGTTTTGAACTCAGGAACTTCATAGTCATTTTCGCTGATAAAATAATTTCCCGAAATCTTAAAGCTGAATTTCTCATTGCTGAAAGAACCTTTCACAAAATTATTAAACGTACCGAATGAAGCCGCTTCAGAAAATACAGAAGCCTTAAAACCTTTGTTAAAATCAAGATTATTGTTCAGATGGATACTTCCCCCAATCGCCGAGCTTCCATACTGTACACTTCCACCGCCTGCTTTAATTTCCAGCTCATCATACCCGAAAAGCGGGATATTATTGAGGTCGCCCTGCCCTAAAAAATTAGAATTAATATTAATACCATTCCAGACAAAAGCGGTGTGACCGGCACTTGTTCCGCGAAAAGACGGCGATGAAACCGCACCGCGGCCGTTTTCTTTTATATAAATGGAAGTCTGGAAACGCAGCGCTTCAGATAAATTGGTGGAATTTTTTTCGATGTCTTTTGGGGTAAGGGTATTGACTTTATGAAAAAGCTTTACCTTACTCATTTGATTGTCAAAAATATATACGGTATCGATAGTTTTCTCTTGTCCGAAAAGAAAACAGCCGTAAGACGAAAAAAGCAGTACTAAAGATCTCTTTATATCCATTCTATTTTTACTTTTCCTCCGAAAGCAATTTGTATTTGATTAGATTCTGGCAGGTCTCCTGACTTTCGCTTTCTACACCTTCCCGTTTTCACAGTGGTTTTTTCGTAGAAATCTTTGTTGCGATTTACAGTTGCGGGGACAGTTCAGGATTTTCACCTGATTCCCTTTTCATTCCAAATGATTGGAAACCAAAATTTTTGCAAAGATAAGCTTATTCACTAAAAATGCAAATTACTAGGAAATTATTAAATTAAATATGATGGATCAATTATTCCATAAACATCTTCCAGCATTTATCTTCCTTCTTTTATCTCCGATAGTTGTCCACCAAGAACTATTTTGGATATAGGGAATAATCGCTACGGAATTCCGCTCCTTTGGAGGGGTGGCGAAAATTCGAAAGAATTTTTGACGGAGTGGTTAAGTAAAGATCAACATCTATTGTCCCTACAAAAAAGTAGAATCAAAATAAAAAGGCAGCAAATCCTTTATAGCATGCACTTTTACCACTTCCTCATTCATACTGGAAAAATAAAGGTCAATATTTTCATTCTGCTTGGTTTCATATTCCATTAAGCTCTGCCTGCAGGCTCCGCAAGGTGGAATAGGCGGATTTTTTTCGTGAGATTCTTTGGGACCCCCCACTACAAAAATCTTTTTGATTTTCATATTCGGGAAATTGGCTGCCACCCAGAAAAGCGTTGTTCTTTCTGCGCAGAGTCCTGAAGGATACGCAGCATTTTCCTGGTTATTTCCTGAATAGATTTCTCCATTTTCCAGCAGCACTGCACAGCCTACCAAAAACTGTGAATAAGGGGCATAAGCATTTTCGCGCGCGAGTTTTGCTCTTTCGAATAATTTTCTTTCTATATCGTTCAGTTCACTGCTATTCTTAAAATATTCGTAACTGATTTGAGTTTCTTTTTTCATATATTGTGAATTAAAAAAAGGGGGATAAATTTACTTCTTTTTAGCAAGGTGAACAATTTTATTTTATTCTTTAAAATTTTAACTTTAAAATATTCAAATCAAAAATGTTATATACTCCAATCAGATTTAGAAATGTAGAGCTGAAAAACCGTTGGGTAATGTCTCCAATGTGTATGTATTCCTGCGAAAACGGTCTTGCCAATGATTTTCATTTTGTACACTACGGCAGCAGATCGCAGGGTGGAACGGGTTTAATCATGGTAGAAGCAACAGGGGTGGAGCCTCGGGGAAGGATCACCAATCACTGCATGGGAATCTGGAATGACGAACAGGCAGGAAAACTTCAGAAAATTGTAGAATTTGTACACAAGAGTTCCGAATCTAAAATAGGAATTCAGCTGGCTCATGCAGGAAGAAAGGGCTCAACGTGGAACAATATCCAGATTCCTGTTGAGGATGGCTGGGAAACTATTGCTCCAAGCCCGATTCCTTATCATCCTACGGAAAGGATTCCGCATGCTTTAACGGTTGAAGAGATTAAAGAACAGGTTCAAAACTTCAAAAATGCAGCAAGAAGAGCGGTAAAAGCAGGTTTTAATGTTATTGAAATTCATGGTGCACATGGTTATCTTGTTCATCAGTTTTTATCGCCGCTTTCCAACATCAGGACAGATGAATACGGCGGTAGCTTTGAAAACAGAATCAGATTTTTAATTGAAATAGTTGATGCTGTAAATGAAAAACTGGATGAAAATGTAGCTCTTTTTGTAAGAATCTCCGGAACAGAATACGCCGAAAATGGCTGGGACATCCAGCAAAGTGTAGAATTGGCAAAAATACTTAAAAATCATTCCGTAGATCTGGTAGACGTTTCGAGCGGAGGGAATATTCACGGGGCAAAAATCCCTGTTTATGATGGTTATCAGGTTCCTTTTTCTTCACAGGTAAGAAATGAAGCTCAGGTAAAGACAGGAGCGGTTGGTTTAATTACAAAAATCAGCCAGGCGGAAGAAATTCTGCAAAAAGGAGATGCAGACCTTATTTTTATTGCAAGAGAGATTTTAAGGAATCCGTATATTGCTGTTCAGGGTTCGTTTGAGATGAAAGAAGAATGTTTTTTTCCACATCAATATTTAAGAGCGAAAATTTCTTCTTAATTTAGGACATCAAAAATTAAAATATGAAAATTGAGGATTTCATGCTTACCTGCCCAAGCAAGAAGTTTCTGGGGATAGACTGCTTCGGATGCGGAACCCAGCGGGCTATTGTTATGGTGTTTGAAGGCAGATTTTCTGAAGCTTTCCAGATGTTTCCTGCGGTGTATACATTGCTGCTCTTTTTTGGAATGGTAGTCTTGAATTTTGCCGACAGAAAAAGGAATTACAGCAATATATTAGTTTTCCTCGCTATTATTAATGCACTTATAATGGTAATTTCATATTTTTACAAACATTTATATCTAAATTCACATTAAATATCAATATTAAAATTATAACTATGGATCAACAAAAATTACCCAACGCAACCGCGGTATTAGTATTAGGAATTGTCTCTATCGTAGGCTGCTGCTGCTACGGTCTGCCTGGACTTATTGCCGGAATCATCGCATTGGTACTTGCTAAAAAAGACAATGCATTGTACAAGCAAAACCCTACCATGTATTCAAATTACGGCCAGCTTAATGCAGGTAGAATTATGGCTATCATCGGTATTGTTTTGAGTGTACTTTATGTAATTTATGTAATTGTGCTGATCTCTACAGTAGGATGGGAAGCAATGAAAGATCCTCAGCTGATGCAGGAAAGGATCAAAGACATGATGGGACAATAATCATGTAGCAATAAAAATAAGAAGGCCGCATCAGCGGTCTTTTTTAGTTTTAATTCAAATATAAAAAGCCTTCTCTCATATTGAAAGAAGGCTTTTATTAATAGTAAACTGAAATTATTTCACAATAAACTTCAAAGTGGAGTTATCCAGTTTCAAAAGATAAATTCCCTGTTCTAAGTTTTTAATTTTAATTGAATTTCTGCTGTTTTTAAAAGGCTGTTCGATGGCCTGAATCATTTTTCCGTGAAGATTGTAGATCTCGGCTTTTTTGATGTTTTGAGTTTCACCTTTAATAAAAATTTCGTTATTTGAAATTGGGTTTGGAGATATTTGCAGGTCTTTTTGATCTGTCATCAAATCAGTTGAAATATTCTGGCTTTGTCTTGCTGTACCGGAGTAGCATGTCCAGCTCAGATTATCGATCGCCACTCTGTTGCTTGTAGAGGTATTTTCAAGCGTGATCACTACATTTCCGGTCATATTGATATTACTGATGGTTGTTGTAGTAGTGTTGGTATTATAAGGAATTGTTCCTACCGTAGTTCCATTCACTTTTACGTTGAAAGTTCCGCTTGTTCCTGTAAATTTCAATTGAGTGGTTACCGTTAATGAACCGATTCCGTTGGCAGAGCTGCTTGAAGTTAATGAACCGTCTCTCACTGTAATTGCTTTTGTTGAGATGGTCTGGTCTGTTCTGGCATCTGTGGCGGTCCAGGTAATTCCACTGTTTGTCCAGGTTCTTGTTAAATATGATGAAGCGCTTGCTGTTGGGATGGTTTCGAAGGTTTCACTGGCGCAGTTTGTTCCTGTCGGTGGATTGGTTGTTCCGCCACCGCCTGTGCCAGAGCCCCAGATTTGGCTTACATAGTTCGGATTATCGATAAAAGGGTTTCTGTTTCCCTGAAAAGTATAAGAAGCATTATTCCTGTTGATTTCTGCTTGTGAAACAGGATCCTGATTATGCCAGGCCAGCAGAACATTCAGCTCCCAGGTCTGTAATCCCGGAAATGTGGAGCTTCCCAGCATATTTCCTGTTGTGAAAGTAGAAAGCTTGCTTTGATAACGGGTTACAAAATAAAAAATCATTCTCGCAACATCTCCTTTAAACTCATCTATCGGCTCAAAAACGGTTCCTCCATATCCTGAAGATACAGAATTCCCAAGTTTTGAACCATTTTTAGAGGTAAAAGTTGCTGTTCCTACTTTTCCGAAAGGATAGTTTGATCTCATTCCGTTCACTTTTCCGTCTGTTGCTCTGATAAAATGAATATCGGAAACCATCGACGAAGATTCGTTAAACAAGCTTTGAGGAACAATATGCTCCCTGTTGTAGCAGTTTCCTTCCACGGAATAGGTGCCGCACTGGTTGGTTACCGGGGCATAATTATAGGGGTCACTTGAAGTTGGCCTTTCAGAATAAATATCTAAAATAGAACCGTCGTTTTCATAATTCTTATCAATATCAGTGGTTTTATAAACTGTCCAGAGTCCGCTGTAGCCTTTGTCCTGATGGCCGTTGGTAATAATTGTGCTTAATGCAGTTTTCAGAGAAGCACCTGTAAGTCCGTTGGCAGCGCTGTAATATCCGGCCGGAGCCTGAGCATTTACTAATACTGAAGCAAATCCTAAAAGTAGTAATGGTTTTTTCATATTAAAATTTAAGTTTGGTAAGATTACTATAAATTTATGAATAAAAAATTACGGGATTATTAAATTTCAATGAATGTTGAATTATTAAACAATGCGCTGCTTATTATAATTTTAAATAGAGATGCTTAGCCTGTCGAAGTATCTCATAAATAGTATAGAATCTAAATTCAAATCACAATATTAATTTTCATTGAATTGATAAAAATCATTAAGTTTTAAATTAAAACTAATCTTAAAAAGAATTATTTTCGCAATTATTATTTTTATTTAGAATGATTAAAAATTTATCTCTTACAATTGGTCTTCCTCTTTTGGGGATGTTAGGTGGAATTTCTGTGAATGCTCAGTGTAATGCAGTCAGCAGCTTTTCCGAGAATTTTGATGCGTACTCTTGTTGCAGTATGGGAGTGGTACCCACTTGTTGGGACAGTGTTCTGTTGAACGGAGCAAGCCAGATTATTTCCAGCACACAGCCGGCTTCGGGAACAAGCCAGATTTATCAAAACGGGTATGGACCCGGTAAAATTTCTATTGTAGTAATGCCTCCGGTATCGAATATCAATGCCGGTACACACAGGCTTAGAGTAAAAATGAAAGCAAACGGAGCGGGATATCTTGAATTCGGATATATTAAAGACGCATTGCCGGAAACTTTTGTTGTACTGCAATCGATTACAATTACCAATACTTCGTACGATGCAACTGCGGAAAGAATCTTCACGGTTCCTACAACGGTTCCGGACGGCAATACGTAATCCGGGAACCTCATTTGCCGGACATTATTGGGATGATGCAGTCTGGGAGCCGATTCCTAGTTTGGGAACCAGCGAAACTGATCTTCACGCAGGCATAAAAGTATATCCGAATCCTTTTAAAGATGTATTAAACATTTCGGAAACTAAAGATGTAAAAAAAGCTGTAATCAATGACGCCGTGGGAAGAATCATTAGAACAATTGAAAATCCTTCAGAAACTTTAGAGGTGAGTGATTTGCAGAAAGGAGTGTATTTTATCACCCTGCATTTCAAGAATGGAACGGAGAAATCTTTCAAGGCAATTAAAAACTAATTTTTTTAATTTTAAACTGAAAGGGCTGTCGGTAATTCGGCAGCCTTTTCTATTTTTTACACTGAGTTGTTGAGATCCTTCGACTGCTTCGGGCTCAGGATGAGCTTTACAAACGAAAAAGCCAACACAAAAAACTTGCATTGACTTTAATATATTTGATTGATTTAAATCTTATTTTCTCTGAGGAGGATAATTTTTCATAATTTCCGCCATGATTTCAGGAATCTGTCTTTGTTTGGCTTTTGGAGAGTCTACAGAAATTCCACTTCCAATTCCCTGCCATACAAGCTTATTTGATTTTGCATCTATAAGGTCTACAATTATAGCTCCTTCATTATAATTGCTGGTCCATGTTCTGCTCATCCCGATTCCCCATCCGAAAGGACCGCCCCATCCGTACATTCCGTAAGGTGAGTTGTTGGTGATATCAGTTACCTTTTTATGATTTGCTTTTACATTCACAATCAGATCAGGACTTTCTCCGGACTGAAGACCTTTGCTTTGAAGCTGTCTTGAAAGTTCATTCAGAACCCTGTCTTTATCAATATCATTCAGTTTCAGATCATCAATTCTGATTTTATAGGTTCTGTAGTTGGTAAAATTTGCTGTTTCAGCATAATCAGAACGTACCTGGAACGGGCTGCAAGAGGTCAAACCCAACGTAGCCGCAGCTAACAAAATAAAAATATATTGCTTCATTTTATTTATTTTTTTTATCGTTTTTAATGAATGTATCGGTCTTTTTATCATATCCGTATGGACAATGCCTACAGCCACTTTTACAGCAATATCCTCTTTTCAGATGAAATTTTTCCGTAAAAACCTTGTACCCCTGCTCGTTGTAGTAAAAGTCTTCACCTTCTTTGATGTCAAAATGAGCCATAAGTTAAATCTCTAAGTCAAAAAACTTTATATTTGTTATCATGATAATTGTATGCCAAAAGCCTTTAAAAAGATTAAAAATCAACGGCATTGCTCTTTTCCCTTTTATCTTCATTAGGAAACCCGAAGATAAGAAAAATAACGTACTCATCAATCACGAAAAAATCCATTTGAGACAGCAATTGGAAATGCTTGTTATTTTCTTTTATATCTTCTATGTCATAGAATATTATTACTGGTTTTTTAAACTAAAAAATGCCCATCTGGCTTACAAAAGAATCTCCTTTGAAAGGGAAGCTTACGCCAATGAATCCGATTTACTTTACCTCAGAAAAAGGAAATTCTGGAATTTCAGGAAATATTTGTAGGAATTAGGAATTAGGAATTAGGAATTAGGAATTAGGAATTAGGAATTAGGAATTAGGAATTAGTCTTTGATAAGACACAGCGAAATTCCCCTCCTCTGGAGGGGTGGCGAAAATTCGAAGAATTTTTGACGGAGTGGTTAAATAATACGGTTCCAGAAACAATCATAATAATATTCCTAAATCTGCATAAAAATGAAAGCTCTTTTTGTCATTCTGACGAAGGAAGAATCTCCGGCTTACTAATTATCTCTTCGTCAGAATGTCAAACTTTAATTCAGGAAAAATAAAAATCAGTATTTTTGTTAAATATCATTTAAGCTAAAAAATGCTGCAGCTTCCAACACAAAAAATCCCGATACAGGAAATCCCAATCAACAAAAAAGTAAAGCTTTTCATTAAAAGAGAAGACTTAATTCATCCTCAAATTTCAGGAAATAAATATTGGAAGCTTTTTTTTAACATTAACAATTATCTGGCTAAAAATCATGAAAGGCCTTATATTATCACCTTTGGAGGTGCCTTTTCGAATCATATATCAGCTGTTTCAGCCGTTGGAAATCTTGCGAAAATTCAAACATTGGGAATTATCAGAGGCGAAGAATTAAGAGATAAGTGGCGTGATAATCCCACCTTACTTTTTGCTAAAAGAAACGGAATGAACCTCCAGTTTGTTACCCGTGAAGAATACCGCCACAAAGAGAAATTAACCGAATTTTTGAAGAATGAATTCCCGAATGCACTTGTCATTCCGGAAGGTGGAACCAATGAAGATGCCGTAGGAGGCGTGAAAATGATGCTGAATAACGAAACAAAAGATTTTAACTATCTTTGCACCGCTGTCGGAACGGGTGGCACCGTGGCCGGGATTTCAAAATTTTGTGAAGATAATCAGAAAGTTATAGGCTTTAAAGTAGTTAATGATGATTCGCTTGAAAATAGAATCCGGGAATTAACCTTGAAGAATAATTGTAATCTAATAGATTCAGATTTTGGAGGTTACGGCAAAATAAAAGATGAGAATATCCGTTTTATCAATGATTTTAAAGAGAAATTCGGAGTTCCGCTGGAACCGATTTATACAGGAAAAATGATGCAGAAGGTTTTTGAACTGATAGATGAAGATTATTTTCCTGAAAACAGCAGAATTTTGTGCTTTCATACCGGCGGTTTACAAGGGATTGAGGGAGCCAATCTGCTTTTGGAAAAACAGAACAGAAATTTAATTATATAAAGTAAAAATTGGAAAACATGAAACACTTAAGTGTTCCATCTTTCATTTTAAAACAATAAAAATTATAAGATGAAAAGACTTTTCTTATTCGTAAGCCTTTTAGTTTTATCAAAATTCTCAGCTCAATCCTGGGCAACTGAAGATCAATACATCCAAAAATTTGCAAAATATGCAGTAGAGGAGATGGAAAAATACAAAATTCCGGCTTCTATCACCCTTGCACAGGGACTTTTGGAAACCGGTGGAGGACAAAGCCGCCTGGCGCAGGAAGGTAAAAACCACTTCGGGATAAAGTGTAAGGAAGACTGGACGGGGAAAACCATGAAGCATACCGATGACACTCCCAATGAGTGTTTCCGTGTGTATGACGATCCCAGACAATCTTACGAAGATCACTCCATATTTTTGTCAACGAGAAAATATTACGCAAATCTTTTCAATTTAGATATGAAAGATTATAAAGCATGGGCGCACGGATTGAAAAAAGCCGGTTATGCTACAAATCCCCGCTATGCTTCCATTCTCATCGGTAAAATTGAAAAATACAGGCTGTACGAATTTGATGATACCAATTCAAAAGAAGTGCTCTATGCAGTGCTGAAAATGTATCCGAATTTAAAAGATGACCGGACTTTCATGGCACAGCTGGAGCCTGAAAAATACACCAAAAAAATCAAAGATCCTGTAACGGTGACTGTCCCTTACAAGCAGACTTCTTACGCTCAACAGCAAAAAAGAGTGGAAAGAATTAAAACAAAAGCTGAAATTCTTAATTCAATTTTAATTAAAAGTCATCCAAACGAAGGATTAAAATATATTGTAATTCCTGAAGATACAAACCTGCAGTTCATCGCCAATAAATTCAAAATAAGCGAAAGCAGACTGATGAAATGGAACGAGCTGGAAAGCGACGTTCTTAAGAAAAACGACATCATCTTCCTCGAATCTAAAAATTCTGACGGAAATACCGCAACTTACAAAGCTGAAGCTGGCGAAGATATGCATGATATCGCTCAGAAATTCGGAATAAAATTAAATAAATTATACGCAAAAAACAGAATGGATGAAGGCCAGAAACCTTCCGCCGGACAATTGATTTATTTAATCGACAAAAAACCAAGAAACTAATTTTGTTGACAGTTTCATAGTTACTGGTTGCTTGTTCAGACTGGTAACTTGCGACTGCCAACCAACAACTACATATGAAATACCAAAGAAGTTCAGCTTTATTCGATGAAGCTTACAAATACATTCCGGGAGGGGTAAACTCACCGGTTCGTGCATTCAAATCAGTAGGAGGGGTGCCGGTTTTTATGAAATCTGCAAAAGGTGCATACCTTACGGATGCCGATGACAACACGTATATCGACTATATTAATTCCTGGGGGCCGGCTATTTTAGGCCATACTCATCCTGAAGTTTTAGAAGAATTAAAAATTCAGGCAGAGAAGGGATTTTCTTTCGGAGCTCCGACTGAGCTGGAAACAGAAATTGCAAAATTTATCACAGAAAATGTTCCGAATATAGATCAGGTGAGGATGGTTTCATCAGGAACAGAAGCCTGCATGAGCGCTATCCGACTGGCCAGAGGTTTTACGGGAAGAGATAAGTTTATAAAATTTGAGGGCTGCTATCATGGCCATTCAGATTCATTTTTAATTAAAGCAGGAAGTGGTGCTGCTACTTTCGGAAACCCGAATTCTCCGGGTGTAACGGCAGGAACGGCAAAAGATACATTATTGGCAAGATATAACGATTTTGAGCAGGTAGAAGATTTGTTCAGACATAATCAGGGCGAAATTGCTGCGGTAATCATAGAGCCTGTTGCCGGAAATATGGGCTGTGTCCTTCCGGAGAATGAATTCCTTCAAAAATTAAGAAAAATCTGTGATGAAAACGGAGCTTTATTGATTTTTGATGAGGTAATGACGGGTTTCAGACTGGCTTTTGGAGGAGCTCAGGAGCTTTTTAATGTAAAGGCGGATTTGGTGACTTATGGAAAAGTGATTGGCGGCGGGCTTCCGGTTGGTGCTTTTGCGGGCAGAAACGAAATCATGGATCACCTCGCTCCGAAAGGCGGTGTATATCAGGCAGGAACTTTGAGCGGAAATCCTCTGGCGATGAGAGCGGGATTAAAAACTTTACAAATCATTAAAAATGATCCCGGATTTTTCAGCAGATTAGAGAAAACAACAGAAACTTTGGATTTTGAAATCGGAAAAATTTTAAATGAAAAAGGAATTGAACATAAAATCAATAGGAAAGGTTCTATGATGTCTGTGTTTTTCCATATTAACAGGGTTTCTAATTTTGATGAAGCTCAGGAAGCCAATCATGCATTATTCAATAATTTTTTCCATCAATTGCTTCAGAATGGTGTTTATCTTCCGCCAAGCGGATACGAAACGTATTTCATCAGTGATGCAATTAAGGATAAAGAAATTGATATGACGCTTGAAGCGGTGAGAAAATTTGAATATTCTTAATGAATTTTAAACACGAATTACACTAATTTTTTACACAAATAGAACAAAATTGAAGCTCTGATGCATTCAGTTTCATCACAGGGAATAAGTACTTTATTTTAGTGAAATTTGTGCAAAATTAGTGTAATTCATTTTTAAATATTACTGTAATCCGGACCATCCAGTGGCCCAAACCGGAGTTTGAATGCCGTTTCCGGCGCCCGTAGCATCAGTTTTTATGGTAAAAGTGGTGTCTATGATAGCAACATTTGTACCTGCTGTAGATTTTAAAATTACTTTATCAGTTACATTCGCATCAAAGAAAGCATCTTTAATTTTTTTCTTTCCGTTAAAATGAGTGACAGATGAATCACTTTCAATAGCAATACCGGTTGCCCAGTCTGAAACAACTAAATTTTCAAGTGTAGCCTTCGTTCCCGACTGCAATCTGATTCCGTATGAATCTCCGGAAGTTCCTCCCAAAACAGTAACGTTTTTAATGCTGGGGTTGGATCTTGGAGAAGCATCAAAACTGGTTGTATTATTGGCTCCTTTTATTCCGATATTTCCTGTGCCATCGGTTTTTCTTTTTGTAAAAATATTAGTAGCGGTTCCCACCCAGCCGTCGGTGTAGCTGAAAGCATCGTCCGCATTCCCGATAGAAACGATATTGGAAAGTATCACTGTACCCCCGACAATCTCAATCCCGTCATCTGAACCGTTTAATAATGCAATATTTTCGACTTTAGTTCCGTTTCCGATTCCATAAAGTGAAAGCCCGTTAAACTTTTTTCCGGCAGCAAAATCTGCTCCTGCATGTTGTATTTTTACGAAAGTCAATGACCCTGAATTATCGGTTATATCTGTGCCTCCATAAGTGGAATTTCCTATTTCAGATATACCTGTGGAACCGGTATTAATAGGAGCTTTTCCACAGATTACAATTCCGCCCCAGCTTCCTGGAGTTGCTGCTGATGAGGTGAAGAGAACCGGAGAGGCAGAAGTTCCGTTAGCGTATAACTGCCCGCCCTGTTCCACCAAAATGTATGAAGCCGGTCCGGCTGTCGCTACAATTCTTGTTCCGGCCGGAATTACTAATTTTCCTCCGTTTTTTATAATTACGGTACCTGTAAGTACGTAAATTCTTGTGGGATTAAGGGTTACGACCTGCCCGTTTGTAATATCACCTTTAAAATTATTGGGATCCTGCGCTATACCTACAACGGCTATTGTTGCCACAGGATCATCATCTTTACTGCACGAATAAATGGCAAATGAAGAGCCTGTCATTAAAGCTGCAATGATTAATTTCAAGTGATTTTTTTTCATAAAACATTATTAATTGAGAAGACCAAATTAGTATTTTTCTGTTACATTTCCTTATTAAACAAACAAAATAAATGATCTTGAAATCTATTTATGCAAAAATCCCCGGAACATTATGACCGGGGAAAGTTTATGTATGTTAAAAAATTATCTGTAAATTTTTACTCTTTGAGTCGAATTATTTACTCTAAAGAAATAATTTCCTGGAGCAAGCTGTTTTTTTACTTCGGGATATTCTTTATCATTGGCTAAAGCAGAAACTGTTTTAACATGTTTTCCGTTTTCATCTAATACTTCTACAGTTATCAAACCTTCAATTTCTCCCGATGAAGAAGTTTTAAGATTTGTTCCTGCAGGATAAGCTGTTGTAACAATACCTTGGTAATTATCAGATTTTGTAGTTTCGTTTATAGAGTTTAGACGATCGATATGAAATGCTGCGCCATAAGTGATTGCACCACTGCTGAAATTGTATACATTGGTAAAGAATTCCACACTTTTTAAGGTTTCAGTTGTGCTAAAGCTTACCTTCTTGTTGATTGGAGTTCCTGGTGAGGTATTCGGGTAAATTCCCCAGTATGCATCATATTGCATTAGATCTACATTAACATCATTTAATGCTACAGCACCTTCTTTTCTTACAAATACTTTAAAATTATAATTCTTTGTGGACTGTACAAATTTTGCATTTTGATACTGGCTGGCATTATAAGAATCAAAAATTATCTTGTTATTGTTTGCAGGTTCTGTAATGATGAATCCATCTACTTTAAGATTAGGTGTAATTGGTTTTGGAGGACTGTAAGTAAGGGTTTTTGTTAAAAATATAGGTGTTCCTGAAACCTCGTAAGCCTTAATTATCATGATATACTGATCGGCAGTTTCATATGCCCAGTCATTTTGATTGTTTGTGAAGCTTGTAAAAATATATCCAGGAGGGTAGACGATAGGCTGGTAATCACTATCATCTTCTTTAATTCCGTATGCGATTAGGTTTGACGATGATACTGAATTCCTGTAAAGCTTTGTCTCTACTTTAAAAAATGTACCTTCAAAATTGAACGAATAGTTTATTTGTTTTGCAGGTTTATTTAAGGTGACTTTGAGATTTGATGCATTCAAATTGGGCATTGCATAGGATAATGTAATTGTATGATAGTTTGGGTTACCTGTAACCTCCCATGCTTTAATTACCAAATAGTAGTTACTTGCTGGTGTATATGCGGAGCTTGTAGTATTAGGTGACCATGTAGAGAAAAGATATCCCGGAGGATATACAATCGGCTGATAGTCACTATCATCTTCCCTTGTATTGTGAGCAATAATATTTTCAGGTAAGACTGAATCTTTGTATACAGTGGTTTCCACTTTAAAATAGGTTCCTTCAAAATTAAAGGAATACTGAATTTGACTGTTTTCTTTGTCCAAAGCCACTTTAAAATTAGAGGCATTAAGCTGTGCTTTGAAATTTGAAAAGATTACTGCTAGAAACAGCAGTAGAAAAGTTGGTCTCATATTTTGAATATTAATAAATTGTTTTCGGTGGTTGTTATTTATAACACAAAAAAAGTAATTCTTTATATTGTGATATTTATAACTGTAAAGAAATATAAAATCTAAAGTTTTCGTGTTAATAAAAAAATAAGTAATTATTAAATTTGAATAGGCTTTGAATTATTTTTATACAATAAAACGGCATCGGAAAATACTTTCCGATGCCGTCCTTAATTTGATATGAAGAAACTAATTATTTATTGTAAACCAGCTAAAAGATTAACTCCGTCTACTGTAGCCCATGCTCCAGGAGTTAATGATACTTTTGTAACACTTGCTGTATTAGTGAAAGTCTTAACAGCTGCCGGTGTGTATGCATACCCCCAAACACCAGGATTATCAGAATTTACGTAATTAATAGGATCAACTTTTATTTTGTTTGTAGCTACCTGATTCGTTTCAGTAGTTTGTTCCTGAATAAGTACGGAATAAGCTTTTTGAGTTCCGATGTTTTTATATCCGCTGATATAAACATTTGAGAAAATTCCTGTCCCCTGCTTTTTAAACTGAATTGCAGAAATCTCCGGAGAGTTAGCAGTTTCAGGATTTGTATTAGTATCTCTTATTAGTGTGATGTTTGAGATTTTTGGTGCTACATTATCAATATTACTTGATGCTTCAATCTCCATTCCGAAGTTACCAACACTTGTTTGGAAAGCATACCAGTTTGTATTATTTTGTCCGCTCCAGGCATCCTGCCAGTCAAATGAATCATCATAGTTTCCGTAAGAAACAATATTTTTAGCGCTTACTGTACCACCGAAGAATTCATAACCATCATCAGTACCTTTGTAGGATACTAAATTTTCCAGAGTAGTTCCAGCTCCTACAGCGTAGAAAGTCATAGAGTTAGTTTCTGAGGTACCGTCACCGATTTTCTTACCAGCGTATTCTACTCTTACGAATTTCATTGTTCCGGAATTAGAATTTGCATCACTTCCTCCGTAGTAAACGTTATTTCCATCTTCAGAAAGAGCCTGAGCGTTTCCGTTAAGAGCCTTTATTGGAGCGCTTCCATAAAGAGTGATACCACCCCAGTCTCCAGGAGTTTTTGTAGTAGTAGTAAATACAATTGGCTCTGAAGCTGTACCCACAGCATTGATTTTACCGTCCTGAAGTACCACTAAGCTGCTGTTTGTAGAAGTATCAACAGTAAAAGTAGCACCTGCCTCAATAGTAAGAGTAGCATTTCCTGTGATTTTTACAATACCTTTAAGTGTATAGTTACCTTTTTTTATCAAAAGGTCTTTTGTAATAGTTCCTGATAATGTTCCGCTTCCGTTTAATACGCTTTCTGTAGTTCCCGGAGTTGTTACTGTACCTTCACCTAAACCATCATTTACTTCAATAGAGCATGAGTTTAGAGCTAATGTTAACGCAAATGTTAACGATACTAATGGTAAAAATCTTCTTTTCATTTTATTGGGATATTTATTTTTTACTATATTTTAATTTTTAAAAAGTATAACCTACAGTAAGGTTAAAATTGATGCCTCGGAAATAGTCGGTATATGTATTATTTCCGTTTGTCTGAACGTCATAATAGCTTTCATCTCCAAGTAGGATTTTATATCTGTTGTTTAAAATATTCTGAACACCAGCTTTCACATTCCAGTTTTTGGTAATTTGCTCTTGATAAACAAAATCTAGCTGGTGAAAAGGCTTTTCATAGAAGTTATCAGAACCTGAAGTTCCTACAGCATATATCTTTGAACCTGAAACATTATAAACTAATGATAAAGTTCTGCTTAAGTTATTTTTTGTTTTTGTTTCGTATTTTAAATCTGCGTTAATGGTATAAGGAGAAGCTCCCTGAAGACCTCTTTTTTTAAGACCACCTTTATAATAATTAGGATTTGGCTGCTCAAGTTTAAGCTGATCATCGCTTCTTTCAACATCTGTATACATGAAAGTGGCATTAGCTCCTAACGTAAATTTATTTAACGATTCAGAAATTCTGCCCAGGCTTAAGATTCCTTCAAGCTCAATTCCTGCAAGGTCTGCTTTCTTTGCATTATAGAAAGTAACAGTAACCCCGTTTGCATCACCGGAAGAAACGAATGATCTTTCAATAGCATTATTAATTCTCTTTGCAAATAAGTTTACGGAGAACATTTCCTTACTGGTAGGGAAATATTCCCATTTCAGATCGAAATTGTAGTTATCACTTAGCTGAATATCAGGATTACCTTTAATAGTCTCATTATCAGGATTGATATATGAAATCTCCATAGTTTCGATCAATACAGGACGTGTAACAGTCTTGCTGAAAGAGAATCTTAAATTATTTTTAGAATTAAGAGCTTTTTTAACGGCAAGTGACGGTAAAAATAAGTTTCTCTCTTTCTCTAAATTTGTTTTTTGTGCTGCACCCTGCTTAGAAAAACGGATCAGCGTCATATCATTTTCATATCTTCCTCCAATTAATACATCCCATGTTTCTGTAGGCTTATAATTAAAGTTAATATATCCGGCGTTTACAAACTGATACATGCTTGTATAGAAAAGTGACGGGTCTGTTTCTTCCTGGAAGAAGAATAAATTGTTTGCCAGGTCTGAATTAAATTTTTCCTGCGGCGAGTTTTTATCGATCAGGAAGCTTTGTCCTGCAGTCCCGTTTGGTTTACCGAAAAGAAAACGGTAAGACGTTTTTCTCATGTCGGCAAATCCGTTGTACCCTACTGACAATTGCATCGGATAATCTTTTTTATCACCTTTTTCTCCTAAGAAAACCGAATATTCTCCATAAGCAGAACCATAGAATCTTGAGTTCACATCAAGATACTGACGGATAATATTATTTCCTCCATAGGCCAATAATAGTTGGTTGTCAGGTAATACATTTCCGTTTAGATCCTGTCGGCTTCCTTCAAGGATTTTTCTGTCAGGTTGCTCATAATTATTAATTACATAGCTTCCGCCGGCTTTTAGTAAATGTCTTTCACCTAATTTTTGAGATCCTGTTAGTTGAATATCAAGGAATCTAGATAAATCCTGCTGATTGGTTCTGAAAAAACCAATATCTTTATTTTGTACCTGATTATTCTTATATCCGTAGTAATCTTCAATAATGTTGTTCACGTTTTGAAGGAACATCGCATTCAGATTAAGCACAGTTCCTTTATTTTTATATCCAAAACCTAATAAAGCAGAAGATTCCAGCTCGTAATTATATTGTTTTCTCTGAAGGTCATTATTTAAATTAATAACACCTCCAAAATCTTTAAACTGATTTTTTGAACCCTCTCTGAAGGAATATTCAGAACTTTGGTTTAATGAGAATAAGATTCCTAAACTTCCAGTTTCACCTGCTTTTACTTTTTGTACAGTGGTGAAGCCTATGCTTGTATTAGGCAAAGATTTAATTTCGTCCACATTCCAGTTGTCTTTAAACTGGGATAGAGATTCATTTGCTGAAAATCTGTAGTTATTTGGTCTTGAGTTTTCAATTGCTGAAGGTAATTGCTTATCCTCAGAATTCAAACCTAAATATCCGTTGAATCCGCTTGCTCCTTCAGAAACTTTGAACCCTTTTCTGAAAGTACTCAAAGTGTTTACTCCAATCCCGAATTCAATTTTTGTAAAAGGCTTATCGATCGTTAATGTTTCAATGTCAAAAGTAGCTCCCGCGAAATCCCCGTAAAGATTAGAATTGAATGTTTTGTAAATATTCAGCTTACCGACAACATCAGTTGGAAATTGTTTTAAAGCAATTATTTTTTGGAATGGGTTATTAGAAGGAGATCCAAGACCATTAATTAATAAATAATTATATCTTTCCTCAAGACCCCTCACAAATAGACCTCTGCCTTCTACTGTTGTGATACCTGTTACTTTAGTAAGACCTTGTTCTACGTTTGAAATACCTTTTCTGGAAATTTCTTCTGCACTTACAGCCTGTTTTTGGATGATGGCTTTTTTCTGTTCTCCCAGTACGGCAGTTTCCGTTTTCTTGTTTGTGCTTCCCTGGAGTACAACGCCTTCAATTTTTTTCTCCTTATTTGCGGTGTCTTTTTTCACTTCTTGAGCATAAAACACAGACCCGGATAAAAATAAGACTGCAACGCTAAGTTTATAAATTTTCATTATTTTACTTACTTTATTACTATATTCTTTCGGTGCAAAGGAAGGAAAGATTGATGGTGTAAATGGTTTAGCGAAATTTAAATTTTCCTTAACTAAATATTAATAAAAGAATATATTTGTTAACTTTATGTGAACGATGCCCGTTTTGTTAAACTGTGATTAAAATATTATTAACTTTGACACGTAAAACTTGAAAATGAACCAAAAGAAAATCCTCTTAATAGACGACGAACTGGATATTTTAGAGATTCTGTCTTACAATCTGGAAAAGGAAGGTTACGACATCTACACAGCCACAAACGGTAATGAAGGTATCGACAAAGCCAAGGAAATTATCCCTGATCTTATCTTATTAGATGTAATGATGCCCGAAAAAGACGGTATCGAAACTTGTCAGGAACTGCGCAAGGTAAAAGAACTTCAGAAAACATTAATCGTTTTCCTTTCTGCAAGAAGCGAAGAGTTCTCACAATTGGCAGGTTTCCAGGCTGGTGCAAACGACTACATCGTGAAGCTCATCAAACCGAAAATCCTTATTTCTAAAGTAAATGCCTTATTACAGCTTACTTCTCAGGTTTCGGATAATGCAAAGCTTATAGAAATCGGTGATCTGGTAATTGATAAAGACAACTTCAGAGTTTCCAAAAGCGGACAGCAGTTTTTACTTCCGAAAAAAGAATTCGATCTTCTTTATTTATTAGCATCAAATACCGAAAAAGTATTCAAAAGAGAAGAAATTCTTGAAAAAGTATGGGGTAATGATGTAATCGTAGGAGAAAGAACCATCGACGTCCATATCAGAAGATTAAGAGAAAAACTGGGAATCAATACGATTCAGACTTTAAAAGGAATTGGGTATAAACTTATTGTTTAATACTCAATTTCAATTTCTTACCTTTACATAAACCAATAAAACGTTGTAAAATTGAAATTTTACAGACTTACCCTCGTCGCCTCTTGTCTTCTGACATTGGTGATGTTTCTATTAGTAATCATTTTTGATTCACTAAAGGATCTATATTACAATACTCCTTTCTTTAAACTGGGCCTTTTCATCTGCCTTGTGCTTATTTTTATCATTAATTATATCGTACTGGAGCTGCTTTTCAACTATTATGGCAAAAAGCAGGTTCGCGGGCTTTCCCAGCTTTTACCGCAGGAAATTGTTCATAATGACAATGAAAATATCACTATTAAAGAATTAGGAGAAAGATTTTCCGACCTCAATCAGCAGAAAGTTACAGAACTTGACATGATGAAGGAAATGGAAAGCTATCGTAAAGAGTACATCGGAAATGTTTCCCATGAGCTAAAAACGCCTTTATTTTCCATTCAGGGTTATGTGGAGACGCTGCGTGACGGTGGTGTGGACAATCTTACCATCCGGGACAAATATCTGGAAAGAATTGATAAATCGGTCGAAAGACTGATCGCCATTGTTACAGACCTGGATATGATCAACAGGCTGGAAGCAGGCGAAATTAATCTTACCGTATCAAGGTTTGATGTTAATTTATTAATTAAAGAAATATTCGACCTTCTTGATCTGGAAGCCGAAAAGCACAACGCTACGCTGCAGATTCAGACCCTGCAGCCGCAGATTTTTGTGGAAGCGGATAAGCAGAAGATTTCGCAGGTTTTTATTAATTTAATTTCGAACGCTATTCATTACGCCAACCGCCAGGAAGCGAAAGTAGTGGTAAAAACAAGTATTCTTAAAAATAAAGTTTTAATAGAAGTTATAGACAACGGGATGGGAATAAAATCAGAAAGTCTGCCGAGGATTTTCGAAAGATTCTACCGTGTGGAAACCAGTCGCAGCAGGAGGGAAGGAGGCTCCGGGCTGGGTCTGGCCATTGTAAAGCACATTCTGGAGGCACACAACGAAAATATTACCGTTGAAAGTGTGTATCTTGAAGGTACAAAATTTAGTTTTATGCTTGAAAAAAGTAAATAATTTCTGCAAAATGTATGAAAAAAAAATATTTTAAAAAATCCTGAAATATTTTTTTGTCACATCTCATTTATTTTATATTTGCAACAGAGATTTATCATAATAAAAAAGGCAAAAAGTAATTTAAAAACTGATGGTTTACAAAATCCGCGTAATATTAGATGCGAAAGAAGATATTTTTCGAGATATCGAAGTTAAAGGAAAACAGACGCTATGGAACTTACATTTAGGCATTAAAAGTGCATTCAGCTTGCAGGGAGATGAGCTATCCACTTTTAATCTGCTGGAAGAAGATGGAACGATAGTAAAAAGTGTTCCATTGGAAGATATGAGCGACGACGGAGATGGCGAAATTATGTCGGATGTGTACATTGATGAGGCTTTCGAGAACATCGGAGACAAAGCTCAGTTCCAGTACGGGCTTCTTGACCTTTGGGAATTTTTCTGTGAATTGGTAGAAATTATCGATGAAACAAAAGGTGTAAATTACCCTATCACAGTATACAGATTTGGAAACGTTCCTTTAAAAGCACCTAGCAAAAACGGAACAGGAGGATCCAAAAAGAAATCTGCAATGCCGTTAATGGATGACGATTTCAGCTTTGATGACGATTTTGTTACTACTACCACTTTTGTGGATGAGGATGAGGACAATTTTGATGATGATGAAGAAGAAGACTACAATGATGATGTTTTCGATGATGAAGATGACAGCGATGACGAAAGATAATTAGAATTAACGTATTAAAATATACAGCCCTGAACATTGTTCAGGGCTTTTTTTCTGGAAATTTCATTTAAAAATAACTTCTGCTAAACCTTCAAGATTTTTAAAACCTTGAAGGTTTGATAATATCCAATTACATAAAAATTCACTTTGCAAAGCAAAAATTCACCATTCACCATTCACTTTTATAGATCACATTTCCTATTTTTGTTGAAAATGAATTAATGAGAAAATTAATTTTATTAGCTGTAATTGGTCTGGGAATTGTTTCCTGTACCACTCAAACCGTAAAAAAAAACATGACAGATTTACCTAAAGACTGGAAGCACACCACCAATATCTACGAAGTAAACTTAAGACAATATACAAAAGAAGGAACCTTCAGAGCATTTGAAAAAGAAATGCCGAGACTGAAATCTATGGGAGTGAAAACCCTTTGGTTTATGCCCATCACCCCAATTGCCCAGCTTAATAAAAAAGGCAGCATGGGAAGCCAGTACGCAGCCGCAGATTATACTTCCATTAATCCTGAATTCGGGACGCTGGATGATTTTAAGCATATGGTGAACGAAGCTCACAGGTTGGGCTTTAAAGTGATTATAGACTGGGTAGCCAATCATACTGGATGGGATCATGTCTGGACAAAAACACATCCGGAATTTTATCTGAAAGATGAAGACGGAAGCTTTCACCGCGCTTCCGGGATGGACGATATCATCGAGCTGGATTACAAAAACCAGGAAATGCGTACAGCAATGATTGATGCCATGAAATATTGGGTGAAAGAAACCAACATTGATGGTTTCAGATGTGATCTTGCCTCTTGGGTAGAAGTTGATTTCTGGGAACAGGCCCGTCCTGAAGTTGAAAAAATAAAGCCTCTTTTCTGGATAGGAGAATATGATGAACTGGAAAATCCGGATTACGGAAAAGTTTTCGATGCCAGCTATTCATGGAAATGGATGCATAAATCCGCAGATTATTATAAGAAAAACGAACCGCTTCAGGAGCTTAAAGATTTGCTAATCAAATACTCGGCGATAGGAGATAAGTCAATGAGAGCCTGGTTTACAACCAACCATGACGAAAATTCATGGAACGGAACCGAATATGAAAAATATGGTGTTATTACAAAACCAATGGCTGTATTTTCAGCCACCTGGAACGGTATTCCACTGCTTTATTCCGGGCAGGAGCTTCCGAATATGAAACGTTTGGAATTCTTTGAAAAAGATGTGATCAAATGGACAAATACCTATCAGAATGCAGATTTTTATAAGACTTTATTAAATTTAAAATCAACAAATCCGGCTTTACGAGGGGGAGATCAGAATGTAACGACTTATTTTCTTAATACAACAGCCAATGACAAGATTTTAGCTTATGTAAGAAAAAACGGGAATGATGAGGTGCTGGTTGTCTTAAATATGTCAAAAGAACCGGTAAATTTTGCCATTGAAGATGAACATTTATCCGGAACATTCATCAATGTTTTTGATAAAATGAAAAGAGATTTCAGTGATGATAAAAGCTTTGATTTTAAGGTCTCAGATTTTGCTGTTTTTGAAAAATGAAATTCCCAACCATTAAAGTTTTGGCTAAAATTATAAAAAAGCGGACTATTACGGTCCGCTTTTATAGTTAAAATGACTGTAATTTGACGTTATCTATTACCCAAAGCTCCGAAGAAGCATTATTTCTCACACCAATTCTCAATTTCAACTGGCTGGAATTAGGAATTCCCGTTACCGACATTTTTGTGATCGCCTGAGCACCCGTTAATGTAATTCCCGATCCGGTATTTGTATTGGATGAAGTCACTGTAATTCCGGATGCAGAATAGCTGTTCGTTCCCGTTCCGGAACCTGTAAAAGCCCATCTTACATTAGTCGCGGTGGAAGAATTTCCTCCGGTAAGCGTAAGTTTTGTGTTGTAATTAGCCCCGCCGTCTGTGCTTATATCAATGCTTACAATATCCGTGTTTTCCATTCCGTTTGCTGTACTTCCTATTGAAAATGCAGCCACATCAAAACTGAAAGTGATATTATTTGTATAAGCCGAAGCATCAATGGTATTGAATTCTACATAAGAAATTGTAGCAGAAGAGTTTGAGTTTGAGTATCCAAAACCTCTTGTTCCCTCAGAAAATAAAGCTACAGAAGCCGGTGCATCAGAGTTTGTTGTAGATCCGGAAGTAAAATTGAAACTTGTAGGTGCAAAGCCTGAAGTTGTATAGTTCACAGAATCACTTGTTTCAAATCCTTGGGTAAAGACTACTCCCGTCTGCTGGCTGCCGCCTCCTGAACTTTCAAAGCCCAGATCTACCCATTTAGTACCATTCCATCCCAGGAATTTTTTTTGTTCTTTATTGTAGACGATCAGTCCCTCGCTTGCCGTAGCGGTTAAACTGTTTACAGCAGCTGTGGTAAGTCTTGGAACCAAAACTCCTTTAGAATCCGAAGAAACTTCCAGTACAGAAGAAGCATGTGGATTCTCAATATTAATCCCTACCTGTGAAAAAAATAGTCGTTGATGTAGAAACCAACGAGATAATGAATAATTTTTTTGTCATTGTTTTTTTAAAATTGTTGGCAAATATAGGAATTGTTGTTATTGCGAATTTTGGGATTAATAAAATTTATTTAATTTAAATAATAAAATACTTCATTTAGTGTTGAAATATTTAATTATAATTGAAGTTTGTACACTTGATTTAAAAATAATATTAAACTTATTTTTTTTGAAATTTTTTAATTAACTTAAAAATAGTATACATTTGAAATTATATGTCAAATGAAATTTGTCGTTATGGATAAATCAAAAATATTAGAAATTGTCAAAAATAAAATCACGGAAAAAATACAAAGTTTTGAACACCTCATTGCCGAAACTAGGGCTTCCAACAATGATACAAAAAGCTCAATGGGCGACAAATATGAAACCGGCCGCGAAATGCTTCAGCAGGAAATCAATAATCTTCAAAGACAATTGAACGAAACCCTGAATCAGCAGTCTTTAATCCAAAAAATTACCGCCGAACCTTCTTCTAAAGTACAAAATGGAGCTTTGGTGAGAACAGATAAAGGTCTCTTTTACATTGCAGCATCCATTGGGGAAATTGTTTTTGATAATAAGAAAATCATGACCGTATCCGCAGAATCTCCTCTGGTAAAAGCAATGGCCGGGCTTAATTCCGGGCAAAAATTTTCTATTAATAATATGAATCAGACCATTGAAGAAATCTGGTAACATTAGAATTAAGATATTGAAAGCATCCATGAAAATGAATGCTTTTTTTATGATGTATGATAACAGGAAATTCCTTTGTTTTTTCTAAATTTGACCCATCAATTCATTTTCAAAATGCAGAATTACTTAGACCTTTTACAGCATATTTTAGACAACGGAACGGATAAAACAGACAGAACCGGAACGGGAACAAGGAGTGTTTTCGGGTATCAGCTGAGATATGACCTGTCAAAAGGTTTTCCTTTGGTGACAACAAAAAAGGTGCATTTGAAATCTATTATTTACGAATTGCTTTGGTTCCTGAAAGGAGATACGAATATTAAATATCTTAAAGACAACGGCGTTTCAATCTGGGACGAATGGGCAGATGAAAACGGAGATTTGGGACCAGTTTACGGCGCACAGTGGAGAAGTTGGACCGGTGCAGATGGAAAAGTAGTTGATCAAATTACTGAAGTTATCGATCAAATTAAAAAAAATCCCGATTCCCGAAGACTTATTGTTTCCGCTTGGAACGTTGCAGAAATTCCTAATATGGCTTTGGCGCCTTGTCATGCGCTATTCCAGTTTTATGTGGCAGATGGAAAACTGTCTCTTCAATTGTATCAGAGAAGTGCAGATGTTTTCCTGGGAGTGCCTTTCAATATTGCAAGTTATGCGTTGTTATTGATGATGGTTGCCCAGGTTTGTGATCTTGAAGTGGGGGATTATGTTCACAGTTTTGGTGATGTTCATATTTATAATAATCATTTTGAGCAGGTAAATAAGCAATTAGCAAGAGACCCAAGACCGCTTCCGACAATGAAATTAAATCCTGAAATTAAAGACATTTTCGGTTTTGATTTTGAAGATTTTACATTGGAGAATTATGATCCGCATCCGGGAATTAAAGCACCTGTTGCGATATAACTTTTTAGTAATTAAAGTACAAGTTTTTATATTCACTTATTTGTCATTCCGTAGGAATCTAAACTAAGTTTTGAATATTGCTGTCGAGATTCCTGCGGAATGACAAACTTTGAAAATAATTTTAATCAAATAAAATTAAAATAAAGTATAAAGTGAAGTTTACAAACTTCACTTTTTTTGTAACATTTAACCTAATTTTTCTACCTATCCGTCATGAAATCACTTAAAATTACCATTGAAAAAAATACCGATGCCGATAAGCTGAAAGAAATACTTCTTCAGATAAAAGGAGTGGATTCCGTAGACATCATCGACGAAGAAAATCCTGAAAGCGAACTGAAAAAAGCTTTTAACAAAACCAAAGAACAGTTTAAGAAAGGAGATTACGAAACGGTTGTAAATGATATTTTCGACATTTTAACAAAAAATAATTCTAAAAAATAATGAACAAAGCCATTTTATCGATTGCTCTTTTGGCTGGAATTTTCTTTTCCACCAATGCAGCGGCACAAACCGAAACTTCGGGAAGAGAAAAGGTGTACAGAGCCACTCACACGAAAGTAACGGAACTGAAACATACCAAGCTTAAAGTAAATTTCGACTATCAGAAGGAACAAATGAATGGGGAAGAATGGCTTACAGCCGCTCCTTTTTTCTATCCGACAAACGAATTGACGCTCGATGCAAAAGGAATGTTGATTCATGAAGTAGCTTTGGATATCAATGGCAAAAAATCTCCTTTAAAATATGATTACAAGGATGATGTCTTAAAAATCACCTTAGATAAAACGTATCAGAAAAATCAGGATTATACTGTTTATATCAAGTATACCTCCCGTCCGAACGAAGTAAAACAGGAAGGAAGCGCGGCCATTAATGATGCAAAAGGTCTGTATTTCATCAATGCTCAAGGACAGGATCCTGATAAGCCGACACAGATCTGGACACAAGGCGAAACAGAATCTTCTTCTGCATGGTTCCCGACCATTGACAAACCAAACCAGAAAACAACCCAGGAAATCTATATGACGGTTCCAGATAAGTATGTAACGCTTTCTAATGGTATTCTGAAAGATTCTAAAAAAGAAGCGAACGGTTTGAGAACAGACCATTGGGTAATGGATAAAAGGCATGCAACTTACCTTTTCTTCATGGGAGTGGGTGAGTATGCAATTGTAAAGGATAAATGGAGAAATATTCCTGTAGATTACTATATCGAGAAAGAATATGAACCATACGCAAAGCAGATCTACGGAAATACACCGGAAATGATGGAGTTTTTCTCTAAAAAAATGGGCTATGATTACCCTTGGGCAAAATATGCCCAGATTTCAGGGAGGGATTACGTAAGTGGAGCCATGGAAAACACCACGGCAACGCTTCACGGAAGTGATATTCTTCAAAAACCCGGGCAGCTGATCGATGAAAATACCTGGGAAGATACTATTGCCCACGAATTATTTCACCATTGGTTTGGAGATCTGGTGACGGCGGAAAGCTGGAGTAATTTGACGGTAAACGAATCCTTCGCAAACTATTCCGAATATCTTTGGAACGAGTACAAATACGGAAAAGACCAGGCAGATTACCATCAGATGCAGGATGTAAACATGTATATTCATAACCCTTCTGATTTCAAAAAAAATCTGGTAAGGTTCAATTATGATTCACGTGAAGATGTTTTTGATCTGGTAACGTATCAGAAAGGAGGCGGAATTCTTCACATGCTTAGAAATTACCTTGGCGACGATGCTTTCTTTGCAGGGATGAATGATTATTTAAAATCAAATGAATATCAAAATGCGGAAGCACACCAGCTAAGGCTGTCTTTTGAAAAAGTTTCTGGAAAAGACCTGAACTGGTTCTTTAATCAGTGGTATTTCGGAAGCGGAAATCCGAAAATCAATTATTCTTACACTTTTGAGCCTGTTAAAAAGCAAATTGCGGTTACCATCAATCAGACTCAGGATCAGCCGTTTGAATTTCCTTTGGCTATTGACGTTTATGACAACGGGAAGCCGAAAAGATATAATGTCTGGGTAAATGCGGAAGCAAAAAATACATTTAATTTTGATGTTTCTAAAAATGCAGATTTAGTTAATATCAATGCAGACGGGGTTTTATTAGCTGATATTACAGATACTAAGACACCGGAGCAGTATTTAATGCAGTTCATGAATTCCAGGGAGTTCAAAAGCAAATACAATGCTTTAAACGGAATTAAAGATCAGGTAGGAAAAAGTCCTGCGGCCACAAAATTATTAGCTGCCGCGATCAAGGATCCATTTTTCAGAACAAGGATAAAAGCTTTGCAGCTCATGGATTTATCGAATCCGGAGCAATTAAAAGCTTTGGGTTCTGATGTAGAAAAGCTGGCGGCAAATGATCCTAAAACACTGGTTCAGGCAGCAGCAATCTCTGCACTGGCAAAAACCAAGGACAAAAAATACATGCCAGTTTTTGAAAAAGGCCTGAATGCTGTTTCAAATTCAGTAAAAGGAAATTCTGTAGGTGCAATAATCGAAATTGATCCTTCAAGAGCCAATGCTTTGGCAGATAAAATAGATTTGGAAGGTGCTCCGGATAATTTGATGGATAAGCTTTTACCGATTATCGTTAAAAATAAAGTAACTTCACAGATGTCAAATATTGCACAGGTTGCGGCATTTTATCCTTTCATCAAATTCCAGAATCCTGAATTAGGAAAAGTGGCAGAAGAAGGATACAACTGGATTATGACTTCCGATAACCTGAAGGCGACAGAAAGTATTACAAAAATGCTGGGCCATGCAAAAGGGCAGATAGCAGAAAATCCGCAGGCTAAAATGATGATAACCCAGATATTGAAAGAGGGTCTCAATAAAAAAATGGAACTTTTGAAACAAAACCCTCAAAGCGCTGCAAGCATTAATAAACAAATTGATGTAATTAATAAAGCTATTGAAGATTTTAAATAATTAACAAAATAAATTATTAAAAAATATGATAACCGTTACTTTTTGTAGCGGTTATTTTATTGATGATATTCTTTTATTATTTACCAGATTGCTATTGAATGAGAAAATAGCCAGGGATATTCTACGTTAATTGATAATGTGACGATCAGCAATGAGGTTTTAAGTACAAATGATGTTGTAAGCCCTTCAAAATCATCAGTAAAATATTACCCTAATCCGGTAAAAAACACATTGAATTATGTCAGTAAAGGAAAGGTTGATGAAATTAATATTTTCGATTCGAATGGAAGAAAAGTTCAGACTAAGAAAGTAAATTCGGAACAGGGGAGTATCGATATTTCCGGATTGAATAATGGAATCTACATTATTTCAGGAAAAACAGACAGCGGAACCGGTACTTTTAAAATGATCAAGAATTAAAATATAATAGATTTATAAGTTTGATTAATAATTTACAATAAGGCACCTTTTTTTAGGGTGTCTTTTTCTTCAAAATAGAATTGATTCAAAAGATTATAAAAATTTGGTAAAAATCATATATGATTAAACGTTTACATTTTTTAAATTCGTATTAAAATTGAAAATTATGACTTTTGGAATTGAGGCAGTAAGCTATTATGTACCTTCTTTATATTTGGAAATTAAGGATTTAGCAGAAAAAAGAGGAATTGAACCCGCCAAACTGGAAAAAGGGCTTGGGCTTCATAAAATGGGCTTCCCTGATGTTCATGAAGATGCTGCAACTTTCGCTGCGGAAGCGTTGTTGAAACTTATCAGAGATTACAATATCAACCCAAAAGAAATTTCAAGAATTTATCTGGGAACAGAAAGTGCTTTAGATGCTGCAAAACCAACGGCTTCATACGCTATGCAGATGGTTGAAAAGGTACTGGAAGCAGAATTTGGAGAAAGATGTTTTAAAAATTGCGATGTTGTAGACATGACATTTGCATGCATCGGAGCTGTAGATGCACTTCACAATTCTTTGGATTTTGTAAGGGTAAATCCGGATAAAAAAGCGGTTGTTATTGCAAGCGATTATGCAAAATACGAGCTGGCTTCTTCAGGAGAATATACGCAGGGAGGCGGTGCTGTAGCTGTTTTAGTTTCCTCGAAACCCGATTTAATAGAAATTGAAAATAATTGGGGCGTGGCAACAGAAAGTGTTTTCGATTTTTTCAAACCAAGACGTCATTTTAAAAAAGAAGATCTGACTAACGCTTCTGAGAATTTTCCGGATAAAATTGAAATTTTCACAGATGAACCGGTCTTTGATGGGCAGTATTCCAATCAGTGTTATCAGGACAGGATAAGGGAAGCTTATAATCATTATAAGGAAATTACAGGAAAAAATAAACCTTATAAAACCTGGAAGTATCTTATTTTTCATCTTCCGTATGCTTTTCACGGAAAAAGGGTTTTCACGGAAATTTATAGTTTAGAAAATGGTCTTTCTTATCAGACTCCTGATGAGCAGAAGGCTGTTGCAAAATCCGAAGATTATATTAGGTTTATCAATGATAAAATTGAAAAATCACAAAGAGCTTCATCAGAAATCGGAAATATGTACACGGCATCTATTTTTATGGCCTTGCTTTCAGCATTACAAATTTCTTTTGATGAAAAGGAAGAGCTGGAAGGTAAGGAAATTGGTTTTTTAGGATACGGAAGCGGTTCAAAATCAAAAGTTTTTGCCGGAAAAGTTTCAGCGGGGTGGAAAAATGTTGTAGAAAAATGGAATTTATTTGAAAATCTTAAAAACAGGATAGCCATAGATTTTGAAGCCTACGAAAAGCTTCACAGAAAACAGCTAAGTAATTCTGTTAATGAAAATTACAAAGGGTTTGGACTGAAGTCTGTTGAGCTGGAAAAGCCATTTTTAAAAGGAGCCAGATATTATGATTATCAGATATAAGATTAAGATTTACTAGTATAAAGCTTTGAGAAATCAAAGCTTTTTTTGTTAATATTATTCAATAGCAATTATGTGAATAATTCAAATTAATTGTGAATTAATTTTATTTTTGAAAATTTTTATGTAAACTAAAAATTTTATAATTAATTGTTAATTGTTTTAAACTTTTAACATGATATGATGATTTTTTTTACAATTGAATAAATAACATTATTTTTTAATAAAAAGTTAAAAAAATTCATAATAGATTAAACGTTTAATTTATTTTTAAATTAAAATATTGAAAAAATCAGAATTATAATTATTCAATTGTTTGTTTTTCAGTTAATTAATAATTGATAATGTTAAAGTTAATTAACACATTTGTATTGTAAAAATACAAATATGAAGAACAATAATTTAAAATTATGTGTTATAACAACTGCTGTACTGTTTTTTACCGGGCAGGCGAATGCCCAGAAAAAAGGTAAGGATTCAATAAAGGAATCTACTATTGAAGAGGTTGTAATGGTAGGCTTTGGTCAGAAGAAAACTGTTAAGGAATTGACAGGAGCTATTGGAACCATGAAGAGTGATGCTATAAAAGATGTTCCTGTAGCTTCGGTAGATAAAATGCTTCAGGGCCGGATAGCAGGAATTCAGACGGGTAATGCTTCTGGGCAACCAGGAGGATTTGCTTCTGTTAGGGTAAGGGGCATAGCTTCTGTAAATGGTGGAGTTAATCCAATTTATGTAGTAGATGGTGTAAGAATCCAAAGTGGAGATTTAACGACCGGAGCAACTACCGGAAATATTTTGGCAAATCTTAATAGTGAAGATATTGAAAGCCTTACAGTATTGAAAGACGCTTCTTCTACGGCGGTTTATGGAGCTGATGCCGGAGCCGGGGTAATTGTTATTACTACTAAATCTGGAAAAAAAGGCAAACCAAAAATTTCCTTAAACTTTGAATCTGGAATGAATTCTAGAGCGATTCAGGGAATGAAGGGATTGAACACAGAACAGTATAGACATTTATTAAGTTATAGTATTGCTAACGCTTATGGTTTTGATCCGGCTATAGTATCTAATATGGCGAGTCAGGGATCTTGGCCAAGTGGCACATTTAATTCATCAACTGTTTCTACTCTTAAAAATATCTATACCACGAATAATGATACAAATTGGAGAGATGTAACAACACGAAGTGGTTATCAAAATACCATCAATGCCTCAATTAGTGGTGGAAATGATAAGATTACTTATTATAATTCAGCTAATTATTTTTTACAGGAAAGTGAACTGAAAGGTTCTGATTTCAAGCGTTTAGGCTTTACCTCAAAAGTTGACTATAATGCGACCGATAAATTAAAAATGGGAACTGATATTCAGCTTTCTTACAGCAAAATAAATACGTTGCCTAACGGGGGAGGCTTTGCCAATCCAATATTGTTTGAGCTTTTTGCAAGACCTACAGACCCGGGATATAATGCAGATGGAACTTATTATTTAGGAACGGGTGGAAGATTAAGTAATAATTTATTTAACTCAGGATATACTCAAGAAAATAATTATTTCAGAGCAAATACTGCCAGAATTTTTGGAAATATATATGGAGAATATCAAATTCTAAAAAATCTCACGTACAAAATGGTTTTTGGGGCCGAACTGAATAATATTGAAAATGATGTTTACTATAATCCAGTACATGGTGATGGATATCAGGTAAATGGTAGGAAAACAGAATCAACAGCAAGATATTTCAATTGGAATTTTCAAAATATAGTGAATTATAATTTTAAACTTGATGATAAAAACAGGTTTAACATTTCTGGTATTCAGGAAGCTTATCAAAGAAATTATAGATTTGTTGCAGGTCAAGGTGTGAACGTGGGTTCACCGAATCTGGAAACATTATCGAACTTTATAAAGCCAGTATACGCAAGGGGCGAAAAATCAAAAAGCTCCAGAAACGGATATGCTCTGATCTTCAATTATGACTATGATAAACTCATTTTATTAGATGCTTCTATAAGACGTGATGCGTTGTCAAATTTCACTCCTGGTCAAAAATGGGGAACTTTTTATTCCATTGGAGCAGGAGTAGATTTAGTAAGATTACAATTTGTAAAAGAATGGAAAGATGTTTCTCAATTCAAATTAAGAGCTTCTTATGGTAAAGTAGGGAATACCATTTCAAGTATTCCATATTCTTTATATGAATACACTTTAAACTATAACGATATGCCGGCTGCAAACATGAAATATGTCTACAATCCGAATTTAAAATGGGAAACAGTAAAACCTTTAAGTTTAGGTGTGGATATGGGCTTCTTTAAAAACAGATTGACCGTTACAGCCGAATATTACAATAAAAAGACCAATGATTTGGTATTCAGTGTGCCATTACAAATGTCTCAAGGCCTGCCAATTCCTACAGAAAGTGCGCTTACCTATCCGTTTATGGATGTGAATGTAGGATCTTTGGTTAATAAAGGTTTTGAATTTACCGTTAATTATAATGTAATTAATAAAGAAGATTTTAGCCTTAGTATTGGAGGAAACCTAAGTACGCTTAAAAATGAAATAACTTCATTATATGAAGGAAAAGATATTATTTTAGGATCAACAATATTAAGAGAAGGAGAAGGGGTAAATACATTTTATATGAGAAAATGGGCAGGTGTAGATCCTTCTAACGGAGACCCTTTATGGTATAAAAATGGAATTGATGGTGAAACAACAAATAAATATGCAGATGCTGGTCTTGCTGTTCAGGGTAGAGCTTATTCAAATTTATTTGGAGGTATTAATATTAATGCTTCTTATAAAAACTTTACATTGTCTGCATTGGGGACATTTGGATTTGGAGGTCAGGTACTTAATGACTGGGGTAGATATACAAATTCTGACGGTCAATTTACATATTCTTACCCTGGTTCAACGGATGCACTTGATTTCTGGACTCCGTCTAATCCCAATGCAACAAACCCAAGGCCTATTTATGGAAATGGAACCAATTCAAACAGAGAATCAACTCGTTTCTTAGCTAAAACAGATTATTTAAGATTAAGTAATGTAAGACTCGGTTATAGGTTTGATGCCAAAATGCTGAGAGGTACCGGCATGCAAAGCTTTGAAGTTTATGTACAAGGTAATAATATCTGGACTCATCGGTATGATAAAAACTTGAAATTTGATCCGGAAAATAATTTAAATACGACTAACAACCTTAATTTACCTGTTCAGAAAACATATTCATTAGGGTTTAATATACAATTTTAAAACACAAAAAATATGAAAACAAATATTTTAAAATACAGCCTTTTAGCTCTTTTATCAATTAATACATTTACTTCTTGTAGTAATGATTTTGTAGAAACAGAATTTTATCAGCAAGTTCAGCAGGGTCCTTTAAATACAATTGAAGAACTTGAAGCTTTTGTGAAGGGGCAATATACTGCTATGAGAGCAGCAACCTATTACGGATGCGACTTCCTAATGATTGGTGAAACAAGAAGTAATAATATGTATTCTGATTTTACAAATGGAGCTGGATATTATCAAAGTGTTGCCAGTTATTCTATGACAACCAATGATACGTACGCATCTAATCCATATATGCAAATGTATCAGGTTATAGCAAAGGCAAATATAGTTATAAATAATACTCCATCACAGCAATTAACATGGAAGTCCTCACAGGATCCCGTAGTTATACAAGCGAGATTTAATTATTTAAAAGGACAGTCTTATGCTGCAAGAGGCCTTGCTTTATTTGATTTATTAAGGCTGTTCGGACAAGAATATTCTGGGGGAACAACTGGTGTTGTTATTCCAACAGTTTACGATCCCACTGCATTACAAGCACGTTCCACAGTTGCAGAAACCCGAGCAAGAATTGAGGCTGATTTTGATCAGGCACTTGCTTTAATGGGAACTCCAACAGCAGCTGCAATTGCAAATAAAACTGAAATAAATTCGTATTCAGTTAAAGCATTAATGTCAAGATATTACTTATATAAAGGTGATTTTGCTAAAGTAAGATCTTTAGCTGCTGAAATAGTAACATCTAATAAGTATTCAGTAGTGCCAGCTGCTGATTATGCGGTTAGTTTTACTAAAGCAAATAGTAGTCCTAACTCAATTTTTGAACTATCTATAGGTTCTACTAATGATTTAGGAACAACATCCGTATCTTATAAATTAAATGTTGCTCCTAATGGTTATGGTAATATGAAAGTTTTACCTTCACTTAGATCAACATTTAATGCGAATGATGTAAGATTACAAGGTATTACTTCGGCTAATGTTCTTAACGGTAAATATGTAAATACTTTTGATAATATTCACATTGTGAGATATGAAGAAGTATTATTAAATGGCGCAGAAGCTGAGTTAAATGGAGGGTCACCAGCTATTGCTCTAGGATATTTTAATCAGATACAACAAAATCGCGGATTGTCAAACGCTGTTGCAGTTACATTAAATGATATCTATTCTGAAAGACAAAAAGAATTGGTAGGAGAGGGATTTGGATACTGGGATTTATTGAGAAGAGGACAATCAATTACTCAGAGAAATTCAAGTGGAGCAACCGTAGCTACAAGAAATATTGGTGATAATCTATTAGCCTTCCCAATACCAAGAAATGAATTAAATGTACCAGGGACAAAAGTGGTACCTAACCCAGGATACGGGAATTAAATAACAAAATTCTTAAAAATTATATCCTCGCTTATGCGGGGCTTTTTTTAGCTTAGAAAGCAATAATCAAATAAAATATTATTAATACAGTTCGTGTTAAAAAATCAAACCTTAACAAACCGGCTCACAAACATCGAAGCTACCAATTGCCCGACTGCATTTAAAACCGTAGCTAACGGATCAACCAAAGTACCGATAATCATCACCGCAGGAATTGCTTCCTGAGGGAGCTTGTAAACAGAAATCATCAGCATTTCACCGATATATCCGCCATTAGGAATTCCGCCGGCAACAATACTTACGAAAACGGTAATACCTAATGCTAAAAGTAAATTGGTAGGTTCAAAGAAATCTCTTCCGATAATTAAAAAAGCCACATAAATTTTTATAATCGAAGACATGGAAGATCCATTTTTATGCAAAGTAGTCCCAATCGGGATTACAATGTTGGCAATTTGTGCCGGGATTCCCATCTTGGATGCAGACAATAGACTGGCAGGCATTGTCGCGAAGCTGCTGCACGTACTTAAAGCTGTTAGGGTAGGAAAGATGGAATTTGACCAAAAACTTTTTACACCACTCTGTCCTTTTGCCATAAAGGCGTAAAGTGAAAAAAATACGATGAAATAAACAATTCCTGCAATATAATAAAGCCCTAAAGGTTTTGCATAAAATCCGAAAAGCTGAGGTCCTAAAGTTGCCACCTGGTAGGCAAAATAAGCGCCGAGCCCGATAGGAGCTATTTTCATGATGAGTAAAAGCAATTCTTTCATTACCTCATATCCCGAAGCAATAAATGCTCTGAAAGTCTGCCCTTTCTCACCAGCTTTTCTGGCGGAAAAACCGGTCATGAAAGCAAAAATTAAAAGAGCCAGCATATTTTGTCTCGAAAAAAGCTGGGTAAATTCTCCCACTGTAAAAAATCCTACAATTCTATTGCCCCAGCTATCATTATTCGCTGCCTCTTCCACAATTTCCGTGCTTCCTGACACTCCGGAAACCGGAAATATATATACCGCGCAGATCGTAAAGATGGCTGCCGTTAAAATAAAAAACAGAAAGGTTAAAGCCATCGTAAGCATGATCTTTCCAAATTTTGACTGCTGTTCCAGCGAAGCGATGGAATTGGAAACGGCAAAAAATACCAGGGGTACAACACTTACAAAAAGCAGATTCAGGAAGATGTCGCCTAAAGGTTTCAGATATTCAACAAACCCGGGGGCGGTTATCCCAATAACGCTTCCAACAGTGATTCCCAATAGTAGAAGTAAAATTCTCGAATAGTTTTTCAACACTTCTTTCATGCGGTGCTTTTTGATCAAAGATAGGTTTATTTTTAACATTGTGTTATATTAATTTTATTCATTAAATCCTTAAATTTGAGTAAATATCGTTTCTATGGCTTATATAGATTACTATAAAATTCTGGGCGTAGATAAAAACGCAACGCAGGAAGATATCAAAAAAGCATATCGGAAATTAGCAAGAAAGCTTCACCCTGATCTTAATCCGGATGATAAGGAAGCGGAAATGAAATTCAAAGAACTAAATGAAGCTAATGAAGTTCTCAGCAATCCGGAAAACCGCACCAAATATGATAAATACGGTGAACACTGGAAGCATGGAGAAGAATACGAAAAAGCAAGGCAACAACAAAGCCAATATCAAAATCAAGGCGAAGGTTTCGGAGGCGGATTTTCCGGTGCGGATTTTGGGGAAGGTGAAGATTTTTCTGATTTTTTCCAAAGTATGTTTGGTGGAGGAGGAGGCTTTGGAAGAAGCTCAAGAGGAAGTGCTTCCGGAAAGTTTAAAGGACAGGATATTCATGCTGAATTAAATTTAAGCTTAAAAGATGCAGCCACTACCCATCCGCAGACCTTTGAAATTAATGGTAAAAAAGTAAGAATCACCATTCCGGCGGGAGTTTATGATGGCCAGCAGATTAAACTGAAAGGTCATGGCAGCCCGGGTTTCAACGGCGGGCCGAACGGTGATCTTTACATCACGTTCAATATTGCAGCTGATCCTGATTTTGAAAGGATTGGGGATGATTTGAAAACGAAAGTTTCTATTGATCTGTATACAGCGGTTTTAGGCGGAGATGTGAAAGTCAATACTTTGGGTGGAAGTGTTAATCTGAAAGTGAAGCCGGAAACTCAGAACGGGATGACTGTGAGATTGAAAGGAAAAGGTTTTCCGGTATATAAAAAAGACGGACAATTTGGTGATCTTTTTGTGACATACGAAGTGAAATTACCGACAAATCTTACGGAAAAGCAGAAAGAACTTTTTGAACAACTTAAAAATTCCTAGGCCATGAGTGAAAGAATATCGCGAGAAGAGCTCGTAAAAATATACAATATTGAAATCACTTTTTTTGATGAGCTGGTGAATTCCGGTTTGCTGAATATCCAGACGGAAAATGAAATCCGGTATCTGATGTATGAGGATCTGCCGGCTTTTGAAAGGTTTACCAACTGGCATTATGATCTGGAAATCAATCTTCCCGGGCTGGAAGTTATCCACGAAATGCTTAAAAAAATGGAAGACTTAAAGCAAAAGAACCGTGAGCTGATGAGCAGGCTTTCGGCGATTAGTGATACGTTTGAAGATCATTAGTTTTGTTTAAGGTTAAGGTTAAGGTTAAGGTTTAAGGTTTTAAATTAAATTATGATTTAGATCGGGAATGAAAATCCTATCTTTACAGACTTGAAGAAAATTAATAATTATGAATGAAAAGGTTATTGTTTTAAAGCCTAAGAGACAGGATTTCGAGGAAATATATTTTAGCGGAAATCAGGGAAGCTTGTTTTTTTCATCTTCAACCCGGGGGAAAACAATTACCACTATTGTTGTGGGCCTAATTTTGCTGATTTTATTCTTTTTTAAAGATGATTTTACCAAAGAGAAATTCGGTATTTTATATTTCGTAAGTTTTCTGTTTTTGCTTTGCGCGGTTTTCCTTTCAGTGAGTATTAATAAGGTTTCCAGGTGGAAAAAGCAGGTAAACGGATATTTAATAAAACTTGAAAACTGCAAAATTTATGAAATTACACTTGATCAGAATTTTTTTACCGTAAATATTGATGGTGAAAAAGAAACCAGCGAATGGAAGGATTTTGAATATTTCGACAGTAATGGAGATTATATTGCCCTTGAAGGAAAGTACAGCTATATGTTTCCTAAAAAATCAATGAGCACTCAGGATTACAGCTTGTTAAAACAAACTTTAACTAAAAATATTAAAGAATAGCATAAAAAAACTCAGAGTATCTGCTCTGAGTTTTTATTTATATAAAATGCAATCGGCAAATCTGCCTTTTTGCAATTTAGCCTAGTCCAGCCAGCCCATTTCTTTCATCCACTCATCATTGTACACTTTTCCGACGTATCTTGAACCGTGGTCATGGAAAAGAACAACAATCACATCATCTTTCGTAAACTGATCCTTCATCTGAACCAATGAAGCAATCGCGCTTCCCGCGGAATATCCGCAGAAAATACCTTCTTCTTTTGCCAGCTTTCTTGCATAGATTGCCCCGTCCTTATCCGTCACTTTTTCGAAATGATCAATCACGGACATATCATAGTTTTCAGGAAGAATATCTTCTCCGATGCCTTCTGTAATATAGGTATAAGCATTTTCCAGGTGGATTTCTCCCGTTTCATGAATTTCTTTTAAGATAGAACCGTATGTATCAACGCCTATTACTTTAATATTCGGATTTTTTTCTTTGAAGAATTTTCCACAGCCCGTAATGGTACCTCCGGTTCCGGCTCCCACCACAAAATGAGTCAGCTGGCCTTCCGTCTGTTCCCAGATTTCCGGAGCTGTAGATTCATAATGAGCGGCACGGTTTGATAAATTATCGTATTGATTCACATACCATCCGTTTTCCGTTTCTTTAGCCAGCCTTTTTGAAACCGAATAATAAGAACGCGGATCAGTAGGCTTTACATCTGTAGGGCAAACAATTACTTCTGCTCCCACAGCACGAAGAATATCACATTTCTCTTTTGACTGTTTTGAGTTGGTTACGAAAATACATTTGTAACCTTTGATGATTGCTGCAAGAGCAAGTCCCATTCCCGTATTTCCTGAAGTTCCTTCAATAATGGTACCTCCGGGTTTTAATCTTCCATCTTTTTCAGCGTCTTCAATCATTTTCAGGGCCATTCTGTCTTTTACGGAATTCCCCGGATTGAAAGTTTCAACCTTTGCCAGAACCAACGCAGGAAAATCTTCACCTAAAACTTTATTAAGCTTTACTAAAGGTGTATTCCCGATGGTTTCAAGGATGTTTTTTGCGTATTTCATAAATGTTTTTTAAAGCACTGCAAAGATAAGGCTTTATATTTAGATTATTCATGCTTGAGATAAATGCTTGATAATTAAAGGAATTTTTAAATTTTTCTATAATTAAGACAGGCCGATTATTTTAATATTTTTTCTTGGGATTGATTATCAACTTTTTTACCTTTGGGCGACAGTGGAATGCATCGGAACATCAAGGTTTGTTGTGTCCGGATAAACATTTATTTTTTAAACACAGATTAAATGGAAAAAACAAGACAAATCTTTTTAGATCTCATCAGCAATTACAAAATTATTTTTGCTGTTTATTTTATAGTATCAATTGTAACGGCGGTAAGCAATTTTATCCGTGGCCCACAGTCTTATAATAATTATCTTCTTTTTAAGTATGTTTTTGTGCATACCAGAGAAGAAAAGAATATTTTTCTGCAATATCCTGAGCTGTTTTTTGACAGCAATCACTATGGTGTTTTATTTAGTGCACTAATCGCCCCATTTGCCATGATGCCGGATTGGCTGGGCATGGTACTCTGGAATATTGCAAATACAGCCGTTTTTCTTTACGGAATTTATAAAATTCCTTTTTCCGAGAAAAAGAAGGCTTTTTTTGGTCTCCTCTGCCTGCAGGAATTTATTACAGCGTCTTTGTACTATCAGTTTAATATTGCATTAACAGGGCTTTTGATGCTTTCTGCAATGTATATTTATGAAAAAAAAGAAGTAAAATCTGCTGCTACTATTTTAATAGGGACTTTTGTAAAAATCTATGGGATTGTAGGCCTTAGCCAGTTTTTCTTCATTAAAAATAAGTTTAAATTTATTATATCAGGATTCATTATTGGGATTTTATTTTTTGTGATTCCAATGGCGTATTCATCATCAGGGTATGTATTTCAGAGCTATTCAGACTGGATGAATTCCCTTATTGAGAAGAATGCCCACAACCAATCGGTAGGCATCATGCAGGATATCTCCCTCATGGGAGTTGTCAGAAGGATTACGGGAGATCTGTCAATTTCAAATCTGTCTTTCCTTGCTTTTGGAGTTCCAGTATTTGCATTGCCATATATCAGGATAAAACAGTATCAGCATCTGGCCTTTCAGTTGATGATTTTAGCTTCTACACTTTTATTTTTGGTGTTATTTAGTTCCGGCTCAGAGTCGCCTACTTATGTTATTGCAGTTGCCGGAGTGCTTATCTGGTTTTTTCTTCAGAAAGAAAAGACTCCTTTCATAACAGGACTGCTGGTTTTTGTCATTATTTTCACATGTTTTTCCACATCAGATCTCTTCCCGAAATTAATTAGGGAAAATTACATCAGAAAATATTCTTTAAAGGCAGTGCCCTGTATTGTTGTATGGCTTAGGGTGATTTATGAACTTTTAGTTAACGATTTTGAGAAAAAATATAGTTTAAATTAATTTTTTCCTGTCGGATCTTTTAAAAAATTAAATAAATCTGCTTTTACTTTATCCATCAGCTCATATCTTCTTTTATAATAGGCTCTTTTTTCAGATTTTATTTCTGAAATATCTCTTTTCTGCGTTTCTAGAGGAAGGGCGTACCAATTTTCTCCAATTTCTTTTCCACCAATCTCCTTCCAGAAATCATCGTATGAAAAATGGATGGAATGCAGCGACGGAATATGAACGAAATGTTTCTTTTTTTGGGCCTGATACCTACCGCCAATCGCGTGGATATGCTTTACTTCAAGGATTTTACAAAACTCCTGAAGAATCTCGATGAGAAAAGCTTTTGGACGGATCCCGCTCATCAGCTTTTGTGCTTCTTTGGTTACATATTGCCCATCCCTAACTGGGCGGCCTTGCAAGCATCCTATTTTGCAAATCCACCCTGAGGATTCATTAAATTCAAAAGAAAATGCCACAGAACTAATCACTCCGTGCAGGTGATCTATAAAAAGGGAAATTACCAGCTCGCCTTCCTTCCTGTACCGGTCGTCATAGCCTATGCTTACGTGACCCGGGAAATTGTTTTTCAAAGGCAGGTTACTAAAATTTTCACTTTCTTTATAGATTATTTTTTGAATATTATTTTGATAAATAAACCGATAGGTATCACAAATAATTTTTATTTTTTTTGTAATAGAGTAGTCGGTGGAAAGATAAGTTTTAAATGGTTTCAGATACAGCCTGGGTCTATGGTGGAGAATTTCCGTAAAATTATCGGTATCCAGGATTTTGAACCATCTTTTAGACGGAATGTGGTGTAGCGAAGCCAGTGCAAAGCTTTTGTACTGCTGTTTGCGCATATAATTCGGTTTTTCATCACTGAAAGCTACCCTGGCATAATTCCAAGCTTTAATGCTAACTCTTATCATTTGTATATTTTTTTGTGTTTAGCAACAAAATTACAAATAATTTTGATTTAACAAAATGTGAATTATTTTTTTATGATAATTTATGATTCTTAAATAATATAAATAACTATTTTATAATTAGTAACTTGATAAAAGTGTAATTTAATATCTAGTGTAATAACTCACAGTATATTTTTAGATATATTTTTTGAGTATAAGGGTATTTTTAGGAAAAAGAACTATAATTCTGGTAATATAAATTAAAGCTTAACGTTTTAACAATATTGTTTAATTATACTTAATCGCCTTCACCGGAGAAATTTTACTGATCAGATAACTCGGAATAATCAGCGCCAGGCCGGAAATAATCAGAATTCCCACAGAAATAGAAATAATAGCAATCGGGTTAAGGTCTACAGGAACTGTGCTTACGTAATAATTTTCAGGATTTAATTTAATAATTCCAAAAAACTTCTGAATCAAGATTAATCCAAGACCAATTGCATTTCCGTATAAAAGCCCCGGAATCATAATAATCAACGTATAATTAATGAAAGTAGCCCTGATCTGGGAATTGCTCGCTCCCAAAGTTTTAAGTAAACCGATGGAATTTGTTCTTTCAATTATTAAAATTAAAAGAACCATGATAATATTAATGACCACAACAATCAGCATGATGATAATGATCAATGCAATATTAGTGTCAAAAATGCTGATCCAGTCGGTTATCTGGGGATATTTTTCAGTCGCTTTTTCTGCATAGTTTTTATAGCCTATCAGTTTTTCAATTTCAGGGAAATCTTTGTCGATGTCGTTTACATTTTTCAGGAAAATATCAATTCCTCCTATTTCGTCAGGCTTCATATCCTGAATCTTTCTCACATGGTTGATATCACCGATCACGAACTGCTCATCAATCATCTTTATGTCAGTTCTGTAAATTCCCACCACTTCAAACTTCCTGTAGATAGGCTGTTGATCTGTTTTCGAGAAAACCGTAACAATGCTGTCTTTTACCTTTAAATGAAGGTCTTTTGCAATTTTCTGAGAAATAGTGACACCGTTGTTGTAGCCAGTTTCCGTAATCTTTGGAGTTGTTCCGGAAATCAGGAATTTTTTAAAGCGCAGGCTGTCAAAATCTTTCCCGACACCCTTGAATATAATCCCTGCAAAGTTGTGCTGATTCCGCATGATTCCTGTGATCATAGCATATTTCTGCACAGTATTCACATCCGCAATTTCTTTTATTTTCTGAATGTTGAGCCCCTGATTATCAAGAACCGAAGTGTTGTAAGAAGAATTTGACCTTGTGGATTTTACCGTAATATGGCCGCTGAAATCTCCCAGCCTTTCTTTAATAGCTTTTTTGGACCCGAATCCCGTGGAAACGGTAATTAAAGAAACAATAATTCCCAACGCCACGGAAAGCCGGCCGATGAAGATGATAACCCTCGAAAGGTTATTTTTGTTATCTTTGGAAAACGCTATTTTTCTAGAGAAATATAAAGGAAATTTCAAACCTATGAATTTAGATTTCAAAATTAAAAATTTAGTTCTTATTTGCCTAATTTTTTTGGGAGTATTCACCCAATATTATTCTCAGACTCAAGATAAACCCGATTTCAAAACCGGGGCAGATCAGCCTGAGCTGTATTTACCTTTATTAAAAGGAAAAACAATAGGTGTGGTAACGAATCAAACAGGTCTGATGAGCGACAAAACCCATGTTGTAGACTTTTTAGTAAAAAACGGTATTAAAATTAAATCCATTTTTGCGCCGGAGCATGGTTTCCGGGGAGATGCAGACGCCGGGGAAAAAGTGAAAAACGGGGTAGATGTGAAAACCGGAATCCCAATAGTTTCTCTTTATGGAAATAATAAAAAGCCAAAACCAGAACAATTAAAAGGAATTGATATTGTTCTTTTTGATATTCAGGATGTTGGAGTGAGGTTTTATACTTATATCTCCACTTTAGCGTATTTAATGGAAGCAGGAGCTGAAAATAATGTTGAAATAATGCTTCTGGACCGCCCGAATCCTCACGATGGATATACAGATGGCCCGGTTTTAAAGAAAAAATGGGCAAGCTTTGTAGGGATGCATGAAGTTCCGGTGGTTTACGGACTTACGATAGGTGAATACGGGAAAATGGTGAACGGAGAAAAGTGGCTGAAAAACGGGGTTCAGGCTAAATATACCATGATACCAATGAAAAATTATCATAAAAAAATGCGTTATACAATTTTGGATAAGCCTTCACCGAACCTACCCAACGATAAATCCATTAATTTATATCCAAGCTTATGTTTCTTTGAAGGAACGCAGGTTTCTGTAGGAAGGGGAACAGATCTGCCTTTCCAGATTTACGGCTCACCCTGGACGAAAAATCTTCCTTACCAGTTTACACCCAAGCCTAATTTTGGAGCAAAGGATCCTTTTTTAAACGGAAAATTATGTTATGGAGAAAATCTTTCCGGTTACTCAAAAGATTTAAGAGAATTAAATCTGGAGTGGGTTATTAAAGCATATAAAAATTATAAAAATCCACAGCTGGACTTTTTCTTAAAAAATCTATGGTTTGATACGCTCGCAGGAACTGATGAGCTGAGAAAGCAGATTATTGCGGGGAAATCAATCTCTGAAATAAAAGCTTCATGGAAGCCGGATTTAGAAAAATTTGAAAAGATCAGATCAAAATATATTATGTACGAAAACTGAAAATGTGAATGGTTAATAGTCAATTTGCTTACGCTTGTGAATTATTAATTGACTGGTGCAGCCAAACTGACTATTAACCATTGACCTTTCAGTCAAAATTCTGTGGGGGAGTTTTATCATTCTTTCCCTTATTCAAAATAAAAAGTCCGATTGATAAGCCGATAACTCCGGCACCGGCCGTCATTAAAGCTCTTTCCAGTTTATCGGCCTCATTGCTGCCAATGTAATTCATTAAAAACAAAATGACAAAGGTGACTGCCGAAATAATAAGATGATTCTTTCCGAATATTTTCATTAGTTTATTTTAATTTATAAGAAAGCATGATACCGCCTCTGTATGGAAGGATTTCACCACTTCTGTTAAAGCCTTTTGCGTCATCATATCTCCTTCCTGTACCTCTTTCATAGCCTTTATAAAAGTCCTGTGAAGTCCCTACTGTTGCGTAAATATCCATATTCCATCGATCCGACAATTGAAACTGATAACCGGCTGTAACTCCAAATATAATAGAGTATCCTTTTTGATATACATTAGGATAGTCAAAAGATTCTCCACGGTCATTGGTAAAAGTTCCGCCATTCCAGTAATTCCATTTTTGAAGCTTAAAAGCTGCTGCTGAAATATTCGCTCCTACATACCAATGCTTAAAAGCTTCATCAAAGTAGTACCTTCCTTCCAGAGAAACAGAATAGTACTGGAATTCGTGGCCGGCAAATGATTTCCACGGAGACACAAAAACGTCCCCCTGCAAAGTATATTTTTTGCTTAGCTGATGTTCTAGGCCCAGATTAACAATACCAATCGGAGCAAGCAGGGCATTTGCTTTTAAATAGACGCCGGTATCATTTTTTTGCTGTTCCTGAGCGTGTAAATTTCCCAGAAACAATAGGGTGATGAGGGTTGTAATACATTTAATTTTCAACATGTGCTTATTTTATTTGTTTCAATAATGCTTCAGCCAAACTAGCATCCTTTTGTGCCTGGGTTGCCATATTTCTGGACATTTCTGCATAAGTTTTTGCCATTTCTTTATTCCCTGTCAAGAAATAAAGTTTTGCCAGAATGTATGTGTTTTCTGATGTTTCGCCTCTCATGACAGATTTTTCTGCCCATTCTGCTGCTTTTTTCAGTGATGCCGGAGTTTTGATGTGTTCAGAAAATACCCATGCTGCTTTTAATAGTTCATTAGGCTCAAAAGCTTCTGAATTTTTATAGTAATCCAAGGCTGCTTTTTCATATTCCGGGAAGTTTGCATTTTGCTCGTAATAGCTTAATTTCGTCTGATTAAGCTTTACTACTGCAGCTTCCTTTCCAACAAGAGGTTCGGCGGTTTTCATAAAATAATCATCATTGATTTTTTTATTTTTTTGATCAATGGCCTGATTTACCACTTTTGCCAGTTTCAGCTGATTATCAAATTCTTTATAAGTTTCTTCCGGCAAAAATTTTACAATTTCTGCTTTTCTTTCTGCAAAAATTTTATAGTTTTTGTCTTCTGTGGATTTGATGAAATATAACAAAAGCCCTACATCATTTTTTGTGAATTCTTCCGTTTTCTTTTTATTTTCAAAATATCTTTCTGAAGCTTTTTTAGCAAATTCAAAATCTGAAGAAGAGTTCAGCTTCATGATATTAATTAAAAATTCCGGATCTTTTTCACCTTTTGCAAATCGGTCTTTTAATGAGCCCTTTTTATTGTTGGGAGAATTGATATCCTGAGCCATAGTAAGGAACATACTTTCTTCCATATATCCGAAATTCTGGGAGACCAGCTCACCGTCGCCATTTAAAAATAGGTAAGTAGGATAGGAACGAACTCCATATTTTGCCGCAATTTCCCTTCCTTCACCTTTTTCCATATCGAATCTTCCGTTCACAAAATTGGTGTTGTAATAATCTCCAACGGATTTTTTTGTGAAAATATTTTTTTCCATCATTTTGCACGGACCACACCATGAAGTGTATGCATCAATAAAAACAATTTTGTTTTCCTTTTTAGCTTTTGCAATAAGATCTTTGAACGGCAGTTCCTGAAACTGAATTGCCTCCTGAGCGAATGTAATAATGGTAGAAAATAAAAATAATCCTGAGATAAGCTTCTTCATTTTTAAAATAAAATTAAAAAAACGAAGATACTTATTTTCAGTGTAAATGGGCGGTGGTTGCTGTTAGATTAACTTTGATTTAACAATATCCGCTGGGCTAAAACAAAAAACCATCTCAAAAGAGATGGTTTAAGTGGTTTCTCCAGGAATCGAACCAGGGACACATGGATTTTCAATCCATTGCTCTACCAACTGAGCTAAGAAACCATTGGTGTACTTCGTTTTGAAGTGGTGCAAAACTAATATTTATTATTAACTTCTGCAAGATTATTTTAAAACAATTTTGAAAAGAAAACCACCTTTTTACAGGTGGTTTTTGTGTGGTTTCTCCAGGAATCGAACCAGGGACACATGGATTTTCAATCCATTGCTCTACCAACTGAGCTAAGAAACCATTCTTTTACTTCGTTGTTTTAAAGTGATGCAAAAGTAGTAAGTTTTCGTATATGAAGCAAGTATTAACATTACTTTTTTCAATAAAACTTAAAAACCTATTGATTTTCAGCCGTATTATTTTCCTGTTCTTTGCGGATTTGTTCGCTCATCTCCTCCAGTACTGGCTTTATCGTGCTTTCAGGAAGGTCACTTATTCTAATGTACATCAGTCCGTCGATGGCATCATTGAAGTTAGGGTCTACATTGAAGGCGATTACTTTTGCGTTTTGCTTGATATATTTCTTGATTAAAACAGGTAACCTCAATTCCGGTTCCAGGTCATCGATAATTTTGTCGAGTTTATTAAGGTCAGATTCCATCTCTTCAAAGAAAAGATTTTTATCCCTGTCTCTAAGTTTTACCTTATACTCGTTTCTTGGTGTAATGTATTGAGCTACAGCAGAATCGTAGTAATTGGAACGCATAAACTCAATCATCAGAGATTTTGAAAACTCAGAAAATTTATTGGAAATACTTACGCCTCCCATTAGAAATTTATGGTCGGGATTTCTTAGGCAAACATGCACAATTCCTCTCCACAAAAGGAAAAGAGGAAGCGGTTTCTGCTGATATTCCTGGCATATGTAAGCACGCCCCATTTCAATAACTTTTTTAAAGAATGGGTGAATATCCTGTTCGAATTCAAATAAAGAGCTGGTATAAAATCCTTTAATACCGGACTTTTTCATCACTTCTCTTCCTAAAGCCATTCTATAGGCTCCCACCAATTTTTCTTCAGCATTATCCCAAAGGAAAAGATGATGATAGTGTTTGTCATATTCATCCAGATCGAAGGGAAGATTGCTCCCTTCACCCACTGCACGGAAAGTAAGTTCTCTTTGACGCCCGATTTCCCTCATGATAGATGGGATTTCTTCGTAATTCGTAAAGTAAACTTCATAATTTCCGTTGCTGAAAAACATTTTATCTGTGCCTTTCAGTTTATTGATATCTTTTAAAATATCTTCTTTCGGGGTTTCGTCGATGATATTCTGAACGATATTTTCTTCTTTTAACAAAGGAAATTTTACAGATAAATTTTGGAGATTAATGCTTTGGGCTAATGATTTTCTCTTTTCATAATAAGACTTCATCATATAGACCTTACGTTTCAGGAATTCTCCCAGTTCTTCAATGGTTTCCATATCATCCATTGCCTTTACAGCAATAGGCCTTCCGACTCTGATTCTGATGGGTTTTTCCCTGTCATTCATCATTTCAGCGGGAAGCATTAAGGTCTGTAAATTCGGGTGCAGCTTAGAAACCTGATAAAATAAGCGGCTGTTTTTTGCATGAAAATACATAGGAACTACCGGCACTTTTGCCATTTTAATAAGCTTAAGAGCCGGTTTTTCCCATTCTTTATCTAAAATTTCCCCGTAAGGATTATTTTTATTTGAAACTTCTCCCGCCGGGAAAATCCCGACACAGCCTCCGTTTTGTAAATGCTTCAGGGTTTCGCGCATTCCGGATGAGCTGCTGTATGCTTCTTTTCTGTTTTCAAAAGGATTCACGGAAATTACGTACGGTTCCATAGGCTTGATCTTTTCCAAAAGGAAGTTTCCCATTACCTTAAAATCCGGACGTACTTCCGATAAGACCTTGCACATCAAAATCCCGTCTATCGCACCCAGCGGATGGTTTGAAACCAAAATAAATGGCCCCGTTTTCGGGATCTTCGCCAGGTCTTCTTCAAAAACGATGTAGCTTAGATTTCTTTCTTTTACAAATGAGTCGAAAAAGTCTTTACCTTCCTTGTCTTTCAGTTTGTCGTACAGTTTATTTACTTCGTTTATTTTAGCAATGCTCATCACAGCAGATGCTACTGGATTCTTAAGAAATCCTATTTTACTTAAGCCGGAAGCTTTAATTAAATCATTTTTCGAAATTAAACTCATATTGTGTTTAGTCGCAATTAATATTACTGTGTTACCATTTGAAGCGTATTCTTTGAAATCTGCTCCAATAATACACTTTTTTCCTGGTAAAATTTATCAATATTCTCCATCTTCGCATTTCTTACGGTAAATAAAGATACATTTTTTACAATTTCCGTACTGAAAACTTTTTGTAATTCCTGATTCAGTTCATCTGCATTATTGAATTTATCTTCAAGACATAAAGCCAGTGAAATGGCAGAATTCTGCATCAGGGAAACTTTAATTTTATATTTGGATAAATATCCGAAAATTAAGCTCATGTGGTCTTCAGCAATGAAAGAAAAATCTCTTGTAGAAATTTTCAGCAAGGTTTGGTTTTCTTTTAAAATATAAGATTCCTCACTTTGATTTTTTTCTGAAGCACCTACTTTTGTGCCCGGTTTTGTAGGATCTACGAAAGATTTTACATAAAAAGGTATATTTTTCTGCTGAAGCGGCTGCAATGTTTTCGGGTGAATGACACTTGCTCCGTAATAGGCCATCTCAATGGCTTCTTCATAGGAAATGTTTGAAAGAAGGCTTACGTCTTTAAATTTTCTAGGGTCACCCGTCATCACTCCCGGAACGTCTTTCCAGATGGTCATGGCATCGGCATTCAGGCAATAGGCAAAAATAGCCGCCGAATAGTCTGAGCCCTCTCTACCTAAGGTCACCGTGAAATTATTGTCATCAGAACCGATGAAACCCTGTGTTACGTAGCAGATTTCTTTATTTAAGCTGGAGATAAATTCTTCTGTTTTCGCCCAGTCTACAACGCCTTCTCTGTAAGAATTGTCCGTTTTTACATAATCTCTGGCATCTAACCATTGATTGGTAAACTGAATTTCATTTAAATATTCACTCACAATTTTAGTAGAAATCATTTCCCCGCAGCTCACCACCTGGTCATAGACGAAGTTGTAGTTTGGAGATTTGTTTCTTCTTAAAAAAGAATCGATATCATCAAAGAAAATATTTATTTCTGCAAAAACAGCGTGATCGGCAGGAAATAAACCTTCCGCAATCTCAATGTGTTTTCGTTTTATCTTTTCAATCTCAGTTTGATAGTTATCCTTTTTGAAATAAAGTTCCACAACTTTTTCCAACTCATTAGTCGTCTTGCCCATCGCTGAAATTACCAGCAGACATTTGGCAAATCCCTGGCTTTCTAAAACCATAGACACGTTCTTTACACCTTCGGCATCCTTCACTGATGCACCACCAAACTTGAAAATTTTCATTAAATTGTTAATAATAAAATTGTTAGATAAAAATTTGTGAGAGTTTTTTACGGGTGTCAAAATTATAAATTTACGGCGAGATATGAAATAGGCAGATGACAGAGCGGGCTTAAGATTTCATTAAAATTTGAAATATCTCCCAATGATTGCAGAATATGGGAGATGTATTTTTTCTTAATCATGATTTAAACCGGATAATTATGCCTATATCGTGTTGAAATACAATTGGTAACGTCTTTTATGAATTAATTTTTTCTAATGTGATAAATTTTACGAAATTTGGGGAAAACGTAAAAAGAAAAAATATGTCAGATCAGCCATTACAGACGTTAGGAGAGTTTCTTATTGATAAGCAGGATGATTTCCAATATTCTACGGGTGAGTTTTCTCGTCTTCTGAGCGCAATAAGACTGGCTTCTAAAGTTGTAAACAGGGAAGTGAACAAAGCCGGAATTGCAGATATCATAGGAAAAGCCGGAAATGAAAACGTGCAGGGAGAAGAGCAGCAGAAGCTGGATGTAATCGCCAACGATATTTTTATTACAGCATTGTCCCAGAGAGAAGTAGTCTGCGGTATTGCTTCCGAGGAAAATGATGATTTTATTGACATTAAATGTGGAGAAAACGGCCATTTAAGTAAATATGTGGTATTAATTGATCCGCTGGACGGCTCTTCAAATATCGATGTAAATGTTTCTGTAGGAACAATTTTCTCCATTTACAGAAGGGTTACCGAACCAGGAACTCCGGTTCAGCTGGAAGATTTTTTACAGAAAGGGATCAATCAGATTGCGGCAGGATATGTAATTTACGGTTCGTCCACAATGATCGTTTATACCACTGGAAACGGCGTAAATGGTTTTACGCTTGATCCGTCACTGGGAACCTATTATTTGTCCCACCCGAATATGACTTTTCCAAAAACAGGTAAGATTTATTCAATTAATGAAGGAAATTATATCAAGTTCCCTCAGGGAGTTAAAAACTACCTTAAATATTGCCAGATGGAAGAAGGTGACAGGCCTTACACTTCAAGATATATTGGGTCGTTGGTAGCTGATTTCCATAGAAATATGCTGAAAGGAGGGATTTATATTTACCCGTCTTATTCACAGGCTCCGAACGGAAAACTGAGATTATTATACGAGTGCAATCCAATGGCTTTCCTTGCTGAGCAGGCTGGTGGAAAGGCAACGGACGGATTCAGGAGGATTCTGGAGGTAGAGCCTACGGAGCTTCACCAAAGAATACCTTTTTTCTGCGGAAGTATCGATATGGTGGAAAAAGCGGAAGAGTTTATGCGAATCGATAGTGTAAAATAAATGAAAGCAGAATATTTCAGATATTTATTACAATTCAAACGCCCGAGTGGAACATCTCGCGGCGTTTTGCATGAAAAGGAAACCTTTATTCTGGAAATTTCAGAAAATGGACAAAAAGGAGTTGGTGAATGTGCGGTTTTCAGAGGATTAAGCTTTGATGACAGGCCGGATTATGAAGAAAAATTGCAATGGCTTTGTGAAAATATTCATCAGGATTCTGAGTTTTTAAAGCAGGAATTGAAAGATTTTCCATCCATTTGGTTTGGTTATGAACAGGCTGTGTTGAATCTGAAATATGGTGGAAATCTCTATTTCCCAAGCGATTTTACAGAAAATAAAAATCCCATTATCATCAACGGGCTGATCTGGATGGGAGATATTCAGTACATGGAAGAGCAAATCCATGAAAAGCTGGAGAAGGGTTTCCATTGTATTAAATTAAAAATTGGGGTCGATTGGAAGTCCGAACATGAAATTCTTAAGGAATTGAGAGCGAAATTCTCAAAAGATAAGCTGGAACTTCGTGTAGACGCGAATGGCGGTTTTAATAAAGAAGAAGCCAAAGTTGTTTTACAGCAGCTTGCGGATTTGGATATTCATTCAATTGAACAGCCTATCAAAGCGGGAAATTGGGAAGAAATAGCAGAATTGTGCGGAAAAACCCCAACTCCGATCGCTTTGGATGAAGAATTAATCGGAATTACTGATCTTAATGAAAAGAAAAAACTTTTACAAGTTATAAAGCCTCAATATATTATTTTAAAACCATCTTTAGTAGGAGGTTTTTCCGGTTCTGATGAATGGATTTCATTGGCTGAAGAACAGCATATTGGCTGGTGGATTACTTCCGCACTGGAAAGCAATATCGGGCTCAATGCCATTGCGCAATATACCTTTACGAAGCACAGTAAAATGCCTCAGGGATTAGGGACAGGAGGATTGTTTACCAATAACTTTGAAAGTCGATTGGATCTTCAGGGTGAACGGTTATTTTTTAAGGGCTAATGTAGTTTTAGGGTCGAATAATCTCTTTTTTTGTTTTACAATCAGTTAACTTAGATCACGTCTTTTACGAAAATCATTTTCTTTAAATACTCCAGTAAATAAGAAAACTTTGTTTTAACCTTTTTCATGATATAAAATTTAGTGTTTCTATGGTTTTAGTTTTTACAATGTTTATGCCAACTTGGGCAGTTATTTGTGTTTTAACAAAAGTTTTACAATGCACATTAATTTTAAGATATGATATTAAGTAATAATTAAAAATTATTTAATATTTAAGGGGCGTTTCAGAAGATTATATTCTTATTTTAAACATATAATTTCGGAAACAGAAATCATGTGATTGTTCGTGTGAACGTAAACATCGCTCTTAAGGATAAGGATTTAAGGCTCATATTTTAGTTTTTAATTATGGTTTTTAGTTCTTTCTAAGTTAATAAAAATATTGAATTATTAACAATTATACTTTTTAATTATAATTTCCGTAAACCCTCAAAATTTCATAAATTTGCAAACTGTCGTCTTTATGCGACATTTAAAGCGAATTTTAATGGAAGAAGAAAAAAAATCACTCAATTTTATTGAGCAAATTATCGAAGATGATTTGGCAAACGGTCTGAGAAGAGATCAGATCCGTTTCCGTTTTCCGCCCGAACCAAACGGTTATCTGCATGTAGGCCACACAAAAGCGATCTGCATCAATTTCGGTTTGGGTGAAAAATACAATGCTCCCGTAAACCTTCGTTTCGACGATACGAACCCTGAAAAAGAAGAGCAGGAATTCGTAGATTCTATTATGAAAGACGTTGAATGGCTGGGTTTCAAATGGGATAAAGTTTTGTACGCCTCCGATTACTTCCAGCAGCTTTACGATTGGGCAGTTCAGCTTATCAAAGAAGGAAAAGCTTATGTAGATGAGCAGCCGTCCGAAATTATTACCGAACAGAGAAAAAATCCTACAGAACCGGGTGTGGAATCTCCATACAGAAACCGTCCTGTTGAAGAATCTCTGGACTTATTCGAAAGAATGAAAAATGGTGAATTTGAGGAAGGTACAATGTCTCTTCGTGCAAAAATTGACATGACTTCGCCTAACATGAATATGCGTGATCCTGTAATGTACAGGATTTTAAAAAGGCCTCACCACAGAACAGGTACAACCTGGAAAATTTATCCGATGTACGACTGGGCACACGGTGAATCTGATTATATCGAACAAATTTCACATTCTCTGTGTTCCTTAGAATTTGAAAATCACAGGCCGCTTTACGACTGGTATCTGGATCAGGTATATGATGAAGGTAAAGTAAGAAACAAGCAGAGAGAATTTGCAAGGATGAACGTTTCTTATATGATTACTTCTAAAAGAAAACTGCAGAGGTTAATCGCTGAAAATGTGGTGAACGGCTGGGATGATCCTAGAATGCCTACCATTTCCGGAATGAGAAGAAAAGGGTATACACCGACTGCTATCAGGAATTTTATTGAAAAAGTTGGGGTTGCAAAAAGAGAAAATTTAATTGAGCTACAGTTATTGGAATTCTGCGTTCGTGAGGATTTGAATAAAGTAGCAAAACGCGTCATGGCGGTCGTAGATCCTGTAAAACTAGTCATTGAAAATTATCCTGAAGATAAGGAAGAATGGCTGGAAACTGAAAATAATCCTGAACAGGAAAATGCAGGAACCAGAGAAATTCCTTTTTCGAGAGAATTATATATTGAGCGTGAAGACTTTAAGGAAGAAGCTAATAATAAGTTCTTTAGATTAAAATTAGGTGGGGAAGTTCGTCTGAAATCTGCTTATATCATTAAAGGTGAAAGGGTAGAGAAGGATGAAAATGGTGAAATCACAACCATTTATGCTACGTATGATGAAAAATCAAAGTCAGGAAGCGGAACTGAGGAAAGCTTAAGAAAAGTGAAAGGTACCATTCACTGGGTGTCTTCAAAACATGCGATTCCTGTGGAAATCAGAAATTATGATAAGCTTTTCACTGTGGAACAGCCTGATGCTGAAAAAGATGTAGACTTCTTAAACTTCATCAATCCAGAATCTGTAACTACTATTCAGGGATTTGCTGAGCCTGGGCTAAAAGAGGTGGCAGTCGGAGAACCTCTTCAATTCCAGAGAATTGGCTATTTCACGAAGGATCAGGATTCTACGGATACCAATTTGGTATTCAATCGTACTGTGACATTAAAAGACTCTTATAAGCCGGAGTAAAAATTATTTATATCAATATAAATGAAACAGGGCTTAATTTTTAAGTCCTGTTTTTTATTTAAAAACACTAAAACCCAAATAAGTCTTCACAAGTAACACTACTTAAATTGTATTGTTCGTGAAAAAAAATAGTGGAATTTGTATTAAAACCAAATACAATTATTAAACTTGAAAAACTATGAAAATAATAAACATATATGCCAGCTCATTCAAAGGGCTCTCACGGGAAAGCTGGATGCTCGCGCTGGTGATGCTCATCAACCGGTCGGGGTCTATGGTGCTTCCGTTTTTGGGAGTTTATATGACGAACCATTTACATTTTAGCATTGAAAATACGGGAATTGTTTTAAGCTTTTTCGGAATAGGATCGGTTATCGGTTCCTGGCTGGGAGGGTTCATTACAGATAAAATAGGAGAATATAAGGTTCAGTATCTAAGCTTATTGTTGAGCGTTCCTTTGTTTTGTTTAATTCCGGTTTTTAAAACAGAAGTGGGAGTGGCAGCGATTATTTTACTGCAAAGTATTGTAAGTGATACCTTCCGTCCCGCGAACTCGGTGGCGATCACAAAATATGCAAAACCAGAAAATATTACAAGAGCATTTTCATTAAACCGGATGGCTGTCAATCTTGGATTTTCAATTGGCCCTGCTTTAGGAGGGATTTTGTCTGCAATTTCTTATGAATTTTTGTTTTTCAGTAATGCACTGGCGGCTTTATTGGCCGGGATATTATACATCTCATTCTTTAAAAAACGAAATAAAATAGCCAAATTAAAAGCCAAAAAAGTAAAAGAAGCTATTGAAATTAAAAAAGAAAATTCGCCGTACCGCGATGGTAAATTTTTGATTTACTGCTTTTTCTGTATGCTGTTTTCCATTTGCTTTTTTCAGCTTTTCAGTACATTGACGATCTTTTACAAAGATGTAGCGAAACTTAGCCAGCAGAATATAGGGTTCATTTTAGGATATAGCGGTTTCCTGATTGTATTGCTGGAAATGGGCTTTGTACAAATTGCGGAAAAGTATTTTAACCTTGCTGTAACCATGCTTTTTGGAACCTTCATCTGCGGATTTTCGTATGCAATGATGGCTTTTGACCATAGTCTGATTGCACTGGTTATTTCCATGACTTTGCTTTGCATAGGGGAAATCTGGACGCTTCCGTTCATGTCTGCCATTACGGCTTTACGTTCCGGGGAAAATAATAAAGGCGCTTATATGGGATTGAACGGAATTTCGTTTTCAATTGCTTTTATCATTACGCCTTATCTGGGAACTTTGATTGCCGAAAAATTCGGATTCAATGCCTTGTGGATCGGGACCGGAGTTTTAGCAACTATTATTGCCATAGCATTTTATTTTATTGTTCCATGGATGATTGGCGACAGGAAAAAAGCAGCGTAAAATTTTTATTTGGGCGTATCCCTTCGTTTTCCAAAGCTAAACCTCATAGGTTTTTAAAACCTATGAGGTTTTTTCCATCCCAAAACTTCGGGCCGGGCTGCTTCGGGGTGCGCTTCGCTTCCGTACTCGTTCGTTCCTCACTCGCACCGGCTCCTTCGTCGCCGCCCTCCGCATCCCTTACGCGAAAGAAAGCTGCAAAAAATAAACATTTACAAAATTTTAATCTCAATTAAATAAGAAAAGAATAATTTTTGCTTTGCATTATCTCATGGCAAAATTTTATTTTCTAGTTTCTTTATTTTCGGTTTCATTTTTCTTTTCACAAAAGAAGGATTCTGCAACATTGATTTCTCAGGTGGAAATTGATGCTTACAAAAAACCAACCCCTTTTATGGCTTCTGTAAAGTCGGTTTCTGTAGTTACAAAAGATCTTCTTAACCAAAATACTCAGGAAAGAATGCTGGAATCTTTTAATCAGATTGCCGGTGCAAGAATGGAGGAACGGTCGCCTGCAAGCTATAGAATTTCTGTTCGTGGAAGTACTTTAAGATCGCCGTTTGGGGTGAGGAATATTAAGGTTTATCTTGATGATTTTATTTTGTCGGATGCTTCAGGGAATACATATTTTAACAGTATTTCTCCGGGATTAATTGATAAGATGGAAATTTACAAAGGCCCGGAAAGCGGTGATTACGGTGCAGTTACCGGCGGAACTGTACTTTTGAAAACCAGGAATTCAGATAATTTATCAGCTAATTTATCAATTGGAAGTTACGGAACTTTCAGCCAGAGCTTTGATTTCTCGAAGCAGCTGGGGAAACATTTTGTGGAGTTTTTCCAGAATTATTACCGGACGGATTCTTACCGGGAACAATCTGCGGTTCAGCGAAAGTCCGTGTTTTTAAAAGACCGTTTTCAATATTCTAAAAATGCTTCTTTGAACGCAATGATTTTACTTTCTGATCTGGATTATCAAACGCCGGGCGGATTAACTTTAGAACAAAAGCAGGCCGACAGAAAACAGGCAAGACCGGCAACTTCAACAGTTCCGGGAGCTAAGGAGCAAGACGCGGGAATCCGCAATAAAATGCTTTTGGCCGGGCTTTCTCATGAGTTTAATCTCAGCCCGGAATTTTCACATTTTATCATGGTTCAGGGTTCCTATGTAGACTTTGAAAATCCTTTTATTACTAATTTTGAAAACCGTTTTGAAAAGAATTTTGCAGCAAGAACTCATCTTAACTTTGAGAAAAACTGGGAAAAGATTTCTTTAGCTTACAGGATAGGATTTGAAGGCGGAATTAATGATATTTTGATCAAAAATTATGATAATGAAGGCGGTTTCGAAGGCAGCCCGCAAAATTTCGATAACATTAAAAATAAGTCAGGATTCTATTTTTTAAGTCAGAAATTCAACTTTAATGAAGTGCTTTTTACAGATATTTCGATTGGTTTAAACGTAAACTCTTACGATTGGGAAAGGATTTATCCGCAATCACAAGATGGAAGTGTAAAGTTTAAAAACCAATGGCTCCCGAATTTCGGGATTACATATTTTATTGCTAAAGATTTCTCCGTAAGGGGTAAAATTGGAAAAGGAAATTCTTCGCCTACCAATGAGGAAATACGATCTTCGAATCAGGAATTTAATATAAATCTGGTTCCGGAATATGGCTGGAATAAAGAGTTTGGATTGAGAAAGCAGTTTGGGAATTTCATTTTTGTAGAAGGAAGTTATTTTGATTTTAGAATGAAAGATGCCATTGTGAGAAGGCAAAATGAAGCTGGACAGGAGTATTTTGTAAATTCCGGGGAGACCATTCAGAAAGGTGTTGAGTTTTTGTTGGAATCTAAAAATTTTAATCTTAAAAATGATTTTTTCAGCAATTTTAAATTCAGGATTTCAGGCAGCTTTTACAATTTTAAGTTTGAAAATTATAAGCAAATCGATAAGGGTTTTTCTGGAAATGATCTTACCGGTGTTCCCCGAACGACTGTAAATAGCTTATTAAACTTTATTTTCTTTAAAAAGCTTTCCGTAGATTATTCTCATTTTTACACTTCTAGAATTCCTTTAAATGATTCTAATTCTGTCTGGTCGGAACCAAGTTTTATAGGAAATATACAGTTCAGATTTCCGGTGGATTTTGAGAAAACGCGCCTGAATTTAAATTTACAAATTCAAAATCTTTATAATACGGATTATGTTTTAGGTTTCGATATCAATGCTTTTGGAAGCCGTTTTTATAATCCGGCGGCAAATAGGAACTTTATTCTTGGGGTTGATATTTTATTTTAAAAAAGGACAGCTTATCATGCTGCCCTTAAAATCTAATCAAACCTTTAATTAAAGTTTGTTTATAATATATGACGAATAATCATCTCTGCGTGAATTCTTGAATTTTCAATAAACCAGAGATGCGTATCTTTTCCGCCGCAGACCACACCGGCGAGGTACAAATTCGGGATGTTTGTTTCCATCGTTTCAGGATTGTATAGTGGATTTAAACATTCTCCCTGCAGTTCAATTCCTGAGTTTCTTAAGAAGTCAAAATCAAGAAGGTAGCCAGTCATGGCCAGCACAAAATCGTTGTCAATCTCTTGGATTTTCCCGTTTTCATCCCTGAAAATGACAGAATTTTCTTTAATCTCAATTAATTCAGAATTAAAATGAGCTTTAATACTTCCTTCCGCAATTCTGTTTTCTATATCCGGTTTTACCCAGTACTTCACACTTTTTGAAATTTCAGAATGTCTGATAATCATGGTTACATCGGCTCCTTTTCTATACGTTTCCAATGCTGCATCCACCGCAGAATTACTTGATCCTACAACCACTACTTTTTGCCGGGCATAAGGATAAGGCTCCGTGTAATAGTGTTTTACTTTTGGCAGATTTTCTCCCGGAATATTCATGAGATTAGGAATATCATAGAACCCCGTTGAGATAATTACATTTTTGGCGGCATATTTTCCTTTGGTAGTTTCCACTGTAAATATTTCATTTTTCTTCAGAATTTTTTCAACCTTTTCATAAAGATGAATATTTACATTTCGTTGCCTTGCAATTCCCTGATAATATTCTAATGCTTCATGTCTACCCGGTTTTGGAGCAGTGGAGATAAACGGAATCCCGTCAATTTCCAGTTTTTCAGCGGTTGAAAAGAATCTCATGTACAAAGGGTAATTGTATAAAGAATTAACAATAGTTCCTTTTTCGATAATTAAATAACTCAAATTATTTTTTTTGGCTTCAAGTGCGCAGTTTAAACCTATTGGGCCACCACCGATAATAAGAATATCCAGAATTTCCATGAGACAAATGTACGAAAAAGCAGTAATCATGCAGCTGCAAGCCAAAAACTAAAAACACCCCTAACCCAAACCCTCAAACTCTCAAATTCTCCCACTCTCAAACTCCCACCCCAACCATGGCATCGGTTTTGGTGCATAATTAACCAATACACCTAAAAAATATGAAAAAATTATTCGCTTCATTTATCATTTTATCCGTAATAGCCTGTAATAAAACGGCTGATAAAACAAACGAAAAAACAACAGATCAAAGTGTTCAAACCTCTGTTGACAGTACAGCAGTAAATCCTGATCCGGCCGAAGTTAAGGTTAATAAGAAAAGTCTTTTGGAGACTGCTAATAAAGACATTTTACTTGCCTTAAAGGAAAAAGATTATAAAAAAATAGCAGCATTCATCCATCCGGAAAAAGGAGTCAGGTTTTCAATGTATGCTTTTGTGGATCCAAAAGAAGACAAAGTTTTTACAAAAGATGAATTTGAAAAATATCAGCCTACGAAAACACTTTTTACTTGGGGAACCATGGATGGCTCCGGCGATTTGTACAAAGCAACGATTAACGATTACCTTACCAAATGGGTCTATTCAAAAGATTTTATAACCGGACAATTTTCACTAAATGAATTTCAGGGAAAAGGAAATTCACTTAATAATTTAAAGTCAATCTATCCCAAAGCAGATTTCACGGAAAATTTTATCAAAGGTTCGGAAGCCAATGCGGGAATGGACTGGAGATGTCTTCGCCTGGTTTTTGAAGAATTTCAGGGGAAATACTATTTAGTCGGAGTTGTAAACGATCAGTGGACAATTTAATGCTTTTTTAACGCAAAGATTAAAAAATCTGCTTCTCAAAGCTTGAAATACAGCTTCATCAAATCAACTTGTTAACTTAACTTTGTTTACTTTACAGTAGTCATGCAAATATAATCTTTGCGTTAAACCAGAAATGATTTAAAATTAAACAGACCCTAAAATTTCAACTAATTTTTTAGTCAGATTTTTTCTTGAAAATTGTTCAATATTTTGAGTATTTTCGAGAAGGTTTCCGTTTTTCCAGAGCTCAAATTTTTCTAAAATAAAGCTTTTGATTTTTTCTGAATCGTCATAGCTGAAATGTTTTCCGGCTTTAGTCTCATCCAGAATTTTAGCAACATCAGCATCATCTGGCCCAAACGAAATAATTTGCTTTCCGGTAGCCAAATATTCGAAAATTTTTCCGGGAATAATTCCTTTTGATGTATCGTTGGGAAAATTAGTGATCAATAAAAGCGAAGATTTCGCCATTTCATCAATGGCTTTGTCATGGGATAGATAGCCCAGGTTTGATATGTGATTTTTTAAACTTGAATTTTCAATCTCATTTAAAATTTTATCATCAATTCTTCCTGCAAATTTTAATTCGAAATTTTCGGCAAAATCAGAATTTGTTTTTACCAGTTCATTCAACGCCTGCCAAAGGTTTTCAGGATTTCTCAGCTGCTCCAAAACACCGATATAGCTTAGTGTAAATGGAGGTTTTGGGGCTTGATGGTTTGATGGTTTGATGGTTTGAGATCTTGCGTCTGTTTCATCAAAACCGTTGGTAATACAAATAGCGTTTGCCCCGTGTTTCCTGAAATTTTCAGCATCGGTATAGCTTGTTGCCAGTGTAATATCTGCGTTTTTGAAAACCTCACTTTCCAAATGGCGATGCTTTTTATCTGAGTTTTTGGTAAGCTTTAAATGTTTATAATATGAAATTTCCGTCCAGGGATCACGAAAATCGGCAATCCATTTTAAATTAGGAAGTCTCTTTTTTAAGTTTAAACCAATCAGGTGTAATGAGTGTGGCGGCCCCGAAGTCACGACAACATCAATTTTATTTTCTTTTAAATAATTTTCTAAAAATTTCACAGAAGGTTTTACCCAAAAAACTCTTGCATCCGGAATAAAGAAATTCCCTCTTACCCAAATCGAAAGTCTTGATTTCCAGCTTTGATTTTTACCAACATCAAATTGCCCGGCCTTGAATTTTTTATTGCTTTTATTAAGCTTTTCAGCTAATTGATAGGGTTCCCAGATTTTGGTTTTTACAATTTCTATATTTTCTGGAACATCTTTCAGCAGGCTTTCATCCACCAAAGGGTAGCTCGGGTTTTCCGGCGTGAAAATTACCGGCTTCCATCCGAATTCAGGCAGATATTTCGCAAATTTCAGCCATCTCTGAACCCCGGGACCTCCCGCCGGCGGCCAGTAATAGGTGATGATGAGTATTTTTTTTTGTTCCATTAATAAATTGTTTTACCCGCAAAAGGGACAAAAGATTGTATTGCTTTTTAGTTGTTCAAAGTTGACAAAATTGTTCGATAATATTTAATCAAATTGTTCAAAATATTTATTGATAAATGTTTCCTGGCCAAAATGGTAAACATTTTTCACATTAAAGTTTATGAGAATTCCTTTTGGAACTTTTAATAAATTCATGTAATTAAGAATTTGAGATTTGTGAATTTCCAAAATTGATGAAACAGATTTAATTTCTAAAACAATTAAATTTTCAATTAAAAAGTCACATTTGAAATCACAGCTTAAATATTCATTTTTGTATACTACAGGAATTTGAAATTCAGATTTGTATTCAATATTTCTTAATTTGAACTCCTTTTCTAATGCTTTATGATATACAATTTCGGATAAACCCGCACCTAAAATTTTATGAACTTCAATACAAGCTCCATTAATCCGGTAGGTGAGATCTGTAATATACTTTTGAGTAATCATATGAATAAAGCTTTTATCAAACTTTTGAATTACTGAATATTTTCAGTTTGTCTTTTGTCTCTTTTGCGGTAAATGGAATAAATCCCTAATCCGCTGAGTACAATAAACAATCCGAAGCAAAGCAAAGAAATCCATTTTCCTTTTTCAATAACTTCCGGTTCGAAAACCATTCTTACGCGGTGATTTCCGGCAGGAACGTGAACAGCTCTCAGTAAATAATCTGCTTTTATATACGGAACTTCTTTTTCATCAATAAACATTTTCCAGCCGTGAGGATAATAAATTTCAGAGAAAACAGCCAATTGCGGGGTTTTTGACTGAGATTTGAATTCTAACTCGTTCGGTTGATATTTGGTTAAATTTATAAATGCTGTTGAATCTGCCTGAACCGGTTTTCCATCGAAATATTTTTTATCAGAAGATGCAATTACAGCTGTTCTTTTACTGTTAATTATCCCAATTGATTTAATTTCTTCATTTGGATTGTCTACAAATTTCAGATCACTTACAAACCATGCGTTTCCGTTTGCTTTAGGATTTGGAATTGCCTGTGGCTGTTCAGGCCCGCCTACAACCCAGTATTTTGCATTCAAAAGATTCAGTACATTCGGAACTTTTACGGAATCCATGGTCTGGAAATATTCATTAATCACATCATCATATCTTCTCAGCTTCACGGCGTGATAACCACCGATTGAAGATTTGAAATAAGACGTATTAGTCTCACTGAAAGTTCCTAAAATATTGTTGAAAATTCTGTAATGCGTTTTATCTTTTTCAGCGATTGTTTCAAGGGTTTTGTTGACGTTTACATTGGCCACAATTGATTCAAGGCTCGGGTTTCCCTGAACTTTTTCCGCCAGAAGATCAGAGCTTTCTGTCTGGAAAGGGTTTTCTGCAAAGATTTTATCAACGTAATTTTCGTCATTAAGATATCTCTTATTTACGGTCCAGAGATCAAATAAACTTACCAGTCCGATGATAACAAGAGCAATATTCTGGTTTAATTTTTTCTTTAAGCTTAAAAATAAAACTCCGACTGCAATGGCCACATAAATAAAGGCTTTAATGGCATCTGTTTTAAACAGTTTAAATCTTTCATCCACAAGATAATCCAACAGGAAAGGAGGAAGATAAGTTTTTTCATTATCTGTATGGAAACCTAATAAAGATTTTCCGAAAATAAGCAGGATTAAAACAAAAGCCAATGTCCCGCCACCTACATACAGAAGAATTTTCTGTTTGTATTCTTCCGTCAATTTTTCGTCTGTAAAGAATCTGTATAACCCTATAATTGCAATTAACGGGAATAATAACTCTACTACAACAAGGATAGACGACGGTGCTCTGAATTTATTATAAAACGGAACAAAATCAATAAAAAAGTCGGAGAGAGGCATGAAATTACTTCCCCATGCTAAAAATACAGTAAGAATTGAGGCTCCCAAAATCCAGTAACGGTATTTTTTCCAGGCAAAAAAGAACCCGAGAAGCGCAAGAAAACAGACAATAGCACCCTGATAAGCAGGACCCGAAGTTCCCGGCTGGTCGCCCCAATAGGTAAGATTACCGAAACCTTTAGAAATTCTGTCCATCTCAGTCTGTGAGCCTACATTTTCCTGCACGAGCTCCTGAACTCTGTTCATCATTTCTTTTCCTTCCGGTTCCTGGCTTCCGCCACCCATTAATCTTGGAATGAAGAGGTTCAGTGTTTCCAGCTTTCCGTAGCTCCACATCAGCATGCTTTCTTTATCCATCCCGGAATTTCCTTCGGTGTGGCTGTCATTTGTAAGGATCTGCTTTCCACGAACGGTTTCTTTAATATATTCGGAATTGGCCATGATTCTCTGGGAATTCATCCCAACCCCGATGATGCATGAAGCAGCAATGATTCCCGAAGAAACCAGGAAATGCTTCATGGGTGTTTTCTTTTGAATCGCACGGATTAATTCGGATAGGAATAAAAATCCCAGTGCAAGGAAAAGGTAATAGGTCATCTGAGGGTGATTCGCTGCAATCTGAAGTCCCATAAAAAGGGTAGTGACAATGAATCCCCAAATGTATTGTTTCCGGATATAAACAAGCAATATCCCGGCTAAAAGCGGTGCAAAATACTCAATAGTGTTAATCTTACCGTTGTGTCCGGCCGCAATGGCAATATAAAAATAGGTAGAAAGCCCGAAAAAAGTAGCTCCTAAAAGCGCATACTTCCAGTTTCTGACCACCACCATTCCGAGAAGGAAAAATCCGGCAAAAAGCAGGAAAAGATAATTAACCGGCCTCGGGAAAAAGTTCAGCTTGGAGTCAATTACTTTAATGATATCTCCTTTAAACTGGCTTCCCATCTGATAGGTAGGCATTCCCCCGAACATGGAATCACTCCAGTAGGTTTCTTTTCCGGTATCGGCTCTGTAATCGAGAAGCTCTTTTGCACCGCCCCGATACTGCACGATATCATGCTGGAAAAGCTGTTTCCCCGAAAAAACGGGAGTGGAGTATAAAAATGCTAAAACTATAAATGCAACAATAGAAATTGCAATATAAATCAAGTTTTTATTTTTCGCCATGTTGATGGTTATTATCTTTATTTTACCTTTTATCTTTAGTTTCTTTTACCTCTTCATAGTCCACGGTTTCTGCATCCCACTTGAGGTTTGGGTTATTCTTGTCTGAGTTCTGTATGTCCTGCTGCCTGTTATTCTGATTATTGTTATTAAATCTATAACTGTAAAACGTCTTGAAGAAAATCCTCTTCAGAATATTCCAGACGAAGAAAATAATGATTGCAGCCAGTACCAGCTCAAAAATATACTTCATAATAATTAAAATGTTTAAAGTTCAATGTTTTTAGTTTAAGGTTTAAAACTCTCAAACTTTCAAACTCTTGTACGCTCAAACTTATTTCGCTGACGGATTTACCATTACAGAAGAGTTGGAAACACTTTTCATAGACTGAGACTGTTTTCCGTCTGAAATGGTTTCAATCTGGGTAGTTACCACCTTGATGTTCTGATTAGTGATCCATCCTGTATTTTGATCAAATTTAATCGTTCCGTTTTGGGCAAGCTCACTGCTTAGGCTGTGGGTAATCGGGCCCTGGTTCTGCTTTTCCGTTTTCTTAGGAATTCCTCCTGTTACGGCAATTTCAGCAGTTCCGTTGCCTACGCTTTTTAAAACATAGTTGGAAGTTACTTTAATTTTTCCGTTAGGGTCTGCATTTTCGCTGCTTGTCCATTTTTCTCCGATTTTTGCCCCTTTTTTAGGGATAATCGTTAAGTTTTTACTGAACTGGTCTTTCAAAACTTTTTCATTAAAAGATTCTTTAAGACTTGCCACTACACTTGCTTTCTGGTTAGCATCTTTCACGATGGTCCCTACTGCATTGGCAACTTTTGTATAAACTGCATCGAAACCTGTAATAGAAATTACGTTTCCTTTGTTATCCATTTTCATGTTCAGCTTATTGCCTGTCAATGCTCTGTTGATATTCCAGATCATCTTCAGGTCATCTTCTTTCGGAATCGGAAGCTTGGTATCCACAACGATAGTTTTACCCTGCGCACTTTGCGAATTTCTTTTTGCAATCAGGTTCAGGGTCATGTCATATACATTTCCTTTTATGTCATTTACGGTAAAAGACATTTCATCGGTAGATTCGCTTGTTCCGTTGATCGTTTTTCCCTGAGGATCGGTCATTGTTTTAGTATCTCTCTGGTAAGTTGTTAAAGGATACGTTTTTCCTTTTTCAAGTTTAAAGGTTTGAGTATAAATACCCGCAGAATCTTTTATTGCAGGATTTTCTTCTATTTTAGCCACAGAATCAGCCGGAACTTCCACTGTAATCGTTTTTCCGGTTTTCGGGTCTATTTTAGTGATTTTTGCGGTTTCTTTTTTACAAGATACAAGAGCTATGGATGAGATTAGCGCTAATGCTGCTATGTTTTTCATACGTAATTTTTTAATGTTAAAATCGAATTAATTTGTTTTCGTAAATTTCTGTCTTACAGCTTCATATAAAATGGCGCCGCAGGCTACAGAAACATTTAAAGATTGTGTTTTTCCTTCAATAGGAAGTTTTATTTTATCGTCTGCATGATGCATTACTTCTTTAGAAATACCGGTTTCTTCATTTCCCATCACAATAGCGCAAGGTTCTGTAAAATCTACGTCATAGATCATTTTCTGAGCCTTTTCACTGGCTGCATATACAGAAATTCCGCTTTGCTGCAGGAAGTCTACAACATGCGCCAGATTGGGTTCTTTACAAATTTTAATGTTGTAAATGGCTCCGGCAGAGGTTTTTATGGCATCAGAATTTATCGGTGCTGCGCCTTTTTCAGGGATAATTACAGCATCAATTCCCACACATTCCGCGGTTCTGCAGATCGCCCCGAAGTTTCTGACATCGGTTAATCTGTCTAAAATCAGTAAAAACGGAGTTTTTCCCTGCTCAAATAACTGAGGGACAATATCTTCCACTTTATGAAACGGAACATCTGATATAAAGGCAACCACACCCTGATGGTTTTTTCTGGTGAATCGGTTCAGTTTTTCTACCGGTACATAATTGGGACGGATTTTATTTTTAGCTAAAATTGCCTTAAGCTCAGCATAAATAGGACCTTGCAATGCATTTTGCACAAAGATCTTGTCAATCGTTTTTCCCGCTTCAATAGCTTCAATCACGGGACGCAGCCCGAAAATAAAATCGTCTTTCATTGAGTAAGTTTTATGTTTAAGGTTCAAAGTTTATAGTTTAAAGTTTAAAGTTTAAAGTTTAGTGTTTCATGTTTAAAGTAATTCGGCTCAAACCTTGAGCCCTAAACACGAAACTTTGATCTATTAAGTTTTATACTTTGTTCCTTTTAAATCTGTCATGTTTAAATATTTAATAAAAGAGCTAATCTTTTTGCTTAATACTTCAGTCTGCTCTTTTAAAGTCTCAAATTTTTCCTGTGAAATAAAATTTCTGTCAAAAACTCTATACAACTGTGATCTTGTTTCTCCACAAGAAGCTTTTGCAATTGATAGGAATTGTATAAATTCTCTGTTTTCGTTTCTTTCAAATCCCTCCGCAATATTGTCCATGATGGAGCCCGATGAACCATCAATTTGACTACAAAGTTTAAAGTTATTTTTAAGATTTGTGAATTCAATTATCTGATAGATCTCTTTGCATAATTCTCGTGATAATTTCCAAATTTCTAAATCCTCAAATCTATTTACAGTTGCCATAAACCTTAAACTTTAAACTAAAAACCTTGAACAGCCTAGTATTTTTCTCCTAAAATTGCTCTTTTCTGGGACATTACATAGCCATAATGCAGGGTTTCGTGCATATTGTTAAATATAATAGCATCCTGAATGCTTTTCAGATCCATTCCGAAGCTTGTGGTGTAGGGCGTGTAATCTGAGAAGAAATCGCTGTCATAGTCCCTCATTAAAATCTTTGAAGTTTCCGTTAATAAAAATTCCAGATCTTCAACTTCTGATTTTTGAACACTAAGGTTCGGTAAGGTGCCTTTTTTATACGTTTCAATCCAGTATTTGTCAATTCTGAAAGGATTTCCGCTCAGGTAATAATGCAGAAGCTGCTGAGTGGCAACGGTATGCGCGATATTCCAGTAAATATTATTATTAAAACCGTCCGGAATCAGTAAAAGATCTTCGTGTGAAGTGTTTTGCAGGATGTCCAGAAGGTTCTTTCTTACTTGTCTGTGAGCTTGAAAATGATAATTCATTTTACAAAATTTTTAATCACCAAAAATAGTTTAATAAACTGGAAATGACAATTTTTGAATGCGGGATTAAAGCAAAATTTATATATTTTTATGAAAAAAAATAATAATCTTATTGAGTTTTAAGGTTTCAACTATTCTGAATCTTGCATCAATGCTGGAATATTTAACAAACTTTAACTCAAATATGGCATTAATTGTGTTGATTAATGCAAGTTTTTATTAGAAATTTACCAATTATTTTAAATCAAACTATGTCAGAGATAAATCAAGCGGAAGATATTCGTCAGTTAACGGAACAGGTAAAGGAAGCCAATTACTTTTTTACCCTTCTTAGACAGGAAATCAACAAGGTTATTATTGGGCAGGAATATATGATAGACCGCCTTTTGGTGGGGCTTTTGGGAAATGGGCACGTTCTTTTAGAAGGTGTTCCGGGACTGGCCAAAACATTAGCCATTAAAACGCTGGCAGAAGCTGTTCACGGAGAATTTTCGAGAATCCAGTTTACCCCGGATTTGCTGCCTGCAGATGTTGTCGGGACAATGATTTACAATATTAAAGACAATGATTTTTCAATTAAAAAAGGTCCTGTTTTTGCCAATTTCGTGCTTGCGGATGAGATCAACCGTGCACCGGCAAAAGTACAGTCGGCTTTGTTGGAAGTAATGCAGGAAAAGCAGGTAACCATAGGTGATGAGACCATGAAGCTGCCAAAGCCGTTTCTTGTATTGGCCACGCAAAACCCTATCGATCAGGAAGGTACTTATCTTTTACCGGAAGCGCAGAGTGATCGTTTCATGCTGAAATGTACGATCGATTATCCGAAGTTTGAGGATGAAAGAACGGTGATGAGAATGGTTTCCACGTCACACCAGCCGGTCGTTAAGCCTGTTATTTCTCTTGAACATATTGTTGCTGCAAAAGAATTGATCAATCAGATTTATCTTGACGAAAAAATTGAAAAATACATTCTGGATATGGTTTTTGCAACCCGTTATCCTGAAAACTACGGTCTTCCTGAATTGAAAAATTATATAGGTTTCGGAGCATCTCCAAGAGCTTCCATTAACCTGGCTATTGCTTCAAGAGCTCATGCATTTCTGAAGGGAAGAGCTTTTGTAATTCCTGAAGATGTAAAATCTTTAGCAAAAGATGTTTTAAGACACAGAATTGGGTTAACATTTGAAGCGGAAGCGGAAGAAATTTCATCAGAAGAAATTATCAATAGAATTTTAGCGAAAATCCAGGCTCCGTAATGAGTGAAGTGGTTATAAGAAAGGCAGTTCAGGAAGATTGCGCTCCGATGCTGGAGCTCATCAAGGAACTGGCGGATTATGAAAAGGCTTTACATGAAGTCACTTTAACTTTAGATCAGTTTATTGAAGACGGATTTGGAAAATCTCCGGTTTGGGGAGCTTTCATAGCGGAATATAATGGTGAAATCGTTGGAATCTCTCTGTATTACGACAGATATTCAACATGGAAGGGAAGAAGGCTTTATCTTGAAGATCTTGTGGTGACGGAAAAATTAAGGGGAAAACAAATCGGAAAGAAATTATTTGAAGCAACCATGGAGCATGGAAAATCCAATCAATACAGCGGAATGGTTCTTCAGGTGCTGAACTGGAACGAGCCGGCCATTAATTTCTACAAAAAATACAGCCCGAAATTTGATGATGAATGGTTTAATGTTTCTATAGAGTTTTAAGTTATAAATTATGAGTCTTCTCCAAGCTATAATCTAAATCCTTTTACCTAAATGAAAATAAAAGATATTGTAAAAAAAGTCAAACAAATAGAAATCCGTACCCGAAAAAAGTCGGAAGCTACTTTGATGGGGCAATATTACAGTGCTTTTAAGGGGCAGGGAATGACTTTTTCGGAGGTTCGTCCGTATCAGTTTGGGGATGAAATCCGAAGAATAGACTGGAACAAGACAGCCCGCTTCCGCGAACCGTTTGTAAAAGTAATGGAAGAGGAAAGGGAATTGACAATGATGCTGCTGGTGGATATTTCCGCTTCTATGGATTATGGTACAAAAACGCAGCTGAAAAGGGAATATGTAGCAGAAATTGCGGCTAGCCTGGGTTTTTCAGCAGCTGGAAATAATGATAAAGTGGGATTGATTTTATTTGCTGATAAAGTCTATAAAGTGATTCCGCCACAAAAAGGAAGAAAACACATTCTCTCCATTATCAGTAATATTCTGACGGCAGATTATATTCCCGCAGTGTCAAAAATCGACAAAGCCATGGAATATATGATGGGAATTTTCAAAAGAAAATCACTGGTTTTCCTTTTTTCAGATTTTGAGGATGAATATGATTCTAAAATGTTGAGAGTAGCTTCAAAAAAGCATCAGCTTTTGGGAATGAGGATTTTTGATGAAAAAGATAATGAAATTCCGGATGTAGGATATACTTTGCTGTATGACGCAGAAACGGGAAAACAGGTTTGGGCCAATACTTCCAGCGCAAGATGGAGATATACTTTTGCCGAAGCCCAGAAGCAGAAACTGAGAGCCCTGGAAGAGGATTTTGCCAACAGTTTCGCGAGTTTTATGAATATTAATACCGGAGATAATTATTCTAAATTACTGTATAATTATTTTCAGAAGAAATAAAAATTAAACGTTCTTTTGTCATTGCGAGGAGGAACGACGAAACAATCTCTTATTAAAGATCCTTCCTTCGTCAGAATGACAGATGTAATGATAAAATTTAATGATAAAATTGAAAAAAATACTATTCATATTTTGTTTTGTAATCTGTGCAAATGCTTTTTCACAGATCCTTTCTTCCAGCGTTGAGAAGAAAACCATTGCCCTGGGTGAGGTGAATCATATTGTGGTAACAATTAATAATCTCCGCAATGAAAAAGTTTCTGCCGCCCCGGAAAATGAGCTGCTGCCTTTTCATTTTGAAGAGGTAAAAGACAGTATTGCACAGACGCAGGATGTTTATTACCGGAAAATAGATTTTGCGGTCTTTGAGGAAGGAAAATTTACTATTCCGGAATTGGAATTTAAAGTGGACGGAAAGGTTTTAAAAACAATTCCCTACGAGATTGATGTGATCAATACAGCCCAAAAAGCAGATCAGATCAATGATATTATGAATAATAAAGGTGTAAAGCTTGAAGCAACGGATTATTGGGAGCTGTATAAGTTTTATATTTTAGCTGCAATAGCTGTTATCGCTTTAATTATCACAATTGTAATGTTCGTGAAATATGGGCGGAAGCCAAAAGATTCACCTGTGGTTGCAACCAATCAAACGTTAAAGGAGCTCGATTCTTTGAAGAAGAAAAAATATGTGGAAGCAGGGAATTACCGTTCTTTTTATGTTGAATTAATAGATATTTCAAGAAAATTTATAGCTAAACAATACCGTTTGCCGGCAGATGTTTTGCTTACGGATGATTTGATTGATTTAATGAAGAAAAATAATACCATTTCTCAGGAAAACGAAAGAGTGGTGGAAGATGTATTTGTAAGAGGTGATCTGGTAAAATTTGCGAAAACTTTTCCTGATAAAGAAACGATGGAAAAAGATTTTGCAGATATCAGGGACTTTGTAAAGAGATCGTCAAAAGATCTGGAATTCGAAAACTTGAGAAAGGATGTTTAATTTTGAATTATATAGCCCTTGGTTTTTACTGCTTTTTCTGCTGTTTATTCCTCTTTTAATCAGGGATATAAGCAGACAGAAGAGAAAAGGCATTAAAGTTCCTACGGTTAAAAATATGGGTGACAGCGGAGGGATTCAGGCAGTGATGTTTTTTTTGAAAGCTTCAAAATACATCATCCTGACAGCTTTGATCATTGCTATGGCAAGACCGCGCACTTTTACCATTTCTCAGGACAGAGACGATACGAAAGGAATTGATATCATGCTTTCAGTCGATGTTTCATTAAGTATGCTGGCTAAGGATTTAACACCCGACAGGCTCACAGCTCTTAAAGATATCGCTATAAAATTTGTTGAAAAAAGGCCCAATGACAGGCTCGGATTGGTAACATATTCTGGAGAAGCGTTTACGAAAGTTCCCGTAACTTCTGATCATCAGGTGGTTATTGATGAGCTGCATAATTTAAACCCATTGGAGCTACAGCCGGGAACCGCAATTGGTGAAGGGCTTTCCGTGGCGGTAAATCACCTTAAAAACAGCAAGGCGAAAAGCAAAATTATCATTTTGATGACAGATGGTGTCAATACAATTGAAAATGCAATGCCACCTGCCATTGCTGCTGAATTTGCAAAAAATAATAATATAAAAGTATATTCTATCGGGATTGGAACCAATGGATATGCCTTAATGCCGACTCAGACGGATATTTTCGGAGATTTGGTTTTTACGGAAACAGAAGTGAAGATCGACGAGCCGGTTTTAAAAGAGATTGCTCAGATGACAGGTGGTAGATATTTCAGAGCAACTTCTAACAGCAGCCTGGAAGAAGTTTATGATGAAATTAATCAATTGGAGAAATCTGATGTAAAAGTTTCCAAATTATATAATTATCAGGAATATTTTAAAATTTTCCTCTGGATCGCCTTGGGAATGCTGTTTTTGGATGCTTTATTGCGATGGGTTGTTTATAAAATTTTAAGTTAATGGATTGGTATTTAGGGAATTATTGGTACTTGTTATTGCTATTGCTTTTGCCGCTGTTAGCTTTCTTTTTGATCCGTTATTTAAAATGGAAAAATAAAAAAAGAGAAATTTTTGCAGACAGCCAGTTTCACGAGCATTTATTTGAAAAAAAATCCGGATTTACGAAATTTTTTCCGGCATTATACCTTATAGCTTCATTGTTTTTAATCTTTTCTATCATTGATCTTTTAAGCGGTTCGGAAGAGATTAAATCAAATCAAAAATTAAATAATGTCATTTTCATGTTGGATGTGTCCAATTCGATGAATGCTGAAGATATTGATCCAAGCCGTTTAACGGAGGCAAAAAACCTGATGATCCAGACCATGCAGAAAATGAAAAGTGACAAGGTGGGAATTGTCATTTTTGCCGGTCAGGCAGCTTCTATTATGCCTTTAACCACGGATTATAATTCGGCGGAAACTTACATCAGCGGAATTGAAACAAATTCCATGCAGATTCAGGGTACAGATTTTTTGAATGGAATGAAAATCTCTGCAGATAAATTTAAAAATGTAAGCAAAGGTGCAAGAAAAGTAGTATTGCTGAGTGATGGTGAAGATAACGAAGGAAATGACGATGCTGCGATAAAACTAGCCAAAAAGGAAGGCATAATAATCACTTCCGTTGGTGTAGGTACGGAAGAAGGTGCGCCGGTTCCGGAATATGTTTTTGGCCAGTTGATGGGATATAAAACAGATATTAACGGGCAGACCGTTATATCAAAAAGACAAAGTGAGGCATTGAAAAATATGGCGGAATCCACGGGTGGTTCCTATATTGACGGGAATAATATTAACGAAGCTCCGGACAGAATTATGGATGCTTTAAATAAAAATACAGGGACTTCTGAAACCATGGTAAAATCGCAGAATGCGGTTCATTATTATCAATATTTTTTAGCCGTTTCAATATTTTTCTTTTTTATAATTTATATTTTTAACCCTAAAAGAGATTTTAACGTTTAATGTACAGATTTTATAATTGAAGCTAAAGACAGTACTTTAACCCAATTTTAACAAATAAACACCTGTTTATTAACATATAAAGGAATAATTTTGCAGTTAATGAATACTAAAATCATTTTTTTGTCGTTTATAGTTGCTTTCACGTTTTCAGGATTTCTGTTTGGGCAGAAAAACTACAGAACGTTAGTGTACGAAGGCAACGAAAAATTTGACGGTAAAGACTATGATGGAGCGTCTTCTAAGTACATGGAAGCGATTAAAGCAAACGGAAAAGATTTTGCGGCGCATTACAATTTAGGAAACGCATTGTACAAAAGCAAAAAATACGAAGAAGCCAAAGCAGAGTTTGAAAAAGCAAAACAGCTTTCCCAGACACTTCCCGATAAGGCGGCAGCACTTCATAACCTGGGAAATACTTATATGCAGATGAATCAGCCGGAGAAAGCGGCAGATTTTTATAAGCAATCCCTGAAACAGAATCCTTACAGAGAGGCAACCAGAAAGAATTATGAAATTGCCAAACTGAAGGAAAAAGAAAAACAGCAAAAAAAACAACAACAAAATAACTCTGGTAAAGGAGGCGGTGGTAAAGACCAACAACAAAATGATGATCAAAAAGGAAGTCCAAAAGATCAAAAGCAGGATCAGGGACAAGGCCAGCAGAATCAAGGAAAAGGTCAGGGAAATGATCCCGGCAAAAACCAAAATGATGAAGGCAGGTTACCAAAAGATCTGGAAAATCAAATACTCAATAAAGTAAACGATAAAGAAAAAGAAACCGCCAGAAGAATTTTAAACAAAAATTCTTATTCGATGCCTGAAAGCAACGAGAAAGATTGGTGATGCAGAACAGAATTACCTACATATTACTCCTTTTTATCTCCGTAATTTCTTACGGGCAGGTAAATCTTAGCGTTACTCCTGATAAAACTACCTATAACGGAAAAGATATTGTAAACCTCAGTATTGTCCTTGAAATTGAGGGTAGTGAGTACAATCAGCAGACAAAGCTTCGTCTTCCGGATTTTTCTAAGTTTAATCTCATCGGAACGGGTTCTGTAAACAATGCTTATATAGATCCTGAAACTAATACCGTAGTTTCCCAGTCCGTGACCAGGCTTGCGCTTGAGCCGAAACAGAAAGGCAAAGTAAAAATCGGGTCATTTCTTATAACAATTAATAATAAAATTTATAAAACCGAACCTTTTGAGATTCTCATAAAAGATGTAGATAAGAAGCCTGTAGTGGCAGGCAATCCATCTAAAGATGTTTATTTAAACATGGAAATTGAGGATAGGGAAGTATATCAGGACCAGCCTACCATTGCTGTTCTGAAAGTATATTCCAAAAACATGGATAACTTCAGAAGGGTTAAAAATATACGTCTTCCGGAGAAGGAAGATTTAGATATTTATCCTGTCAGCTTTGCCAAATCTGAGATTGATCCTTCTTCAGATTACGGGAACATGGCATCCCAGACACTGGCAGTATTTATGATATTTCCAAATGAAGCAGGCTATGTGGAGGTTCCGGGCGTTTCAGCATCGGTAAGCTCTTATTCAAATAAAAATAAGATTGTTTCCAATAAGGTAAAAATTAATGTTAAAAAGCTCCCTGAGGGCTCTCCTGAACATTTTAAAAATGCGGTGGGTAATTTTAATGTAAGTATTTATAACACTTCCAAAGAAAAGGCTGAGGTAAAAAAGCCACTAAATATTCTTGTAAAAGTAACTGGTGAAGGAAATTTAAAGGACATGGCCCTGCCAAAGATTTCAGAATCTCCGGATTATGAGATTTTTGCTCCTAAAATTACTTCTAAAGTGGCTGTAGGAACAGATGGTATGAAAGGTGAAATCTTAGCCAATTACATCTTAATTCCTAAAAAAGCAGGTGAAATAGCTATTAAAACAGAACAGTTTGCTTTCTTCGATCCGTCTACAAAAGAATATGTGGATCTTGGCCAGCAGATGCTTGCTGTGAATGCTTTTTCTCATCAGCAGATTATGGAATCCCGCACAACGGTTGAGAAAGTGAATGAATATACCAACACATTCCTGGAGACGGTGAATACCCCGGTTTTGAAAACAACTTCATTTAAAGTGAAGGAAAAGTCTAAGTTCCACTGGAGTATACTTTTAACCAATCTTGGTATTTTACTAGGATTATTTATAGCTTACCTGTTATTTAAGACATGGCAAAAAAAGCGTAAATTAATTAAAGAATCTGCACCTTCAAAACCTTTAGGTACTATTGCAGAAACTGAGACTGAAATCAGAGAAAGGCTGAAAACAGATGTTAATGATTATTTCAGTTATCTTGAAAATCTGAAGGATAATGAAGATTATCAGAAGTTTTTTCAGACTGTTGAAGAATTAGATTCTGAAGTCAGAAATCAGTATTTCCAAAGCTCTACAGAAGATTTCAGGAATTTTCTTGAAAGCTATAAGGGTTCTTCTGTTGCGGAAGAGTACAGAAATCTTACCCAGAAAATTCAGATAGAGAAATATGCACCTGTAAAATCTTCTGAAGGAATTGATGATCTTTTAAAGTCAATTGTCAATTTGTACTCTCAGATTGCTAAATAATCATTTTATTTTCATATTTTTGCGAAATTATTAATAACAAAGAGATGGAGATTTTTAATGATTTTTCTATAAAAGAGATCGTAACTTGTTTTATGGTCCTTTTTGCGGTGATCGATATCATCGGTTCTATCCCTATTGTGGTGAGCTTGCAGCAGAAATTCGGAAAAATTGAGGCTGAAAGAGCTACCATTACGGCAGGTCTTATTATGCTTGTTTTCCTTTTTGTGGGGAATAAAATTCTAAAATTTATTGGAGTAGATGTAAATTCTTTCGCTATTGCAGGGGCTTTTGTTATTTTTATCATTGCCCTGGAAATGATTTTAGGAATTGAAATTAATAAAACCTCAGAAGCCAGATCTGCATCTATTGTTCCTATTGCTTTTCCTTTGGTGGCGGGAGCCGGAACTTTAACGACAACTTTATCTCTTAAGGCTGAATTTCATGATATTAATATCATTTTTGGGATTATTCTCAATACAATTTTCGTATATTTGGTACTGAAATCTGCTACCTGGCTGGAGAAGAAAATGGGAGATGCTACATTGGCTATTTTACAGAAAGTTTTCGGAATTATCCTGTTGGCGATTTCAATTAAATTATTCACCGCAAATTTTGCACAATTGGTGCAGACTTATATTAATTTTTAAGAACTATGCAGAAGTTTTATAAAGTATTTTTAATACTGTTTATCGTTTTTATAGCGATTAATCTTTACGCTATCGACTGGCAGTCAGATATTTTATCTGAAGATAACCTGAAGTTTGTATTTTCAATTGCTTCGGCTGTTATCGGCCTTATTTTACTTTTCGTAATGAATACGTGGAGTAAAATAGGAGTTAAAAAATAAATAATTGTAATTTTATTATTAGATAATAATATACTAGTTAATACCAAATTAATTAAACAACATTTCAATACGTAAACAGCATCAATCTTTTTGGTGTTGTTTGCTTTACTATTTGCTTATCATATATAGATTACATAAATTTACTATTAAACAATAATAATTATGAAAACTTTTGATGATTTGCAAAGTATTTGGGAAGATTTAAATATCAAACCCTACAATCATGATGGAAAAATAGAAATAACAATCATGACTGGAGGTGATGATAAGCTAGTTATTAGTATATCTGATAAAAATGACGAAGACAGTGGTAAAAGTATATTTTTGAAAAACGTTAGAATTCAACCTTTAACTAATAATGATTTTAAAATTACATTTATTGATGATGACAACTTAAACACTACTTTCTTAAATGGAAAACATCCAATTAATAATAATGAAAATTTAATGATATTAGATATCCCTGAATATGGGAAAAGATATTTTGAGAAAAAATCAGGAATAAATTTTAAATATCAACCAATAAATTTAGGCTATTAAAGTATGGAAAAGATTATTGATAGGCTGTTTGATTGGGATAAAATATCGACAAAACTTATTTTCTTATTATTTTTAATTACAGGAATATTATTATTTATACCCGATAATTACTTACAGAATTTAAAGCTAGAATCGTTTATTTCTGAGTATGGAAAATATATTGGAATTACTTTTATTAGTACTGTAGGTTTTCTTTTAGTATCATTTACTTCTTATATCATTTCTGTAATTAGAAATAAAAGAGCTACTATTAAAATTAAATCAACTATTGTTAAAAATATCAATCAATTGACATATCCAGAAATATTTGCATTAAGAGAATTTTTGATTAATGGAAAATCGACACTTCAATTACCATTTTTGGACGAAACAATTATAAGTTTAGAAAATAAAATGATTATATATAAAGCTTCTAATACTGGAGTTTCTACTATAAGAGGACAATATTGGGCATATTCTATATCAGAATATGCATTGCCTTATATAAATAATCACTTACTTAAAATACCAACAGAATTAAATGATGAAATTAAAGCTAAAATTGAAAATGAAAGACCAAATTGGTCATTAGATAATAGTTTCAGATGATATTATTAGTAGTATATAATCTGCAATAAGCCCAGCTAAATAGCTGGGCTTGTTATTAAACTATTTTGAATTATTCTTTTTAGCTTCAGAAACTTTCCTATCATAAGGAGATTTATTAGTAGGTTGTAATGAGATATTTTCCTGATGAGCTTTATTAGTAATGGACCCTTCTGATCGACCCAGTTCATATGCTATTAATCCAGTAGGTGTATTCTTATCTGCTAATTTTTGTAATTTTTCAATATCAGATTCAGTCCAAGTCTTACCTTGATTTTTAGGAGTTTTTGCCATAGTTGTAATTTTTAGTTTTCATAAAATTAAGAAATAAAATTGATAGTATTGTAATTTCTTTCAACAATAAAGCTTATAATTCATTGAGTAGCATATATATTCTAAATTCAATTATTATGAAATCATTAAAAGAATTCATTGCAGAAAATTTAGAAAATTCATCTGTTCAAACTGTAAAAGAAAATACAGAAAAACAGGTTGACGAGAATAACAGTCAAGAACCAACTTGGAGTTGCTAACTTTGTTAGGACACAATTCTTATACTCTTTATCTTTAAGAGTATGAAAAAGATCAGAAAAAATTACAGTCTAGAGTTTAAGATCCAAGCAGTATCTTTAAGTGAGCAGCGAGGCAATGTATCCTCGGTAGCTGAAGAATTTGGGATCTGTAAAGAAAGTCTCGTTAATTGGCGAAAACTTCACAAAGAAGGTAAACTTAGCAAGGAAAAACAAATATCCTCTGATCCAATAAGGGAAGAGTTATTGAGACTTCGCAAAGAACTGGAAGAAACAA
>NZ_AUMT01000004.1 GCF_000430825.1 Chryseobacterium daeguense DSM 19388 | reverse complement strand
AAGAACACTTTCCGGAATTTCCTTAATGCCTTACACCGAAAAAACAAACGGATCAGCTATTAGTTATCAGTTTAAATTAAAAAATAATCCTTCCACTGTAAAAGTACATTTCTTCTTTGATTCTACGCTTCCGTTCAAAAAAGGCGGGCACAGCGTTAAAGCTTATTTTGATAAAAGCGACCCAAAAACCATCGGTATCAATCAGGATTTAACCTGGGCGAATAATTATACCAAAATGTACCCTGCAGCTGCGGCGAGATTGGTAGAAAAAGTTGAAACATTTACACTTTCTCCGAATGAAAATAGCCTACAGATTTTAACAGTTGAACCGCTAGATCCGGGAGTTGTACTGTATAAAATAGTCATCGACAACGGGGGCTACGAAGAAACATATTTAAAAATGAATGAAAGTCCATATAAAAGATAAAATTATGAAGATTTTTAAAAATATTCTAACGTTTTCATTATTCATTTTTGCTTTGAATAATGATTTTGCTCAAGTTGAAAAAAGCAAAGTTTCATTACAGAAAGAATTTCGATATACCAATCCTATCACCAGAGATTCTGCCATTTCAATGCGGGATCATTTTATTATTAAAGTAGATGATATGTGGTATTGTGTGGGAACTTCAAATCCTGTCTGGACTGGCCCTAATCCGGGTGTCCGAATGTTGGTTTCAAAAGATTTGATCAACTGGAAACAGCATTCATTCATCATTGATGCCAAAAAACTTCCGAAAGACACGCCTTATAACGGAAGATTCTGGGCACCGGAAATTCATTTTATTCAAGGGAAATATTGGTTGACCGTAAACAGCGGAAAAGTCACCAAAGAAGACCCGAAAGGAATGGCAACGCACAGCGTTTGGTTGTTTTCAGCGGATAAAGTAACAGGGCCTTACAAATTGGTCAACGGTCCTCTGACACCTCAATATAATAATGATTCAACATTGTTTGAAGACGAAGACGGACAGGTTTATTTGTATTGCAGTGGCAACGGACTTTTTCAGGCTAAAATTGATTTAAAAACAGGAAAATTAACTACACCTATTCAAAAATTTCTCGACAAAAAACAACCAGGCTGGCCGGAATGGATGGTTGGTGGAATTGAAGGACCTTTCGTGATTAAAAAAGAAGGAACTTATTTTATGTTTTTCTCCACCTGGACACGAGGCTATGAAGTAGGTTTATTAAAATCAAAATCACCTTTGGGACCTTGGGAATTGGCTTCTCGGGAGCCTATTTTCGGAACCCGAAAAAAAGGTTACCGAGCCGAAATGGCGAAAGAAAACGGCTACGATAATCTATTCTTTACAGATACCGAAGATCCCTATCAGGAAACAGGACACAACGCTTTGTTCATCGGTCCCGACGGAAATCTCTGGAATTCCTGCCATTATTTTATGTATGAAAAAAGACCGTATCCGTACAGTCAGACTTTTGAGCCTTGGGAGTTGGGTCCGCAAATGGGAATTGAACCGGTACACTACAAAGACGGAATGTTTTACATCACAGGTCCAACTTGGACAGAGCAAATCATTAAATATTAATCAAAAAATTAATAATGATTAAAATGACTTTAAAATATACATTGAGTATGGCTTTGATGCTCACAGGATTATCATTATCTGCCCAGAATCCTATCATTCAGACCAAATTTACGGCCGATCCTGCGCCGTTAGTTTATAAAGACACCGTTTTTCTTTACACCAGTCACGATGAAGACGATGCATTCGGTTTTAAAATGAAAGACTGGCTGCTGTACACTTCAACAGATATGGTGAACTGGGCAGACCATGGGATTGTAGCTTCTTTAAAGGATTTCAAATGGACAGATCCCGAAAACGGAGCGTGGGCACCCCAGGTTGTAGAAAGAAACGGGAAGTTTTATATGTATTGCCCGATGCCGGGACAAAGAGGAATCGGTGTTTTGGTGGCAGACAGTCCGTATGGTCCGTTCAAAGACCCGATAGGAAAACCTTTGATTAAAAATTCAATTGATGATATTGATCCCACCGTTCTTATTGATGATGACGGGCAGGCTTATCTATACTGGGGAAATCCCAATTTATGGTATGTAAAGCTTAATAAAGATATGATTTCTGTGGATGGACCAGTGGTAAAAGATGCTTCAATTGCAAAAGTGAAAGGTTCTCCGGATCCGTTTCATTATCAGGAAGGTCCATGGGCGTGGAAGCGCAAAGGAAATTATTATATGGCGTATGCTTCCACATGCTGTCCGGAAGGAATAGGTTATGCAATGGGCAAATCAGCAACCGGCCCGTGGGAATTCAAAGGAATGATTATGGACAGTGATAAACGTTCCAACGGAAATCATCCCGGAATCATTGATTACAAAGGAAAATCTTATGTTTTTGCGTTCAATTACAATCTTGGAAAGCAAAAAATAAGCAAGCATTACGAACGCCGTTCTGTTTGTGTGAGCGAGATGGTTTATAATTCCGATGGCACTATTCAAAAGCTCCCGTTCTGGAATCCTGAAGGCGTGAAAAGAATAGGTACTTTGGATCCATATACGAAAGTTGAAGCCGAAACAATTGCCTACAGCGAAGGTTTGAAAACTGAAAAAATGACCGAATGGGAAAGAAACAATCCTTATGACACCGGAAAAAAGATTGCCGACCGAATCGTGGTTTCATCAGTCAATAATGGTGATTACCTAAAAGTTCAGGGCGTGGATTTTTCTAAAGGGACAAAATTTATGGAAGTATCGGCAGCTTCAATAGGCGGTGGAAGTATAGAAATTCACACTGATGCAGTTGACGGGCCGCTTTTAGGAACTATCAACATAACCGGAAAAGCGGAAGGGGATATTTTTAAAACCTTTAAAACTCAGGTAAAAAATATAAAAGGCGTGCACGATCTGTATTTTGTATTTACAGGAAGCAAAGACCTTTTCTACTTCGATTGGTGGAAATTCAGTGCAAATTAAACTGAGGCTCTAAAAATTTGATTATTACTAAAAAATGAAAAATAATACCATAAAAACGATAATAAACGGTCTGCTGATTTCTTGTGCAGGTACTTTTGCCGCACAAAACCCGATCATTCAGACGGCTTATACTGCAGATCCTGCTCCAATGGTCTACAAAGACAGATTATATGTCTACACCAGCCATGATGAAGATGATTCCACATGGTTTACGATGAACGACTGGAAGTTATTTTCCACCAATGATATGGTGAACTGGACAGATCACGGAGTAATTCTTTCCTATAAAGATTTTGACTGGGCAAAGCGTGATGCCTGGGCAGCACAGTGCATAGAAAGAAACGGCAAATTTTTTATGTACGTCCCGATGATATCCAAAACCAATAACAAAGGAGCAATCGGAGTTGCAGTTGCTGACAGTCCTTTTGGCCCATTCCATGATCCGCTGGGAAAACCGCTTGTTCAAAGTGAATGGGGGGATATTGATCCTACGGTTTTCATTGATGATGAAGGTCAGGCGCATCTCTACTGGGGAAACCCAAAGCTCAAATATGTAAAGCTGAATGAGGATATGATTTCTTATTCCGGCGACATCGTTGAGGTTCCGATGACGGAAGAATCTTTTGGAAAAAGGGAAGGAAACCCCGAAAGACCCACAAAATATGAGGAAGGACCTTGGCTTTACAAAAGAAAAGATTTGTATTATCTCTTCTGGCCGGGCGGTCCGCTTCCCGAATTTATCGGCTATTCCACCAGCAAAAACCCGCAGGGTCCATGGAAATACGGCGGAATTATAATGCCTTCCGAAGGGAAATCCTTTACCAACCATCCCGGAGTTATTGATTTCAGGGGTAAAACCTATTTCTTCTATCACAACGGTGCCTTGCCCGGTGGGAGCGGATTTACAAGATCGGTAAGCGTACAGGAGCTTAACTTTAATAAAGACGGTTCCATTTCACCTTTCAAAATGACCAGCGGAATTACAAAGGCCATTGCATCTGTTAATCCTTATGCATTCAATCAGGCGGAGATGATTTCATGGTCTGAAAATGTAAAATCTTACCAGAACAAAACAGCCGGAATTTTCATTAAAGCAAAGAAAAATGACGCCTACATTAATGTGAAAAATGTTGATTTTGGTAAAGAAGGAGCAAAGGCTTTTACGGCAAGAGTCGGAACCACGCATAATGGAAATGTAACGATGGAAGTAAGATCAGACGGCGTTAACGGACCCCTGATCGCGACTCTGAAAGTTCCGCTCACCGGAGGAGATGACCGTTTTGAAACGGTTAAAGTCAATGTGCTTAATACAATAACAGGTATTCAAAGTCTTTATTTTGTGTTTAAAGGTAAAGCGGAAAAAGACATTATGTTTTTCGATTATTGGATGTTTTCAAAATAAATCAGCGTGAAAAAAGTAACATTTATATTTCTTTTATTAATAAGTTTCGGTCTTTTATCTGAAATTAAAGCACAGGTTGCCGAAATTGCAAGCCCGGACGGAAAATTGAAGCTGAATATATTTTCGGAGGAAGGAAAAGCTTTGTATTCCGTAAGTTTTCTGGGGAAAATGATGCTCGAAAAATCTCCGTTGGGTTTAATCACGAATGAATCTGATTTTTCTAAAAATCTAAAATTCATCAACAGCAAAAAAAATAATATTTCTAAAAAATATTTCAACGAAAAAATTAAAAAATCCGAAGTTGAATATAAAGCTAATACGCTAACTGTCAATTTCATTAATGCGGACCAGTTCAATATCGGCATTGAATTTCAGGTAAGCAATAACAATGTGGCATTCCGATACGATATTCCATTTATGAAAGACCGTTTCAGCGTAGTGGTACAGTCTGAACTTACCGGATATCGTTTCCCGCCACAGAGCACCACCTTTCTCTCTCCGATGATGAAACCCATGACCGGTTTTGCCCGCACCGCACCCAGCTACGAAAGTGGGTACAAAGCCGATGCGGAATTAGGAGCAAAATCAGATTATGGTTACGTTTTTCCCGGGCTTTTCCACATTGGAAATGAAGACTGGATCTTGCTCTCGGAAACAGGGGTGAACAGTTTGTACTGCGCTTCTCATCTTACTGCCACTGCAGAAAAAAATCTATATCAGGTTGCGTATCCAAATATGGCAGAGAACAACGGATTCGGGAGCTCCGGTGCAGCGCTTTCTCTTCCCGGGAAAACACCGTGGAGAACCATTACCATTGGTAATTCCTTAAAACCGATTGTGGAAACTACCATTCCTTTTGATCTAGTAGAACCGCTTTACGAACCTTCGCAGAAATATCAGTTCGGAAAATCTACATGGAGCTGGATTTTATGGCAGGACAACAGTATGAATTATGATGATCAGGTGAAATTCATAAACCTGGCTGCTGCTTTGAACTATGAATTTATTTTGATTGATGCACTTTGGGATAAAAACATAGGTAAAGAAAGGATGAAAGAGCTCGTTCAATACGCAAAATCAAAAAATGTGAAGGTGATGCTGTGGTACAATTCCAACGGAGCCTCTAATGACGCACCAATGGGGCCGAGAAACAAAATGAGCACTTCTGTAGAGCGTAAAAAAGAAATGAAATGGCTAAAGGAAATCGGTGTAAAAGGCCTGAAAGTCGATTTTTTTGGCGGCGACAAACAGGAAACCATGCGTTTGTATGAAGATATTTTGTCTGATGCCAATGATTTCGGATTAACTATTATTTTCCACGGTGCTACTTTGCCGAAAGGCTGGGAAGTGATGTACCCGAATTATGCAGGAAGTGAAGCCGTTTTAGCTTCTGAAATGCTTTATTTTTCAGAAGATGTCCGCAAGCAGGAAGCGTTTTTTGCAACATTACATCCGTTTATCAGAAATACAGTCGGAAGCATGGAATTCGGAGGGACTTTTCTGAATAAATTTTTAACCAAATCCAATAAAGATAAAAACAAAAGATTGACTACAGACGGGTTTCAGCTCTCCACAGCCGTTTTGTTTCAGAATCCGATCCAGATGTTTGCCGTAATGCCGAACAACCTGAATGATTCACCAAAATTTCAGCTGGATTTTATGAAAGAAGTTCCGACCCTTTGGGATGAAACTGTTTTTATTGACGGTTATCCCGGGAAATATTCTGTCATTGCAAGAAGACATCAGGACAAATGGTATGTTGCAGGCATAAATGCAGAAAAAACTACAAAAAAGATTACACTGAATCTTCCGATGCTGGGAGCTAAGAATGTAACGCTCATCAACGATGATAAGGCAGGAAACACCTTTACAAAAACAGTTTCTATTAACAAAAAAGGAGAATACGAAATTGAAATTCAACCGAATGGCGGATTTGTGTTGAAGAATTAATGTAGAAATTATTAGGTCAGTTTCAACCTGATTTCCACTCAGGTCGGACCTCATGCGATTTGCCACAAGAGAACCCGAAGGGTTCAATATGAATAGCCGTAGGTAAAACCTATGTAAAACAAAAGAGCCGAATGACGAACCCGAAGGGTTCAACAATAACAACCACAGGTGAAACCTGTGGAAAAAATAATCAAGATAAATAAGAGATTATGAACAGATTCCCCATACTATTCTTTGTCATCCTGTTGTTTGGTGCTTATCTACATGTGCAGGCAGCCGAACGGTTTATCATAACAGAAAAAACCGGCGATGCCATTCTTCTGAAAGACAAATCTGTAGGGATTTCTTTATATATAGAATCCCAGTCTGATGCAGGAATATTAAGAGCCGTAAAAAGCCTTCAATCCGATTTTCAGAAAGTAACCGGTGATCAGCCCAGTCTGCTGAATCAGCTTTCCGGAATGAATTCACCTTTAATTATTATTGGAACTGTTGGAACAAAATCTGTTATCGATGATTTGATTAAACAGAAAAAAATTGACGGTAAATCTTTAACCGGAAAACGTGAAAAATACATCATCCAAAATATCAGTAATCCGTTTCCGGGAGTTTCGGAAGCCATTGTCATTGCCGGAAGCGATAAACGGGGAACTATTTACGGGATTTATGAAATGTCACGGCAGATAGGGGTTTCGCCCTGGTATTATTGGGCAGATGTTCCGGTGGAAACAAAAGAAAATTTATATTTCAAAAAAGGAATTTATACTGATGGAGAACCGGCCGTAGAATATCGCGGGATTTTCCTGAATGATGAAGAACCTTCTCTTGGAGGCTGGGCCAGAGCAACTTTTGGAGGAGTTAATTCTAAATTTTATGAAAAAGTTTTTGAGCTGATTCTTCGTCTGAAGGGCAACTACCTTTGGCCTGCCATGTGGGGCAAGGCCTTCTATGACGATGACGCTCTGAGCGGACCTTTAGCCGATGAGATGGGCATTGTTATGGGAACTTCCCACCACGAGCCGATGGCGCAGGCACAAACCGACTGGCATAGATACATTAAAAGAAATAACCTTCCAAATGTCTGGGATTACTCAAAAAATGCAAAAGTATTGCAGGAATTCTGGAAAGCAGGAATTATAAGAAGCAAAAATTGGGAAAAGCTCGTTACTGTTGGAATGCGTGGCGACGGTGATGAAGCTATGGGAGAGGGAACCAATATTTCATTACTCGAGAAAATTGTAAAAGACCAACGCAAAATTATTGCTGATGTCACAGGTAAAAAAGCCGATAAAACTCCACAGGTTTGGGCTTTGTATAAAGAAGTTCAGGATTATTATGACAAAGGCATGAGGGTTCCTGATGATGTGATTCTGCTGTTCTGTGATGATAACTGGGGCAACGTGAGAAAACTTCCGGATCTTTCAAAACCTTTGCACAAGGGTGGTTACGGCATCTATTATCATTTTGATTATGTGGGCGGACCAAGAAATTCCAAATGGATCAATATCAGTCCGATTCAGCGGGTTTGGGAGCAGATGAACCTGTCGTACGAACATAAAGTTGATAAAGTCTGGGTGGTCAACGTAGGTGATTTAAAACCCATGGAATTCCCGATCAGCTTTTTCCAGGAAATGGCTTGGAATCCGAAACAATTCAACTCAAAAAATCTACTGGAATATACCGAAAAATGGGCTGCACAGCAATTTGGAGAAAAACATTCTAAAGAAATTGCCGGAATGATTAACCTGTATGCAAAATACAACCGAAGAGTAACTCCGGAAACGCTGGACAGCAAAACATTCAGTCTTGAAAACTATAATGAATTTGAAACAGTTTTAAATGACTACAGAGCGTTGGCGCTGGAAGCTTTACGTCTGAAAGAGCAGATTCCGGCAGAATATCAGGACGCTTATTATCAGCTGGTTCTTTATCCCATCGACGCGTGCAGTAATTTGTATGAAATGTATTATGCGGTAGCTAAAAACAAAGAGTTAGCGGCCAAAAATGATAGTAAAGCAAATTTTTACGCAGATAAAGTGAAAGCATGTTTTGAACGAAATGCTTACCTCGATAATAAATATAACAATGAGATTGCCGGAGGAAAATGGACACACATGATGGATCAGATGAAAATAGGATACAAAGCCTGGTTTGACGGGAAAAAAAATATAATGCCCGAAGTTACCTATGTTTCTGAAGCAGATGTTCCTAAAGAAAAAATATTTGCAGAAAAAAACGGCTACGTTTCTATCGAAGCTGAAAACTTTGCCAGAATGGGCAATTCAGACAGGATTCATTGGGAAATTATACCCGATTTCGGAAAAACAAAATCAGGCGTGACTACATTTCCGCAAAATTCCTACCCAAAATCAGAAGAAAATATGTATCTGGAATATGATATTAATTTTGAATCTAAAGGCGAGTTTGAAGTACAGTTGCTTCTGGCCCCAACACTGAATTTCAATCACAATAAAGGATTGCGCTATGAAATTTCTTTTGATGGCGGAGCACCGCAAACTGTCAATTTTAACGGCCATTATAAAGGTGAGCTTGGAAAATGGCAGTCGGAGCACATCATTAAATCTGTTACTACGCATCAGATTTTACAACCCGGAAAGCATACGCTTAGTTTCAGAGTGCTCGAACCGGGAATTGTACTCGAAAAAATAGTAATCAATACCGGAGGTCTGAAACCTTCTTATCTGGGTGCTCCGGAAAGTGAAATCATGACAAACTAAACCTACTCAATAAAATTTGCTGATAATCTGTTTAAAATCAATTTCATGAAAAAAATAATCTTCAATATATCTATCCTGATTTGCGCTTTTTCATTCGGGCAGAATTACAAATATCCCTTCCGAAACCCTAATCTTCCGGTGGAACAAAGAATTGAAAATCTTCTGGGTTTATTAACGGTTGACGAAAAAATAGGAATGATGATGGACAATTCCAAGGCGGTTCCCCGTCTGGAAATCCCCGCTTACGGCTGGTGGAATGAAGCTCTGCATGGTGTTGCCAGAGCCGGGACGGCTACCGTTTTCCCGCAGGCCATCGGAATGGCAGCAACCTGGGACGTTCCGGAGCATCTTAAAACTTTTGAAATGATTTCTGATGAGGCAAGGGCAAAATACAATAAATCCTTTGCCGAAGCCAGCAAAACCGGACGATATGAAGGTCTTACATTCTGGACACCCAATATCAATATTTTCCGGGATCCAAGGTGGGGAAGAGGTCAGGAAACGTATGGAGAAGATCCTTTTCTTACTTCTGTTTTAGGCGTTGCTGCCGTAAAAGGATTACAGGGAAATGATCCTAAATATTTCAAAACACACGCCTGCGCCAAGCATTTTGCAGTTCACAGCGGCCCGGAATGGAACCGCCATTCTTACAACGCAGAAGTTTCCAAAAGAGATTTGTATGAAACTTACCTTCCTGCATTTAAAGCATTGGTTTTGGAAGGAAATGTAAGAGAAATGATGTGTGCATACAATGCTTTTGACGGTCAGCCCTGTTGCGCAAACAATACCTTGCTTACCGAAATTCTTCGTGGTAAATGGCAGTATGACGGAATGGTGGTTTCCGACTGCTGGGCTCTGGCAGATTTTTATCAGAAGAAATACCACGGGACACATCCGGATGAGAAAAGCACCGCAGCAGATGCTTTAAAGCATTCCACCGATCTGGAATGCGGAGATACCTATAACAATCTGCAAAAATCTCTCGCAAGCGGATTAATCACAGAAAAAGATATCGATATTTCGATGAGAAGGATCCTTAAAGGCTGGTTTGAGCTCGGAATGCTTGATCCCAAATCTTCCGTACACTGGAACCAGATTCCTTATTCTGTTGTAGATTCGGATGAGCATAAAAAGCAAGCCCTGAAAATGGCACAAAAATCAATTGTGCTGATGAAGAATGAAAAAAATGTACTGCCTTTCAATAAAAATATTAAAAAAATTGCGGTTGTAGGCCCGAATGCGGATGACGAAATAATGCAATTAGGAAATTATAACGGAACACCTTCATCTATAGTAACTATTCTGGAAGGAATTAAAACCAAATTTCCGAATGCTGAAATTATATATGAAAAGGGAACTGAAGTTGCCGATCCGTCTTCCAGAACCTCGCTTTATCAGAATTTTTTGAGCCAGAAAAACGGCGAAAAGGGTATGAAGGTTGAGTTTTTTAATAATAATGAGTTCAAAGGAAATCCGGCTAATATTTCAGTAAATAAAACAGGAATCAGCTACAGCAGTTTCGGCGGAACTCAGCTTGCACCGGGAGTTGCAAGGGAAAACACTTCAGCAAGAATTTCCGGAGTTTTCAAGAGCAGCTTTACAGGTGAGGTGATATTTTCTGCTTCCACATCAGATGTGTACACACTGTTTGTTGATGGAAAAGAAATCGCTACCAGAAAAGGGCCGGATGCAAGGCACCCTTCGGAATTTCCTGTGAAAATGGAAAAAGGAAAAGAATATCAGATAGAATTACGGCACACCCAAAAAGGAAAATATGTAAGCATCACCTTTGAAGCTTATAGAAAAGACCCTGTCAATTTTGCATCAGTAAAGGAAAAAGTAAAAGTTGCGGATGTAATTGTCTTTGCAGGCGGGCTTTCGCCAAGTCTGGAAGGGGAAGAAATGCTGGTGAATGCAGAAGGCTTCAAAGGCGGTGATAAAACATCAATTGAGCTCCCGAAAGTTCAGAGAGAGTTATTAGCTGAGCTGAGAAAAACCGGAAAACCTGTTGTTTTTGTCCTATGCACAGGAAGCTCACTCGGTCTTGAGCAGGATGAAAAAAACTATGACGCATTGCTGAATGTCTGGTACGGCGGACAATCTGGCGGAACTGCCGTTGCGGATGTGCTGGCTGGAGATTACAATCCTTCAGGAAGGCTGCCGGTTACTTTTTACAAAAATCTGGAGCAATTAGACAATGCGCTTTCAAAAACCAGCAAGCATCAGGGCTTTGAAAATTACGATATGCAGGGAAGAACCTACCGTTATATGACGGAAAATCCTTTGTATGCATTCGGGCATGGTCTGAGTTATTCAAAATTTACTTACGGCGACGCAAAACTGAGCAAAAACAGCATCAATACTGATGAAAATATCACCATAACTGTTCCCGTAACCAATACTTCGGAAAGAGACGGGGAAGAAGTGGTTCAGGTTTATGTTAAAAGAAATAATGATGCTTCAGCTCCTGTAAAGACTTTAAGGGCTTTTGAAAGAGTTTTAATTAAATCAAAAGAAACAAAAAATATTCAATTGACAGTTTCCAAAGATTCATTTAAATTTTATGATGAAAAAGCCGATGACCTGGTTTCAAAACTAGGGACTTATACCATTTTCTACGGTGGAACTTCAGCAGATTTTGGATTAAAAAATATGCAGTTGAAAGTCAGGTAATCTGTTGTCATGTAACGAAACCTATAAGGTTTATGATAAATATACTTATACAACTCATTTAAATAGTATTAGAAATGTCACACTGAGTGTAGTCGAAGTGTCTATTTGGACAATAAAAATCTATGAAAACAAAAAATAAAATCTTTACAGGAATACTCTTCTTGAGTGCTGCATTTTTATCAGCCCAAAACAGTGATAAACATATCCTTGAGCTAGACGGAAAATCTACTGGCATCAAAATCCAGCCTACGATGTACGGAATTTTCTTTGAAGACATCAATTTTGCCGCAGACGGAGGAATTTATGCTGAATTAATCAAAAACCGGAGCTTTGAATTTGATGAGCCATTGACAGGCTGGAAACAGCAAAACACGAAAACACTTTCCCATAATCTGGATTCAGGATTTCTTACCATTTATTCAGATGATGCTAAAACCAATAAAAATTATGCGAGAATTACCATAAATAATGATCAAAATTATGTTCTGGAAAATGAAAGTTTCCGCGGGATTGGGCTTCATCAGAACTCCAGATATGATTTCAGTTTTGACCTGGAAAACGTTTCCGGCAACATTTCCGCGCTCAATGCAAGTCTCATAGACGAAAAAGGAGCTGTAATATCTACAGTTCCCGTGCTTGTTAAAGGAAAAGGATGGCAGAAATACACCGCTGTTTTTTCACCTTCAAAAACAGTGGAAAAAGCAAAGTTGAAAATCACTTTTATAGGAAAAGGCGTGGTAAACATGGATATGATTTCCCTTTTTCCGCAAGACACATGGAAAGGAAGAAAAGGCGGCCTGCGAAAAGATTTGGTTCAAAAATTACATGATCTGAAACCCGGATTTCTCCGTTTTCCCGGAGGATGTATTGTAGAAGGAAGAACACTTGCCGAAAGGTATCAGTGGAAAAAAACTTTAGGAAATGTGGCGGACAGAGAATATCTTATCAATAAATGGAGCTCAGGATTTGCCCACAGGCTTACTCCGGATTATTACCAGTCGTTCGGATTGGGGTTTTATGAATATTTTCAGCTTTCCGAAGATCTGGGAGCACAGCCAGTCCCGATTCTAAGCTGCGGAATGGCCTGTCAGTTCAATACAGGCGAATTGGTTCATTTGGAAGAATTAAATCCTTACGTTCAGGATGCATTGGATTTAATTGAGTTTGCAAACGGTGATTCAGCCACAAAATGGGGGGAAATCCGTGCATACATGGGGCACCCGAAACCTTTTAACTTAAAATTTATCGGGGTGGGAAATGAGCAGTGGGGAGAAGATTATATTGAAAGATATAAAATTTTTGAAAAAGCCATTCATGCTAAGTATCCTGACATTAAAATTATTTCCGGAAGCGGACCTTCGCCGGACGGAGAATTTTTCGATTATGGGTGGAAAGAGCTTAAAAAACTCAATGCACAGATTGTAGATGAGCATTATTACAATTCACCGGAATGGTTTACAAAAAATGCCGGAAGATATGATGATTATGACCGTTCTGGGCCTAAGGTTTTTGCAGGGGAATATGCTGCACAATCAGTGGGAGTGGTAAAGCCTGACAATAAAAACAACTGGCAGACCGCACTCTCAGAAGCCGCTTTTATGACGGGATTGGAAAGAAACGCAGATGTGGTAACAATGACTTCTTATGCACCGCTTTTTGCCCATGCAGACGGGTGGCAATGGACTCCGGACCTTATTTGGTTTAATAATCTTCAGTCCTATGCAACCCCAAATTATTATGTTCAGAAACTTTTCTCAAATAATAAAGGAACCGATTTAATCAGAATTTTTGAAAACGGCACGCCTGTAAAGGGTGAAAATCAGCTTTTTGCATCCGCAGTTCAGGACATCAAAAATGGAGAAATCATTATCAAGATGGTTAATACTAATTCTCAGGAAAAATTAATTGAAATCAATCCAAAAAATATAAAACAAGGAAAGAATCTCACTAAAATAACCTTAACAGCATCACAGCTTTCTGCCGAAAATAATTTCCAAGCGGAGAATATAAAACCGGCAGAGGAAAAGTCAGCGTTAAAAAAAGGAAAGATTTCGGTTGTTATCCCAGGTAATTCTTTTGTTGTTTTAAAAATAAAATAATCAAAGTCAACTATTTAAAAATAAAAAATAAAATTAAGTGTGTTTTTTACATTTATTTAAAATAGAATCTTATATTTGTTTTTATCTCTTCAATAAAAAAATTGTGAATTGGTTGAAGCCTGATTAAAAAAGAATCTTTTTTTTCTGATAATTGAGCATAAGCTGTAATATTTAGTTATGGAGATGTCATTTTTAGGGTGGCCGAAAGGTGGTTTAAAATAATTTATAAAAATTAATTATTTACATTAATGAAAAAATATGTTATCGGATTAGATTACGGAACAGATTCTGTCCGTGCAGTCCTGATTGATACGGAAAACGGTGCAGAGCTCGCTACATCTGTAAGCTATTACCAAAGATGGAAAGAAGGAAAATTCTGCCAGCCGGAACAAAATCAGTTCCGCCAGCATCCTTTGGACCATATTGAAGGGTTGCAAAAAACCATTTCCGATGTTGTAAAAGAAAGCGGAGTAACGCCGGAAAGTATTGTCAGTATTTGTATTGACACCACAGGTTCATCACCGCTTCCGGTGAATAAAGATGGCGTTGCCCTGGCTTTGACACCAGGTTTTGAAGAAAATCCCAATGCTATGATGGTGTTGTGGAAAGACCATACTTCCATTAATGAGGCAGAAGAAATTAATGATGTATCAAGAAACTGGGGCGGCGAAGATTACACAAGGTTTGTGGGCGGAATCTACTCATCCGAATGGTTCTGGGCCAAGATTCTTCACATCAATAGAGTTGATCAGAATGTAAAAAATGCAGCTTACAGCTGGATGGAACATTGCGATTATATCACGTTCCTTCTTTCTGATAATCAGGATTTAAAAACATTCAGAAGAAGCCGCTGCGCAGCGGGTCACAAAGCTATGTGGCACGAATCGTGGGACGGGCTTCCTTCAAAAGAATTTCTTGACAGGTTAGATCCTTCTTTGGCTGAACTTCGGGATAGGCTTTATGACAAGACTTATACTTCCGATGAGGTTGCAGGAAATCTAAACCAGGAATGGGCAGAAAAGCTTGGACTCACGACCAATACTGTAATTGCCGTAGGAACTTTCGATGCGCATTCCGGAGCTGTAGGAGCAAAAGTAGAGGAAAATACGCTTATCAGAATTATGGGCACATCAACCTGCGATATTATGGTGGTACCCAACGAAATTATTCAGGACAAAACCGTTAAAGGGATTTGCGGACAGGTAAGCGGTTCGGTTATTCCGGGACTGATGGGGCTTGAAGCAGGTCAGTCGGCGTTTGGGGATCTGTTGGCCTGGTACAAAGACATCCTGATGTGGCCAACTCAAAACATTTTGATGAACTCAAATATCATTGATGAAAATCAAAAACAACTTTTAAAAGAAGAAATAGAACAGAATCTTATCAGGAATCTCACTCTGGAAGCAGAGAAAATCCCTCTTTCTGAAGCAGTTCCCATCGCCCTGGACTGGATCAACGGAAGAAGAACCCCCGATGCCGATCAGGAGCTGAAAGCCGCTATCAGCAACCTTTCACTCGGTACAAAAGCACCGCATATTTTCAAAGCACTGGTGAACGCTATTTGCTTCGGTGCGAAAAAAATAGTCGACCGTTTCGAAGAGGAAGGTGTAAAAATCAAAAAGGTAATTGGAATTGGTGGTGTTGCCAGAAAATCACCATTCATCATGCAGACTTTAGCCAACGTTCTTAATATGCCGATTGTAGTGGCAGCATCAGATCAGGCTCCGGCCTTGGGCGCCGCGATTTATGCAGCAGTGGCGGCAGGAATTTACCCTAATGTTCAGGAAGCAAGCCAGAAAATGGGCTCCGATTTCGAAGCCGAATATTTCCCGCAGGCAGATCAGGTGGAGAAATATGCAGAACTGATGGGGCAATATCAGATTCTTGCCGATTTTACAGAACATAATACCAAATCAAAGAAGAAGTCGACCGTTGACAGTTTATAGTTGATAGAAATTTTAACCAGGATTTGATAGCTCCGTAGGAGAGCACTGTTAATAGCCAAATATAATTGTCCATACACACCAAGCCTCGTAGAGGCGACCTGTTAAATAGATTATAGTACAAAAACTAACGATTAAAATTTTTATGGCAGCTATATCCGTCTTCCGCTCCCAATCTTTTTTGCCTATGCTTTTGCCAATGCAAAAAAAGGATTTCCGCTCAAGCCGGGCTGCAGGTGATTCGCTGGAAAGCCTTGTCAAGGTTTTAAACCTTGACAAGGCTGACGAAAGTCTATTGCTAATTTAGGACGAAACAAAAGATAAAAGAATCACACCCCAGGCTGAAGCTTGAAGCAAAGATTCTAATCTTCAATTTTTAAATCTTTCAATCATTTAATAAAAACAAAATGAGCATATATAAAGAACTACAGAGAGAATGTTACGAGGCCAACATGCTGCTTGATGCATTGAAGCTTGTAGTGTACACATTCGGGAACGTAAGTGCCGTAGACCGGGAAAAAGGAATTTTTGCCATCAAGCCGAGCGGTGTTCCGTACGAGGTTTTAAAGCCGGAAGACATTGTAATTTTAGATTATGATGCCAATGTAGTGGAAGGAAAGTTAAGGCCTTCCTCAGACACCAAAACTCATGCTTATCTTTATAAGAACTGGGAAAATATCGGTGGGATTTCTCATACGCACGCTACTTATTCTGTGGCGTGGGCGCAGGCTCAGCTGGATATTCCTATTTTCGGAACGACACATGCGGATCATCTGACGACAGATATTCCCTGTGCACCCCCGATGCGTGATGAATTAATCGAAGGAAACTACGAATACAATACCGGAATCCAGATTCTTGACTGCTTTAAAGAAAAAAAACTCTCTTACGAAGAAGTGGAAATGGTTCTTATCGGAAATCACGGACCGTTTACCTGGGGAAAAAATGCTGATAAAGCAGTTTATAACAGTAAAGTACTGGAAACCATCGCGGAAATGGCCTATCTCACCAGACAAATCAACCCAAATGCACCACGTTTGAAAGATTCTCTAGTAAAAAAACATTACGAACGTAAACACGGCAAAAATGCCTATTACGGACAGTAAAAAAGAAATCAAATTTTAAAAAATGAGTTACCAAGCAGAACCCGAAGGGTTCAATATCAATAGCCACAGGTAAAACCTGTGAAAAAAATAAAACAATAATTTATCAATTATAAAAAGATGTTAACACCCCTCAATACAAAAGAAATCTGGTTCATCACCGGAAGCCAGCATTTATACGGCCCTGAAACATTAGCTCAGGTTGCCGAACATTCAGCGAAAATTGTTGAAGCTTTAAATGCTTCCTCACAAATTCCTGTTAAGGTTGTTGTAAAGCCAACTGTAAAAACTACAGAAGAAATTTTTGAAACACTTACCGCCGCCAATTTTGCAAAAGACTGCATCGGAATTGTTACCTGGATGCACACATTTTCACCTGCAAAAATGTGGATTCGCGGACTGACCGCTTTGCAAAAACCAATGCTGCATCTTCACACACAGTTCAATCAGGACATTCCCTGGTCTACGATGGATATGGATTTTATGAATCTGAATCAGGCGGCGCACGGCGACCGTGAATTTGGTTTTATGGTAAGCCGTCTTCGTAAAAACAGGAAAGTAGTTGTAGGGCATTGGGCGGAAGAAAGAGTTCAGAAACAAATCGGAGACTGGAGCCGTGTTGCAGCAGGCTGGGATGATTGGCAGGGAGCTAAATTCGCCCGTTTCGGTGATAGTATGAGATATGTTGCTGTTACGGATGGCGACAAAGTAGAAGCAGAAACAAAGTTTGGATTTTCTGTAAATACTTGGGGAATCGGAGATTTAGTAAGTGTTGTCAATTCCATAGGCGATGGCGAAGTAAAAACGCTAATAGAAGAATATGAGACATCTTACAGAATGGCCGAATCCCTTCTTTCAGGCGGAAACAACAGGAAATCTCTTGAAACTGCTGCCAGAATAGAATTAGGATTGGAAAAATTCCTGAAAGACGGAAATTTTAAAGGCTTTTCAGATACTTTTGAAGATCTTCACGGTCTGGAACAGCTTCCGGGAATTGCTGTTCAGAGGCTTATGGAAAAAGGATACGGTTTTGCCGGAGAAGGCGATTGGAAGACGGCTGCACTTGTTCGTGCCATGAAAACAATGGGGCAAGGTCTGGAAGGCGGAAATGCTTTTATGGAAGATTATACCTATCATCTCAATCCTTCAAATCCTTCAGTTTTAGGGTCCCACATGCTGGAAGTTGATCCCGTTTTGGCGGCTGATAAACCCTCGTGCGAAATTCATCCGTTGGGAATTGGTGGTAAAGCAGATCCTGTTCGTCTTGTTTTTAATTCAAGAGGAAATATTGATTCTTTGAATGCAGCGCTTATGGACTTCGGAAATCATTTCAGATTATTAATCAATAAAACTAAAGCACTGGAAATCACCGAGGAATTGCCAAAACTTCCTGTGGCAAGAGTTCTCTGGAAGCCGCTTCCTGATTTGTACACGGCTGCAGAAGCATGGATCCTCGCAGGCGGAGCACATCACACATGCTACAGTGAAAATATCAGCGCAGAACAGCTGGAAGATTTTGCAGAAATAGCGGGTATTGAGTCATTGGTTATTGATGAAGATACAAAAATCCGTGATTTTAAGAATACACTTAGGTGGAATGAAATCTATTATCGTTAAACTTGCAAAATCATTTAAACTATGAAAAAAATAAGTTATAACCTGATTATTATTGCACTTTTATGTATTTTCGGGTGCAGTAAAAAAGAAAATAATAATCAGAGCCAAAAAGAGAATATGGAAAACATACAGGTTTCAGACTACGGAGTAACAGCAAAAGGCGATTCTATTAAAAAATATACCCTCACCAACAAAAACGGAATGAAGGTGGAAATCATCAACTTCGGTGGAATTATCACTTCATTGACAGCACCCGACAAAAACGGGAAATATGAAGATGTTGTTCTGGGTTTTACAAAACCTGAAGATTATTTCAACGGAAATCCTTACTATTTCGGAGCATTGATCGGACGTTACGGGAATAGAATTGCCAATGCAAAGTTTGCTTTGGAGGGAAAAACTTTTGATATTGATAAAAATGACGGGCCAAACAGCCTCCATGGTGGAAAAGAAGGTTTTCATACCAAATTCTGGAACATAGAACCTGTAAAAGATGCTCAATTTCCAACATTGAAGCTTACTTATACAAGTGAAGACGGAGAAGAAGGCTATCCTGGAAAACTAATAACAACAGTTTTTTATACCTTAACCGACGATGATGCTTTGGAAATTTCTTACGAAGCCATTACGGATAAAGCAACAGTGGTGAATCTTACCCAGCATTCTTATTTTAACCTTTCGGGAAATTTTACAAAAACCATTACCGACCACGAATTACAAATTAATGCAGACCAGTTTTTACCTGTAAATGAAACGCTGATTCCTACCGGTGAGCAAAAAGCAGTAAAGGGAAGTCCGTTTGATTTCACAGTTTCAAAACCAATCGGAAAAGACATCAATGCAGCAGATGATCAGTTAAAAAAAGGAAAAGGTTATGATCACAACTGGATTCTGAACGGATCAGGATTGAGAAGCATTGCAAAAGTATATCATCCTGAATCAGGAAGAATAATGGAAGTTTTGACAGATCAGCCGGGTGTTCAATTCTATTCCGGAAATTTTCTTGATGGAAAATTTGATACTAAAACCGGAGGCAAAAATGAATTTCGAACAGGCTTTTGTCTTGAGACCCAGCATTTCCCGGACTCTCCGAATCAGCCTTCATTTCCTTCAACAGAGCTGAAGCCGGGACAGAAATACCAAACTAAAACAATTTATAAATTCTCAGTTAAAAAATAAATTATGGGAAACTTAGCGACTATTGATATCATCATATTTCTTATCTATTTTGTGGTGGTAGCCGGTTACGGAATTTGGATTTACAATAAGAAAAAATCCGCTGCTACAGGCAGTAAAGATTATTTTCTGGCAGAAGGATCGCTCACCTGGTGGGCTATTGGTGCCAGTTTGATCGCATCCAACATTTCGGCAGAACAGTTTATCGGGATGAGCGGGGAAGGCTTTTTCGTGGGAATTGCCGTGGCAGCTTACGAATGGCTTGCAGCAATTGCGCTGATCATCATTGCGGTTTGGTTTATTCCGATTTACCTTAAAAATAAGATTTATACGATGCCGCAGTTCCTTGAAACCCGTTATAATAAATCGGTTTCTCTGATTATGGCAATTTTCTGGTTGTTTCTTTATGTGATTGTAAATTTAACTTCAATTCTGTATCTGGGTGCCTTGGCTATCGATACCCTTTTGGGTGGAGATAATCTTCACATTATCATGATCGGATTGCTTCTGATGGCTTTGCTGATTGGTTTAGGCGGGATGAAGGTAATCGGTTACACTGACGTGATTCAGGTGGCAGTTTTGATTATCGGTGGCTTTGCAACGGTTTATATGGCTTTGCAAATTGTAGATCAAAGAATCAACGGAGCGGCGGTAGGAAATGCTTTTGCAGGCTTCCATACTTTAATAAATGAAGCGCCACAGCATTTTAAGCTAATTCTTGATAAGCCAGCTACCACTACCACAACTCTGGCAATGCCGGAAAATCTGAATGTTCAGAAATATGTGGTTCTACCGGGTCTGGCGATGTATTTTGCAGGCCAATGGATTGTAAACCTGAATTATTGGGGATGTAACCAATACATTACTCAGCGGGCTTTGGGAGCTGATTTAAAAACAGCAAGAACCGGGATTTTATTCGCCGGATTTTTGAAATTATTTATGCCGATTATCGTGATGCTTCCGGGAATTGCGGCTTATGTTTTATATACTAAAGGCCATCTTCCTGGCTTCAACGGAGTAAAAGACGGTTCTTATTCAGCGATTTTAGGCTTTTTACCGACAGGGCTTAAAGGTCTTGCCGTAGCAGCTTTGACGGCGGCAATTGTTGCTTCTTTGGCGGGAAAGGTAAACAGTATTTCCACCATTTTTACTTTGGATATTTACAAAAAATATTTAAAGCCAGATGCTACTGAAATCCAGATGGTAAGAACGGGCCGCTGGGCAATTATTATCGCAATGTTTGTGGCTTTGGCATTTACCTGGACCGATGTTTTGGGTATTGGAGGAGAGGGTGGTTTCACCTTTATTCAGAAATATACAGGATTTATCAGCCCGGGTGTTTTTGCGATGTTCCTTTTGGGAATGTTCTGGAAAAGAACTACTGGATCCGCAGCTTTGGTAGGTGTTCTTCTAGGCTTTTTACTGGCTATTTTCTTCAACAGTTTTGCAGTAGATATTTTTGGAAAAGAAACATGGCTGTACACTGCTTTCACGTATGAAAAATTAGAAAACGGCGTTGTTCATACCATTACGGAAATTCCGTTTTTGATTAATATGGGCTGGTCATTCTTTTTCACTGTTGTTGTGATGGTTTTGATAAGTTTAGCAGGTCCGAAAGTAAATCCGAAAGCTTTCGCCATAGATTCTACAATGTTTAAAGTAGATTCCAGAACGTTAACAATGATTGTAGTTACGGTTCTTTTGCTTACAGCACTTTATGTGAGATTCTGGTAATTTTAAAAATAAGTAAAATAGGATGTCGTAGGGCATCCTATTTTTTGTTTTAATCCCCAACATTTTGTAATTTTAATAAGTTTGAAAAAATACCTCCTCTTCATCGACACAGAAACAACCGCAATTCCAAAACGCTGGGATTTGCCCTATTCTGAAACGGATAACTGGCCTTCAGCAGTTCAGGTGTCTTGGATTTTGTACGATGAAACCGGAAATGAGATTAAGCGGGAGAATTTTTATATTGATGTTGAAGGTTTGAAAATAAGTGCTGGATCATTTAAAGTTCATGGAATCAGTAAGGAATTTTTAAGTAAAAACGGTCATTCCCGAGCTTTTGTTCTTAAAAAACTTTCAAATGATATTCAGGCGTATAATCCACTGATTACAGGGCATTTCACAGAATTTGATATCCATACGCTGAGTTGCGATTATTACAGAGCAGGTTTGGAAAACCCTTTCTTGGAAAGCCATTTCTACTGCACAATGCTGAAAAGCACAGATTATGTTTTGAATCCTCAGGCAGATTATCTGCGTCTGCCCCAGCTCTATGATTTTCTGTTTAATGAAAAAATGGAACCCTCTCACGATGCCATGATTGATGCGGAAATGACCGCAAAATGTTTTTTTGAAATTCGTAAGCGGGGAGAAATTTCAGACGGTGAGTTTCAATATATCAATCATGAAATTGAATCAAAATTGAAGTTTTTTAACAGTAAAATGAAATAAGGAGCATGGAAGAAAAAGTTATTTCATTATTAAAAATTACAGAGCCATTTCATCTCTTACCGGAAACGGTTCTTGAAGAGATTTCTGAAACCCTAACAAAAACAGAGTTTTCAAAAGATACGTTAGTTTACCGTCAGGAAGTTACTGAGATGAAAGGGGTAGACATAATATCTGAGGGAGAATATGAAACCTTCTTTTTCGATGCGGCAGAAAATAAAAGATGTCTAACCAGGCATCATTCTCCTTATTGTTTTGGCGGAATGTCCGTGGTGCTCAACAGAGTCCGGGCCCTGAAATCTGCCATAGCTAAAAAAGGAACCGTAGTATACACTTTGCCTAAAAAGGAGTTTTATGAATTATGCAATGCCTACGAAGACTTTTTTCACTATTTTACTTCAGATTTTGGAAAGAAAATGCTGGATGAGGAATTTTCTCATTTTGTAAAAACACCCGCCACTTTTGAGGAAAGTTATTTTGCAGCAGACCAGCTGTATTCAAGGAAAATTGAAGGAATTGCCTACAAAAGCATTGTTTCGTGTGAAGAAAGTACTCCTGTATTTGAAGCTGCTAAAATGATGGCGGAGAATAAGGTAAGCTGTATTTTTATTGAAAAATCAGGAAGTGCTGAAATTATTGGTTATGCTACAGATATCACATTGCGGGATAACGTCATTTCCCGTCGTCTGGATGCAGGAATAGCCATTTCAGAGGTAATGGATAATCCTATTGTAAGTATTTCGAGTGATACTTATTTGTATGAAGCCGTTCTGATGATGTTCAAAACCAAATCAAGGTATCTTTTAGTAAAAAATAAAGATGAATATGTAGGCTTTTTGAGCAGAAACCGCTTACTGAGTGAGCAGGCACAGAGTCCTTTGGTTTTTATCCAGTCTGTGAAGCAGGCAGAAAATACGGAAGAGCTCCGAAAAAAATGGAATCAGGTTCCGGATATTATCAATCAGCTTTTGGGAAGGGGAGTGCACGGCGAAATTGCCAGCCAGGTAATCACTACGATTGCCGACACCATTACCGTAAAAGTCATCGAGAAAGTCATAAAGGAAATAGGAAAGCCGCCTGCAAAATTTGCCTTCATTGTCACCGGAAGCGAAGGCAGAAAAGAACAGACGCTGAGTACGGATCAGGATAACGGGATTATTTATGAAGACAAAGCCAATGAGCATCGGGAAATGGTAAGAGAATATTTTCTGGATTTTGCCAAAAAAGTTTCTGATGATCTTAATACCATCGGTTTTGAATACTGCAAAGGTGGTTTTATGGCAAGCAACCCAAAATGGACCCATTCTCTTTCTCACTGGAAGAGAAACTATAGCCAATGGATAGAGGAATCCGTACCGGAAAGCGCTATGAAGTTTTCTACATTTTTTGATTTTCGTTTTATTTACGGCGATGAAAATATCGTTCGTGAACTGAAGATTTTTATCAAGGAAAAATTGGTTTCGCCTAATCAGCTTTTCTTTACACATATTGCAAAAAACGCCTTGCAGTACGAACCTCCGCTGACTTTCTTTAAAAAGATTAAAACGCAGACCATCGGGAAATCCGAAGTTTTTGATATTAAAACGGCAATGTCCCCGATTGTAGACCTTGTCCGTGTGTATGCCCTGAAAAATCTGCTGGAAATAGAAAATACAGGAGAACGAATGAAAAAACTGACTGAAATTGGAGTTTTCACGCAGCAGCAGTATAACGAAATGCACCAGTCTTACTATTATCTGATGGCGCTAAGGCTTAAAAATCAGGCAAATCAAATCAATATTGATAAAAAAAATCCGGATAATTATATTGAAATCAGCAAGCTGACCAAAATTGAAAGAGTGACTTTAATTGAAATCTTTAAGACCATTGCTAATTTTCAGCTGGGAATCAAAGTGAAGTTTACCGGAAGCTTCTAGTTTAGATCCTGAACATAAATCCTTCCGAGATTTTCCTCTTATATTTTTTTTCGTCAAAAGTATAGAGAAAAGATCCTTTTTTAGAAGAGCTCATATCTTTTTCATTGGTTTTTACCAGAACATCCAATGCATTGATTTTGCTGGTGAAATTCCGCTTGTCATATTTTTCATCAAAAATAGCCTCGTACAGATTCTGGAGGTCTTTCATGGTGAATTTTTCGGGCAAAAGCTCAAACCCGATAGGTCTTGTAGCAGCTCTTCTTCTCAATCTCAGGACGGCATCCTTTACCATCGCGTTGTGATCAAAAATAAGATCAGGACGGTCTTTCAGATCAAACCATTTCGCGCTGTATTTTTCATTGATTTGAATATTATCCTGGATGTTGATTAAAGCATAATAGGAAATAGACATGATCCTGGCTGTCGGCTCACGGTCAATTTCAGTGTAGGTATTCAGCTGTTCGAGATAGATGTTTTCCAGCCCGGTCAATGCATTCAAAACACGATTAGCGGCCTGATCAGAACTTTCTTTATCATCAATAAACCCACCCATCAAAGACCATTCTCCTTTTCGGGGTTCAAAATTTCTTTGTACAAGAAGAATTTTCAGATTTTCACCGTCAAAACCGAAAATTATACAGTCTACAGCTACAAAATGTTTAGGATAATTAAGATAATTTTCTTCCATCAAAAATGATTTTATACAAAGTTAATTTTTTTAAGGAAGATTATAATATGAAATTCAAATAAATGTAAAATAAACACTTTATTTTTTCTTACCCTTGCATTTTTTGAATATTTGATGGTTTCAATTAGACTTTTGGGGAATTTTTTTCATCATTTCCAAGATTTTTTTGTCTAAATTACCATGAATGCTATATGAATACAATGTTAAAATTATGTTAAAATTTCATTCCTGAATTAATCAGGAATTTTTCTGGACATATTATTTAAAATACGATAAGTCCGGATGTCAGTTTTTATGACCTCTTACAAATAGACGATATTCATTTTGATAATGACTAAATTACATTTATCGGATTGATATTCTACTGTTTGCCTATTCTTGTTTTTTATGATAAGCTTACGGTTTTTGAAGAATTTTTTTTCGGTCTGAAAATGTTTTCTCAGTAGAACTTATTCCCGGATTGTGAAAATTGTTTGCTATCTGAATACTTTCTTTTATTTTAGAAATGTAGAATTAACATTTATTAATGAATAAAAAACCTCTCATATTACTTTTATGCTTTACTTCTTTCGCTTTTGGGCAGGTACGGAAAAATGTCAGCTACTTTCCGCTTAACAAAGTTCATCTATCCGAAAGTGTTTTCAGCAGGGCAATGCAGACAGACGAAAAATACATCCTGTCGATGGATGCAGACCGGCTTCTCGCACCCTATCTGAAAGAAGCCGGATTAAAGCCAAAAAAGGAAAATTACCCTAACTGGGAAAATACAGGATTGGACGGGCATATCGGCGGGCATTACATTTCCGCTTTAGCCTTGATGTATGCTTCCACAGGCGATACAAAAATCAAGCAACGGCTGGATTATATGATTGATGAACTGGAACGCTGCCAGGATCTTTCAGGAGGCGGCTACCTTTCCGGTGTCCCGAACGGAAAAAAAGTATGGAAGGAAATTGCTGATGGAAATATCCGTGCTGCAACTTTTGGTTTGAATGACCGTTGGGTTCCTTTGTATAATATTCACAAAATATATTCAGGGCTGCGGGATGCCTATTGGTATGCAGGCAGTGAAAAAGCAAAAAAAATGCTGATAAAACTTACGGATTGGATGGCAGATGAAGTCTCCGGACTTTCCGATGAGCAGATTCAGGATATGCTTCGCAGTGAGCACGGCGGTCTGAATGAAGTTTTTGCAGACGTTTACGATATTACAAAAAATCCGAAATATCTGAAGCTGGCGCACCGCTTTTCTCATCTTACCATTTTAAATCCATTATTAAACGGGGAAGACAAGCTCACGGGAATTCACGCCAATACGCAGATTCCTAAAGTAATCGGTTTTAAGAGAATTGCAGATTTAGAAGGTAATAAAGAATGGAGCAATGCTGCAGACTTTTTCTGGACGAATGTTACCCAAAAAAGATCAGCGGTTATCGGGGGAAACAGTGTGAGTGAGCATTTCAATCCTACCAATGATTTCAGCGGAATGATTAAAAGTATTGAAGGCCCGGAAACCTGCAATACCTATAATATGCTGAAGCTTTCCAAAGAATTATATGCAACAAACCCAAAGTCATCTTACATAGATTATTACGAAAGAGCTTTATATAATCATATTCTTTCCACGCAAAATCCTGAGAAAGGTGGTTTTGTATATTTTACACCGATGCGTCCCGGCCATTACAGGGTGTATTCCCAGCCGGAAACAAGCTTTTGGTGCTGTGTAGGTTCCGGGATGGAAAATCACGCAAAATATGGTGAAATGATTTACGCTTATTCAGATGAAGATCTGTATGTGAATCTCTTCATCCCTTCTATTTTAAAATGGTCTGAAAAGAAACTGGTTCTGAGACAGGAGAATAATTTCCCGGAATCGGGCTCAACAAAATTGATTTTTGATGTCGCTTCAAAATCAGACATAAATTTAAAGCTAAGAGCACCGGAATGGTCAGATCAATCTCAAATTATAATTTCAATAAATGGTAAAAATATAAATGTAAAACCTGATGCTGAAGGTTATTTTTCAATCAAAAGAAAATGGAAAAAAGGTGACGCTGTGGAAATGAAAATGCCTATGCACCTTTCTGCGGAACAGCTTCCGGATCATTCGGATTATTTTGCCTTTAAATATGGCCCGATTGTTTTGGCTGCAAAATATGGAAAAGAAAATCAGGACGGACTTTTCGCCGATGACAGCAGAGGCGGGCACATTGCACACGGGCCGCAGATTCCTTTGAATGAAATTCCGACTATTTTGGGAAGTTCTTCTTCGGTTTTAAGTCATTTGGAAACGGTTAAAGGAAAAGATTTTACATTCAGATTAACAGGCTTGTATCCGCAGAATAAATTCAGCAGCGGGTTAGAACTCGTTCCTTTCTATAAAATTCAGGAAGAACGTTACATCATTTATTTCCCGCAGGCCAGCCAGGATAAAATTGAAACCATTCAGACGCAAAAAGCCAAAGAAGAGGAGGAAATCAGAAGGCTGGACAAAATCACAGCAGACAAAATCCAGCTGGGTGAGCAGCAGCCGGAGTCAGACCATTTCATCGACAGCAAAGATTCCAATACAGGCTATATGGAAGACCGCCATTTCCGTGAGGCAAAAGGCTGGTTCAGCTGCCGGATGAGAAACAAAGATAAAAATGCAAAATATCTTTATCTTCTTTATTTTGATGCCAATAACAATCGGACTTTAAATGCAGAAATCAATGGAGTAAAAGTTTTTGCTAAAACTTTCGAAGGAAAATCAGGCAGTTCTCCGCAGTCTTTATTAATTCCAGTTCCTCAATCAGAAGCCCGTAAGGAAATCCTTAATGTAAAGTTTAATTCAGATGAAAAATCTCTTACACCAAAAATTATTGAAGTGAGATTAATGACTCAAACCCCATAAAATTAAACAGGCTGATTAAAAAATTAAACCATGAACAATAAACTCAACAAAATTTCAAGCTTAATTCTCTGTCTATTCTGCATTTTCATTAATGCGAAAATTACACTTCCGGCATTGGTTTCAGACGGAATGGTTTTGCAGCGTGAACAAAAGCTGAATGTTTGGGGAAAAGCTGATGCAGGGGAAAAAGTGGAAATAACGTTCCTCAACAAAAAATATAATACAGCTGCAGACCAGAACGGAAACTGGAAAATCACCCTTCCTGAGCAGAAAGCAGGAGGTCCTTATACAATGACCATCAATGAAATTACATTGAAAGATATTCTAATAGGGGATGTCTGGCTGGCTTCCGGACAATCCAATATGGAACTTCCCATGCGCAGACTGACACCACTTTATGCCAATGAAATTAAGAAGGCAAATAACCAGAATATCAGATTTTTCACAGTTCCTCAAAAGTATAATTTTAAATCACCTCAAACGGAGCTTGAAGGTGGCAAATGGGAGGCTACAAATCCTCAGACTATTCTTAATTTTTCAGGAGTTGCTTATTTTTTTGCAAAAGAGCTGAGTGAGAAAAACCATGTTGCTGTCGGCATTATCAATGCAAGTTTAGGCGGTTCCCCGGTTCAGGCGTGGATGGATGAAAATTCACTGAAAAAATATCCTGAATATCAGGATGAGGCCAAAAAATGGCAGAATGATGAGCTGATAAGATCCACAGAATCTTCAGAACAGGCAGTGGGTAAAGCCTGGTATGCAGAACTCGACCAAAGCGATATCGGATTAAACCAGCATTGGGAAAGTTTTGATTTAAATGATTCCGATTGGAAAACAATGCAGATTCCGGGTTCCTGGGAAGATAAAGAAGGTTCTTTTGAAGGAGTAATCTGGTTCAGAAAAGAAATTAATTTAACTAAAAATCAGGCAGGAAAAGCGGCTTTTTTAAATTTAGGAAGAATAAAAGATGCCGATGTTACCTATATTAATGGAAAAAAAGTAGGAAATGTAACCTATGAATATCCGCCCCGCTGGTACGATATTCCGGCCGGTGTTTTGAAGGAAGGAAAAAATGTGATTGCCGTGAGAATTACCAACGGAAGCGGAAAAGGACAATTCATCGCCGACAAGCCTTACTACCTTGAAATTGACGGAAATAAAATCGATTTAAAAACCGAGTGGAAATATAAAATCGGAGTCAAAATGGAAAGAATGGCTCCCGGACAAACCTTCATCAGATGGAAACCAACCGGATTATACAACGGGATGATTCATCCGCTTATTAATTACAAAATTAAAGGAGCGATTTGGTATCAGGGCGAAAGCAATACCGGAAAACCAAAAGAATACGGAGATTTGCTGACCACAATGATTAACGATTGGCGAAACAAATGGAACCAGAAAGATTTACCTTTCTTTACCGCACAACTTGCGAATTTTATGGAACCCAAAGAACAGCCTGTAGAAAGTAATTGGGCAGAACTCAGAGACCAGCAGCGGCAGGTTTCACTGAAAGTTCCGAATACGGGGCTTGCCGTGATCATCGATATAGGAGAGTGGAATGATATTCATCCTTTAAACAAGAAAACAGTGGGAGACAGGCTGGCTTTGCAGGCATTGAAAGTTGCATACAAAAAAGATATCATCGCAGACGGACCTGTTTACCAATCAATGAAAATTGAAGGAAATAAAATTGTTCTGTCATTTAAAAGCGGGACTGATGATTTTGCACCTGTTTCAGAGCTGAAAGGCTTTGCCATTAAAGGAAAAGACGGAAGATACGAGTGGGCAAAAGCAAAAATCCAGGGTAAAAATATTGTTGTCTGGAACGACAGTGTAAAAGATCCGTCCTCAGTCCGCTACGACTGGGCAGACAATCCGGACGGCAATCTGAAAAATAAATCAGGACTTCCCGCATCGCCTTTCACAACGGAATAATCAATTATCATTTATCAATTATAAATTACTAAAATGAACAATTCATCCCAAAAAATATCTGTCGTTGAAAAAGTAGGCTACAGTTTAGGAGATCTGGCGGCCAACCTTGTCTTCCAGACGCTCGTGACTTATCTGGCGTACTTTTACACCGATATTTATGGATTAAAAGCAGAAGACGCCTCCATCATCACGCTCACTGTTGGCCTGATTGCCGGTTTTGGCTTCAATCCACTTGTTGGCGCACTGGCAGACAGAACCCGCACAAAATGGGGAAAATTCCGTCCGTGGATTCTGCTTTCTGCCATTCCGTTGGGTGCGGCGGCACTCTTCGCTTTCAGTACACCCGATTTTTCATATCAGGGAAAAATGATATATGCAGCAGTTACATACTCATTGCTGCTGTTGCTTTATGCGGCCAATAACTTACCTTATGCAGCTTTAAGCGGCGTTATCACGGGAGATATGGGAGAAAGAAACAGTATTTCATCATACCGTTTTGTGGCTGTGATGTTTGCGCAGTTTTTTGTACAGGTTTTTATGCTTCCGATTATTTTATCTGCAGGACATGGTGACAAAGCTGCCGGAATCGAGGTGGTGATGACCTGGCTTGCTATTATAGGAACGGTAATGCTGCTCATCACATTTTTTACCACCAAAGAAAGAGTGATCCCAAAACCTGAACAGGAATCAACGCTGGGTGCAGATTTAAAAGATTTAAAGAAAAATAAGCCATGGATTATCATGCTGACTGTTACGGCTCTGATTTTCATTACATTAGCAATGAAAGGCGGTTCGTATGTCTATTATTTTAACAATTATGTAGACGAAGCTTCATTGCGGCAATTTATATCGCCTATTACGGATTTCTTCAATTCCATCGGGATGAATTTCTTCGGGGAAGACCCTCGTTCAGCAGGTTTCGGACTCTTCAATGCAGGCGGGATCATTATGATGATCATTGGGATTACTTTTTCCAAAAGATTTGCCGACAAATATGGTAAAAGAGACGCATTCATCGCTTCACTCTTTATTTCAACATTATTTGTTTTAGCATTCATATTTTATCCTCCAAAATCAGTAGGATTGATGTTTTTATCCCAGATTCTACACGGTTTTTTCTATGGAATCGGAACGCCGCTGCTTTGGGCAATGATTGCGGATGTTGCCGATTATTCGGAATGGAAAAACAACAGGCGGGCGACGGCTATTATTTTCTCGGCAATGATGGTCGGTTTAAAAGTTGGTTTAAGCATCGGAAGCTCATTAGTAGCCTATATCATCGGTCAGTACGGTTATATTTCTTCCGAAGGGACGGTGAATGTTTTACAGCCGGAAACCGTTTCAACAGGCGCAAAAATGCTGGTCAGCGTATTTCCTTCCATTCCGTTCTTTTTAGCGTGCGGCCTTCTTATGTTCTACGAAATCAATAAAAAGATGGAAATTAAAATAGAGCAGGATCTCAAAGAAAGAAGAAAAGCAAAAGATTAATGAAATAATGAATTTGGGCAGCTATTTCCGCCCTCCGTTCCCGCTATTTTTTGTCATTGCGAACAAAGTGAAGCAATCTCAGGAACTTTTAGACAGTCGCAATAACAAAAAATGAGCTCCACTCAGGTCGGGCTGCGAGTGATTCGCATTAAAAAAACTCCTGAAAGGATCAATTGGAAAATCAATAGGAACGGGCTTTAGCCCGTTAATAAAAGACAAGGAAAAAGACTTCATCCAAAATTTATAAGTTGCGGCTTAACGAATGAAAATAAAAATCTTATGAGCCTTGTCAAGGTTCCAAACCTTGACAAGGCAGATTGAACAAGTATAAAATGTAGACATTTCTAGGTGAAACACCTTTGCGAACAAAGAAACGTTCAGCAATCAAAAAAAATAGCGGACTTAGCGTTAATATTAAAAATTAATTATGAAAAAAATAGTAGCATTATTAGGAATTTTAACCTTAGCTGTCTCCTGCAAAACAGCAGGCACGGCCAGCTCTGACAATACCCTGAAAAGCGCATTCAAAAATAAATTCTATATCGGAACCGCAATGAGTCTTCCGCAGGTTCACGAAACGGATACGAAATCGGTTGAGATCATTAAAAATCAGTTCAGCTCGATTGTAGCGGAAAACTGTATGAAATCAATGTTTTTACAGCCGGAAGAAGGCAAATTCGTCTTTGATGATGCCGATAAATTCGTGGCGTTCGGAGAGAGAAATAAGATGTTTATCATCGGGCATACTCTGGTTTGGCATTCACAGCTTCCGAAATGGTTTTTCGTGGATAAAGATGGAAAAGACGTTTCCGCGGAAGTTTTAAAGCAAAGACTGAAAAACCACATCACAACGGTTGTCACCAGATACAAAGGCAGGGTAAAAGGCTGGGATGTTGTAAATGAAGCCATAATGGAAGACGGTTCTTACAGAAAAAGTAAATTCTATGAAATCCTTGGCGAAGAATTTATTCCTCTGGCATTTCAATATGCTCAGGAAGCAGACCCGAAGGCAGAGCTTTACTATAATGATTACAACGAATGGCATCCCGGAAAAGTTAAGACGGTGATAAAAATGGTCAAAGATATGAAGTCCAGAGGAATACGGGTTGATGGTGTAGGAATGCAGACTCACGTTGGAATGGATTCTCCTTCCATCAGTGAATATGAAAAAGCACTGGTCGATTATGCTTCTGCCGGCGTCAAAGTAAATGTTACTGAAATGGAAATCAGCGCGCTTCCTTCGCCTTGGGGAACTTCGGCCAACGTTTCCGACACTGTGGAATATCAGGCAAAAATGAATCCTTACACCAAAGGTCTTCCGGAAAATGTAAAATCAGCGTGGGAAAACCGTTATCTTGATTTTTTCAGATTATTCCTAAAACATCAGGATAAAATCCGAAGAGTGACTTTGTGGGGTGTTACCGATAATCAATCCTGGAAAAATGATTTCCCGGTAAAAGGCAGGACAGATTATCCTTTACTTTTTGACAGAAATGATCAGGCAAAACCTGTGGTGCAAAAAATTATTCAATTAACAAAATAGAAATAAGTCTAATATCTAATTTCTAACATCTAACTTCTAATTAAAAAATGAAAAAAGCAAAATATCTATTCCCGAAAGATTATATGGCAGATCCTTCCGTACACGTTTTTGAAGACAAATTGTACATCTATCCCTCACACGACCGGGAAAGCGGAATAGAAGAAAATGACAACGGAGATCATTTTGATATGAATGATTATCACGTTTTTTCCCTGGATGATGTTGAAAATGGAGAAATTACAGATCATGGCGTTGTTCTTTCGGTAAAAGACATTCCCTGGTCGGGGAGACAGTTGTGGGACTGCGATGTTGCCCATAAAAACGGCAAATATTATATGTATTTTCCTTTAAAAGATAAAAATGATATTTTCAGAATTGGTGTTGCGGTGAGCGACAAACCTTACGGTCCGTTTGTTCCCGAAAAGCATCCAATGATGGGAAGCTACAGCATCGATCCCTGTATTTTTGAGGAGGGCGGAAAGCATTATATGTATTTCGGTGGAATCTGGGGCGGACAGCTGCAGCGTTACAGAAACAACAAAGCACTGGAATCAGCCATTCTTCCTAATGAAAATGAGCCGGCAATTCCTTCAAAAGTTGTTTTATTGAGTGATGATATGCTGGAATTCGGAGAAGAGCCGAAAGACGTTCTCATTGTGGACGAAAACGGAAATCCTCTGCTTCACGGTGACAAACATCGCTTTTTTGAAGCTTCCTGGATGCATAAATACAACGGTAAATATTATTTTTCATATTCTACAGGAGATACCCATTTGATTTGTTATGCCACGGGAGATAATCCGTATGGCCCGTTTACTTTTCAGGGTGAAATTCTAACGCCTGTAGTAGGTTGGACAACCCATCACAGCATTGTGGAGTTCAAAGGAAAATGGTACCTGTTCTTCCATGATTCTGTACCGAGTGAAGGAAAAACCTGGCTGAGAAGTATGAAAGTAATTGAGCTTGAATATGACGAAAATGGTAAAATTAAAACCATTGAAGGTCTGGAAGAAAATCAATAGGAACGGGCTTTAGCCCGTTTTAAAATAGAATATGCAATTTGGCTTCAGCCAAAACCTAAATAATTTTGAAAAAATTCACCAATGCAAAAATTCCGACTTTACATTCTATTATTTCTAATGATTCCGTTTGCAGTTTTCGCAGAAGACGGAAGTCAGCTCTGGCTTCGGTTTCCGGCAAAAAATGGAATTTCAGCAGATAAAATTATTTTCAAAGGAAATAATCCCACTTTAAATATTGCTAAAAAAGAATTGATGAATCATTGGCAGGGTCAGGAAATTGAACTTAGAACCGACAGATCATTAAAAAGCCTGAAAGGCGGATATAAAATACAATCAGTTCAGAATAAATTGGTTATTTCTGCAGAAAAAGAAATAGGCTTATTGTATGGGGTTTATCATATTTTGAGGCTGCAGCAGACAAAATCAGCTACAGCAAATCTTGCCATCACCGAAAAGCCATCATACGATGTCAGAATTCTCAACCATTGGGACAATCTGGACGGAACGATAGAACGTGGTTATGCAGGACACTCCCTTTGGAAATGGGAAGATTTACCCAACAAAGTTTCCCCGCGATACGAAGAATATGCAAGAGCCAATGCTTCCATTGGAATCAATGCAGCAGTGCTCAACAATGTGAATGCTTCTCCGAATATGCTCCGAAAAGATTATCTCGAAAAAGTAAAAGTTCTGGCAGACATTTTCAGACCTTACGGCATTAAAGTATATTTATCAGTAAATTTCTCTTCACCGAAAGTATTGGGCGGACTTGAGAATTCAGATCCTTTGAATAAAGACGTTCAGAAATGGTGGAAAGAAAAAGCATCAGAAATTTATAAATTAATTCCTGACTTCGGAGGTTTTTTGGTGAAAGCCAATTCCGAAGGACAACCCGGACCGCAGGATTATGGAAGAACGCACGCAGATGGAGCGAATGTGATGGCAGATGTACTGAAACCTTATGGTGGAATCGTGATGTGGAGAGCATTTGTTTACAGCCCAAGTTCCGAAGACCGTGCAAAGCAGGCTTATCTGGAATTTGTTCCGCTTGACGGTAAATTCAGGGACAATGTTATTATTCAGATTAAAAACGGGCCTGTCGATTTTCAGCCTCGTGAAGCATTTAATCCACTTTTCGGGGCATTAAAAAAGACTCCGGAAATGGTGGAATTTCAGATTACCCAGGAATATCTGGGGCATTCTAATCATTTGGTTTATTTAGCCCCATTATTTAAAGAAACTTTAGACAGTGATACTTATTCGGATGGCAAAGGTTCTACAATTGCTAAAATTACGGACGGAACATTAAGATCCTCAAAAATTTCGGCTATTTCGGCTGTTGCCAATATCGGGGAAGATAAAAACTGGACCGGTCATCATTTTGCGCAGGCCAACTGGTATGCTTTCGGGCGTTTGGCGTGGAATCACGATCTGACTTCAGAACAGATTGCCGATGAATGGATCAAAATGACTTTTAACGATAATGAAAAATTTATTAATCCCGTAAAAGAAATAATGCTCACTTCAAGAGAAACTGCCGTGGATTATATGATGCCGCTCGGTTTACACCATATTTTTGCAGGAGGACATCATTATGGCCCGGAACCCTGGGGCGATTATAAGGGCGGAAGGGCGGACTGGTCGCCGGTTTATTATCATAGAGCCGATGCTCAGGGAGTAGGTTTCGACAGAACAAAAACGGGAAGTAATGCGGTTTCACAATATTTCCCGCCATTAAATGAAACGTATGGAAACATCAAAACCTGCCCCGAAAACCTGATTCTCTGGTTTCATCATGTTCCATGGGATTATAAAATGAAAGACGGAAAAACTTTATGGGAAGCGCTTTCTTACAAATATGATACAGGCGTAAAAAATGTCCGTGACTATCAAAAAACATGGGAAAAGATGCAGCCGTATATTGATGAAGAAAGGTTTGAAGAAGTCCGGTCGAAGCTTAAAATTCAGGCAAAAGATGCCGTCTGGTGGAAGGATGCCTGTCTGCTTTATTTTCAGACCTTTTCAAAAATGCTGATTCCTTATGAAATTGAACAGCCGGTTCATGAGCTGGAAGATTTGAAGAAAATCAAATTGAAAATGGGGCATCATAATTAAATCTTATAAATAACTTAAACAAATTATATGAAATTTTTTATTGACACAGCCAACCTCTCGATGATAGAGGAGGCCAACGCATTGGGAATACTTGATGGCGTTACCACAAACCCTTCTTTAATGGCAAAAGAAGGAATTTCCGGCAAAGAAAATATTCTTAACCATTATCTTGAAATCTGCGATATTGTAGATGGAGACGTAAGTGCAGAGGTCATCGGGGTCACTTACGATGAAATGATTGCGGAAGGAGAGGAGCTGGCAGCACTTCATCCTCAGATCGTAGTAAAAGTTCCTGTTACCAAAGACGGAATCAAAGCGATAAAATACTTTTCAGGAAAAGGAATCCGTACCAACTGTACCCTTATTTTCTCTGCCGGACAGGCACTTTTGGCCGCAAAAGCCGGTGCAAGCTATGTTTCACCTTTTTTAGGAAGGCTGGATGATGTTTCCACCGACGGTTTAAATTTAATTGAAGAAATAAGAACCATTTTTGATAATTTAGGCTTCGAAACAGAGATTCTGGCTGCTTCTGTGAGACACAGCATGCATATTATCAATTGTGCTAAAATAGGCGCCGATGTAGTAACCTGCCCATTGCCTCCAATCTTGTCTTTGCTAAAGCATCCATTAACAGACAGCGGTTTGGAGCAGTTTATAAAAGATTCGCAGAAAATGAAATAAACTGATCTACTAAAACTGCAAAAAATAATAAAAAGAAAATAATGTGATAATCAGTGCTTTTATATAATATAAGTTTTTGAATAATAAATTAAATCAGGATTAATCAAATAGTATAAAGAATTACTATAAATTAATTTTAATCTAATAAAAATTAGTCTTTATCAAAATATATTCTAAAAAAGCATAAATTGCAGTATCTATGAAGGAGAAATTAATCAATCATACAAAAGAATCATTCCAATCATTCTTCCATACAGAGCCGGATCATTTTTTTCTTGCTCCGGGAAGAATTAATATTATCGGTGAGCACGTAGATTACAGTGACGGTTTTGTGCTTCCTGCCGCCATCGACAAATATATTTGTTTTGCCGTAAAAAAGGTGGATGACTCAGAAAACTGTACTTTTTTTGCAAAAGACTTTGACGATTCTTTCAGCTTTAATGTTCATCAGAAACAGGCTCCCGTCTCAAAAATCTGGGTAAATTATCTTCTGGGTGTTTTTAACACTATTCAGGAAAGCGGAAAACAGATCGGAGGTCTGCAGATTGCTTTCAGCAGCACGATTCCGATGGGCTCAGGTTTATCGTCTTCGGCGGCTTTGGAATGCGGATTTGCGTTTATTCTCAATCAGCTTTTTGATTTAAATTTAACAAAGAAAGAGCTTGCGCTCGTTGGTCAGAAATCCGAACATACTTTTGTAGGGGTCAATTGTGGAATTATGGATCAGTTCGCATCCGTATTCGGTAAAGAACATCAGGTGATTATGCTGGACTGCAATTCTTTGGAACATCAGTATTTTGAAGCTAATTTAGGAGATTACAGCCTGGTGCTTTTTGACAGTTGTGTAAAGCATACCCATCTGACTTCCGGTTACAACGACAGAAGAAAAGACGTTGATACAGGAAAAAGAGTACTCTGGGAAAAGTTTCCTGAGGTAGAGAAGTACAGGGATTTCAGCATTTCCATGCTTGATGAAGTAAGGTCTGAAATAGGAGAGGTATCCTATAAAAGATGCAGGTATCTTTTGGAAGAGATCGAAAGAGTGAAAAAAGCAGCTAAGGCTCTGTCAGAAGGCGATGTAGAATATTTAGGAACACTTCTTACCGAAACTCATTCCGGGCTTTCCACCGAATATGAAGTAAGCTGCGAGGAGCTTGATTTTATGGTAAAAGAAACGTTGAAAGAAAACGGCGTTTTAGGTGCGAGAATTATGGGTGGTGGATTCGGCGGATGCAGCATCAATTTGATCAAAAATGAAAATATAAATGAGGTGATTGAAAAAATCAGCGAAAAATATAAAGCAGATTTTGATATCGAGATGAAAGTGTACCATGTAAAAATATCGGATGGAATTAATGAATACCAAAGAAATGAATTCGTCATTTAATCAAAAAAAGCATCCTCACAGAAGATATAATCCGCTTTTGGACGAGTGGATACTGGTTTCCCCGCAAAGAGCCAGCCGGCCTTGGCAGGGACAAACCGAAAAAACAGCCGAAGAACAGCTTCCTGTTCACGACCCTAATTGCTACTTATGTTCAGGAAATATCCGTGTAAATGGTGAAAAAAATCCCGAGTATAAAGGGGTGTATGTTTTTGACAATGATTTTGGTTCTCTGATGAAAGAAGATGTTGAATTTTCTGATGAACAGCCGGACTTCTTTGCATTAAAGCCGGAACGGGGCATCAACAGAGTGATTTGCTTTTCAGAAAATCACAGCCTTACGCTGCCGGAAATGGAAGTTGATGACATTAAAAAAGTAGTAGATGTCTGGCAGGAACAGTATAAAGAACTTGGGGCTGAAGATTACATTAATCATGTTCAGATTTTTGAAAATAAAGGAAGTGTAATGGGCTGCAGCAACCCGCATCCTCACGGACAGATCTGGGCACAGTCATCCATTCCGTCTACAGTTTTGAGAACTGAGGAAAATCTGAAAAAATATTTTGAAAAAACCGGAAATTCTCTTTTAGAAGATTATATAAAAAAAGAACTGGAAATCAATGAGAGAATCATTCTGCAAAATGAAGATTTTGTAGTAGTGGTGCCGTTTTGGGCCGTCTGGCCTTACGAAACAATGATTGTCAGCAAAAGAAAAGCCGAAAATTTATCAGAGTTTTCAGATAGCGAAAAGCTTTCTTTAGCATCAATTATAAAGGATTTAACAACCATTTACGATAATCTTTTTGAGATTTCTTTTCCATACTCAGCGGGAATTCATCAATCGCCAACCGATGGAAAGCTACATCCTGAATGGCATTTTCACATGCATTTTTATCCGCCATTGCTCAGAAATGCGGAAGTGAAAAAATTTATGGTAGGCTACGAAATGCTGGCAGAACCACAACGCGACATCACACCGGAGCAAAGCGCAGAAATATTAAAAGATCTTTCAACGGTGCATTATAAAATAAATAAGCAAATCAATAACAGAAATAATTGAGTAAAATGATTTCTGTTTTTGATCAGGCTGAAACAATGAGGATGTTCACAGCTAAATTTATTTCACTTCTAAATTTTTATCACACGCTTATATAGCTTCAAAATCTTTTTTACCTTACGTTTAATTCGCATTTTATTGGTGGCTTCAAGGATTTTTTTTAAGCAGTAATCTGATGAGATTCCAGATAGTAGGGCATATTCTCCGGCGATTATTTTTATAATTTCAGGATCGTTTGTAAGCCTCGCAAAATTTTTAAGCCGCTTGTCGATCTCAATGTTTGCATGGAAATTCATTCTGTTTAGGTCTACCATATAAATTTGATAGCTGTCATTTTCCTTTTTAATTAAAAAATTATTTGGAGAATTATCTAAAAACTGAATGCCGTCATTATGCAGGCGGTACATCAATAAAGTATATTCTTTAATAATTCTTTCCCTTTCAGGATATGATGTATCACCAAGAATATCTGTGAGAGTGCGGCAATCGTCCAGTTGTTCACTTATATAATAGCTGGAAGTAAGTCCTATAAAGTCGTGATTTTCAATGTAGGCAACCGGTTTTGGTGTGTAATATTTTTTACTTAGAAGCATGTGAGCATATTCAAAGGAGCGTCTTGCTTTTGATTTGCGGTAGAATTTGTAGACATGCCTGTTAATAATATTATGCTGTTTGAATGATTTAAAGTTTAAAATTAAACCATTCACATCAAAAAACTTAATAACATTTCTTGTGCCGCTGCCAATAAGAACTCCATCATCTTTAAATTTTTTTAAAATATGCAGAACGTCCTGTTCATATTGTAATCTATCTTCAGCAAATGCCAATTTCATAATTATTAATTTTAAAATTAGATGTGGATCATAGTTTCCCGGAGTAAATTCATGATGCTTTCGTTATCATGCTGACCGGTATTAACGGAAAAGCTTCTGTTGTTGTAAGGTTTGTACATATCCTCATTGGTTACGGAAAAAAGCCCTACTGTAGGGGTTCCCGTTGCACTGGCCAAATGCATAACTCCATTATCTGCAGCAATGAATAAGACCGTATTGGCAATAAAAGCGCCCATCTCGCGGATATCCGTACTGTAGAAGGATGGAATGGCGAAATTTAATTTTGATATGTTTTCAACCGGCAAAAGCTCAACAATATTATAATCCGGAAAAGTTTGTTTTAAGAGATTGTAAAATGCATTCCACCAGTCTTCCGAATAGCATTTATCCCCAGTGGCATTGGTAAAAAGACAGATTGTTTTTTTATCATTTTTTGTGATGTTAAACAGTTTTTTCCTGCCTTCTTCTTTCTCCTCATTACTCAATTTAAGATCTAAAGAAGGGATTTCGGCTGTGTTTCCCGGAATTCCAAGCTTTGTAATGTATTCTCTTAGGTTGTAGATGCTGTTTTTAGCAGTATGATGATAGTCAGGATATTTCACCGAAGTGCCTTCATCAATATCCCCGAACAATTTGTATTTCGAATTGGCAAAAAGGGTCGATAATCTCCCGGACGATGATCCGAAGCTGGCATTAATTACCAGATCGTACCTTTTTGTTTTGATGGTTGCCCATCCTTTTAGATACTTAAAAATATTGCTGAATGGCTTTTTTGGAAGCTGGATAATTCTGTCAATATTGGTATAATTTTTATAGATGGTGGGCGTAATTCCTCCTTTTACAAACAGATCAATTTTACTGTCCGGAAATGTATTAATGACTTCCTGAACCAATGGAGAGAGCAAAAGTAGGTTTCCTAATCTGTGGTTGGGCCGTGAAATTAATATTTTCTTTATTTGAATGTCTTTTTTTAGGTCTATTTCAGAATTTGATCTTCCGATATTTTTCGTCAAATTGCGCATTATAGATCTTCTGGCGGCATTTACACTCTTAGGGACTTTCATAAATAAAATTATTTATTAAAAGACTGCAATTTAGTTAAAAATTGCCTCACAATGAGTTGATATAATGTCAATTTTTAATAACAAATATTTATTTACGTAATAGATATAAGTAATTAAGACATTGTGCCCGTTTGAGTTTTATTTCTGGTCATAAGGAATGTACTGATCCCATTTCCAGGGTGTAAAAGTATCAGCAATACCAAATTCTAAAAGATATTTAAAAATTCCTTCGGCATGTTCACTATTAGACATGATCACCATCGCAGTACCTTTATCAGGGAAAATAATACCATAATGATGGAAACCGTCTCCACCTCCTTCTTTGAAGGCTGCCCGTCCGTAAGGCGTTTTTAGTAATCCCCAGCCAAGCCCGTAGGACAATTGAATATCATCATTGTAGTCACCATCAATGGCTGCACCCGGGCCAAACTGGTTTTTAGATCTGATTCTAATCTGAGGTGAAAATATTTCTTTGTATGAAGAATATTTTAGAATTTTTTTATTCAATACTGCGGTGATAAATTTGCAGTAATCTTCAAATGTTGTTTCCAGTGTTCCTGCACCTCTTGGTGCATTGTCTTTGTCTTTTGGATACACTTTTCCGTCTTTGTCGTGTCCATTTGCAAAATCTGATTCAAAGGCTGGCTGCCATCTGTAGCTTGATGAAAGCATTTGCAGCGGTTTAAAGATTTTTTCCTGCGCAAGATCTTCCAGAGATTTTCCCGTGATTTTTTCCAAAACAATCTGAAGGTAAGTGAGCCCTTCGCCCGAATAGCTGTAACGGGAACCGGGCTCGTATTTAATGCGAAGTTTTTCGTCCGGCTCAAACCACCTCCAGTTTGGAAAACCCGTTGTATGGCTGAGACACATACGTGCCGTGATTTTTTTGTAACGTGGATCGTCTTTAAGTGCGGTGTAGTCCTCGTGCCATACTTTGTGCGGATATTCGTAAATCGGTTTCGGCAGGTATTCCTGTAAGGGCTTGTCCAGGCTTATTACCTTCTCTTCAACAAGCTTCATGATAAGAACTGCAAATATGGCTTTGCTCAAGGATGCTCCATACATGTTTGTCGTTACCAGCAGAGGTTTTCCCGTTTTATTATTAGATGTCCCGAAAGCCCGTTGATACACCATATTATTTTGGTTAAAAACCGCAACTTCCAGACCTGTCACTTTTGCTTTATGTATCAGTGTATCAACTCTTTGAGTTAGTGCATCGGCGTTAATTGTTGTTCCGTCCAGCCGTTTAATGGGAGTCTGCCCAAATACAAACGTGCTGAATAGGATTAATAAAGATGAAATTTTCATGTTAATATTTTTGTTAAAAGTTTAAAAATGATAATTCTGATTGTAATGATCAGCGAATTAGACAAATGATAAACACTTTATCATCTCTGATAAAATGCTGATTTGAAAGAAAATAATCACCACGCAGCTTTAATGATAAAGCCGTGCAGTTATGCTTTTTTGCACAGGTGATATTTAGTTGAATTTTTTAATATCACAAAGTTAAAATTTTTTCGGATTTATTATAAAAAAGATAAAAAAATTAATAAGTGTTATTCAATTTAATGTGTTCAAACTAATATCTTAATCTTCATTTGCTCATTAGTATTCATAAGATTAATTTTAAAATTCAATCAATTGCCTATTCGGTATGATGTCCACTGAAAAAATCAAGCATTATGGATAATGAATTCTCATTATGCATCTTTTCTCCGTTTTCAAGAGATTCATTGGCAATATGGGAAGCTCTTTTTCTCATATTCGTTTCATAAAAAGAAATGGCATCCACTATAGAACTGTGCTCGCTGCTTGTAAGGTTTTCGCTCAATTGAAGGGCATCGAGCATCGCCATATTTACACCTTCACCAGCAAAAGGAGGCATTACATGGGCAGCATCACCAATTATTGTGAGATTGGGCAAAGCTTTCCAGGTCTGGTTTAAAGGCATGCAGTAAATAGGACGGGGAATGAAAGGCACTGTAACATTTTCGAAAAGCTCAAACCAGATGCTGCTCCATTCAGGATATTGTATTTTAAACCAATCCAGAATCTGTTTTTTATCTGAAAAATCCAAACCACTTTTTTCCGGCCAGTCTTTTTCTGCTTTAAAGCTTATATAAAATCCGATCTCAGTATTCCCTTTTTGCCCATCAGGATATTTTTTTCATTTCCGAAAGCCATTATTTTTCCTCCCCGAAGTATTGCAGAAATGTTGGGTACTGCCTGATCTGCATTGTAGACAGTACCTTCAAGCATGAGTATGCCTGAATAGAAAGGCTTTATGTCTGTAAGGTAAGGCCTTATTTTGGAATTTGCTCCGTCTGCGCCTATCACCATATCTGCATACGCGCTCATTCCGTCTTTGAAATGAAGAAGCCAGCCGCTGCCGTTTTTTTCCATTGAGATAAAATGGCTGTTCCACACAATAGTTTCGGGTTCCAGGGATTCCAGAAGTATTTTCCGTAATGCACCGCGGTCTATTTCCGGACGGAAGTGTTCGTGTCCGAAATTTTCATCCTTTTTGGTTTCATGGTCGCTGTACAGTATTTCTGCCTGCTCGTTTACAATGGTCGTTTTATCTGCACCCGGAAGAAAATTCTTTTTAAATTCTTCCATTAATCCGGCTTTTTCAAGAGCTGCCAGACCGGAGTTTTCATGCAGGTCAAGCAGTGAACCCTGAACTCTTGCATTTTTATCAATGTCTCTTTCATATACTTTTACATTAATACCTTTCTGCTGTAAAAGTCTTACCAGTGTAAGACCGCCCGGGCCGCCACCTACAATTGCTATTTGCTTGTTTTTTAACAACATTATTTAAGATTTAGACTACAAAATTATGAGGACTTGTAGACTAAAAATTGTAAAAATCGGTCGTTTTTATTCTTGTGAAGCTCTTTGGGCGAAACTCCGGAAAATTGTCTGATTTCTTTGATAAAATGAGACTGGTCGGTAAAATTGAGCTGCGGGTAAAGTTCTCCGTTTTTGATATGGGAAAGGGAAGCCTGAAAACGCAGTATTTTGCAGTAGGCTTTCAATGACAACCCGAAGTGCTGGCTGAAATATCGGTTGATCTGTCGCTGGCTCCAGCCCACTTTTTCAGAAAGCTCACGGATTGAAATTTCACCATTGGAGGTAACAATCAGACGAAATAAATTACGTTTTCGTTCATCAGTTTCTTTTGGAAGCAAAAGACTGATTTTTTGAGAAATCTTTTTGCAAAAACCTTCAAAATCATCAAGATCTTCAAGACAGATATCCCAAAAGTTATCAGGAAGTAATTTGCCTGTATTCACCAGATCAGCTACAGAATGATTAAAAATATATTCTATGGCAAACGGATTAAAGCTTACAGCACAAAACAAGGAAACCTCCTGATGGATGTATTTTGGTTCAGTTTCCAGTCCTAATAGCACCGTCTGGAGCTTTCCGTTTGCATCTTTTGAAAATATCAGATCAACTTTTCCGTTTGGGATGATGACGGCTTCATGGTCATCTGAAAAATTTTGCAGTGAAGAAAAGCAATAGACAAAATCGCTGAGAGATTCCTCCGGCTCTACGAGCTTAAATGCAATATTTTTCATGATTTGAAGAATTTTAAAATCATTCTTTTTCCATTTCCCAACAATGTTTTTAGACTGAACAATTATAGCTGTAAATCAGCCTGCCGCTTTACGTAGAAAACAGCAAAAAAAATCTCCCAAAAAACAATGAAATTTTTCTGAAAAACTGACAAAATTCCAGTTATCAGCTTAGCTGATAATTTACAATAACCAGGCTCAAAATGAAATGTACATATTCCTGTTCGGCCTCATCGCGGTTGATCAGTCTGTTTTTATAGTCGTAAGAGTTCAGTACGGCTGTTAATTTCTGATAAGTTTCAAATTTATCATCCTTTATCTTTACCCTTCCGTTTCCCTCTCTTGTTTTGATAATTTCATCATCCAGCGTTCTTACTTTAAACAAAGCTTCTACCAATTTTGGGTTGAAGTTCATTTTCCCGATATATCTTTCTACGATATTAATCTTAAAAGAATCAAATACGATTGTGCTAAAGGCAATGTTAGAGCCACGCTCCTGCGTATTCAGTTCAAGCGTATAATTCATAAGTTTAATTTTTACAAAGTTAACAATGAAGAGAAAGAAAACAAAATAAAATATTGAAATGAGATAAAAATCTATCTTATAATCTTGGAGTATTTTAAAATTTAATCAGAATTTTAATTTATAAAATATTGATAATTAAGAGATTGTTTCAGTGCTGAGAAATTTAGCATTAAAATTTATTAATTTATAAGAATATTGAAATCGTAAAAAAAAGACTTTAATTTTATAAATTATTAACATTTATTATTTTTAAAATAGTGTGATTGGAAAATCATTAATTCATGCCAAAATTGTGTTTAAACTATTGTTTCACAAAGTGTTAATTATAGCTAATGAAAAATTTTCTAATTAATAAAATGCAATGCTATTCATAGTATTGATTTATATTAATCTTAAAAATTGCATTTAAACAAAATTAAATTCACGGAAATTAGAAGTTTTAATAATATTCATTACCTTTGCTTAACGAAAAAAAACCACCAAATGTTGAATTAATATAAATCTGATATTTTAGGTCTATTTTGTAGTATGGGGAATGTTTTTAAAATCAAAGAGTTAAGGTTTATACCTAGATGGTTAGTTTTTTTTATCGATGTTTCTATCATTTCTTTTTCAATTTTAACTACTTACTTGTTCTTAAAAAATCTGAAAGTAGAAATCAATTACATCGAATATCTAAACCAAAAAATATTTGCAATAATTATTGTTAATATTTTCTTTATGCTCCTGTTCAAAACCTATGCAGGAATTATAAGACATTCAACTTTTTTTGACTTTTTTAAAATTGTGTGGTCATCGGGCAGTGCTCTTGTGGTATTATTGGTGCTTAATTTTATGTCAGAAAAGAAACTGGGTATACCGGTGTATCTGTATCCCGCTCTTTTCTTATTTTTTTTTATTTCCACTTTTCTGATGTTCTTTTTCAGAATGGCTACTAAAAAACTGTACAGAACAGTGATGAATTCCGGCAATATGTCCAAAGTAAAAGTAGCTGTAATAGGAGTGGAAGATGAATCTCTGGCTTTAGCAAATGCTATTATTCATAACCCCGGCCAGCCTTATCAACTGGCAGGCTTCATTACAGAAAGATCAGATTCTAAAAAAGCAATGCTGCTGGGTTATAAGATCTACAATAAAAAAGAATTTATAAATAATAAAAATTTACTGAAGAGATTTGATGCCGTTTTAATCAAAGGAATAATGTCGAAGCCTGAAATGGAAGAATGGACTTCTCTTGCCCTGGATAACGGATTAAAGGTTTTAAAAGCACCAAAGATCAGCAAAATAAAAAAAGGAGGAATAATTGGAGGCATCCGCCCGCTTCAGATTGAAGATCTTCTCAACCGAAAGCCAATCAAGATTGAAAATGAAGAGGTTAAAAAACGCCATTTTAATAAAAGTGTCCTTGTAACCGGTGGAGCCGGATCCATAGGGAGTGAAATTGTAAGACAGGCTGCACAGATGAATCCATCGATAATAGTTGTGGTAGATCAGGCGGAATCTCCGCTTTATGAGCTGGAACTGGAGCTTTTGGAGAGATTTCCTGAGCAAAAGTTCAAATTTGTGCTGGCTGATATTTCAAACCGCCACCGGCTTGAAAAGCTGTTCGAAGATTACCGGTTTTCAATAGTTTATCATGCGGCAGCCTACAAGCATGTTCCTTTAATAGAGGATAATCCTCATGAAGCTATTTTCGTAAATATCGGAGGAACTAAAAATCTTGCCCTGCTGGCTAAAGAATATAATGTGAACCGTTTTGTAATGGTCTCCACAGACAAAGCCGTGAATCCTACCAATGTGATGGGAGCTTCCAAAAGAGCAGCAGAGCTTTTTGTACAGTCTTTACAGAATTCACCGGAAAATACTACTAAATTTATTACAACCCGTTTTGGGAACGTATTGGGCTCTAATGGTTCTGTGATTCCGCATTTCAGGAGACAGATTGAAAAAGGAGGTCCTGTTACCATCACCCATCCGGATATCATCCGTTATTTTATGACCATTCCTGAAGCCTGCGAGCTGGTTTTACAGGCCGGAACAATGGGAATGGGAGGTGAGATCTATGTTTTTGATATGGGAAAACCGGTTAAGATTCTTGACCTGGCTAAACGAATGATAAAACTGTCGGGCTACACGCCGGATGTTGATATTAAAATAGATTTTATCGGGTTAAGGCCGGGTGAAAAGCTTTACGAAGAGCTTTTAACGGATAATTCCACAACGATCCCGACTCATCATGAAAAAATTATGATTTCCAGAGACCCGGCAATGGAGTTTGAGGAGATAGATATTTTATGCAAACATATTATGCGCTCGGCAATTAAAAAAGACAGCCTGGAAGTTGTGAAATTGCTGAAGGATATTGTGCCGGAATTCATCAGCAATAATTCTGAATTTGAAATTTTAGACAAGATTCACGAAGAAGAAGTTTTACAATAAAAAGGCACTGTCTGAAAATTTAAACAAAATTGGAAAGCTGAATTTTAAACTACTGAAACACTTTACACTAAAGATTTTTTTCGAATTTAAGAACAAAGCGGAATGAAAATTGCATAAAAAAGACTTGATCCTAGAATAATATACATTACTTAAATACGTTTCACGTATAAGTGATATTTCTTAAAATGTTAAATAATATACATAATATATTCTTTTACAGTTGATTATATTAAATAAACAAAAAAATAAAATCGAGAGACTACAATACTATATGAAGACCACTACTATTATTACATATCTGATCCTGTTGGCGGTTACGCTTTTTTCGTGTAAGCCTAAACAGAATATGGTATACGTGTCAAAGCATAATATGGAAGAGGAAGTTACCAGAGCAAAATTTGAAGGACTGCATATTCAGGAAGGGGATGTTCTCCTTATCCTTGTTTCTGCTTTGGATGAAATTGCGGTAAAGCCCTTTAACCTTAATACAACAAACAAGGTAGGAAGTGATTCCGGTACGGGGATCAATCAATATGTGCAGCCAAGCGAATATGTGGTAAATGAAGAAGGAAACATCTATTTTCCGGTAATAGGAAATGTATATTGCAAAGGAATGACTCAGATTCAGCTGAAGCAGGACCTTGAAGCCCGTCTGAAGAAATATCTTACAGATCCTATGGTATCAATTACCCTTAAAAACTTTAACGTAAGCATTCTTGGTGAAGTAAAAGAACCGGGTCAGAAAGAAAGTGTTTCCCAGAAAATCAATGTTTTCCAGGCTCTTGGCCTTGCAGGAGATATGACAGATTTCGGCGACCGTACCAACGTGAAGCTTATCCGAACGGGTGAAGACGGTACAGACCAGATCGTGAATATAGATCTTACAAGAGCAGATATTGTGAGCTCGCCTTATTACTACATGAAGCAGAATGATATCCTATATATACAGCCGGATAAAAATAAGCAGGTTCAGGCGAATTCTAACCCGAACAGAGCACTTACATTCCAGATTATTGGTGCATTGCTTACGGCAGGTACCCTTATTGTTGCCCTAACACGATAATATATATATGCAGCAGACAGAATTTCAGTCAAGAGAAGAAAGTTTTAACTTAAGAAGAACGGTCTCTAATTATCTGTATAAATGGCCGTGGTTTATTGCCTCTGTTTTGGTCTTTGTAACAGGCGCTTACATTTATCTGAGATACAGCGTTCCTCAATATCAGACGAAGACAACCCTTAAGTTTGATAAAAAGCAAAACGATCTTTCCTCAGCGCTTGCCGACCTGGATAACCTGGGAATAGGTCTTGGAAACTCCGATGAGCTGAAAAGTGAGGCGGCAGTAGTAAACTCCAGGCCGATTTTGATGCAGGTGGTGAAGAACCTTAATCTTAATGTAGAATATTTCAATGCGGGTGAGATCAAGGACTCACAGCTGTTCCTGAAAGTGCCTATTACGGCTAAAATATTAAGCTTTAAAGATGAAAAGTTTAAATCTGCACAGTTTACCCTTACTGAAGTAAAAGGGGATCAGTTTACCCTTCAAAACGAAAAAAAACAAAACTTTAAAGGTACATTCAATACACCATTGCACCTGGATTTCGGGACAGTTATTCTGAACAAAAATCCTGCAGTTGCCTATAAAGATAAGTCTGAATATAAAATTGTTTTCTCAAACCCTATTGAGAAAGTAAAAAAGCTGGAGAAATCAATACAGGTTAATCTGCCGGATGAAAAAGCGATGTTGATGGATATTAGCCTAATAGGCTCTCTTCCTGAGAAATCTGAAGCAATCCTTAATGAAGTAACAAAACAGTATAATATCGACGGCCAGAGAGATAAAAACCTGCAGGCTCAGAATACCCAGGAGTTTATCGACAAAAGGCTGGAGGTTATCACCAAAGACCTTTCCGGGGTAGAAAACCAAAAGGAAGATTTCCAGAACAAAAACCGCATTGTAGATTTACAGGCGCAGGCTGAGCTTGCCCTTCAAAATACGAGCGAAAATACAAAAGCTCTTCTTCAGCAGCAGGCACAGCTTGATCTCCTAAATTCACTTTCTGCAGAAGCTACAAAAAGCAACAGCCAGCTGATGCCTTCCAATCTTGGTTTAAATCCTTCTTTAGAACAGACTATTTCTCAGTATAATTTATTATTGATCAGCAGAAATAAAACCCTGAAGCAGGCTACCAATGAAAACCCGGCTGTCATAGAAATGAACAGGGAAATTGCTTCATTGAAAGACATCATCAGGGATAACATCCGTGAGCAGAAAGAAGCTGTACAGGCGGGTATTTCACAATTACAAAACCAAATTTCTACTAATAATAATCTTATAGAAAAAGTTCCGGGACAATCCAAAGTCTACCGGGGAATTGAACGTCAGCAGAATCTTAAAGAACAGCTTTTCTTATTCTTACTTCAAAAAAGAGAAGAAAATGCCATCAACCTTTCCGTAGATGTTCCGAAAGCTAAAATCGTGAATCCGGCCTTTACGCTGGATGCCCCGGTTTCACCTAAAAAAGACCTTATTTTTGCGGCAGCTTTATTCCTTGGAATATTGATTCCTTTCGCTATCTTTTATTTATTGTTCAATTTTGACGATAAAATCTACACAAGAGACGATATTAAAGAACGTTCAGGATTGGGTGTTCTGGTTGATATTCCCTCACTTAAAGATACAGAAAGCCATTTGGTGCAGAAAAACGACTTCTCTGAGCTTGCAGAAGCATTCAGGGTGCTTGTTTCCAATCTTAAATTTGTTTTACCGGTAAAAGATTCTGCTAAAGTAGTGATGGTAACTTCTTCCGTAAAAGGGGAAGGAAAAACACTGGTATCGGTAAATCTTGCCCTTACGCTGGCTAATAAAAACGGAAGAGCACTTCTGATAGGTTCGGATATCCGAAACCCGCAGATCCAGCGATATGACAGTGAACCAACAAAAAGAAAAGGTCTTACCGAATACCTTTACGATGAAACGGTAAATGTAGAAGAGCTTATTCATACTTCTACTACAAACCCATCTTGCGACGTGATTTATGCAGGGGCAATCCCTCCTAATCCTCAAGAGCTTCTTTCTAACGGAAGATACCAGAAGCTTATCGCACAGATGTCATCCCAATATGCTTATATCATCATAGACTCGGCGCCGCTGATGCTGGTTTCCGATACATTGAGCATCGCCGATACCGCAGATGCGACCTTATATGTAGTGAGATCAGGCGTTTCAAGAAATATTCTGATAGATTTTGCTAATGATCTTGTGAAAGACGCCAAGCTTTCCAATGTATCATTTATCATCAATGATGTTTCGAGACGTGCAGGAGGTTATGGCTACAACTACAGCTATGGCTATGGCTACAGTAATAATGATAAGAAAAGTTGGTGGAAGAAAATCTTTAAATCATAGAAATGTATAAAATTTTAATTACAGGAGGAGCGGGTTTTATCGGTTCCAACTTAACGGAATATTTTTTAGATAAAGGTTACAATGTTGTTTGCTTAGACAATTTTGCAACCGGGCACCGTCATAACATCGAGCCTTTTCTTAGCAATCCGAATTATAAATTAATTGAAGGAGATATCTGTGATTTGGAAGTTTGCCGCAAAGCAGTAGAAGGAGTAGATTATGTACTTCATCAGGCTGCATTGGGTTCCGTTCCGAGATCAATCAAAGATCCAATTAAGAGCAACGAGGTTAATGTTTCGGGTTTTCTGAACATGCTTGTTGCGGCCCGGGATGCTGAAGTTAAACGTTTCGTGTATGCTGCTTCATCTTCTACGTATGGTGATTCTGCATCGCTGCCGAAAGTGGAAGATGTGATCGGGAGACCATTGTCACCGTATGCCATCACCAAGTATGTCAATGAATTATATGCTGATGTATTCGGGAAAACGTACGGAATGGAATGCATCGGGTTGAGATACTTCAATGTTTTCGGGCGCAGACAGGATCCTAACGGTGCATACGCAGCGGTAATCCCGTTGTTTATCAAGCAATTAATCAATCATGAATCTCCAAAAATCAATGGTACAGGAGATTATTCACGTGATTTTACTTATATCGATAATGTTATTCAGATGAATGAGCTTGCTATGCTCACTAACAATCCTGAAGCGGTGAATACAGTCTACAATACGGCTGTGGGAGACCGTACAACGCTAAATGATTTAATTAAATATTTAAAAGAATACCTGAGCGAATTTGATGCGGAAATTGCCAACATCAATGCCGTACACGGCCCAAACAGGATAGGAGATATTCCTCACTCGCTGGCCTCTGTGGAAAAAGCAGAAAAATTACTAGGATACAAACCATCCCACACCATTGAAAAAGGCTTAAAAGAAGCCATAAGTTGGTATTGGGAAAATTTAAAATAACCATTTTCAAATAGAATCTTTGTGGAAAAAAAATATAAAATTGCCGTTATCGGACTTGGATACGTAGGCCTGCCTTTAGCCCGATTATTTGCAACCCGGTTTCCGGTTGTAGGTTTTGATATCAATCAGAAAAGAATTGAGGAGCTCAATACCGGTGTAGACAGTACACTGGAAGTGGAAAATGAGATCCTGGAAGGTGTTTTAACTCAGAATAATCCGTTCGTGTCTTCGGAAAACGGGTTGTATTGCTCTTTTGACATCAATGATATTAAAGATGCAAACATCTACATCATTACGGTTCCTACTCCGGTAGATCAGCATAACCGTCCGGACCTTACCCCTTTGTACAAAGCCTCTGAAACAGTAGGAAAAGTATTGTCTAAGGATGATATCGTAATCTATGAATCTACGGTATATCCCGGGGCTACGGAAGAAGAATGTATTCCTGTCCTGGAAAAAGTTTCGGGATTGAAGTTTAATGAAGATTTCTTTGCAGGATATTCGCCGGAGCGTATAAATCCGGGAGACAAAGAACATACGGTGGAGAAAATTTTAAAAGTTACTTCGGGTTCCACACCGGAAATAGGAAAAATAGTTGATTCTTTATACAAATCTGTGATCATTGCCGGAACGCATCTGGCTCCGACAATTAAAATAGCTGAAGCGGCAAAAGTTATTGAAAATTCACAGAGGGATATTAATATAGCATTCGTTAATGAACTGGCGAAAATCTTTAATCTTCTGGAAATAGACACCCATGCGGTACTGGAAGCAGCGGGAACAAAGTGGAACTTTTTACCCTTCAAGCCGGGGCTTGTAGGTGGTCACTGTATCGGGGTAGATCCTTATTATCTTGCTCAGAAAGCACAGGAAAAAGGTTATCACCCGGAAATTATCCTTGCAGGTCGCCGTCTTAATGATTCGATGGGTCAGTATGTGGCTTCCCAACTAGTGAAATGCATGATCAAAAAGAAGATTACTATTAATGGAGCCAGGGTTTTAAATCTTGGAATTACCTTCAAAGAAAACTGTCCTGATGTACGAAATACCAAAGCGGTAGACGTGATTCACGGGCTGGAAGATTATGCATTGCACGTTACAACTTACGATCCGTGGGCAAGCCCGGAAGAGGTAAAGCATGAATATAATCTTGATGTTGTAAATGAAATTCCGGAGGAAAAATTTGATGCTATTATTCTTACTGTTGCGCACAAAGAGTTCAGCAGCCTGAATCTGAATAATTATCTGAAAGAAGGCGGAATAATTTACGACGTAAAAGGAGTTTTGGAAGAATGTGACTCCAGATTATAACACACTAAGCAGAAGAAAAGAGTAGAACGTAAACTTCACAAGAAGAAGCGTACCCATGAGCATGGAGGTAAATAAATCATCAAAATTAGCTTTATTTTGTTTAAGCTTTTTGTTTTTTTTCATAGGTTTTGTGATCTATGGAAAGGTGAATAATACCTCATATCCAGACGTATTTCTTCTGCCTGTGGGCCTCGGATTTTTTACCCTGTTTGTTGCTAATATTTTTGAAAGATTAAAGTCTTACTTTATTTTCTGGATCATTACCATCCAGCAGGTGGTGCGGTATCTGGTGATTCCGTTTCTTTTCATAACCGGTGACAAATTAAAGTTCGGGGCTACAACCATCAATGAGCCTTATGCTGTGGCAATGATGCTTGTGGAGCTGCTTTTTATTTTGATAGCTTACCATATCTGCACGTTTTCCAAACAAAGCGGGGAGAGAACGGCGGAGCTGCATTTTTTGAAGCTGAATACCATTAATACCGGCTTATTCTTTTTGTTTATAGCAATTATTGCACTGAATAGAAGCTTTTTACAGAAATTGAGCTTTGTATGGGATATTGCTGCTTATTTAAAGCTAAAACTTTCCGGTGACCTGGAAAATGTTTCACCGCTGGTAAGTATTATGTTCCCGGTAATGAGGGCTTATATTGTGCTCTATATTTTCTCTGTGATAGATTCATTTAAAATAAAGCAAAGCACAAAGCTTATCCTTTCGATTATTGTAGTGCTTATCAATGCTACGATCATCATCGGGATCAGCCGTTTCAGTATTGTGTACGCTACTTTTCCTTTAATTCTTTTATTGATTTATTTTTACCCGAATTATAAGAGGAAGGTTGTTACCTATACGTCTGTTTTTTTTGGACTTATCCTGGTGCTGGCTTCACTGGCCAAGTTTTCCGGCGAAACAAAAAAAGCGGATGTGGGAGGATTTTTCACCCTTCATCAGCTGAACGCGTATTTCGGAGGTGTGGCCAATTATGCAATCGGGTATGATTCTTATGAAAAGAATGTAATTAACCCTTCAGACAAATATTATTATTTAATCTCGGATATTACCCAGAATATCCCTGTTTTATCAAAGTTTTCAAATGATAATTACAAAACGAATATAAAATTCAACAACCAGATTTACGGAGCCGGCCGTTCCAGGGATCAGATTGTTCCGGTTTCTGTAGCAGGGCTGTATCATTTTTCGATATATTTTTTTTACATCTATATCTTTATACTTACTATTCTTGCTTTTAAATTTGAAAGAAAAGCTTATTATACTACCAATTCACCGGTTTTATTTTTCTTATATGTAATTCTGGCGTTCGGATGCTCTACTTCAATGATGATTAATATAGGTTCCATTTCCGCTACATTACTTATCAACCTGGTAGTATTCATACCATTCTTTACAATGATTAACAAACTAAATCCAACAAAATGAAAAAGCTGATTTTATTATTCTTTATGCTCATGTATTTTTTGGGAAGTTGTCAGGAATACGTTAAAGACCGTTTTTCGGGATACGATGCTGTGAGGGCTCAGTATTTCAAAAATGCGAAAGATCTTACCGCTTATCTGCCGAAAGGATACTCCGTAAAAGGAAATATAGATTACACATCTTATATTCAAAAAGGAATTAACGAAAATTCTGCGCTCATCATGCCGGATTTTCCTGTGTTGATGAATGAAAACGGATTGGCTTTAAAATCTAACCAGAAAATTCTTTTTCAAAAGAATTCAAGGCTGATTATGAAGCCCAACAGCAAAGATAGAAACGGGATACTGAATTTATTTAATATTCAAAATGTAGATATTTATTACCCGAGCCTTACCGGAGACAGGCACAAACACCTTTCTACAAAAGGAGAATGGGGAATGGGGATTTATATTCTTTCAAGCTCGAACATCAGTATTACCGGTTCCTACATAGAAAGTGCATGGGGAGACGGGATTTGTATCGGTGGGAGAAATAACATCAGCTCTTCTGACATCACCATCAAAAATATTATCCTGAAAGATAACCGCAGAAACGGGATTACTATCGGCGGAGTTTCTAATCTTACGTTGGAAAATGCTTATATCGCCAATACATCGGGAACCAATCCTCAGGCGGGAATTGATATAGAACCCGACAGCAATTTTTATGATGTAAAAAATATTAAGCTCAATAATATTGAAACTAAAGACAACGGCAACTACGGAATCATCATTTCACCCGGGAACATGGTGGGAAAACAGCAAAAATTGATTTCTGTTTCCATCAATAATTTTAAGGATAACGGATCCAAAATAGGCTTAGGAATGGCCGTGACCAGAGATAAGCCCAATACAGGCTTTCCCCAGCTGAACGGAAATATCAGCGTGACCAATTTTTCTTCGCAGAATAACTCTACGGCAAAATTCAGGTCATTTAAAGGTGCTCCGCATCAGGTAAATGTAAAAATGGATTTCGGACAGATAGGAGCGGCTTCCAGAGGCGCAAATTATGATCAGAAATTTAAAAATAACAGCGAAACAATTACCTTAAAGTAATGATCAACAGGATAAAAAAGATATTTAATACCAAAGATAAAAAAGCATTGTTGGAAAACTTTGTTTCATTATCTGCATTGCAGCTTGTAGGAATGTTGCTGCCCCTTATCACCCTGCCTTATATTTTGCGGGTAATAGGGTTCGAAAAGTATGGTATTATTGTCTTTTCAGCCTCCCTTATCGCTTATTTTACGGCACTTACGGATTACAGCTTCAGAATTACCGCTACCCGCGATGTGGCCGTTAACAGGGACAGCCCGAAAAGGCTGAATATCATTTACAGCAAGGTTTTAACGATAAAAACGCTTTTCCTGCTGATTTCATGGACAATTATTGCAATTGCGGTTTTTGTCTATCCGCCGTTTTACGAAAATAAAGAAATCTATTTTTATACAAGTCTGCTTCTGCTGGGCTATGTTCTGTTTCCGGAATGGTTTTTCCAGGGCATTGAAAAAATGCGCTACATTACCTATCTGAACTTAGGAATCAAGCTTTTCTTTACTCTATGTGTTTTTATTTTCATTAAAAAAGAAAGTGATTTCTGGATTTATCCTTTGCTTCAGAGCGCCGGATATATCGGGGCCGGATTGGTAGGACAGTATGTAATGGTGAAAAAATATAAGCTGAAATTTATCTTTCTTCCCTACAAAATGATTGCGAAATCAATAAAAAGCAACTCTCCGATTTTTATTAATCAGTTTGTGCCTACTTTATATAACAATACCAGCACTTTCCTGCTGGGAATTGTGGGAACTGCCCAGCTGGTGGGGATTTATCAGGCAATTTTAACGGTTGTGAACCTGATTGTAACCCTAATCGAAATTCTGTCCCGAGTATTTTTCCCTTTTTTAAACCGAAAGAAAGATGCTTTCCAGTGGTATAAAAAAATGATGCTGATTACGATAAGCGTATTAATTTTTGGGGTTTTGATTTTTAATAAATTGATTTTCTGGTATTTAAATATAAGCTACGATAATGCTTTCTGGATATTGCTGATATTATCAGCCGGACTGTTCGGTTATACTTTGTATAATATTTTCGGGCTTAATTATTTTATAGTACACCGTGAGGACAAGCTGGTCATGAAAAATACCCTGCTGTTCTCCATTTTAGGCTTTTTTATCACCATTCCATTAATTAAATATTTCACAATTTTTGGTTCTGCGATAAGCCTTAGTCTGGTAAGATGTTTAATTGGTTTTAACCTCTTTTTTAAATGGTTCAAAAATGATAATAAGCAAGATTTATAATAAGCTTCTGAATATATTCTTAAGCAGCTATTATAAAAACATTAAGAATATTAATTTTTTGGGAACAGTCCATTTTAAAGGCGTTCCTGTGATTTTTAAGCATCAGGATGCCAGAATAACCATTGGTAAGAATACATTGATCAATTCTTCAAAAAAGAAGTATCATATCAATATGTTTTCCTCTTGTAAGCTGCTGGCAGACAGACCTCAGGCTGAAATAATCATTGGTGAAAACTGCAGGATCCACGGAACATGTATTCATGCGGTAAAAAGAATTGAAATAGGAAATAACTGCCTCATTGCGGCAAATACAAATATCATCGATTCCAACGGACATATTCTGGCCATGGAAAACCCTGTAGAAAGGCTTACCGTAGCAGATGAAGGCAGGGAAGTAATTATAGAAGATAACGTCTGGATAGGATCAAATGTAACGGTTCTGGGTGGCTCTGTAATAAGAGAAGGTGCCGTCATAATGGCAGGCAGCGTGGTAAAGGGAGAGGTTCCGGCGAAAAGCATATACGGAACAGATGCGTATAAAGTGATTAAACAATATTGATAGGATGAAAATAGGAATACATCATCGCAAAGGCAGTTTTTCTGACCGCTGGATAGAATATCTGGCAGAAAGAAATATACCTTATGTGGTCTTGAATGCTTTTGATAACAATATTATCAGCCAGATAAAAGAGCAGGGGGTAACCCATTTCATGTGGCATTTCAATCAGAATTATTTTGAAGATATGCTCCATGCAAGAACTTTGTTCAGGGCTGTAAACCAAATCGGGATCAAAACATTCCCGGATGAAGATACATACTGGCATTTTGATGATAAAGTGGCCCAAAAGTATCTTATGGAAGCACTGGATCTGCCATTGGTGAAAGCCGATGTTTTTTATCATGAAAAAGAAGCGCTGAATTATATAGAAAATACTTCATTTCCTAAGGTTTTTAAACTAAAAGGTGGGGCAGGCTCAATAAACGTTAAGCTTATAAGAACAAAAGGCCAGGCGAAAAAGATTGTAAAACAGGCATTTGGAAGCGGTTTCGCCGCTTTTGATTCCTGGACGGTTTTTACGGATACGGTTGAAAGATTTTGGAGACAGAAAAACCTTCATAATTTCCTCAGGGTAATGAAATGGGGCTTTAAGGGGATTTTTGTAGACAAACAGTACAAAGTTTTTCCTAAACAGAGAAATTACGTCTATTTCCAGGAATTCATTCCTGATCTTACGTATGATCTGAGGCTTATTGTAATTGGGGATAAATGTTATTATTTAAAAAGAAATACTAGGGATAACGATTTCAGGGCTTCCGGCAGCGGAATGCTGGAGTTTGCACCCGGAAAATTTAATCTGGAAGCGGTGGACATTGCTTTTAATGCGGCAAAGCAGCTCAAAATGCTATGTGTGGCTTATGATTTTATTTTCGACTCCAAAGATCAGCCGCTAATAGTGGAGATCAGCTACGGATTTCAGCCTTACGTTTATGATCAATGCTTAGGTTTTTATGATACAAATCTGAACTGGAATGAAGCAAAGGTGAACCTTGAATATGAAATTGTTAAAAATTTTTTAAAATAAAATTTATAGCCTAGTTTTTAATATGTTAACAGGATTTAAGATTGAATTTTTATTCTATAATTTGTGATATATTATTTTTTCGTATATTTGTTTGTGGTAGTAAAATAATTGTCTTAATTAAAATTTTGTAAAATATTATTTATAGAATAATATTATTCGGCAAATAATATTTTTTGCCCGTTTTCTATCAATATCTGAACACAGATCTGGAAAAGAATCATTTCACTCATGAAAATAAAAACAGCATTTTCAGAATTCAACCTCTGAATATGGTGACTATATATCCATGTTAGCTTTAAAAAAACTTATAACCAATTTTTATCGATTCCAATAATAAAATGAAAGTGATATAAAAATGAATATAATTTTCCTTGAAGCCGTTCAGATTCATGGTGGTGCCCGAAAGAGCACTATCGAATTGGCCAAAAGACTTAATGATGGGGGACACAATTCGGTTATTGTAGATTTCTGGGGAAATTGCAGCGAATTCGTAGATGATGTAAAAGCTAATGATATTGCAATCAAGGTATTAAAAAAGAATGATGCCCCGATTGCCATTTTCAGCACCAAAAATCCGGTTAAGATATTTGTAAATACCACTTTGTTTTTAATGGACTGGTTTAAGCTTAAAAAAGAGTTTAAAAAATTTCAAAACACTTTTAAGCCAGACGTTGTAATTGTCAATAATATCAAAACCAATTCTATCCTGAAAAAAGGACAAGACTACAAGATTGCGTATTTCGCAAGAGGATGGTTTGCCTATAATTCCATTGGCTTCTTTAAAAAGCTGATGTTTAAGCATAATTCCGATTATTTTATCGGCGTTTCTCAGTCTACCAGACAGGCCATCTTTACCGGGGGGCTGGCTCCATTAGAAAAGATTTTTGTAGTTCCCAATGCCATTAACCTTACAAAAGTTGAGCAGTACAGAGCAGGAAAAGAAGCGCGTAAAGCAAGTGATCCTATGGTTATCCTTCACTGTGGCGGATTTTTACCTGCAAAAGGACAGAATTTATCAATTGCTTTAGCCAGAAGATTAAAAGAGAACAATATTAATTTTAAATTAATTCTGATGGGTGCTGTTTATGACACACCGGTTTCAGAGAATTTTTTAAAGAAGATCCGTAATGACATCAGCCAATTTCAGCTTCAGGATCATGTGGAAATAGTATTGAATCACAGAGATCCTTACAGCATTTTTAAGAACAGTGATGTATTGATACATCCGTCTGATACGGAAGGGTTGCCCCGTGTAATCATGGAAGCGCTGGCTTTTGAAATACCTGTAATTGCAAATCCTGTAGGCGGGGTTACAGATTACATCCAGCACAATTTCACAGGATATATTGCCACTCATAATAATGTGGATGATTACTATGATTATATCACTAAGCTTTACAACGACAGTGATCTGTACAGCTTTATAGCCGCCAATGGAAAATCATTGATCGTCAATAATTACGGCAAGAAAAATCAGGTGGAAGAGTTTAATAAAGTGTTTAAAAAACTGGGGAAAGCATGAAATCAATAACAATTTTTACCCCGACTTTTAACAGAGAAAAGACTCTCAGGAGGCTTTATGACTCATTATGCAGACAAAGCAGCGCAAATTTTAAATGGATCATTGTAGATGACGGTTCCTCAGACAATACTTCGGCCGAGGTAGAAAAATGGATACAGGAAGATAAGATTGAGATCCAATACCATTATCAGAAGAATAAAGGTAAGCTGGCGGCTCAGATTTTAGCGCTGGATTATATTGATACAGAATTGTTCACCTGTATAGATTCCGACGATTATATGCCGGATGATGCGGTTGAAAAGATATTGAATTTCTGGAAAGCCAATAAAAAAAGTAATTCTGCAGGAATCATCGGTCTGGATGCTTATCAGGACGGTACGGTTGCCGGAGAGTTTTTACCGGATGTAAAAGAAACCACCTATTCGGAACTGGTTGATCATTATAAAATTAAAGGTGACAAGAAATATATTTTCGATACAGAGAAATATAAGAAATTTCTGCCTTACCCCTATTTTGAAAATGAAATTTTTCATGAAGTAAGCTGGATTTTTCCATTGATAGATCAGGAGTATAAGTTTTTGATATCCAATGAAGTCTACTGCATCATAGAATACCAGCAGGACGGATTATCAAACGGATTGTATAAGAGATATAAAAGCAGCCCCCGCTCATTTATTGAATACAGAAAAATGAAAATGAAGTATGGGATCAATAATAAAGTGGTGCTGAAGAATTCAATACACTACATCAGCTCATGCCTTTTTGCAGGAAAATGGAATTTTTTTAAAGATTCACCCAACAAGCTGTACACCTTCATCGCAATTCCCTTCGGAATACTGCTGAATGTATACATCAACCGCAAGGCAAAGCAAAACACACAACGTATTAAACAAGGAAAATTGAATTAGAATGAATGCTATAATAGTACCCGGAGTAACAGATTTGAATAAAGGAGACCAGGCATTAGTCTGGGAAAGCTGGAGGCTGGCCAAAGATACAGGCCTTTATGACGAAGTATATATACTGGATGCCGGTGATAATGAGGAAGAAAGAGCATTGCTGTGCAAACAGTCTGAAGAGCATGGCTTCAAATTATTAGACAATATTTTAAAACACCCCAGAAGAGGGCAGCATAAATCAGGAGAGCATATTAAGGAATCCAGGCTTGAGCTTTTAAAGCAGATCAAAAACGCAGGAATGGATTTCAAAAACACCAGATATTTAATTAAAATATGCAATGATCTGGAGAAAGTAAGAAAAAACTTTGATAATAAGACGTACCAGACCGTTAAGCAGTTTCATGCCGCAAAAACCATTTTTGTAAAAGGGGGCGGCTTCATCCATGCTTATGGTGAAAAAACGGCGCCTTATCTCATGTGGTATTTTTTATTTTATGTAAGGCTTGCAAAGGCTTTGGGTAAAAAAGTGGTCTTTTTACCGAATTCTTACGGTCCTTTTATAGGATTAACGGTTAAAAAGCAGGTAACAACGGTATTTAATCAATTGGATCTTGTGTATGCAAGAGAAAACGTTTCATCTAAAAGTTTAGGTGAGCTGTTGGGAAAAAATATTCCCGTAGAGATGGATCTTGGGTTCTTCCTTGAAAAAGGAAGCCAGGAAGAAGCTGTGAAAATATTAGAAAAATATAATCTGTCCAAAGAAGATAAAATTGTAGGAGTAACTATCAGGCCTTGGCGTTTTCCGGGATTATCAAATCCGGAAGGGCTGTACAAAAAGTACATTGATTCTGTGGTAAAGCTTACAAAGCACATGCTGGATAAAGGTTACAAAGTCGCATTGTGCAACCAGTCATTAGGGCCAAACTCCCATGAGGACGACAGAAATGCCATTAAAGATTTGCTGGAAAAAATTCAGCACCAGAATTTGATCTGGATTAATGAAAACCTCCCTTGCGATACCCTGAAGGCCGTGTATTCTAATTTCTACTTCTTTATCGGAACGCGTTTTCATTCCATTATTTTCTCATTAACATCCCTTGTTCCTTCTATTGCGATAGGCTACGGCGGTAATAAGGCTTTGGGTATTATGGGAGATTTTAATCTTGATGATTATGTGGTTCAGATTCAGGATGTGGAGCCGGATCTGCTGGTCAATATGTTTGATAAGGCCATATTGGAATATGATGGTATAAAAACGCAGCTGGCACAGTCAATGGGCTTGGTGACAGAGAGCAGAAACAGATTAATAAAAGATATTCAATCCCTGTATTAGACATGAAAATAATCCGGACATCTACCATACCATTGTCCTTAAATGTCTTATTAAAAGGGCAGTTGAAATACCTGAGCGAATTTTATGAAGTGGTGGGAATCTCTTCCGAGGGCGAGTTGCTGGACGAGGTGAAAGAAAGAGAAGGTATAAAAACAATTAAAGTGAATATGGAAAGAGGAATCAGCCCTTTGAAGGACGCAGTTTCTCTTTACAGATTATATAAAATTTTAAAAAAAGAGAAGCCGCTCATTGTACATTCCATTACCCCGAAAGCAGGGCTTTTAACAATGCTTTCAGGTAAAATGGCAGGAGTTCCTGTCCGGATCCATACGTTTACGGGACTTATTTTTCCTACAAGAAAAGGGGTGTCGAAGAAGCTGCTTATTACGATGGATCAGCTGCTGTGCTGGGCGGCAACGCATATTTATCCTGAAGGAGAGGGGGTTAAGAAAGATTTGATTAATTATAAAATAACCTCAAAATATTTAAGAGTAATTGGAAACGGTAATGTTAACGGGATTGATTTACAGCACTTTTCACCGGAACAGGTTACCGGAGCCCAAAAAGAAAGCCTAAGGAAAGAATTAAACATAGAAGATTCAGACTTTGTTCTTGTGTTCGTGGGAAGACTGGTAGGTGATAAAGGGATTAATGAGCTGGTAAAAGCCTTTTCATTATTAAATAAAACAGGAAAACGCTCAAAGCTCTTATTGGTCGGCCCTGTTGAACAGGAATTGGATCCGCTTGAGCAGGAAACTTTAGAAGAAATTAAAAATAACCCGGATATCATTTCCGTGGGCTTTCAGAAAGATGTGCGTCCTTATTTTGCAATTTCCCATGCGCTGGCTTTCCCAAGCTACCGTGAAGGTTTTCCAAATGTCGTGATGCAGGCCGGAGCAATGGAATTGCCGAGCATAGTTTCAGACATTAACGGATGCAATGAAATTATTATAGAAGATCAAAACGGGATCATAGTTCCGGTAAAAAACAGCGAAAAGCTGAAAAACGCGATGGAAAGGCTTATTTTGGATGAAGAATATTATCATCAGCTGAGGATGAATGCGAGGGAGCTTATTGCATCCCGCTATGAGCAGTCAGTGGTTTGGGAAGCCCTGTTGGGTGAATATAGAAAACTGATTAAAGAAAGAGAATACCGTGTATAAGTTTTTTTTTAAAAGAGTTATTGATTTTTTAATCGCATTGACGGCGCTTATTGTTTTGTCACCGGTTTTCGTCATTGTTACGGTATTGCTGTATTTCGCGAACCAGGGGAAGCCGTTTTTTGTGCAGGCAAGGCCGGGATTGAATGAGAAGATATTTAATATCATCAAGTTTAAGACGATGAATGATAAAAAAGATGCACAGGGTAATCTCCTTCCGGATTCGGAAAGGCTGACACCTGTAGGGAGTTTTATCCGCCAGACCTCACTGGATGAGCTTCCGCAGCTTATTAATGTTTTGAAAGGAGACATGGCGCTTATTGGTCCCAGACCATTATTGCCGCAATATCTGTCTTTATATAGCGAGTCTCAGAGGAGACGGCACAGCATACGCCCGGGGATTACAGGCTGGGCGCAGGTGAACGGAAGAAATGCCATTTCCTGGACACAGAAATTTGAGCTGGATCTATGGTATATCAATAATCTGTCTTTAGCAACAGATTGTAAGGTGATCCTTCTTACTTTAAAAAAGGTAATAAAAAAAGAAGGAATCAATCAGGAGGGACAGGCAACGATAGAAGCCTTTAACGGTAATAATTAATTAAAATGTAGATAGAATATGTATTTATACGGAGCAAGTGGTCACGGAAAAGTAGTCGCTGATATCGCAGAAGAATGCGGCTACAAGATAGAAGCATACATTGATGAAAATCCTTCCAAAGAGAAAGTTCTGAGTTATCCCGTTCTTCACGAAATTCCGGAGCGTGATATAGAAATACTTATTTCTATAGGCAATAACAGAATACGGAGAAGAATAGTGAATCGAGGGGAGCTGTTCAGCTATGTTACATTGATTCATCCCAAATCTGTCATATCCAAAAGGGTAAAAATAGGGGAAGGCACAATTGTAATGCCCGGCGTCACTATCAATGCTGTAGTAAGAGTAGGAAAGCACTGTATTATTAATACCAATTCTTCCATAGATCATGATTGTGTCCTGGAAGATTATGTACACATCTCCCCCAATGCCGCCCTGGGCGGAAACGTGCACGTAGGTGAAGGCACTCACATTGGGATAGGAGCAAGCGTAATACAAGGAATAACAATCGGGAAGTGGTGCACCATTGGTGCAGGAGCGGTTATTATTAATGATGTTCCGGACGGCTGCACAGTAGTCGGCAATCCCGGGAAGATCATAAAAAGTAAAAGTTTAAAAATTTAGAATAGTAAAATTTAGAATAGTAAAATATGAAATCAAAAGTATGGTTATCCTCCCCCCATATGGGAGGGAACGAATTAAAGTACATTGAGGAAGCTTTTGACACCAATTGGATCGCCCCTCTGGGACCCAACGTAGACGGCTTCGAGAAAGATTTGGAAATATTCTTAAATGAAAACGTAAAAGTAGCTGCCCTTTCAGCGGGAACGGCTGCTTTACATCTGGCGTTAATTGAATGCGATGTGAATCATGGAGACGAGGTAATCTGCCAGTCTATGACATTTTCTGCCTCCGCCAATCCCATAGCTTATCTGGGAGCAACTCCCGTTTTTATAGATTCTGAAAAAGATACATGGAATATGTGTCCGGATGCATTGCAGGAAGCAATCACAGACAGGATTGCAAAAGGTAAGAAGCCAAAAGCCATCATTGTTGTTCATCTTTACGGGATGCCGGCAAAAATGGATGAGATCTTATCCATAGCTGCAGAATATGATATTCCGGTGATAGAAGATGCTGCGGAATCATTAGGTTCAAAATATAAAGGAAAAGCCTGCGGTACTTTTGGACGTTTCGGTATTTTGTCATTTAACGGTAATAAAATTATCACCACTTCAGGAGGGGGAGCTCTGGTTTGCCATTCTCAGGAAGATAAAGACAAAGCTGTATTTCTTTCCACTCAGGCAAGAGATGAAGCACCTCATTACCAGCATTCTCATATCGGCTATAATTATAGAATGAGTAATGTAAGCGCGGGAATCGGGCGTGGCCAGATGGAAGTTCTTACTGAAAGGGTAGAAGGCCGCAGAAAAGTCCATGATTTTTATGCTGAAATCTGTAAAAATATGGATGCCGTAGAGCTTTTCACAGAGCCGGGCTCAGACTTTTACAGCAATCACTGGCTGTCTGTTATTACAATAGACGAGTCAAAATCATCAAAAACGTATGAAGATCTTCGTCTTGCATTTCTTGAAGAAAATATAGAATCCAGACCGATCTGGAAGCCGATGCATTTGCAGCCGGTCTTTGCAGATGCGCCTTACTATGGAGGAAAAGTAGCTGAAACTCTTTTCGGAAACAGCCTTTGCCTGCCTTCAGGATCTAATCTTTCTGAGGATGAAAAAGAAAGAATCGCGAAAGTACTGATGGAAGTTTTTTCAGGTAAGGAAGAGTTTTCGGTTTAAAGATAAATTTATCCTGTTTTGGATGTATAAAATTCACATCTAACGAAATTATACAAGTACGGAACAAAACTGGGCCTGATTAAGAATGAATATTTCTTAGTCAGGCCTTAATTATACCATCAGTTCGAGTGTTTTCGTGACAAAATGAAGAAAAAATGTTGCGTTGCAGATAAAATTTAAATCTAAATTAAAATCAATCCTGAAAATTGACATAAAAAAAGCCCCAACCGGGGCTCAAATTAATAATCGAAATTATTTTTTTGTGGTAAATTAAGCTAATTTTACATTAACTGCATTTAATCCTTTTTTTCCTTGCTCTATATCATATGTTACCTTATCGTTTTCACGAATGGTTCTGCTGCTTAATCCTGAAGAGTGTACAAAGATGTCCTCACCTCCGTTTGATGGAGATATAAATCCGAAGCCTTTTGCTTCATTGAAAAATTTTACTGTGCCTTCTTGCATTGTAATTGTATTAAAAATTGTTGTTATTTATTAATATTTGTGGCAGATTCTTTACATTTCACTGTTAAAAACAGCCACGAATAATTTTTTCCTGTTTTTAATTTAAATCTTACTGAAATAAATTGGTTTGTTTAATAATAGGCATTGTAAAGCCTATCAGCTTCTGAATATTCTTCAGATCAGTACGTTCTTCCTCGTCACAAAATGACACTGCTTTGCCTTCCATTCCTGCTCTTCCTGTTCTTCCGATACGGTGAACATAGGTTTCGGGAACATTGGGAAGCTCATAATTCACTACATACGAAAGCTCGTCTATATCAATTCCTCTTGCCGCAATATCTGTGGCGATCAGCACACGGATTTTACTGCTCTTAAAATCTTCCAGAGCTTTTTGTCTTGCATTCTGAGATTTGTTTCCATGAATTGCCGCTGCAAATATCCCAGTCTGCCCCAATTGTTTGACTAATCGGTCTGCTCCGTGCTTAGTTCTTGTAAAAACAAGAGAACGAAGGATAGATTGATCCTTCAGCAGGCTTATAAGCAAACCTGTCTTGTGATTTTTCTCTACAAAATATACAGATTGCTTCACTGTTTTCGCTGTTGATGAAACGGGGTTTACCGTGATTTCAACAGGGTTTTTCAGGATGCCATCTGCAAACTTTCTTATAGAATCAGGCATTGTAGCAGAAAAGAACAAGGTCTGTCTTTTTTGCGGAACCAGATTCAGTACTTTTTTAACATCATTTACGAAGCCCATGTCCAGCATTCTGTCTGCTTCGTCCAGCACCAGAATTTCTATTTTCGAAAGATTGATGTGTCCCTGATTGCAAAGATCGAGAAGTCTTCCCGGTGTTGCGATAAGAACATCCACTCTTTTTCTCAGCGCCGAAATCTGGCTTCCCTGAGATACTCCTCCAAAAATGGAAAGCTGTGATAATGGCAGATACTTACTGTAGATTTTGAAGTTTTCTTCAATCTGAAGGGCAAGTTCCCTTGTAGGAGTAAGAATCAGTGTACGGATTCCCATATGCTCGGGGCTGTGCTTTTTCAAAAGCTGCAGTACCGGCATTGCAAAAGCCGCTGTTTTCCCTGTTCCCGTCTGTGCGCATCCTATGATATCCCTGCCATCCAGAATGTGCGGTATCGCCTTGCTCTGGATATCGGTAGGCTTAGAATATCCTGCTTCGGTGACAGCGCGGATAATAGGGTTTATTAAATTTAAATTTTTGAAATTCATTGTTTTGAGATTGCCTTTTTAAGGCTTTAGGATATCAGACTTATTTTAAAATGCTGATATATAGATGCAGGCAGAAATTTTGTGTATGTTGCTGCTTGCTGATTATTCTGCTGTAATATAAAAATATCACATGAAACTCGGCTTATTTTTAAAAGCTCTGATTGTTGTTTTTCTGGGTTCTGGCTGTTCAGATTACCAATGCATATATTCATCTGTAAAAGATTTAATATAAAATGTGGCAGCTGAAAAGGCAAAAACTGAAAAAGAAAAAAATGATATTCTAAACTGTAACAGAAAGCAGAGGCAGAGGCCTGTTTTATTATTCTTATGCAAACATACAACAAATATTTGGAATAGCAAGCTTTTTAATTAATTGATTATCAAAAAATTATTTGTACATTGATCCACTGAAAAATTGTTTGCACGGTGCGGATGATTTATAATCTCCAAAAAATGCAGACATTTACTCCACAGACCCTGCCTGAAACAGAGCCGTCTGAAACCTCTTCAATACCGCTGGTAAGAATTGCGTACTTTATTATGGTACACCATCATCCTGAAAAGTTCAAGGCGCTTTTCCGGAAGATCTATACACGGGATCAGTTTTACCTCATCCATATCGACAGAAAGGCTAAAGAAGAATTTACTGAAGAGATCCAGCAGTTTCTCGTACAGTTTCCTAATGCTTATATTCTGGAAAGCATGAACATCAATTCGGGTGGATTTAATATTATTAAAGCGGAAATCAATGCAATGGAATTTCTTCTTAATGTAAGTTCAAAATGGGATATTTTCATTAACCTGAGCGGGGAAGACTATCCCTTGAAATCCCAGGATATTATCAGGAAATTTCTTACGGAAAACAGGCACAAGAATTACCTTTTTTACTACGACCAGAAGTTTTACAGACCGGATACGCTGCAGAGAATTCACAACCATTTTACGGAATTGGCCTATCGCATTTCTTCTCTTATCTACAAACGGGAATTCATGAAGGGAATAACTCTTTTTATAGGCGGAAAATGGGTGATTTTTACCCGGGATACCTGCGCTTTTCTCAGCACGAATGAAAAGGTGATGAAATTTGAAGATTTTTACCTTCATACTTTCCTGGCAGGCGATTCTTTCTTCCAGACGGTGCTTATGAATACGGATTTCAATGAAGTCATTGTAAATGATGATAAAAGAGCAATTAATACAGGGCAAAAACCGGAGGTTTTCATTGATTACCTGAAATCCAACAACCAGTTTTTTGTAAGGAAGCTTAGTAGTGAAACGGATCAAAGCATCTTACAATATATTGAGCAAAGCTATGATTCTGCACTCCCGGAAATTGATGAAGTGGAACGTGAGCTGAAAATAGGGCACCACAGAGACAATTAATTTAATTTTCCCCAAATAAAAAACCATGTAATGAGGGGTTACATGGTTATTTTTTTGTGTTATTAGAACCTTTTTTAGTTTAATTTATAAGTGCAAACCTTTAATTAATTGGCAATTTTATATCCGTAAAGTGAGCTCACGACTACCTGATATACACTACCGCTCGATACTGCGGCTACACCAGCCATACTTACCGTTTCTCCTGCATTCAAGTAGGTAATGCATGAAACATTTACGCCCACAAGAGTTCCTGGATTTGGCTGAAAAGACTGTACCAATACATTATTGGGAGTGGTACTGAAATTTTTAATTAGGTAAAGCAGTGCAAAATTAAATGTTGGAGCTCCCGAAACCAAACTGTTGTCAAATTGCGTAGAACCGTAAAACATATAATATCCGTTTGTAGGTGCTGTAAAACGTCCTGTTGATGTATTAAAAGCATTTCCGGTATTAAGTACAGCTCCCTCCGGATAATTGATTTCTGTGCCAATAAAAGGGCCGGTAGTAGCTGGAAGAGTCTGCCTTGTGGTGGTACTTACCGTAGAAAAAGCATACGTAGATGCCGCTGCAGGAAGACTGTCTGAACTTGAAAGTAAGATGAGTTCCCATGTTGTTCCCGTAGCTGTTCCTTTGCTTATAAAAAAAGCATAGTAACCTGGAGGTACATTTACAGATGATACACCGGCTCCGCTCTGATTATCAATGAGCTCTGTTCCGCTTGCGGCTACCGAAAGGGTTGCTGTTCCTGTGTTTTTAAAATGGTAAGTTCTACCTATGAAGTTTCCGGTGCCGTTTATGGCTGCGGGAAGGGTTAAGGTTCCGTTAGTTCCGCCGTTATAAGCGACGTAATAATCATTAATTCCAACAGTACCGCTTGCGGAAACCTGTCTGTAGGTAGCAGCAAATGACCCGTTCACTGTAAGCTTGCTGCCCGGTGCTGAATTGTCTATACCTACATTTCCACTTTGGGAGTAAGTCATCACACCTGAAAATAACAGGAGGGAGATAAAAATAGATGGTATTTTCATATTATTTATTCAAAAGTTGTGTTGATTAATTTTGGAATTTTACAAAGTCTAAATAGAATGGAGGGTTACCACCATTAAAACTAAGTGGAACGACATAATTCGTTTTATGAGCTACTACAGGATAAGTTCCTGGTGCAGGGAAGTATAACACTTTATTTTGATCTCTTGGAATAAAATTAACTGCTTCAGGGCTGGAAGTACCACAATAAGATTTCCATACGTCTCCAATACCAGCGATATAAAGCCAATAATCATTACAAGTGGATGTAAGGGTAAGTCCTGAACGGAAATAGTACCATCCTTTTGCAGGAATTACAACTGATATTCCCGTATATAGATTATCAGCCCCTGAATTACCCTCAAAAGGATTAACCAATGTTCCTGTATAAGATGTCCAGTTATCTGCAAATGCTGTCGTAACAGTAGATGACCATGTTGCAAGCCCGTTGGCATCACTTGTCAATACATAGCCCAGCTGCTGTGTGCCGTCTTTTATCTGTAATGCACCATTGGTAGTCCCGTTATCTATTACAATCTTAGCATTGGAAGCACCCGTAGGAACTGTATTGGTACCTACCAAAACTTTTCCTGTTCCGTTAACGCTCAGGTTATTTCCTGCTGTATCAATATTTGTTGCCTGAGATAAGGTGCCTCCCAATCTCACATCAGAACCGGACATGTTTGTACCATTGCTTGCCGTGATATTGTTATTAATGATTGTGGTTCCTCCGCTGCCGTTACCGCCTGAAAGTTCTGTAATTGACATGAAGCCAATGGATCCGTGCAGCAGTGCCGTTCCTCCGCCAGTTTCCATTCTTACTTTTACGGAAGTATCTGCTGCGGGTTTGAAGATTGCATAAGCTTCCGGCTGGCCACCTATTGAAGATGCAGGATAATTGTTAAGTGCATCCACAACTCCTAAAGTGGTGGTAGGCAACGGGGCATTATTTGAAGCGTCAACCCATTGATAAGCAGCGTAACCATTAGCAATAGAGAATTCTGTAGCATGAAGCTGACATCGAAGAACATACGTTTTGCCAGCTTTTAAATTAAAAACTCCTGCACTGTACGTAATATTATTGGTAGCAACTACAGAGCCGAAAGTTACATCAGATCCGGTAGTTATAGATTGTGAAGCAGTTGGTTTTACAATAATATAATCTCCGGTAGAAGACGAACCCAATGAAACAACTTCCCAGGTGGAGCTTGCTCCTGTAAGCCCCGTGCTGATTAATTGCACGCTCTGATTTGCAGGTACCAAAACATTTGTATTTCCATTAATAGTTTCCGATCCTGCAGGGTTTACTCTGACAGAAAAACTGGTATTATTCTTGATGGTGTACATACGGCCTTTAAAATTCCCAACTCCACTGATGGCGGCGGGAAGATTAAATACAGCATTGGCAGTACCATTGTATGATACGTGGAAATCTGTGGCTGTAAGATTATAGGTGGTGGCAGTTACTGCAAGATAACTGGCTGCTACAGATCCGTTAATATCCATTGTTGATCCGGGATTCGCGGTGTTTACTCCGATGTTTCCTGTTTGGGCAAAAGCAATAGAAGACATCAGGAATCCTACTGCTTTGAATAATGTAGTTAAATCTTTTCGCATTTTATTTAGTTTTAGGCTTTTAGTTTTAGGGAAGTAATGCAACGCTGCATACAAAGATCCAAGGCTTGTCTATTCTTTTCTTACTGCAAAAAATCTTGTTTTAGTGCATTAAAGCGATACGTTTACCACAGGCATAAAATTATAGAATAAGTTCTATAAAAAAACTCACCTTATGTAGAATAAAATAATGACCCGTGTAGAAAATTTTCTACACAGGTTGTATTGTTTTTGTGGTTTTAAATTGTTTTATTTGATGAGTAAGGAGGATGGGAGATGGAGAGGGAAGTTTGTTGACGCTGAAAAAAACAGTTACAATTTAGTATTTGTTATTCTTTTAAAAATACTTTATCAATTTTATGACAACATCAGAAATTCTAGGTACAACAATAACTTCCAGCTTCTCTCTTCCATCCTCCAACCCAATATACTTAACCTTTTATTTAAGATATATGGATTTTATAAAGGCTGATAAGCTCTGCCAGATTATTGGTTTTCAGCTTGGTGTATATTCTTTTTTTGTACGTGCTGATGGTGGGCATCTGAATATTTAATTTATTCGAAATCTCGAGGTTTCCGTCTCCCATGGCCATTAATGTAAAAATTTCATACTCTCTTTTAGATAAACTTTTAATGGAATCCAGCGGTGAAGACTGCAGCAATTGATTCACAATACCTGACGGATAATAATACCCCTCAGAAAATATCCTGCTTACAGCTTCCGAGATCTCATCTACTTTGCTCAGCTTGCTGAGATATCCGTTGGCACCTTCTTTAATGTATTGCACAGCTATTTCTTCTTCATAGGCAGAAAATATGAGAATTTTAATATCGGGATCAATTGCTTTAATCTCGGAGATCATTTTCTTGTTTTTGCTTTCGGGCATGTTTATATCCAAAATGACAAGGTCATATTTCTTTTTTGAAATCTTGTCTATGGCTTCCGGATAGTCTTCAGCCTGGTCAATAACAGCATTTTCCAGCCTTGATTCTAAAATTAAACTTGTTCCTGCCAATACGATGTCGTGGTCATCGGCTATTAAAATATGTTTAGTCATTTTTTTTGTCTGTAAGAATTAGTTTAAAAGAAGTTCCCTTAGGTGTATTTTTTTTGAAAACAATTTTACTGTCGATCATCTGCAGCAGCTGGAGCACAAGATGCAGCCCCATACCGTATTTCTGCAATAATAATTTTTCGCTTTCAATGTTTTCCTGAAGTTCCATATAATATTCTATTTTATGTTCATCCATTCCGATTCCGGTGTCTTCTATAAGCAAAATAATATTGTCATTTTCAATGGTATTGCTGATTGTAATTTTCCCGTTTTCTGTGAATTTCACGCAGTTATCCAAAAGATTGTGTAGAATAGCCGCCAGGATGCTTTTACTGATCCTCACATGCAGAGATTCATCTACAGTATTGGTAATAACGGTATTATTATTCTCTGCAATGGCCGTGAACAGTGTCTTTTTTTCTTCTATAAGCTTATGAAGGGAATAAAAATATTTTTCTTCTGAGCGATGGCTGTAGATATCGGCATATTCCTTCAGCGTAATGGTAAAATTATACAGCTGATCTGATGATTTATAGATGGAATTGAAAATTTTCTCAGTTCTTTTTTGATCAAACTCTTTTTTTTCCAGCATTTCCTTAGCCGTAAAAGCAATGAACTTTATCGGTGTTGTAATATCGTGGGTGATAGTTCCGATGAGTTTTTTCTGCTGTTCCACTTCCTTACGAAGCAGCGTTTTGGTCATTTCCAGCTTTTCAATATTATCAGAAAGGCTTTTGGTACGGTGGCTTACAATTTTTTCCAGCTCGGCATTCTTTTGTTTCAGAAAGCTTATTCTCCATTTTATTAATAAATACAAAAGAAATATTAAAATAAAAAGAACAACAAATTTCAGACTGTCTGATAAAAATAGGGCGGAATGATAATATTAATCTTTTTATAAACAAATTTTCCGGTATCTGAAACAAGCATTCTTACAATGAGCGTATGATTTCCGTAGCTTAGGTTTGAAATTGAAAATTTCCGTTCTTTACCTATCGGCTGCCAGCTTTTTTTGGAATGGCCGTCCAGCTTTGCTTCAATTAAAATATTATCCTGATTGGCATAATAAGGGACATCAATAAATATATCCATCCGGTCCGATTCCTGACTTACATATAAATTATCTTTAAAATAAACTTCTTTGCCATCCACTACCGCTCTTTCAATATACATGTTTTGAGGATAATAGCTTTTTATTTTTAAAGGATCAAAAAATACGAGGCCGTTTAAGGAAGGTAGCACAAATTCTCCGTTTTTAAGCATATTACCGCTTACGTTACTGCCTCCGTTGAATTCATTCGTAATAAACCCTGAATCTTTTGAATAGCGGTAATAATTTACCCTTGTTTTTTTATCAGCGGCATATTTCAGCAGCTGGCTTTCCGGTACTTTGTACAATCCGTTATTGGTGGGTATCCAGAGATATCCTTTAGCATCTTCCATGACGGTGTGTGAGGAAGAAATATTACCATTGCTGTCGCGCGGCATTTTAATAAGTCGGTTATCCTTGAGCAGGTAAAAGCCTTTTCCTAGGGTAGTGATCCAGAAATATCCTTTTTTTGATTTAATAATATTTCGGATTGATACTTTTTCATTTGGAGTTAAGGTATAAATTGTATTGGTATTGAGTGAAACCCTGTACAGACCTCTCATTGTACCCACCAAAATGTTGTTTTGATCCTGGCGGATAAATTTTGTTACCTCATCCCTGAAAATGATCTGTTTTTTTAATGAAGTAAAAGATCCTTTACTGAATATGGAAAGTATTCCGTAAAACTCCAGTGTGCCGTCTTTTTTTTGTTTTACTGCAAGTGTGTAATAATTGTTTTCATCGAAGAAAAAATCTTTTAGAAAAAAATCTTTTTTGGGAACGGAAGTAAACTTGGAATAGTTATTTTCTTTCTTATAAATTCTTACATCTCCTTCATTTCTTACCATAATATTTTTATCCGGATCATAGCTCATGAAAAAGGAAGAAATATTTTTGAATCCATAATCCTGTACGAGTCCGTACCTGTTGTATACGTCTCCGGAATAACTTATCACGGAAGAATCATCGTAGGGTAGTGTAGCGTAAAAATTGGAAGAAGGTTTTAAGTGATTTTTAGAAGCTGTGAAGCTTGGAAAGCTAATGATATGAAGACCTTCAGTACCGCTCCCGAGGTAAAGATTCTGATAGAATTTATCATAATATACACTGATAAGATTGTCCTGATTGATATCATCCTGCATTTGGATAAGCTTTACTATCCTGAATTTCTTATCATGAAAAAAACAGGTATAAATGATATTGTTATTTACGATAAAGACCTGATTATTGATCTGGCTCCATATCATTTTACTTTTAGGGTCAGTAAACAGGGGCCCATGAAAGGTATTAATGATTTTTCCTTTTTCTATCTGCTGAATTTTACGGGATTGATGATTGATGTAAAATAACGATCCGTCCAGGACAAAGAAGCTTGGACCGTTTTTGTAAATTGAATTTATTCTTAAGGAGGTTCCAGGGTCTTTATCGGAAGGTTTATATACAATAGAATCGTCCGTTATATAGTAAATCCCTTTTTTTATCCTGATATAATAATTGACATCCACCCCCGCCGAATAACTGTAATTCGACTGATACAGCAGATAGTCTGCTTGATCTTTAAAAATAATATTTTTATATAAGGATTTATTGCTTTTGCTGATTTCAGGCTTTTTGTCATGCAGCACTATGATGTTGCCATATTCACCGGTAGTGAGAATGCTGTCTTTCTCCGGAGAACCATAAAAATAGGTAAAACGCTGGCTGTTTAAAGGAAAATTTTTGTAAACCAGAAAATTTGCCCCATCATATCTTACAATGCCGTTTTCTGTGGTGAGCCATATAAAGCCATATTTATCTTTAATAATATCTTTCACACTATTTTGTGGAAGCCCGTTATCCGTATTGTAGTGCTGAATGTTATATTTCTGACTGCAAACATGATAAAACAAAGACAAAAAGAAAATTATCAGTATATTTTTAGCCAAATTTTATTATTTTAAGAATAAAGCAAAGATAAATGTAATAATTGATAAAAAATGATGTTGTGGAATACGGGAGAATTAAGTTTTGAAAGAATATAAAATTGTGTGTTATAGGCTTGGTAATCGGTTTGGCAGCATTGTTTTATCTGAACACAATTTATGATACTATTTCAAATAAATTACTTTTAATATTGGTCTTGTTTTCATTATCAATAGTAGCATTAAATGTACTGAAGAATTTCATTAGTGTAGAAAACAATAAATTGTTAAGTAATAATGGTGATTTTAGAATCAATTATGAAAATACTAAAAGAGTAATTTTTTTCAAAAATAGTACATGGAATGATTTTTCTATATCAGCTGCTGCTTATATGGATACCTGCATTATTTGAAAAATTGACACACGGAAACTAAAAATAGTTTTTCCATAAAAAAAGAGACTGCTATACAACAGTCTCTTTTTTAGTTTGTTTTAAAAAATCTCAATTCCTCAAATACTGCCCGATCCCCGCAGAATCAAAAGTAAAAGCATTCTGATTTTCAGATTTATCCAGTTTTTTGCTTATCGTTAATGCCCAAAGCACCAGTTCTTTACAGAAATTCTGGTCTTCAATGCTGAAATCGGATACATTTTCTTCTACCACGGTTACCAGTGGGGTGATGCTGTTAAGCTTTTTATAGAATTCCTCGTCTGAATCATTGTAGTTGAGCTCAAGATGATTTTTGTTGAACCACTTGATTAAGTCTGTGTAAGGCGTTTTGATTCCTTCTTTTTCCAGTTTCGAGATGCGTGGGAAGAGGCTTTCAAACTGTGTCATTACCGCTTTGTCGATTAATAATTTGGCTACATAATCGGCGCCTTCCTGTTCTCCTTCATATACAAGCTCTATTTTCCCTGTTATTGAAGGGATTACAGACATAAAATCAATCAGGCGGACTGTTGTTTTATCCGCACCGGATTCTATCAGGCGTAGTTTTGCTCCCGCCATTAAATTTTCCATGGCGCTGATGGTGAGACGGGCGCTCACACCGCTTTTTGCATCTACATATTCACTGTCACGGGCTGCAAAGGCTACTTCTTCCAAAAGGTCTTTTGCTAAATCCGGAACCTGTATTTTTGATTTATCCTCATTTGAAATCACTGCTTCCTGTTCCGTAATCTGTCTCGCAAGAGCGATGGTTTTTGGATAATGGGTGAAAATCTGGGAACCGATTCTGTCTTTCAAAGGGGTTACGATGCTTCCTCTGTTTGTGTAATCTTCAGGATTTGCGGTGAATACAAACTGTATGTCCAAAGGCATTCTTAATTGGAATCCGCGGATCTGGATATCACCCTCCTGCAAAATATTGAACAAAGAAACCTGAATCCTCGCCTGCAAATCAGGAAGCTCATTCAGGACAAAAATACAGCGGTTGGCACGCGGAATCATTCCGTAGTGTAAAACGCGCTCGTCAGAATAGGGAAGCTTGAGGGTTGCTGCTTTTATAGGGTCGATATCACCGATAAGGTCAGCTACATTTACATCCGGCGTGGCCAGTTTTTCAAAGAAACGGTTTGAGCGGTGAACCCAAGAAATCGGGGTTTCATCACCAAGCTCAGCAATAAGATCTCTGGCATATTTTGAAATGGGATGAAAAGGACTGTCGTTGATTTCAGAGCCCTTTACAATCGGCATATATTCATCGAGAAGGCTTACCATGCTTCTGGCAATCCTTGTTTTGGCCTGTCCGCGCAAGCCGAGAAGGTTAATATGATGACCCGCAAGAATGGCTTTCTTTAATTGAGGCACCACAGAATCTTCGTAGCCCCAAAGTCCTTCAAATACAGGCTCTTTAGCTTTAATTTTTGCAATTAAATTAGATTTGATTTCTTCATTAATCGTTTGATCAACATAACCGGAATTTTTTAATTCCTTAAATGTAATATCGTTTTTCATTTTAAATTTTATTATTTCTAATGGTTGAATAGTGGATCGTTAATCCAATTCCATATAATTATTTGAATTTATCTGATCTGATCTGATCTGATCTGAACAGCACCCAGTTTCCAGCTTTTTCTAAATCCTTTTGATCCTGTTTCTTTCGTAATCTTCAAAAATCATTTCTCCCAATCCGGAAAGCCCTGTCAAAAAGGCTTTTCCTTTATTTTGAGCGGTAAAAGCATTCACAAATTGTCTTAAATAAGGATCCTGCGCAATCATAAAAGTAGTGATCGGGATTTTAAGCTTTCTGGCCTGTGCTGCTTTATTAAGACATTGGGATACAATGGTTTGATCCAGTCCTACACTGTTCATATAATATTCTCCGTTGGGAAGCTTGATGCAGCTGGGTTTACCGTCGGTGATCATGAAAATCTGCTTGTTGGTATTTCTTTTTCTCCGGAGGATATCCATTGCGAGTTCCAGCCCGGCCACTGTATTGGTATGATAAGGCCCAACCTGGAGATAGGGAAGGTCTTTGATTTTAATAGGCCATGCTTCGTTCCCGAAAACAATAATATCTATGGAGTCTTTTGGATATTTCCTGTTGATTAATTCCACCAATGCCATGGCCACTTTTTTAGCCGGCGTAATACGGTCTTCACCGTACAGGATCATGGAGTGGCTGATGTCGATCATCAGAACGGTGCTCATCTGGGCTTTGTGCTTGGTTTCTTCTACAATCAGGTCTTCTTCTGTGAGCCGAAGGTCGGAAATCCCGTTATTGATCTGGGCATTTTTCAGACTTTCGGTCATATTGACGGCTGAAAGGTCGTCACCATATTGGAAATTTCGGTTTTCACCGTCCCTTTCATCCCCGATTCCTGTTTTTGATGTGCGGTGATTTCCTGTTCCGCTTTTTTTAAGCTTCCCGAAAATCTGGTCCAGGGCATATTCTCTCAAAGTAGCTTCCAGTTTGGGTGTCAGCACATTTCTGCCTTTCCCTGTTCCTGAATTTCCGTCCTCGGAATCTTTTTCTTCCCGAATATAACCGCGTTTTTTAAGGTCTTCTTCAAAATCTTCAAGGGTATACTCATCACTAAAGATATTGTATTCCTTATCCAGTACGTCCAGCCACTCGAAGGCTTCTTCAATATCGCCGGAAGTATGGGTGAGAAGGTCTTTAAAAACATCGAAAACCCGGTCGAAATGTGATATTTCTTCCGGGATATGCTTGCTGAATGTAAAGCCTTTTTGAAAATTAATATCTTTATTTTTCATAAAATGATCTCGCTATTTCTTTAGTTGGTTTAAACAATAATCTGATCAGGTTTAGTATCTTTTGTATAAGATTTAAACATGATATTATTAGATTTTGTTTAAAGCATACAAGTTAGGAAAATATCATTTCACGACCACCTTATTAAAAATAGAAAAAACTAATTGCATCAATACAAATCAGCATATAATGATTAAGTGTTGTAATGATTATTAACTCTCGGATTCATCACTTCCTGTAAATATATTTTTGCTGAGATCAATCTTGCATTTGTCTGTCAAAATATGGACTTTAAGGTTTTCTGCGTAGATGGGATGACCTTTTTCTACGGTTTTAATATTGGTTTGCCTGATTTCCGACCCGTTCAGAAGCCATACCATCCCGGAACCGTGACAGGTAGCTTTATTTCCTTCCTCGATAAGAAGCGCGGTATCTTCACCTAATCCGATTCCCCAGCAATTTTCGTGTAGAATAACGGCATGAGCCAGCCTCCCGAATCTTGCACGGTGTACAAAATGGGTATCAACAATACAGTTATCAATAAAGCCAAGGCCGGTACCCAGATCAATATCATGTTCCAGCATGGCTTCGCCGTTTTCTGCTTCCAGGATTACAATTTCCGGCATGCACATAGCTCCTGCACTTGTTCCTGCGATGGTGAAACCTTCTTCATTCCGGTATTTTTCCATTAAAAGTTTTCTTACAACAGATTCTTTCAAAACTTCGCAGATCCGCTTCTGATCGCCGCCTGTAAAAAAGACAGCCCTGGCTTCTGAAATTCTTTTGAGATGAAAATCGCTGTGCACCTGCTCATCACATACATCCAGAAAATCAAAATTGGTATATCCTATTTCGTTGAATGTTTTAGTGTAGGTTTCGCGCATCTCTTCAGGTTCGGAGCTTGCGGTGGTAATGACTTCTATCCGGTCATCTTTTGAGGCTGTCAGGAGCTTGAGGATTTCATGTGGTGAAAAATCATGGTTTTTTTCTTTCATTTCTATTTGGTTGTCGTCCCTGTCTTCTTTGCCGCCAATAATTAATAATCTGCCTTTTGGGTTCATTAATTTAATTTTAATACTAATTTTAGCAATAACTATTCATTATCTGTTTTTACATCTGTACTGTCACCCTTTATCCTGAGGGTGTCTGATATTTCATTTAAAGGTTTTATGGTATCTGAAGCTCTGTCATTTACCGTTTCCCTTTTGTTTTCTTTGTCGCGGTATTGTGTTTCAGATTTTGTACAGGCTGTGAGCACGCACAGAAGAAGTGTGCTGGAATAGATGATTTTCATAATTTAAATAATTTGGTTACTCAAACTTAGCAAACAGAAAATATTTTCTTTATGAGGCAAATCACATTGATAAGAGATGGTAGTATATAATATCAAAAAAGCAAAAGAAAACTATAACCTCGGTTTACTTACATATGTATTGCCCTTAACAAAAAAACGAAAGGGCAGAAGCGCATCTTCCTGCGCATACGCAACCCCAATACGCGGACTAGACACAATTTCATTTTCCGAATACTGGATGCCGACATCTTCAATCCAGATTTCTTCGCTGCTCAGATCTTTTTTATTAAAGGCAGCATCTATTCCTAATGCTTTTGCGGCTGAGCCCGGCCCGGATGATATGGATGGCTTTTCCGCGGGCATATTCCGTCTTATCTGTATCGCTTCTTTTCCATGAAAGGGTTCAACTGCGCGGATAAGGACAGCATGAGGATCATCTTCCACAGAAGTTACGACATTGAATAAATAATGAATTCCATAGCATAGATACACATAAGAAACACCGCCTTCGCTGTACAAAGTTTCTGTCCGGCCGGTCCGGCGGTTTCCATAAGCATGAGAAGCTTTATCACCGGCGCCCAGATAGGCTTCCGTTTCTACTATTATCCCGGAGGTTATGACATTATTGATGTTCGTAAATAATACTTTGCCAAGAAGGTCCTTAGCTAAGAAAAGGGTATCAGGATTTCGATAATAGGATAAAGGAAGCTTCAATTTTTTTAGTTTAAATTTAATACTAATTTCTTAAACCTACCTTTCAAGTTCGATCCATGCAGGCGCATGATCACTGCTTTTTTCCCAGCCCCGAACATGCTTGTCCACACCACCGGACTTCAGTGATGGAGAAAGATAAGGGCTCAGGAGGATGTGATCCAGTCGAATTCCTGCATCACGCTGATAGGCTTTGTATAAATAATCCCAGAATGTATAGATTTTTTCATCAGAAAACAGGGTCCTGATAGAATCAAGCCAGCCTTTCTTTAATAAAGTCTGATATGCTTTTCTTACCTCAATTCTGTATAAGGCATCATTTTCCCAACGTTCCGGCTTATGAACATCCAGCGGAGTCGGGATGATATTAAAATCACCGATGACTATAGCGGGAAGTTCCATTTTAATCAGCTCATTCATTCTTTTTTGAAGACGTTTAATCCAGGCCAGCTTATAATCGAATTTTGGCCCTGGGTAAGGATTTCCGTTGGGAAGGTAGAGACAGCAGATCACCATTTGGTTTATAATAGCTTCAATATACCTGCTCTGTACATCTTCATCATCTCCGGGCAGGCTGCGCTGTACTTCCACTATTTCATGACCTCTGGATAGGATGGCCACGCCGTTCCAGCTTTTCTGACCTTTCCAGATTGCCTGATATCCTGCATCACGAATCGCTTCAATGGGAAAACGTTCCTGCGGTGCTTTCAGCTCCTGAAGACAGACAACGTCGGGCTGAGCTTCTTCAAGCCACCGAAGAAGTACCGGAAGCCGGCCGTTGACACCATTTACATTGTAGGTAGCGATTTTCATGGGATGAATTTGCTGTTATGTTCCTGTATTTCTGTAGTGGTTGTTTGATGCGCTGATCCAGTGGAAATTATTGTAGGTATAAAGATCTTTAAAATAAATATCATTGTCAAGATCATAATTTTCCTGTAGAAATGGTTCTGCATACGTATCTGCAGTTTCATGAATGAATTTAGCGGTTTGTGGCGCTGCTTTCTTGATGCAATGACAGTAAGCGTGGTCATTTTTCATGTGCTCATCCAGATTCAGAGTTCGCAATTCTGTGTTTTCTTGGTTTACGGATTCTTCAAATGTATCATGATCCAGTGCGAACCAAGGCTCACCGTGATAAAAGAAATGATCAATGATATCCGGATGACTGCAGTATTTTTTTTCTGAAGGCGTGGCACAAGAATAGCCGTTACATGTGGTGCAAAAAGCCACTTTGATTTGATCGACATAATATTTTGATTTAAGAGTGTGTGTTGGCTATATCAGAAGTTGTGCCATTAGTGCTGGATGTGGTGTATAATTTTCTTTTTCATATTAAAAAGTGGAAAAAGTAAAAATTAAACAGAAGCTAAAAATAAATTAAAATAAAACAAGTAACCCCTGCAAAAAGAGGGGTTACAATTGGAAAAATATATATTTAAGTGAAAAAGTGTTGTCATTCTCTATTCAAACACTATGCCGAGAATCCCGATATATAAGGAAAATTTTCATTAAACATATTTTAAAATAGAAAATATTAAAGCTAAAACCTTGAACTGGTGGGAGAAAAGAGGTTGAAAAATTTATGTTTAAATTTTTCTCACTTATAATTGAAAAACTTTATAAATGTGGTATGTAAGCAGAAATGGTTAAAATATTACTGTTTTTCGGAATTTTGTAAGTAATTTTGAAAGATTTGTAAGTTTAAAATAATTATTGATTTTACGTTTTATGATCCTAATTGTTGATGATAATCAAAGCAACCTTTATTCATTAAAGAAGTTGCTTGAATCCAAAGATTTTCAGGTAGATACCGCAGATTCCGGTGAAAAGGCACTGGGAAAAGCATTGAAAAATGATTATGCTTTAATAATTCTGGATGTTCAGATGCCGGATATGGATGGGTTTGAGGTGGCGGAAACACTGGCCGGCTATAGCAAAACGAAAGAAGTTCCCATTATATTTTTGTCTGCTGTAAATACAGAGAAAAAATTCATAGCCAAAGGCTATGCTTCCGGTGGTATGGACTATGTTACCAAGCCGGTAGACCCGGAAATCCTGCTGCTGAAAGTGAAAACCTTCTACAACCTGCAGGAGCAGAATCTCGCGATGAAAAAAACGCAGCAAAGCCTGGAACTGGAGGTGAAAGGAAGAAGGGAATCCCAGGTGACCATGAAATCCCAGATCGATCATTTTCACCTGATGCTGGAATCTCTGCCCCAAATAGCTTTTACATTAAATGAAAAAGGAGAGGTAGACTTTGTAAACAGGAAATGGTACGAATATTCTAAGTCTGAAAAAGATTTTCCCGAAACGCATCCGGATGATCTCAATATAAAAGAAGAGCTGGAGCGCAGCAAAAAAAAAGGAAATGCTCTTGATCTGGAAATAAGGATCAAAAATCTGGAATCAGGAGAATTCCGTTATCATCTTTTGCGTGTAACTCCAGTACAACATGGAAATGCCATTAAAAACTGGGTAGGAAGTTTTACAGATATAGATGACCAGAAGAAAGTAGAAAAGGAAAAGGACGAATTCCTGAGCATCGCCAGCCATGAGCTGAAAACTCCTCTTACAAGCATTAAAGCCTACATTCAGCTGCTGGACAGAAAACTGAAGCTGGACAAAGAAACCATGGAGGCAAGCTTTGTCATGAAAGCTCAGGATCAGATCGAGAAGCTGAACAGCTTAATTACAGATCTTCTTGATGTTTCCAAAATAGAAAACGGAAAACTGAAAATCAATAAAAAGCCTACCAATCTGGAACATGTGATTCAGAATGCCATTGAAACCATTCTACAGACCCACGACGAAAATAAAGTAAGAATAGAAAGACACGGAATAAAACCCGATATTCTTATTCCTTTGGACGAAATCCGCATAGAGCAGGTGCTCATCAATTTTCTTACCAACGCTATCAAATATTCACCCCAAAATAATCAGGTAATTGTTACCACCTTCGTAGATGAAGAAGAGCAGGAAGTAAAGGTAAATGTTACTGATTTTGGCATCGGTATTCCGGATTTCAAGCAGGATGCCGTTTTCAGGAAATTCTACCGTGTGGAAGAATCTTCACTGCAGTTTCATGGAATGGGGATCGGCCTGTTCATCTGTTCGGAAATCATAAAACAACATCACGGGAACATAGGAGTTTCTAGTAAAGTAGATGAGGGATCTACATTTTATTTCACCTTACCTTTAAATTAATTTCCATGCCTAAAAAAATTATAAGAAACCTTCAATTTGGAGTCGGATTATCTCTGATGATCCTTATCGCAAGCTCGATAGCATCTTATGTAAGCATCCAGAATCAGATGCAGCACCGGGAAAGTCTTTCAAAAAGCAGACGGTCTATCACCGCGGTAAAAGATGTTTTAATTTCGCTGCTGGATGCAGAAACGGGAAACAGGGGCTATCAGCTTACAGGAAGAGAAAGCTTTCTGGAACCTTACAACCGCAGCTTAGAAGAATACCCAAAAGCCATTGAAAGGGCAAAAGCTTTGGATATAACAGATAAAAATCAGCTTGACAGGCTGAATGTTCTGGAACAAAATGTTAACAGCAATATCAATAACCTGCGACAGCTCGTCGAAAACAGAAGAAAAGGCACTGTAATGACCCAGCAGCAGATCCTGCTGAGTAAAATGTACATGGACAAATGCAGGCAGATTGTTCGAGATTTTGTGCAGTATGAAGAAAACCAGCTGGATATTAAGAATAAAGATCTTAATAATTCTTCACGTACTACCGTTTTATTCATCATTTTCTCATCACTGGCAGCTATTGTGGTGACTACATTTTTTTACATAAAATTACGCTCAGACCTTATCCGCAGAGATAAGCTTGAAAAACAGCTGACAGCAAAAGATCTGGAGATCAGCAGACGTGTAAGCGCAATTCAGCAGGTGGCAAACAGGGTAGCCAATGGTGATTACAGTCAGAAAATGATTGATAATGCCCAGGATGACCTGGGAGATGTGGTAGAGTCATTAAATCACATGACAGAGTCCCTGAAAAACTCTTTTGACAAGATTAATAAAAGCGACTGGCGCCAGAAAGGCCTTGCATTGCTGAACGAATCTTTAGTTGGAAATAAATCTGTAAAAGAAGTAGCAGACCAGTCCCTGAATCAGCTGATCAGCTATGGAAACTGTATCAATGGGGCAATGTATCTTTTTGACGAAGGATTATTAAAGCTCAATGCTTCTTTCGGACTGGAACAGAATATGAAAAAGTATTTTGAGCCGGGCGAAGGCATGGTAGGACAGGTTTTTGTAAATGAAGATTTACAGGTTTTTAATGATATAAACCAAGATCACTTTGTAGTAACATTTGCCAGCAGCACCATAAAGATTAATGCATTGCTTTTACTTCCTATTTTGTTTGACGGGCATTGCATCGGGGTAATGGAATTGGGGTCAGCCTATGATTTTGATCAGGATAAAATTGATTATTTTGAAGAGTGTTGCAGGAATATTGGGATTGCGTTAAGTGCCGCTAAAGGCCGCGAAAAAGAACAGCAGCTGCTGGAAGAAACCCAGGCGCAGTCTGAAGAACTTCAGGTACAGCATTCTGAGCTGGAAAATCTAAATACAGAACTTGAAGCGCAGACCCAAAAACTTCAGGCTTCGGAAGAAGAGCTGAAAGTGCAGCAGGAAGAGCTAATGCAGGCTAATGCAGAGCTGGAAGAACGTTCCAGATTATTGGAAGAGAAAAACCACTTAATTGCCGAGCGCAACAATGAAATTCAGAAGAAAGTAGAAGAGCTGGCTTTAAGCACGAAGTACAAATCTGAGTTCCTTGCAAATATGTCCCATGAATTGAGAACTCCATTGAATTCAATTCTGCTTCTTTCCCGTTTAATGGCGGAAAATCCTGATGAAAATTTAAGTGAAGACCAGATAGAATCTGCAAAAGTGATTCAAACCTCGGGAAGCAGTTTATTGACTTTAATTGATGAGATTTTAGATCTTGCAAAAATAGAGTCCGGAAAAATGACACTGGATTATCAGAATATTGCAATTGATGAGGTTCTAAAGGATTTGAAGAGTTTATTTAATCCTTTAATAAAAGAAAAAGGGATAGAATTTAATATTAAAGTAGATGACGATGTAGAAAAGATCATCGAGACAGATCGTCTGCGTGTGGATCAGGTCTTGAGAAACTTATTATCTAATGCGGTGAAATTTACAACAGAAGGAGGTATTGACCTTAGCATTAAAAAAGACATTAAAAATAAAGATTTCATTATTTTCTCGGTAAAAGATACCGGAATAGGAATTGCAGAAGACAAGCAGAAAATTATTTTCGAAGCCTTCCAGCAGGCGGATGGTTCCACAAGAAGAAAATTCGGGGGAACAGGCCTAGGATTATCCATCAGCAGGGAGATCGCGAGATTACTAGGTGGAGAACTGATCCTTCAGAGTAAATTAAATGAAGGCAGTGAGTTCAGCTTCATTATCCCTGTAAAAAAGGCAGTTGCAGAAACGGAAAAGCCGGGAACAGACCAGAAGCTTGTAGAAATTATTCATAAAGATGTGGAAGAGATTCAGCATATTCTGGAAGAAGGCAATCCTGCGTCTCTGCCTGTCAATACGCTTGAAATTCCAGATAATATTGATGATGATAAGAATAATATTACGAAAGATGATGACGTCATTCTGATCATTGAAGATGATACCAATTTTGCTAAGGCTTTATTGAAATATGCCCACCTGCAGAACTATAAAGCCGTTGTAGAAGTGCGCGGAGACCATGCTTTGCCCGCCGCCCTTCAATATCACCCGAAAGCAATTCTGCTGGATGTCCAATTGCCTGTAAAAGACGGATGGCAGGTTATGGATGAGCTTAAATCTAATCCTGAAACAAGACATATCCCTGTTCACATGATGTCTGTGCTTCATGTAAAGGAAGAAAGTCTTATGAAAGGAGCTATTGATTTTATCAACAAGCCTGTAGCACTGGATCAGATGACGGATGTGTTCAAAAAAATAGAGGAAGCACTTCGTAAATCTCCGCAAAAAGTTTTAATTGTTGAAGAAAATGCGAAGCATGCAAGCGCATTGTCATATTTTTTAAGCAATTTTAATATTACATTAGCAGTAGAAAATAATGTGGAAGACAGTGTAAAAGCTTTAACAACAGGCCATGTAGACTGTGTAATCCTGGATGTGGGAGCTTCCAAAGGGAATGAATACCAGATTGTAGAATCTATCAAAAGCTATGACGGACTGGAAAATCTGCCTATCATTATCTTCACAGAAAAAAATTTAACCAAATCTGAAGAGCTTAAAATCAAGCAGTACGCAGATTCTATTGTTGTTAAAACGGCTCATTCTTACCAGAGAATCTTGGATGAGGTTGGCCTGTTTTTGCATCTGGTTGAAGAAAAAAACAGTTCCGTAGAAACAGTCAGAAATAAAGTGTTGGGTTCTTTAACGGAAGTTTTGAGCGGTAAAAAAATTCTTATTACTGATGATGATGTGAGAAATATTTTCTCATTGACGAAAGCTCTGGAAAAGTACAAAGTGGAAGTAGTAGTTGCCATGGATGGTAAGCATGCATTGCAGCAGATCAAGGAGCATCCTGATGTAGATGTTATTTTAATGGATATGATGATGCCGGAAATGGACGGGTATGAATCCATTAAAGAAATCAGGAAAATGCCGATGTTTAAAAGACTTCCGATCATTGCAATCACTGCAAAATCCATGATAGGGGAGCGTGAAAAATGCATTACCGCAGGCGCTTCGGATTATATTTCAAAACCGGTGGATATAGATCAGTTATTATCATTACTTCGTGTATGGTTGTATGAAAGTTAAACAGCTGGAATCTGATGAATAAGAAAATTTTAATAGTGGACGATGATCCGCGTAACATATTTGCACTGAAGCTCACCCTAAAAGCACGTGGTTATCAGATAGAAAGCTGCGCAATGGCTCAGGAAGCTATTGATATCCTCCTGAAGGATACCAGCATCAGTGTTGTTTTAATGGATATGATGATGCCTGAAATGGACGGTTACCAGGCGCTGAAAATCATAAGAAATACACCGTCTATAGCTCATGTACCGGTAGTGGCAGTCACCGCACAGGCCATGCCGGAAGACCGCCAGAAATGCCTGGATGCTGGTGCACAGGATTATGTTTCAAAGCCTATAGATGTCGATCTTTTAATAACCGCCATAGAAAAACTTACCTGATGCTGGAACCAAGTATTGTAAAAGATGAAGAGGTAGAATTCCTGATTAAAGATGTGTATGACATGTACGGCTATGATTTTTCCGAATACAGCAGGGCATCATTTAAACGAAGGGTAAACAGGATCTGTCTCATCGACAGGTTTACAAGCTTTGCAGAGCTGAGGTACACCATTCTCAATGAGCCGGATTATCTGAAGCGCTTCATTGAGGAGATTACGGTAAACGTCACGGAAATGTTTCGTGATCCGCAGTTTTTTAAGGTTTTAAGGGAAACTATTTTACCACAGCTGGGAACATACCCTTTGATAAGAGTCTGGGTAGCAGGCTGTTCAACTGGGGAAGAAGCGTATTCTATGGCGATACTGCTGAAGGAAGCCAATCTGTACCACAAATCACTGATATACGGTACAGATCTTAATCCGTCGGTGCTGGAAACGGCAAGGTCAGGGGTTTTTCCGCTGCAGCAGATGAAACTGTACTCGGAGAACTATATTCAGTCTGGGGGTAAGAAAGATTTTTCAGATTATTATACGGCCAATTATGACAGTGCAAGATTTGATAAAAGCTTACAGGAAAAATTAATATTATCAACCCATAATCTGGTTTCAGACAGCTCATTCAACAGCTTTCAGCTGATTATATGCCGAAATGTGCTGATCTATTTTGACCGTGGTCTCCAGGAAAGGGTTTTTAAGCTTTTTGATAACAGTCTTGAGAACTTGGGTTTTTTGGCTTTAGGAGCAAAAGAAACTTTAAGATTTTCAAAATTAGGAAAGAATTATCAGCTGGTAAGCGACCAGAAAATCTGGAAAAAAGTGGATCATAATTAATTTTAAACAGGTAAATGGAAATTCAAAACACAAGTACAGAACTGGTAGTTATCGGGGGCTCTGCAGGAAGCCTTCAGGTAATTCTTGAAATGATAAAAAACTTAAAGGAAGACATGGCTTTCCCTATTTTGCTGGTCATGCACCGAAAGGCTCATTCCAACAATATTCTGCAGACGCTGCTGCAGCAGTTTTCCTCTGCAGAAGTGATAGAAATAGAAGATAAAACGGAAATAGAAAACAATAAAATATATATTACACCGGCAGATTATCATTTGCTTTTTGAAGATAAGAAAATCATGTCGCTGGACAGTTCGGAGAAGATGAATTATTCCCGGCCGTCAATAGATGTCACCTTCAAATCTGCAGCTGAAACTTTCGGTGAGAATCTGATAGGCGTTTTACTTTCCGGAGCCAATGCAGATGGGGTGGAAGGCCTTTCTTATATCAAAAAAAATGATGGAAAAGTCTGGATCCAGGATCCGGAAACGGCAGAAGTAGATTATATGCCGAAACATGCAGCAGAAGAAATAGCTTATGATCTTATCATTAAGCCTAATAATTTAGCGAAATATATTAATCAATTATAAATAAAGAAAAGAACAAATACATCCTTATATGAGTAAAAAGAAAATTTTGATTTTTGATGATGATACTACAATTCTGGAAGTGATCACCATCATTTTTGAAGAGAATGGTTATCAGGTCGAAATTTCGGAAACCTCCCATGATATTTTAGAAAGAGTTTCACAGTTTCAGCCGGATGTAATCCTGATGGACAACTGGATCCCGAAGATAGGAGGTGTAGAGGCTACCAGACTTCTGAAAAATCATGAAGAATTTAAAAATATTCCGGTTATCTATGTGACAGCCAACAATGATATTGTAGCATTAGCAGAGCAGGCGCAGGCTGATGATTATGTTGCAAAGCCTTTTAACCTGGAAGACCTGGAAGATAAAGTGGCCAAATATCTCCAGGAAGCCTGAAATTATAACTTTTAACGTAAAAAAATCCCTGCAGTTTTTCTGTGGGGATCTCTATTTCATATGATTTCTTCCATCTGCCCGGAACTTGGTTCCTGCAGGTTGTTGATCTGGTACTGCATAAATTCTGCTGTACAGTGTCCGTTATTGATTTCTGCAATCATTGAAGTAAGAAATAATTTGATTTTTGGATGGCTGATCATCTGTTCGGAGAAGGTAGTCGCTATGATTGGCTTTCCCGAAACCAGATTTTGTGTAAATGTATATTCGTCTTTAAGATTTACATCAAAATTAAATTGCTGTTTAACGCTAAGCTCCAAATATCTGTTAATTAAATCTCTGTTTTCTAGCAAATTTTCCATCTTTATGTTTTTAATTTCTTTATATACAATAATTATTATGCCATCATTCACTTTCTGAGGACTAAATTTTAAATAGTTTTTGATTAATTTATTATTCAGATTCTTAAAGGGTCATTTAAATCCAAAAATTGTGTTATAATTATGCTAAATACACATTTTTTTAGGTTTAATTTAAATATATTTTTTACTTTTGAAACATTAACTCAATGAATCAAAAATTATGGTCAGTGTTAAAAAATCTTTTTTTGGATTGGTGTGCGCAATCGGTTGCGCAGGTGGAAATTTATTGCAGGCTCAACAGACAATTGAGGTTACCAATACATTGGATTTCCCAAGAGCAGAAGTGGCTTCTCTTTCTTTGACGGCCCTGAAGCCAATCCTTAAGAAAGTAAGAGAGGCAGATCTCAGGATCAAAGACGAAGATAACAAAAATATCCCAATCCAATGGATTGATTATGATAACGATGGCAAAAAAGATGAGCTTCTTTTTTATGTAACCATAGATCCTAAAAAATCAAAAACCTATAAAGTTTTATCAGACAGCAAGTCTCCGCTTGCGGAAACCAAAGCTAAAACATACTCCAGGCTGGTTCCTGAAAGAGTAGACGATTACGCATGGGAAAATGACAAGGTTGCATTCCGTGTTTACGGCCCGAAAGGACAAAAAGAAGCGGAAGAAGGTATTAAAGGCAGCACACTTTCCAGCGGAGTGGATATCTGGCTGAAAAGAACAGAGAATCTGGTGATTAATAACTGGTACAAAGGATACCTTACGGATCCCCTTTATTATCATAAAGATACAAGAGGCGAGGGCTATGATCCTTACCACGTGGGAAACAGCCGCGGAACGGGAGGTGTCGGGATCTGGGAAAATGAAAAGCTTCAGGTTTCAAAGAATTTTATTGCATCCAGAACCATTGCGGAAGGGCCTTTAAGAACTGTTTTTGAACTTACTTATCTTCCCTGGAGCAATTATAAAGTTCAGGAAACCAAGCGTATTTCTCTTGATATAGGCTCAAACTTTTCGAAATTTGAATCAAATTTTAAAGCTGAAAAACCGGCACCAAACTATACAATCGGGATCAGCCTGCATAAAAATGAGGGCCTTACAAAACTTAACGACAGGAAAGGATTTTACCTTCACTGGGAAAAAATTGATGATGCCTACGTAGGAGAAGGAATTGTAGTAAACCCAAATATTGTGGAAAAATCAGTTTCATTCAGAACAGAAGCCCCGGATGAGAGTAATTTGTTGGTGATCACAACGCCACAACCGAAACTTACCTATTATGCAGGATTTGCATGGCAGAAAAGCGGACAGGTACAGACAATGGATGATTGGGAGAAAATGCTGGACAGACAGTCGCAGATTGTAGCTAATCCTCTAACGATTAAGATTAAATAATTGATGAAAATAAAAATATATTCATTAGCTTTTGGGTTAGTGACCATCGCTGCATCAGCTCAGGTAAAAGACTCTATAGCCGAAAAAATGCTGCTGTATCAGCTGCCGAACGGTGGCTGGGGAAAACATACAAGCGATAAAAAGAACGTAGATTACACTTTACCGGTTGACCAAAAATTAATGAAGATAATCAAGGCAGGAAATAATGACCTTGCTACGATTGATAACAACGCGACGTCAAAGGAAATTAACGGCTTAATACATTCCTACCAGTCCACAAAAAATCCCGAATATCTGAAATCTGCTGAAAAAGGAATTGAATACCTGCTTTCCATGCAGTATGAAAACGGTGGTTTCCCTCAGTATTTCCCAAATTCTGCGATTTACAGAAAACAGATAACGTACAACGACAATGCAATGATTAATGCATTGACGGTTTTATATAATGTTGCAGAGGGTAAAAATGGTTTTGAAGCGGTTGATTTAAAATTAAAAGAAAGATCAAAGACTGCCGTACAAAAAGGAATTCAATGCATCCTGAAAACACAGGTTGTACAAAACGGAAATCCTGCAATCTGGGCAGATCAGTACAATGAAATAACACTTCAGCCTGATAAAGCAAGGGCTTTCGAGCCAATTTCTTTAGCAACTGGAGAATCCGTTGGGATTGTACGGTTTTTAATGATGCAGCCTGTTACCCCTGAAATAGAAAAATCTGTAAAATCTGCAGTCAACTGGTTTAAACAAAATAAAATAGAAGGTTACAGCTATAGTGTTTCCAAAGTAAACGGAAAAGCTGTCCGGACTTTAAAGGAAGAAAAAAACTCTGTGATCTGGGCAAGGTTCTATGACATCAAGACTAATAAACCGATTTTCGGGGATCGTGATGGAAGTGTAAAATATAATTATAATGAAGTTTCCGAAGAACGAAGAAACGGCTACAGCTGGTACGGTGATTTTGCAGAAAAGCTGATCAATAAAGAATATCCAAAATGGATAGAGAAGAATAAAATTGGAAGCTAAGTTTTAGAGTTTAGGAGTGAGAGAGTCTTAATCGTAATAATTTTAAAATTGAATTTAAAATATATAAATTCCCACAGATTTCACAGATAGATACCTATGAATTTAAAAGATATAAATCACACTTTACACAAACATCTGTGAAAATCTGTGAAATCTGTGGTAAAACAACACTATTTAAATAACTTATTTCACCACAGAAAAAGTATAAATCCCACCTTTTTCAGTATTAAAATCAAATAAATGAGTTTCCGGAACGGCAAATCCTTTTAACTGTGCCTGCTCTGAAATTAAAGGAGTTTTAACTGAATTCACCTGATAATATTCATTCGGATTTTCCCCTTTTGCCAATTGTAAATTTACTTTAGTTTTAATTTGAGAATTTCTTGCAATTCTGATTCTCGCGTTTCCGCCTAAAGTGGATTTTACAACCAGTTTCGTCAGTTTAGAATTTTTCCAATCGATATCTATTTCAAAACCGCCTCTCGCTTTTAATCCTTTCACAGAACCATTCGGTAAAGAATCCGGAAGGGCCGGCAAAATATAAATACAGCCGTCATAGCTTTGCAGAAGCATTTCCGCAATTCCTGAAGTACATCCAAAATTTCCGTCGATTTGAAAGGGTGGATGTGCATCAAGCAGATTAGGGTAAGTACCTCCGGATTCTCCCTTATTATCGATAGGAGCAGGAGATAATTGATCTGAAATTAATTTAAAAGCCCTGTTTCCATCCAGCAATCTTGCCCACCAGTTCACTTTCCAGCCCATCGACCAGCCTGTGGATTTATCACCGCGATAGGTCATTGAATTTTTTGTAGCTTCTGTTAGATCAGGATTTCTGAAAGGAGAAATTTGCCCTGATGGGAAAAGCCCGTATAAATGCGAGATATGTCTGTGCTTATCATCGGTTCTGTCCATGTCTTTCAGCCATTCCTGCAATTGGGCGTGCTGACCGATTTGCATCGGCGGAAGTTTACTTAAAGCCATTTTTACTTCATCCGAAAGATTTATATCTTCATTTAAAATTTTTGAAGCATTAATGAAATTATTGAAAACATCAAAAACCAGCTGATTATCCATCGTGGTTCCGGCAGTAATTCCTACACTTCTCATGTACGTATTTTCCGGCGACATGGAAGGCGAAACCACAAGATATTTTTTGGAAGGATCTTGTTGAAGAACATCCAGATAAAATAAAGCAGAACCTTTCAAAGCAGGATAATATTTTTTCAAAAATCCTTTATCTCCGGTGTACAGATAATGATTCCAAAGGTGCTGTGTAAGCCACGCGCCACCCATTGGCCACATTCCGTAAAAGCCGCCATCTACGATTCCTGTAATTCTCCACAAATCTGTGTTGTGATGTGTATTCCAGCCTCTTGCATGATACATTTCTTTGGCAGATTCCTGTCCGGTCACCGATAAATCCTGAATCATATCGAATAAAGGCTCGTGCATTTCACTTAAATTCGTATTTTCAGCGGGCCAGTAATTCATTTCTGTATTGATGTTTACTGTGTATTTGCTGTCCCAGGCGGGATTCAGCTGATAATTCCAGATTCCTTGTAAATTGGCTGGCTGCGTTCCCGGCTGTGAAGAGGATATTAAAAGATAGCGCCCAAACTGAAAATATAAAGCCACCAAATCCGGATCTTTTGAAGTGGCAAACTCTTTTATTCTGACGTCGGTTGTTTTCTTTGCCTGTTCTGTTGTTCCTAAATCCAGACTGACGCGCTTGAAATATCTCTGGTACTTTTCGATATGAGCTTTTAATTCAATATCATACTTTTTATGTAAAGCAGATTGTAAATATTCCGAAACTCTCGCATCCGGATTTCCCGAAATATCGTTATACTTTTTAAAATTCGTAGCAATGGAAACATAAATTACCACTTCATCCGCTCCGGAAATTTCAAGTCGATCTTGAGTCGAGGTTAATTTTCCACCTTTTAAAACAGGAACCGCAACGGTTTTGAAATTGATTTTCCCGATTTTATTATCAACCGAACCACTCGTTCCGGTAATCATCAATTGATTTTTCTCCGTAAAAATTGATTTCTTCAAATGTGGAGTAGAAGCATTAATAGAAAAATTCAGGCTTCCTTTTTTGCTTGAAGACAATTTAATGATGATGACATTATCAACAAAAGAAGAAAAAATCTCACGCCTGAAAGTCACGCCATTTACTTCGTAAGAAACGGTGCTTAAAGCTTTTTCAATATCTAAAGTCCGGGTATAATTTTTAAAATTTTCATGACCTTTAAAATCCAGGAAAAGATCGCCCATTGTCTGGTAAGGCATTCCATAATTCAGGCCTTTTGGAGCTTGTCTGGGGTAGGTTTTATTGGAAAGATTTTGAGCGTCTTCAAACTTATTCTCATTCAACAGTTTTCTGATTTTCCGGATGCTGTCGAATGTATCTTTCGGGACATTATTTCCCGGTTCTCCCGCCCAGATTGTTTCTTCATTAAGCTGAAGATGTTCCTGAGAAGCTCCGCCAAAAATCATAGCTCCTAATTTCCCGTTTCCAATCGGTAAAGCTTCGTTCCAGTTTTCTGCGGGTTTGTTATAAATCAGTTTTAAATTCTGCTGAGCATGAACAGAAACGGAAATAACTGCTCCGCAAGCCAGCAAAAATATTTTATGTTGAATGGTTTTTAGCATTTTTATATTTTGTTAAAAAGATTTTATTATGTTGGAAAAACGCAAAGGTGCAAAAGTTTTAATTGTATAAATGCTTTAAGGGGCAAGGATTTTATCTACGATAAAATTTTACAATGAATATTTAAAAAAGTAGGATTTTATTAGCCTTGCGATTATCTAACAATATTTAATTACTTATTACCCATTACTTATTACCCATAGTTTTAAGCCAGTCAGAACAAAGTTTTTTCCAGTTATCCGTCAGTTCAGATTTATTGGTAATCCCGATTTTATGCTCACCTTCAGGGAAAATAAATAGGGCGCCTTTTACTTTGTTTTTTACCATTTCCTGATAGTATAAAATACTGTTGATTACGGGAACTGTTTTATCATTTTGAGCATGAAATAAAATTGTGGGCGGCGTTTTTTCCGTTACACGATTCTGCATCGAATATTCTTTAATTTTTTCCGGGGAAGCATTTTCACCAAGCAAACTGTTTCGGCTTCCGACATGAGCGAATTCTCCCAAATCAATCACCGGCGAAACAAGAATCGCGAAATTGGGAACCGTAGGAATTGACGCCCAATCCCCTTTTAATTCGGTATAATCTGTAGAAATATTGCTCACCGATGCAGCTAGATGTCCGCCCGCAGAAGTTCCGATGACACCAATCTGTTCCGGTGAAATGCCGTACTGTTCAGCATTTTTTCTGAGATATTTTATGGCTGCCTGAATATCCTGTAACGGAGCGATCTCTTTTTGCTTCAAATCTGGAGAAGTCGGCAGGCGATAATTTAAAACAAATGCGGAAATTCCCTGGGTATTGAACCATTTTGCAATTTGATAACCGCCTAAATCGTAAGTAAGTTTGTAATATCCACCACCTGGAATAACGATGACAGCCATCTGTTTTCTTTCTTCTTTTGGAGGTAAAAAAGCAAAGAGTTCGGTTTCCTTTATCTGTATGATTCTTCCGTCTTTTTCTTCGGTTTTTAACGGTAATCCTTTGGAATTAGGCATTTGTCCTTTTGGCCAGACCATTATTTTTTCCTGAGCGGATAAATGAGCCAAAAGTGAAATTAATACTATTAAAACAGCTTTTTTCATTGCTTGTTAATTTGTGATTATAGTAAAAGTAAGTTTGCTAACCCTTCAAGATTTTTGAAACCTTGAAGGGTTGAATTTTTAGAATTAATCTTTAAGAAAATCCTCTCTAAAAGGTGTAAAAGCATCAATCAATTGTCCTGCTTCCAGACATTTCACGCCATGAAAAATATTCGGCTGCGCAAAAAATCCGTCACCTTGCTGTAAAACTTTAACTTCACCATTAACCGTCACTTCAAACTTTCCCGAAGCAACATAGGTGATCTGTGAATGAAAATGCTGATGCAAAGCTCCAATCGCATCTTTTTCAAATTTTACAATCACCATCATCACCTGAGAATTGTATCCAACGAATTGTCTTGATACTCCATCTCCTAAATCTTCCCACCCGGAATTGCCATCGAAGAATGGTTCTTTTTTGAAATTCATTTTTTGTATGTTTTTATTTTAAGATAATTATTTAACGTATTGTCATTCTGAACGAAACAAAGTGTAGTGAAGAATCTATTTTATGAATAGAGATTCTTCCTTCGTCAGAATGACAAACTCATTGTCTAAGTGTTAATTAAGACTATTTAATATATTTCTCCAAACCTATTTTTAAACTTTTCAAATCTTTCAAAGCCAATTTAGCGACCGTCTCTGCTCCTAATTTAGACAGGTGAGTGTCGTCTGCTTTATCTTTTTCATAATAAGTATTTTCTCCTGCTTTGAAGTGAAGATGCAGCAGCTTTGATTTTTCCGGTCCATAGGCGATTTCCATTTGCTCTGTCAGTAATTGCATATCTACGAAAGGGACCTTCATATCATCAGCTACCAATCGTACTACTAGAGGATATTCTTTATGTGTATCAACCAAAACCCCGTTTTCATTGAAATTTCTTCGGGTAATGGAAGTCATTAAAATAGGTGTAGCACCTTTTTCTCTGGTTTCTCTGACATATCTTTCCAGATTGGCTCTGTATTGGGTATACGGATTGGTAAATTTCGTAGAATCTTTCAATTTTTGATCGTTATGCCCAAACTGGATGATCACAAAATCTCCTTTTTTCAACTGTTTTTCAACATTGTCCCATCTTCCCTCCGTTCTGAAACTTTTTGAGCTTCTGCCGTTCATCGCATGATTCTGGATTTCAATTCCTGTTGTTAAAAACTGCGGCAAAACCTGTCCCCAGCCGTGTTCCGGGTTTTTATCAGGATTGTCTTTATTTGACATTGTAGAGTCACCGATTAAAAATAAGGTAGGTTTTTGTGCAAATGTTAGTATTGACAAAAATAAAAACAGTATACTAAGTTTTTTATTCATTTTTAAATTTATTTTTATTAAGTTTTTATAGATGCTTCGACTTCGCTCAGCATGACACCTCTAATACCAACTGTTTCTTTTAACAGTATTTTGTAGCGTTGTTATGCTGAGCGAAGTCGAAGCATCTCAATAATTTATTTCGTTATTTATTTGGGTTCCAGCCATCAAAAATCTTTTCAATAGTATAATTTTTCAAATCTTTTCTTGTCAATTGATGTGACCAGCTTACACGATTTGTTGCGTTTCCGCCGTCGCCTTTGCTTCCGAATTCTGCGTAATAGGCGGTTTTTTCTTTATCTGGAAACATTTTGTCGCCTTTCCAGGGATTCCAGCCTTCGGGAAGGATGTGTTTTCCCATTTCGGTATTGATGAATACCGTTTTGGCGTGAGGTCTCCACGGTCTTCCCAAATATACTTTTGTGATACCTTCTTTCGCGATTAATTGACAATCAAAAAAGACAAAACCGTATTTTCTATCGGCTTCTGTTGCGGCTGCGGTAATATAAGAATCGGCTAAACTTTTAATGTTACAATTTTTAAAAACAACCGTTGCCTGCCCGAAAATAAAATCAGTCGTTCCTTCAATATAACAGTTTTCAAAGTACTGTCTGCTGTGATTTGTCGCGGAATAAATAGTGTCCTGACAACCTATAATATTTGAATTTTTAATCACAAAACGGTCACCTTCCACATGGAGAGAAACCGCCTGTCCTTCGTTGCAAGAACTGTTTTGAATCGTCAGGTTGCTGATTTTAATATCATCACCCATCACAAGGAAAGTGTGGGAATTAAATGTTGTCATCTTTTCATTAAACGAATCCAATTTTCCTGAGAAATCATTATTAGTGATGATGGTATTGTCTTTATTTTCGCCTTCCAAAGTGATTTTATGTTTTGAAGAAGGAATTACCACTTTTTCATGATATGTCCCTGATTTAATATAAATTAACGCTTCCGCGGGGCCTAAATCTCTGATAGAATTAATCGCCTTCTGAATTGTGGTAAAATCTCCGCTACCATCTTTTGCAACGGTAATTTTGACGTAAGGATCATTTCCTGCAAAGAGAAAATTTGCCATTGAAATGAGAAGAATTAAAAATATTTTTTTCATATACTGAATTATTTTTTAACGCAAAATTTATTTTCATGAAACTTAAATATTTAGAGAGCAAAGGCAAATAAATTTGCTTCGCGAAGCTTTGACGATAACTTAATCAAATCAACTTGTTGATTCATCTTTGCTTCCTATAATATTCATTAGATTAAAATAAATCTTCGTTTAAAATCATAATTAATATTATTTCAAAACCTTATCTAAAAAGTTAACCGTTAAATTCAATGTTTCTGTAAACCAAGGCTCTGCCGACCAGAATGAATGCGGTGTGTCCTTAATTTCATGAAACTCAGTCGGGATATTATAACTCTTTAATTTTTTTATCATATCGTCTCTTCCTGCATGAAAACGGGGTTGAGAACTGTTGATGAAAAGGGTAGGAGGTGTATTTTTATCCACATATTCCAAAGGTGAAGCCTCTTTCCAGATTTTCGGATTGTCTTTTTGCTGATAACCCAGCCAATAGGCATCGTAAGTCCCTTCTTTTCCGGATTCTTCATGAACAAAAGAAACAACGCCGTCTACATTCACGATTGCCTGCAATTTTACCTTTTTCCTGACACCGACTAATGTGGCAATTTGTGCTCCGGCAGATTCACCCAAAACCACCATTTTCTTTTTATCTAAAGAATATTTTTGATAATTTTTCTTTAACCATTGGATTCCAGTTTCAATATCTTCAACTCCGGCAGGATATTTTGCGACATCAGCCAATCGGTATCCTATTGCAATGACCACATAGCCTTTTGAAGCCAGCTCCATCGCCATAAATTTTTCATTCTCTTTACTTCCTGAAATCCATCCGCCACCGTGAACCATCGCTATACCCGGATATTTTTTTGACTGGTCTGAAGGATAATATACATCTGCCTTTAAAGAAATTCCATTGACATTGGTATATTCTACATCATTATCAATTTTGATATTGTCCGGAACAGGTCTGTCAATCGGTGTGATGAACGGATATTTTTTCTGAAATTTTTCAAAAGTACCTTCATTGGTGTAAGGAGTGGCATTCGGTCTTTTTACCTGCCCGAATGCCATTGTCCCCACAAAAAAAATAGAAATATAAGTATGTTTTCTGTTAAAAATCATGTTGTTAATTTTTAAACTTTGATCTATTAAAGGTTGAAAGAGGTAAGCTTTCTTTACATTATCCCGCCCTGTCAGGGCTGAATTACCTCTGCGTTTTTATTCATCGGGCTTCACCCGATGCTGTTGTTATTTCACCGCTTCGCGGCTGATTCTTCTAAAATTCTCAATGACAGGTAATGTTTTAACAACTTAATTTACTCTAATGGTTTAAATAATTGATACACTATTTAACTGCATTTTTCGCCACATCTGTCCCGATAGACAATAAGTTTTTATCAGACGTTACCTCTTTTGGCAACAAAACTGCTCCCGTTTTATTTCCTAAAACCTTTACGTATGGTTTGTTTGCAGATTCAAACTTTACTGTGGGTAGATTAATATTCTTACTGTTGTAAATTGTTGCACCCGTTCCTTCAGAATATTTCAGTTTTACATTTTTCAGCTGAATTCCGTCTGCATCTACAATTGTTAAAGCTTTTCTCGTTTCAAACTGAGAATCTTCAATGACGATATTTTTAAGATTCATTTCGGTTAAGCCAAATAAAGTGATCGCTTCATCAGAATTAACAGCATTGATGTTTTTAAAGAAAATATTTCTGAAAATTGGTGTTTCTTCTGTAACAGGATAGGCTTTTTCCGGCGCTTTGTTTCCTTCTTTTTTCTGTCCGTCCTCTAATACCGGAGAAGCTCCTTCGTAAAACATATTGAATCCAATAACCTGTGTTGGTATGTTGATCATATCAATATTTTTAATGTAAATATTTTCAACAATTCCGCCTCTTCCGCGCGTTGTTTTGAAACGGAGACCAATATCTGTTCCGATGAAGGTACAGTCGGAAACGTGGATATTTCTCGCTCCGCCGGACATTTCACTTCCGATCACAAAACCTCCGTGACCGTGGTACACAACATTGTTTTTGATGATCACATTTTCAGTCGGTATTCCTCTTTTTCTGCTATCTTTATCTTTTCCTGATTTAATACAAATCGCATCATCGCCCACATCAAAAGTATTATCGTAAATCAGAACATTTTTACATGATTCCAGATCTACACCGTCTCCGTTTTGAGAAAACCATGGATTTCTAACTGTAAGATTTCTTAAAATAACGTTGGTACACATCAACGGATGAAGGTTCCATGCCGGAGAATTCTGGAAAGTGGGTCCGTCCAGCAGCACTTTATCGCAGCCTACAAGACTTACCATTACCGGACGAAGAAAATCTTTAACCGTTATCAATTCATCTTTAGAAATTTTATCAGGAACATTGAAACTTGAGCTGCTTTCAAATCCTTTTTTATAGCTTTCCGAAGGATACCAGTTCTTTCCGTCCGCAGATAAAATTCCGCCGGATTTTACGATATTTTTCCATTCAGATTCTGAAACTTTGCTTTTTTTAATGGCTCTCCACGCGTCACCGCTTCCATCAATCACTCCTTTTCCTGTGATGGCAATATTGGTTGCATTTCTAGCTGAAATAGGAGACTGGCATCGGATGGTATTTAGTCCTTCAAAACTTACGTCTACCAAAGGATAATCGGCTTTGTCTTTACTGAAAACGATGAAAGCGCCTTCTTCTACGTGAAGATTGATATTGCTTTTTAATTCGATAGGACCTGTCAGCCACATTCCACGGGGAACGACTAATTTTCCACCGCCTTTTTTACTTAAGTCTTCGATTGCTTTTTTGAAAGCTTCTGTATTTTTTACATTTCCGCCTGCTACGCCGCCATATTGTGTAATGGAAACGGTGTTGGCTGCAAATGAAGTTTCTGCAACCTGAGGCATTTTAAACTCAATGCTTTTATAAATATCCAGATTCTGAGCATAGATCTGCCCTGAAAACATCATGGCTGCTGCTAAACCGATAACTTTAAGAGTCTTCTTCATTTTATTTGTTTTGAGTTTTAATTTTTTGATTTTATTTCAAAATCGGATGTTATTTTTTTTCCACAGATTACACAGATTTTCACAGATGTTTATGTACTTGTATTTGTAAGTTTAAAAATCTATGCACAATCATCTGTACAGATTTGTGTAATCTGTGGTTTAGAAAATTAATTTTTAGTAATTCTAAACCAATCAAAATCAGCATATCCACCGCGAGGTGCCTTGGTTGTGCTTATACTGTATAAACCGACTTTGGCACCAATCCATTTTCCGGGTTTCGCTTGGAAAACATCGCCCACTTTTGTGAAATTTTTTCCGTTTTCGCTGTAACTGAATCGACATAAACCATTCGGTTCGTTCACATTTACTTTTAAATAAGCTTCATTTCCTTTTAATTTTGTTTCAAACAAAACCTTTTCTTCACCGGCTTTATCTGCTTTTTCAGCTCTTCTTAATTGCAAATAAAATCCGTCGGGCTTGTTGGTGATTACAATTGATTCATGATCTAGACCCATCACTAATAAACCTGCTGTTTTTCCTTCTTTGGCATCTTCGGGCGTTAATTTAACTTTAGTAGAAGCCGCAAAATTTGGAGCCGGGAATTTTTGAGTTAATAAATTCGGGACATTCCATAGATTTTTTTCACCTTCAGGAACTTTTATGGAGAATAATCGTAAAAACTTCTGTCCCGGAAGCTTGGATGACCAGACAATATTTTCATTCGCACTCCATTGCCATTGCAAACCTAATTTTTCGCCGTCAAATTCATCGGTTTCTGGTGGCGTAACGATAGAGTAGGATTGTCCTACGTTTGGTTTTTTATAGGTTAAAACCGGTTCGCCGATTCCGTTTTTATTATTATCAATTCCGATGACAGGCCAGTCTTTTTTCCACTTCATAGGCTGTAAGTGAACGATTCTTCCGCCCGCATCCACATCCTGAAAATGATAGAACCAATCTTCACCCGAAGGCGTATCCACCCAGGCTCCCTGATGCGGCCCGTTGATTTTCGTTGATCCTTGTTCCAGTACCACTTTTTCCTCGTAAGGACCGTAAATATTTTTTGATCTTAAAACCAATTGCCAACCAGTCGCAACACCGCCAGCAGGAGCAAAAATGTAGTAGTAACCGTTTCTTTTATACATTTTGGGACCTTCTACGGTTGGATGAGCATCATGGCCGTCGAAAACATGGACGCCTTTATCCAAAACTTTAGTTCCTTCGGGATTCATTTTATTCAATGTTAAAATACTTTTCACCCCGGCACGGCTTCCCGCCCAGCCATGGACTAAATAAGCGTTTCCGTCCTCATCCCAAAACGGACACGAATCAATCAAGCCTTTTCCTTCCATGACCAAAACAGGCTTTTCCCAGGTTCCCAGAGGATCTTTGGTTTTAATCATATAAATTCCGAAATCGGGATCACCCCAATAAATATAGAACTCCCCTTTATGAAATCTGATGCTTGGTGCCCAAACTCCGTCACCTCTTTTTGGGGTGGAGAAATGTTCAGTCGGAAGAACGTCAGGAAGTGCGTAATTCACTAATTTCCAGTTGACCATATCCTTTGAATGAAGAATCGGCAGTCCCGGAGCTTCATTGAAGCTTGAAGCTGTCATATAATAATTTTCACCAACACGAATAGCATCGGGATCAGAATAATCTGCGTAGAGGATCGGATTTCTGTAATTCTTTCCCTGATCGGCAGTCCATACTTCAGAAACGTAGTTTTTTTCCTGTGCGTGGAGATATGTTGAAGCAATTGAAAATAATGTGATGGTTGCTATGTTTAAAATTTGTTTCTTCATAAATCCAAATTCATTTGTTTTTAACGCAAAGAGCGTAAAGTTTTTTTTGAAATGTTTGAAAATATTTTTCGTTCGCGAGGGCGTTTCACTCAGCAAGGTTAATGTCCTTAAATTGAATTTTTATTTAAACATTAAGGAATTAAGAAGGAAGCTTTTATTTATAATTTGAGAAATCATTATCATTGATTTTTGGTTAAGCTACATTAAGCAGCATCTCTAATAAAACTTAACTTCTGAATGTTTAAATAAATTACTTTTCAAATTCTAAACTTGCCAGGATAAATGGTCCGGTTCCTTTGGCATCGTTGGAGCGGATTTCCTCATTTACATAATATTCGTAAGAACCGTCTCTGTAAGGTTTTCCGCCTAATCCGGCTACTGCACAGCATTTATTTAAATTTACCACTCCGTTTTCATCAACTGTAATTAATTTTTTGATGATTCCGTCGTAGCCTTTTTTAGCGTAAGATTTATAAGTTTTAGGTAAATAACCTTTGTTGACGGATTTAATCATTGTATAAACAAACATCGCCGAAGCCGTAGCTTCCTCGTAATTACCGTTTGCTAATGGCTTATCCAAAACCTGATACCAAAGCCCGCTTTCTTTGTCCTGAACTTTAATAATGGCATCTGCATACGATTTGATATAAGAAATTAACCTTGCCCTTCCCGGATGATGTTGAGGTAAATAATCCAGCACATCTACCATGGCCATTCCGTACCAGCCCATTGCTCTTCCCCAGAAATTAGGTGAAAGTCCGGTTTGTTTATCTGCCCAGGCCTGTTCCCTGCTTTCATCCCAGGCGTGGTAAAGAAGCCCTGTTTTTTTGTCTAACAGGTTTTTCTGAACAGAATCAAACTGGAAAACGATATCATCATACGCTTTTGCTGCCTCTGATCCTTTTACAAAATCTCTGGTGTAGTGCGTGTAGAAAGGCATTCCCATGTACAAACCATCCAGCCATACCTGGTATGGATATATTTTTTTGTGCCAGAAAGAACCTTCTTTTGTTCTTGGCTGTCCGTCGATTTGCTTACGAAGCGTTTGTAAAGCGGTAAGATATTTTTCTTTTTTCTCTTTTTCGTATAAATAAAGAAGGACGTTTCCGCTGTTTAGCATGTCGATATTGTACTTATCAAGGTCGTAGGTAGCGATGGTTCCGTCTTCTTTGATCAGTTTTTCACCGAAATCACTGATGTAATTGTAATATTTTTTTTTGCCCGTTTTTGCGTAAAGCTGTTCGGCTGCATCCAAAACGATTGCTGATGGATAGGTCCATTTCGGGCTTTTGCTGAAATCCAGCATCCATGATTCCGGAAAGCGGTGCATTTCTGAAAGCATCATTCTTTCAGACCATTTAAGATTGGCAGGGATTACTTTTCCTGATATAGATTTTGAAGTTTCGGTTTTTGGGTGGCTGACAGCTTTTGACTGGACGCAAGCCAAAAATACTCCTGATCCGAAAACGGCCAAAGCCAATACTTTTATATTTTGATTGATGAAATTCATTTTTTTAAACTTTAAAGTTGATTATTTTTATCTAAAATGTCCAGTTTTTTATCCAGATCCTGATAGAAAGCTTCTTCTGTTGTGATGCCGTTTGGTTCCTGAGACCATGCTCCCATGAAGTAATACGAAACATTTTTTGTCTTCTTGAAAACTACAGTATGTGTGGATTTTGTCTTTACATATTTATCAAAATTTTCAAGAGGGTAGAACACCGCCATTCCCAGATTGTCGTCTTTTTTTGCTAAAGTCTGCTGCCCGTAAGTGGCAATATACCCCCATTTTTTATTTTTACTGATTCCCTGTTTTAGCGGAATATTTTTAATGGCAACAATTCCTGTGCATAATCCGGAAAGGGTATTGTTTAAGTTTAAATCAACTTTTACGAAACGGTCTTTATTAAAAATCGTCAGTTTCGACTGCAGGTCTGTCGGCTCACCCCAGGTTTTCCAGCCTTTGTAACCAATGACTGCGTACGACTGGTCTTTTTCGTTGACCACTTTTACCGCCGTATTTTTTACGATTTTAAAAGTTTCGACAAAATCATTCTGCTCATCATATCTTCCGTAAGAACCGATGCCTATGGTGCGGCCGGAACTTAAAATATCCTGTCCCCACGGCGCATCGTGATGATAAGACTCAAAGCCGTCCTGACCCACTTCCGGTAATACCAAAGTGTTTACCTTCTTACCGAAAATATCCGTTGCGTTTCTCCAGTCAAGATATAATCTGTAAGCTATTTGATTGTTTTCCAGTCCGATACCTTCATATCTAATGTCGAAAGAATGGTCGGTATGCTGTGCCGGAAGCTCAAACTCTGTAACGTTTTTAAAAGTTCCTCCAATGTATTTGCTGCCTTCCCATTTTCCACCTTCTTTTACGGAAAGTTCTGCATAAGAGAAGGGTGTTTTTGGGTTTTTCTTAATTTTTTCGATCACAGAAGTCTGCGCCGAAAAATTTGAACTGATAAATGCTCCTGCAATTAATATTTTAACTAAACTGATCTTCATAATATTTTTCATTTAATAGCCGAATTTTAACAAAGAGTTTTCATGGTTATTGGTTTTGTTTTTCGGTTATTCCTTTTACAATGTCATTAAAATAGACTTCTATATTATCGTAATTTTTATCTAAATCTCTTCCGTTTGCGTTTGCCTTTTTCGGATTTAATTTATTTTTAATTTCCCATTCATCGGGCATTCCGTCGTTATCAGAATCGGGGAGGGGTATCCCTGTTTTTAAACTTGGAAATCCGCCAACATCATTTTGTGAATCAATAATTCCGTTGGTGCTGCCTTTTGAACCTTTGTAAGTGAAGTTTCCGCTTTTTACATCTTTCAATATATGTACATCAACTGCATCCCGCACCAGGCTTGCTCCGCCGATCTGCAGGATCTTTTCATATGCCTCTTTTGCAGTATGCGTTTTTACATTATTTTGAATATCATGCGGCTGACTAATTTTTATGGCATTTTTATCCCTGTCTATAAGATTGTAAGATTTCATCTGCTCAAAAACGCCTTCTGTCCAATTGTCTTTTGTGACTTCCGGGCTTCCTTCCATAACATTTCCGGTGATGTAATATTTTCCCCAGATGTTATAAACTTCCGTTTCTGGTTTTTTGTTTTTATCAATAGCGGCAATCCGTTTTTTGTGATGGTTGCAGGTCCGGGTTTGTAATAATTATTCACGATGTTTACATTCATTCCTTCACCTCCGTAAATACTGTTGTGCCCCCAATTGTAGATAACATTATTTCTGAAATCCGTTAGGTCTGTGAGCGCAAATTTGCTTCCTGCATATTCTCCCAAACGAGGATTCCTGCTATCGTTGTGAGCATACATGTTGTGATGAAATGAGGCAAATTTTCCACCTGCAATTCCTCCGTAGCCATGTTCACCTTTTTCGTGTGCGGAATTTCTGAGGCTTTCAGCAATCATGCACCACTGAAGGGTGGTATTTTCATTGACATAAATGGAAACCGTCTCATCTGTAGACCAGCTCATCGAACAATGGTCAACTATCAGATTTTTGATAAATCTTGCACCTAAAGCATCCCCCTGGAATTTTTTCCGGTCACCCATGCGGAATCTCATATAGCGGATAACCACATTATCTGCAGCTACAAAAGTTTCGTAGTTTGCAATGGTAATTCCATCTCCTGGAGCGGTCTGTCCGGCAATTGTCACGTTTCCTTCCTTTATTTTTAATGGAGATTCCAGATAAATGGTTCCACCGGTTTTAAAGACAATATATCTCGGGCCTTTCTGGCTTAATGCATATCTCAAAGTTCCTTCCGAACCGTCATCCGCAAGCTTTGTCACAAAATATACTTTTCCACCACGCCCGCCTGTTGTGTATCTTCCAAAGCCTTCTGCGCCGGGAAAGCTTACCACATTCTGAGCTTCAGCAAAAAATGAAATGCCGCATAAAATGCCTGTCGTCAGTATTTTGGTGAAGTGTTTTTTCATGACTGAAAATTCTTTTGCGGTCTTAGTGATTTGATTAAAATTTATTTTAAACTTTTACTTGCGTTCCAGTTATCTTTTCCTTTGAGAATATTGTTTATTGTGTATTTTTTTCTTTCTTCTTTTGTTAATTGATGCGACCATAAAACCCTTTTAGAACTATTGGCTCCTGCACCTTTTGAATTGGATTCTGCATAGAAAGTGGTTTTTTCCGCATCGGGTTTGTTCCAATTATGCCAGCCTTCCGGTTTTATGGTCGAATTAATCTCGCAATCTATATAAACAGTTTTTGCAAAAGGCCTCCATGGTCTTCCTAAATAGACTGAATTTTCCTTTGCATTTCCAATGATTTTAGATTGAATAAAAACAAATCCGAATTCATTTTCCTGTGGAGTAGAGGCGGCTGTAACATAGCTTGCCGTTTCTTTGGAGTAAATCGTGCAATGTTCAAAAACGGCAGTTCCGGCTCCGAAAATATAATCGGTGGTACCTTCAATGTAGCAGTTTTTGAAGTAATTTCTTGAAGGTTTTGTTTTGTCCGTTAAATCCTGTGCTCCTTTTAAATATAAAGTGTCCTGATTTCCGAGGAACCTGCAGTTTTCAAATGCAATTCTGTCGCCGGAAGTCAAAACAGCAACGGCTTGTCCTACTTTTCCTGAGCTGTTTTCAAATGAAATATTTTTCGCGGTAAAATCATTTGAATAAATAAAAATCGTGGAAGAGCCCGTTGTTCCGATATCTTTTCCTTCCGAATTCTTTTTTGAAGCAAAATCATCATAAGTAATAATTGTATTCAAAGGATCTTCTCCTTCCATGAAAATGGATCCTTTGTTCTCCGGAACGGTAATTTTTTCTTTATAAACTCCGGCTTTAATAAAAATTTTTGTTCTTACGGAAGAACCGTCTTCAGCTGCATCAATAGCCTGTTGTACTGTGGTAAAATTTCCTTTTCCGTCTTTTGAAACCACGAATATTTTATCGCTGGCTTTAAAAGAAAGAAGGCTGAGCACTACTATCGAAAAGATGAAAGAAAAACTTAAATTTTTAAGGAAAGTGGAAGTTTTCATTAAATATTTTTTGAGTTAAAATACAGACTGTCTCTTTTGAGGGAGAAAGCCTGTATTTCTGATATGAATGTGAAACTTTTTATCTAATAACCGTAATCTTGTGTAAGAGCCGGATTGTTTTGAATAAATTCAAAATAAATAGGTAATAATTCTCTTTTATTAGGTTCAAAATACTGTGCATACCCTGCAGATGGATCATTTACATAGGTAGGCAATATGCCTGATCTCCAGGCAATTTTCTTATAACCTGCCGGAATTGTAGCCGATTGCGTTGGTAAATAAAACACTTCAGATTTATCTGTTCCTATTGTATAAACGTCTATCGCACTTATGTTTTGCTGAGCCGTTTTTGTAGGGTCATACACTGACGGTTTGTAGTAAATATCGGAAGGAACATTGGCATAAGCGCCTACACCATTGATAAAATCCGTAAGCTTCTGCTTTGTTTCCGCGATTTTTGATGCGATAAGGTTCCATCTGATCAGGTCATATTTTCTGATGCCTTCAGACCCAAGCTCAAGCATTCTTTCCTTAACGATATAATTAAAGAACCCTACTTTATCGGTAGGTATTGTTCCCATCTGTGCTAAATTCCCTGCATACGCTCTGCTTCTTACAGCTCTTACTGCATTGATGGCTGCCTGCGAAGGTCCTCCGTGAAGCTCATTATCTGCTTCCGAAAACATCAGCATTACATCAGAAAGCCTTAATAAAGGCCAGTCAACGGCAAGGGTTTGAGAAGGTCCTGTAATACTGGTCCAGGATTTTCTGTATTTAGAGTCTGTCCATACGTTGGAAGCTACCAATTCTGCCTGATTGGAATTATTAACTTTAAAAATACCAACATTCATGTCTCTTCTAACGTCATATTTAGTAAATTCATAGAAATAGACAGGTAAGGCATTGATACCGCCGCCGCCTTTCCAGTTGGAGTTGTCATCATGCTTTAGACCGTTGTAATATCCTATTTTTGAATCTGTTCTGGTTCCTCCTCCGAAAGCTCCTACTGCAAAGATCACTTCGTTTGTAGCATCCTGGGAGTTTGTATGTAAAGCCTTGAAAACGTTTTCATAGCTGGGATTCAGAGCGTGCTCGCCGGTATGATTCATGATGTCCAGACATTCATCGTAAGCAATCTGATAATACTTTGCTGGATTAGATCCCTGCGCCATTACCTGAGGGCTTCTTCTTAAGGACCATCCGGCTCTTGCCAAAGCGATTCTTGCTCTAAGGCCCTTTACTGCGCCTTTAGAAATCCTGTTGCTCGTAGTACCTCCTTCTGATCTCCACGGAACTAAAGCTGAAGCTTTTGCCAGATCTTCAATAATCTGTTCGTAGATTACATCGCGATCGGTTTTAGGCTGATTCTGTTCTGCAACATCGGAAGCAGGAACAAGGTAGAATGGAATATCACCCCAGTTTCTGATCAGCTCATAATAATATTGTGCTCTCAGCGTAAGCGCTTCTCCCAAATATCTGTCCATTAATTTTTTATCATCTGCGGTTCCGTTCTGGTAAACAGGGGATAAAGGAATGTTTTTGATTACAAGATTTGCCCTTTCAATTCCTGTATATAATTTAGCAAAAGGATTGTTTAATTCTGTATTGGTAGGGCATGCTCCAAAAGTTGCCACACCTCTTCTGTCATTACAGTTATAGCTTCCCGAAGTTCTGAAATCGTCTCCGGATTGAGGGATAATTAAAGATAATCGCTGTCCGTACCCGTCATCACCACCAAGCTGGGAATAAACACCCACTAAGGCTGAAAACGTATCTGCCGTACTGTCAAACTGCTGAGTTTCGGAAATGCTGGAAAGGTTTTCCGGATTCAGAAAATCGCTGCAGGAAGTAAAAAAAAGTGCTCCTGCCAGACATGTTAAAATAAGTATTGATTTGTTCTTTTTCATGTTTAATTTTTTAGAAAGTGATATCTACTCCTGTTACAAAGAATCTGCTTCTTGGGTAAGCTGCATAGTCTACACCCGGAGTCAGAGGATTTCTTCTGGTACTTGCTTCAGGATCATAACCTGAGTAACCGGTAATTACAAAAAGGTTGTTTACCGTTGCATATAATCTGAAGTTTTTCACGCTGATCATTTCTAGAGAGCCTTTAGGAAGGGTATATCCTATGGTAACGTTGTTTAATCTTAAGAAAGATCCGTCTTCAATTCCGTAAGAATGAAGAATATACTGGCCTGTAGGCGGTGTCCACATGGTTGTATTGGCATTCAGTGCAGCTAAAGCTGTGGGATCATTTACTTTCACCCCGTTACTGTCAAACCACCTCCATCGGTCTGCCACTTCTGCGGCCATGTTATTGTCTCTGTAAAGATATTGAGTTGTATTTTCTATTTTATTGGCATTGTATACTTTGTTTCCGACTGAGAAATTGAAGAACAGGCTCATGTCAAAATTTCTGTATCTGAAAGTCTGGTTAAAACCTCCGTAGAATTTCGGCTGAGCGCTTCCAAGCTCTTTTCTGTCGGCATCAGTGATCTGTCCGTCACCGTTTAGATCGCTTAGCTTAAGATCTCCCGGCTGTACGGCTTTAGCACCCAAGGCAATGGCGCTGCTGCTTGGTACACCTGCTTTTAAAGTATATACCTGGGTGGTAGGATTATAATCAAAATCTGATATTTCGTATCTGCCTTCGGTTACATATCCGTAATAAGTTCCTACCGGGCTTCCTACTTTAGCGATAAAGTCGAAACCTCCGATTCCTCCGGACTGTACAAGGTAAGAATCTACTCCTTCACGTACGCTGCTTCCAAGGCTTAAGATTGTATTTCTGTTCGTGGAAATGTTGGCATCCATTTTCCAGCTGAAGTTTTCTTTGTTTACAATGATACCTCCCATGGTAAATTCCAGACCTTTGTTTCTTGTTTTACCTGAGTTTTGAAACTGGTTCGAATATCCGGGAAACGGAACTTTAGCCAAAACTAAAAGATCTTTGGTATCTGTAATATATCCGTCTGCACTACCATACAGCCTGCCGTTGAAAAATTCGAAGTCAATCCCTGCATTTTTTGAAATGGTGGCTTCCCATTTTACATTAGGATTGGCCTGTGTGGTTGAGATTGCGGCTCCCGGTGTCACGGAAGTTCCGAAAACATAGCCGTTATTGGCATGAACATTATAAAAATTTGCCCAAAGATATGATGTGATTCTGTTGTTTCCTGAAAGACCATAACCTACACGAAGCTTTAATTCATCAAGCCAGTTCACTTCCTTCAGGAATTTTTCTTCTTTAAGTTTCCATGCCAGTGATGCGGCAGGGAAGTATCCCCATTGGTTTCCTTTCATGAAAACATTGGATCCGTCGGCTCTTACTGAGGCTGTAACAATATATTTATTAGCAAAAATATAGTTTACCCTTCCGAAGAATGATGCTAAACGATCCGGAGCCATCACAGCTGTTCTGGCTGCATCCTGAATCAATCCGGCCGGTGGAGTAGCAGCACCGATGTTGGCAAATGCTTCTTCGGGAAGAATAGATTTCGGGAACCATTTTACATACGTGTTGCTGGATTCCCCGTCTGTCTGCACAATTTCCTGACCTAATAAAACATCAAGCTTGTGCTGACCGAATTTTTTAGTATAATTTAAAGTATTGGTATTGGTAATTCTCCTGGTTTGAGACCTGTCCAGCTGCACAATCGGCATATCGGCATTAGCTCTTGCCTGGGAAGTTACCGTTCCCCAAAACTGGTTGGTAGAGATGTCTCTCTGTACATATCCTACAACACTTCGGAATGTAAGGTCTTTTGTAATGTTATAATTGATGTAGGCATTTAATAACAGGTCGTTGATTCTGTGATCTCTTACCTCATTATCATTTAAAATAAGAGGGTTAACAAGATTGGTATTTGTAGCGTAGCTAGGGTCAAACTCATCAATCGGAACATTGGAGCCGCCCTCAAAAGGCTGATATCTTACCGAATTTCTTAATCTGTTATTACTTTGTGATCCTGAGCTTGAAGTTCCCACACCGGTTGTTAAAGAACGTCCGTATCTTGCATTTACCCCGAATTTAAGCTTCTTGCTGATGTCATAATCATACTTAAAGTTGGCCATGCTTCTTTTAAAGCCGGAGCCAAGCATAATTCCGTCTTCATCCACATGATTTAAAGTAAAAGCAAAAGCAGACTTATCAGAACCTCCGTTCACCGAAAGATTGTGTGTAAAGTTGAACGCTTCCTGACCGAAAAGCTCGTCCTGCCAGTCTCTTTTCTGAATGGTTTTATACTTGTCCAGTTCCTGAAATGTGCTTCCGTATCTTTGATCAAAAGCATCGATATCAGTTTGTATACCATTCTTTTTATATAATTCGTACTGGTACATTACAAATTCATAAGGGTCGAGTACAGGAAGTGTATTCATGATTTTTCTTACTCCTGTAAAACCGTTATAATTAATGGTTGTAACTGCTTTTTTTCTTCCGCTTTTGGTGGTAATCAAAACAACACCATTCGCTCCACGTGAACCGTAAATTGATGTAGAAGAGGCATCTTTCAAAACCTCGATAGATTCAATTTCCTTTGGCGAAAGAATGGTCAATGCGTTGTCCATCTGTATTCCGTCTACGATGTAGAGTGGGGCGTTGCTTCCTGTAATGGAGGTCCCGCCTCGTATGGTGATATCTACATCACCGCCGGGCTTTCCCTCGCTAGACAGAACCTGTACTCCTGCAAGCCTTCCCTGGATGGCTTCTGCTGCAGAGTTTACCGGCATATCCTTTAGTGCTTCTCCTTTTACAGATGATACAGCGTTGGTAACATCCTTTTTAGAAACCTTATTGTAACCTACCAACACAACCTCGTCGATATTGGTTTCTTTATCCTTTTTTGTTTCTGTTTCTTGAGCCATTGCAAGGACAGGAAGAAGAAAGACAGTTAAATATAACCACTTTATTGATTGTACTCTTTTATCCATTTTTGTATCCTTATAGTTTTAATTTTTGGTTGAAAGTTTTTTCAATCTTTGTTTTTGTGTGGATTTTTAAGTATTCTACTGCTTTTTTTAGTGGTCCAATTTTCAAAAAAATTTTACGCATTTTAAAGTGCAATCGATTGCGTAAGTTTTCATAAAAAATATATTGGCTTCTAAACTAATATTATTTTCCAATATGCAAAGAAAAAAATGTTATTTTTTCATTAATTAGACTGTTTGAGTTATTAATTTGCTAAAAATTTTGAGATTTGCATATAATATAATTTGTTGATAATCAATTTTTTATTTTAAATAAAATAAATAGAATCAAATATTAAAAAATTGTGATATTTTTTGTAATTCAGTCGTTAAAAAATTAAAATTTTCTTAAAATTGCTATGATTTTGACCGGAAAAAATCCCTGAATTGATGCTTAAGATTAAATTATTTGTCCTTTTCCTGATTTTTGTCAGCTTTTTCAATTAATATTTTCAATCATATTTTCTACTTTACAATGATTGAACTTAATATCTATAATATATAGAGTGATACTTGGTTATTCTTGTTGAATTGATATCCTAAGTTTTACTATTTTGTTTGGCATGATTTTATATTTTTAAATAGGCTGAGTATTAATTTTGGTTAATATTTTGTACCTTTTTATTCTTAAAATCGCCTATTTTATACCTGAAATTTGGAATTTATTTATTTGTTTTTCAGTAATTTATAAATTAAAATTAATTTTTTGTTAACTAATTGAAGAATAATTATATATTTAACCCATAAGTATTTCTACAAAATTTTGGTGTAATTTTATGCAATCGATTACGCAATGTTTAACAGGTTTTGATAAAACCGCAAAAAGAAAAAAGTAAAAGAAGTATGTCACAATCAGAATTTCGTTACGCCCATCATCCCGAAGATGTAAAAAAGTATACCACTGAAGATCTTAGGAGGGAGTTTCTAATCAATGATTTATTTAATGAAGATAAGATAAAATTAGTCTACTCTATGTACGACAGGCTTATTGTAGGAGGAATTATGCCTTCTACACAGGCTTTGAAGCTGGAACCTACAGACGATCTGAAAGCTCAGCATTTCCTAGACAGGAGAGAGTTGGGAATGATCAACGTCGGAGGTGCCGGAAGAGTAACGGTAGACGGTGAAGTATATGAGCTCGGGAACAAAGAAGCTTTATACATCGGTAAAGGTGCTAAGGAAGTAATTTTTGAAAAATCGGGTGTTGCACAACCTTATTTTTACATCAACTCTGCTCCGGCGCATCACACTTATCCAACTAAGAAAATCACGAAAAACGAAGCCGAAATCGTAGAATTAGGTGAAGAGAAATATGCAAACAAGCGTACTATCAACAAGCTAATTGTAAATTCTGTATTGGAAACATGCCAGCTTCAGATGGGAATGACGGAACTTCATCCGGGAAGTGTCTGGAATACAATGCCGGCGCACACCCACACCAGAAGAATGGAAGCGTATTTCTATTTTGATCTGGAAGAAGGACAGACGGTAAGTCATTTCATGGGACAACCACACGAAACACGTCATATTTTTATGACGAACAGACAGGCGGTATTATCTCCGGAATGGTCTATCCACTCAGGAGTTGGAACTTCTAATTATACTTTTATCTGGGGAATGGCCGGGGAAAATATGGACTACGGCGATATGGACGGAATCAAAACTAACGAACTAAAGTAATTTTTCTAATGAATTTATTTGATTTATCCGGCAAAGTAGCCGTTGTTACAGGCGGTACTCACGGATTAGGAATGGCAATGGCAGAAGGTCTTGCCCAGGCAGGTGCTGAACTGGCAATCACAAGTACAACACCATCAAAATTAGAGGAAGCTTTAGACTATTATCACTCCAAAGCATATAAAGCAACCGGTTATCTTTTTGATGTGACAGACGAGCTGGAAGCCGCTCAGAAAGTAGCGCTTATGGAAGCTACTCATGGAAAAATAGACATCCTTGTCAACAACGCAGGAATCATTAAACGCATTCCGGCGATTGATATGGAAGTGGAAGACTTTAGAAAAGTAATTGATGTGGATCTTACAGGACCTTTTATCATGTCGAAATTAGTTGGAAAATACATGATCAAAAGAAAATCCGGAAAGATCATCAACATCTGCTCGATGATGAGTGAGCTTGGCCGAGATAATGTAGTGGCATACGCTTCTGCAAAAGGCGGCTTGAAAATGCTTACCAAAAATCTGGCGACGGAATGGGCAAAACACAATATTCAGGTGAACGGAATCGGTCCCGGATATTTTGCAACTTCCCAGACAGAGCCAATCCGGGTGGATGGACATCCTTTTAACGATTTTATTATTAGTAGAACCCCGGAAGGAAGATGGGGAAACCCCGAAGACCTTGCTGGAACGGCTATTTTCCTTGCTTCGGATGCAAGCAGGTTCATCAACGGACAGATTATTTACGTGGATGGAGGAATTTTGGCGACGATCGGGAAACCGGCTAATGAGTAACAACAGAATTAGATTAGAATGAAACCTTTTATTACAGATCAATTTTTATTACAAAATAAATACGCTGAAGAATTATATTTCAAATACGCAGAAAAACAACCTATTATTGATTATCACAATCATTTGATTCCCAAAGATATCGCCGAAGACACAGTTTTCGAAAATATCTCAAAAGTTTGGATTGCCGGTGACCATTACAAATGGAGAGCCATGCGTACCTTGGGCGTGAACGAGAAATTCATCACGGGAGATGCTTCAGATAAAGAAAAATTTGAGGCTTGGGCAAAAACTGTTCCTTATACATTGAGAAATCCTCTGTATCATTGGACACATTTAGAATTGAAAAGATACTTCGGAATTGATGAATTGTTAAACGAAAGCAATGCATCAGAAATTTACGAAAACATCACCGCTCAGCTTCAGACGCCTGAAAAATCGACAAGAGGTTTATTAAAAATGATGAATGTAGAATCTCTGTGCACCACGGAAGATCCTACAGATCTATTGAATTATCACCAAGATTTAGCGAAAAGCGATTTCTCTATTAAAGTAAGCACCGCTTTCCGTCCTGATAAAGCAATTTTAATTGAAAACCACAATTTTGCAGATTACATTTCAAAATTAGGCGAATCTGCCGGAATTGAGATTAATTCTTACCAGACATTATGCGATGCTTTAATTAAAAGAATTGAATATTTCCACGAAAATGGATGCAGATTGTGCGACCACGGATTGAACAATATTTCTTTCGAAGAATTTACAGAAGCGGAAGTAAACACGATTTTCAATGATAAACTATCAGGAAAAGTGATTGCTGAAAAGCAGGTAAATCAATTCAAAACAGCCATTTTATTGTTCTTAGGCGAGGCTTACCACAAATATGGTTGGGTTCAGCAGTTTCATTTGGGAGCTTTGAGAAATAATAACGAAAGAATGCACAGAATTTTAGGTCCGGATACGGGCTGGGATTCTATCGGTGATTTTGTTCAGGCTGAAACTTTGTCTAAATTGTTAAATGCTTTAGACGGAAAAGATAAATTAACAAAGACCATTTTATATAATTTAAATCCAGCCGACAATGAGATTTTCGCTACAATGATTGGGAATTTCAATGACGGAAGCATCAAAGGAAAAGTACAGTTCGGCTCCGGATGGTGGTTCCTTGACCAGAAAGACGGAATGATCAAGCAGATGAATGCCCTTTCAAACATGGGATTGATCAGCTGTTTCGTTGGAATGCTGACGGATTCCAGAAGTTTCCTTTCTTACCCGAGACACGAATATTTCAGAAGAGTATTGTGTAATCTTTTCGGTGAAGAAATGAAAAATGGTGAATTACCTGATGATATTGAGCATATTGGAAAAATAATTTCTGATATTTGTTATCATAATGCTAAAAATTATTTTGATTTTTAAATTTGGAATCAAATAAATATAATTGACACAATTTTAAACCATTAAGTAGAATTAAGAAGTTAAGTTTTAATTAAGTAAAATCAAATTGATTTTAAAAGCTTAAGGCAAAGCCCAACTTAACTTTTCTAAACTCCTTAAATAAATCTTAATGGTTAAAAAATAAATATCTGTAATAAACAGTCTTTGAGATCTTAGCTAAGTGAAACGCCTTTGCGAACTTAAAAATATGAATTAAGTTTAAAAAAGAGAATCTTTTCGCTCTTTGCGTTTAAAACAGATATACATAAGAACATTTGTAAAAAAATGAGCAACAAAATAGTCACTTTCGGTGAAATTATCATGCGACTTTCGCCACCCGGAAACAGAACCATGAAGCAAAGCCACGAAATGGAATTCTTTTTTGGTGGAACAGAGCTTAATGTAGCATCTTCATTAGCAACAATGGGTTGTGACGTAAGACATATCAGCTGTGTTTCTGATGATTTTGTGGGTGAATCGGCGGTTTCTTTCATTAAAAGTTTTGGGATTGACACAGCTTTTATTAGTAAAAATGAACATCCTTTGGGATTATATTTTTTGGAGGTAGGTTCATCAGTTCGTGCCAGCAGAATTGCTTACAACAGATTAAACGGTTCTTTTGCAAACATTCAGCCCGAAAATATAGATTGGAAAAAAGCCCTTGAAGGCTGCAAATATTTTCACTGGACAGGTATCAGCCCGGGAATATCAAAAACGGCTTATGAAGCTTTGAAGCAAGGTTTACAAACAGCCCGTGAACTGGGAATTGAAGTTACCACTGATCCCGCTTACCGCTCAAACCTTTGGAAATACGGTAAAAACGGAAACGAAGTGTTGAAAGAATTGGTTTCTTTATCAACGATTTTCATCGGTGGAGTAAATGAAATAAATGAGGTTCTGGGAAAGCAGTTTTCATCAGATAAAGAAGGTTTTATCGAAGCCTGTGATGAATTGAAAAAACAATGCCCTTCCATTCATAAGATTTTCGACAAAATAAGAATCGGCGTTACGGCAAGTTCTCAGCAGACACAGGGAAGAGCTTTGATCGATGGAAATTATTTTGAAACGGAACTTTTGGAAGTGAATCATGTAGTCGACAGAATCGGGACAGGTGATGCTTTTGCAGCAGGTTTAATTTATGGTTTAATCAATTTCGATGACGAAAAAGCCCTGAATTTTGCCAATGCAGCCTGCGCCATAAAACACACCATTTTAGGTGATATCAATTACAGCAGCGCAGAAGATATTTTGGAAGTGATGAATGGAGATTCAGGCGGAAGGATCAAAAGGTAGGTGGCGATTAGCTTTTAGCACATTGCTTAGAATCAAAATTAAAACCTTTGTGGTCTTATTTAAGTGAAACGCCTTTGCGAACTTAAAAATATGCATGAAGTTTTAAAAGAAAATCTTTGCGCACTTTGCGTTAAAAAAATACAGCATACTAAAGGATGGATTTAATCCTATCAAAGATTATTTTAACAAATAATTAAAAAAATGACAAAAATTCAAACAGTTACAAATGCCATTATCAAGCAGGGAGTTTTACCTCTGTATTATAATGCTGATGAAACGGTAACTATAGAAATATTGAGATCACTCTACCAAGCAGGAATCCGTGCGGTAGAATATACAAGCCGGGGCGAATCAGCGTTGAGAAATTTTACTAAAATGGTTGAAGTTCGCAATGCAGAAATGCCGGAAATGCTTTTGGGGATCGGGACAATAAAAAATGTGCAGCAAGCTGAAGAATACTACAGAGCGGGTGCAGATTTTTTTATCAGTCCGGGTTTTGTAAAGGAAGTGGCGGAATTTTTAATTCCAAAAGATATATTGTACAGTCCGGGTTGTATGACTCCCACGGAAATTATTGAAGCTGAAAATTCCGGGGTAACTTTCGTTAAATTATTTCCCGGAAACGCTTTAGGAACCGGATTTATGAGTGCGATTAAAGATGTATTCCCAAATCTGAAATTTATGCCGACCGGTGGAGTAGATACTACGAAAGAAAGCATTGAAAGCTGGTTCAAAGCCGGAGTTTCTGCGGTGGGAATGGGAAGCAAACTGGTAAGCAAAGAATTGATGCTTGCTAAAGACTATGCAACGATAGAAAACGAAACAAAAAATGTACTGGAAATTATCCAAACTTTAAAATAATAATGATTAAATAAACTAAAACATTTTGTGGTCTTAGTTAAGTGAAACGCCTTTGCGAACTTAAAAATATACATTAAGTTTTAAAATAAATCTTCGCGGACTTTGCGTTTAAAAAAAATCATTATTAAAAAATATTCAAAAACTAACTAATTCTAAAAACTAATATGAGTTCAGTTAAATCTAAACCAACGAATTTCAGATGGACAATCTGCGTTTTGCTGTTCATTGCAACAACGATCAATTATCTGGACCGTCAGGTTTTATCATTAACGTGGAAAGATTTTATTGCTCCGGAATTCCACTGGAACAATAACGATTACGGAAATATTACGGCTTTATTTTCCATATTTTATGCAGTAGGAATGCTTTTCGCCGGAAAGTTTGTAGATTGGATGGATACCAAAAAAGGATTCCTTTGGGCTATCGGAATTTGGTCTGTCGGTGCGGTTTTACATGCATTTTGCGGAATTGCAACCTCGGGAATTCTTACCGGAAACTGGTTAGCAGGTTTTCATGGATCTAAAGAATTGATTTCTACAGTTTCCAATACCTCTGCGATCATCAGTACGAGTGTTACACTGTTCATTTTTGCACGTTTCGTATTGGCCATCGGTGAAGCAGGAAATTTCCCGGCAGCAATCAAAACTACCGCAGAATATTTCCCTAAAAAAGACAGGGCATTTTCTACAAGTATATGGAATGCGGGGGCCACGGTTGGAGCTTTAGCAGCTCCTATTACAATTCCTTTCATCGCGAAATCAATGGGCTGGGAATGGGCATTTATTATTATCGGTGCATTAGGATTTGTCTGGATGGGACTTTGGGTATTTTATTACAAAAAGCCTCATTTACATCATAAAGTTAATGAACATGAGCTCACTTATATTAATCAGGATCAGGATGATGCACCTCGTGAAGACCTAACGGTTCCTGAGAAAAAATTCACGTTCAGAGAGTGTTTCAGCTATAGACAGACCTGGGCTTTTGCCTTTGGAAAATTCATGACGGACGGTGTTTGGTGGTTCTTTTTATTCTGGACACCGGCATATTTAAGTTCTGTGTACGGAATGGATTCCACACAAAGTGCATTCCCGTTATTTGTTTTGTATATGATTACGTTATTCTCCATTATCGGAGGGTGGCTTCCCAAATATTTTGTGGAAAAGAAAGGAATGAACGCTTATACCGGGAGAATGAAAGCTATGCTTATTTTCGCATTTTTCCCTCTACTGGCTCTTTTAGCGCAGCCTTTAGGTTCTGTAACCTATTGGATTCCCGTATTGATTATCGGGGTTGCGGGAGCAGCGCACCAGGCCTGGTCAGCAAATATCTTCTCCACTGTAGGGGATATGTTTCCTAAAAAAGCCATTGCAACCATTACAGGAATTGGCGGAATGGCAGGCGGAATAGGTTCATTTTTAATCAATAAATCGTCTGGGTTGCTATTTGACCACGCTCATAAAGCCTGGTCAACCGTTAACGGGGTTCCATTGTTGGAAAAATATCCTCAGTATATCAACGAACGTTTGCCGGAAGGGTTTTTTGAGCAATTAGAAAAGTCCGGAGCAGTAGTTGTAGACGGAATTGATAAAGGATACATGATCATTTTTTCCATCTGTGCGGTTGCTTATCTGATCGCATGGGTTGTAATGAAATCACTGGTTCCGAAATATAAAGTGATAAGTAAATAATTAAACAAATATATAGTCTAAACCCTTCAAGGTTTGATTAAACGAAAAATAGATCCAAAGATTTGTAGAGTGGTCTTAGCTGAGTGAAACACCTTTGCGAACGAAAAATAAACGGCATTTCAAGCAAAAAATCTTTGCGGACTTTGCGTTAAAAATAAAATCATCAATAGAAAGATGGAAAATCAGATAAAACAAAAATTAAATCGTGAATTAACAGGTTCTCAAGAAAAGCTACCCATTAAAATTGTACAGTTTGGGGGAGGCAATTTCATGAGAGGATTCACAGATTATGTGATTGATAAATTAAATAAAGAAGCAGGATTCAATGCCGGAATAGTAAATGTACAGCCAACTCAGGGCGGTTCGGTTCATAAGCTGGAAGAGCAGGATAATTTATATACGCTTTTTACAAGAGGAATTAAAAAAGGAGAAATTATCGACCAAAAGCAGATTATTTCTGCAATTCAGAAGTCAATCAATCCTTATACAGATTATGATGAATTCCTGACTTTAGCAAAAGAAGAAGAACTGGAATTTATCTTTTCCAATACCACAGAAACAGGAATAGCTTACGATGAAACTGAAAATAATTATCAGGGGCCGCACAAAAATTTCCCTGCGAAATTAACCGTTTTATTGTACGAAAGATTTAAACATTTCAATGGAGCGTCAGATAAGGGAGTAAGAATTATTCCTTGCGAATTAATTGAAGATAATGCGTTTGCTTTAAAAAATATCATCATTAAATATGCACAGTTGTGGAATTTAGAAGATCAATTTGTGCAATGGATTGAACAGAATAATTATTTCCATAACACACTGGTTGATAGGATAGTTCCAGGTTACCCGAAAGATGATGTGGAATCGTATGAAGATCAGCTGGATTATGAAGATCAAATGATGGTCGTTTCTGAAACATTCCTGCTTTGGGTGATTCAGGATGCCGGAAATTTAAAGGAAAGAATCCCTTTTGCTCAAATTAATGAGCAGATTTTAGTGGTTGATGATATTCAGCCGTACCGTTTAAGAAAAGTTAGAATTTTGAATGGAGGACATACTTTAATGTTGGCTCCTGCAGTTCTATCGGGTAAAGAAACGGTAAAAGAATCTATTGATGATACATTTATCGGTAAATTTTTAATCGAAACCATTTATAACGAAGTCAACCCGACTTTAGGTTTAGATGAGACAGAACTGAAAGATTTTGCGGAAGAAGTTTTCGACAGGTTCAGAAATCCTTTTATTAAGCATTATCAGGCGAGTATTGCACTGTATTTTGTTTCTAAATTCAAGGTAAGAATTCTTCCGAGCTTGTTAGGTTATGTTGAAATCAACAAAAAACTACCGTTGAATCTGGTGTTTTCTCTGGCAGGTTTAATCAGGTTCTATCAGGGAAATTTTGACGGAAAAGTTTTACCTTTAGATGATGAAGAGATAATTGTTAATAGATTTAAAGAAATCTGGGAAAATAAGGATTACGAAAAAGTAGCCGGACTGGCTCTTTCCGAAATCTCCTTCTGGGATACAGACCTTACCCGGGTGGAAGGCTTAAAAGCAGCAGTGGCGAAAGCATTGTACGAAATCGACCACAATGACATTGAAACTGCATATAACAATTTTGTACAATTCAATTCTTAAGAAATCATGCAAAAGAAAGTACTGAAAGTAAATCCCAAAGACAACGTTATCGTAGCGCTGGTGGATTTACCTGCCGGAGAATCGGTACATCTTGACGGTACAGATTACACGATTCTGAAGGACACTAAAGCAAAGCATAAATTTGCCGCCGTAAACTTTGAAGATGGAGATCACATCATTATGTATGGTGTAATTGTAGGAAAAGCCAATCAATCCATCAAAAAAGGCGAAGTAATTACCACTGAAAATGTAAAGCATCAAAGTGCAAAAGTAGAAGGAAAAACGGCTACATTAAGCTGGACTCCACCCAATGTTGACAAATGGAAAGACCGCACTTTTATGGGATATCACCGCGAAGACGGGCAGGTAGGAACAGAAAACGTTTGGTTATTTTTCCCGTTGGTATTCTGTGAAAACAAGAATATTGAAACGCTTAAAGATATTTTTGAGAAAGAATTGCTTCACGATAAAGCCAGTAAGCATCAGCTTTTGTTAAGATCATTGTTAAATGGCGGAACAGATTCTGAGGTAGCGGTAGAAGAGGAAGAAGTGGATACCAGAGTTTTTAAAAATATTGACGTAAGATTCATCACACATCAGGGCGGCTGTGGCGGAATTCGTCAGGATGCAGAAGCATTGGGAAGGCTGTTTGCCGGATATGTCAACAATCCTAACGTTGCGGGTGCTACAGTTCTAAGCCTGGGATGTCAGAATCTTCAGGTTCAGATTTTTATGGATGCACTTCACGCATTGGCTCCAAATAGCAAAAAACCAATTGTCGTTTACGAACAGCAGAAATCCGGAACTATCGACGCGATGCTAACGGGCGTAATTAAAGATTCTTATGAAGGAATTAAAAAAGCCAATGAAATCGAAAGAAAACCGGCCCCTATCACAAAACTGAACATTGGTTTGGAATGTGGTGGATCTGACGGCTTCTCAGGAATTTCTGCCAACCCTGTTTTAGGTGAAGTTTCAGATATTATGGCGGCTGTGGGAGGAACAACCATGCTCGCCGAATTCCCTGAATTGTGTGGGGTAGAGCAGGAATTGGTGAATCGTTGCATCAATGATGAAGACGGAGTAAAGTTCCTTCAGCTGATGAAAGATTTTGAAAAATCTGTAGTGGCGGCAGGATCAGGTTTTGATATGAATCCTTCTCCTGGAAATATCAAAGACGGTTTAATTACCGATGCCATGAAATCTGCTGGAGCGGCTAAAAAAGGCGGTGCTGCACCTATCGTAGAGGTTCTGGATTTCACTGAATATGCTACAAAACCTGGTCTTAACCTTCTTTGTACTCCTGGAAATGATGCCGAATGTACAACAGCATTGGTAGGTTCTGGAGCTACAGTTGTTCTTTTCACAACGGGCCTTGGTACGCCAATGGGGAATCCGATTTCTCCGGTTGTAAAAATATCTTCCAATTCTGTTTTAGCAGAAAGAATGCCGGATATTATTGATTTTAATGCCGGAACGGTTATCAGCGGTGAAAAAACGATACCGGAAGCGGCAGATGAGCTTCTTGAGCTTATCATTAAAGTGGCAAGCGGAGAGGTCAAAACCAAAGCAGATTTACTTAATCAAAACGACTTTATTCCGTGGAGACGGGGTGTAAGCTTGTAAATTAATTTAATAATTATTGTTTTAATTATATAAATATTAGGGTTGAAAATGCTTTCTACATTTGTAGGGGGCATTTTCTTTTTTTTAACAAACACAAAGGACACTAATTTTTCACAAATAACACAAAATAATAATATTTAAAGTTTTTTGCATCAATAGGAACGGGCTTTAGCCCGTTTAACAGGGAAAATCTTTCAATTGGCTTTAGCCAAATCAATTAATGATTTCATTAATTGAAATCTTACTCAAATTATATAACAATTAATAATTTATCGAAAATCAAATATTTTTATTCTTATCTAAAAAGGTGTAGCTTCGCAGAATTAAAATTCATCAGAAAATTTTATGAACTTAAGTTTGAAAAATAATAAGGTAAGCATGTTGATTTTCTTGTTTATTATCGCTGTATTGATTCTTGCATTTGTATTTTACCAGAAAAAAGTACGTTATAATCTGGTAACTATTTCTGAAAATAAAGTATATAATTCAGGTGCTGTTCCACCGGAAAAGCTGGCGGATTTTGTTCGTGACCACAAAATAAAAACCATTGTTGATTTGCGCGACGGCCTGGTTCAGACCGCATTGAATCCGGAAACAAAAAAACAGGTGAATGCAGAAGAATATGCGGCAGACAAAATTGCGGGTCTTCATTATTTTAATTTACCTACGGATCAAATACCTGAGGACAGCACGGTGCAAAAGTTTTTGAAAGTAATGGATGATCCGAAGAACTACCCGGTTCTTATCCACTGTCATCACGGAGTCGGCCGTTCACGTTTGTTCAGCTCTATTTATAGAATTGAATATGAGAATTTCAGCAATGAAAAAGCCAGAGCCAATGCGCGTCTGTTTTGGGAACTAGGAACCAATTTTTCAAAAGATTCTGAGAAGGGAATTTACCTTACTAATTATAAGAAAAGGGAGTTTGAGAAACTTTCCAATGATAAAACTGCAAAATGATCAATAGAACGGGCTTTAGCCCGCTTTTACAAATAATTAAAATCAATCGGCTTTAGCCAAAGCTTAAATCTAAAACTATGCTTAGATTCTTCCTCCTACATGTTGAGTTTTTAAGAAAACTGTAGCATTATGAAAATTAAACCATTAAAAATTCCACTGTCTGAAGTGCGGTACAAATTTAAACCCAAGAACAAACATTAAATTCGCACAAGTTTTTGAGAATGTTAGGATTAAACTTTAATTTTTAGTGTAAAGTTTCCAAGTCTTGAATTTTTATTTATTTTATTTCAAGACAAAAGAAAATCATAAAAACTTACTTTCTTTTCGAAGACCTTCTAATATAAAGCTGCGGGGCCAAAACCACTTTCTTCTCAGTAGAAATACCCGAACCATTCTCTTTTACACCTTCCAGGAAAACCTGTCCGGCCATTTTCCCCATTGTAACAGGAGTCTGGTCTACGGAACTCATCGGAAGCTCCATAAACTGGGTAAAAGGTTCATTGGAAAAACCGATCACGGCTACTTCATCAGGAATTTTAATATTACGTTTTTTAAGTTCCTGACAAGCTCCCAATGCAGCAAAATCACTCGAAGAAAATATAGCATCAGGAATAGATTTTCTGTCCCAAAGCTTTTTAATGGCCTCAATTCCGGCATCGATAGAGCTTCCGGTAGTGATGATGTTTTCTTCTTTTACAGGCAAATGATGATCTGTTAAAGCTTGTTTATAACCATTGAGACGGTTTTGATAAATCTCAAGATTCAGGTCTCCGGAAAAATGACAGATATTTTTATACCCTTCTTTAATCAGATGTTCAGTGGCAATATAGCCACCCCTGTAGTCATCAATAACCACCGTGCTGATCCCCGGAATATCCTTTTTTCTGTCGAAAAATATGATGGGTGTATTGGTAGTGTCTAAAATACTTTGAATATGTTCCGTATCAATCGTCGTCTTTGAAACCGACATAAAAATACCGTCCACCTGAGCATTAAGTAAGGTGTTCAGATGCCTTTTCTCGATATTTACATCTTCATGACTCTGGCAGATAATTACATGATAACCAAACGGAGAAAGCTCTTCCTCAATACCGCGGATCACGGAAGAAAAGAAATTGGTATTCACAAAAGGTACGATGATTCCTACATTTTTTGTTTCCCCGCTTTTCAGAGCCTTGGCAAGATTATTTTGCTTGTAGTTCATTTCTTTGGCGGTTTTCTTCACCAAATCTTTCGTTGCCTGGCTTATTCTGGGATGATCGTTCAATGCTCTGGAAACAGTTGCCACACTTACGTTTAGCTTTTTTGAGATGTCATAAATTGTGGCATTTTTTTTATTCATATAAATTTTTTCTAAGTGTTTTCGTACTCAAAATGAAATACATTATTGACGTAAATTTAATCAAATTATGTCTATCAAAAAGGAAATATTAAGTATTTTATACAAGATTATGAGAGATTAAAATTATATTAAACATAAATCCGGTTTAATTGCTTAATTGTCTTTTATTTAGCTGAAAATTCATTTTAAATAATACGAATTAATTTAAATGAAAATATGATAAGCCTGTAAAATTTACGGCAAGAAAAAAGAGACCATTTGGCCTCTTTTATTTTAATTTAATGAAGATGAAATTACATTGCTTTACTGTTAAGCGTTGTATCTGCAACTTTCGTAAGAAGTTCATCACATTTTTTCTCTTCACTCAGGGTTGCTAATAAATTCTTCATACACTCATCTTCTTTCAATACTTTAGCATAAGCTGCCAGTGTTCCGTAAGTCGCGATTTCGTAGTGCTCTACTTTTTGCGCAGCTGCAATGATTCCTGCATCTCTTACCGCTCCCGGCTCTGTTTCTTCCATGATGCTTTTTCCTTCATCCAACAGTCCCTGCATGGCATCACATTTTTTTGCCTGGGCTTTTTTACCTAGAGCATTAAAACATTCCTCAAGTCTCTGAACATGAATTTCCGTTTCTTTAATGTGATTTTCTATTGCTGTTTTCAGCTTTTCGTCGGTAGCATTTTTCATCATGGCAGGCAAAGCTTTTACCAATGCTTTTTCTGCCCAATAAATATCTTTTAATGAATCTTCAAAAAGATCTTTCAGTTCTTTTGCAGCACCTTTTTTAGCCGGAGTTTTAGAAGCTGTCTTTGAGGCTGTTTTTGTAGTTGCTGGTTTTTTTGCGGTCGTTTTTTTTGTTGATGTTTTAGTTTCCATAATAATAAATATTTTAGTGATTGTTTTGAATTTGGTGTATAATGTGCAAGTATGAGACCATATTTGTAGAAAGAATTATTTTTTCTTCAAATGTGGTATCTAAAAGAGGTTAGAGACTTTTTAAATATTAAATTTTTATTGAAAATCGTTGATTACAATCATACTTTTTGTATTTTTTATTTGCGAAATTCGGGTTAACCATTTTCACAAATCACATATTTTATGAATATTCAGAAGGATTTACTGGATTTTTTAGGACAATATTTATGGGCTTCCGGAGAAACTATTTCTATCGCGGAAAGTGTCACATCAGGTTTTTTACAGTTTTCATTTTCTCAGATGAGAAACGCTTCGGAATTTTTCAAGGGCGGCATTACGGCTTATACGCTTGAAGAGAAAGTCAATCTTTTAGGCGTTGATGAAAAAGAAGCCAGGGAATCTGACTGTGTCTCGCAGCATATTGCAGAAACAATGGCTTTGAATGCTGCTAAAATGTTTAAAACAGACTGGTCAATTGCTGTTACGGGATATGCAACTCCTGTTGAAGAATCCGGATATCTTCTTTTTGCTTATTTTTCTTTTGCTTACAAAAATGAAATCATCCTTTCAAAGAAAATGGATCTTAATTCAAGAAAAGAATCTATTAATGCGCAGTTATGCTACAGCGAATTTATCCTCGAATGTCTTAAAGTAGAATTCGAAAAACATGCTTCACCTGAAACAGAAGCTTAAATGATTTTAATAAACACCAAATTATAAAATAACATGGAAAATTTACAATTGCAGAACAAAAATGTACTCATCAGCGGGGCAGACAGCGGGATAGGAAAGGCCGCAGCTTTACTTTTGGCCAGGGAAGGTGCAAATATTGCCTTTATTCATTATCATGACGAAGAAGATGCAGAAAAAACTAAAAAAGAAATCATGGAAACCGGCAGAAAAGCACTGGCTTTTGGCGGGGATGTTAATGATTCTAATTTTTGTAAAACCGTTGTGGAAAAAACAGTAGCGGAGCTTGGAGGAATTGATATTCTGATAAACAATGCCGGAACTCAGGTTCCCTGTGAAAGTATTGTAGATCTGGAAGAAGAAAATATCAGGAAAACATTTAATTCTAATATTATTGGATTGATTTTGCTTACCAAAGCTGCATTTCCCTATTTGAAGAAGGGCAGCTCAATTATAAATACTACTTCGGCAGTAGCATATCTCGGGCATGAAGAATTGCTGGATTATTCAGCGACAAAAGGTGCAATTGTTTCCTTCACCCGCTCCTTGGCTTTGCAGTCCAAACCTAAAGGAATTCGTGTAAATGCTGTAGCTCCGGGACCGGTGGCAACACCTCTGACTGAAAAAACTTTCGGTGAAGAAGAAGAGGATGAGAATAAGCCTCCATTGGAACGAAACGCAACCACAGAGGAAGTTGCTACCAGCTTTTTATTCCTTGCAACTGATGCTTCCGCACAGATTACGGGGCAGGTTCTGCATCCAAACGGTGGTTTAATTGTTAATGGTTAAATTAATTATGAACGGAGTTATTATTCAGTACTTTCACTGGTATCATTCAGGAAATTTATGGAACGAGTTTGCGGAAAAGGCAGAATATCTTAAAGACCTGGGATTTACCGCAGCCTGGCTTCCTCCCGCCAACAAATGCAGCCTGGGGAAAGAAGGAAGAGGATATGATGTTTATGATATGTATGATTTGGGCGAGTTCGACCAAAAAGGCGGAATTCCCACAAGATACGGAACAAAAGAAGAATATCTCAACGCCATCAAAAAAGCTCATGAGGCGGGTCTGTCGGTTTATGCAGACATTGTGCTTAATCACAGGATGGGAGGTGATGAAGATGAACAGATCACCGTACATCAGGTAGATGAAGACGATCGGAATAAGATTATTTCCGAACCCATGGAGGTTACGGCATGCACAAAGTTTACTTTTCCTGCGAGAAAAGGGAAATATTCAGATTTTATCTGGGACTTTCACTGTTTCAGCGGTATCGATATTGTCCGGAAAGACGGACAGAAAATGGAAGGGATTTTTAAAATCCACAATGAATACGGAACGGAATGGACTGATGCCGTAAGCCACCAATTCGGTAATTACGATTATCTGATGGGTGCTGATATAGAATACCGCAACCCTCACGTAATTCAGGAAATGAAAAACTGGATCAAATGGTATTTTGAAACCACCGGAGTGGACGGAATACGCCTGGATGCACTGAAACATCTTTCATCGGATTTTTTAAAGGAATGGATTACATATATTAAAACAGAATTAAATCCCGACTGCTATGTTCTCGGAGAATTCTGGAAAGATGAAGTAGAGAAAATTTCTTATTTTTCTGATAAGATGGATGATCTTATTTCATGTTTTGATGCGCCTTTGCACTATAATTTCTTTACCGCTTCCAAAGAAGGGAAAGATTATGACCTCACGCAGATTTTTAAAGGCAGTTTTCTTGAAAAAAAGCCTGTTTTCTCGGTTTCTTTTGTAGAAAATCACGATACGCAGCAGCTGCAGTCGCTGGAATCTGCGGTAAAAGATTGGTTCAAACCTCTGGCGTATGCCATTATCCTTCTGTCGGAGGATGCTTACCCGTGCGTATTTTACCCGGACCTTTTCGGAGCAGAATATACGGATGAAAAAGATGGCGAGCAGGTAAATATAGTAATGCCGAAGATTGAAGTTTTGCCTAAATTATTGGAAGCAAGGAAAAAATTCGCTTATGGAGATCAGGTTAATTATTTTGATCATCCCAATTGCATTGCATGGGTAAGGAAAGGTACGGAAAAAAATCAGGGATGCGTTACCATTATTTCCAATGGGGATGAAGGATGGAAAGAAATTGACCTGGGGAAAGAATATGCTGATTCCAGCTATGTGGATTTTCTGAATCAGAGAGATGATACCATCACCACAGATGAAAATGGAAAAGCCGTTTTCAGGGTTAATGCAGGCTCGGTAAGCGTTTGGGTCAAAGCTTAATGTATTGCTGAATGAAGATATGTTTTAATAATTTTATCTAAAATAAATTTACATGAAAACAAGTGCCGGTATTTTATTGTTTAAAAGAGAAAAGAAAATTTTTTATTACTTCCTGGTTCATCCGGGTGGACCCTTTTGGAAAAACAAAAATGCCGGCACCTGGTCTATTCCAAAAGGAGAGCCTCTTCCTGATGAAGATTTACTTGAACGTGCCCTGACCGAATTTTATGAAGAAACAGGAAAAACAATAGCCGGTGTATTTATAAAACTCTCTCCTGTAAAGCAAAAGTCAGGAAAAACTGTCCATGCATGGGCAGTAGAGGGAGAAATAGATTCTACGGGATTTACAAGCAATTTAATTCCTATTGAATGGCCTCCGAAATCCGGGAAAACGATAGAAATTCCCGAAGTAGATCAATGGAAATGGTTTGATTCTGATGAAGCAAAAAAACGAATCAACCCTGCACAGGCAGAATTGATTACGGAATTGGAAGGATTGTTAGGCAGGAAATAATAATCTATTGATCGCTTTCTGTTTCTTTTTCTTTTTTAAAGCTTACCACTTCATATTCATCATTTGAACAGTATTTTTTACAGCTTTCATCCGTGAAAGATTCTGGAGACCTTAGAAAATCTTCAATGTATTTTGCACTTTCATCCGTATCGGCCGGAACAATGATAATGTGAAAATTATTAACCACAGATTCATCGGCATTTTTTACGGAATCTTTTTTGTGTTGTAAGGCTTCGGTATAATTCATGTTGTTTATTTATTATATTAATGAATAAATTATGCCATGAAGCACTGTTTTATGAATTTTTATTTATTAATTAATTAAGCAGGGAGCTGGAAGACTTCCCATTCCCAGCTTCCTTATTAAATTTCTTACCTATGGATCAGCTAAGCTTGTTTAATTATGATGAATATTATGAGTTTCCAAAAGAATTATTGGAATACACCGAGCATTTTCTGTCGGAAGAAGAAGCTTCAGCACTTGAAAAAAAGCTTATGAAAACAGCTCCCTGGAAACAGAATACCCAGAAAATGTATGATAAAATAGTCCTTACACCGCGTTTGACAGCCTGGTATGGTGATGACAGCAAATTATATAATTTAGGTGGAAATGAGTTTAAGGTAAATCCGTGGCTCCCGGAATTGTTGGATTTAAAACAAAAAATAGAAAAGAAATCAGGTTATCAGTTTAATTCCGTTTTGCTGAATTTATATCGTGACGGTAATGATTCTGTGGCCTGGCACAGGGATAAGGAAAGTGAATTGGGAAACCGGCCTGTCATAGCTTCGGTGAGTCTCGGGCAGGTAAGAAATTTTGATTTCAGGAAAGTGGATGATCATAAGAATAAGTACAGTTTACCCTTACGGCACGGTTCATTATTGATTATGAAAGGAGATCTGCAGGTACACTGGGAACATCGGATCGCAAAATCTGTCAAGCGGATGAAGCCGAGAATTAATCTTACTTTTCGCCTGATCCGTGAAATATGATCTTTTAACATAAAAAATTAGTAATAATCCATATTTTTGCTGAAACTTCAATACACCCATGAAGAATGTATTAAGCTGGATTTTACTTTTGTTTTTAGCTGTTTCAGTTTTTAACAATTGCCTGAATAACAGTGTCAATAAAGAAATCAAACAAAAAACCGACTTTATTGCCAACCTGAGAAAACTTTATTCCTCAGGAGATTCTTCTAAATGGCCAAAACCAATTCTTGATCCTGAATCTGTATCATCTTTTTCCGAAATAGGACATTTGCCGAATGTTGTTTTTCCTGCTGAAAACCTTTATTCAGAGGAAAAAGCATTGTTGGGAAAGACTTTGTTTTTTGACCCAAGACTTTCAAAATCCAACCAGATTGCCTGTGCTTCCTGCCACGATCCGGAGCTGAGCTGGAGCGATAACCGTACTTTTTCTTTCGGACACGACCGGCATCCCGGCACAAGAAACGCCATGAGTATTCTGAATGTGGCTTATGCAAGATCTCTTTTTTGGGACGGTAGGGCTTCAAATCTGGAAGAACAGTCGCAAATCCCGATCCAGGATGAAAGGGAAATGGGTGAGCATATTGATATAGCAGCCGGAAAAATCGCAAAAATAAAAGGTTACGAAGTCTTATTCGAAAAGGCTTTTGGTGATAAAAAGGTTACAAAAGACCGGATTTCGCAGGCTATCGCAACCTTTGAAAGAACAATTACAAGCTCTCAAAGCAGATTCGACCAGTTTATCAGTGGAAAATCAGAGGTTTATAGTGATGATGAAGTTCTCGGGCTCCATCTTTTCAGGACGAAGGCACAATGTATGAATTGTCATAATTCCGGATATTTCTCAAACAATGCTTTTGAAAATGTGGGAACAGCCTTATTGGGTGAAAAAGGGGAGGATATTGGAAGATACAAGACAACAAAAAATATCTCGGATGCAGGTAAATTCCGTGTTCCCGGGCTTCGGGAAGTGGCTTCCACAGGCCCATGGATGCATAACGGATCCATGAAAACACTTACAGAAGTCATAGAGTTTTACAGCAAAGGGAATCCGGAACATGCACAAAAACGTTCAACGGTCTATGATGGTGTTACACTGCATTCAGAAAAATCAGGGATGGTAAGAATGCTTGAGCTGTCGGAAGAGGAAATTCGTCAGTTGGAAGCATTTTTAAGAACTTTATCATCAAAACCTAAAGAAGTGAGTGTACCTGTTTTGCCTAACTAATCTTTTGACCATTTATTGACCTTGTTGAAACTGCTGTTTCAATAATTTTTTATATCTTGAAGATTCATAATTGAGAAAATTATTTTTTCTGCATTACCAAATTGATATCTGAACGAGATTTTCAGAAAATGGCTTTAATTATTGCCGATTTTACTATTCATTATTTCTTAATAAAATTCATGCAGAAAGACTTTTAAGTTTAAAAACTTCAAAATATAATAATATGAAAATAGGATTAATTGGTTTTGGAAAAGCGGGAAAGGCTGTGGCAAATGTCATTCTGCAGAACCCGGATTTCTCTCTGGAATGGGTTCTGAAAAATACAGAAGCAATGCAAAATGCTTCCGCGAAAGATTTTCTTGGAGTGACATCTTCAGACGCTGCAAAGATTTTTTCTCAGCAAAATATGAATATCAATGAATTGCTGGATGCTCATCCAGTGGATTTTATCATTGATTTTTCCCAAGAAAAAAGTATTTACGGCTATGGAAAACCTGCCGTAGAAAGGAAAGTGAAAATTATTTCGGCCATTTCACATTATGACGAAAAAGAAAAAGAATCTTTGAAAGAGCTGTCAGAGAATGGGGTTGTCTTTTGGTCTCCCAACATTACATTAGGGGTGAACTATCTTTTATTTGCTTCGTCTTTACTTAAAAATATTGCTCCGGAGGTAGATATTGAGGTGATAGAAGAGCATTTTAAAACAAAAGCAGGAATTTCAGGCACGGCAGTAAAAATCGCTGAAACTCTTGACATTGAAACAGAAAGTATTAATTCTGTAAGAGCCGGCGGAATAGTTGGTAAACACGAAGTTATCTTTGGATTTCCTTACCAGACGGTGCGCCTTGTCCATGAATCTATTTCAAGGGAAGCTTTTGGAAACGGAGCACTGTTTGTGGCTAAAAACCTTAAGGATAAACCGGATGGGCTTTACAATTTCGAAGATATTTTAAAGCCTTACTTCTTCAGCGATTTGCAAAGAAGTTAGTCAAAAATTATAAAAAAACCTCTCTTTTCGGGAGGTTTTTTTATTTAAACAAGCTTTAAATAAGATTTGAATTAAAAAAATTTAATTTAAAATTAAAACTTATTCATATTTGAAAATTTTGAATTAATTTTATCAGCACAAATTTTATTCTTCATTTGTACCGTTTACCAGAACGAAAATTACCCTCAGGACTTGCTGATATAATCTTTTATTGAATCAGGATCGGGTTATTATTTTTCAAAAAAATATCCTTTATTTTAAAATTATTCCAGAATTATCCGGGAGGATTAACAACATTAATGTACCCAACATAGAATTAAACGATAAGGTGCATTTGGGACAGCCTTTAAATCATGGATTTTTAGGCTGTTATTTTTTTTAAATTAATTTAAAATTTATATATGAAAACTTTATTTAAGTACATTTTTTTCTTAACAATTCCTTTATTTTCAGTTGCCTGCAGCTCAGATGACAGTGAAAACCCGATGACTGACAGTATTTCACCGGTAACTCATTATTTTTACAAAAACGCCAATGAATTTGCTGCCACTTATGACCCGAACGGAACGGTGAGCCAGAATACTAAAGACCTTGCTTTTAACTTGTATATACTGGGAAAATGGAAAGAGCTGGAAACCTTATTCAAAGATAATAACCTGAACGGAGGCTGGCCGCCCGCCAACGGAGGATATAATATTGTGGATGATGTAGCATTTACGGCAGGGCAGAAATTCGACAGATACAGCGGTGCAGTGGGTACTTACAATGGAAACGGAGTTCCTACACTGGGAGGTAGTTTTACGAGCCCTATCATTAACGGATATGTCTATACTTTCAGCCAGAGAGCCCTGAACCAGCCTGAGAATGCTTATGACTTTTATTATGAAATAGATGTATTAAATAATTTACTACCTTTCAAAGGGCAAACTGCGGATGTTATTCCATGGTTCAACCAGGTAGGAGGCGGTAAGCAGACGATGTGGAAAATCCCCGTAGATCCTATTTCCTGCTATCCTAAAACATGGAATAAGCTGGCAGAAGAAGGCTACATAAAAGTCACCATTAAAAAAAGCCCCAGCGGAAATTACAATAATCTTGTGGGCACGGTTATTCAGTAAATCAAAAAAAATGTATTCAATATCAAAGAAAATAAAAATTGGAAAAAGAATTCCTATTGCAACAAATACCTTTGTAAATGATGAAATAGGGGATTCTGTACAGATAGAATTCGTGTGCTGTACCTGTGATGAGGAAAACATGGTGAAAATAACACCGTACGAAACCGGATTTCCTGTTTTTCAGCTTTACGATAATGAAAAAGTACTCTCAAAAGGTGAACTGCTGGAAAACGGAATACTAAGTGATACATCGAAAAATATGTTGCATTTTGGAGAATTAACGGTAAATAATTTACCTACTCTTTATTTTGGAACACAATGCAGGTCCTGTAATTCAGAATACATTTGTGTATTTGGTTATGGCGAAAAACAGCCGAGCCTTACGATGCTTATGGTATCTGGTATATGGAATTTTAAAAAGTAAATAATATTCACATTAAAATAAAAAACCCACAACTGTAAAAATTGTGGGTTTTCTAAACTGATATTATATTTAAGATTCGGTGCTTATTAGTCCGTAGTTCATTACGGAAGGCTCTTTCCCGAAAAGACAGGAAAATATGTTTTGAAATTCATGGATATATTTACATCTTATTGAATTTCCGTAAATTTTCAATCCGTCTACGATTTTTCTTGAATCAAGATCGATGTCATACTTAATGAATGGCTCCGGTCTTTCGTATCTTATACGCTGGTCTGAGCTGTACGTTCTTGAAAATCCAAACTTTTCAAGCCATTCCTCTGTAATCTGAATGGGCTTGATAGCGCGCGCCGGAACGGAAAAACTATGAACATCATTTTCGATTTTTACAAAATAATCTTTTTCATTATCCTGGAATATTTCAGTGATGTTATAAATCTGATTTTTATATTCCACTAAATTTTTAATTTTTAGATCTGCAACGTTCATAATATCTTGTGTGTTAAGGTTATTGATTGTGTGAAAGTGTGTTATACTATAGTATTTACAAATACTATGCCTCACATGATAAAAAAAAATTAAGTAATGTAAAAATTTGTTAAAATAATTAACTAGAGTGTAAGTTTTAATTTTAATTCATTGATTAATAGACTTTAATGAATTTGTTAAAGTTAAAAATGTGGTATATGTGTGGTATTAAAATAAAGTTAAAATTTTAATCATAATCAAATTTTAGTGATTTATAACTTTATTTATCTAAAATAGCATGAACAAAATGATTATAAATGCTTATCTAGCACAATTTTTTAAAGTAAAACTAGAATTTTAGGTTAAAAAAAATAAAGATGATTTTATTAAAATTTAAAATTTTACGACTGTTGAATTTTAAATATAATTAAAAGAAAAAGATTTATTTTTGATTCATTAAACATAAATCAAAATCATACACAAATGATAGAGGACTTTCCATTTTACTTATCATTAATAGTTGCCATCGTTTTGCTGATCATGCTGGCCAATAAAATAAAGGTTGCGTATCCTGTTTTATTGGTAATTGCCGGATTACTGATAAGCTTTATCCCTGATATTCCAATGATCAGAATAGACCCTGAACTTATATTTATTATATTTCTGCCACCTTTACTGTATGAAGCAGCATGGGCCATATCATGGAAAGAACTGTGGAAATGGAGAAGGATTATAGGAAGTTTTGCATTTGTAGTGGTTTTTCTTACGGCAACTACGGTAGCTTTTGTGGCTAATCATTTTATTCCCGGATTCTCGCTTGCTTTGGGCTTTCTATTGGGAGGCATTGTCTCTCCGCCGGATGCAGTAAGCGCTGCTGCGATTCTTAAGTTTGTAAAAGTTCCTAAAAGAATGTCATCCATACTGGAAGGTGAAAGCCTTCTGAATGACGCTTCTTCACTAATAATATTTCGCTTTGCTATGATTGCTGTGGCTACAGGGCAGTTTATATGGCATGAAGCTGCGCTCAGCTTTTCATGGATGGTTATAGGTGGAGTGGGAATAGGGGTTTTGGTGGGCTGGCTGTTTATGAAAGGCCAGAAAGTTCTACCCACTGATGCCAATATGGATACCATTCTCACGATCGTAGCACCTTATGTAATGTATATTGCAGCGGAAGAAGTTCACAGCTCCGGAGTTTTGGCCGTAGTAAGCGGAGGTCTGCTTTTGTCCAATAACAGGCACAATTTTTTAAGCACATCATCCCGTCTTCGGGGGATTAATGTTTGGGAAAGCCTTGTATTTGTGCTGAACGGCCTGGTTTTTATTTTAATAGGGCTGGACCTTCCGGAGATTACTTCCGGGCTGGAAGGAGTGAGCATTTCTTCTGCAATAGGCTATGGACTTCTGATAACTGCAGTTTTAGTGATTGTGAGGATTTTATCGGCTTACGGCGCGGTAATTATTACTCTTATTGCCAGAAATTATATTCCTGTTGCGGATAAAAGAAGTCCCGGATTCAAAGCGCCAGTTTTATTGGGCTGGACGGGAATGCGGGGTGTGGTTTCCCTCGCCGCAGCATTGTCGATTCCCGTAAAGCTGCATGCTGGCGGACCGGATTTTCCTCAGAGGAATCTTATTTTGTTCATAACATTTATCGTAATCCTTACCACATTGGTGGTACAGGGGCTTACGCTGCCATATCTGATCAGAAAAATGAATATGCCTGCCTTCAATGACCATCTTCCTGATGATGAAGCAGAAGATCTTATCCGTCGTGAAATGGCTAAGCTGACGTTAAAACACCTGACGAATAATTACAGTGAAATGTTGGAAAAAAGCCCGTTTCTACAACAGATTCATGAAAAATGGCGGGGAAAAGTAGAGCAGGAGTCTGACATCAAACTCTCCCCCGAGATTAAAAAGGCCTATCTGGATGTTCTCAACGCACAGAGAGCCTGGCTGATTGAGCAGAACCATGACAAGAACCAGCATTTTGATGAAGATCTTATCAGGAAGCACCTCATGAAAATAGACCTTGAGGAAGAAAAGATTTTATTGGTTCATTAAAAAGTGTAAAACTTTCTGCAGATATTCATCTTCCTTTAAAACTTTATTGTAGGACTGCCTTGCATACACCGGTGAAAGCTCGTAGTTATCGGGCTTGGAATTGATATCCTCATTTTCGATGTACTGGTTAAGGTGGTGTGTATATTCTTTAATAAGCTTATTAATGGTTCTTCTCTTTATTTTGCAGATTGTATTGTTCTTTATCTTTTGCAAAGAATTAAGAATAAAAGATTTGTCCCCGTGGAAATTAATAACATTTTTCACAAACGAAAGGTTGTGATTATCCTGTAATACAGAATGGTCATCTTCAAAAATCATGATCGTAAAGTTTAATTGTTCGGAATTTTTTTTTAAAACACTTATTTAATTGAATTAATTGACGGGTACAGAAAAAGACCTTCTCAGTACCCTGATAAGCCTGTCCGTGGGAGAATTAAAGTGTGCGAACGTATTCATATTATAAGTGGTGATGTGTGGTGTTAATGGAAACAATATTTCCCTCATTTTTTCAACTTCAAATATCTAACCAAAAACTTAATTTTTTTTAAATATATTGAAAATTTGCAATAAAAGTCTTTAAGAATGTAATATTATGCTTAATATTAAAATATTTTTTATATTTAATTAATTCATCCATTTTATTTTTCAAGTGAAATTTTAAGCTTTAGTTTGTTTTAAGTGAAATCTTATGTATTACTAATAGTTTTTTTGCAATCAATGGATTGGGAGGTATTATAGCGAGTGGAACAACAGCAAAATCTCCGACATTCAACCAGATAAGCCGAGCATCGATTGCTACTACCTGGACAGGAAAACCAACATGTCAGGATGGTGGAAACGGTGCATCTTTCAATTATACTTTAACAATGCCTTCAGCAACAGCAATAAATATTACTAATAATGGAAATGTTTCCAGAACTTATAACATTAACCTTACAAGAATTAATTGATGTCCCCAAAAAATTGATCAAATTGTTTATCAAGATAGATTCTAAGACACAAAAAACCGGCTAAGTCCGGTTTTTTTTATATATAAAAGCCTCCCATTTCTGAGAGGCAAATAAAAATTGACTTTATATTGAATTTCAATTCAATCTACTTGTTGTTTTGAAGCCACTTCAGACGGCGTTCATCGGGGAGATGCTTCATTTTAAAATCTTCAAAAACCGCATTGAAGCCATTTCCGTCCGGGCAGGCGGCCATTAAACCGACCATCACTGGAGAATTATCCTGTAGATAAGCATTGCGCATCATGATGTAATTTTTATCATCGAAAGAATAAAAAATCTCTACAGCATCCAGCTTTCTTACCGCTTTTATCCATACGTCTGCTGGAGTTTTATCGAGCGTAATAACGCTCCAGTCACTTGTTTTATGGGTAACCACGGTGCTCAGATTGTATTTTCCGTCTACAAATTCTATCCCGGCCTTGATGTAGTTTTCCTTATCAATTCTCAGCATAATTCCCATCTGATCAAATCTCGCCTTATAATTCCCGCTGATTTTTACTTTGGCTTCAAATTCTCCTCCGTAAGTAGTGTACAAAAAAGGAGCATCATCCACTGTGAATCCATAATGGGAGATCCTCCAGTAATCGCTTTGCGGGGTTACGAACATGGTAAGCCGGTTGTTTTTTATTTCCCATTTTTCAGGTTCGTTAAACCATGACATTTTATCCAGGGTCTGTGCATTGCTTCTGCTAAAGGCAGATAAAACACATAAGCTAAAAAATATTCTCCTCATTCTTTTTTGATAAATACAACTGAATGTAAATTATTAATTTAGCAAAAGTAAAACTAATCCGGAATTACATCAATACTGATAAATAACCATTTTTATGGACATTTTAAAAACACTGAACGAAACACTGCTACAAAAGGATTCGGAACAGAATAAAGTCTGCAGGCTTGATATTGAAACCTATAAGAATATTGCTGTCACTTACTCTAAAGTAGAAAATTCTATAGCGGTACTGAGTGATATGCAGCATAACAGAAGCTTTGTTTTTACTTCTAATGCAGCTTCGCATTTGGGTTTGAATTTCAAAGAAAATCCTGCTGTGATAGAATCCATTTGGGAAGAAGAAATCCTGAAAAAAATACATCCGGACGACAAGCTAAAAAAATATATCCACGAAATGCGTTTTTTCAAGCTATTGGAAACAACTGAATTTGAAGAACGGAATGATTTTATGGTACTGTCAAGAATGAGGATGAAAGACTGCAAGGATAATTACCGTTTTATACAGCACCGGATGTTTTATTTTTATTCGCCTTATAATCTTAAGTTGAGATTTGCGCTCTGTCTCTATAACTTTTCGCCGGATCAGGCATCCAATCTTCCCTCAGATTTCTTAATTATTAATATGGCGAAAGGTAAAATTGTTCAGGAAGATAAACTTGTTTACAAAAACATTCTTTCCAAGAGAGAGCTGGAAGTTTTAGAGTATATCGGGGAAGGTTTTACAAGCAAAGAAATAGCAGATTTTCTTCACATAAGTATCAATACAGTTAACCGGCACAGGCAAAATATTCTCGAAAAACTGAACGTTAAAAATTCTGTTAAAGCTTTTAACGAAGGGTTTCAGAAGCATTTTTAGTGATAAAATATGTTAATTAACCATTTAATTTTTAACTAATTGCATGTAATTTTAGCTTTATTTTTTTAACCTTAAATAGCATGTTATATTATGAATAACTCCCTTATTTAAGAGTTTTTAATAAAAATATTTCATACATAATAAATTTTCTTAGGAAATACGTCGATTTTCTTTACTAATAATGGTATATTTGTTATATTAACAGCTAACATATTAAGGATGAACATTGACTTTACAACAGCAACATTTAAGGATTTTGAAAATATTCCGGGCTATGACATGATGCAGCGGGCAGATGTCTATTTTGATTTTATAGAATATATGAAAACGAATGGACACCGTTACAGATTACAAAACAATACCGGATGCAGTTCTGTAATGAATGTAGGTGCAGATGAAGAAGTAACAAAAGAGCTTGTAAGCTTTGTTACGAGTGATTATTTGGGACTTACCCAGCACCCGAAGGTGAAGAAGGCCGCAATAGAAGGTATTGAAAAATTTGGAGCAGGCTCTGCCGCTACGCCTCTTATCGGAGGATATTATTCTTACCATCATGAATTAGAGGCAAAAATTGCCGCTTTTTTTGGACGTACACCGGATGAGGCGGTTACATTTACTACCGGGTATACCGCAAATAGCGCTACTCTGCAGATACTGCTTCAGAAAGAAGATATTGCAATCATAGACATGTCTGTGCATGCAAGTGTATATGAAGGATGTATTCTTACCAATAGAAAAACATTTCCTCATAATAATTTGGAAGCTTTAGAACATATATTAAAAACTTCTGAAAATCAATTTCGTACAAAATTAGTCGTTATTGACGGGGTCTATTCTCAAGATGGAGATACTGCACCTATTGAAGAAATTTATAAATTAGTAAAAAAATACAATGCTTATTTAATGATAGATGATGTTCATGGTGTTGGTATTTTAGGCAAAACGGGGAGAGGTACGATTGAAGATACCGGCTTACTGGATAAGATTGATATAATGACAGGAACTTTCAGTAAAACGTTTGGTAATCTGGGAGGTTATGTAATAGCTAATAAAAAGCTTACTAATTTCATAAGGTTCCAGTCGCGCCAGCAGATATTTTCTGCGACCATTGCTCCGGGTACAGCAGCGGGCATTACAAAAGCTATTGATCTGATAGACGAAGAGCCGCAACTGCATACAAAGCTTTGGGAAAATATAAACTACTTTAAAAAAGGATTGGATGATATGGGAATGGAAACAGGAACTACCTGCTCGGCAGTAATTCCTGTAAAAATAGGGGATCCTCATATCACAATGGATGTAGGAAAAATGCTTTTGGACCGCGGGGTGTATACCAATCCCATCATGTATCCTGCTGTAGCGAGAAAAGATGCCAGAATAAGGATGAGTGTAACGGCTTCACATGAGAAAGAACATCTTGATAAAACGCTCAATGCATTTGATGATATCAATAAAAAATTGCATATTGCAAAAAAATAATAATAGATGCCAAGAAAAGTTGTACAGGGTCCTATCAGGGACAAAGAAAAAACTAAACAAAAACTGCTCGCCGCAGTTGGTAAAATTTTAAGAACAAAGGGCTATTCAGGATTAAAAGTGAGTAAAATAGCCGCTGTTGCCGGTTTCGATAAAAAGCTCATTTATGAGTATTTCGGGAGTACCGAGAAGCTTATAGATGAGTATATCAGAACTCAGGATTACTGGAGCAAAATGAACCAGGAAAATCTTCATGTAGATATTTCCGACGGAGGAAAGGAACTTTCCAAAGTGGCTATTCTCAACCAGTTCGAACATATTAAGAAAAATAAAGAGCTTCAGAAAATCATCCTTTGGGGGCTTTCGGAAGGAAAACCTATTTTGAAAAAAGTGGCGGACGAAAGAGAAGAGATGGGAGAACAGCTTTTTACTAATATTGTAGATCCTCATTTCAAAGATAAGGCAGTGAGATACCGTGCTATTGCAGCACTTTTGGTTTCAGGAGCATATTACCTTAATCTTTACACCAGCTACAATGCAAGCGTATTTTGCGGAATTGATCTGAAATCCGAAGAAGGAAGAAGAGAAATTGAAAAAGCCATAGTAGAGATTATAGATTTCGCTTACGAAGAAAAATAATGATGAGAAAAAATTTTCCTATTGTCCAATAATTAAGTTTTTTGTTGATAATTTGAATCCTTTTCATTTTTAAATTAGAACTATATTTCTTATTTTTGGCCAATGGAAAATTTTATCGTATCTGCACGAAAGTATCGTCCACAAGAGTTTGACACTGTTGTTGGGCAATCTCATATTACGGATACTTTAGAACATGCGATCGGAGAAAATCAGCTAGCTCAGGCTTTACTGTTTTGCGGCCCCAGAGGTGTTGGAAAAACTACATGTGCCAGGATTTTAGCAAGAAAAATCAATGAAAAAGACGGCTCTGTTTCAGAAGACGGATTCGCTTACAATATCTATGAGCTGGATGCAGCTTCCAACAACTCGGTAGATGATATCAGAGAACTGATAGACCAGGTTCGTTTCGCTCCACAGGTTGGTAAATACAAAGTATATATCATAGACGAGGTTCACATGCTTTCGTCTGCGGCCTTCAACGCATTCCTTAAAACACTTGAAGAGCCGCCGGCTCACGCTATTTTTATTCTGGCGACCACTGAAAAGCATAAAATCATCCCGACAATCTTATCACGTTGTCAGATCTACGATTTCAAAAGGATCGTAATTGAAGATATTCAGGGGCATCTTAGAAACATTGCCCAGAAAGAGAATATCCAATATGAAGATGATGCTTTATATTTAATTGCTCAAAAAGCAGATGGTGCCTTAAGAGATGCATTGTCCATTTTTGACAGGCTTTCTACCTTTTCCCAGAAAAACATTACACTCGCCAAAGCTGCAGAAGTATTAAATATTCTGGATTATGATCAGTATCTTAATATTGTAGATTTAGCCAAACAAAATAAAATTCCGGAAGTGCTTTTTGCATTTAATGAAATTGTAAAAAGAGGTTTTGATCCACATATTTTTATTGCCGGGCTGGGAAATCACTTCAGAGATCTTATGATGGCTCAAAATGCGGCTACCATTGATCTTATTGAAGTCGGGGAACAGACGAAAAATAAATTTGTACAGCAGGCTCAGAACTGGAATCCTCAACAGCTGATCGATGCTGTTGAAATCTGTAATCATGCAGATATTAACTACAAAAATTCCAAAAACCCGAGACTTACAGTAGAAATTGCTTTAATGCAGCTGTCTTCACTTACTGCTAATCAGGATATTTCTAAAAAAAAAAGTTTATAATATTAGCTCCCTTTCTTCATGAAAAGCAGGAGCTTAAAATTGCAGAAAAACCTCAGGAAAAAAAAATAGAAAAGCCTGAGCCAGCTGTTGCTGTTATCAACCGGCCGCAGGAAATTGAGATCAAGAAAACGACTAAGCCTTTAACTAAACAGGTCATTTCTACAGGATTCAGTATCAATGCTTTTTTGAATAAAGAAGATAAGCCGGAAGAAGAAGAAAGTACCGTTGTTACTACTGAAAACCTGCCTCAAAACCATTTTACCGAAACAGATCTCCAGATGGAATGGAATCTTTTACTGAAACAGCTTCAGGCAAAAGATACGTTCGTTTTTAATGCTATTAAAACTTTTAAGCTCGTAAAATCCGGTGAAAATCAAATAACGATTTCATACCCTTCAGATTCTGCAAAAGTGGAATTTGATAAGGTAAGCAGAGAGTTTTTTAATCATTTTAAAACTAAAGTTCACAACTTTTCTATTGAAATAGAATACAAAAGAGATTTTGAAAATCTAAAAGTAGAGGTGATGACTAAAAGAAAAATCTTCGAAAAATTCACCGAAAAAAATCCTCTTCTTAAAGATCTTGATGATTTAATGAGATTTGATTTGACGTGATTTAAAGTACTTTGTAAACGTTGAAAATCTTTGACAAAGTTAAATTTCAGGTTTAATTGAAAGCTTATTTTAATAATTTTTATATATTTGTCGAAGATTTTAAGAAAAATCAAATTTCATTAGAATCAAATTTTAATATAAAAGCTAGAAATAGACGAACAGCAGTGGAGAATTTATCACTTACATCCATGTCTACTTTTACACCCGCTAATTTCTTTAGCGGCAATTTTGGCTTTACGTTTACCTATTTTAGAAATTTCAGAAAATATTACCGATTTTATTATTGGTATTGTTAACTGAATTTCTTTCCAAAAAATAACAGGAATAAATCCTATTTGAATTCCTGATTCCTTTAAAATTTTAACGGCTTTTTTTGAAAAGAATTATAAAGTAACTTTATAAGGCTTTTGCTATTTAATTAAATCAATAAGAATAAAATAAATTTAAAATAATGAATCTAAAAGAACTAACAAATAACTGGATCAATGAGTTTTCACAGCCATTGATGATTGCGGGCCCATGCAGTGCGGAAAGTGAAACTCAGATGCTGGAAACGGCAAGAAGAATCCGGGAAACCAATGCGCAGGTCCCTATTTTCCGTGCAGGAATATGGAAACCCAGAACGAAGCCTAACGGATTCGAAGGAGTAGGAGTAATTGGTCTTAACTGGCTGAAAAAAGTAAAGGAAGAGTATGGCTTCAAAACGGCTACAGAAGTTGCTAATGCGCATCACGTTTTTGCCGCTTTAGAAGCAGATGTTGATGTTTTGTGGATCGGAGCCAGATCAACGGTGAATCCCTTTACGGTCCAGGAAATAGCCATGGCTTTGAGGGGAACGGATAAGCCCGTTTTTGTTAAAAATCCTGTAAATCCGGATCTTGCTTTATGGATTGGTGCTTTGGAAAGGCTTCTTGGTCAGGATATTAAAAAATTAGGGGTTATTCACAGAGGTTTTTCCACGTACCAAAAAACAAAATACAGAAACAATCCCAACTGGCAGATTGCATTGGATTTTAAAAGCCAGTTTCCGGATATCCCGATGCTGATTGACCCTTCCCATATTTGCGGAAACAGAACCGGTCTTGCAGATATTACACAGGAAGCATTAAACGTTGGTTATCAAGGAGCTATCATCGAAACTCACTCTAATCCGGATGAAGCATGGAGTGATGCGGCACAGCAGATTACCCCGGAAGTTCTAGCAGAGATGATTGGTAATTTAAAAGTAAGAAGCACCGATTTAGCCGGATTCGAAGGGGATATGGGACGCCACAGAACCTTAATTTCAGATATTGACTTCCAGATCATTGACCTTCTTTCGCAAAGAATGAAAATTTCCGAGAAAATTGGTAAGCTTAAAAAAGAGAATGATATTGCTATTTTCCAGCCGGAACGTTGGAAAGTAATTACGGAATATGCCACTCAAAAAGCTTCAGAAACAGGAATGTCGCCAGAATTTATTGAAAAAGTTTTCAAAGCCATTCATGAAGAGTCTATTGAAGTTCAGAATAATATTATGATTGAAAGGTAGTAGATTGAGGTTTTAGAAATTTAGGGCTTAGAGTTTAGTTAGAGTTGAACATATATTTTCATGAATTTTACTAAATCTTAAGCCCTAATTTCTATTTTCTAAATTCATATATTTGCAGCATCTTAATATATGAAAGGTAAAATCATTAAATCTACGGGAAGCTGGTATCAGGTTTTGGAATTGGAAACCGATAAAATCTTCGAGGCCAGAATCCGGGGCAAATTTAAATTAATCAAAACGAGGCTTACCAATCCGCTTGCAGTAGGGGATTTCGTTGAATTTCAGCTTGAACAGGACGATATCGCCTGGATTACCAAAATAGAACCGCGTAGAAATTACCTGATCAGAAAATCCGTAAACCTTTCAAAAGAAGCTCATATTATTGCCTCCAATATTGATCTGGCATGTTTTATCTTTACATTAAAGCATCCTGAAACATCTCTGGGTTTTCTGGACAGATTTCTGGCATGTTGTGAAGCTTATAATATTACACCATTAATTTTATTCAATAAAATTGATGTTTTACTTGAAGAAGAAATCGAAATCGTAAAAGATATAGAATTTCTTTACAAGGAAATTGGATATCAGACATTAGAAATATCTTCTTATTCCAGGTTGAACTTAGACCAGCTTCAGGATATTCTTAAAGATAAAACTTCTGTTTTTTTCGGGCACTCAGGTTGTGGAAAATCTACGCTGGTAAATGCTTTGCAGCCCGATCTTAATTTAAAAACTTCAGAAATTTCCGATACTCATTTAAAAGGTAAGCATACAACTACTTTTGCGCAAATGCATTTTTGGGATTTTGGCGGAAACGTAATTGATACACCCGGTGTTCGCGAATTTGCGATGATTGATATAGAAAAAGAAGAAGTACAGCATTATTTTCCGGAAATCTTCAAAAAAAGAGAAGAATGTAAATTTCATAATTGCATGCACATCAATGAACCGAAATGCGCCGTTATTGATGCTCTTGAAACCGGAGAGATTCAACATTCGAGATATTCTACCTACATTAAGCTGATGGAAGAGGCGGAAGAAATTTCACAAAAATAATTAAATTCTAATATTAATGATTCTTAATCCTAACCTGATCAAATTATTAAACAGTGGTTTAATTATTTGGTAATCCAAGAGTTAGGTATGAATTTTGGGGAAATAACGGTTAATAAAAAACCCAGCCGAAGCTGGGTAAAAACTAATAACCATGAAAACTCAAATTAAACATGAGAATCGCAATAGAATAAACAATTACTGTGCCAAAGTTAGGTTCACAATTTCTTAATAAAAGTTATTTTTATGTTAAAAATATTTTAAAATTAAAATCAAAAATATTTTTCGTATTTTTGCGCCATTAAAAAAATATACATTTATGTCTAACATTACATTCACTATGATTAAGCCTGATGCAGTTGCAGACGGACATATCGGTGCTATATTAGGTAAAATTGCAGAAGGAGGGTTCAAAATCAAAGCAATGAAATTGACTCAACTTACTGTAGCTGATGCAAAAAAATTCTACGAAGTACACGCTGAAAGACCATTCTATGGAGAATTGGTTGAATTCATGAGCTCTGGACCAATCGTTGCAGCTGTTCTTGAAAAAGATAATGCTGTTGAAGATTTCAGAACATTAATCGGTTCTACAAACCCTGCAGAAGCAGCTGAAGGTACTATCAGAAAAATGTTTGCAAGAAGCATCGGAGAAAATGCTGTTCACGGTTCTGACTCTGATGAGAACGCTCTTATCGAAGCAAAATTCCATTTTTCAGGAAGAGAGATTTTCTAAGAAAAATTACTTTACAATAAAAAAACCGAGGAATCATGTTCTTCGGTTTTTGTTTTAATGATGGTTGAGTCACCTGAAGTTACCATTATTTTATAAATTATTCTCTATTGCACCCACTTTTTCACGGTAAAGTTCAATCGGTTTATCGAGCAGTACGGCAATTACCGTCATATCCTTATCCAGTCTTTCCTTCGGAACATCTATGTAAATGATGCCGGGAATCTGGCTCCAGTACAGCTTATTGTAAACTTTATGGGAAATTATTGATCCTTCTCCTACAATTCTTATCCTTGCAATATTATTTTTAATTCCTTTCAATGCAATTGGCCCGGTAGGTGTTCCTTCTACAAAAACATACAAAGTTTGTTTATCTTTTGAAAGTGCTGTATTTCCTGAGAAATGCCCGTCCTGAAGGCCTTTTTCCGTTTCAAAAAGTGCTTCTGCATTTTTGCTGATCCATTGAAGGGTTTCAGGATTTGTTTTTGCTGTTTTTTTGATTTTCATATCAGATCCATCGCTTGTAAGCCCGGAATTATTGAAAATATTTAATCCGTTATGCAATTGTTCTGCAATAGTATAAGCAGCAGATTTTGTGCTTCTGTCTTCCAAAACCTGGGTTAAAGAATAATTTTCTTTTTTAGCATTTTGGTTAAATTTAATTTTATCATTAAAAGCTACTTCCACAACCGTCATATCCTTATCAAATGTAACATTAGAAAAATGTAATGTCAAATTGCCGTTTTCGGATTTAAAATCAACCTTTCCACCGGCATCGCCAATGATTCTTGCTGAAATAGGAACTGAGTCTAAACCATATATTTTTGTAAAATCTTTAGTTTCTTCAAGAAAAATAAATAACTTTTTTCCGTCTTTTGAAAAGGCAGATTTACCCTTGAAATTTTCGAAAGGCAAGCCATGGCGTGTTCCATAGATGGCTTCTGAATGTTTTGATGTCCATTTTGACAGACTTTTTAAAATTTCCACCTGCTTTTCAGGAATAGTTCCGTCTGCTTTGGGACCTATATCCAGTAATAAATTTCCACCCATATTGATGACATCGGCAAGAGTTCTCACGATCATATTCGGGGTTTTATAATTCTGATCAAAAGGCTGGTATCCCCAGGCGTCATTCATGGTGTAGCAAAGTTCCCAATACTCGCTTTGAGGCTTTACAACAGGGATTCCCTGTTCCGGTGTTTCATAATCTCCGTGATTATTCAACCTTGAATTAATGATAATTTCAGGATTGAATTTTTTCAGATTTGCTAATGTTTTTGGAGCCTGCCATTCTTGGGATGAGTGTTCCCAGTCACCATCAAACCATAAAAGATCAGGCCTGTATTGTGAGGAAAGTTCATCAAGCTGGTTCTGATAATATGTGACAAAATTCTGCCAGCGGGCCGGATCATTTTTTATATCATATCGTTTTTTTGTTCTTGTATTATTGTCATAAAAAGGATGGCTCCAGTCCGGAAGAGAGTAGTAGAGGCCTGTCTTTAAGCCTGCCTTTTTTAATTCAGAAACAAAAGGGGAAATAAGATCTTTTTTGGCGGGAGCGTTTTTTGGGATAGTGGTCGCTTTGTCAGCTTTTGAATCCCACAGAGAAACTCCGTCATGATGTTTTGTGGTAATAACGGCATATTTTGCACCCGAATCTTTAATTAGACTAACCCAATCATCTGGTTTATAGCTTGAAGCAGAAAATCTGTTCAGCTGCTTCATGTAGTTTTCATGGCTGATATAATTATTGAAAAAAGACCACGATTCTGAAATTCCGTCAACTGAATAAATTCCCCAGTGGATAAAAATCCCAAGCTTTGCATCTTGAAACCATTCCATTTTTTTACTTTCTGAAACTTTATTTTGAGCACTTAATGTCCCGGAATTTAAAATTAATCCTAATACTATGGCAAAATATCTACATTTCATTACCCTTCATTTTGGTTACTAAAATAAAGAATGCTGAGAAGAAAACCTTGTCTTAAAGCCAAATATTATGTTAAGTCACTTAAATTAGTAAAATTCAGCTTATATTATTTAATGAAATTAAGTTTAAAATTAATTTTAATGTATAATTTTATTTAATCACAAAATATAAAATATGAAAATCCTTCTTCTCATTGTCACAGCAACCGTAACTGCACTCATTGCCGGACTTTTTTATGCCTATTCATGCTCTGTAGTGCTGGGATTAAGCAAGCTATCCGATACGGAATATCTGAAATCCATGCAATCCATCAACCGGGAAATTCTGAATCCCGTATTTTTTATAAGCTTTATGGGGACGGCTGTTCTGCTTCCGGCTTCAACTATTTTTTACCGGAGTCAGAACCCTGTCTTTATTTTCCTGTTATTGGCCACTTTGGCTTACCTGATCGGTGTTTTCGGATTAACGATATTTGGAAATGTTCCTTTGAATGATCAGCTGGATAAGTTTGATATTATGAATTCTACGCCGGAAGCGATTAAGGAAATGCGGGACCGCTTTGAAAACAGCTGGAATTTTTTTAACAATATCAGAACGGTTTTTTCTTTGATCACCATTATTTTAACAATTTGTGCATGTGTTTTCAATAAAACTGAATAAGTGAAAAATTTTAATCAAAATTTTAATAAGTAAAAATACGGATCATAAAATTCCGTGTTTTTACGGATGTTTTGTATCTATATTATTTTCGATCTTTACATCAGCATTAGACAAGGAAATTTAAGCATTAAAGTCTTCAAAAACTAATAACCATTAAAGGCTCAGATTTTCAGAAAAAAGAAAGGCAGCTCAATCAGCTGCCTTTCTGTGTTTATTAAAATGAAATTAAATTTTCAATAATTCAATTGTCTTTTCAGGGCTTTCTGCCGAGAAAACAGCATTCCCGGCTACCAAAACATCGGCTCCGGCTTCGAAAAGCTTCGCTGCGTTGTCCAGGTTTACGCCGCCGTCTATTTCAATTAAAGCTGTAGAATTATTGCTTAAGATCAAATCTTTTGTTTCCGCGATTTTCTTATATGTATTTTCGATAAATTTTTGACCACCGAATCCGGGGTTAACACTCATTAATAATACTAAATCCACATCAGCAATGATATCTTCCAGCATCAGAACCGGAGTAGAAGGATTTAAAACAACCCCGGCTTTTGCACCGAGACTCTGAATATGATGAATTGTTCTGTGAAGATGAGTACAGGCCTCATAATGAATGGAAACCAGATCTGCACCATGATTAATGAATTCCTCAACATATTTTTCCGGCTCTACAATCATCAAATGTACATCCACAAACTTTTTAGCGTGCTGCTGTACTGTTTTCATTACCGGAAAACCAAATGAAATGTTGGGAACAAATCTTCCGTCCATCACGTCTACATGGAACCAGTCTGCCTGCGAATTGTTCAGCATTTCAATGTCTCTTTGCAGATTCCCAAAGTCTGCAGATAAAAGGGAAGGAGCAATAAGCTTCGTTTTCATTTTTACTTATATTAGATTTTAGAATAAAGAGAAAAGAATAAAGATTTGGACAAAATTATAAGATTATTAATCCAAAATTTAAAATTCATAATCCATAATTATCAAGTCTTTCCTCTTTGTTCTTTTCTCTTGAATCTATTAATGATACTTCAATTTCATTTCCGGCTTGATCTTCAGAACAGTTTCATAGATCAGTTTGATCACATTTCCTACATCTTCTTTAGAAACCATTTCCACCGTTGTATGCATGTAGCGCAAAGGTAGGGAAATTAAAGCACTTGGTACGCCGCCGTTTGAGTGGGCGAAAGCATCCGTATCAGTTCCCGTGGCACGACTTGCTGCAGCTCTCTGGAAAGGAATTTTTTTGGCTTTTGCCGTATCAATAATTAATTCTCTGATGGTATGATGAACGCTTGGTGCAAAGAAAACTACAGGTCCGGCTCCGCACTTCTGGTCGCCTTCCTTTTTCTTTTCAATCATGGGTGTTGTGGTGTCATGGGTAACGTCTGTAACGATAGCAATATTCGGTTTTATGGTATCTGCAATCATATCAGCGCCGTACAATCCAACTTCTTCCTGAACGGAGTTGGTAATATATAAGCCGAACGGAATTGATTTTTTATTCTCCTTTAAAAGTCTCGCAACTTCAGCAATCATAAATCCTCCGATTCTGTTGTCTAAAGCCCTGCAGACAAAGTAACGGTCATTCATTTCGAAAAACTCATCCGGATAAGTGATCATGCAGCCTACATAGATTCCCATGTCTTCAACTTCCTTTTTTGAAGTAGCGCCACAGTCTATGAATATATTTTCGATTTTTGGAGTGGGTTCGTTTTGATTTGCTCTTGTGTGAATAGCAGGCCAGCCGAAAACGCCTTTTATGATTCCCTTCTCGCCGTGAATATGAACTACTTTTGATGGCGCAATAGTCTGGTCCGAGCCTCCGTTTCTGATAACATAGATCAATCCATCGTCTGTAATGTAGTTTACGTACCATGAAATTTCATCAGCATGAGCTTCTATAACTACTTTAAACTCGGCTTCTGGGTTAATAATTCCGTAGCAGGTTCCGTAATGATCTACTTCTATTTTATCAACATAAGGCCTTATATAATCCATCCAGATTTTCTGGCCTTCATGCTCATATCCTGTCGGTGAAGAAGTATTAAGGTAGTTTTCTAAAAATTTTAAAGATTTCTTTTCAAATTTCATAAAAAGGAATGATTTTTGCGTTTAATTTTTGTTCTAATACGCGTAAAAGTAATGAATTTTAGTAAGATTATTTGTCTTTTTCTTTTCTTTTTTGGGGTCAGTATCTTTGGTCAGAAGGATTCTGTATACGCAAAACCTTTAAGCCAGTATCCTCCGGAATTGCTGAAAACTGATGAATTTGGAAAGAAATATTATTATGACGAAAGGCAGAAGATGAAGGTATACGAGATCAACGGCGAAACGGTAGTTGTTTTGGATGAGCTGATCTTAGTAAACAAACCAAGATTCAATAATCAGCTAGACAGAAATTACTATTTTTTCCTTAACAAAAAACTGTACAGGGTATATCCTCTTTTTTTAACAGCACTTCAGCAGTACAGGGACATTCAAAAAGAAATGACCGATCTGGACAGCAGAACCAAGAGAAAATACATAAAAGACAGGCAAAATATACTGGCAGACCAATATGAAAAGCAGCTGAGGGATCTTACTACAACAGAAGGGCAGATTTTTGCAAAGCTGATGAACAGGGCAACCGGAAAAAATGTCTATGAAATCATTAAAGAATTAAGAGGCGGATGGAGCGCTTTCTGGTGGAATGTAAAAGGAAAAATGGCGGATATAGACCTTAAAGAAAAATATGATCCGTACAAAAACAGAACAGATGAATATCTGGAATCTCTTCTCCAATCCAACTGGAATTCTGGATATCTGCAGCCTTACCCGGGAGCAAACGAATTCAGAATAAGAAAATAAAATAAAATTCCTGTAAAAGTTTACAGGAATTTTTCTTTCAGCTTATCGAAAACAATTTTGTCTATTGGGAGCGGGAAAGGATTATCAGATCTGCTGATGTCTATCCATTCCGTTTTTTCTATGCATGGATCCAGGATCAGGAAATCTTCTTCATTCAAAATGTTTACTATATAATATATGGTAAGCAGCTGCTCATTTTCCCTGAAACGCGAAACCAGAAAATTTTCCTGTGTATAAAGATGTTCTACAACCTCTATTTTCACATTCAGCTCTTCATCGAATTCGCGATGTAAACATTCTATTAATCCTTCGCCATATTCCAGCCCGCCACCTGGAAATTTCATTAAAGGTTCGCCTGCATATTCTTCAAATAAGGTAAGGACTTTTTTATCCTTTACGGCACAGGCATACACTCTAATGTTTATCTTGTCTATCATATTTAATAATTTGTAGAGCTAAAATAAGAATATTTTAGATAGAAGTGAGAAGTTAGAGGTTAGAAATTAGTGTAAAAAAAGAAGCAAAAATTTAAAATAACTTTTATAATCTATGTGATATTACTAACTTCTAACCTCTAACTTCTAACTTCTCACTTCTCACTTCTATAATTTAACTGCATTAATCATCTCCCTTTTCCCCGGAGGTCCCTGTTTTTTCTCCACTTTAAAATCCAGTTCCTGCAAAATCCTTCTTACGCTGCCTTTGGAAGAGTAGGTTGTTAATAAACCGTTAACTGTCATTTTATCTGCAACCATATTAAATAGTGGCTTTTCCCAAAGATCAGGCTGGACTCTTGCTCCGAAGCAGTCATAATATACAAGATTAATTTGAGGTAAATTAATGTTTTTCAGTTCAAAAAAGTCACATTCTATCTTTTTTAAGTTAAATCCATTAATAATTTCAACTGATTTACCCCAATCTGCTTGATGAATTTTTTGATAAATATTTTTGAATTCCGGGTTATCAAAAAGCTCAAAATATGCTAAATCGTTAATTTCGGATTCATTTATGGGATATTTTTCCAGTGAAAAATAATTGATCACATGATTTTTGTCAGTTTTTAAATATTCATTAATTGTTACCAAAACATTCAAACCTGTTCCAAAACCGAGTTCTAAAATATTAATTTCGCAATCATTTATCAAATTTAATCCATTTTTGATAAACACATGTTCTGCTTCCTGAAGTGCGCCGTGATGTGAATGGTAGTTTTCGTTTAAATCATTGACAAACAATGTTTTACTACCGTCATTTGTGGTCTTAATTTCTCTTTTCAAGCTATTTTTTTACAAATTTACTCTAAAATTTTTATATTTAGAAAATTATGTTAAATTTGTAGAACATCATAAAAAATTTTAGAAATGATAATTCAAAAAACTGAAAACTCCCGAATTTCTACATTCGACCCAGAAAATTTTTCATTCGGAAATACTTTCATAGATCATATGGTGATCTGCGAGTATGAGAATGGGAAGTGGGGTGATGTAAAATTAGTTCCTTACGGTCCTTTAGCGTTTACTCCAGCAATGATGGGGGTAAACTACGGACAAGCTTGTTTTGAAGGTATGAAAGCCTACAAAGACAAAGACGGACAGGTTTTCCTTTTCAGGCCTGAAAAGAATTTTGAACGTATCAACAAGTCGGCAAAGCGTCTTGCAATGCCTGAGGTTACTGAGGAAATGTTTTTGGACGGACTGAAAGCATTGGTTGACATTGACAGAGACTGGATCCCTTCAGGTGAAGGTATGTCTTTATATATCAGACCATTGATTTTTGCTACTGAAGAAGCTCTTAAAGCCAGGGTAGCTAATAAATATATGTTTGCTATCGTTGCCACACCGGCAAAAAGCTATTATACAGAACCTGTTTCTGTAAAAATTTCAGATCACTATTCAAGAGCGGCAAGTGGCGGAGTAGGTTCTGCAAAGGCTGCAGGAAATTATGCCGCATCTTTTTACCCGACTCAGCTTGCTATTGAAGAAGGGTATGAGCAGATCATCTGGACTGATGATTCCACTCACGAATACTTCGAGGAAAGTGGAACAATGAACGTATTTGTAAGAATTAACGATACCATTTACACTCCTCCTACATCTGAGAAAATCCTTGACGGTGTTACCAGAGACAGCTTCATCCAGTTGGCTAAAAAGAGAGGAATTGAGGTAAAGGTGGAGCCAATAAAAGTAAAAGATGTTGTGGAGGCACAGAGAAACGGAACTTTGAAAGAAGTTTGGGGTGTGGGAACAGCAGTTGTTACAACAGTTTTCCAGGCTTTAGGATATAACGGTGAAAAATTGGAATTGCCAAGACTTTCAGACGAAGAAAGCTATGCTGTTGCTTTGAAGAAAGACCTTGTTGATATCCAGAGCAACCTTGCTGAAGATCCTTTTGGATGGAGAGTATTGGTAGATCACGTTTTGGAAACAGTTTAATTTTAAACTTAATATAATAGAAGTCGGGAAATTTTTTTCTCGACTTTTTTATTTGATTTATTTGAACCATTAAGACTTATTTAAGGAACTAAGTTTAATTAAGAAAGTCAAATTGATTCTAGTTTATTAGAGCAAAGTTTAACTTAAATCTCTTAACTCCTTATAAATCTTAATGGTTTAATTTTAAATGCAAAGATTATATCTAAAAGCTTTAATATTTAAGTGAGTAATGATGAATCAATTTCATTGATTTTAAAAGCTGGCTTCATTAGCTACTTTGTCGCAATCTAATGTTCATTAAGGAAAATAATCTTTACGTTAAAATCAAAAGAAATTTCAAGGCTAATTTATTTTCAAAATGTTAAAACTTTTACTTCAATAAGTTCTACAAGTTTTGTAATTGATTCCCGAAATGCGTATTTTCGCAAAAGTTTATGAAAAAAATTCTCTTCATATCGGCATTGGGTTTATTGAGCTGCAGCAAAAATGCGCAGACCCATCCACCTGTAGGAGGCGTTCTCAGCAAGAATGATCTCGAGGTGTCCAGAAACAGGATGAAAAACCTGAATACTCAGGAAAGAATGCAGATTCAGCAATGGATTGATGAGCAGCCCGTTAAGTTTTATCCGACTCAGCTTAATTACTGGGTGAGCACACAGGGTTTTGACCAAAGGCAGAGAAGACAGGATAATACCTTAATTTCTTATTCTTATGATCTTTATGATTTTGACCAGACAAAAATCTATGATCAGCCGATTGCCAGAAGAGATACCAGATTCGGGCACTTTGATGAATTAAAAGCGGTAGAAGATGCTTTGCGTTTTATACATGATGGTGAGGAAGTTACACTTTTGGTTCCATCTTCTCTTGCGTACGGAACTTACGGGGACGAGAAAAAAATTGACAACGATATACCATTAATCATAAAATTAAAAGCATTATAATCAATGAAATTGTTTAACAAGAATATAATTCTGGCAGCGGCTAGTGTTTCGCTGATGAGTTGTACACCAATTTATAAAAAAATGAACGTAGACAAAGAAACTTACGAAGGTCTTAATGACGGACTTTATGCAAATCTTCAGACAACGAAAGGGAATATGATCGTAAAGTTTGAGGACAAAAAAGCGCCTGTAACTGTAGCTAATTTTATTGGTCTTGCAGAAGGGAAAATTGACAACAAAGCTAAGGCAAAAGGAGTTCCTTATTATGACGGAACTATTTTCCACAGAGTGATCAAAGATTTCATGATTCAGGGGGGAGATCCTCAGGGAACTGGGATGGGAGATCCGGGATATAAATTTGAGGATGAAAAAAATGACCTTAAGCACACAGGAAAAGGAATTCTTTCTATGGCGAACTCAGGGCCAAATACCAACGGTTCTCAGTTTTTCATCACGGAAGTAGCTACTCCATGGTTAGACGGAAGACACACTATTTTCGGGAAAGTAGTAAAAGGAGAGGATGTAATTGATGCAATTGCAAATACTGAAAAAGGTGCAAATGATAAACCTAAAACGGATATCGTTTTAGAAAAAGTTTCTGTTTTCAGCAAAGGAGACGAGTATAAAAACTATGATCCTGCAAAAACCTTTACGGAAGGAAAAGCTAAAATTGCAGAAAATAATAAAGCAGCTATGGCTAAAGAAGAAGCTGACAAAAAGAAGAAAGAAGAAGAATTCAAAGCCAATCAGGAAAAAATGGTTGAAAACCTGAAAGCCGGAATGCAGAAAACCGAATCTGGTCTTTACTATAAAATCACAAAAACAACTACAGGTGCTGCTCCTAAAGCCGGTGATAATGTTTCTGTACATTATGCAGGGAAATTAGTTGACGGTACAGAGTTCGACTCTTCATTCAAAAGAAACGAGCCTATCGAAATTCCAATCGGAATGGGTAGAGTAATCAAAGGTTGGGATGAAGGTATTCTTTTATTAAAAGAAGGTGAAACCGCTACTTTATTGATCCCGCCGGCAATGGGTTACGGAGAAAGGGGAGCAGGAGGAGTTATCCCGCCAAATGCATGGTTAGTTTTTGATGTTGAGCTTGTAAAAGTAAAATAATCGAAATTATAATAATATTAAAGCCGTCCGAAAGGATGGCTTTTTTGTTTTAAATCTAACCGAATTTTACGAGTTAAAAAAAATTTTATCAAAATCAATTTATAAAGTTTTAAATATTGGTGAATTATTCCATAAAATAATTTTTATTAATAATAATTCTATTTCTATAATAAAATTTTAATTATTAATTTAATAAAATAGTAAAGATAAATTATAGAAAATATGTTAAATTATTGTAAAGTATTGCGTAATAATTATAATATCTTAACTTTGTGAAAAAAGCTATGATTAGAAAAATTATTTTTTTTGGAGTTTTTATGAATGTTTTTTTTGCATTTGCGCAAGTAGGGATTAATACAAATATTCCTAGTGGGGCTTTACGGGTTAATGGAGCCAACAGTCCCACTGACACTAATCCTGATAATGATGTCGTCATTTCTAAGCCTTCCGGGAATATGGCAATCGGACATCTGAACCCGACTGTAAAACTTGATATTAAAACAACAGGAACACAGGCTTCTCCAGTTGCCGGATTCAAACTTGCAGATGGTAATCAGGCACTCAATAAAATCCTGCACAGCGACGAAAATGGAGTAGGAACATGGAAAGAGCTCTCTATTTTTACAGGGCAAAACATTATCGGCACGTTCACATGGGCGGATAATACCGGCATCGGAAATACCAATTGGAACAGAATCGCCACCCTAACCATTACTCCGGGATCACATATGATCTATATGAAAATCCACGTTCTGAACAATTCGAATTCAGGATTTGTAAGAACTTATGTAGGAACAAAAAATGTAGGTACAAATAACAACAATCCGATAGACACTCCCATCATTGGAAGTACGAACTTTCAGCCGTTAATGGGAAGGGATTTTGAGATTACACAGGCATTTGTATATAACAATGTCACTAATGCCAATGTTACCCTTTATTATGTTTTACAATCAGACAGCAGCAGTATTTCAAGAAGTGTTTATACTTTCAACAATGCCGCATCTTTTAAGGGAGTTAATTTAATTGAAAATTATTTTTTTGCAACACCTGTTAATTAGACAATAGCAGTTTTTTACATGCAAAAGTGAACCGCGCTCCTGGAGTGCGGTTTTATTGTTAAGAAATATGATGACGTTTAATAAATAAGGTTAAATTTTATTCTACAATTTGTGATTAATATAGAACAACAATCACTTAAATTCTTAAAATAGTATTGTTTTTGTATTAAATTCATAATTTTAATTGTTATTTATTGTTAAATATTTAACTTATTTAAAATATGCTTATTTTAGTAACACTAAAATATAGATATGAAAATAAAATTAAAAAAGTATGCGCTGCTTATTACATTTACGGCGGCATCAGTTAGCTACACAGCAAATGCACAGACCTGCCCGAGTTGGGGGCCATATCTCGAAGGCTTCAATATGGCAAATACCGGAGAGCTTTGGTATTCCGAAGTGATGGTAGACAATTCATGCAAAAAAGTGAATACGTATTATTCTACACTCAATTTTAGTCTGGGACCGAGAGGAGGATATGCGGGGATCCAATACAAACCAAATGAAATTTACAACAATATCTTTTCCATGTGGGATTTACAGGATTCTAATGTACCACAATGTACGGCTGAATATTCCGCTCCGAATACCCTTGTAGACGGTTTTGGAGGAGAAGGTACCGGCCTTCATACAGATAACACGATGCCGTGGACACCGGGAACATGGTATGCAACAGTGGTAAGAAGATGGTCTACCGGCGATGGAAAAACCAGAATTGGATTTTTCATGTATAATTATGGAACACAAAAATGGAAGCATTACGTAACAATTGTTACCCCTGAAAATGATGCAAAATTTACAGGAACAAAGTTAGGCGCTTTCGTTGAGAATTGGAATTCTGCTGCAAATAAAGACACACGCTGCGGATATTTCAGGAATTTCTGGAGTATGAATAATCAGGGAACATGGTCTAAGCCTACAAAATATGCCGTAAGCGCGGGAACAGGTTCGTGGACTGCAGCCACAGCTTTTAATAATACAGCCATCAAAGTTTCATCATGCGGAACATCTCCTGCGCCTTCTGGTGGATCCATTACTTTTAACAATATTACACAGGAAGGAACAAAACCTGCCACAACATTACCGGTTGTAGTGACCAATGTAACACCAACTTACAATTCAACAGGCAATTCAGTGAATGTAACGTGGGCAATTTCTGAAACAGCAAGTCCGCAGCTCTCTTATAAAGTTTCACTGTACACGGCAGCAAGCTGGGCAACCCATACTCCTGTTGCTGTAACCACAGGAATCCGTCCGGATAAAAGAAGTGCATCGGTTCCTCTGCCTGCCAATTCCCAACCCGGAACATATTATGTAAGCGTTACCCTGGAAGATATTTTTAAGCAAAGCTCTAATTTTGGATATAACTCACTTACGATCAGTAATATTACACAGCCTGCGAATATAGATCCAAACGTTTTTTATCGGATTAAAAATGTAGGAAGTAATCTTTATATCACTCCACAAAATTATAGTACAGCTGGCAGTGTAAAAATGGTTCAGCAAAATTTTAATTCAAATCTTACACAACAATGGAGGTTTGAAAAAACAGGAAGCAATTATATAATTATTAATCGAGCTTCAGGGCTGGCAATTGATGTTCCGGGTTCTAATATTAATAATGGAACGACTTTAATTCAATATCAAAAACACGGTAAGACAAATCAGCAATGGGTAATGAGGACATACGCCCCAAATGTTTGCGTTATAGGAACTGCATTATCCAATATGAAAGCCATGGATAATCCGGGGAATTCACAAACCGCAGGAACATACATTAATATCTGGAATCAGGATATGAACGGAGCAGCGGGTGCAAATCATCAGTGGATTCTGGAACCGGTTTCAGCAAGTGCTTCGAAGGAAGGTTCAAATAGCATGAATGTTTTTGGAGAGAAAAGTCAGACATCCACATTATATCCGAATCCGGTAAAACAGGGGGAAAGCTTCTATATCAATCTTCCGGAACAGGATCAGTATGAGTTGAAAATTGTAAATACGGAAGGTCTTACGGTGAAATCTCAGAGTATAAACGGAGGAAAAACTATGATTTCTACATCAGGAATGAGAAGTGGAATATACTTTTACAATGCAAAAGGAAAGGCACAGACAATTTCCGGAAAATTTAGCATTCAATAAATAAAACTTAAAATAAATAAACCGCTCCCAAAAAGAGCGGTTTTTTTGTAAAATTATAATTGAAAAGTTATGAGTGTCTGTCCAGTCTTTTTTTGATATAAAGACTTCTGTTGCTTTTACTTAATGATCTGACGAACAGGAGGCTAAAACCTACATACGCCAAAAAAGCGATAAGATATACCATCAGACTATTAAAATCCATCTTCGATGCAAATACCAGCACCGAAAACAGCCCAAAACCAATTAATAAAATAATACTCAATACTTTCATTTTAAGAGAATCTTCATTTCTCTTAAACATGGTTTCCATTAAATTCTTCATCATAATTACTTTAATTTGTTATTGTTATACTTTGTTTATTTCTCCCGTTTCTTCTCATTGAAACAAATCTTGAGAAATGGGCTCTACCTTTGTTCAGAATGGCTAATGCATCTTTGTAAAAAACATCGTCTTTTACATTGGCTAAGGTGGCGATGTAATTGGCCATCTGTTTATAATCGTGAGTAAGGTTTCTCCTTAATGCCTTTACTTCAGACGCCTGCTTGTGTTGTATTCCAAAAGAACATTTTGAAAAAATGCTGTTAAATGCAGCATTAGAATCAGACAGATGGTTGGCAAATTTCACGATGCTCAATGCAGAAACATGGAAGCTGTATTCTGACGAGAGCAGTTTTTCAACAAGCATATTCAGCCTGTTAGTTTCTTCTTCATAAGAAGCATGCTGTATATCTCTGTACTGGCTCAGCAATACTTTTATTGCTGAATAAGCATTCTTCTCGGCTTGTGTTTTTGCGTATCTGTATGGCTTTACAGCATCTTTCAATACCTGCAGATCGGTATTACGTACAGCATCAGCTTCAGCAATTTTTACTGATTCTTGGCTTGTTTTTATGTGGTCAAGCGTGCTGGTGTAATGTAGGATCTGAGCCTGGATATTATCAAACATCCTTTTAAAATCCGCATCCGTATCAGTGTTTAAGTTTGAGTCGCTGAAATCTTCTATAAAGAGGACAATAAACTGCCCAAATTCAGCGTAGTGTAACCGCGAAAGGTCCACAGGAGTTAATTTTTTCATCGTTAAAGTGTGTTTTTAAGAATTTTTTTTCAAAATGTATTGAAGCTATTATCGTGCCAAATTGCTATTTTTCATATTAATTCTGAATCAGTTAAAAAATAAAACCGCTCTGTAAAAGAACGGTTTCAGTATTTTTACCAGTTTTTATCAATCATATAAATGATCTGTGTCATGGCAACGGCTCCCAGCAGAAGCTCACGCCTGTTAACTTTTTCAAAAGTATCTTCTTCAGTGTGATGAATGTCAAAATACCGCTGTGAATCAGGAACCAGTTCAGCCGTTGGAATTCCCATATCATGAAGCGGGTAAAGGTCCGTTCCTGAATAGGTACCTTCGAAATTATAAACGCCGTAAGGAAGAAAAAGATTTCTCCAGCGCTGAATTTTTTTCCTGTTTTCTTCATCCATCTCCAGCGAAATTCCTCGGGGTGCAAAACCTCCGGCATCAGATTCTATGGCAAAAAGATGCTTTTCATTCTTTTCCTTGACTGTTTTACCATATTGGATACCGCCTTTCACGCCATTTTCTTCATTGGCAAAGCATACTACACGGATTGTATGGTTATTTTGAATTCCAAGTTTTTTAAATGTTCTTAAAACTTCGATGCTTTGAACGATTCCTGCTCCATCATCATGCGCACCTTCGCCTACGTCCCAGGAATCCAGATGTCCGCCGACAACAATGACGCTCTGATCTTTTTTGCCCGTAATTTCACCGATAACAGAATGGGACAGTTTTTCGCCCTTCATTCCGCAGTTGGAATTGAGCTTAGCGGTAATTTTTTGAGATTTTAAAAGTGCTTCCAGTTCGTCTGCCGTAGTATTTCCAATGGCAACAGCCGGGATTTTATTCTCGTTTCCGTAGCGCATGGCTCCTGTGTGAGGCACATCATCAAATGCAGAAGAAAGGGATCGTATAATAGCAAATTTACCTCCTTTTTTTGCTGTTAAGGCCGCTGCATTGGTACGGTATTTATTGGCATCTCCATATCCTCTGAATGTTTCCACGAAAGATTGTGAAAAAGGATAATTAAAGAAAATAATTTTATCTTTTATCTGGTCTGCTGAAAGTTTTTCATATTCTTCCATAGATTTCACCATGATGATTTCTCCTGAAACATCTTTTCCACCCGTTCCTTCGGAATTTCCAAGAGAAAGCATTTTTAAGCTTTTCCATTTTCCGTTGGAGGATTTAATCTGTAAAGATTCTTTTCCTCTTGCCCAGACAGGAACCATCACTTCCTGAAGCCATACTTTATCCGCACCGGCATCACGTAGTTTTTGTGCGGCCCACTTTACTGACTTTTCATAAGCCTCGGAACCACTCAAACGGTGACCGATATTTTTAGTTAAATCTCTTAATTCATTATAACTTTTTCCATTATTTAATATCTCCGTAGAAATTTTTGAAAATTGTATGGAGTCCTCTTTAGTCTGTCCGAAAACGACTAAACCTAAAAAGAGGAGTGATGTTCCTAATATCTTTTTCATTTACCAGTTTTTATCAATCATGAAGATCATTTGTGTCATGGCAACCGCTCCCAGAAGCAGCTCTCTTTTATTTACTTTGTCAAAAGTATCTTCCACAGAGTGGTGATAATCAAAATACCGCTGGGTATCTACCACCAGCTCCGCCAAAGGAATGTCCAGCTTTTTCAGCGGTGAAATATCCTGAATGGCATTTTCCTGCTCAAAATCATAAATGCCGTAAGGAAGGAAATATTCTTTCCACGCGAAAATCAGTCTTCGTCTCTGAGGAGCCATATCCAGCGAAAATCCTCTGGGAGAATATCCTCCGGCATCCGTTCCTAAAGCAAAAATATGTTTTTCTTCTCTTTTCTTGACATACGCAGCATACATATCTCTTCCCTGACCGCCGTTTTCACTGTTGGCATACAGAACCACTCTTATGGTGTGATTATTTTCGATGCCTAAAGCTTTTATTGCCCTTAAAACTTCTATGCACTGTACAACGCCCGTTCCGTCATCATGTGCACCTTCGGCAAAATCCCAGGAATCCAGCTGCGCACCCAAAACAATTACCTTGGAATCTTTTTTACCGGGGATTTCAGCAATGATATTGGGGTTGGTAGTTTCGCCTTTTGATTCGGCGGACATATTTAGCTTTACTGTTACTTTTTGTTTTTTTAATAATTTTTCGAGTTCATCCGCTGATCTTACACCGATGGTTAAAGCTGGTATCTTTACTTTATCATCAGGTTCATAATACACCATTTTTGCATGCGGAGTATCGTCATTAGCAGTAGTCAAAGATCGGATAATTAAAGCTTTTGCCCCTGTTTTCGCAATAACCGAGGCAGAAATTAATTTCGATTTTGCGGCGGCCAGATAAGAATCGCTGGTATTAATGATTTTGGGATCCATCGGCATATTTACGAACACAATTTTATCCTTTAATTGTCCGATAGATAAGGTATTAAGCTCGGAAGTAGTGTTGATAAGTACAATCTCGCCAACAAGATCTTTTCCGCCGGTTCCTTCAGAATTCCCGAAAGAAAGCATTCTAATATTTTTCCAGTCTCCGTTTTCTGCTTTTATTTGTAAGGATTCCCTGCCTCTGGTCCACACGGGAACTTTGGCTTCCTGTCTCCAGATCATTTCGATGCCTATTTCTTTCAGCTTCTTTTCAGCCCATTCCACAGCTTTTGTATATCCGGGAGTAGCGCTGAAACGTGAGCCGACGCCTTTGGTAAGCTCACCCAGGTTGTCATAGGCTTTTCCGTTGGCCATGATCTCATCAGAGATTCTTTTAAATTCATCATGGTAGTTGAATTTTGCCGTTATTGCTGTCTTTTTTACGGATTTTTTTTGAGGTTTTTTCTGAGAAAATAAAAATCCACCCAAAAAGAGTGGAATTATAATGAATATTTTTTTCATTTTTTATTTACCTTATCTTTTCCGCTGATAAAAGTAGGGAAAAAATAGGAATTTTTTAAGGTTTCATGTCGTACATTAACAATGCTGTAACCAATTTTGGCTCAATAAAAGTACATTTCGGAGGCATGCTCAGCTTTAAATCTGAAATTTTTATCATATCATTAAAGCTTACCGGATAAATCCCGAATCCTACTTTGCCTTCACCGCTGTCAATTTTTTCTTTGATCTGATTGATCCCATCAATACTCGAATTACCTTTTATATAAGCAATTTTTTCTGAACTGTCAGGATCTTCAATTTTTAAAATATTTTTAAATATATATTTATCCAAAAGATGATGATCAAGATTATCCAATGACATTTCTTTTGAACGAAGATCATGCTTTACGTGAAGAGAGTAGAATTTACCGTCAAGATACATGGAAATATGGAATTTCTGTGACGGGTAATAAGCGGTTTCACCTTTTTCGTGGATTAAAAAATATTGCTCCAGCTCTTTAAGGAAAACTTCTGTGGGTAAGCCGTTAAGGTCTGTTACAAGCCTGTTGTAATCGTGAATTTTAATAGATTGGTTGGAAACTATGAAACTGTAAACAAAATTATATGCTTCCGTTCCGTTATGTCTTTTGTTTTTGTCTTTCTGATGTTTTGCATTCAATGCTGTGGAGCCTATCCTGTGGTGCCCGTCTGCAATGTAAAAGGCATCAATCTGGTCAATGACTTCTTTAAACTGCTGAAGCTTCAGACGGTTATCAATTCGCCAGATTTTATGTCTGATCCCTTTTGAATCCACATGATTGAAAATAGGAACATTTTTTTCCTCATGATTCATCAGAAGCTCGATCTTGGAATTGGCAGGATAGGTGAGCAATACAGGTTCTGCCTGAAGGTTTACTTTTTCAAGATAATGCGCCAGCTTTTCTTTCTTTTGAGGTATTGTGCTTTCGTGTCTCTTGATTTTGCCGTTCCAGAAATCTTCTATGCTTGCTAGTCCCAACAGTCCCCTGAAAACCTGTTTGTTAGGGTAAATTTGCTCATAAAGATAGTATGCAGAATTGTCCTGAACAAGCTTATTCTCATCCAGAAGCTCTTCAAAAGTGGATCTGATTTTCCTCAGGTTCCTGTCAATATCTTTGGATTTACTTACAACATAAGGTTTTATCATGTTGATATAAGTATTTTCAACTTGCGCTTTTTCCGCTATTTCCTCCTGCGTAAAATTATCGAGTGGGTGAGTGGGAAAAGTGCTTTCATAGTCTTTATGAGGTCTGATTCCACGAAAAGGTTTAAAAACAGGCATATTTTATTTTATAGTTTCTTTTATCTTAATAATTTGTTCTGCAAGCTCTACCCCGATTTTTTCCTGGGCATCCACCGTATTTCCTCCAACATGCGGAGAGAGTGAAAGCGCTGGATTCATGAGTAAAATAACTTCCGGATTAGGCTCTTTTTCAAAAACATCAAGGGCAGCACCTGCCACTTTTCCGTAATCTATGAAATCCACCAATGCAACTTCATTAATAACCCCGCCTCTTGCAGTATTTACAATGTAGACTCCGTCTTTCATCTTTTCAAATTGAGGCGTGTCTATGATATATTCATTCGTTTTTGGCGTATTGATGCTGATGAAATCCGCTTCTTTAAGAAACTCATCCATATCATTGCTGGAAGTAATTTCAAAATTAACCTTCTGCCCGTCAAAAAATTCTAAGCTTAAAACTTCCGTTCTGGGTTTTCTAGTTAACACCTTAATTTTCATTCCCAAAGCAATTCCCATTTTCACAACCTCCTGCCCGATGCTTCCAAAACCAATGACTCCCAATGTTTTACCTGAAAGTTCATACGCTTTGCTGAAAGACTTCTTCATGGCATCAAAATGTGTTTCCCCTTCCAGTGGCATTAATCTGTTCGATTCATGAAGAAATCTCGCCAGTGAAAAGAAGTGTGCAAAAACCAGTTCTGCCACAGATTTTGATGATGCTGTAGGCGTATTGATCACATAAAGTCCTTTGTCAATAGCATATTCCACATCAATATTATCCATCCCAATGCCGCCTCTTCCGATAATTTTCAGATTGGGGCATGCATCAATGAGATTTTGCCTTACTTTCGTAGCACTTCTTACCAAAAGAACGTCTACATTATTCTCGTTGATGAAATTGATCACATGATCCTGCGCAACCCTGTTGTCCAGGACTTCAATTCCTGCATCTTTCAATGCCTGTTCTCCTGCTTTCGAAATACCGTCGTTAGCTAAAACTTTCATGGTTTTATATTTTATTCAAAAATTTAAAGATTGAATTATTTAAAAATTTAAACAGTTGCGCAAATTAAGAAAATTTAAAATAACGCTCAATAACCATTAGAAAATTCTTAAATGTTTGAATTTTAGATCTTTAAATTATTTAATAGAATTCATTACATCCACTAAAACCTGCACGCTTTCGATAGGTAAAGCATTGTATAAGCTTGCTCTGTAGCCTCCTAAACTTCTGTGTCCGTTCAGTCCGCTGATATTGGCTGCTTTCCATGCTGCATCAAATTCTTCTTTTTTGCTTTCATCAACTAATTTGAATGAGACATTCATCAATGAGCGGTCTTCCTTCACACAAAACGTTTCAAATAAAGGATTACTGTCTATCGCGTCATATAAAAGCTTTGCTTTCGCTTCGTTTCTTGCTTCTGCTGCGGCAATCCCTCCATTGTTTTCCAAATGCTGAAGCGTCAGTAAAGAAGCATAAACAGGGAAAACCGGCGGTGTATTGTACATAGATTCTTTAGCAATATGCTGTGAGTAATCCAGAATCGAGAACATATTTTCTCTTCCGGTCTTACCCAGGATTTCTTTTTTAATAACCACTAAAGTTACCCCTGCAGGTCCCATATTTTTCTGGGCACCGGCATATATTAAATCAAATTTTGAAAAGTCTAATTGTCTTGAAAAAATATCAGAGCTCATATCACAAACCATCAGCGTATCCACTTCCGGAAAAGATTTCATCTGGGTTCCGTAGATGGTATTGTTTGAAGTACAGTGGAAATAATCATATTCCGAACCTACCGTGTAGTCTTTTGGAATAAAAGAGTAGTTTGCTTCTTTGGAAGAACCTACAACATCCACAGTTCCAACTTTTTTTGCTTCTTTGATGGCTCCTGCAGCCCAGGTTCCCGTATCTGTATATGCCGCTTTTCCGCCAACTTTCATCAGGTTGTAAGGAACCATCGCAAATTGCAGGCTTGCACCACCTCCAAGGTATAACACTTCATAATCATCACCCAGGTTCATCAGTCTTTTTACGATGGCACGCGCTTCATCCATTACCGCCACGAAATCTTTGCTTCTGTGCGAAATTTCCAGAAGGGAAAGGCCAATACCGTTAAAATCTAAGATTGCCTGCGCAGATTTTTCGAAAACTTCCTGAGGTAAGATGCATGGTCCCGCGCTAAAGTTGTGCTTTTTGCTCATATTTTTATTTTTTTGATTTGTAAACGTTTTGCGCTTACAGTTTCATTTTTAATCTATTAAATTACACTTATTAGAATTTTTGGCTAAAAAAACCGTCCCATAATCTATGAGACGGCGTATTTTATTCACCGTGTAAGAATGCCTTTTTGTTTAGCAGTGCTTCTTCAGACTCTATATGATCCTCATCCGGAACGCAGCAGTCTACCGGGCAAACCGCAGCACATTGCGGCTCTTCATGGAAGCCCTTACATTCTGTACATTTGTCTGTTACAATGAAGTATACATCATCACTTACAGGCTCTTGCGGCGCATCAGCATCTACAGTCAATCCCGATGGTAATGTTACGGTACCCTTAAGTTCAGTACCTTCCGAAGCTTTCCAATCTACTGCTCCTTCATATATTGCATTGTTTGGGCATTCTGGTTCGCAGGCTCCGCAATTAATGCATTCATCAGTTATTTTAATAGCCATCGCTAATTTTTTTTAAATTTGCACAAAATTACAAAATATTCCCCAATTTTACAGTAATTATGAATATCGAAAATCAAGTTTTAGGACTTACGAGACTTAGCCAATATATTAAAGACTTTTTAGCAAAGAATAAAGAGGATTACAATGAGAATGATTCTGATTTTGAATTATTATTAAAGAAATCAGAAATTGAAAATCCGTGGTTTACCATTGATAATCAAAAGTTTGCTTTAAATCAGTGGGCAGAACTTCTGACTGAAGATAATATTAAAAACTGGCTGAAAAATTATCCTATCTCTAAAATTACCAAAAGAGTAGGTCTTATTCTGGCAGGGAATATCCCATTGGTAGGCCTTCACGATGTGATCTCCGTGGTACTGAGCAATCATATCCCGGTGATAAAATTGTCATCTAAAGACAGGTATATGGTGCCTTTTTTCCTGAAAAAATGGAAGGAGTTCTCAGAAGGAAATGTGGAATTTGAATTTGTGGAAAGGTTGGAAAATTTTGATGCTGTAATTGCTACCGGAAGTAATAATACGGCCAGATATCTGGAATATTATTTTAAGAATCATTTACATATTATCAGAAAAAACAGAACTTCAATTGCTGTATTGAAAGGTGATGAAACGGAAGAAGAACTGCAATTACTGGCGAAAGATATTTTCCAGTATTTTGGGTTGGGCTGCAGAAATGTAACAAGACTTTTCATTCCACAGGATTTTTTAATTGACAGGTTATTTGAGAGCTTTTTAAATTTCCAGGATATCATCAATCATAATAAATATGCTAACAATTATGATTATAACAGGGCTGTTTACCTATTAAATCAGGATAAATTCTGGGACAATAATTTTGTAATGCTGAAAGAAGATGATAAACTTTTCAGTCCGCTTTCTGTAATTAATTTCAGCAGATATTCCTCTTTGGATGATGTGAAAGCTTTTATCGCTGAAAATGAAGAGAATATTCAATGTATTGTAGGAAAAAATGAGCTTGGCTTTGATTCAATAGCTTTTGGAGAGGCACAGAATCCCGGCTTAGATACGTACGCAGATAATGTGGATACAATGAAATTTTTATCATTAATATAAATCTTCGTAACTTACCATCAACCAATCAATCCATTATTATGAAAAAAATATCGCTAATTCTTGCCATTGCAGCATTTCAATTGGGGTTTTCGCAAAACAGCCATATTAAAGTTGTGGAAAGCAAAAAAATTGAGCTGACTTCTGAATTGACTAAGGATAAAATAGAATCCTATAATAAGCAGTTTCTGAAGTTTGTCGCTGCTTTGAAGACTTCTGATAAACAGGCTGTGAATTCTTTAATTTCAGATAAGGTAAAAGATATCGTTGATGACAATATGATTGAAAAACTTTCCGGCGGCATAAGTTTTGAAAGGAAAACGGAGGTATATAAATCCGGTTACCAGAAGCTTCTGGATAATGAAACATATCCGGCCATTCAATATAAATATGCTGATGACAAATCAGCTTCACCGAGGGATATTATTACGGTGATTTTTGAAAATGACGGAAAAATTCTAGGTGTAAAACCGGAATATAGCGAATGATTTATAGGTAATAGGTAATGGCGGATTGGAAAAAAACTGCCTGCTTGTTTTTAAGCTTACTACTTACAGCTAAAAGAATTAAATAATTTAATCAAAATAACTATGATGACAGATGTTTTAGTCGCACATTCTTCGGATGTTGAAAAGGCTGAATTTTACAAGAAAACGTATCTGCACGTTGCTTTGTCAATCCTTGCATTTATCGGGGTTGAAACACTTTTATTAAAAATTGTGCCGGAAAGGCTTATTGTTGCGATGTTTGCGCAAAGATTTGCCTGGCTGCTGATTATTGGCGTGTTTTGGCTGGCTTCGGTATTGGCTACAAAATGGTCGTTGTCCTTAAACAGATCTACCCAGTATTTCGGGCTTGCATTTTATGTGGTATTGGAAGCGGTAATCTTCCTTCCTTTAATCTATATCGCGGCGGTATATTCCGGAGGACAAGTGATTTTCCAGGCGGCTACATTAACGGTAGCTATGTTTGCAGGAATCTCTGTAATTGCATTTACTTCGAAAAGAGACTTTTCATTTTTAAGAAATATCATCGTAATCGGTGGATTTATTTCTCTTGGACTGATCGTTGGCGGAATGCTTTTCGGTTTCAATCTTGGGCTTTGGTTCTCGGTAGGAATGGTAATTTTAGCTTCTGCAACTATTTTGTATCAGACAAGCAAGCTTAAAGATGCTTATTTAACGAACCAGTATGTGGGAGCTTCATTACAGCTTTTTGCTTCAATTATGCTTTTATTCTGGTATATTTTAAGTATTTTAATGAGCAGAAGAAGCTGATTTAGAAGTTATCAATTATGAGTTATAAGTTATAAATTTTTATAATTCATTTTAAACCCAAAAAATCCTGATGTTTTCATCGGGATTTTATTTTTTATATGGGTAAATAATTTTTAATTATTAAATCTTTATTTTAATCAAAAAATTATTTATCAATCGATCCTAAAACCTTTTGGGCAAATGAGTTTAAAGCATCCTTTTCACTCATCCCGTTTTGTACATTAGCGTGAACTTCCAGGGCTCCGCAGATGTTCGTAATTAATTCTCCTGCAACATTTAGGTCCTCTTCACTGGTCCCTCTGAATTCGCAGAAGCTTTCCAGCACTTCTAAAGTTTTTTCAAGGTTTTCGGGTGTCTGATTTTGATAAAACTGTCTTATTACGGGTAGCTTCATAATTATAATTCATTAAATAAATTAATTAAACTTTCAGCCTGATTAGATTGAACCTGATTTACCAGTTCTCCGTTTTTGAAGATGGCGAAAGTAGGAAGGTTATCAACTTTAGCTAATTTTCTGCTTTCCGGTAATTTCTCTGCATCTACGTAAAGAAAAGGAATGCTTTCATTTTCCGATGCCAGTTTTTTGAATTTCGGCTTCATAATTCTGCAGTTTCCGCACCATGTTGCGCCATACTGTACCACAACTTTTTCATTGTCGTTTACAATATTCTGCAGGGTATCTTCTGTTAATTCTGTATACATAAGTTTATTTTTTATAACAAATAAACAATGTAACAATCTAAAAATTTACTAATCTAACAATTCGAAAAACTGATTTTAAAATTGTTATACTATTAGATTGTTACATTGTTATATTAAAATTAAAATATTAATTTTTTGCTAAATACTCAGCGGTAGAATTTCTGTCAGCTTTCATAGCTTCTTTTCCTTCTTCCCAGTTTGCAGGACAAACTTCGCCATGCTTTTGAACGTGAGTATAAGCATCTATTAATCTTAAATATTCTTTTATGTTTCTACCAAGAGGCATATCGTTTACCGACTCATGGAAAATTTTTCCTGTTTCGTCGATAAGATAAGTTGCTCTGTACGTTACGTTAGAACCTGTGAAAACTTCTTCACCTTCTTCATTGTATTCGAAATCCTGATCTACGATTCCCAATAAGTTTGCCAATTGTCTGTGGGTATCAGCCAAAAGCGGGTAAGTAACACCTTCAATTCCACCGTTGTCTTTAGAAACATTCAGCCATGCAAAGTGTACTTCGTTTGTATCGCAAGAAGCACCGATTACTTTAGTGTTTCTTTTTTCGAATTCACCTAAAGCCTCCTGGAAAGCGTGAAGCTCAGTCGGACATACGAAAGTGAAATCTTTTGGATACCAGAACAAAAGAACTTTTTGCTGATTAGCTGTTGCTTCTTCAAAGATGTTGATTCTCAAATCATCACCCATTTCAGACATTGCATCTACTGTTACGTTTGGGAATTTTTTTCCTACTAAAGACATAATTTTCTTGTTTTTATATTTAAATTTTCTGATGCAAATATATAAATATCCCGTCTATCGAACAAGTTGATATTGATAAATAAAATCTATAATTGTTTTTGATTAAAAATTTAAATTTTATTTATAGAATAATTTTTATTTTACTTCTCGTTTCGATGAATTATCTATTATAAAAGATTATAAATGTTAGCAATAAATCCCTGTTATTTGAAATGTTATTGCGTTGAGTTTTTTTCTAATTCTATATTTGTTTTGAAAAAAATAAGATTTATGAAAAATTTAAAAAAACTTTCGAGAAATTAATTAAAGAATGTAGCAGGAGGTCTATTCATGCCTAGTAACGATATTGGTGTTGCTGATGATTGTCATGTACATTATAAGAAAAATTCAGATGGAAGTTTAGTACCAATTGTAAGTTCTGGATCTGGCCCATGTCACCCTGTTTCTGGTACAGTCTGCAAAACATTTTCTTCTGGTAGTGACGGAAAGTGTTATTAGAAACTTAGAATGGTATGAATTTTCGTACCATTCTTTTTAATTTATCAAAGATGAAAAATTTATTTAGATTCTGTTTATTCGTTTTTATTTCAATAAGTTTTGAGGCCTATTCTCAAAACTATAAAGTCATTTATAAGTTAACTTATAAAGCTGATTCCAGTGACAATAAGACGAGATCAAAAAATATGGTATTAGAATTAAATAAGGATAAGTCAGCATTTTATACTTATGAGTTTTATAAAAGAGATTCTATATACCGTGAAGGTCTGAAGTCGGGAAAAGAAGTCTATCAACCGATGTTTGATGCTGAATTTTCGGTTATTAAGAATAATGATAAATCGAGTATAAGTAAACTGTATAATTTTCCGCCGACTACTGTTATTTACAGATTAGATGAAGTTAAAAATGATTTTAGTTGGAAAATAATAAATGAAACAAAGAAAATTAATAATTATACATGTCAAAAAGCTCAGTTAAACTATAAAGGAAGAAACTGGGTAGCATGGTTTACAAAAGATATTCCTTTAAATTTTGGTCCATACGTTTTTGAAGGTTTGCCTGGAGCTATATTGTTTATAGAAGATTCAAACAAAAATTACACATTTGAATTAATTTCAATACAAAAATCGACTCAGAGTAAAATTTATTTTTTGAATGATTGGAATGTAATTAATGTTTCTAAAAAAGAATTTACTAAAATAAGTTTAGACCGTTATAATGATCCTTATAAGGAAATGCGCAATGATGGAGCCTTAATTGAAGGTTCTTCCGGCGAATTGAACAGGCCCAATATTAATCAGATGACAAAAGAAAAGCAAGAATTTATTAAAAGACATAATAATCCGATAGAAATTTCGGATGCAATTAAATATCCTTAAAAATTAAATTTAAAATAAAAAGGCTGAATCAACATTGAAACAGCCTTTCTTTATTTTAGTAACCGAATATCTCGGTAAGGTTAAGTTTTTTTACTTCACCGAGTTTCTGCATATCGGCTTCACTTACTTTGTCTTGAGAAGCTACTAAACAATAGGTGTAGTTTTTACCTTTCATTTCTTTATCATGAAAATTATTAAGATCTGTAAAAGATAATTTTGGAGCCTGCTCATAGACATTCTTTCTCATGTCCATATTGTTGCCAAGCTTTTGGGCTCTCAGATAGGTGAAAATAATTCCGTCCTGAGTAATTCTTTCGGCTGCAATAGATTTTTTCAATCCGCTTTTTGCTGTTTCGAACAATTGATCAGATTTTGGAAGAGTCGTTAAAAGCTCATTCATAGCAGTTGTAGATTCATTGAATTTATCTGCCTGAGTTCCTACATAAGCCATAATCATGTCTTTTTCTTCTTTTTTACCCGGCAGAGAAAAATAAGAATAAGTGGAGTATGCCAGTGCCTTAGACTCCCTGATGGTCTGGAAAACCACAGAACCCATACCACCACCGAAATAATTATTGAACAGGCTTACGGTAGGAGTAATGGAAGGATTATAAGCCTCACCGTTTCTCACCCAGAAGATTTCAGCCTGAACCATGTCATAATGGGCAAACAGAACTTTATTCTTGTCCGTAGGAATCTGCGTAAAGGTTTTAGATTTAGGCATATCTTTCAGTGATGCAGAAACTTTGTGAATCGGACTAAGTGAAGCAGTCAGCTCATTTCCTGATTTTGGACCGTAATACAATACTTTATGTTTAAAATTAAATAAATCATGAAGCACATTAATAAGATCTTCTGCCTTTAAAGCATCCAGTTCAGCATCGCTTAACGTATTATTGAAAGGATTTTGAGGGCCATATTGCGCATAGCTTCTAAGCCCCGACATAATAGCCGACTTGTTTTGCTTAGCATTTGCCCTTGATTTTTTAAGTCTGGCTTTGTAAGCATCCAGTGCTTTTTGGTCCGGCTGGCAGTTTTTAATTAAATCTTCAAATAAAGCAGCTGTTTTATCAAAATTTTCATTCAAGCCTTCCAGATACACATACGTTTCCTCATTTCCTGCGCTTACGTTAAAGCTTGATGCCAGCTTATAAAACTCTTTGCTGATATCTTCAGATGATTTATTCTTTGTTCCTAAATACTGAAGATATTCTGCAGCCAGAGGAAGGATTTTATTATTCCATTTTCCTGAATCAAAATAATAATATAATCTGAAAAGAGCATTATCTGTATTTTTTACAGACAAAACATCTACATTGCCTAATTTATTTTTAGCAATATCCTTATTGAAATCCAACCACACAGGAGAGATGGGGTTTTCCGGCATTTGGTCAATCTTTTTAAGGAATGGAGAATTATCTTCTCTGTTCACGGATACCGGTGTAATGGCCGGCTTGTCAACCTTTACGATATTTTTGTCTTCGCCTTTTCTTTTGTAAACAGCTACATAATTATTAGCCTGAAGATACTTCGATGCAAAATCCATGATGTCTTTTTTGGTAAGCTTGGAGATTTCATCAATATAAGCCAGCTGTGTTTTGTGATCCACCTCAGAAGTGAACTCATCCATTAAGGATTCTGCTCTGGAGCTGTATTTTTCATATTTTTGAATCACATTTTTCTTCTCATTATTTACGATAGACTGAATAAGATCATCTGAAAAATCACCTTTTTTCAACTTATCAATTTCCTGCAGAAGCAAAGCTTTAACATCATCCAGAGATTGCCCTTCCGTAGGATTTCCCTGTAGAAAAAGCACCGAATAATCTTTTAAAACATAAGGAAAAGCATACGCACCCAATAGTTTTTGCTTTTTTACAAGATCAAGGTCAATTAATCCGGCCTGTCCGTTGGTAAGGAGGCTTCCCACAAGATTCAGCATTCTTGCATCCTTGGTGGTAGCTCCCGGAAATCTGAATCCGATGGTAATGTTTTCCGGGGTAGGTCCGTAAACTTCTCTGATGACAGGGGCTGTAATTGGCTGTTCTGCAGCTACTTTGTATTCAGGAACCGGTTTCGACTTCATATAAGAGAATGACTTGTCGATTTTAGCGATCATTTCATCAGGATTAAAATCTCCGGACATGATCACACCCATGTTGTTGGGAACATAATAATTGTTAAAATATTCTCTGATAGCTTTTAACGAAGGATTTTTAAGGTGCTCAATGGTCCCGATTGTTGTCTGCTTTCCGTAATTGTTATTAGGGAAAATCGCAGCAAACATGGCTTCGTATACTTTTCTCGGATCATTGTCAAGTCCACGGTTTTTTTCTTCATATACTGCTTCAAGCTCTGTATGGAAAAGCCTCAAAACAGGCTGTCTGAATCTTTCTGCCTGTACCGCAAGGAATTTATCCGTCACATTCGCGGGAATATCTTCCGTGTAGACGGTCTGCTCAAAAGAAGTAAATGCATTGGTTCCGTCTGCACCCATTCCGGACATCATTTTATCGTATTCATTAGCGATGGCATACTTGGAAGCTTCCCCGGAAACTTTGTCGATTTCTTTATAGATTTCCTTTCTTTTTGCCTCGTCTTTTGTTTGATTATACTTTTCGTAAAGTGCATCAATCTGGTCCAGCAACGGCTTTTCTTTTGCCCAGTCTTTTGATCCGTACTGGTCTGTACCCTTGAAAAGCATGTGTTCCAGATAATGCGCCAGACCGGTGTGATCTGCCGGATCGGTTTTGCTTCCTGCTTTTGTGGCGATATAGGTCTGAATTCTCGGGTCTTTTTTAGTCGGACTCAAAATTACCGTCAAACCGTTTTTTAAAGTATAATATCTCGCTGAAGTAGGATCATTGGTTACATATTTATAAGTATATCCGTTTGACTGCGCTTCTTTCCACTGGAAATCCTGCCCAAAAGCATATCCGCAGAAACTGGCAGCGGCAATGCTTGATACAATTGTAATTTTTTTTAAAAGATTCATTGTAAGTGTTTGTTATTGAGTTTAGTTATTAATATTTATTTAAAGTTAATTAAACTTTTCAAGTAGATTTTTTATCCTTTTCATAGCCTCAATTAAATCTTCCTCAGAAGCTGCATAAGAAAACCGGATACATTCCGGGCTTCCGAAAGAAACGCCGCCGACGCAGCCTACATGAGCTTTTTCCAATAAAAACATGGCAAAATCATCAGAATCTTTTATCTCTGTTCCATCCAATGTTTTACCGATATAATGAGAAATATCCGGGAAAAAATAAAATGCAGCTTTTGGCAGCAAAACCTTAAATCCGGGAATTTCTTTGATTAAATCATACACCAGATCTCTTCTTTTTTTGAAGGCATCAATCATATATTTATATTCCGAAGGATCTGCTTTTAAAGCAGTTATAGATGCTCTTTGTGCCATTGTATTGGCTCCGCTTGTCATTTGCCCCTGAATTTTTTCACAAGCCTTGGCCAGCCATTCCGGACATGCGGAATACCCGATTCTCCAGCCTGTCATGGCAAAAGCTTTTGACATACCGTTGATAACCGCAGTTTGCTCGTACACTTCCGGGAATTGTGCAATAGAAGTTGTTTGTGTTTCGTAGTTGATATACTCGTAGATTTCATCTGAAATTATGGTTACTTGAGGATATTTAGCAATAACCTTTGCCAAAGATTTCAATTCATCATAAGTATAATATCCACCGGAAGGGTTACATGGCGAACTGAACAGTACAGCTTTAGTTTTATCGGTAATGGCTTCCTCCAGTTGCTCGGCAGTAATTTTAAAATCAGTTACATACGAGGTTGGAAGCATTACAGAAGTTCCTCCCATCATTTTCACCATTTCGTCATAGCTTACCCAGTACGGATTTGGAAGAATTACTTCGTCTCCGTCATTAAGTAACGCTGCCAGTACATTCAGAATGGCCTGTTTTGCACCGTTTGATACACAAATTTGTGTAGGTTTGTATTCTAAATTATTATCTCTTTTAAGTTTATAAGAAATTGCTTCTCGAAGCTCTAAGAATCCTGGAACAGGAGAGTAGTGACTGTAGTTTTCGTTTATGGCATCAAAAGCTGCCTGCTTTATATTATCAGGAACATCAAAATCCGGCTCGCCCAAAGTAAGGCTGATGACGTCTATTCCGCTGGCTTTCATTTCTCTAGCCTTATTTGACATTACAAAAGTTTGTGAGTAACCAAGTCTTTTTACTCTGTCTGAAAGTTTCTCCATTTAATTATTTCTATTTTAACAAATATATAAAAAAACAGCACTTCGGGAAATTTTGCAGGTACGATTTTGCAAGAAAAAAGATGTCGAAATTGGAAATAAGCGAACTATTATTATTAAAATATTATCAAAGTACATAACTTCCGCCCTCAGGCTCCCATCTTCCAGTTTTTTGCCTTAAAAATTTGAAATAAAAACTTATTTTTGCAGATTATAATAATTCACATGTCTACAACGTTACTATTAAAATATTTCCCTGATCTTACAGAAACCCAGGTTGAACAGTTCAATAAATTGGAAGAATTATACAATGAATGGAACGAAAAAATCAACGTAATCTCAAGAAAAGATATGGAATCATTATATGAGAAGCATATTTTACATTCTTTGGGTATTGCAAAAGTGATGGAATTTGCACCTGGAACGAAGGTTCTGGATATCGGGACCGGAGGTGGTTTCCCGGGAATTCCTCTGGCAATTTTATTTCCGGATTCAGAATTTACTTTAATTGATTCTATCGGGAAAAAAATAAATGTTGTAAATGCTGTAGCAGAAGGAGTTGGCCTAAAAAACGTAACTGCTATCCACGGAAGAGCGGAGAAATTAAAGGAAAAGTTTCATTTTGTAGTAAGCAGGGCTGTAACACAAATGCCGGAATTTTTAAGATGGCTGAAAGGAAAATTTGAAAAAGAACAGTTTAATCCCAAACATAACGGAATTTTATATTTAAAAGGCGGAGATCTTGCAGAGGAGCTGGCCGGTCTTAAATGTGAAATTTTTAATCTAAAAAACTATTTTGATGAAGAATTTTTTGATACAAAGAAAGTTGTCTATGTATCAAAAGGTAATTTTAATTCTTAATTTAACATAATTAAGGAATATTTTTGATAAATTTATACTAATAATCAAAATGTTGTAGTTATGAAAAGTTTTTTCCATATTGGATTTTCTGCATTGGTTTTAGGATTATTTTTCACTTCATGTAATGATGATGATGACTATCAGACGATAGAATCTATTGACAAAATTAAGATTGACAGTGTGAAAATCGTTAATGATACCATGGATGTCTTCAGCGTTCAGAGTATTAAGACTTATTCTACATATCCGTCTCATTGTGAGGGGTTTTACGGATATGATTATATCCACACGGATGCTTCCACAAGAACGGTAACTGCCTATAAATATATTACGAACGGACCTTGCACGCAGACAAGCTATACTGCTGCCAATCAAATTAATTTTAGTCCACAAAACGTTGGTACTTATACTTTTAAATTCTGGAACGGCGGAAATAACTGGATCACAAAAACAATTGTAGTTGAATAAATAATGAAATGGATATTTGCAGCTTGTTTTCTGATTTCCAATGTGTTATTTGGCCAGAAAATATATTGGAGTGAGGATACGAAACTAAATTGGAGCAATTTTAAAAGTAAAATAAACCGCAAAGGCGGTGATAATGTGGTGGCTTACACCAACTGTGGGTGGATTTATTCTTACGAAAAATCATCTAACCCTAAAGCTCCGGTAAAGATTAATGTGGAAACGGTCTTTAATGAGGATAAATCATGGAAAGATGTAAAGCGGATCAATGATTATGTGTTGCTGCATGAACAAAAGCATTTTGATGTGGCAGAAGTTTTCGCAAGGAAATTAAGAAAAGAAATTTCGGAAAAAATCAAGACTTCATCCGATTTTGATAAATATTTTAAATCTATTTATAACCGAATTCTTAAAGAATATCAGGACTTTCAGAGAGCATACGACGGTGATACCAAAAATGGGATGGTTGAAGAAAAACAATCAGAATATAATCGTATTATTGCTGAAGAATTAGAAAACTATAAAAGTTATAAAAAGTCTTGAAATTCCTCAATAAAATCATCGATGAATTATTAACACAAAACCCTGATCTTTCGGAGTTTAATCTTGTACTTCCCGGCAAACGTCCTATCGTATTCATCCGTCAGATTCTGGAGGAAAATAAGTATTCCGGATTTCTTCCCAATTTTTTTACTATTGAAGAATTAATAGATAAAATTGCTGATAAACAGGAGATTCAGGGGATTTCTTTATGGCTTTTTGCATTTGACGTTTATAAAAGTCTGAATCTTATACCTAACGATGATTTTGCCGATTTCCTGAAATGGTTTCCCACTTTGCAGAAGGATTGGGATGATATGATGAAGTTTTCGGAAGGGGATGAAATTGTTCTTCAATATATGTTTGATGAAGAAAGAATACGGGATTGGGCGCAGGATTTAGGTGAGGATGATAATGGTCCGAGAAAAAAATTCCTAAATTTTTGGAAAAATATGAATGTTTTTCTTCCGGTTTTAAAAAACAGACTGAAAGAAAAAAACTGGGCAACTTCCGGAATGATTCATGAAGAAGCAAAACTGAAGATTAAAGATTTTGCTAAAAATACAAAGGAAAACTTTGTTTTTTGTGGGTTCAATGCCTTTACTCCGGTTGAGGAACAATTGGTACGAAGCCTGTTGCAGTGGGATAAAGGGCAATGTTTTTTTCAGGCAGACCGTTATTATTTTGACGATGAAAGACAGGAAGCAGGAAAATTCCTGAGAAATCATAAAACGTGGAAAGAATTTAATGATCATAGAGCTTTTCAATGGATAGAAGACGATTTTAATCAGCCTAAAAATATTAAGGTTTACGAAGTCTCCGGGAATATTACCCAAACGAAAATTTTACCGGAAATCTTTAAGGAAATAGAAAATAAAACCTTTTCCAATACTGCTGTTGTTTTACTGGATGAAAATCTTCTTCCCGCCAGTCTGGATGTGATGTATGGTGTCCCGAATCTCAATATTACAATGGGTTTCCCTTTGAAGAATCTTTCATTTTCAAATGCCGTAAAACAGCTTTTTTATCTTCAGAAACAATTGGAAAAAAACAAATCTTCCTACTATTACCGGGATCTGTTTCCAATTCTTGAAGAACTGCCTAAATCTACTGAGGATGAATCTGTTATCAACAACTTCAAATCGAAAATTGAGGAGCGGAATATTGTTTATATTTCAAGAAAATTGTTGCAGGAACTTTTGGGTGATCTTACTTATTATAATTTACTTCAAAAAGCTGATTCTACAGAAAAATATTTAGATTCATTAATTGAATTTTGTAAAAAAATAAAATGGCTGGATATTGATGATATTCAGTATGAAAACATTTCTCATTTTGAGAATGCATTCAGGATTATCAAAAATCAACTGACTCCATATCAGTTTGAGATCAAAATGGAGACGCTTGAAATTTTGATCAATCAACATATTAATTCGGAAAGTATTGATTTTCAGGGTGAACCTTTACGCGGTCTGCAAATTATGGGACTGCTGGAAACCCGTCTTTTAAATTTTGAAAATGTTATTCTTCTATCTGTAAATGAAGGAAAACTGCCTTTAGGAAATTCCCAAAATACATATATTCCGTTTGATATAAGGAAGTATTTTGATCTTCATACGTTTTTGGAAAATGACAGCATTTATGCTTACCATTTCTATCGTCTTATTCAGGATTCGAAGAATGTTCACTTGTTGTTTAATGCTTTGAGCTCGGGTGTCAATACAGGTGAAAAAAGCAGGTTTATTACGCAGATCGAAATGGAGAGCTCCCATAATATCGAGCATTTGATTATTGAGAATTCTTCTGATCCTATTATCACTGAACCCATCGAAATTTCCAAGACTGAGATTGTAATGGACAGGCTTACAAAATGGAAAGATAAGGTCTCTGCTTCCCACCTTACAAGCTACCTGTATAACCCTATTGATTTTTATCTTTCAAAGATATTGAATACCTCTGAAACGGATGAAATTGAAGAAGAATTATCAATCAAAAATTATGGTAATCTTGTGCATTATACTCTTCAAGAAGTTTATGAAATATTAAAAGGTAAAGTCTTAAAAGAAAACGATTTAAAAGAATCAATTAAAGCAATAGATCAATATATTGAAGTGGCCATTGATAAGCTAAAACATCAACCTGAATTCTATGAAAAAGGGATGAACTTCATTCACAAAGCCATAGCAAAAAAAGTAATTGAAACTATACTGAATCATGATCTTGAAATTGTAAAAAAAGGAAATAAATTAGAAATTGTTGACATCGAAAAACGCTTCGAAAATGTAGATTTTTACCTTGATGATCAGGATAAAATATCTTTCTTTGGATTTATTGACAGGATTGACAGATTAAACGGAACTCTGAGAATTATTGATTATAAAACGGCGAAAATTAAAAATCTTACAGTAAAGATTGATGAGAATAATATTGATGATTACTTCCACAATAGTGACCGTAAGCAGGCTTTGCAGTTGTGTATTTATCAATATGTTGTGCAGAATTTACCGGAATTTTGGGGTTTACCGATAGAGACAGGTATTTGGAGTTTTGCAGAAGCGAAAAAAGGCGTTGTTTCTTTGAAGTTTGAGAAAGGAAATATTGATGATGCCATGAAATCTGTAAAGAGCTTAATTGAAGAAATTTTAAACCCTGATATTAATTTTATAGAAGAAATTAAACCCTACTCAAAATAAAAATGCATCCCGAATAGAGATGCATTTATGTATAATTCTTAGTGAAAACTATATTTTGACCTTCTTATTAATGGTTTTTCCATTTTTCAAAGTTAGGTTAACCAAATAAATTCCGGTTTCTAAATTCCCTGTTGAGAACTCATTTTTACTGATCTCTGAATTTTGAACTAAATCTCCTGAGATACTGTAGATTGTAACATTTTTCATCTCATCTTTTGATCTTATTACTATGGATTTATTTTGAGCAAAAATATTTACAGTCTCTGTAGAATTTAAGTTTTCAATCTTTTTATTGAACTGCAGATTGTAGAATTGTGTTACAACTTCAAAAGTATATTCCTGATTGTCAAAATTATTTAAATCAATTCCTCCCGCATTCTTATATTCTTCCTGTGAAATGGTTTTTAATAAATTTTTGCTTTCATCAAAAATATTTATTGATTTTAATTCTTCAGGATTAACTCTTAAATTTAAAACATTATTGTTTTCGGACTTTACAATTTCATTTTCAGCAACTTGCTTTGGAGTACTCTTAATATAAGGAACAAATTGTGTTGTATTATTTTCAGAAACCTTTAATAAGTACACTCCATCTTTAAGCGAAGACAAATCATTTTGAACAGCTATTTTGCTTTGTGAATTTTCTTTATTGAAATCGGTAACTTCAATTAATTTTTTCCCATTCAGTTCAGGTTTGATCTGAGATGAGTATAAAGTATTGCCAGTCTGTTGAGCTGATGAATTTTTTGAAGTAAGCATTGCCCATTCATTAAAAAAACCTCCGCTTCTTAGAGTATTAAGCTTTGCATTTGATGCCAAAATGAAAGGAATAATACCGCCAACGTGTCCTACAGGCCCCCAGTATAATGCTTCTAATTTATATTTATCAAGATCCCAGAAAGAGTAGTAACCTCGTTGAGTATCAATAGTTTTGGATGTATTTTCCGGATGTATGGCAAGGTCTACCGAAGAATGGCCAAGAGTGGTAGGAGTTTTGTTGTACCAATCATAAACATCACTTGCTCTTAAGCATTGTCTCAATTTGTTATTTTGGTTGTTAGTAGCATCGTTTACAAAGTTTGTGGTGAAAAGTTTTCTCCAGATCACAGGTCCCCAAAGCATTCCTCCGTTATCTTGTACCACATGATAATTATATTTATCCAGATATTCTGTAGATATTACTTCAGAGATATCGTTCGTATATGTCTTATAGCCAATATTATTACATGTATTTACAACATTGGCAAGGAAAGATGTAAATGGGTAAGTTTCTTTTTCTATTATCCCTTTTTGAAGAGTAACACCAGAAAAATCATAAGGCCCGTCTCCCATATAAGCATATTTAAATTTTAAATTGGTAGGGTTTGATATGCTTAATTTTTTTAATGTAGACATGGCAGCGTGAGCTCCCTGAGAATACCCTGTAATAAAATATTCATCATAACGTTTTATCCCTTTTTGAGCCAAAACTGTGTTAGCAGCAGTTACAAAATCTATTGTTGCGCTGGCTTCGGTAGGATAGTGCACATAAGGATGAACTCCTTCGCCTGTTCCCATCCCTACATAGTCTGGCGCCATCAAAATATATCCGTTTAGCACGTATGACAATTCTACTACAAAACCTCCTGACATTGTACCTTTTAAGTTAGACGGAACATTATCCCTGCTGTCTGTAGTACCGTGGTCTGAAACAACTGTGGAAAGCTTATAATTAACATTAGGATACATGACAAGTCCGGTTGCTTTTACCAGAACATTCTTTTCATTTTTTGTATAATAGGTTATTTTATAGGCTTTTAAACCTACATTAAACCCACCTAAATAATTAACGAAGTCCGGTGAATTCTGTTCTCCCAGATTTCCGGAAATAAAATTGATAACACCTTGTGGAGTAAGATCCAGCTTTTGTTCTACACTGAAAACGTCCCCGGCTTGCTGAGAAAAATAAAATGGCGCAGTAAGCCCCGCTAAGACGATAAGGATTTTTTTCATAATTTGATTTTTTTTTGTGTTGTTAAATTATATTTTTTAAATAAATAATCGATGCTTTGAATTATTAATAACTATTCAATGAATATCAATTCTAAAATTGAATTTAAATAAAAAAAGTCTGACATATTGCCAGACTCTTTATTTATCGATGTTTTTTAGAATGCATTAATACCTGTAATATCCAAACCTGTAATTAATAAATGAACATCATGCGTTCCTTCATAGGTGATCACAGATTCCAGGTTGGCTGCGTGTCTCATCATCGGGAATTCACCCATAATACCCATTCCTCCAAGTATCTGGCGGGACTCTCTCGCAATATCAATCGCCATTTTTACGTTGTTTCTTTTTGCCATTGAAATTTGTGCAGGAGATGCTTTGTGATCATTTTTAAGATTTCCTAACTGTAGGCAAAGTAACTGAGCCTTAGTGATTTCTGTTAAAAATTCAGCTAATTTCTTTTGTTGTAGCTGATATGAGCCGATTGGCTTTCCAAACTGTCTTCTTTCCTTAGAATACTGAACCGCAGTACAGTAGCAGTCGATCGCAGCACCAATTACACCCCAGGAAATTCCATATCTGGCTGAATTTAAACAAGATAAAGGTCCTTTTAAACCGGTTACTCCTGGCAATAAATTCTCTTTCGGAACTTTTACATTATTAAATACCAATTCACCCGTCTTGGAAGCTCTTAAGCTCCATTTATTATGTGTTTCAGGCGTTGTAAAGCCTTCCATTCCTCTTTCTACGATTAATCCCTGAACTTTACCTTCCTCATTTTTTGCCCAAACTACCGCAATATCACAAAGCGGAGAATTGGTAATCCACATTTTGGCTCCATTCAGAAGATAATGATCTCCCATATCTTTGAAATGAGATTCCATAGAGCTTGGGTCAGAGCCGTGATTGGGTTCGGTAAGTCCAAATGAACCGATCATTTCACCGGAAGCCAGTTTAGGCAAATATTTCTTTTTCTGTTCCTCAGAACCAAATTCATTGATAGGAAACATCACCAGAGAACTCTGAACAGAAGCCGCAGAACGTACCGCGGAATCACCTCTTTCCAATTCCTGCATGATAAGGCCATACGAGATCTGATCCAGACCGGAACCGCCGTACTCAACCGGAATATATGGGCCAAGAGCTCCAATTTTCCCCAATTCTCTCATCAAGCCCGGTAAATCTGTATGATTTTGTGCTGCCTGGTCTATCTGTGGCATTACAAAACTTTCTACCCAGTCTCTCACAGATTGACGAATCAGTTTGTGTTCTTCAGTAAGTAAAGCATCGATCCCGTAATAATCAGGAATGCTTGTAAGCGGATAATATGACATTGTTTTAATTTTCCTAAAAATAAGACTTTTCAGTATTTCAGGGAAATTTTTTTTAGAAGTATTTTATTGTTTGACTTTTAATGATTTATGTCAAATTTTTAAAGAATTTACTGTTTAAAATGAATTTTCATTCTCGTTTGAAATAGGGTACTGGCTTGTAGAATTGTGAACCTTAGATTTAAACTTGTAAAGATAAGGCGCTTTATTGGCGGAACCGTCATAAAGCTTCTCAAGTCTGTATAAAATATTTAGGCTCAATATTTTACGCTGAAAATTATTCCTTCTGAATTGTTGACCTAAAATGGTTTCATATAACGACTGCAGATCCTTCATTGTAAACTTTTCAGGGAGAAGATTACTGGCCGCAACTTCGGTATTGATGTTCATTCTCAAATATTCAAGGCCGGTTTCTATGATCCTGTCGTGGTCAAAAGCCATTTTTGGAAGATTGTCCACTTCAAACCATTCACAGCTTTCATTGAAGGCATCCGGAAAGGTATCTGCAAGAGAAAAATCAATTAAGCTGCAATATCCTACAGTGATGAAACGCTGGAAAATCCAGTGATCTTTTGGGACTTCAATTCCTTTATTGTTTAAAAGAATCTGGTGAACATTATTCTCTGTTCTGTCGATTCTCCCGAAAGTATGAAACTGTTTTAAGAAAATACCTTTAAGATGTGTTCTTTCATATAAAACACGTTCTGCCGCCTCACGAAGATCTTCATCATTAAAAACGAAACCGCCGGGAAGCGACCACAAATTCAGGTCGTGATACTTCAACAGCAAGACTTTCAGGATATTATTATGAAAACCAAATATGGTGCAGTCTACAGATACGTGCGCTACAAAGTCTTTTGTATCAATGAGTTCCTGAAGAGTCTCTTTATTTTTTTCGTTCTTGATTTTCATGGCAGTAAAAATAAAATTATTTTTCTAAATGTTTTTATCTGCAAATCTAAAATAAATAAAACTAATTGTAAACAGCACAGTTACAGCGAATAAAATGTAAACGGAGTAATAATTCAGAAGCTGATTTCCAAACAGCAAAGACATGATGATGGAACTTACTGAGCTTCCAAGGGAAGAGAAAATAACAATTAAAGAAGTAAAAAGATTGGCTTTTGAGCGGTCTATTCTGGCAATCATTTTTGAATTAATAACAGGGTAGAGCGGCGACAGAAACAAACCGATAACGGGAAATAAGAACAGCAGAATTTTTGAGTCATCAGAATCAAAAAACTGTATTCCGATAATAATTAACAATACAGAAATGATGAGCAGAATGCAGATCATATAATATTTTGATAATGAAAATCTTTGTATAACATTAGCGGTAGCAGTTCTTCCTGCATAAGAAAAAAGGGCTAAAAATGATGAAGCCTGCAACGCAAAAAAAGAATTGACCTTCAGATGATTTTTATAAAAAGATGGAAGCCATGAATTAAAGCTCTGCTCAACGAATACAATTGAAAAAACAACTGCTAAAAACAATACAATCAGGGGATTCATTAAATTTTTTAAATCTTTAATGATTCCTGCTTTTTCTGTTTTTACCGGCTCGGAAATGGAAAGTTTTGAAAATAAAAAAATACTTATTGCTGATAAAACCGAGATAGAAAGAAACCCGAATTTCCAGAATTGTGAGTACTGGCTTGAAATAATCCACCCGAAACCTGTATTTACCACAAAAATCCCGATCATGAATGAAGCTTCAACGTTATTCATGGTTTTTGCAAGTGATTTTTCATCTGAAATATTGTTCCGGATAATTCCGAAGACACAAATTTTTCCAATTGCGAAACATGTTCCTATAATGGCAAACCACAGCTTGTAAAACCAAAAAACCTCAACAAACGGTAAAATAAGTGAGCAAATCCCAACAACTGTTAACGCTAAAATCAATGATTTCTTTGTCCCGAATCTGCTTATAAAATTGACAGCAAATAGTGAAATAAAAGCGATCGGAAGATCCTTAAATGACTCCAGAAATCCTAATTTTTCATAAGTGATTTTTGCCTCAGAAAGTTGTAGTATTACAATGCCCATGCAGTTTAAGACCATAGAAAAAATAAGAAAAGTAAGCTTAAGGGGAAGTGAAATATTGGAGAGCTTGGATATCATTTTGGGGATTATTTTTGCTGGATTTTGAGAAAAATTTACAGTTTAAAAGATAAAATTTATGCCTTTGAAGTCCCAAAAATAAACGAAATATTAAAATATTTATTAATAAAATGTTAATTATTTAAAAAAAAATATATTTTTATTGTCTCAATTTGAGAATTAAAAAACTAACTGTATATGAATGTAAGAATATCTAGAAGTTTGGGAATGGTTGCAGTGCTCTATTTTACTGCAAATTTCAGTGCCCAAAACACAACGAAAGACACGGTTTCCAAAGAGACAAAAATCGAGGAAGTTGTCATGATCGGTTACGGTACTCAGAAGAAGAGTAATGTAACGGGAGCGATCGCCAGTATTAAAGCAAGTGATATTGAAGCTATTCCTGCAGGTAAACCGGAACAGGTATTGCAGGGAAGGGCTGCCGGTGTCAATGTGATCTCGAATTCGGGACAGCCTGGATCAAATGCAACAATTAGAGTAAGAGGTGTTACCAGTTATTCTTCAAATAACGATCCGCTTTGGGTAGTTGATGGTATTGTAGTTGATGGTATCGGTTGGTTAAGCCAAAGTGATATTGAAAGTATTGAAGTTTTGAAAGATGGTGCTTCTTCTGCTATTTATGGAGTTTCTGCAGCAAGAGGGGTTATTTTGGTAACCACTAAAAAGGGTAAAAAGGGAAAACTTACTTTATCCTACAATGGTTTCTTTGGGGTGAGTAATGCCGCAAGAAAATTGGATCTTTTGGATGCTACACAATATGCTACTGTCATCAATGAAGGTTTTGCAAATGACGGACAAGCTGTAAGATTCCAAAATCCTGCATCGTTTGGAAAAGGAACTGATTGGCAGGATGAAATTTTCGGAACTGGAGCAAGGCAGAATCACGAGGTCAGTATACAAGGTGGAAATGAAAAATCTACTTATTTTGCTTCATTTGGATATTATGATCAGACGGGTATTGTAATGAGTGATATTTCTTATTATAAAAGATTAACAGGACGTTTAAACTCAACTCATAAAGTAACCGACTGGTTGACTGTAGGGCAAACTTTTGCGTATACCAATCAAAAAAATCAGGGGATTAATGCAAATGGTGAGTTTGGTGGTCCGTTAAGTTCTGCGGTGAATTTAGATCCCATGACTCCAGTTGTCGTAAAAGATTGGTCACAGGTAAATCCTGCCTTATATACGAATGAACATATTGTAAGAGACGAAAATGGAAATCCATACGGAATTTCTCCTTATGTAAACCAGGAAATGTCTAACCCAAGGGCCTTTAGATATACACAATTAGGAAACACTAACTGGTCAGACGATTTTATTGCTAATGTTTTTGCAGAAGTGAAATTTTTAAATCATTTTACGTTTAAATCTTCATTAAACGGTAAAAAAGCATATTGGGGAAGCCAGAATTTCACTCCACTTTTCTATCTAAGTGCTACATATAGCAATTTACTTTTAAACAGTTTGAGCCGCACTACTCAAAACAAATTTGAATGGAGTTTTGAAAACACGTTGAATTACCAAAATAAATTTGGAGATCACAGTCTGAATGTGCTTTTGGGAACAGGTTATTATGATTATAATATTGGAAGTGGGCAAAGCGTTACACATAAGGGACTCCCAATCAGTAATTACCAAGATGCTTCTTTCAACTTTGAAGTTCCGTTGGCTAACCAGACTTCCTCAGCATGGGATAATCAAGAATGGAACAAAGCTTCTTATTTTGGACGCTTGATTTATGATTTTAAAAACAAATACTTGTTTACAGGTACATTAAGATATGATGGCTCTTCGTTATTTGGGGCAAATCACCATTGGGGGTTATTCCCATCATTCTCTTTAGGATGGAATGTGGATAAGGAAAACTTCTGGCCGGAAAATGATGTTGTAAATAGTCTAAAATTACGTGGAGGTTACGGAACTTTAGGTAATGATGGTATCGAAGCCTATAAATTTTCAAAATTCTATATCTCTGGAGCCAACTATACAAGCGGATCAGGAGGTGTATTAATTGGATATTTGCAAAATGGTCTTGAAAATAAAGACTTGAAATGGGAAACGACTACACAGACCAATATTGCGGTAGATTTACGACTTTTCAGAGACTTCACTTTAACAGTTGATGTTTACGACAAAAAAACATCAGACATTCTGCGACCTGTTCAAATTCCTGGGTATGTAGGAGTTACTGGTTCTTATATAGCCAATATTGGTGATATGAGTAATAAAGGGATTGAGGTAGAATTGGGTTACAAAAAAAGCTGGAATGATTTCACGGTTTCTGTAAATACTAATTTCGCGTACAATAAAAACGAAGTTTTATCACTTGAGCAGGGAACGAAATATTTGGATGGAGCTGGTTTTCAGTCTATGGGACCAATACAAAGAATTGTGGTAGGCGATGCTTATAATTCTTTCTATGGATTTAAAACTTTAGGGGTTTTTCAAAATCAGGCACAAATTAATGATTACAGAAATGCAAATGGCCAATTAATTCTTCCAGATGCAAAACCCGGAGATTTTATTTGGGCAGACTCTAATGGAGATGGTGTAATCAATGATTTAGATAAAGTTAATTTGGGAAGTTCAATTCCTAAATATAATTTCGGAGCTACTTTAAATGTAAGCTATAAAAACTGGGATTTTATGGTATTCGGGCAAGGTGCCGGAGGAAACAAAATCTTTCAGGGTTTAAGAAGATTGGATATGTTAGATGCTAATTATCAAACCAAGATCTTAGACAGATGGACAGGAGAAGGTTCTACTAATGAAAATCCAAGATTAACTCGAGCAGATGCAAACAAAAATTACTCAAGGCTATCTGACTGGTATCTGCAAAAAGGAGACTACTTTAGAATTAAATTGATTCAATTGGGTTATACACTTCCGCAAGATGTTACTCAAAACTTTGGAGTTAACAAGTTACGCTTTTATATAACTGCCGAAAACCTAATTACTTTTACAAAATACACAGGATATGATCCGGAAATTGCGGCAGGAGACTCTTTTGGTATAGACAGAGCATTTTATCCGCAGGCAAGAACTTTTATGTTAGGAGCTAATATAACTTTCTAATTTTTACTACAATGAAAAATAAAATTTTAAAAATATCAATAGCAGCTTCATTTTTAGTGAGTGTGTCGACTCTTAATGTAGCATGTAATAACGACACTTTAGAAGAAAAAGAATACAAAGGAGCATTTGCCGGAGATAACTTTTTCAGAAATGAACAAGAATGTTTTTTTGGTCTTGTGGGTACGTATGACGTTATGAGAAAATATGCAGGAGGGTTTGAAAATATGGTAACTTTTTTCAATGCAGCTTCAGATGATTTCTATGCAGGAGGTGGTAGTGCTACAGACGGAGCGGGTATTCAAGGGGCATCAAGTTTTCAAATTAATCCGACTACAATGCCTGCAAGCTACTGGAGAGATTACTATCAAGGTATTGCAAGAGCGAATGCTCTTATTCTAAATGCTCCTAACGCATCGATGGATGAAACTTTAAAGCAGCGCTTCATTGCAGAGGCAAAAACTCTTAGGGCGATGTATTATTTTGATTTGCTGAGGGTTTTCGGAAATATTCCTCTTATTTTAAAACCTTTTGAAGCGACAGATGATTTTTATAATATTCCGCAAGTTGCACCTGCACAAGTTTATGCTCAAATAGAAAAAGATCTAAACGAAGCTTTGCCAAATCTTCCGATGACGGTAAGTGGAGAACAAAAAGGTAGATTAACACAAGGTGCAGCAAAAGCTCTTTTAGGTAAAGTATATTTATATCAAAATAAAAAAGCAGAAGCTGCTGCACAATTTGCAGATGTAAACGGAACTCCTGGCGGAACAAGCCAGTATGGATATAAACTGTTGACAAATTATGATGATCTTTGGAAAGCAGGAGTAGCATTAGGTGGAACTGCAGATCCTTATGAGTTTACATCAGAATCTATTATTGAAGCATCCCATAGTGACCAGGGAAAATCTGATTGGGGCTTTTGGGGACAAGGGAAAGATGAAGGAAATTCTATTTGTGTAATGACAGCACCTAGATCTTATACAAGAGTTCCTCAACCAATTCCTGCAGATAACGCACCTGACGTCGTTTCCGGTTGGGCTTTTAATACGATTACAGTAGATTTATTCAACTTTATGCAAAATGACCCTCGTGTGAATTCTACTGTTTTAAATATGAACACATTAAAAGCGCAGAATAAAGCAGATTATGCACCAGCTTACAAGGATACAGGTTATTTTCTTAATAAATTCATGCCTACTTCAGACAAAAAATCAACTTTAGGAGTTACCGAGCTTAATTATCGTCAAAATTATATGGTGATAAGATTAGCAGATACCTATTTAATGGAGGCGGAAGCTCTAAATGGTACAGGTGCAAGAGCACAGGCTTTGTTAGATGCGGTAAGGGCAAGAGTTGGTTTAGCTTCAGTTCCTGTTTCTATGCAGGCAATTAAAGACGAGAGAAGAAGAGAACTTGCAGGTGAAGGACATCGGTTTTTTGATCTTGTAAGATGGGGAGAAGCTCCTACAAAATTGGCTTCTAAAGGATTTGTAGCAGGTAAAAATGAAATTATGCCGATACCTCTTACGGAACTTACAGGAACAATACTTAAACAAAACCCTGGATATTAATAAAATACAAAAAACATGATAACTAAATACATAAATAAAAACCTTTTATTAGCCTCATCAGTTTTTTTCTTGGCAAGCTGTACACCAGATAGCGTAGATGGTGATGGAAACGGTCTTACACAGCCTTCAGTTGATGCATCTTTTACGGTAACTAAAACAAGTGAAAATCATTATCACTTAAAAGCGGTTAATGATAATTATGTTAATTTTATCAATTCTCAATGGAATGTAGATTACGATGGTTTTATCAATGGAAAAAATGAAATGGACATTTTTCTTCCCGATGCAGGAACATACGTTGTTCAACGAAATGCCGTAGGCATTGGGGGGCAAATTGGAGGTACAGCTAGTACTACTATTGTTGTTCCAACTTCAGATCCGGTGGCGGGAAATATTATTCAAGGCGGAAGATTTGATACTCCTGAAGAAGTTGCAAAATGGACCATTCATCCCATCAGTCCTACCAAAGCTCAATGGGTAATTAATGGTAAAGCAACAATTGTGGCTTCAGAAGGTAATCAGCAAGCTTTTTATCAAGCTGTAAATGTAGTTGCAGGACAAAAATATTCCATAGATATGGTAGCTTCTTCAGGAACAGCTTTAGAAAATACATGGTTTGAAGTTTATGTCGTAAACAGTTTGCCAGCACCTGGAAATGATATTAGTGGAACTGTTTACAGAAATATTAATACATGGGATGGTTGCGGTAAAAGTGCATTCGGAGGAAAAGTTTCTGCTATAGGATGCAATAGTGGTAAAAATGCAGGAATTTATACTGCAACCTCTACAGGAACAGTTTATCTGGTAATTAAATGCGGAGGAGATAAGGTAACAGGATTGAGCGTAGATAAAGTTGAATTCAGAAAGACCACTTAATCCAATACAATTAAATTGATATGAACTCACAATATTCATATAGTTTCGTACTTAGAAGTGCTGCACTTTGCGGTGTAGCGCTTCTTTCTTTTTTTAACTGCAGCAGTACATCTTCAGATATCTCAAATAACGAAAATCCCGGAAATGGGAACGTGGTAACGGGAGATCCCGTACAGGTGTGGTTAACGAAGGGAGACCAGTCCGTGAAACTTCAGCAGCAAGGCACTATTAATTTCACAACAGCGGCTAACAGCAACCTTAATATTGAAATACATCCATCGCAGGTTTTTCAGACCATTGACGGGTTTGGATATACCCTTACAGGAGGAAGTGTGGAAGTAATCAATCAGCTTAATGCTACAAAAAAGCAGGAATTGTTGAATGATATGTTCAGCAGTTCAGGAATCGGGGTAAGTTACCTTAGAATCAGTATTGGTGCTTCTGATCTCAACAGTGAAGTGTTTTCCTACGACGACATGCCAGCCGGACAGACGGATCCTACGTTAGCCCAATTTAGCTTAACTAAAGATCAGGCATTAATACAAATGCTAAAAGATATTCTTGTAATCAATCCAAATATTAAAATTTTAGCAACACCATGGTCACCGCCCGTTTGGATGAAGGATAACGGAAACAGCATCGGAGGCAGCTTAAAATCTGAATTTTACGGAACCTATGCTCAATATTTTGTAAAATATATTCAGGCTATGCAGGCTCAGGGAATTAAAATCGATGCCATCACGCCTCAAAATGAACCATTACATCCCGGAAATAATCCAAGTATGTATATGTCAGCAGGTGATCAGGCTGCTTTTATTAAAAATAATCTCGGGCCGGCTTTTCAGGCTGCAAATATCACCACTAAAATTATAGCATACGATCACAATTGTGACAATCCGGCTTACCCTTTGGCTGTTTTAAATGATACAGCAGCGAATCCTTTTGTTGACGGATCTGCTTTCCATTTATATGCCGGTGATATTTCGGCGTTAAGTACAGTTCATAATTTATTCCCTAATAAAAACGTCTATTTTACAGAACAATGGACCAGTTCTACAGGAAATTTTTCCGGAGATTTGGATTGGCATGTTAAAAACGTTATTATTGGGTCTATGAGAAACTGGAGTAGAAATGCATTGGAATGGAATGTGGCGAATAATGCTTCTTTCGGACCGCATACACCGGGCGGCTGCACTCAATGTAAAGGTGCTGTCACAGTGAATAATGCAACAGCTTACGAAAAAAATGTAGCTTATTATATCATTGCCCATGCTTCGAAATTTGTTCCGGTAAACTCTCAGAGAATCGCTTCTACGCAAGGCGGAAACCTTTCTACGGTAGCCTTTAAAACTCCGGCAGGAAAAACTGTTTTGATTGTTCAGAACAGCAACCCCACCGATAAGGCGTTTAATATTAAATATAATCAAAAATCAGCTCCTGTAACCATTCCGGGAAGCTCCACAGCGACTTATGTTTTTTAAGTTATTATGATTATCTGATATTTATAATAATTAAAAAACTTGGTGTTCTTTGTTAATTGAAACACCTTTGCGAGCCTTGAAAGCGGTCAATAGTAAAAAATCTTAGCGGACTTTGCGTTAAAATAAATTACAAACGACAGATAATTAAAATTATAATTAAAATGAAGAGAGTTTATTTCTTATTGGCAATTACAGCATTTGGGATGAATGCTTTTGGGCAAAAGACAATTGATCAGAAAGTTTCTGAGTTGTTGTCGAAAATGACGCTAGAAGAAAAAGTAGGGCAGCTTGTTCAGTATTCAGGGTTTGAGTATGCAACAGGTCCTCAGAATTCCAATTCTGCAACTGTTTTAAATGAAATAAAACAAGGCAAAGTAGGCTCCATGCTCAATGTAGCCGGGGCAGAAGAAACCAGAAAATTTCAGGAATTAGCTTTAAAATCAAGGCTTAGAATACCTTTATTATTCGGGCAGGATGTGATTCATGGGTACAGGACTACATTTCCAGTGAATTTAGGCCAGGCCGCAAGCTGGGATTTAAAGTTAATTGAAAAATCAGAAAGAATTGCAGCTACAGAAGCTTCAGCGTATGGGATTCACTGGACTTTTGCGCCGATGGTCGACATCGCCAGAGATCCAAGATGGGGAAGGGTGATGGAAGGTTCCGGTGAAGATACTTATCTGGGAACTCAGATTGGTTTGGCAAGAATCAGGGGCTTTCAAGGGAAAGGCTTAGGAAATCTTGACGCGATTATGGCTTGTGCAAAACATTTTGCAGCGTATGGAGCGGCAGTTGGCGGAAGAGATTACAACTCCGTTGACATGAGTTTAAGACAATTAAACGAAACGTATCTTCCACCATTCAAAGCGGCTGCGGAAGCCGGTGTAGCCACTTTCATGAACTCTTTTAATGATATCAATGGGATTCCGGCAACGGGCAACAAATATATTTTAAGAGATTTATTAAAAGGTAAATGGAACTATCAGGGCTTTGTGGTTTCTGACTGGGGAAGTATCGGCGAAATGGTTCCTCACGGATATGCCAAAGACAATAAGGAAGCTGCAGAAAAGGCAATCAATGCAGGCAGTGATATGGATATGGAAAGCCGTGCTTACATGGCTGAACTTCCTAAATTAGTTCAGGAAGGAAAGGTTGATCCTAAACTAATTGATGATGCCGCAAGAAGAATTTTAGTTAAAAAATTCGAAATGGGGTTATTTGATGATCCTTACAGATTCAGCAGCCAAAAAAGACAGAAAGAACAGCTGAATAACCAGGAACACAGAAAATTCGGGAGAGAATTTGGTTCGAAAAGTATTGTTCTGCTTAAAAATCAGGGAAATATTCTTCCGCTTTCAAAATCCACGAAAACAGTTGCTTTAATCGGGCCTTTCGGAAAAGAAACTTCTGCTAATCACGGATTCTGGTCTATTGCTTTCAAAGATGATAATCAAAGAATTGTAACTCAGTTTGACGGAATTAAAAATCAACTGGATAAAAATTCAACATTATTATATGCAAAAGGAGCCAACGTTGATGATCAGGACAAATCTATGTTTGCAGAAGCGGTGGAAACAGCGAAAAAAGCACATGTTGTCATCATGACCTTAGGAGAAGGCCACGCGATGAGCGGTGAGGCGAAAAGCAGAAGCAACATCCATTTTTCAGGCGTTCAGGAAGATTTGTTAAAGGAAATTGCAAAGACAGGAAAGCCGATTGTATTGATGATCAACGCAGGAAGACCTTTAGTTTTCGACTGGGCTGCAGACAATATTCCGGCAATCATGTACACCTGGTGGCTGGGAACAGAAGCGGGAAATTCTATCGCGGATGTTCTTTTCGGAACGGTAAATCCGGGTGGAAAACTGCCAATGACTTTTCCAAGAACGGAAGGACAAATTCCTGTTTATTACAATTACTACAACACAGGAAGGCCAGCAAAAAACAATACCGACAGAAATTATGTTTCAGCTTACATCGACCTTGATAATGATCCGAAATTTCCGTTTGGTTTTGGTTTAAGCTACACTCAGTTTACATATTCTGATATGAGTTTAAGCACGACAAATCTTAAAGGAAATCAGACTTTAAATGTAAGTGTGAATGTTTCCAATACCGGAAATTATGACGGAGAAGAAGTGGTGCAGCTGTACATAAGGGATTTGGTAGGAAAAGTGGTAAGACCTGTAAAGGAATTGAAAGGATTCCAGAAAGTTTTCATTAAAAAAGGAGAAAGTAAAACGGTCAACTTCACTTTAACTCCAGAAAATCTGAAGTTTTATGATGACGAACTGAATTATGATTGGGAAGCCGGGGAATTCGATATTATGGTTGGAACCGATTCACAGCATGTTCAGACAAAGAGAATTAATTGGTCAAAATAAATATTAGTTTGTAGAAACTGAGAGCGGGATAAAACCCGCTTTTGGCGGTAGAAGACATTACATTTTCTAAAAGGATGATAAAATATAACGTTTGTCATTCTGAAAGAAGCGAAGCGTATTGAAGAATCTCTAAAAAATAATGTTGAGATTTCTCGTTCCTCGGAATGACAAACTTTGGAAATAATATTAATCTAAAATTTTTAACGCAAAGATTAGATTAAGAACCGTTGATTTTAAGGAGGCAAAGAATAATCAACAAAGTTGATTTGATGAAGCAAACGTTTATCATAATCCTTCATAAGCGACTTGTCGCAACCCTTTGCTTACTTAAATATTTGTTTAATTAAATAAATCCTTGCGTTAAAATATAAAACTAAAGCTGTACACTTTGAAAATAAAACGTCAACATATATTTCATTTAATCATCGGAGGAACTTTCGTTTTTTCATCATTAAACTGTGCTTCAAACAAGTCCGATTCGAGCAGAAAATTGATATGGAACGATGAATTTAATTATAAAGGATTACCGGATTCATCCAAATGGAACTATGATATTGGTGGTCATGGATTTGGAAATGAAGAGGCGCAGTTCTACACCAAAAACCGTCCTGAAAATGCACGAGCTGAAAATGGAAATCTTGTGATCGAAGCCAGAAAAGAGAACTGGGAAAAAAGCAAATACACTTCCGCAAGACTTTTAACCAAAGGAAAATTTGCCTTCCAGTATGGAACGGTTGAAGTAAGGGCAAAACTTCCGAAAGGCCGGGGAACATGGCCTGCTATCTGGATGATGAGCGAAAATATGAAGAAATGGCCGGATGACGGTGAGCTGGATATTATGGAACACGTTGGTTTTAATCAGGGATATATTCATGCATCGGTTCATACAAAAAAATACAACCATATCATCGGATCTCAGAAAACGGATACCATGTTTGTAAAAGATGCAAGCGAAAAGTTCCATGTTTATAAAGCAGACTGGACACCGGAAAAAATTGATGTTTATATAGATGATCAAAAATTTTTCACTTATGAAAATAAAGAAAAGACCAATGAAGCATGGCCTTTTAACCGCCCTTATTTTATCATTTTAAATCTTGCAATAGGCGGTTTCTGGGGAGGTAAAGAAGGTATTGATGATACTATTTTCCCACAAAAATATTATATAGATTACGTAAGAGTTTATCAGAAAAAATAACGCCGTTGTGAAATTCCTCTCCTTTGGAGGGAGGCGAAAATTCGAAGAATTTTTGACGGGGTGGTTTAATATAGAAAGAAGAAAGAAATGAAGAAATTAGTCGTAAGTTGTTTTGTAGTCGGAATGGCTTTCAATGCAAATGCACAAAATTATTGGAAAAAGAACGCAGGAAAAACAGCAAAAGTTTTTCTTACCCATTCTAAAACCAATGAAAAAATGGCAGACAAAGGATCTGTAAAATTTGAAAAAATGGCTCAGCCAAAGGAAACGGATGCCTGCATTTTTGTAGATCCGGATTTTAAATACCAGAAATTAATAGGAATCGGGGGTGCTATTACAGACGCGTCTGCGGAAACCTTTTATAAGCTTCCAAAAAATAAGCAGAAAGAAATCATAGAAGCGTATTATGGAAAAAACGGACTCGGATATACTGTTGTCCGTACCAATATGAACTCGTGTGACTTCTCAAGCGATTCTTATACGTATGTTCAGGATAATGATACTTCATTGAAATCATTTAATGTTTCTCATGATGAAAAGTATAAAATCCCGATGATTAAAGAAGCTCAAAAGGCAATCGGAAATGATTTTACATTTTATTTTTCTCCTTGGAGCCCGCCGGCATGGATGAAATCTAACAAAAACATGCTGAAAGGCGGAAGGCTGGAAAATGCTTTCTATCAGACATGGGCAGATTATTATATTAAATTCATCAAAGAATATGAAAAAAGGGGAATTAATGTTTGGGGACTGACGGTTCAGAACGAGCCGATGGCAACACAAACCTGGGAATCCTGTATTTATACCGCTGAAGAAGAAGGCGAATTCCTTAAAAATAATTTGGGACCTACACTTTGGAAAAATGGTTTCAAAAATAAAAAAGTAATGATCTGGGATCATAACAGAGATTTAATTTATCAAAGAGCTACAACCACATTAAGCGATCCCGAAACTTCAAAATACGCTTCCGGAATCGGCTATCACTGGTACGAAACCTGGAACAACAAAACGCAGCTTTTCGATAATCTTGCAGAAACGCAAAGGGCTTTTCCTGATAAGTTTCTTGCATTTACGGAAGGTTGTAAGGAACAGTTTGACATGTCAAAAATTTACGATGTAAAGCTGGGTGAACTGTACGGTAGAAATATGCTGAATGATTTCAACAAAGGAACTGCTTTATGGACAGACTGGAACGTTCTTCTGGATGAAACCGGCGGCCCGAATCACGTGGGAAATTTCTGTTTTGCACCCATTATTGCAGATACAAAAACCGGTGAAGTTCATTATACTTATGAGTATTATTATGTAGGACATGTTTCAAAGTTCATTAAACCTAATGCTCAGCGCATAGGAACATCATCCAACAGGGCCGCTTTGACTTCCACTACTTTTATGAATGAAAACGGACAGCTGGTAACGGTAATAATGAATGATTCTGATAACGACATCGATACAAACCTCTGGATTGAAGGAATGTCAGCAAAATTATCTGCACCCGCGCATTCTATACAGACTGTAATTTTATAAACTTCATATTAACATTATTTTTTAAGGATCCGCGGCACCAAAGGTGCCGCGGATTTCTTTAAAACATTAAAGCAAAAAAACCGAAACAAAATGCTTCGGTTTTATATTTTGAATTAATGAATTCTAGTTTTCAGTATCATACTTGCTGATCACCTTTTGGGTAACCCCAGTACTGCTGAATCCTCCGTCATGGAAAAGATTCTGCATGGTTACTTTTCTTGTAAGATCGGAGAAAAGCGTTACACAATAGTTGGCACATTCAAGTGCAGTGGCATTCCCCAGCGGAGACATATCTTCCGCGTATCCAAGGAAACCTCCGAAACCTTTCACGCCGCTTCCCGCAGTAGTAGGAGTAGGAGACTGGGAAACCGTATTTACACGTACTTTTCTTTCGCCCCAATAGTTTCCGAAAGTTCTTGCGATACTTTCCAGATACGCTTTATTGTCAGACATATCATTATAATCCGGGAAGGTTCTCTGAGCTGCGATATAAGAAAGCGCCAAAATGCTTCCCCATTCATTCATACAATCTTTTTCCCAGGCCACACGCATTACTTTGTGGAAAGAAACAGCGGACACATCCCAGCCCTTTTCTAACCAATCGTAATTCATTTCTGTATAATGTTTACCTTTTCTTACATTTACGGACATCCCGATAGAGTGCAGGATAAAATCGATTTTACCAAATTTTGCAACTGCTGCGTCAAAAAGTTTTTCAAGATCTTCAATAGAGGTAGCATCTGCACCTACTACATCAGAACCTGTTTTTTCTGCCAAAGAATTAAGCTCTCCCATTCTCATTGCGATAGGAGCGTTCGACAAGATAAATTCAGCACCTTCTTCATGACATCTTTCAGCAACTTTCCATGCGATTGATTGTTCATTAAGGGCTCCAAAAATAATTCCCTTTTTGCCTTTAAGTAAACCGTATGACATATTTTTTAATGTTTATTAATAACTACAAATGTAGCAATAATTTGTGTTTAGAACATCATAAAAAACGGAGCCCTTAATAAAAAGACTCCGTTTTTCTTGAAAATATTTATATGACTGAAATTTTTAGTTCGTTTTTTTGTTCCATTCCGCTTTTACATCCTCAGCTGCATCCTTAGTTTTTTCCCATGCATCATTGGCTTTATCTTTTACATCTTCCCATGCATCTGAAACATTGTTTTTCACCCTGTCGAACCAGTCTTCCTGCTGAGCTTCCTCATCATTGGCTCTTTTTTCATTAATATACTCTTTTGCTCTGTCAGCAAGTTCTTCTACTTTCCACTTTGCATTGTTTGCAGCATTTTTTAAGGAGTTTTCCGTATTGTTTACTGCATTTTCTGCTTTGTTGTATTCTGAATTGTTCATAATATTAAAATTTTGTTGTGTTGTTGTAGATTAAACAATAACTATTCCTAAAAACATGATGCTACTGTTAAACTTTTCATAATGTTTTTCCTTCAGTTTTTTTTTAAGCATATAACTAGAAAAATATAACATATAAGAATGTGAATTATTATTAAAAGCTCTCTGTAATTTCATCAAAAAGAGCATTTTACGACCATGTTTTGAAAAAATATGACAACAATCATGTGGTATTTCCATTCAACAATTGGTGATAAATTGTTTTTTATTCAGTTAAATGTGATTTTTTCTATAAATTTTATAAAATTAATCCACTATAAAAAGAATTAAAAACCGTGTTTAAACTATCCGTAGCCTCATTTTAACATAGAATTAATTCTACCACAACATTCATTAAACAGTGATTAAAAGGCATGTTATTCACCAACAAGTGTTAATTTTGAAAAATATTCAAAAAAAGTCCACTTTTATTAAAAATTATTATATTTGTAGAAGAAAAACAAAGAAACTTAATAACCAGAAAATGCAAAACAAATCAAAACTTCAGAAAGTATTTTTACTCTTATTGTTAATTACTTTTAACTTTACATCCGCACAGGTGGGGATAGGAACAGCTGATCCTAACGGTTCTGCTATGCTAGAGATCAACTCTAAAAATAAGGGAGTTTTACTTCCAAGCATCGCTTTAAGTTCGCTTACGGATAATACTACAGTGCAGTCTCCCGCCACAGGGCTGATTGTCTGGAACAATGGACTGGGAGGACTTGCGGAAACAGGATTTTATTTTTGGAATAACCAGAAATGGAATATGCTTTCTTCAAACAGTGTAAACGGCGTAAATGGAGGAGGAAACTCAAATAATTCCTCAGGATGGAATACAACAGGTACTAACATCGGAAATTACGGAGGAGCTAATACATCTCTTTCTATCGGGACAAGTACATTGGATGATCTTATATTTAAAGTAAACTCTAATGTAATGGGAAGACTGGGAGTTTATAACTCAATCAGTTTTGGAGTAGGGGCTAATGCTTCACAAAACGGGATTGCACTTGGAACTTCTTCTACAGCTTATCAAGGCATTTCTATAGGAAACAACGCGAGTGTTACTGCGAATGAATCTGTAAGTCTAGGTGAACTGTCACAGGTATCAGGATTCCGTTCAATCGCAACGGGCTACAATGCCAAAGTAACAGCCAATGAATCTTCTGCAGTAGGAAATAATTCCACGGCTTCCGGATTTCAGTCAACAGCAGTAGGGTATAATGCAAAAACAACGGCCAATGAATCTTCTGCTTTGGGAAATAATTCTCTTGCCGCCGGCTTTCAGTCGATTGCTTTAGGATACAATTCGAAAACAAATGCTAACAGCGAAACTGCAATAGGCCACAGCTCTTTAACGAACGGACAAAATTCTACAGCAATAGGATCCGGAGCATCTGCAACGGGACAGAATTCTACTGCAATTGGCTACCATGCCTCAACTTCACAATATAATGCAATAGTTTTAGGGGATAATAATGCCAATGTGGGTATAGGAACAGGTACCCCGAACGTAAATGCGAAATTAGATGTAAACGGGCAGTATAAGCTTGGAGATAAGGGAACTATAAACAAAAATCAGATCAGCTTTGAAGTATGGCCTGCTGTATCCATCAACAATTTGGCGAGCGGAAAATCTACAACAATGAATATCCCTATTCCTTCCGGTATGAACCCGAACTCTACCAGAGCTACCATTGTAATTACTCCGGCAGGTGATTTTGCAGGAAATGCCACGTTCTCAATTTCAAACCCGAGAATGACATCCACATCAAATATTACTATCAATCTCACAAATATTTCAGGGAATGCAGAGAGCCTAAACTCTTCACATTTCTATGTAACCATCAATGAATTTTAAGAAATGTATTTAATAATTGATATAAAAACGAGGGCAAAACACAATAAATTGCTTCAAAGTAAATGTAAAAATTTATTAAGAAGTTAATGGTTTCAAGTTTCTTTAAGGATCTCAGTTAGTTTTTGAGATCCTTTTTTTATTTTATAATCCTATCCAAAACCCATGTAATCAGCTTTTTTTCGGAAGCATGATGGTCTGCGGAAAATTCGCCGCGTCTTCTGTTGGCAATTACATTATTTACAGTGATGGCTTTATGACCTAAAAGCTTCGATAAAGCATATATAGCCGATGTTTCCATTTCAAAATTGGTTACACCAAGATCATTTAATGTTTCAAGGAATTGATCATCTAAAGCTTTCAAACGCAGCTGTCTGCCTTGTGGAGCATAAAACCCCGGGAAAGTTGCTGTATTCCCGTGATATTTCGCGTCTTTATACAATTCTCCCAGCTCTTCTGCCCACTCTGCAAAATAAAGCATCGGTTTGATTTTAGGATAAGGGAATTTTTCTAAAAAGTTTTTTGAAAACTCATTTTCAAAAGCATAATCCTGGTAAAAATGCATGAGCCCGTCCAGTCCTACAACATTTTGGGTTACAAGCATATTATCCACCTGAACATCAGGGTTTACACTTCCACATGTTCCCATTCTGAATAATTGAAGCGAAGTATGCCCAGTTTTAAACTCTTTATTTTTAAGATCAATATTCACCAAAGCATCAAGCTCATTCATCACGATATCAATGTTTTCCGTGCCAATTCCGGTGGACATTACCGTGATTCTTTCCCCTCTCAGAGTTCCTGTATGTGTATAAAATTCTCTTTTATTTTTTTTGATTTCAACGGTATCAAAATATTTTGAAACCTTAGCAACACGGTCAGGATCACCTACAAGAATGATCTTTTCAGCGATATCTTCGGGTAAAAGATTAAGGTGATAAACGCTTCCGTCTTCATTCAGAACCAATTCTGAAGCAGCAAGTTTATTGAGCATATTATTTTTATTTATTGAATTAATCTGTATATTTAAAAGGATTCTAACCTATTCAAAATTAATAAAAATTAACTGATATAAAATGTAAACATAATTTAATTCAAATTTAAAGTTGTAGTAACGTGCAGCCGTTTTGCTATTGATACTTTTGCGCAAAAAATTTTAATGAAATTTTATCCTTTAGCTATTATTGTTTTGTTGATTGGTTTTGCCGTAATGTCTTTTAATCCGGTTCATAAAGGTGTTAAATCTGAAAACTCGATGGTGAATAAAGGGCTGGCCGACTTTAAAGCTGATCTGGAATACTTAAAATCTGATGTATATTTATTTTCCGAGGATAAAATTACCATTGAAAAACTTCAAAAATCATTAAAAAACACTAGAAATTCATTCAAAGAAATTGAATTTTACGTTGCCTACCATTACCCGGAATTTACAAAAACACACCTTAATGCAGCGCCGTTGTTTCATATTGAAGCAGCTGGAACTACCGCATACACGCTTCCTCCTGAAGGATTGCAGGTTTTGGATGAACTTATATTTTCAGACGAAGCAGCAGAAAAAAAAGAAGAGATCAAAACAATTACAGATTTTTTGTACAACAGCTATTCAAGCTTTTATTTAAGTTCGGTAAAAAACGGTTTAAGCAAAGGAAATAACAAGACTTTACCGCTAAGAATCGAGCTGATCAGGATGTACAGCCTTGGCGTAACGGGATTTGATACACCCGGATCACTAAATATTTCCGAGGAAGCCAGCCACGCTTTTTCAGGGATGAAAAAATACATTAATGACGATCCTTATTTTAAAAATTATAATATTCAGAAAGCGAATGCAATTTTAACTGAAGGAATTAATTATTTAGCAAAAAATACAGATTTTGAAAGCTTTGACCGAATAGAATTCTACAAAAAGTATATTCAGCCGTTGTATGAAGAATTCGGAAGCTGGGATGGAAGGAGCGATGATCTGAAGGAATTTTCCGGCTGGAATGTGAGCAATAAGAATTTTTTCAGCAGTGATTTTCTTGATCCTTATTTTTACACTTTACTCAAACAAAATGAAGATAACCCGGATTTAAAAAAGCTGGGAAAAGAAATTTTTTATGACCGGAACTTAAGTGATAACGGAAAAATGAGCTGTGCCACCTGTCATTTACCCGAAAATGCTTTCACGGATTTAAAATCAAGATCTCAAAGTAACGTTGAAGGAAAAACAGTCTTAAGAAATTCCCCGTCTCTGTACAATGCGGTTTTTGCAAAAAGGTTTTTCTATGATTTAAGGGCTTTTTACCTTGAACAGCAGGCAGAACACGTTATTTACAATGAAGATGAATTCAATACCAGCTACGAAAGTATTATCAAAAAATTAAAAACCAAGCCGGAATATAAAAAAGCTTTCAAAACAGCTTTTAAAAACGGAGATATCAGCAAAGAAAATTTCTCTAAAGCTTTGAGCTCTTATGTTGCGTCTTTATATTCTTACGAAAGTGATTTTGATAAATTCATGAGGAATGAAAAAGAAATTTCATCTGATGCTAAAAAAGGATTTAACTTATTCATGGGGAAAGCCAACTGTGCGACATGCCATTTTGCCCCAAATTTTTCCGGTCTTGTTCCGCCGTTTTTTAATGAAAATGAATCTGAAGTTTTGGGTGTGACCACAAAGCCTATTACCCAAAAACCTCTGGAGCTTGATCCTGATAAAGGAAGAATCAACAGCCCGGTGAAAAAAGAAAATTCATGGATTTACGAAAACTCTTTCAAAACCGTTACGGTGAGAAATATTGCGCTTACAAAACCCTATTTTCATAACGGTGCTTTCAATACACTGGAAGATGTTCTGGATTTCTACAATGAAGGCGGCGGCGAAGGTTTAGGCTTAAAAATGAAGAACCAGACGCTTCCTCCGGATAAATTAAATTTAAATAAAACTGAAATAAAACAGATCATCGCTTTCCTGAATTCCCTGACGGACGTGAGCAAGAAATAGTGATTGTGAATGGTCAATTTGCTTTACTTGTCAAGGTTTTGATGTGGTAAATCGTTGCGAAAATCCTTGTCAAGGTTCAAAACCTTGACAAGGATTTATTCGTGAATTCCCTGACGGATATCAGCAGAAGTAAATAATGAATAGTGAATGGTCGATTCGTTTTGCTTGTCAATTTTTAATTCTAAATAATATAATTAACCCTCATTAATAAATTATAGACCTCACTTTAAAATCCACTTGCGAAGCAAAATTCACAATTCACATAAAATTAATTTCCTTAACATTCGGTTTCCGATTAATTAATATTTGTAAAGATTAATTTAAAATCCTATTAATAGAGAGTTCACCGCAATAAAATAGATTTGCAGAGTCTAATAAATCGAAATTTAAAATGAAAAGAAAACTACTTACAGTTGCAGCCCTTGCAATGATCTCGAGTTCATTATTTAATGCTCAGACTTTTATATTCAACAAGAATTCTTCTTGGAAATATAATGACAGCAATACAGCTTTGGCTGCACAATGGAAGGATACAACGTATGATGTTTCAGCCTGGTCTCAGGGTAACGGGCCGCTTGGCTACGGTGATCCTGTAACTACCACTACAGCTACCGGCCTTGCAACAGCTTATTTTGCTAAAGATTTCACGGTAAATCTGAATGACCTTTCTGCAACAATGGAATTGGGTGTGATGAGAGACGACGGAATCGTGGTTTACCTGAATGGTGAAGAAGTAGTAAGAGATAATATGCCGGTAGGGGTTATCGATTTTAATACGTTATCCAGCACCACTATTGATGGAGCAGCGGAAAGCGTGTACAATATTTTTTCTATTCCAAAATCTAAATTTGTAAACGGAAACAACAGAATCTCCATCGAGCTTCATAACAGAGGTGCTTCAAGCTCCGACTTAAGAATTGATGCTTATCTTAAAACAACCACCACTACAACTCCGGTTTCTTGTAATTCTACACATATCAGCTGCTTTACTTCTATTGTACCGACAGCCCAGACAGGAAAATTAATTATCCCGGCAGAACACAAATTTCAATTAATATTAAAAGAAGGAGACAACTATACAGAAGGTGGAGGATTAGTAGGTGGTCAGAATGACTTTACAGGATATGTTCCAAAAGCGGGAAGCGCAACCAACGGCTATCTTTCCGTAAACCACGAAACAAACCCCGGAGGTGTTACGATGGCGGAAATTAACTATAATGCAACTACAAAACTTTGGCAGCTTACAAGATCCAGAGCGGTAAGCTTCTCTGCACCGAGCCTGGTTCAGACCATTAGAAACTGTTCAGGAGGGGTTACACCTTGGGGAACAATCGTTACTGCCGAAGAATCTGTAACTTCAAATGACGTAAATGCTGATGGAATGAAGGACTACGGATGGTTAGTGGAAATAGATCCTGCAACAGCTCAGGTTATTTCTCAAAATGCTGACGGCTCTAAAGGCAAATTATGGCAGATGGGTATCATGAACCATGAAAATGTAGTGGTAAACAGTGCCGGAACAGTAGCATATTACGGGGAAGACGGAGGTACAAACATGGTTTACAAATTTGTAATGGATACTCCAAACAACCTTTCTTCAGGTAATTTGTATGTTTTAAAAGCTGATCAGGGATTAAGCGGTGGAGATCCTGTGGTAACTACAGGTACTTGGATTCAGGTTCCGAATAAAACAAAAGCGGACCAAAATAATACGTCATCACTGGCTCAGTCACTTGGAGGAACTTCTTTCAATGGAGTAGAAGATGTAGAAATCAGCCCTATTGACGGGAAAGTATATTTTACAGCTAAAGGATTAAATAAAGTATACAGACTTCAGGATAACGGAACTACCGTTGCTCAGCTTGAAACTTTCGCCGGAGGCCTTACTACTGCCTATTCATTTGACACGGCTCAGGGTACAAAAACTGAAGCTTGGGGAGATGGAAATGACAACCTTACTTTTGATGAGCTTGGTAACCTTTGGGTACTTCAGGACGGAGGTAAAAACTATATCTGGGTAATTGCACCGGATCACACTCAGGCAAACCCTAAAGTGAAGTTATTTGCTTCAATGCCTGCTGGTTCTGAGCCTACCGGTCTTACATTCACACCGGATCATAAGTTCGGGTTCTTCTCTATCCAGCATCCGGATTCTACAATTTCTACCGATGTTGACGCTACCGGAAATACCATCGATTACAGAGGAAAATCTGCAACGGTTGTAGTAGCCCTTAAAAATAATTTGGGAACAGCCGGTTCGTTGGGAACTATTGATACTCAGATAGAAAACACGGTTACTGTAGCTCCAAACCCTACATCAGGAATTGTAAAGATCAATTCTCCAAAAGGATTGAAAAATATTTCTGTAACGGCTTACAGTATTGATGGGAAGATTGTTTTCACCCAGAAATATTCAGGAACCAACAAAGCTTTGGATTTGGATTTCACAAAACAGCTTGAGGCTTCAAGAGTGTTGGTTTTAAATATCGAAGCAGAAGGAGGATTCCAGCAGACGGTAAAACTTTTGAAAAAATAAACTATTAATATTTACATTGCTGCCGGTGATTTCTGATTGCCGGTGGCTTTTTCTGTTTTATGAAAAAATTACTTTTTGCAATTTCTATTCTCATCATTTCTCAGGTCAAAGCCCAGATAGACCCTGTAAAATATCCTACCTATACAAATATTGACGAAGCATTGAAAAGCGGGAAAACCGTTTACAGCATGAGCATCAGGGAGAAAGGGATGTTTAATCTTCCTCCTGAAATTCAGCGGTTGAATTCAATTTTTTTTCTGAATCTGATGGGAAATAAATTTGAAAAAATGGATGAATCTATTTTTGTATTAAAAGATTTATCTATTTTAAATTTAAATGAAAACAGCATTAAATTTATTCCCGATGAAATTGCAGAGCTCCAGAATCTGGAAAGCTTTTCTATGAATTTAAACAGTCTTACAAACATCAATCCGAATGTTGCAAAACTTCAAAAATTAAAGGTTATCCAGCTGGATGCCAATAACCTGAATATTTTTCCCGAAGCTTTACTTCAAATACCAAGTCTTGAGGAAATTAACCTGCAGGGCAACCAGATCAGCTTTATTGCGAAAGATTTAGACCAGATTAAAAATTTAAAATCATTAAATCTTTCTGCAAACCAGATTAATGATCTAGGTAACCTGGAATTTCCCAAACAAATAAAATACCTGGAATTGCAGCAGAATTCCATTACAAAACTTCCTGAAAAGCTGTTTCAGTCCAAAAATCTTGAATTTTTAAATGTAAGTCAGAACAACATCAAAGAAATTTCACCAAAAATAAAAGGTTTAAAAAATGTTGTCAGCATCAATCTGGCGAATAATAATTTAAAAGACCTTCCTAAAGAATTTTCTGATCTGAAAAATCTTAAAACATTAATACTAACGGGTAATCCAATGGAAAAATCAACAATTGAAAAATTAAAAAACCTCATGCCGCAAACGCAGATTTATTTTTAAACTTATTTACTTTACCACAAAAGATGCAAAAAAATATTATTGGATATTTAAATTTAGAATTTCAAAAGTTGTAAAGAATCAAATCAAAGATTTTAAAAAACTTATGTGTTCTTTTTGCGGTTTTACGATAACTTAAAATAACTAAAGTGTTAAAATCTTTTGTGACTTTTGTGGTAAAAGTAAAAACTATCCGCCAACTCTTTTGGTTTTATACCCCATTTCTTTAAGGATATTCATTATTTTATCGCGATTATCCCCTTGAATAATGATCGTTCCATCCTTTTCAGAACCGCCTATTCCTAAGGTGGTTTTTATTTTTTTTGAGATTTTCTTAAGGTCTTCCTCACTGCCTTCCCAGCCTTCAACAATAGTTACGGGCTTACCGTTCCTTCCTTTTTTCTCAAATTTGCATACCAAAGGTTCTTTCTGCTTGAATTGTTCTTCAGGCATCGTAAAATCCTGCTCTTCATGGTCAGGAAAAAGGTTTTTCAGTTGATCTCTTAAATCCATAGAGCAAAATTAATAAAATATTTAAGGAGAAAAAATACGGATATTATAATATTTGCGATAATTAAATCTTCGTGAGCTTTTCTAAATAAAACGCCTTTGCGAACTAAAAAAGTATAGTACTAAAAGAAAAGCTTCGCGGACTTCGCGTTAAAAAAATATCCACAATATTATCCAACCTCACATGTTTTTTAAACCTATGAGGTTTATCATTTTAAGAAATATTCAAAAATCAACAGCAGAAAACAAAATTTTAAACAAAATTTAAGTACCTCAATTCTTCCATTCATTTCAAAATAAATAAATTTGTAATACAAAAGTTTATACAAGATGTCGAAAAAAGCAATATTAGCGATCCTTGACGGATGGGGATTGGGAATGAATCCGGACGTTTCTGCCATAGATAAAGCAAATACACCATTTATAGATAACTGCCTTAAAAATTTTCTTCATACAACGCTTGAAGCAAGCGGATTAGCTGTTGGATTACCAGCTGGCCAGATGGGAAATTCTGAAGTAGGACACATGAATTTGGGCGCAGGAAGAGTAGTTTATCAAAACCTGGTAAAGCTGAATATGGCAGTGGAAAACGGTTCATTGGGTCAGCAGAAAGTCATTCAGGATGCTTTTGAATATGCTAAAAGGGAAAATAAAAAAATACACTTTATAGGATTAGTCTCAGATGGGGGAGTTCATTCACATATCAATCATTTAAAAGGTCTTTTGACGGCCGCCCATGAATTCGGGCTACATGAAAATGTCTTTGTTCATGCTTTTACAGACGGCCGCGACTGTGATCCGCACTCTGGAAAAGGATTCATTGAAGATCTTGAAAAGCACATGGAAAAAACGGTTGGAAAACTGGCGACAGTGGTAGGAAGATACTATGCAATGGACCGTGACAAAAGATGGGAACGTGTAAAAATAGCTTATGATGCGATGGTGGAAGGTGTTGGAGATCAGACTACAAATGCATTGCTGGCCATCCAGAAATCGTACGATGAGAATATTACGGATGAATTCATGAAGCCAATCATTATGATTGATTCTACAGCAATCGGGAATGTGGTTCCCGTGGCTAAAATTACGGATCATGACGTGGTTATCTGCTTCAATTTCCGTACAGACAGAGGCCGAGAGATCACAGAAGTGCTTTCCCAGCACGATAATTCTGAATATTTCATGAGAAAGCTTCCGCTTTATTATGTGACATTAACTAATTATGATAAAACTTTCCAGAATGTTCACGTAGTTTTCGATGAAGAAGTTTTAAAGGAAACAATGGGCGAAATTTTAGAAAGAAACCATAAAACGCAGATCAGAATTGCAGAAACGGAGAAATATCCTCACGTTACCTTCTTCTTTTCAGGAGGCAGGGAAGAGCAGTTCATCGGCGAAAAAAGATTGCTTTGTCCGAGCCCGAAAGACGTTCCTACTTATGATTTAAAACCGGAAATGTCTGCCTATGATATTACAAATGCCATTGTCCCCGAACTTGAAAACGAAACAGCAGATTTTATTTGTTTAAATTTTGCCAATACAGATATGGTGGGGCATACCGGTGTTTTTTCAGCAGCAGTAAAAGCGGCGGAAACAGTAGATAAATGTATCGAAAAAGTAGCAACTACGGCTTATGAGCACGGCTATGCAGTTTTCATCCTTGCAGATCACGGAAATTCTGATGTGATGATAAACCCGGACGGAAGCCCGAATACACAGCACTCTACGAACCTTGTTCCGTTTATCGTAATGGATAAAGACCATACCTGGAATCTTAAGCCTGGGAAATTAGGAGATGTTGCTCCGACTATTTTGAAAGTAATGGGAGTGGAAATTCCGGAAATCATGACAGGTGACATTTTAGTTAGCTAAAATTCAATAATAATAAGAAAAATTGCCGTTATATTTTTTTTATAACGGTTTTTTATGATTAATATCAGAAAGAATTAACAAAATATTATGTCTTAAATAATAATAAAATTCTAACTTTGTAGTTTAATTCTAAATTCTAAAAATGTATCAGAAGCTTGTAAGGAAAGAGGTAATGGGAATCTTGGAAAAGGAAGTCGGTTCTTTTCTGGATAAATTTTTAACGCCGATTGAAAAAATCTGGCAGCCTTCAGATTATCTTCCGGATCCGTCAAGTGCTGATTTTAAATATGATTTAGAAGAAATCCAGACTTTCGCAAGGGAGATGCCGTATGATTTATTCGTAACCTTAATCGGAGACTGTATTACGGAAGAGGCATTGCCATCCTATGAATCATGGCTTATGGGTGTGGAAGGCATTGATCAGGAAAAACCTGAAATCGGCTGGGCAAACTGGATAAGAGCCTGGACTGCAGAAGAAAACAGACACGGTGATTTGCTTAGCAAATATCTTTATCTGTGCGGAAGGGTAAACATGAGAGAAGTGGAAGTTACAACCCAGTACCTTATCAATGACGGTTTTGACCTTGGTACAAGCATGGACCCTTACAGAAATTTCGTGTATACAAGCTTTCAGGAAACAGCTACTAATATTTCTCACAGAAGAGTAGGTACGCTGGCAAAGCAATCCGGAAACGGAAAGCTGGCAAAAATGTGCGGTGTTATTGCTGCAGATGAAGCAAGACATGCTAAAGCTTACAAATATTTCGTTACAAAAATCTTAGAAATAGACCCATCTGAGATGATTCTTGCCTTCGAAGATATGATGCGTAAGAAAATCGTGATGCCGGCTCACATGATGAGACAATCCGGACAGAAGGCGGGTGAGCTTTGGGGACATTTTTCGGATGCTGCTCAGAGATGCATGGTGTACACTGGACAGGATTACATCAATATTTTGAAAGACTTATTGGATGAATGGAAGATTGAACACGTAAAAGGTCTTACGGAAACGGCTGAAAAAGCTCAGGAATACCTAATGAAATTACCGGGAAGATTACAGAAAATTACGGACAGAATTTCTACACCGGATTTACAATTCCAGTTTAATTGGGTAAAAAGCTAGTCCATATTATCATTAAATTATAAAACTAAGGAGTGCTGATTTTATTGGCACTTTTTTTATTTGTATCTTTGCACTTCAAAATTATATTCAAAATGATGAATAATAAGAAAATTGCTGTAGATTTTGACGGAACGATCGTTGATGACGCTTATCCTGCAATTGGCAAGCCGAAAATTTTTGCATTTGAAACATTAAGAAGACTTCAGAGTGAAGGATACAGACTTATCCTCTGGACATACAGACATGGTAAAACCCTTGATGAAGCCGTAGAATTCTGTAAACAAAACGGGATAGAATTTTATGCTGTAAACTCAAGTTTTGAAGGTGAAGTTTTTGATCCTGAAAACCAATCAAGAAAACTGGATGCAGACTGGTTTATCGATGACCGTAACTTAGGCGGATTCCCAGGTTGGGGTGAGATCTACAATATTATTCAGGAAAGAATAGAGTTCCGTGTAGAAGGGAAAGAGGTTTTGGCCTATTCCAAACTTAAAAAAGAAAAGAAAAAAGGATTATTCTGGTAGATAATTTAGAAATTAGAAGTTAGATGTTAGAAATCAGTTTTTAATGTTGCTTTTAATTTTGTTTAAATTTTACCAGAAAATAAAAGATATTATGAATTTAAATTAAAACTTAAATAATCTACGAAGTTTTAAAAACTAATTTCTAACATCTAATATCTAACATCTATATTAGAAATGATTCAATTAAAAACTATAGACGAACTGCGTCTGATGAAGGAAAGTGCCCGTTTGGTTTCAAAAACACTGGGAATGCTGGCGAAAGAAATCAAGCCCGGAATCACCACTTTATACCTTGATAAATTAGCTCACGATTTTATAAAAGATCACGGCGCTGAGCCCGCTTTTTTAGGATATGGAGGTTTTCCGTATTCATTATGTATCTCACCAAACGAACAGGTGGTTCACGGTTTCCCGAATAAGGATGAAATCAAAGAAGGCGACGTTCTTTCTGTAGACTGCGGTGCCATTTTAAATGGTTTTGTAGGCGACCATGCCTATACTTTTGAAATCGGGGAAGTAAGTCCGGAAACAAAAAAGCTGTTAAAAGTAGCAAAAGAATCCCTTTACAAAGGAATTGAGCAATGTGTAAGAGGAAAAAGGATAGGGGATATTTCTTATGCTATCCAGAGACATTGCGAGCAGGAAGGTTATGGCGTTGTAAAAGAGCTTGTAGGGCATGGTTTGGGAAGGCAGATGCATGAAGACCCACAGGTTCCGAATTATGGAAGACAGGGAAGCGGCAAGGTGATTAAAGACGGCCTGGCCATTGCTATTGAACCAATGATTAACCTGGGAACAGACAAAGTGAAATTCCATAATGACGGATGGACAGTGACAACACTGGATAATCAGCCGTCCGCACACTTTGAGCATGATGTGGCTGTAATCAATGGGAAACCGGTATTGCTTTCCACTTTTCAGTATATTTACGAAGCTTTGGGCATCGAAACGGATGAAGAAAAGCGTTTTCAATTGGATTTTTAATGAAAAAAATCACTAAGCTTTTACTAAATAAAATTCCACGGCCGGTGCTTATTAAAATGAGTATCTGGGCGAGACCTCTTATTTATAAATTTTTCGCGGGAGATCAGTTTTTTGACCCTATTGACGGAAGGTCATACAGAAAGTTTCTTCCTTACGGATACGGAACTCAGAGGGAAAATGCCTTATCCCCGGGAACATTAAGCCTGGAAAGGCACCGCCAGATGTGGCTGTACCTTCAAAATGAAACCGATTTTTTCATTAAAAACTATAAAGTTCTGCATATTGCTCCAGAGCAGGAATTCTTAAGAAAATTCAAGAGAATGAGGAATCTGGATTATATCTCTGCTGACCTCTATTCTCCCATTGTTGATGTGAAAGCGGATATTCTTAATCTGCCTTTCGCCGATGAAAGCTTTGATGTTGTTTTCTGCAACCATGTGTTGGAGCATATAGAAGACGATGCAAAAGCAATGAGTGAATTGTACAGGGTTTTAAAGCCCGGCGGATGGGGAATTTTACAGGTTCCCATGAAAAACTCTCTGGAAAAAACATACGAGGATTTTACCATCAAAGACCCGAAGGAGCGCCAGAAGCATTTCGGGCAGTACGATCATGTACGCTGGTATGGGATGGATTATTTTGACCGTTTAAGAAGGGCCGGTTTTGAAACAGAACCTAACTTTTACTCTCAGAATTTTTCCGAAGAAGAAATTAAAAAATACGGGCTCAGGAAAAATGAAATTTTACCGGTAGTCTACAAAAAATAATAAAAAACGTCTTCAAATGGAGACGTTTTTTGTTTTTACTTTTTAATAAATTTGTATGAATTATGGCCTTTTAAAATTAAAATATATTGGCCCGGTAAAAAATTCTTCGTGTTTATTTTCACTTTTTTATCACTGCTTTTTCCTTCATACACCAAACTGCCCGACATATCAAAAACCTTTACTGACAAGTCATTTTCAATGTTTTCAACGGTAAAAGTATCTTTTGCGGGATTGGGGAAGAAAACTGGGCTTTTTTTGTTTTGATTTTCTTTTGTTTCCAAAATAAAACTGTTATAATAAACCTTATTTCCGTTCGCAATATTAGTGATAATCAAAGTTTTTCCAGTTCCGTTAGCCACAATTTCATAGCTGAAAGCATTTCCTACAGATGGGTTTACGTAAAAATCACAATTCTTTTGGTCATAACCCTGCACAGCGGTCATATTGCTCCCGAAATAATCAGCAATGGTACAGCCGCCTGAGCTGCTTTTCATAAAAGCGTCACTTACGGTTGAAAATGTGATAGGAATTCCAGCAATATTAAAATATTTAGAATTAAATACATAATTATTGGAAACCAAAGCAAAAGTGGAAGGCTGAACTGTGATATCCATTGCCGGAGTAGTAATTGTCTGTCCGTTGATCGTCATTTTGGAAATATACCAACTGGTATTAAACAGCTCGCTGGTATTTTGCGCCCACATACAACTGCTTAAAAATACAAATAATAAAGCTTTTCTCATGATTAATTAATTTTAATCAAAGATAATCAAAAAGCCTTTTGTTTAATGTGAAGAAACAGCTTTTAATCCTACAACAGAGCCAATTAAGGTAACAATAAAGAAAATTCTCCAGAAGCTTACAGGATCTTTAAAAAAGAAAATTCCCATCAGAACTGTTCCCACCGCACCAATTCCTGTCCAGACCGCATAAGCAGTACCAATAGGGAGGGTCTGTGTTGCTTTTATCAGTAAAAGCATGCTGATGGTAAGTGAAACAAGAAAACCGGCAAACCAAAAATACATTGTTGTGCCCGTTGTTTCCTTTACTTTTCCCAGACATGATGCAAAAGCAACTTCAAATAATCCAGCAATAATTAAGATGATCCAATTCATTTTTTATACTTTTCTGATGCAAATTTCAGTATTTAAAATGACTTAAAATTTTACAATTGTTAAAAAATGAAAGTAAATTCAGAGCCCAACCCTGAAACATTCTCTTCACTTAAACTCCGCCCGAATCCTGCTCAGGCTAACCTGCGAGATACCCAGATAAGAAGCAATATGGCCCAGCTGGACACGTTTAAAAAGATCAGGCTTATCTCTCATTAAATCTGTATATCTTTCCGAAGCAGTTTTAAATTGTCTTGAAATAATAAGCTCTTCGGTTTTTACAAGCTCCCTTTCCGCAAATTTTCTCCCCCAGTTGGCAATATGAATATCTTCATTATAAAGCTTTCTTAAATCTTCTGTGTTAAGCTTATACAATTCGCAACTTTCCAAGAGTTCAATATTCTCATAGCCCGGCTTATTCTCCACATAACTTTTCATTGAAACCACAGTTTCGCCTTCGTTTCCAAACCAGAAGGTAATATCTTTATCTTCAGTGGATGCGTAGGCACGGACAATTCCTTTTTTTACAAAATAAATGTACGGTATTACCTTATCAGCTTCCATGAGACAGAAGTTTTTAGGCTGAGATAATTCTATAATATGATGTTTTAATTTTGATCGTGAAGAATCAGGAAGGGTATATATCCTGTTTAAGATTTCGTCTATATCCATATCAAAAAGTGAATGTGGTATCAAAAGTATTCGTTTTCAACTATTTCGCATCAATTATTGTTAAGAATTTTGAAAAATTTTAAAATTTTAATAATTTTTTAGGAATAAACGTTTAACCAAATTATGAACTTAAATACCGTTCTGTTCATATTTAGTTAATATTAATTATTTCAATCATTTCGTTTAAATACTTAATTAATTGATTTTAAACAAGATAAGATAAATTATTGCTTATTTTTTTAAAAGGCGCGAAAATACAACTATTTTTTAAACAGCCAAAAAAATCTGCCTATTGTTTTTTATGTTTTTTATGAAATATTTTTGCGCTGAAAGTATAAAATATGAAAAGAGCTTCCATCAAAGACATAGCCAGAATTGCACAGGTTTCCGTTGCAACCGTTTCCTATGTCTTAAACAAAAAAGAAGGAAGCAGGATAAGTGAAACTACTAAAAAGAGAATTCTCGAGGTAGCAGAAGAGATTAATTATACTCCGAATAAAATTGCTAAGAGCTTGAAAATGAGCAAAAGCAAATTAATCGGGCTTATCGTTGCAGATATTTCCAACGACTTTTATTCAAATATAGCCAGAAGCATCGAAGATGAAGCCATGAAGCTTGGATATACGCTTCTCATCGGAAGTTCTGATGAAAATCCCGAAAAATTCAAAAAACTGACTGAACTTTTTTCTGAACAGCAGGTAGACGGCATGATCGTAGCTCCTGTAGTAGATTCTGACGATGCCATCAATAAGCTGATTGCAGAAGAATACCCAATCGTAACCATTGACCGTTATTTAAAAAATGTTAGCCTGCCGGGAGTAATGATCAACAATTCTGAGATTTCTGAGTTTATCTGCAATCATTTGCTTCAGAAAGATTTTGATGAATTGATTTATGTAGGATATGACACGAAGCTTCCTCATTTGCTGGACAGGCAGGATGGCTTTGATAAAAGAATTACAAGTTCTGATATTACGGTAAAAAGACTGTTGATTGGTATTCATAATATCACGGAAGAAGTTCATTTAAAGCTTAAACAAAATCTGGATTCTTCTAAAAAAACAGCCATTTATTTTTCAAGTAACAAGCTGGGAATTGCAGGATTAAGGTATTTAAATGATAACGGGATCAGGGTTCCTGAAGACGTTTCTGTAATTGCGTTTGACGAAACTGAAGCATATCATCTTTTCCCGACGGAAATCAGTTTTATACAGCAGCCTTTAATCGAAATGGCAAAAGAATCTGTTAAGCTCCTTGACAATCAGATCAATAATTATACTCCTGACGGAAAAAGGGTAACTTTTCATGCAAAATTCATGGAGAGAAGCTCTGTACTATAAAAAATTTTAATCAATTTAATTAAACGTTTAACCAATGGTAAACAATAAAAATTCTTATATCGTATGTTTTGGTGAGGTTCTTTGGGATATTTTCCCGGAAGGCTCGAGAGCGGGTGGTGCACCATTCAATGTAGCTTACAATGTTCATAAAACCGGTGTGGATGTGAAAATGCTCAGCAGAATCGGGGATGATCAATTAGGCCAAAAACTAATTGACCAGATAAAAGGCTGGGGAATTACCACAGATTATATTCAGATTGATAAAGAAAATCCAACAAGTACGGTTATAGCGAAGATCGATGAGCATAATGAGGCTTCTTATGAAATTATTGATCAGGTAGCATGGGATTATATTGAGATTTTACCTGAACATAAAGAATTGATTTCAAATGCAGAAGCTTTCATTTTCGGAAGTCTGGCCGCCAGAAATGAAAAAACTAAAAACACGCTTCTTCAGTTGCTTGAATACGCAAAACTGAAAGTTTTTGACGTTAATTTCAGGCCGCCGTTTATTGATATTGAATTAATCAAAACCCTTTTACATAAAGCAGATATTGTAAAAATGAACAAGGCAGAAATGCGCCAGATTATGGCCTTTCTGGGTGAAGAATACAAAAGTGAAGACGAAAGTGCCGCGCTTATTCAAAAGCATTTTGATATACAGGAAATTATTCTGACCAAAGGAAGCAAAGGCGCACGGTATTTTGTAGGAAATCACAATTACGGTTTCACGGCCATCCCTATCACCATTGCTGATACGGTGGGAAGCGGTGATGCTTTTCTTTCCGGATTTATTTCTAAAAGGATTAAAGGAGAAAGCCCGGAAAATATTATGAATGAAGCTATATCAATGGGTGCATTCATCACTTCAAAATCAGGGGCATGCCCGGATTATGAATACCCCGAATTCGAAAAATTCAAAACTGAAAATATTTAAAATTATTATTAACGCTTAAAACGTAAAAACACACACATGAACTCAGTAAAATTCACAGAAAAGAAATACATTGTCGTACTGGCATTTGTTACTTCTTTATTCTTTTTTTGGGCGATTGCGCTCACGATGGGAGATGTTTTAAATAAACATTTCCAGAACGTACTTCACATTTCCAAATCACAATCCGGACTAGTACAGCTTTCCATTTTTGGTGCCTATGCTATGATGGGAATTCCTGCGGGACTTTTTATGAAAAAGTTCGGTTATAAAATGGGAGTTATTTTGGGACTTACTTTATTTGCCGGCGGATGCTTTCTGTTTGTTCCTGCAGCAAATATGGCTTCATTTGATTTTTTCAGAATCGCACTTTTTATTCTGGCATTAGGAATGGCAACGCTGGAAACGGTAGCGCATCCATTTGTGGCTTCATTAGGTGATGAAAGAACGAGCGACCAAAGGGTTAACTTTGCTCAGTCTTTTAACGGGCTTGGAGCCATTGTCGGGCCTTTGCTTGGAGGATTCTTTATTTTCGGGGGAGCCGGGGAAGACAATTCTTTGGATTCGGTTAAAAGCCTTTACACATGGATTGGTATTGTGGTGCTTGTATTAGCCGTTATGTTCTCTTTTATTAAAGTTCCGGCTTTAAAAGACCCTCATAACGAAGAAACTGAAATGCTTGAACACGCTACCGGAGAAGACCATCATACTGAAAAAGTAGATCCCGGAGCTCCTCTCTGGAAGCAGAGACACTTTGTTTTTGCAGTTATTGCACAGTTTTTCAATATTGCGGCACAAGGTGGGACGTGGGCATTTTTCATTAATTATGGTGTCGAAAAAATGCATCTTCAGGAAACACAAGCCTCCTATTATTTTTCATTGAGTATGGCTATGATGATGGTGGGAAGATTTGTGGGAACGTTCTTAATGAGATACATTGCTCCCAATAAAGTATTGGCTATTTTCACGGCTTGTAATATTATCCTTTGCCTGATTATATCTCAAAGCTTCGGATGGGTTTCTTTCATCAGCCTGATTATGCTTAATTTATTCCTAAGCGTAATGTATCCTACTATTTTTAGCCTTGGATTGAAAAAATTAGGCGGAAAAGTTCATCAGGCCTCATCTTTCCTTGTAATGGCGATGTTTGGAGGTGCGTTTTTCACCCCGATCATGGGTGAAATTGCAGAAACAGATGTAGCCCACGCTTACTTACTACCGATTATCTGCTATGTGATTATCGTATTGTTTGCTTTAAAATTTTATAAACCTAAAACGTTAAAGTAAATCATGAAAAATACAATTCTAAAAGGCTGTTTTTTGATATTAATCATCTTCAGCCAGAAAAGTCATGCGCAGATTCAGATTACCAATAAGAAATTTTCATTCGGTACTACAGGAAGAATCGGGGCCGCCTATTCCCCGAATGCGGACGGACGGACCGGAAGACAATTAAATCTTGCCAATCAGGGATCTTTGGGGGGAAGGATGGATCAGGGAGATTATGTGGATTTTTTGCCGTCTTTTCATTTCACTCCGGTGGTGGGTGACAGCGCAAAGAAAACGCAGATTGATATGCAGGCCAGGCTAAGCTTTTATTCCGGCGGGACATTTTTGGGAAATGTAGATACAAAATCGAATCAGGGAATGATTGTCGCGTTACCAGAAGCTTTTGTAGAAGCCAGAAACATTATGGGTAGCGACTGGGATGTTTGGGCAGGTTCCCGATGGTTAAGATTTGATGATGTTCACATTGCGGATTATTTTTATTTTGATGATCATTCTGCTACAGGATGGGGAGTAAGGCATAAAAACACAAGATTCTCTATGTTTTTCCCTGCTGCAATTGATACGCTTGCCAGTAATTCTACACCGTATTCTTACACCAAGTATTATCAGCGGAGGAAAAAACCTGATTTACAGACAAAGGGAAGTTTTTGTACTGGAACACACCATACCTTTAAAAAATAATGAGCATAAAGTGAAATTACTAGCGGAGTTCCATACAGTTGATAAATCCGGAAAACATTCTGTAGAAAATTATCCTTCTGATAACGGATGGGTTTTGGGCGCAAAATTAAATTCAAACTTAAAAACAAAATTACCGGGCTCATTTAACCAGATTTCTGTACGTTATGGCGCAGGAATTGCCAACGGCGGTGAATCCGGAAACAGCCAGACCTGGAGAACGTATGGAGCACCGGACGAAACTACAGGAACTTATAAAGGAGCCTATTCATTAACAGCTGTAGAGCATATCTTATTGAATTTATCCAACAGGTGGTCTTTAAACGGATACGCTGTATTCACCCACAGCAAGGGTGGAGCAGGCAGTGATAACAAAGCAATGGACTATTACAAAAGGGAAATTTTCAATAAAAAAACAGAATTTAATACCGGTATCAGAGCAACCTATTACTTTAATAACTGGTTCCATATCGTATCAGAACTACATTACGCACAGAGAAAAGACGGAAATCAGGATGCGGCTTCCATGATGAAGCTGGTATTGGCTCCTACCATTGTCCCAACAGCGGAAAGAAGCGTTTGGGCAAGGCCTCACATCAGGCTGATTGCTGAAGTGGCAAGATACAATGATCAGGCAATGAACAGTCTTTATTCACCATTTTTACAGCAGTCCGGCGCCAAGAGGTTCGGAACTTATTTTGGGGTAAGAACAGAATGGTGGGTGTTTTAATGAGTAATGGATAATTAATGTAATTATAATTAATAATGAATATAAAATTTGGGGCATCACTTCTCTCGTGGATTACACCGGTATGGAGCGCTGAAGCAGGAAAATATGCCATCGAAAAAACAGCAAATGCGGGCTTTGATCTCATTGAGATTCTCCTTCCTTCAACAATGGAATTTAATGCTAGAGAAGTTAAAGCCCAGCTTAAAAATAATAACCTGGAAGCTGTCTGTTCTTTAAACCTTCCTAAAGAAGCGCATATTGCCTTTCATCCGGAAGCTGCGGAAAGTTTAATTAAAAAAGCGATTGATAAAACCTCAGAGCTTGAAACTGATTTTCTTGGCGGAGTGCTTCATGGAGGAATCGGTGTGTTTTCCGGCGATCCTTTGACGGAAAATGAAGCGGATATCATTGTTGAAGTATGGAGTAAAGTTGCTGATTATGCCAAAGAAAAAGGTGTAAATATAGGCATCGAGCCGATCAACCGTTATGAAACTTACGTTTGTAACACTGCAAAAAATATATTGGATTTAATTTCAAAAACAGGTAAGGATAATTTATTCCTGCATCTTGACACTTTCCACATGAATATTGAGGAAAACAACTTCTACGAACCTGTTTTACTGGCCGGAAAGAAGCTCAAACATATTCACATGACAGAATCCCACCGGGGAATGTTGGGTGAGGGAACCGTTAACTGGAATGAATTATTTAAAGCTTTAAAAGAAATTAATTTCGAAGGAAACCTGGTTTTGGAAAATTTCTCATCATCCATTCCCGGAATGCAGCAGATGGTTTCTTTATGGCAGAAGTCTCCACATGATGCTGAGGAGCTGGCCCTGGGAAGCCTGAAGTTTATGAAGAACCAATTAAATCAATTATAAAACCTTTGATGAAAGCCTTTTCAATTACGGAAAGGCTTTTTATTTTAAATATTCCCAAATAGTCGGGAAGACCAGATTTGTTTTTAGTAACTTTGCACTTTCATAACTTAATTTTTTATGCACAAAGCAGGATTTGTAAATATAGTTGGGAAGCCCAATGCCGGAAAATCTACCTTACTGAATCAGCTCATGGGGGAGAAGCTGGCCATTGTAACGCAAAAGGCTCAAACAACACGTCACAGAATTTTTGGAATTTATAATGAAGATGACTTGCAGATCGTATTTTCCGATACTCCCGGAGTATTGGACCCGAAGTACGGCTTACAGGAAAAAATGATGGATTTTGTAAAGGATTCTTTGCAGGATGCAGATGTTTTTCTCTTCATTGTAGATGTTACCGACAAAGCGGAACCTTCTGAATTTTTGATTGATAAATTAAATAAAATTCCTGTTCCCGTATTACTTTTGCTCAATAAAGTAGACCAGACGAACCAGGAAGGTCTGGAAAAACTGGTGGAAGACTGGCACAACAGGATTCCGAAAGCGGAAATCCTTCCTATTTCGGCCCTGAATGCTTTTAATACGGATATTATTCTTCCGAAGCTGAAATCCATGCTTCCTGAAAATCCTCCTTATTACGATAAAGACCAGTACACGGATAAGCCTGAAAGATTTTTTGTGAATGAAGCAATTCGTGAAAAGATCCTTTTGAATTATGATAAAGAAATTCCTTATTCTGTGGAAGTTGTAACGGAACAGTTTAAAGAAAAAGAAGGAATTATCTTTATAGATTCTATTATCTATGTGGAAAGAGATACCCAAAAGGGAATTATCATCGGCCACAAAGGAGAGGCTATTAAAAAAGTAGGAACAGAATCCAGACTGGATCTTGAACAGTTTTTTAACAAAAAAATTCACTTAAATTTATTCGTAAAAGTGAAGAAAGACTGGAGAAAAAACGACAGAGATTTAAAAAATTTCGGTTACCGGTAAACTAAAACACTTTAAAAACTTTTCTGATAGAAGATTTTCATTATCTTTAATTAAATTTTAACTTAATGAACTATTTGAACTCAAATTCTGATACGGTTTTAAAAGATATTATTTTGTTGGTTGTGAGAGTATTTATTGGTTTTGCCATGCTGTCTCACGGTTTTCCTAAGCTGCAGATGCTGTTGGAAGGCGGAAAGTCTGATTTTTATGACTTTCTGGGATTAGGCCCTCAAATTTCTTTGATTTTAACGGTGTTTGCAGAATTTGTGTGTTCAATTTTCCTTATTCTTGGGCTTTTTACAAGAATCGCTTTAGGATTTCTGATCTTTACGATGGCCATTGCGGGTTTTGTAGTTCATGGAGCAGATCCATTTGCAAAACAGGAACTAAGCCTGATTTATTTATCTGTTTTTCTTCTTTTGATCATTTTCGGGGCGGGAAAAATCTCCGTTGATTACATGATTGAGAAAAGAAAAAGAGCCAGCGACTGGTAATTAATTATGATTTAAGATATAAGGCAGTAAGTTTTCTTGCTGCTTTTTTTTATGTTTAAACTGAATGTATTGATTTGATAATCTGAAACGAATTTCACCGAAACTAAACTTGATGAACATTGGTTTTTATGGTTAAATTAAAATCATTAAATTCGTCGAAAAGAGTATATATGAAGATAAAACTAACAATATGCCTTCTTGCGTTTCTTAATTTTTATGATGCACAGGAAAATATTAGCTATCAAAAGCCTTCTGCAGAAATTCTTAAACTTGCAGATTACGAAAGACCACCCAGTGTTTCTATGAACAGTAAAAAAGACTGGATTGTTTTTACCTATCGTCCGACTTATAAAACACTTGAAGATCTTAGTCAGCAGGAAATGAAATTGGGAGGATTAAGAATCAATCCGGTGACCAATATTTCGAGTTCTGCGACTTATTCTAATAACATTAAGGTCAGAAAAATTAATGACAAAACAGAGGTTCAGGTTAAAAACTTACCTTCAAACCCAAAAATAACATACACTTCATTCTCTCCGGATGAAAAAAAGCTGGCCTTCACAAATACAACCAATAAAGGAGTTGAGCTTTGGGTTATAGATCTGGAAACAGCTACAGCAAAGAAAATTACATCAGATAACCTGAATGCTAACTTGGGAAGTCCGTATGTATGGTATAAAGATTCTCAAAACATTTTAATCAAAACGCTTCCGCAGAACAGACCTGCACTTATTGACTCAAGTAAAGATCTTCCAACCGGCCCTATAGTTTCAACCTCAGACGGAAAAGTTTCACAAAACAGAACGTATCAGGATCTTTTGAAAAATCCGCAGGATGAAAAGAATTTTGAAATCCTTACAGCATCCGATATTTACAATGTTGATCTCAATGGAAGCTTGAAGAAAGTGAAAGAACAGGATCTTTACACTGGTCTGAGCTTTTCACCAGACGGTAATTACCTGATGGCAACAACCATTAAAAAACCGTTTTCATATATCGTTCCCCTGAGCAGGTTCCCGATGACAACCACCGTTTATGATATGAGCGGAAATATGGTAAAGGTAGTAAACGAAGTTCCCCTGAATGAGATCATGCCTAAAGGTTTCTCATCCGTAAGAACCGGGAAAAGAGATATGAGCTGGAGAAGCGATATGCCGGCAACTTTGGTGTATGCTGAAGCTCTGGACGGCGGAGATCAGTCTAAAACAGTAGATTACAGGGATGAAGTTTTTACATGGGAAGCGCCATTTAATTCAAATCCGAAATCTTTTTTTAAGACAAAGCAGAGATATGAAGGAACCAGCTGGACCAATGATCATTACGCCATTGTTTCAGAAGGTTGGTATGATACAAGAAATACAAAATCTTTTTTGGTTGATTTGACTAACGGTGAATCAAAAGTAATAGATGACAGGAATTATCAGGATGTCTACAACGATCCGGGAAATTTCAATACCACTAAAAACCAATATGGAAGGTATGTCATCGATATGAAAGGTGAAAAATCTTATCTCATCGGAGCCGGATTTACGAAAGACGGGCAGCATCCTTTCATTGATGAAATGGATATGAAAACTTTAAAGAAGAAAAGACTTTACACTTCAAATTTAAAAGGGGCTAAAGAAGAAATCATTGATATTTTAAACCCTTCAAAAGGAGAAATTTTAACCATTCAGCAATCTTCAAGTCAGTACCCGAATTATTTTAAAAAGAATATTAAATCTAATAAAGCAACAGCAATAACCAGCTTTGCCAATCCTTTTGAAAGCATAAAAGATGTTTACAAGGAAGTAATTACATACAAAAGAAACGACGGGGTTACTTTAACCGGAACATTATATCTGCCTGCAAATTATGACAGGAAAGCAAAGAAAGAAAAGTTTCCTCTGCTGATCTGGGCATATCCTACAGAATATAAGGACAAAAATACGGCAGGGCAGAACACACAAAACCCGAACGATTTTACCTTCCCATATTACGGATCATTCGTGTACTGGACAGCGAAAGGCTACGCTGTTCTTGATGATGCTGCATTCCCGATCATCGGGGAAGGAAAAACAGAACCGAACGATACATTTATTCCGCAACTGGTGGCCAACGGGAAAGCTGCTATTGACGCTGTGGATCAGTTAGGTTATATCGACAGGACAAAAGTGGCTGTAGGAGGCCATTCTTACGGTGCTTTTATGACGGCAAACCTTTTGACCCATTCCAAGGATTACGCTTGTGGAATTGCCAGAAGTGGGGCTTATAACAGGACTTTAACCCCATTCGGATTCCAGAGTGAGCAGAGAAATTATTGGGATGTACCGGAAATTTACAATACAATGTCACCTTTCATGAATGCGGATAAAATGAAAACCCCGCTTTTATTGATTCACGGTGATGCAGATAACAATCCTGGAACATTTACTCTGCAGACGGAAAGATATTTCCAGGCCTTGAAAAACCTGGGAGCACCTGTAAAAATGGTTCTTTTACCTAAGGAAGCCCATGGATATGCTGCGAAAGAAAATATCCTGCATTTGCTTTGGGAACAGGATCAGTTCCTTGAAAAGTGCCTGAAAAAATAACATTGCAAACTCGTTCATTTCGAACGAGTTTTTTTATTTAAGATGACTTAAAATTTCAATTTATTTAAAACTTAAAATATATTTGCATCTCAATTATATAAAATGGAAGAACTCAAATTCAGGAACGCCACCCCGGAAGACTTACCTAAAATCGTTGAGATTTATAATTCCACTATTCCGTCGAGAATGGTAACTGCTGATACAGAAGAAGTTTCTGTGGAAAGCAGATTACAGTGGTTTTCAGAACATAACCCTGAAACAAGGCCGCTTTGGATGGTCGAAAATCATGATAATGGTATTGTAGGTTGGGTAAGCTTTTCATCATTTTATGGCAGGCCGGCTTACAATGGAACGGTTGAAATCAGCATTTACATGGATGAAAACTGTCGTGGAAAAGGTTTTGGAAAGAAGGTCCTCCAATATTGTATTGATAATGCAGGAAAATTTGGGGTAAAAACTTTATTAGGATTTATTTTTTTACATAACGAACCAAGCTTGAAACTCTTCAGGCATTTCGGTTTCGAAGATTGGGGCGTTTTTCCTGATGTGGCCGTTCTGGATGGGGTAGAACGGACGCTTGTGATTTTAGGGAAGAAAATTATTTAAGGTGAATTGTGAGCTGTTAATTGTAAATTAAATTTTTCTGTTCAACTTATTTGTAAATTCACGATTGATGTGTAAAACCACCCCGTCAAAAATTCTTTGAATTTTCGCCACCCCTCCAGAGGAGGGAAATTTTGAGTGAGTATCTTTTAATGAAAAAACAAAAAGCGATCCCAAAAGACCGCTTTCATATTATAAATTCTGTTTAATTCTCTTTGCAGACATATTCAAAAATCGTTTGACCAGCATAACCGCCGAGACTGTCAATCCCAATCCTAATGCAATCCACATTCCGAAAGCTCCCATATTTAAGGTTACGCAAAGGAAATAGCCTAGAGGAATAGTGATGATCCAATACGCAATAAACGTATAAATAGAAGGGATTTTAACATCCTGTAAGCCTCTCAGCATTCCTAAAGCTGTCACCTGAATGCCGTCTGAAAGCTGGAAAAGTGCTGCGATGATCATTAATTTTGAAGCTAAGGCAATCACTTCAATTTCTTCTTTTTTAGTAAAAAAAGTTGGAAGGAAATTCCTTCCCAGAATAAAAATAATTCCGCAGATCGTCATAAAAAGAAAGGCAATCTTTAGATTATTGATTCCCACTTTTCTTAATTCTATGAAGTTTCCTTCACCCAGTTTTCTCCCGATCATTACAGTGGAAGCCACACTGAAACCGATACAGAGATTAAAGGTAAAAGAAGCCATACTCAACGCAATCTGGTGAGAAGCAATATCATGGGCAGAAATTAAACCGCAAATAAAAGCTGCCCCTGCAAAAGCGGTCACTTCAAAGAACATTTGTAAAGCTGTAGGAAAACCTAATCTTACCATTTTTTCAAACATTTCTTTCGTGAAAACTTTAATTTTTAACGAAAAATCTTTGATATACTGCTTCGTTTTCTTTTCATTTAAAAGAACAAAGTACAGGAATATCACCATAAAAATTCTGGCAATTAAGCTTGCTAATGCAGAGCCTTTAACGCCCATTTCAGGGAAAATCCAGATTCCTTTAATGAAAATATAATTTAAAGCAATATTAATTACGTTAGCGATAATCGTAGCTTTTGTAACCCCGATGGTGTAAGATAATCCTTCAGAAACTTCACGGAGCGTCTGGAAAGCCATAAACGGAATAATGCTGATGGCCATAATGGTAAGAAAATCCACAGTATCCGGAATAATCTTCGCCGGCTGACCGGAATGATAAATTAAAGGCATCAGTAAAAGCAGAAGTGCCATTAAAATAACACCCACACTCATATTAATAACGAATCCGTGGCTGAAAACTGAATTAATTGTTTTATGATCCCCCTTGGAATGCGCCTCCGAAACCAAAGGCGGGATCGCAAAAGAAAATCCCAGCGCCAGAACGAACATCGAGAAAAATACGGCATTCCCCAATGAAACGGAGGCCAGCGCATCTGCACCCAGCAGTTTCCCCACAATTATATTGTCAAATAAATTCACCGAGACTTGCCCTACCTGCGTCAACATTACAGGGAGAGCCAGTGTCAGGCATTCTTTTGTATAGTTTTTATGTAAAAAGTTCATAATAGTTTATAATTCATATAAGATTGAGTTTGAAATTCATTTCAGAAAATCTTCAAAAAAAAATTTGCAGTACCCTGAGATACTGCAAACTGTATATTTTATATTAAGTAATAATTAAAGAATTATTTCCTCACAAAACTTGCAACATCTTCAGCAGAAACGGTATTTCCACCTAAAATAATTAATCTTTCCACCACATTTCTCAATTCCCTGATATTTCCTGTCCAGGAAAGAGCTTTTAGCGCTTCGATAGCCTTATCATCAAATTTTTTCATGGCAGTACCATGTTCATCGGCGATCATACCTGCAAAATGCTCCACCAGAAGCTTGATGTCTTCTTTTCTTTCATCCAACGGCGGAACATAAATCTCAATAACAGAAAGTCTGTGGTAAAGGTCTTCCCTAAATCTTCCAGCTTCTATTTCCTTCTGCATATTTTTGTTGGTAGCAGCAAGCACTCTTACGTCTACCTTTATTTCTTTATCGCTTCCAACCGGGGAAACTTTGCTTTCCTGCAGTGCACGCAATACTTTTGCCTGTGCAATAAGGCTCATATCGCCAATTTCATCAAGGAAAATAGTACCTCCGTTTGCCTGTTCGAATTTTCCCTGCTTATCTTTAATAGCACCTGTAAAAGAACCTTTTACGTGCCCGAAAAGCTCAGATTCTATTAATTCTGAAGGAATTGCGGCGCAGTTCACTTCCACCATCGGGCCTCTTGCGCGGTCACTCTGGTTATGGATAGCATGGGCAACCAATTCTTTTCCTGCCCCGTTGGGACCTGTAATCAGTACTCTGGCATCAGAAAGCGCCACTTTACCAATCATATCCTGGATTTTCTTCAAACCGGCAGATTCACCGATCATCTGGTATTTTTTGCTTACTTTTTTCTTTAGCGTTTTGTTCTCTGTCTGAAGGTTTTTATTTTCCTTCTTCAATGTTTCTTTAGCTAAAGCATTTTTTACACTGGTAATCAGTCTGTTGATATCAATAGGTTTGGAGATGAAATCATAAGCACCTTCTCGCAGACAAGATACTGCAGAATCAATATCCGCATGTCCTGAGATCATAATAAAGGTGGATTCCGGCTTTAAAGCGAGGCTTTGCTTTAAAAGTTCTGTTCCGGAAAGTTTAGGCATTTTAATATCCGAGATCACAAGAGCGAAATCTTCTTTTTCTACCTGCTTATAACCTTCAAGGCCGTCTTCGGCAATAACAAATTCATAATCGGTAAGTTCATCAGAAAGGATACTGTGGAGTACTCCTGAGATTGCTTTTTCGTCTTCTACAATAAGGATTTTTTGCATAGTTGCAAATTTAGATTTTTTGATTGAATTATTAGCAAAAATTATACCTAAATGATTCTATTTAGAATAATCTCTGCTCCCGAAAATTGCGGATCCTACCCGTACAGAATTGGCTCCGCATTCAATAGCGACAGGAAAATCATCACTCATTCCCATTGATAATGTTTGTAATGGTTTTAGTTGGTTTAACTCATCAAAAAGTCCTTTTAATAATAGAAATTCTTTTCGGACCTGATCTTTATTATCCGTAAAAGTAGCCATACCCATCAGGCCTGTAATTTCAATGTGAGGAAATTCCCCGTTGATATATTGTTGAAATAAGTTCTTCGCTTGAGCAGCTTCCAGTCCGAATTTAGTATCTTCTTCAGCAATTTTTACCTGCAGCAATACTTTAATAGAACGGCTGTATTTGGCTGCTTCCTTATTAATTTCCTTAATTAATTTTTCTGAATCTGCACTTTGAATGGTATCAATGAATTCAGCAATATATTTTACCTTATTGGTCTGTAAATGCCCGATTAAATGCCATTGGATGTCCTTCGGAAGCAGTGGATACTTTTCCACCAGTTCCTGAACTTTATTCTCTCCAAAAACCCTTTGCCCTAAATCATAAACCTCCTGAATTGCTGAAATGGGGTGCGTTTTTGAAACCGCCACCAGCTGAACATTTTCCGGAAGCTGGCCTTTTATAATATAATAGTTTTCTTTAATGCTCATAATTGCAAATTTCTGAATTTAAAATTAAATTCCCACGAATTATACAGATTTCCACAGATTTTTGCATACGTCTTATTTAAGAATTTGCAATGTTAACAGCTGTGAGAATTTGTGTAATTCTTGGGAAAAAAAATTAGTTCAAAACCTCATTAATCCTAGGATAATCCGAGATCTTCCTGAATACAAAACGGTTGCTTTTCTGCAGTTTTTCTATGAAAAGATCCAGCTCGTTTACAGAATCAGCAACAGTTAAATACTGATCATGGGTAAGAAATACGAGATGCCTTGAGGTTTTTTCCAGATCATTGAAGAAAACGCTGTCCACTTTTTTCAGCATTTCGTCGTGATTTCCTTTTAAAACCATTTTATTGGTGGGTTTCCATTCAAGATCCCAGCCTATCACTTTATAGCCGGCTTGTTTAAGCTTGTTTGCCGCTTCTGAGGAAGATTTAAGATCAGTAACACTAATGTTGTTGAGCCTCCAGATATTTCTTCCCGGGGTTCTTGCGATTTTACTGTATAATTTCAAGCTGTCTTTTGCCGTATTAAAATCATTGACTACCGCATCCGGATTCTTATAAAAATCTGTATATTTATTATGAGCATGGGTAAAGCTGTGGTTGGCAAGTTCCAGCAAAGGATCTTTCCTCATAAGCTCAAGATCATTTTTTTGTTTTTTGCTTCCATAGGCGTGCTTCCCAACCAGAAAGGCGGTTGCGCATACATTTCTCTTTTTTAAGATTTTGAGGAGATTTTCTGTACCCTGATTGGGTCCGTCATCAAACGTGAGGTAAATAACTCTTTTATCATCTGTTACGTTCTCATCATCGATTCTGGGGACTTCTTTTGCGACGGGATGGTTTTTTGGAATCAGCTTTTCTGATTCTTTTTTGTCTTGATTTCGGTTACAACCGGCTAATAAAATTGAAGCTGCACTCACCAATGCAAACATCCCAAGAAAAGTCTGGTTTCGAGACTTTTCTGCAAAAGTTTTTCTCATAAAGTTGTTGGAATTTTATTGTTAAAAAAATGTTAAATTTTATACAATAATTTTAGCAAAATCTATGCCGTGCTATTGAGAAATTTGGCTTTTTAATTTTATTTTAATATTATGATTTTTAACAAATCTCAGGGCATAATTGATTTTAAATACAAAGCATTTTTTATAGCGGCATTTCCCCAAGTATTATTAAAAAAGATAAATACTTTCCCTTGAAAATCTTTTATTTTTTCTGCAAGATCATTAAGGAATTTTTCGCTGTACTCTGACTTGTATAGGACAGGTTTTCCGTGGAGCCTGTAGTATAAAATTTCGGGATGGTTGATGATTACGTCTTCAGGAAGATTTCCCGGGAAGCTTACGCCGGAAAAAACAATGCTGTTTTCTTTTAAAATAGAAAAAACTTCATCACGCCACCAGGATTCATGGCGGAATTCAATAACATTCAGAAAATTAAAATCAAGGTTTTTAAGGATTAAATCAAGGTTTTCCGGTGTATTTTTGAAGGAAGGAGGAAACTGATATAAAAACCCTGAAAGCTTTTCTTTTAAATGAGCTTCAACATGATGGCAGAATTCTGAAATTTCTTCTTTACAATCTTTCAATCGTTTTTCATGAGAAATTGTTTTGGGAATTTTAATGAAAAATTTAAAATCATCCGCAGTTTCATCCATCCACTTTAAAAGCGTTTTTGCGGTTGGTTTTCTATAAAATGTAGAATTGATTTCCACAGAATTAAACTCTTTGGAATATAATGTGAGAAAATCTTTGCTTTTGGCATCTTCCGGGTATAAAGATCCCTTCCAGTCGTTATTGTAGAAACCTGAACAGCCGATAAAAAGATTTTCTTTTTTCATGTTTTTTAAGTTTATATTTTCTCCTGCGGATTTAGCCGATTACGCTGATGTTTAAGCATATTTAGTTATAATAAAAAACAGCGTAAATTAAAATTATTTAATATCCAGATCAACCGAATTCAATCGCAGCGAATTCAAAATCACAGACAAAGAACTAAAGCTCATCGCCGCCGCCGCTATCATCGGTGACAAAAGAATTCCAAAAAACGGATACAATAATCCTGCCGCAATCGGTACACCCAGCACATTATAAATGAAAGCAAAAAACAGATTTTCCTTAATATTTTTCAGAAGCTTTTCACTGAGTAATTTTGCTTTTGCAACACCCAGAATATCACCTTTAAGCAAAGTAATTTCAGCACTTTCTATGGCTACGTCCGTTCCTGTTCCCATAGCAATCCCAATATTGGCTTGGGCAAGGGCAGGAGAGTCATTGATCCCGTCACCGGTCATGGCTACAATTTTGCCCTGCTGCTGCAACTTTTTAACTTCATTTAATTTATCTTCAGGATGACAATTGGCCTTGAAATGTTTAATTCCAAGCTCGTCTGCAACGGCTTTTGCAGTGTGTTCATTATCTCCGGTCATCATGATTACATCAATACCTTCACTTAATAACTGCTGCACTGCTTTTTTGGAGCTTTCTTTAATTTTATCCGTAAAACTTATGAAACCTATTACTTCATTTTCCTGGACCACATAGGATGTTGTGTGGGCTTTAGATTGTACTTCAACAGCTTTTTTCTGCAGGCTTTCGGGAATTGAAATCTGGTTTGAGGTCAATAAACTTTCATTTCCAACATAAACTGTTTTTCCATTGATTTTTCCTTTTACTCCTTTCCCTGAAATATTTTCAAACTGTTCCACTTTCTCAGGAGAAACCTGGTTATCTTTTGCCTTTTTAATCACTGCATTTGATAATGGATGCTCTGAGTTTTGGTTTAAAGAATAAGCCAGCTTTAATATCAGATTATTATCATTCTGAAATGTTTCAATATATTCTACAGAAGGTTTTCCTTCAGTTAAAGTTCCTGTTTTGTCGGTAATTAGAACATTTACCTTATTCATTTGTTCAAGAGCTTCGGCGTTTTTAATAAGGATTCCATTTTTTGCTCCTTTACCGATCCCAACCATCAAAGACATAGGCGTTGCAAGCCCTAAAGCACACGGACAGGCCACAATTAAAACCGCCACGGCATTCACAAAAGCGAAGAGTGTTTTTTGACCTTCCGGGCCGAAAAGCTGCCATAAAACAAAGGTAAGAACAGCAATTAGAATAACCGCCGGAACAAATATTTTTGACACTTTATCTGTCAGTTTCTGAATCGGGGCTTTACTTCTGCTGGCTTCATTCACCATTTTTATAATTTGAGAAAGCAGGGTTTCATCACCCACCTTTTCAGCTTTCATAATGAAAACCTGATTACCGTTAATGGTCCCCGAAGAAACTTTGTCATTGATATTTTTTTCAACAGGAATTGGCTCACCAGTAATCATACTTTCATCCACATAAGAATTTCCTTCCGTGATTTTGCCGTCAACAGGGATTTTTTCACCCGGTTTTACTTTCAATAAATCACCGATTTTCACCTGAGAAAGAAGAATTTTTTTCTCTTCACCGTTTATCATCAAATTGGCTTCATCAGGAAAAAGATTCATCAGTTCCCGAATTGCATTTCCTGTTTTTTTATGGGCCGCCGCTTCCATAAGCTGTCCTAAAATCACCAAAGTTAAAATTACACAGACTGCTTCAAAATACAACGGGATTTCATGATTGTGGCCTCGGATTTCATGCGGAATTATATCCGGAAAAACCAATGCTACTATACTGAAAATAAAAGCAGCTGCAACCCCGAGAACAATTAAGCTGAACATATTTAAATTCCACGTTTTAAATGAAATCCAGCCTCTCTTCATTAAAAACCAACCGGAATAAAATAAAACGGGAAGCGTTAAAATAAGCTCAATAATTCCCTGAACCTCGTGTGAAAACGGAAAATTAATAAGCATTCCACCCATCGATAAAATGAAAACAGGAATTGTAAAAGCTAAAGAAATAATGAATTTTCTTTTTAAAACAGTGTATGTTTCATCTTCTTCATCCTCTTTATCTGGCATTCTTACCAAATCCATTCCGCAGATAGGGCAGTCTCCAGGCTCATCACGGATAATTTCGGGATGCATCGGGCATGTGTATTTTGCGGTTTTCTTTTCAGGATATTTCACAAGATCCATTCCGCAGACGGGGCAGCCAACATTACTGTCATACACTTTGTCACCCTCACAAAACATCGGACAATAATATTTCCCGGCCATATCATCAGTAACTTTCGGAGCTTCGTGATGATGATGAGAGTGCTGATGAGAATGGGAAGCCGATTTTTTCACTACAGCTTCTGTAATCTCTTCCAAATGCATGTTGCAAACCGGACAATCTCCTTTTTCATCATAGATTTTATCCGCTTCGCAGAACATCGGGCAGTAGAACTTTCCGATATTATCTTTAAAACTTTCAGGAAGATTTGTGGAAGAATAAGCTGGCTTAAAATTGGGATCTTTTGCCTGCTTTTCCTCAATCGGAACAAGATACATATTGCAGACCGTACATCTTTTTCCCTGCTGAAAATAAACTTTTTCACCTTCGCATTCCATCGGGCAGTAATAAACCGACGATGGAGAAACTTTGTCCTGAGGTTTTATAAATGCATCATCAGGCTTAGTCGGATCTTCTAATTTATAATTTCCTATTTCTTCTAAAGCTTTATTTAAAGTGTGTAATTCAATTTCTTTTTCGGAAATAATAGTTGCCGTGCTATTTTCTAACTGTATATCTGCTTTAATCCCTTCGATACTGTTCAGCTTTTCAGAAATTTTCTTCTGACAGCCGGAACATGTCATCCCGAGGATTTTATATTGTTTTTCCATGATCCTTTTAATTTATACTACAAATTTCCAAAATGCAATTGGAAGCTTGTTATAAATTTAAGGATAATGTTTATAGAATTTTGTTTGCGTTTTTGGGTGAGAGTGTTGGAGTGTGTTAGGGTTTGAGAGCGATGATTAATTTATGATATAATAAAAACTCTATGACACTAAAACCCTCAAACTCTCAAACATAATCAAGTGGTTTTCTATTATGCACCTTTAGCTTCTTAAATTCAGTAGGAGTGAAGCCCGTGCTGTTTCGGAATTGGGATGAAAGATGCTGAACGCTTTTGTAACCCAGCTTTCCGGCTATTTCAGTTAAGGTGAATTCGTTGTACAAAAGCAGTTCTTTTACTTTTTCAATCTTTTGGAGGATGAAAAATTGTTCCAGAGTAAAATTTTCGTTCAGGGAAAACACTTTTGAAAGGGAGCTGTATTCTTTATGAAGCTCTGAACTCAAAAATTCTGACAAAAGAAAGCTTTCTTCAATATCCAGCTCACTTATTTTAATGATTATTAAGCTTTTAATCTTATCAATAAGCTGATGGGCAGAGTCTTTTATGCGTTCAAAACCTGTTTCCAACAAGCGTTTTTCTATAAGATGCAGATCTTTTTCAGAAACTTCAGTGTCGGTTTCGACTTCGCCAAGGTTAATATTTTTAACCTTAACATTAACCTCATTAAAAATACCTTCAACAGCAGAAATACATCTGCCACAGACCATATTTTTTACGAAAATTTTCATAATTGATTTTGATTGCTTAACCTGTCTTTCACAAACTCAACTTTTGTTTTGCCGTGAGGAGCGGGATTTCCTTCTTCATTAAGGTTTACCATAACGATCTTATCTACGGTAATGATGGTCTGGTGCGTCATTTTATTTCTTACTTCACAGGCCAGCGTGATGGATGTAGAACCGAAATTTTTTACTTCAATCCCAATTTCCACAATATCGCCCTGTTTTGCAGAACTTACAAAGTTGATTTCTGAAATGAATTTTGTAACTACCTTCGTATTTTCCAGTTGGATAATTGCATATAAAGCTGCTTCTTCATCTATCCATTGTAATAAACGCCCTCCAAAAAGCGAATGGTTCGGGTTCAAATCTTCCGGCTTTACCCATTTTCTAGTGTGATAGTTCATGCTTTTAATAATTTTCTGAACAAATTTAAGGCTAAAAACCTGTGTGTACAAAAGAAAAAGATATACTTATCAAAAGAGAATTATTTATAATCTCAATTAGTTTCTTTTTGATCGCATGGCTTTCACTTTTTTAATGGAATCATCAGTAAGGAATTCCTGATATTCCTTACTTTCCAAAGGGTAAATCGCTACTTTTCCATCTTCATTATGATGAATTCCGAAACCATATCTTTTGGCCAGCGGCGAAGCCCGCAAACAGGCCTGACCTTTTGAGAAAAACTTTTCTCTTGCTTCCTTTCTTTCACTCTCTGACATATCATTTTTAAAGGCATAACAATCAAAAATAATGTCGTCCGAAGTAAATTGATACGGATTTTTTATAACCTTTTCATATTGCAGATTGGCGAGTGTTTTTTCTTTCTTCTGCGGAGGGATCTGAGCTTCGGAAACAGGGCAGTCATCAGCTGTTTCAATGAATGTATTGCTGTAATTGGTGGTGTGCTGTTTCATGTTTTAAGATTGTAATTTTAAAGATAATATATTCTGTGAAATAAATATTTAGATATCTATTGTAATAATATTATTTATATAAAAATGAATGGTTTTTAGTAAATATTCATGAATATTTAATGAAAAATTAATACTTTTTAACGAAACGAATTTTTAAATGAAAATTTTATTAAAATAATTTCAAAAAACTCTTTGATATGAAATTAATAGTTGTATCTTGCATGGGTCTATATTTGGAATCAATATTTGTTCATTACTTTATGTTGTTTTTCTTTTATAAACCAAATCATTTTTAACATTTTTAATTTTTTTACCCAGATGAACATTTTTGTTTCAAACATCAATTACGCAACTAAAGATTATGAGTTGCAAGATCTATTTTCAGAATTTGGAGAAGTTTCTTCAGTAAAAATCATTACAGACAAAGAAACTGGTCGTTCAAGAGGTTTCGGTTTTATCGAAATGGAAGACGCTGAAGGACAGCAGGCTATTGAAGCTCTTAATCAAAAAGATTTCAACGGAAAAACACTTAACGTTTCAGAAGCTAAGCCTAGAGAGGAGAAGCCAAGAAGAACTTTCAGTAACAACGGCGGCGGAAGAAGCGGCGGCGGAGGTTACGGAGGTGGTAACAGAAGCGGTGGCGGTGGCTACAGCGGTGGTGGAAATAACCGCGGAGGAGGCGGTTACAACGGCGGTGGAAACGGCGGAAAACGTTGGTAAAAAATATAAGCGGCTTTTAGCCGCTTTTTTTATGCAAAAAAATTAATTCACAGTATTTCATTTAATTAGTAACTTTAGGACATAAAGTATGTTTAATTGGCATAGTTTTAGAAATTTTTAACCAGTCAAAAAAATAATTAAAATGAGAAGACATTTATTAGCGTTAATAATGATGTTCAGTGGATTATTATTAAACGCACAAAGCATTTACAATGGCCAGACTCTTCAGCAGAACAGAAAATATTGGTCTGCCAACAGACAATACTATCTTATATTTCAAAACGATGGTAATCTGGTATTCTATAACAGAGGTGGAAGTTCTGTATGGGACTCTAAAACAGCAGGAAGAGGAGTAAGAGCAACTTTTCAGGATGATGGAAATCTTGTAGTATATGCTCCCAGAAACGGAGTGGCTTTCAGCTCACGAACCAACGGAAGAAACGGCAATAAACTAGCTATACAGGACGACGGAAACCTTGTAATTTATAACAATTCTAATCCGATATGGGCATCCAGAAGTGATTCCGGAAATAATAATGACCACGGAAACGGATGGGGATTCAGAAGCGGAACTTTAAAACCCGGCCATAAATTTTACAACGGAAATAAAGTCTATTCCGCCAACCGTAATTATTACTTGGCTTTTCAGGATGACGGAAACCTTGTATTATCAAGAAATAACGGAGAGCCTATTTGGAGCTCAAATACAGATAACAGAGGAAGCAGAGCAGAATTTCAGAATGACGGGAACCTTGTTGTATACGATTCTTATAACAGAGCAATCTGGACTTCAAACACTCCGAACAGAGGGGCTACAAACCTTAATATACAAGATGACGGAAACATCGTGATTTATGAAAATTCTTCACCACTGTGGAGCTCAGGAACTCAAAGATAAAATTCAAAACAGAATTATTAAAAAAAAGCATTACTTTAAGTAGTGCTTTTTTATTTTTCCTGGTTCTTTTTCTTCTTTTTCTTATCCTTCTTTTTATCTTTTTTAGGATTCAAAATTTCATTGGCATATTCAAGTTTAGGCTGCTTGACTTTTGCCGGTTTCAATTCTATTTTTAAATCGAAATATCCCTTTAAATCATCCTGAGAAATAAGCTTTTCATTAAACAAAAAATCCAGAATTTCCTTCCCGGAATTATGGAAAAAATTTTGTGAAAGTTCCTTTAATAAGAATTCCCTGTAATCTTCCATCGGTACCAAAACATTATATTTAAATATCCTCCCTTCCTTTTCTGTAGAAAGGTATCCTTTTTCCACCAATATTTTAAGGTAAGTGGAAACAGTGTTCTGGTGAGGCTTCGGCTCGGGATGCTGCTCCATAATGTCCTTTAAATAAAAGGAATTCAGCTTCCAGAAAAGCCTCATTAAGTTTTCTTCTGCAGACGTAAGATGATTGATTTTCATAATAAATCTAGTGTTGAAATTGTATATTGCAATATAAGTAAATAAAAGATACCACAAAAGCAATCAGCCCTCCGAGCAATACTTCTTTAGGGGTATGCCTTTTTAAAATAATCCTTGTTATCCCTACTACAATGGCTATTCCGAGCCAGATAATTCCCATTTTTACATTCAAAGCAAAAAAAAGAGCGGCCACAAATACATTAAAAGCCGTATGCATAGAGCTTTTGATGAAATAATTGCTGATCTGCAGGGCAAAAAGCAATATCAAAATAAAAAGCATCACAAAATCTACATACCCGTTTTTATAATAATTAAAACCAATGTAAGCGATTACACAAATTGCAATAAAGATATAAAGTGTCTTTCTCTGAACCCGGTTGGAAACATCCATATTTGTGTATCTGCCGGTTTTTACGTTCCAAACCAGCCACACGATTACAGGAATAATTATCATTAATAAAATAGGAAGAAAATAAAGTAAAGATTCTTTTAATGAATACCTCATAATGCTCATAAAAACAAAAAAAATAAACAGAGAAACCAGAGGATTAAAAAAATCGGAGATAATTTTTGATAGTTTATGAATAATTGAAGGCTGTTTTTCTTCCATAATTAAGTTTGATAATGTAAATATAATATTATAAGTAAAAAAACAATTGATCGATATACAATAAAAACAAAGTTTTTTTTATAATTTTGCTCAACTATTTCATAATAAATAAGCAAGAGCTCAACACATGAAAGAATTTTCTAAAGAGGTATACCTGAAGTGGTATGAAGATATGACAATGTGGAGAAGGTTTGAAGACAAATGCCGTTCTCTTTATCTAAAACAAAAAATCAGAGGTTTTTTACATTTGTATAATGGTCAGGAGGCTATTCCTGCCGGTTTTACGCATGCAATGGATTTAACTAAAGATAGTATGATCACTGCTTACAGATGTCACATCCATCCGATGGCGATGGGAGTAGATCCTAAAAGAATCATGGCAGAACTTTGTGGTAAAGCTACAGGTACGTCAGGAGGTATGGGTGGATCTATGCACATTTTCAGCAAAGAACACAGGTTTTATGGAGGTCATGGTATTGTAGGAGGACAAATTCCTTTAGGTGCAGGGATTGCTTTCGCGGATCAGTATTTTGACAGAAAAGCGGTAAATATCTGCTTCTTTGGAGACGGGGCGGCCAGACAGGGTTCATTACATGAAACGTTTAACATGGCTATGAACTGGAAGCTGCCGGTAGTTTTCGTTGTGGAAAATAACCAGTATGCAATGGGTACTTCTGTAAAAAGAACCGCCAACCACGAAGATATTTACAAATTAGGATTAGGATACGAAATGCCTTGCCTTGCCGTAGATGCAATGGATCCTGAAAAAGTAGCTGAAGCTGCCTATGAAGCGATCGAAAGAGCAAGAAGAGGAGACGGACCTACTTTCATTGAAGCCAGAACATACCGTTACAGAGGACACTCTATGTCAGACGCTGAGCCTTACAGATCTAAGGAAGAAGTGGCTGTTCGTAAGAATGACGACCCTATCGAATTAATCAAACAAAGAATTTTAGCGAATAGCTGGGCTACTGAGGAAGAACTGGAAGCTATAGACAACAAATCAAGAGATTTTGTTGAAGAATGTATCGAGTTCATGGAAAATTCTCCATACCCGGATGCAGAAAAAATCTATGAGTATGTGTATGCTCAGGAAGATTATCCGTTCTTAGATAAATTAGAAAACTAATAAACTAATAATAATTTGCTGATACGATGATATGCTGATGTGAATAATTTTTACACGCTTGGTTATCATCACATCATCCACATTAACAAATTAACACATATTAAATTATGGCAGAAGTTATTACAATGCCACGTCTTTCCGATACAATGACGGAAGGTAAGGTGGCAAAATGGCATAAAAAAGTAGGAGATAAAGTAAAAGAAGGAGATATTTTAGCTGAAATTGAAACAGATAAGGCGGTTCAGGATTTCGAATCTGAAATGGAAGGAACTCTTTTATACGTAGGTGTAGAAGAAGGAAATGCAGCTGCTGTAGACTCTGTTTTAGCAATTATCGGTAATGAAAGAGAAGATATTTCAGGATTAACGGGCGGAGCGGCTGCTCCGGCTGCAGGAGGTTCTGAAGAGAAAAAATCCGAAGAAGAATCAAAAACAGAAAATAGTTCTACGAGTGTAGAGCAAACTTCAGCAGAAATCCCTGCAGGAGTAGAAGTGATTACAATGCCAAGACTTTCTGATACAATGACGGAAGGTAAAGTAGCAAAATGGCACAAAAATGTAGGCGATACGGTAAAAGAAGGAGACCTTCTTGCTGAGATAGAAACAGATAAAGCAGTTCAGGATTTCGAATCTGAATTCAATGGAGTATTATTGAAGCAGGGGGTAGAAGAAGGTGGTGCAGCTCCGGTTGATTCTGTATTGGCAATCATCGGGCCTGAAGGAACAGACGTTTCAGGAGTTGGTGCTCCGAAAGCAGCTGCTTCATCATCCGAAAAACCAGCCGAACAAACACCAGAAGCTCCAAAACAAGAATCCAGCAACCAACAACCTGCAACCAGCAATAACGAAAGAGTTGCAATTTCTCCATTAGCTAAGAAAATGGCTCAGGAAAAAGGGGTAGATATTCATGCTGTACAAGGTTCAGGAGAAAACGGAAGAATTGTTAAAAAAGATATTGAAAATTATCAGCCTTCAGCAAAACCGGCGGCTTCAGCTCCGTCTGCAAGCCCTGCTGCGGCACAGGTTGCATTAAGCTTTGTTCAGGGAGAAGATACAGAAACTCCAAACTCACAGGTAAGAAACATCATCGCGAAACGTCTTTCTGAAAGTAAGTTCTCTGCTCCGCACTACTATTTAATGGTAGAAATCAATATGGATAAAGCAATTGAAGCCAGAAAAGAAATCAATTCTTTACCTGATACAAAAATTTCTTTCAATGATATGATCATTAAAGCTACGGCAGTTGCTTTAAGAAAACACCCTCAGGTGAATTCAAGCTGGGCTGGAGACAAGATCATTCACAGAGGAAATATCAACATCGGTGTAGCGGTTGCAATACCTGACGGATTGGTAGTTCCTGTTCTTAAGAATACAGATCAGATGAACTATACGCAGATTTCTGCCGCTGTAAAAGATATGGCTGCAAGAGCGAAGTCTAAAGGGCTTAAAGCCAACGAAATGGAAGGTTCTACTTTCTCTATTTCCAATTTAGGTATGTTCGGAATTGAAACATTTACAAGTATCATCAATCAGCCAAACTCTGCCATCCTTTCAGTAGGTGCAATTATCGAAAAACCGATTGTAAAAGACGGTCAGATCGTAGTCGGAAACATCATGAAGCTTTCATTGGCTTGTGACCACAGAGTGGTAGACGGTGCTACAGGTGCTCAGTTCTTACAGACTTTAAAAACATATTTGGAAAGTCCTTTAACTTTGTTACTGTAATTTTCTAAAGTTTTAAATATCAAAACGCTTCTCAATCTGGGAAGCGTTTTTTTTGAATTATATTTAAATGAGATGTTTCGACTACGTTCAGCATGACATCTCTAATACTATTATTTAATATCGTAATATTATGTAATGTTATAAAAGCAGTTAGTATTCGCAATGTCATGCTGAGCGTAGTCGAAGCATTTATTAATGATGATATTTAAATAACAAAGTAAAAACTCACGTCATAAATCCATTTAAAACTATCCAATATTTCAAATCAAATCACTATTTTTGAAACATGATTAAAGCAAGGAATATCCATAAATCTTATGGAAATTTAGAAGTATTAAAAGGTGTAGATATTCATATTAAAACAGGTGAAGTAGTATCTATCGTCGGAGAATCCGGAGCGGGGAAATCTACTCTTCTTCAGATTTTAGGAACGCTGGACCAGCCAACCAGCTCCAAACAGTTTGATACCGAAATTACTATTGCCGGAGAATCTTTTATTAATATGAATGACAAGCAGCTGTCTAAATTCAGAAACCAGAATATCGGTTTTGTATTTCAGTTTCATCAATTGCTGCCGGAATTTACCGCTCTGGAAAACGTTCTGCTTCCTACAAAAATTGCAGGAGCTAACGAAAAGGAAGCTATTGAAAAGGCTTATGCTTTATTCGAAGATTTAAGAATAGAACAGAGACTTCATCATAAGCCCAACCAAATGTCCGGAGGTGAGGCACAGAGAGTAGCGGTGGCAAGAGCTTTAATCAATTCGCCAAAAATCATTTTTGCAGATGAGCCAACGGGAAACCTGGATTCAAGAAATGCTGATGATCTGCACAGATTATTTTTTGATTTGAGGGATAAATATAACCAGACCTTCGTGATTGTAACCCACAACCCGAAGCTGGCTGAAATTACCGACAGAAAATTAGTCATGAAAGACGGAATGATTATCTGATACATCTCCGCAAATGATGAAATCCCTTATTTTTTTATTCCTTTTCCTTTTTTCCTGTTCAAAATTTGAATCTCAGGCCAACAATAGCATTGATTATTTGCCACAGTCTAAAGTTTCGGAAATTAAAAATTATCTTAAAGGAAAAAATTACAACCAGGATATTGCAGTTTTTATCAATTTTAAAATTCATTCCGGAAAATACCGTTATTTCGTTTATGATTTAAAAAATGATAAAATATTACAAAAAGCTGTGGTGGCGCATGGCGAAGGTTCTGCTGTAAAAAATTCAAATGTTTTGCAATTCAGCAATATTGATGGATCTCACCAGTCATCACTGGGAAAATACGAAATCCGTGAAAGTTATAATGGAAAATTTGGAAAAGCTTACAGACTGAACGGGCTTGACCAGACAAACAGCAATGCGAGAGCCAGAGCCATTGTTCTGCATTCCTTTCATTGTGTTCCGGATAAAGAATCCTCTGATCCCGCCTGTTTAAGCTTTGGCTGCCCGATGCTTTCTGAAAATGCATTTAACCAAACGGCAAAATACATCGACCAATCCAGTCAGCCCATAATTTTATACGCCTTCTATTAACCTAAACCCTAAATCCTGCTACCTAAAATATGTCAATTAAATTTCTCGCCGAAGATGACCGCCCCAGAGAAAAATTTTTACTGAAAGGTAAGAATTCGCTTTCCGATTCAGAATTGCTGGCAATTATTATGGGAAGTGGAAGCAGGGATGAAACGGCGGTGGAACTGGCGAGGAGGATTTTAATTTCTGTAAACAACAGCTGGCATCAGTTGAGCTTACTTTCAGTTAAGGAGCTGATGAAATTCAAAGGAGTCGGGGAGGTAAAGGCTATTTCTATCGCTACAGCTTTGGAAATCGGAAGAAGAAGAGCCAGCCAGGAAATTCCTGAAAAACCGGTAATTTCCAGTAGTAACGGGGCCTACCAGATTTTGAAAACCCATTTGTCTGACTTAAGAACGGAAGAGTTTTGGGCTATTTTTTTAAATCAAAGCAATAAAGTCGTTCATCTTGCGCAATTGACACAGGGCGGAATCAACCAGTCGATTGTTGACGTAAGAATTTTATTCAAAACAGCTTTGGATCACTTTTCCACAGGAATTATTATTGCCCATAACCACCCTTCCGGAAATCTGAAGCCGAGCCGGGAAGATATTGATATCACTCAAAAAATAAAAGCAGCGGGAGTTACTTTAAATATTCAGGTTTTAGATCATTTGATTATCACCCAGAATTCATATTTTAGTTTCTCAGACGAAGGATTATTATGATTAGAAGACTGAAATATAACGAAATCGATTTTTACAAATACAGCCTGTGCCTGGAAAATTCTGAGCAAAGAAAGTATTCTGCAACAAAGATTTTCCTGGATGTTACGTCTAATAAGCAATGGGAACTCCTTGTATATAATGATTATGAAGCGGTGATGCCCGTTCCTTTTATTAAAAAATTGGGAGTTAAGCTTGTTATTAATCCTAAACTTTGTCAGCAGTTAGGTGTTTTTTCAGAAAAAGATAACCGTGAAATCAATGATTTATTCCTAAGCTTTTTTGAAAAAAACTACAATATCTGGTATTACGCTTTTAACGCTGAAAATAATTTTTCGAAACCATTAAATCAAAGGCAGAATTTTCTTATTTATCCCAATAATTATGAAGCTGTAAGGCAAAAGTATTCACCCAAAAGAAAAAGAAAACTCAGGCTTGATGAAGAAGTAGCCATCAACTCGAAAGTCACCGAAATAAGTATAAAGGATGCCGAAGAATTCATCTCTTCAAATTTCATTGGTGCGAAAGATGATAAGGATAAATTAAAATTTTTAAACATTTTCCATGAGCTGGAACGTTCAGGATGCTTAAAAATAAGCGCATTCGTTTACCGGGAAAAAATTATTAATGCAATAGCTGTATTTTTTGATGAAAAAACAGTGGCGCTCCTGGGAACTTTCAACGATAAGGATCATGTAAAATTATCCGGAGCTTCTACTATTATTGACCATGTCATTGCACAAAATATCGGACAGAAAATTTTTGATTTCGAAGGCAGCGATGTACCTGCAGTAGAAGAATTTTTCAGAGGATTCCGTCCTGAGCTGCAAATGTATCCCGTCATTGCAAATTCCAAAAAAGATATAATCAAAAAGGCTTTGAAGCTGTATTAACTTATTTTTTGCCGGCAAATAAAACAGAATTTTTATTAACCCCAATCTCAAAACCGAAAGGTTTAAGTTCTTTTTTAAGGTCTTCTTCAGTATAGTTTTGATGGATTTCAATAATAATATTTTCAATCTTCCCGAGCCACAGATTATTCTTGCTTAGTAGTTCTTCTTCACCACCTTCTATATCTATTTTAAGCAAATTAATTTCGTTTAATTGATATTCTTTCATCAAACTGTCCATAGAAATAGCCCTGATAGATGTTCCTTTTTCTGATATTTTTTGATTATACGAAAGTTCTTCACCTCCGAAATTAACCATTCCGTCTTCAAAATAAACTGCAGCATGGATGCATTCAATATTTTTGAATGACTTTGTGTTTTCCTTTAAAATTAAAAAATTCTCAGGAGAAGCCTCCACAGCAATGATCTTTGACTCGGGATATTTCATGCTCAGATAAATAGAAGTCATGCCGATATGAGCGCCCAGATCAACTATATTTTTTGGCTTTTGCCGGATAAAGCTTAAGTGCTGATCGTAAGTCTTTTTCCAGAAAATTTCGTAAAAAATATCAATATCACCTTTAAAAGTCCTTAAATAAAGATCAAATTTCCTGGAGTTTTTCTTAAAATGATAAACAAAAGTTTCGTTATTGTTTAAATCCAGTTTTCCTTGTTTAAATTTTGAACTATATCTTTTAGAATTAATAATAAAAGCAATAAATGTTTTAAGAGTACCACTCATTTTACTATTGAATGACAACTTTGAAATATAATTTTTTAGAGACACTTTTGTTCAGTTTAATACTTGCAAAATAATGCTATTTAATTTGATTAAAAAGAATATTTAGCTTTAAAAATAAAAATTAGGTCTTTGAGATAAGAATTGATAAAAACTTATTCAAAAACTACCAAATTATTAGTAATTTTGCTACCTCAATTATGACAAGTTTTTCAGGATACCTGCCTTATGCATTTGCATTGATTATTGCAATACCTTTTCTGGTTTTGCTGAGACAATTCGTATTCACCTACATCAGGCTGAAAGAACAGGAAATAAGACTGCTTTCCGTAAAATCCAACTCAGAGAATAAAACACAGTCCTACGAAAGAATGACGCTGTTTCTGGAGAGGATAAAGCCTTCCAACCTGGTTCAGAGGTTTGATAAAGGCCTTGCCGTACATGAGTTTATATTCCTTACGGAAAAAGCCATCAATGAAGAGTTTGATTACAATTCTTCCCAGCAGCTTTACATTACAAAAGGCTCATGGAAAAATATTGTAGAATCAAAAAATGCAGTGATTAATTTACTTCATACAACCTATGAAGGTTTAAAAGGAAATGCAGATCTTGAAGAGTTTAAAACAATTTTCATTGTGAACTATATGAACGGTGAAGATTATATAGGAGTAACCATTGAAGATCTGAGAAAAGAAATTTTAATAATAGCTTAAACTAAAAAAAATAAATTTAAAATAATGATTCCAAATTTTAAAGCACATCCATGGCACGGAATTTCTGCAGGAGAAGATGCGCCAAATGTTGTAAATGTTTTCGTGGAGATCGTTCCTTCAGACACTATTAAATACGAAGTAGATAAAGAAACCGGGTTTTTAAAGGTAGACAGGCCTCAGAAATTCTCAAATATTATTCCGTCACTTTATGGTTTTGTTCCAAGAACATACTGTGATACTGCTGTAATGAATCTTGCCATTGAAAGAGGTGCGGATGATGTTACCATGGGAGATCATGATCCTTTGGATATCTGTGTGCTAAGCTCTCACAATATTCACGGAGGAGGATTATTGATGGAAGCTATTCCAATCGGAGGTTTCAAAATGATCGACGGAGGAGAAGCTGACGATAAAATTGTAGCTGTAATGATCGGTGACCATGCTTTCGGACATTTCAGAGATATTTCAGAATTGCCTGAAGCGGAAGTGAAACGATTAATGCACTATTTCCTGACATACAAAAACTTACCGGACGAGCCTGCAAAATGCAGAATCCAAGAGGTTTACGGAGCAGAGCATGCTAAAAAAGTAATTAAAGCTTCACAGGAAGATTACGCAAACAAATACGGAGGATAATCTTCGTCTTATTTAAATATATTAAGGATAAATGAAATTTTCGTTTATCCTTTTTTATTTAAACACAAATATCACAAACTTCTTCACAAATGTTACATTTTTTTTCGCTAATTTTTGAATAAACCCCTGTTCTTCATTAATAGAAACGGCTTTAGCCCGTTTAGAATAAAGCCGCTATTATTGGCTTTAGCCAAAATAATCTAACAAACACACATCCTTAATAAAATCATCATTACCGCAACCCCAACTCCCAATTCCTCATTCCTAACTCTCTACCTAAATCTTAAACAAAACTAATTAATCGTTTAACTTTAATTTTTAATTAGTTATAAAAATTTTTAATCAGTTTCCTGAGAATTATTTATTATATTTAGTAATCTATTACCAAAAAAATATTAAACTATGGATCTATTTGTGTTAGTACCAATTTTCGGTATCGTTGCTTTGCTGTACACATTTCTACAAAGTAACTGGGTCAGTAAGCAGGACGCCGGGGATGACAAAATGAAAGTTATCAGCGGACATATCGCTGACGGTGCTATGGCTTTTCTAAAAGCTGAGTACAAAATTTTAACCTATTTCGTGGTGGTTGTAGCCATCCTTTTAGCCATAATGGGCATGAGCAATGCCAATTCTCACTGGACCATCGGGATTGCTTTCGTTGTTGGAGCTATATTTTCTGCCTGTGCCGGTTTTATCGGGATGAAAATCGCTACAAAAGCCAATGTAAGAACAGCACAAGCCGCAAAAACATCACTTTCCAAAGCGCTGAAAGTATCATTTACCGGAGGTTCCGTTATGGGAATGGGAGTTGCAGGACTTGCTGTTTTAGGACTAGGAGCCTTATATTTAATCATTAAACAAATCTTCGCACCAAATGCACCCGTAGATTCACATGAAATGGAAAGAACCATTGAGATTCTGACCGGTTTCTCGCTGGGTGCAGAATCTATCGCACTTTTTGCAAGAGTAGGAGGAGGAATTTACACCAAAGCAGCAGACGTAGGAGCGGATTTGGTAGGAAAAGTGGAAGCCGGAATCCCGGAAGATGACCCCAGAAATCCAGCTACTATTGCTGATAATGTAGGTGATAACGTAGGTGATGTGGCCGGAATGGGAGCCGACTTGTTCGGGTCTTATGTTGCAACGGTTTTAGCGACTATGGTTTTGGGGAGAGAAACGATTTCCGAAGATTCTTTCGGGGGATTTGCACCGATTCTTTTACCGATGCTGATAGCAGGGACAGGAATTATTTTTTCTATTATAGGGACTTTATTTGTAAGAATTAATGATAATGAAGATTCCTCCACATCAAGCGTTCAGAATGCTTTGAACCTTGGAAACTGGGGAAGTATCGTCATTACCGCAATAGCTTCATATTTTTTAGTAATCTATATTCTGCCTGAAAAAATGATGCTCAGAAACCACGAGTTCACTAAAATGGGCGTTTTTGGGGCCATAATGGTGGGACTTGTTGTAGGTACATTAATGAGTATCATTACAGAATACTATACAGCGATGGGTAAAAGACCTGTTTCGAGTATCGTAAGACAATCTTCCACGGGACATGCAACCAATATTATAGGCGGATTATCTGTAGGTATGGAGTCAACTTTGCTTCCTATTATTGTTTTGGCAGGTGGAATTTACGGTTCTTATCTGTGCGCCGGATTGTACGGTGTTGCCATTGCAGCAGCAGGAATGATGGCCACTACGGCAATGCAGCTTGCAATTGACGCATTCGGACCTATTGCTGATAATGCCGGAGGAATTGCAGAAATGAGCGAATTACCTAAAGAAGTCCGCGAAAGAACAGATATCCTGGATGCCGTAGGAAATACGACCGCTGCTACAGGAAAAGGTTTTGCGATTGCTTCTGCAGCATTGACGGCATTGGCTTTATTTGCAGCATTTGTAGGAATTGCAGGGATTGACGGTATTGATATTTACCGGGCGGATGTTCTGGCCGGATTATTTGTAGGCGGAATGATTCCTTTTATCTTTTCTTCGCTCGCCATTACAGCTGTAGGACAGGCTGCGATGGCAATGGTAGAGGAAGTAAGAAGGCAGTTCCGAGAAATTCCGGGAATCTTGGAAGGAAAAGCACAACCGGAATATGAAAAATGCGTTGCCATTTCCACGGATGCTTCCATCAGAAAAATGATGCTTCCGGGAGCTATAGCAATTGTTTCTCCTTTATTAATCGGGTTTATTTTCGGACCTGAGGTTTTAGGAGGATTTTTAGCCGGGGCTACCGTTTGCGGTGTTTTGATGGGAATGTTCCAGAATAATGCAGGCGGAGCGTGGGATAACGCCAAAAAATCTTTTGAAAAAGGTGTTGATATTAACGGGCAGACTTACTACAAAGGCTCCGATCCTCACAAAGCTTCCGTAACCGGTGATACTGTGGGAGATCCATTCAAAGATACTTCCGGGCCTTCGATGAATATTCTGATTAAATTAATGTCCATCGTTTCACTGGTTATTGCTCCTACGTTAGCGGTTTTACATAAAGATAAAATTGAAGCCAACAGAAAAGCAAAAATTGAAGCCCTGACCGGCATTTCAGGGGTGAAAAACACACAAGTAACTGCAGCTTTAGTGGATGTAGGCCCGAAAGAAATAAAAGGACATTTAAATGAAAGCGGAGATTTCGTTTATGACACAGGAAATATCCAAGAGGTTGAATTGAAAGGTGGTAAGAAAATTTCAATTGGTGAAGGAAGTCAGCTATATCAATTGTTTAATTCAGTTAAAAATAAAGATCAGAAAATTCTGGATCCGAATAACTGGTACACTATAGAAAACCTGTATTTCCAGACAGGTTCCAGTGATCTGAAGCCGGGTTCTGAAGTTCAGCTATTAAATTTGGTTGAAATTCTCAATGCTTATCCTGATTTAAAAATAAAATTAGGCGGCTATACAGACAATACAGGAAATGAAGAAAGCAACCAGAAGCTTTCTAACCTGAGAGCACAGACTACAAAACTGAAGCTTTTGGAATTAGGAATTTCGGGAGATCGGGTAGAAGCGGAAGGATATGGTTCGCAATATCCTGTTTGTGAAGCCAATGACACGGATGAATGCAAAGCAAAAAACAGGAGAATAGATGTAAGGGTTTTAGCTTTTTAAAGTAATTAAAATTAAAAATATCAAGCACTGCAGTTTTGCGGTGCTTTTTTATTTTTTTAAACACGAATGACAAATGTTTTTTCACAAATAACACAATCATCTGCGTAATCTGCTCAATTTGCGGAAGAAAATTATATATAACTATAAAGATTTTCGTTGCCATACTCCTCGCAATGACTTCAAAGATTTTTTCTCAAATGTTCTAAAGCATCAATAATCAAATCATCATTTTTAGCAAAACTAAAACGTACGTAATCAGAATTCTGTTTCGAATTATAAAAGGCAGAAAGCGGAAGACAGGACACTTTTTTCTCGATGGTAAGCCATTTTGAGAATTCTACATCAGTCATTGTCTTTGAAATATTTCTAAAATTTGCAATTTGAAAAACGGCGCCTTCTGCTTCCTTTTCAATGGAAAAAGGGGTTTGCCTGATCAATTCATTAAAAATATCTCTTTTGTTCTGCATAAAAGTTTGATTCTTTAAAGGATCAAAAACTTCCAGATATTTTGCAATAGCGTACTGACACGGAGAATTGGCACTGTATGATATATATTGCTGATGACAACGGAACCTGGCCGTCAGATCTTCAGGAGCCAGCAGGTATCCTACTTTCCAGCCGGTGGTATGAAACATTTTCCCGAACGAGAATATACAGAATGTTCTTTTCCTTAACTCCGGGTGAAGAAATGAGCTGTAATGCTCAATCCTATCATAACAATAAGTGTCATAGATTTCTTCAGAGATCAGATAAATTTCCCGGTCTTTGATTAATTCGTAAAGTTGATTCCAATCGTCTTTTGACCATATTTTTCCGGTTGGATTCTGAGGAGAATTTACGATGATTGCTCTTGTTTTTTCAGAAATACAATTTTGAAGCTTTTCCCAATTTATTGCGAAATCATTATCAAGATCATAATATACAGGAATTCCGCCATTTAAGAAAACAGATGGCCCGTAAGTATAATAAGAAGGCTGTATTATAATTACTTCATCTCCCTGATTTAAAATGGATTTAAGAGAGGTATATAAAGCAAAGGTTGCACATGGAACTACCGTAACTTCGTTTTCTTTAAGGTGAATGCTGTTTTTTCTTTGATGATTAAACGCAATAACATTTTCTATCAGTAATGGATTGCCTGCAAGTGGTTCATAATTATGTGTATTAAGATCTGCTGACTCTTTCAGAAATGTCCTGAGCCTTTCATCGATTTCAAAATCAGGGAGTCCCAGAGAAAGGTCGAAGCTGTTGTTTTTTGTGGCCAGCTCAGACATATCCGTGAAGAACGAGTAATGATTAAATCCATAAATATTTTCCATCCCTGTTGCATTTAATTCAAATATAAGAAAAATAGCAATCTGATGAAGATTAAATAAATTTTGTTATTTTTAAGCAAATTAATTTTATAATGAGAAAACTAATTATTCCTCTATTTTCAATTGCAGTGCTGGTAAGCTGTGGAACGGCAAAAAATGCCACAGATACTGCCGGTACACAAACTTCATCAAATGTAAAAGGTGATAATGCGTTTCTTTCTGCCTATAAGGAGATTAAAGCTGATGATTTAAAGAAAAACTTATATGTTATTGCTTCTGATGAAATGGGAGGGAGAGATACCGGAAGTCCGGGCCAGAAAAAGGCTGGAGAATATATGGTTAATTATTATAAAAGCCTTGGAATCGGTTTTCCAAAATCTCTTGGATCTTATTATCAAAAGGTTCCTGCCGATTATATGAAGCAGAGAGGAGGAAGCGGTCTTCCTGATTCCGAAAATATTTTAGCTTTTATTGAAGGAATTGAAAAACCTGAAGAAATTATTGTGGTTTCAGCACATTATGACCATGTAGGAACCCAAAAAGGAGTAGTTTACAACGGAGCCGATGATGACGGAAGCGGAACTGTGGCCGTAATGGAGATTGCTAAAGCCTTCCAAAGCGCTAAAAAAGCTGGAAAAGGCCCAAAAAGATCTATTTTATTTCTTCATGTAACCGGAGAGGAACATGGCCTGTTCGGGTCTGAATTTTATACGGATAACCCGGTTTTCCCGCTGGCTAATACGGTTGCTGACTTAAATATAGACATGATCGGCCGTGATGACCCTGAAAACAGGGGAAAACAATATGTATATGTGATTGGTTCTGAAATGCTGAGCTCTCAGTTGAAAGTAATCAATGAAGAAGCCAACAAAAAGACAAATAATCTTGAACTAAATTATAAATACGACGATCCAAACGATCCTCAAAGACTCTATTACAGGTCAGACCACTATAATTTTGCAAAAAATAATATCCCGGTTGCTTTTTTCTTCGATGGAATTCATGAAGATTACCACAAACCGACAGATGATGTTGAAAAAATTGACTATCCATTGTTGGCAAAAAGAACACAGCTGGTTTTCGCAACGGCATGGGAACTGGCCAACAGGCCGGAAAGAATTGTTGTTGATAAAAAATAATTTTAAATATAAATAACCATAAGGCAAATCAATAACGGTTTGCCTTATATTTTAATCTAAATTTATATGATCATCCGTGAAGCTCAGCTTAAAGATATCCCTCAGATACAGATTGTAAGAAATTCTGTAAAAGAAAATATACTGTCTGATCCCAATCTCGTAACAGACAAGGATTGCGAAGAATTTCTTTTTGAAAGAGGAAAAGGCTGGGTATGTGAAATCAAAGACAAAATTGTAGGCTTTTCAATTGCAGATTTAAAGGAAAATAACATCTGGGCCTTATTCCTTCATCCTGATTTCGAAGGGCAGGGGATTGGAAAAAAACTCCATGACGTAATGCTGAAATGGTATTTCGGGCAGACCCATGAAAATGTGTGGCTCGGAACATCACCGCACACCCGGGCAGAAAACTTTTACCGAAAATCCGGCTGGAAAGAAATCGGGACGCATGGAAAAGGTGAAATAAAATTTGAAATGCCCTACCAAAACTGGAAACAAATTATCATGAAAAATAATATAAAATCTATTCGCCCGTTTATTGGTTCGGAAAATTTTGAAGAAAGCAGAAATTTTTACAGGGATCTCGGCTTTGAAGAAGTGGTTCTTGATCCTAAATTATCATTATTTAAACGCCAAGAAATCTCATTTTATCTTCAGGATGCGTATGTGAAAGAGTGGATTGAGAATACAATGCTTTTCATAGAGGTAGAAAATACTGATGAAGTTTACCGCGAACTGGCAGATTTAAATTTCACTGAAAAATATAAAACTACAAAACTGAGCCCCATCAGGATAATGGATTGGGGAAAAGAGTGTTTCGTACATGATCCGGCCGGAGTTCTATGGCATTTTGGAGAGTTTTTAACAAATAAATTGTGATGATATACGCATTTGACACGTATTATTTTGATGAGTATGCCAATACAATCTGCATTGCTTTTGAAGACTGGGAATCATCATCCGAAACCTATATTTTTAGCGAGAAAACAAGCATTACATCAGATTATGAGAGCGGTGCTTTCTACAAAAGGGAACTTCCCTGCATTTTAAGTTTATTAAATAAAATTGAGCTTAAAGAAGGTGACATTATTGTCGTGGATGGATATGTGACTCTGGATAATGATGGCAAAATAGGGTTGGGCGGCTACCTGTATGAAGCATTAGGTCAGCAATATCCTGTCATCGGCATTGCAAAAAACGGATTTAATGCACCGGATTCCCGAAGAAGAACAATTCTCAGAGGTCAAAGTACAACACCGCTGTATCTTACGGCGATGGGCACTGACGTGGATGAAATAAAGCCAAAAATCGAGCAGATGCATGGTGATTTTAGAATTCCTACTTTATTGAAAAAACTTGATCAGTTAACACGAATTTAAGTTGAAAATACATCCGGCGTTTATAATCGGCCTGTGCATAATTTTTGGAATACTGTTTTTGGTATTTCAAGAAGAATATCTTTACAACTCTCTTCCTGCGAGTTTCATTTTACTTTACATTAATTTTTATTTCATTAATAAGCATCCAAAAAACAAATTACCCTTTCTTATTGTAAACTGTATATTAATAGTAATTTACACATTTCTTTTTTCAATAGAATATTTTCTCAACGTTAAAAGGTAGGGAGGTTTTTACTAAATTATTCTTTAAAAAGTGACAAATGTCATAAGTTTATTATTTTTATTAATTCTAAATAAATATAAATTTGTGTCAGCATTAGAAAAAAAGATATCTAATCATATCCATATCAATTTTTGTTTTTAAACCGGCAAGCCATATTTGTCGGTTTTTATGGTTACATTCCCGGCCAGTAAAGTACATTAAATTTGTGCCCGTCCGGATCCGAAAAAACGAAGGTATATCCTTCCCCAATTTTATATGGTTCTGCAACTACCTTTCCGCCTGCATTTTTTACAGCTTCTACCCATTCATCAACTTGTTCCTTGCTATCGGCTGATAAACTCAGAATAATCTCATTACCGTTTTCGGTATCAGAAAATTTGGATTTTGTGTTTTTTTCAATGCCATTTTTCAGAAAGAAATTAATGATGAATTTATTTTCACCAAAAGAGAAGCTTGTGAGCTCATCCGAGTTCATTGAGTTATTTGATGCAAAGCCTAAAGCTGTATAAAAATTTGTTGTCCGTTCCAGTTCTGCAACTGCGAAATTGGCCCATATCTGACTGGTTTTCATAGTAATAAATTTAATTTGGTTAATAACTTAAAGATACGAATCTTTATCAATACATCTTCAATTTCATTTTGGCTACATCAATATCCATTTTGGCAACTTTAGTCTTTGCCCAACTCCGCACCTTTGTCATGTAATTTAAAACAAACAAAAAAATGAAAACAATTTTCATCACAGGAGCCTCAACAGGACTAGGAAAAACAACAGCAAAATTATTTCAGAGCAGAGGATGGAATGTCATCGCAACTATGAGAAATCCGGAAGCCGAAACAGAATTGACACAATTGGATAATGTTACCCTTCTACCATTAGACGTCACTAATTTAGAGCAAATACAGTCTACGGTAAAAAGAGCATTGGAAATCAGTGATATCGATTTGGTTTTCAATAATGCAGGATATGGGCTTATTGGTCCGCTGGAAGCATTGAATGACGATCAGATTCTAAAGCAGCTGGACACTAATTTATTAGGAGTAATACGTGTTACGAAAGAATTTATTCCTTATTTCAGGGAGAAGAAAAGCGGGATGTTTATTACTACTACTTCAATCGGCGGATTAATTGCTTTCCCGTTGGGTTCCACTTACCACGCTACAAAATGGGCACTGGAAGGATGGAGCGAAAGTCTTGCGTATGAACTGAATACTTTCGGGATTGATGTAAAAACCGTGTCTCCGGGCGGAATAAAAACTGATTTTATCAGCCGTTCTCTCGATATGGGAACAAAACCTGAATATCAAAAAATGGTAGATACCATGTTTTCTAACACAGAAGCCATGATGGAAGGCGCTTCTGAACCTGAAACCATTGCAGAAGTGGTGTATGAAGCAGCAACAGACGGCAAAAAACAATTGAGATATGTTGCCGGGGAAGATGCAAAAGCTTTGTATGCGCAACGTTTGGAAATGGGTGCGGAATCATTTAGAGAGCAGTTCGGGAAACAGTTTATTTAATATCTGAGGGTTTGAGAGCATTAGCGTTCTTTTGAGTTTCTGTAACTCTATATTTCCATAGCTCAAAAACCCTCAAACTTAATTCGTATCTTTAAATTATGGAAAAGAAAGACCATTCTCTTTTAAAAATTTCTTCTATTTCGGAGCTTCACCAGATTTTGAATGTAGCAAAACCGCTTCATCCATTGATCAGCATTGTAGATAATACGAAGATGAGCGTCGACAAATCATATCTCGACAGAAGATTTACCCTTGGCTTCTATAAAATTTCCTATAAGTTTTCTGAAAATGGAAAAATGGGATACGGGCAGGGACATTATGATTTTAATGAAGGCGGTATGATGTTTACATCACCCAATCAGGTGTTGTTTACAGAAGGAGATACAGAATATCATGGATATACTTTATTCATTCATCCGGATTTTTTATGCAACTATCCTCTGGCGAAAAATATTAAGAAATACGGGTTCTTTTCTTATGATACAAATGAAGCCTTGCATTTATCCGATAAAGAAAAAACCTTAATGGTGAGTTTATTGAATAATATTAACGATGAGCTGAACACAGCAATTGATGAAATAAGCCAGGATGTAATTATTTCATACATTGAAGTTTTGCTGAACTACAGTAACCGCTTTTACAAAAGGCAGTTCATCACCAGAAAGGTAGTTAACAACAATCTTCTTTCTAAAATGGAACATCTTCTGGAAGATTATTTTAATCAGCAGGAAACTTTAACGAAAGGGCTTCCCACTGTAGAATTTTTAGCTTCAAAACTAAATCTTTCGCCACACTATCTAAGCGACATGCTGCGAAGTCTCACAGGACAAAATGCACAGCAGCACATCCACGAAAAGCTGATAGAAAAGGCAAAGGAATATCTTACCACAACAAGTTTTTCTGTTTCGGAGGTGGCTTATCAGCTGGGATTTGAGCATTCACAATCTTTCAATAAACTATTCAAAAAGAAAACTGATATGACGCCTTTGAGGTATAAGCAATCCTTTAATTAAGGGGAATGGTAACTTCAATTGTGAATTAAAATGCATTAAATTCTCAAATAACAATTGACCATTTACAGTTTGTAGCCTCACCAGGAATCGAACCTGGATCTAAAGTTTAGGAAACTTCTATTCTATCCATTGAACTATGAGGCCTTATTATGATAAAGTTATTAATTAATCTGAAAAAAATCAATAGCTAGGAGTAAGAGATGAAAGAACCCGCTCTTTAGAAGCGAGTTCAGTAGATAAAACATCTCATTTTTTTAATTAGACAACAATAAAAAAGCACAGCCGACAATGCTGTGCTTAAATTTTTATAAATTTAATTGCGATTTCAAAGCTGAAAAAAGCAAAATATGTTTCCACTTCAGTTTTATTTCATAGTAAATGTAAGAATAAATTTTCTTATAAACAATGAACTAAATGTTAAATTCACATGTTATCCACATTTTTTTGTGGATAATTTTAATGACTGAAAAATTGACTAAAAAAGTACTTTAATAACAAAAAAAGTTTTTAACTTTATCTCATCAAAATCTCTTTATAAATATTACCCATCATCAGCATCATTCTAGTGCTGAAAACTAAGGTTCAAATTCTGGACCCAAAAATCTTTTATTTTAAACAAAAAAATAGCAAAAGTCAGCAGGCTGCTCATTTGCTATCAACATAAAGAGAAATCCTATGAAAACAAATACAATAGCCATAATTGGCGGAACAGGAAAATCAGGAAAATATCTTGTTCAACAGCTTTTAGATAATAATTATTCCATTAAATTGCTGCTGAGAAATCCTGACAATTTTACGATCAAAAATCCATTAATTGAAATTACAAAAGGCGATGCAAGAAATTATGAATCCGTAAATAACTTAATTAAAGACTGCAGTCTTGTGATAAGTACTCTGGGACAGCCGAAAGGTGAGAAATCAATTTTCAGCGATGCCGCGGAAAACATCATCAAAGCTATGAATTCTCATGAAGTTAAACGCTATATCGTCACCACAGGTTTGAGCGTGAACACACCCTTCGACAATAAAAATGAAAAAGTGAAAATGGCTACCGACTGGATGCATCAGAACTATCCCGAAACCACTGCGGACAAGCAAAAAGAATACGAACTTCTTGCAGAAAGCAGCCTAGACTGGACTTTAGTTAGACTTCCGTTAATTAATTTGACCTCAGAAAGTTTTCCGACAGAAACCAGCTTAGAAGACTGCAAAGGCGAAAATATTTCCGCAACAGATCTGGCTAAATTTCTCATTGCTCAGATTAATGATGAGACTTTTATTAAACAAAGTCCGTTTTTGTATAATACTATTTAATCAAACCTTTAAGGTTTAGTATTTCAATTAAAAAAGAGAGTCAAAAATATGACTCTCTTCTTATTTTTAATTCTCCAGCTTTTCTTTGATATATTTTGCTGTGTGAGATTTTTTATTCTTCGTTAAATCTTCCGGTGTTCCGGTAAAAACTACTTCACCACCGTGTTTTCCGGCTTCGGGACCGATATCGATAATATAATCTGCACATTTTATAATATCCGGCTGATGCTCAATCACGATTACGGAATGGCCCAGATCTATCAATGCCTGCAATGATTTCAATAATTTCTGAATATCATGGAAATGTAATCCCGTAGAAGGTTCATCGAAAATAAATAGCGTTTTATCAGTTGTCACCCCTTTTACAAGGAACGAAGCCAGCTTCACACGCTGCGCTTCACCACCGGAAAGGGTAGAAGAGCTCTGCCCAAGCTGAAGGTAACCCAATCCGACATCCTGTAAAGGCCGTAATTTCGTTACAATTTTTTCTTCATTATTATCTTTAAAAAACTCTAAAGATTCATCCACAGTCATGTGAAGAATATCAGAAATATTTTTCTCGTCATACTTTACGTCCAGAATTTCACTTTTGAAGCGGGTTCCTTTACAAACCTCACATTCCAGCTCAATATCTGCCATAAACTGCATAGAAACGTTGATTACTCCTTCACCTTTACATTCATCACATCTTCCGCCATCTACATTGAATGAGAAATGTTTAGGCTTATAGCCCATCATTTTCGCTACTTTTTGTTTAGCAAAAAGGTCACGGATATCGTCATACGCTTTCAGGTAAGTTACCGGATTCGAACGGGATGATTTACCGATAGGATTTTGATCAATTAATTCAATATGCTTGATCAGCTTTTTAGGAAATTCAACAGAATAGTAATCACCCTTTTTCCCGCCCATTCCTAACTGGATTTGGATGTCATTCGTAAGGATTTCTTTCATTAAAGTCGACTTACCGCTTCCGGAAACTCCCGAAATTACCACTAGGCTTTCCAATGGTACATCTACATCAATGTTTTTGAGATTATTCTGCCGGGCACCTTTTATATTGATCCATTCTTTCGCTTTTCTGCGTTTTGAAGGAACTTCTATTTCCAGCCTTCCTGTAAGATATTTCGAGGTTAATGTATCGGCATTTTTCAGTTCTTTATAATCACCGGCAAAAACCAGCTCACCACCAAGGTAACCTGCTTCCGGACCAATATCAATGATATAATCTGCAGCCTTCATTACATCTTCATCGTGTTCCACAACGATTACCGTATTTCCCAGATCACGAAGATTTTTTAATACTTCAATTAAATTTTCGGTATCTCTTGAGTGAAGCCCGATGGATGGTTCATCCAATATATAAATAGATCCCACCAAAGAACTTCCCAGACTTGTTGCAAGGTTAATTCTCTGACTTTCACCACCTGAAAGAGTGTTGGAAGTTCTGTTTAACGTTAAATATCCTAATCCTACCTTTAATAAAAATTCAAGGCGGGTAGTAATTTCATATAATAATCTTTTTGCTACTTCCTGGTCGTGCTCAGAGAGCTTTAAACTTTTAATCAATGGAAAAAGCTCATCCAGAGGAAGCTCTATCATTGATTGGATATTATGTCCGTCTATTTTCACCCAGCTCGTTTCTTCCCGCAGCCTAAGGCCTTCGCAGGTAGGGCAAAGCGTTTTTCCTCGGTAACGGGACAGCATGACACGATACTGGATTTTATATAAATTTTCTTCAAGCATCCTGAAGAAATTATTAATTGAGGGGAATGTACTTTTGCCATCGCCTTTCCATAGATAACTTTTCTGTTCTTTGGTTAATTGATGATAAGGCTTATGAATAGGGAAATCCTTTGCTTTTTTAATGAAATCTTTCTTCCATTCGCTCATGCTTTCACCTCTCCATGAAACTATGGCATCTTCAAAAATGGAAAGTGTCTTGTTCGGAACCACAAGATCTTCATCAATTCCGATTACTTTTCCGTAGCCTTCGCAGGTTGGGCAGGCTCCATAAGGATTGTTAAAGCTGAAAAAATGAACGTTAGGTTCCAAAAACTCTATCCCGTCAAGCTCGAATTTGTTTGAAAATTCTTTTACTTTTCCTATTTCCATATTTTTAAGCGAACAGTATCCACGGCCTTCATAAAAAGCCATCTGGATAGAATCCGCCAGACGCTGCAGGAAGCTTTCATCCTCCTCATAAGAAAACCGGTCGATCACAAGATTGATTTCCATTCCTTTTTCCGGAGTGAAACCAAAGCTTTCAAGATCTTCAATACCCGCAACATTTCCATTGATTTCAAGTCTTGTAAAACCTGCCAGTTTCAGAACATTTAAATTTTCACCAAAATTATCGATGTCATATTCCAAAGGGGCTGTCAGTAAAAAGGATGCTTCTTTTTTCGAAGATTTAATAAAATCCACTACATCAGAAACCGAATCTTTCTTCACTTCTTCACCAGAAACCGGGGAAAATGTCTTCCCGATTCTTGCAAAAAGAAGCTTCATATAATCATAAATTTCCGTAGAAGTTCCTACGGTAGATCTTGGGTTGGAAGAGATTACCTTCTGCTGGATGGCAATAGAAGGCGCTAAACCTTTGATGTCATCTACTTTGGGTTTTTCCAGTTTCCCCAAAAACTGTCTTGCGTAAGAGCTTAAGCTCTCCACATATCTTCTTTGTCCTTCCGCATAAATAGTGTCAAAAGCCAGTGAAGATTTTCCGCTTCCGGAAACTCCGGTAATGACAATTAACTTGTTTTTAGGGATAAGAACATCAATATGTTTCAGATTGTTAAGGTGTGCATTCTTAACGAAAATCTGCTTTTTTATATCTATATCTGTAATATTAGCCATAGTAAAATTGAGACCAACAAAAATACGAATTTTCAGTGTATTTTTTATGATTTAGTTTAACAGAAGTTTAATATGAACTCTCTATATATATTATACTTTTTTCAACGAATGGGACTAAGTTAATGCATTTTTATTGGCTCAAAACCTAACGGGTTTTAAAAACCCATTAGGTTTATAAAGACGAATTAAAGATTTATAATAATTAGACAGAGGAATTACTAATGATGCAATATTCCAAGAATTTAAAGATTAAATTAATGCAAATGAATACTCAAAGCTATGCATAGCATTGATTTCCAATATTAAATTTTAAGATTTTTTAAGTTTTTTTAATTAATACTATTGTTTTATATTTTAAAATTATTTAAAATTGTATTCATAAATATGTAATATAGAAATGAGAAAGTTATTCAGAGATCTAGTTACACATTTAATGAGAAAAAGATAACGAAATTACTTCCCAAGATGCAGTTCTCCAGCTGCATCTTTTTTTATGACAAGTATCATTTGTATGTCTTCCCGAACTCCAGTACTTTTGGACTCGCGAAACTAATTCTGATATGATAAAAAAAATAGGAAGTGTTTTTTTTCTTGCAGCCATGTTTTCCTTACATGCCCAGGAAAAAGCTACTGATATTGAAACCATTGAAATTCAAGGGAAACTTATTTCTATTCCTTACAAAATAGCCAATCAAAATATCACCATCATCACCAGGGAGGAAATAGAAAATTCTCCGGCAAAAAGCATTGATGAGATTTTACAGCAGATTCCCGGTATGGATATCAGAAGACGTGGTGCGAACGGCGTGCAGAGTGATCTTGGATTTCGCGGGAGTTCTTTTGAGCAGGTGCTTTTGCTTTTAAACGGTATCAGGATGAATGATTCTCAGACAGGCCACAATTCCATGAACTTGCCGATAGATCTTGAAGATGTGGAAAGAATTGAAGTTATTAAAGGTCCGGGTGCGAGAAAATTCGGACAGAATGCTTTTGCGGGGGTTATTAATGTAATCACCAAAACTCATATCGGAAAAAGAGTAAAAATAAATGCCGAAGCCGGCGACTATGAAAGTTATGGACTGGGATTAAATGCCCAACTGGGAAATGAAAAATTTTCGAATACCCTGCAGGCCAATTCATCGGCTTCCCAGGGATATATGCATAATACCGACTATGAAATAAGAAATGTTTTTTATCAAAGCAAATTAAACATAAAAGATGGTGATATAAGGCTGCAGGCCGGCTTTTCCGAGAAAAAATTCGGGGCAAACGGTTTTTATTCTTCACCACAGGCCACCGAGCAATATGAGGAAACACAGGCTTCCGTGGTAAGTGTTGCGCATCAGCAGTCGTTTGGAAATTTAAAGTTCCATTCCAATATTTACTGGCGAAGAGGGCAGGATATGTATGTATTTAACAGGCAAAAACCTGAAATCTACAGAAATATGCACATCGGGAACAACGTGGGAGGAGAAGTGAATTCCAGCTATCAATGGAGCCTGGGAACTACAGGAGTAGGAGTAGAACTGAGAAAAGAATTTCTGGCAAGTAATAATTTAGGAGACAGAAACCGCTTCGTTTCACAGATATTCTTTGAGCATCATTTTTCTTTATTAGATAAAAAATTAAATGTAAGTCCCGGTTTTTCATGGGCAAATTACTCCAAGGAAGGTAATTTTTTCTACCCTGGATTGGATGTAGGATATAATTTTAATTCAAACAATAAAGTTTACGGAAATATTTCGAGAGTGTCGAGGGTTCCCACTTTTACAGACCTTTTTTATGTAAGCAAAACAGAGCAGGGAAATCCTGACCTGCAGCCTGAAAATGCGGTTTCAGCAGAAATCGGGTACGAATATCAGAATAAAGGATTAAGTGCAAAAGTCAGCGGCTTTATGAGAAATTCCAAAAACTCTATCGACTGGATCAAAAACTCCTTAAATGATCCAATCTGGTACGCCCAAAATGTGGGTGAAATCAATTCAAAAGGAATTGAAATTGAGCTTAACCACAGAGTTTTACGATGGTTAAAATATTCTGCGGGATATACTTATCTTGAAAACGAATTTAAGGCATCTAATGATTTTGTGTCGAGGTATGTTCTGGATAATTTAAAACACCAGTTTATTGCAAAATTAGAGACTAGATTCCTTAAAAATTTTACAAATGAAATTATTTACAGGTACAATGAAAGGGTAAATCTGGGAAGCTATAACCTTCTAGACGGAAAAATAAGTTTCGCGAAAAATGATTTTTCGATTTATATATTAATTAATAACATAACAAATACTTCATATACAGAAACCTTTGGAGTTAAAATGCCGGAAAGATGGTTCCATCTTGGTTTTTCGTACACTATCAATATTAAGTAAATGTTAATAGAAAGTAAATTAAAGTTAATATTACGAAATTGTTAATTACTTTACATTTGCAAAAATTTTTTAAGAAAATGAAACTGTTTTTAAGTCTGAGTTTATTTTTAAGTATTACGTTTTTCAAAGCACAGGAGCATATTTCCAGCTTCAATGCAGTGACTCTCACTTACAAGTTTCATCCTAAATTTTTTCTTTATGCGGAGGGGCAGCTTAGAGGAAATGAAGAATATTCTTATCCCGACTATTATGAAGCGAAAGGTGGGTTGGGATATTATCTCACCAAAAACCATAAGCCTTTCGTAGGTCTTGGAAGATACGTCAACTATAAAAATCACAGCCTGAGCAGGGAAGAGTTCCGTGTATGGCTTCAGGATGTGATTGATCTGAAAAAAGGGATCGTAAAATTTGAAAACCGTTTCCGCGTTGAAAAAAGCTGGTTTTATGAGCCAAAAACAGACAAATCTTCCCAAAGGATGCGTTACCGTTACCGTCTGAACATCAGTGTGCCATTAAATGCCAAAGAAGTAAAAAAAGGAACCGTTTTCGCCAATGCTTACGACGAAATTTTCTTTGTAAGCCCTATGAAACCTACGTTTGCAAGAAACAGAGTCTATGGAGGATTCGGTTATCAGATTGATGATTACTTCGGAATTGCAACGGGGTACTTATGGCAGAGAGAATTTGATGCTGCAGGAAATAAAAATTTACATTTCGTTTATTTAGCTTTAAATATTAATATTGATGGTACGAATCACCCTGTGAAAACGTATGATTATCCGGGTGCGGATTAATATTTTTCTGTCAGATAATGATAAGCCTTCAAATATTTATTGAACCTTTTAATATCTTTCTGAGTTAATTCTCTGTTGACCCTTCTCAGATCCATATTATCACGAAGGTCGTTCAGCTTTACGGCAACAGCAAGAGGGGAGCGCTCTGTTCTTTTTACGAAATCGTCGTAATCTTCATCCGGATCAAATTTCGTCAGGCAGCTGATTGCAAAAATGATATATTCCGGAAAACCTTCGCTTCTCAAATAGTCTAGGCTGAATTCCAGCGGATGATCTTCCACCACATCATGCAACACGCCTACGATCTTTTCGTCCATTGTTTTTCCGTATTCCATCACACGCATAACGTGAGCGATGTAGGGAGCATGGTATTTATCAGTTTGACCTTTGTGTGCTTTGTCTGCAATTTTTATTGCTTTATGTAATAGTTCTTCTTTTGTCATTGTAAGTAAAGTAGATTACAAAAATAAAAAATGCCACAAAATATTGGGGCATTTAGCGATATTTATTTTAGCAAAATAAGATTTACTTCTGCTTATCAGAAAATTAATATATTTTTAATTCGATTGGGTTATAGCTTTTCATATTTTCTGTCATGTTTTTTATTGCTTTGGTTCTTATTTCCTGTTCTTCAATATATCGGAAATCTCCAAGCATATTCAAAAGCTGTTTCCTTTTATAATCAAAAATTTTTTCTTTTTTCACAGATTGTGCTCTGGATTCCAAGTTTGCCGATTTACAAAAATATTTTCTTTTTCCAAATTTATAAAGTGTATAATGGTAATCATTTTCTGAATCAAAGACTTCAAGGATAAGTCCTGGTAATTTACCGAATTTATAAGGTCCAAATGGAAAAGGAATTTCTTTTGCAAAATAAGCAATCCATGTTCTTCCGTATCTTACTGTAATTGCTTTCTGACAGTTATAATTTCCTATTTTCTTAAATTCCGGCAGTATTTTCCAGAAAATATCATTGTTTTCTTCATACTTAAAATTTTTATCATCTATAGGTGCCGTAATGTATATTTTACTTTCGGTCATACCAATATTTTCAGTAAATTCAGTGTAATATTGCATTGTATTTAAAGCATCTTTTAAATTATCACCACTTGGAATAATTTTTTTTTCATATTTTAAAGAATCACTTACATATTTTGCCATATTTTTAAAGTACGATTCTTTTGCATTTATTAGCAATGCAAATCCTGTCTCCTGAACCCCCATTCTTTTTTTATAAATTTTGTATTCTAATTTGTAATCTGCCTCATACTCTACATTGAAACCAATTTGGGGAAATATGTGATTAAAAAATAAAAAACAGATGATTATTATTAAATTTTTCATTAGTATAGATAAATAAATGCTCACATTTATATAAATGTGAGCTGGTAATTTAATGAACATAAATTTGTATAGAACTTGCGTGTACAAAAGTTCCACAAACAGCTGTATTCACGCCAGAAAGATAATTTTGTATCTGAGATGTAGAATAGCTTGATGGTGTGTTTACACTTACAACTTGTCCACAAGAAGTTCTAAATGGAAAAACAGACACAATAATAGTTCCTAAAAAGCAAAGTGTTAATAATGTTTTTTTCATTTTGATAATTTATTATATCATTTGTTCCTACTTATTTTGTCAAAAAGATCAACAGAGATCATTTGACTTTCCTTTCGGGGGCGGGTTTTCGGTAATTCCCACCTTTTAAATATTTTCCAATCCCTAGCTAGCTGTTTTTAAAACTTTCTATGCTTTCCTTTTAATACGCAAAGTAAAACAGAACAGGCTAAAAAATATTTTGCATGTTCCTTTCACTTATTGCATAAAAAAAGCGTGGAACTATGTCTATTGTTCTGGAGGTACTGTCATACCCGATGTACAAATAAACAATAGCCCACGCCGAAGCGTGAGCACTGCATATTCTTGTACATCTTGAAAGTTGACAGTTTTTCCAGAACAAGAAAAGCTAATGCTTTATATTTTTTTCGTTAAAATCTGAAGCGAAAGTATAAAATTAATTCTTCACTTAAAAGTGTTTTTCACAAAACAAAAAACGTTCCTAAAAAAGAAACGTTTTTGTTTATCAATTTAAATCAAATTTATAAGAGATATTAATAATTTCCTTTATTGATGTAATGAGCAGCCACTTTCTCTGTAAGCGCCACTACATTAGGATGATTTGTATATTTTGTAAATCTTCTCAGTACGGAAAGCATCATTCTCTGCTCGTCACCTTCCGCGAAAGAGATGATTCCTTCTTTTGCCGCTACGATGATTTTTTCGACGGCTTTGTAAAGGTTTAACTGTGCCATTGCAGCCTCCACAGAATCAGCAGAGAAATGTTTTTCTGCTCTTAAAACTGTAGATTCAGCCATGTAGATCTGGTTAAGGATTTCAGAAGCGTTTAATAACAAATGCTGTTGTTTTTCAATATCCATCATGAATTTTTGAAGTGCAGCACCGGAAACCATTAAGAAAACTTTCTTAAGATTCGCAATAATTGCTTTTTCTTCACTCATAAATGCTGAATAATCGGGAACTTCAAAAGACGGAATTCCCATCAATTCTTTGCTGATCGCCATTGCCGGAGATAATAAGTCTAATTCTCCTTTCATCGCTCTTTTGATCAGCATTCCAACGGCAAGAAGCCTGTTGATTTCGTTGGTTCCTTCGTAGATTCTTCCGATTCTTGCATCTCTCCATGCAGATTCCATTGGAGTATCTTCTGAGAAGCCCATTCCACCATAGATCTGTATTCCTTCATCAGCCGTAATCTGCGTAAGATCCGATACAAAAACTTTAAGAATAGAAGCTTCTACAGCAAATTCTTCAACACCTTTTAATTCAGCCTGCTTATGATCCATTCCTCCTGCAACCAATTCTGCAATCTTATCTTCAACATTTTTTGCCAAACGGTAAGAGCCAGCTTCACTCACGAAAATACCCGTTGCCATCTCTGCAAGCTTTTTTCTGATAGCTCCAAAAGTAGAAATAGAAACACCAAACTGCTTTCTCTCATTTGAATACTGAATGGCGTGGTTTAAAATTCTTCTTTGTCCGTCAAGGTTTGCGGCAGCAAGTTTAATTCTCCCCACATTTAATGCATTCAAAGCGATTTTGAACCCGTTGTTTCTTTCACCCAGCATATTTTCAACAGGAATTTTCATATCATTGAAGAAAACCTGGCGCGTAGAAGAGGAGCGGATACCTAATTTATGTTCTTCCTCACCTAATGTTAAACTGTTCGGATCTTCCAATTCTGAACGGTTGATCACGAAACCGGTAATGTTTTTATCATCATCAATTTTTGCAAACAAAGTGAAAGTATCTGCAAAACCTGCGTTTGAGATCCACATTTTTTGTCCGTTGATGATATAATGTTTGCCGTCTTCAGACAGTCTTGCTCTTGTCTTTCCAGAGTTAGCATCAGAACCAGCATCAGGCTCCGTTAAGCAATATGCCCCAAATTTTGTTCCTGTAGCAAGGTCCGGAAGGTATTTCTTTTTTAATTCTTCGGTACCATACAAAAGAGTCGGAAGCGTTCCGATTCCTGTATGCGCTCCATAAGCTGTTGCCAATGAACCATTTCCACCTGAAACATAATCACAAGCCAACATAGTACTTACGAATCCCATTCCAAGGCCTCCGTATTCTTCAGGAACGGTAATTCCCAAAAGTCCCATTTCGCCAAGCTGACGCATTGTTTTTTCCGTTAATTCATAATCTTTTTTCTCAAAACGATCATGATGAGGAATAACTTCTCTATCTATAAATTCTTTCGCAGAATCGCGAAGCATTTTTTGCTCTTCGCTTAGTTCTTCCAAAGAGAAGATTTCATCAGCCTGAATTTCTTTTATTAAAAACTCACCTCCTTTTAGTGTTTTATTAAGTTTAGTCATTATTTTTTGTATTTTTTAGTTATAATAATTCGAAAATTGAAGCGGCGCCTTGCCCAGTTCCAACGCACATAGAAACCATTCCGTATTTGTTACCGCGTTTTCTCATTTCGTCAAGAAGCTGAACGGTAAGTTTAGTTCCTGTACATCCGAGAGGGTGGCCTAAAGCAATGGCACCTCCGTTTACGTTCAAAATATCAGGATTTAAACCTAATTCTTTTTTGATGGCAACAGATTGTGATGCAAATGCTTCGTTTAATTCAATCAAATCAATATCTTTTAATTCTAATCCTGCCTGTTTCAAAGCTTTTGGAATCGCATAAATAGGGCCCATTCCCATGATTCTTGGTTCAAGACCGGCTGCTGCATAAGCAACTAATCTAGCTTCTGGTTGAAGTCCTAATTCTTTTACCATTTCTTCGCTCATTACCATTACGAAAGCGGCTCCGTCACTCATCTGAGAAGAGTTTCCGGCAGTTACACTTCCTCCGTTAGCAAAAACAGGTCTTAATTTTGCTAATCCAGCCAGAGAAGTATCTGCTCTTGGACCTTCATCCACTGAGAAATCAAACTTTTTAGTCTGCATTTTCTGGTTTTCATCCAGGAAATTATATTCAACCGGAATCGGAACGATCTGATTCGCAAACCTTCCTTCCTGATTCGCTTTTAAAGCCTTCATATGAGATTCAAATGCGAACTGATCCTGTTCTTCTCTGGTAATATTATATTGTTTGGCAACCTCTTCGGCAGTATAGCCCATTCCCCAATAATAATCCGGGTTTGTCTTAGCAATTTCCGTTTCCGGAACCGGTTTGTAACCGCCCATCGGAATGTAAGACATTGATTCTGTACCCCCTGCGATAATACAATCAGCCATTCCGGCCTGAATTTTTGCAGAAGCAATGGCAATCGCCTCACTTCCTGATGCACAATATCTGTTGACCGTAACGCCGGGAACTTTATCGGTGTTTAAACCCATTAAAGAAATCAGACGGGCTACATTCAGTCCCTGCTCAGCTTCCGGCATCGCATTTCCTACGATAAGGTCATCGATTCTGTTTTTGTCTAATTGCGGAAGTTCAGCCATTAATTTTTCAATTACGGTTGCCGCCATTACATCGGGTCTTGTAAATCTTAAACTACCTTTTGGAGCTTTTCCAACGGCAGTTCTGAAACCCTTTACTATATATGCTGTTTTCATATTTTTATTTAATTAAATTTTTTTGCCTCGTAGAGGTAAACTGTTCATAGTTTTATTGTTTTGCGAATTGCGGAGCTCCGTAGGAGCGACCTGTTAATCTTCAATCCATTCAAATAGATATTTAGGATCATACTCAATTTCAAATTTTGACATAAAATCTAAATATTCTTCTTTAAATGTTTTCTTTTTATGATGTTCTTCTTGGTTTAAGATATATTTTACAACAGAATCTACACTGCTTTTAGAATAGGAAAATGCTCCATAACCTTCCTGCCAGTTGAATTTTCCATTGATCCATCCTTTTTCATTAATAAATTTTGATGAACCTGCTTTAATATCTCTTACCAAATCTGAAATTGAAACCGTTGGACTCATGCTAACAAGAATGTGCACATGATCCGGCATTGCAAAAACAGCGAATAATTTTTGATTTCTATTGGAAACAATACCTGTAATAAACTTATGCAATTCATCTCTATTTTCTTTTAAGATCAGATTCTGTCTTCCTTTAACGGCGAAAACAATTTGAACATATATTTGGGTGTATGTGTTTGCCATAGTCTATTATCAGGTCGCCTCTACGAGGCTCAATGCTTTCTGAAATTATTCTGCTATTAACAGTTCGCTCCTACGGAGCTCTCTATTAATTCCTCAATGGTTTTCCGTTTTGCAACATGTACTGAATTCTCTCCAATGTTTTTCTTTCTCCGCAAAGCTGTAAGAATGTTTCTCTCTCAAGATTCAATAAATATTGCTCAGTGACTACTGTTGGTTCAGAAAGGTTGCCTCCCACCATTACGTTGGCCAATTTATCGGCAATCTTCTTGTCGTGGGCAGAGATGTAGTTTCCGGTTAACATCTGGTCGGTCCCTACATAGAACATTCCCAAAGCATCTTTACCTAGAACTTTTACTTTCTGCTCGATAGGTTGTGTATAACCGTGTTCTGCCAAACTTTTTGCGAGCATTTTAGCTGTTTTAATCTGGCTTCTCTTATCAACAGAAACAATATCTTTTCCATACTCAAGAATTCCCATATCGTAGGCTTCATAAGCGGAAGTTGCCACTTTACCCATTGCGATATTCATGAAAGCATCACGAAGCCTGTTATTTTTCACGTCATCGTTATGAAATTCTCTTGAAGTTCTTAAGGTCAATTCTTTCGTTCCGCCACCGCCAGGAATTACACCCACTCCGGTTTCAACCAATCCGATGTACGTTTCTGCTGCCGCAACCACCCGGTCTGCATGCATGGTCATCTCGCATCCGCCGCCAAGCGTCATTCCGTGAGGGGCAACAACAACAGGAATTGAAGAGTAACGAACTCTCATCATGGATTTTTGGAAATAAGCAATCGCCATATTCAAATCATCCCAATCCTGTTCGATAGCCATCATTAAAATCATTGCTAAATTGGCTCCAACAGAGAAATTAGTTCCTTGATTTCCGATCACTAATCCATCATATTCTTTTTCAGCTAAATCAATCGCTCTGTTTAACCCATCCAGAACTTCGCCTCCTAAAGAGTTCATTTTGGAACGGATTTCGAAGTTGATAATTCCGTCACCTAAATCTTCAATCGCAGCGCCCGAATTACTCCAAAGCGTTTTATTTTTTCTGATATTATCTAAAATAATAAAGGCTTCCTGACCCGGGATTTTGCTGTATGCTCCTGAGTTTTTATCAACATAAATACTTTGTCCTTCTTCATTAACTTTATAGAAAGTCTCCACATTTTTTACCCAGTCTGAAACTTCGTAACCGGCATCCTTAGCCAATTCAACACCTTTTTGAACGCCAACGGCATCCCAGATTTCAAAAGGACCGTTTTCCCAACCGAAACCAGCTCTCATGGCATCATCAATTTTGTAAACTTCATCAGAAATTTCAGGAACTTTATGCGAAACATAAGCAAACAATGCTCCCAAAGATTTTCTGTAAAGCTCTCCGGCTTTATCTTTTCCACCAATTAAGACTTTAAATCTGTCAATTGGCTTATCAATATTTTTAGTTAATTCTAATGTCGGGAAAGAAGATTTACCTTGAAGCTCATATTCTAATGTATCAAGATTTAATCCGTGAATTTCAGATTTTCCTTCTGCATTTTTCACTTTTTTATAGAAACCCTGCTCAGTTTTTGAACCTAGCCATTTGTTATCAACCATTTTCTGGATATAATCAGGAAGGGCAAAAACATTGTTAAAGTCATTCGCTTCGGCACCGCTGTTACGAACACCATTTGCTACCATCACTAATGTATCCAAACCAACTACATCTGCTGTTCTGAACGTCGCAGATTTTGGACGGCCGATTACAGGACCCGTCAGTTTATCAACCTCAGAAACGGTTAATCCAAGCTTCTGAACATTGTGAAGTAAATCCATCATGGAGAAAACTCCAATTCTGTTTGCAATAAATGCCGGAGTATCTTTCGCTAAAACGGTTGTTTTTCCTAAGAATTTTGCCCCGTAGCTCATATAGAAGTCGATCACTTCCGGAAGCGTATCATTTGTAGGGATAATTTCCAAAAGAGGGAGATATCTTACGGGATTAAAAAAGTGAGTTCCCGCAAAATAATGTTTGAAATCATCGCTCCTTCCTTCTGTTAAAAGATGAATAGGAATTCCCGAAGTATTGGAAGAAATTAAAGTTCCCGGTTTTCTGAACTGTTCAATTTTTTCATAAACTGATTTTTTGATATCCAGTTTTTCAACGACAACCTCAATAATCCAGTCTGTATTTTTTATTTTCTGTAAATCATCATCAAAATTTCCAACCTTGATTCTATCCGCGAATTTCGGAGAATAGAGTAGAACCGGACTTGCTTTTTTCAGTTTTTCAAAGTTTTCGGAGGCGATTCTGTTTCTCACCGCTTTATCATCTTTGGTCAAACCTTTTTTCTGCTCTGATTCAGTAAGCTCAAAAGGAACAATATCTAACAACGAAACTTCTACGCCAATATTGGCAAAGTGCGCTGCAATACCGCTTCCCATAATTCCTGAACCAAGAACTGTAACGTGTTTGATTCTTCTTTGCATATTATATATTTTATTATTTTCTGTTATTTAAATCTGTAGCGATTTTCATGATCTCGTTCATCACTTCCTTAAACGTTTCCAGCTTTTCGGGAGCAATTTTTTCCATGATCCTTTTGTTGAAATTAACTACAACTTCTTTAGACATATTCCTGGAATTCAAACCCTTATCTGTAAGCTTGATGATTACTTCACGTTTGTCGGTAGTGGTTTTTTCCTTATAAATATATCCGTTATCTTCAAGAAGCTTAATGATTCTTGTAAGAGAGGTGGGCTCAATGGCCATTTTGGGTCCGAGATTTGTACTTCTTGTTCCTTCTTTGGGATCAATTTTAAGAAGTGTAAGGGCCTGAACAGCCGTAGAATCATGCTCCTGAGCCAGTTCTGTGTACATTTTTGAAACAGCCAGCCAGGTCTGTTTCAGAATTAAATCTACATTTTCTATTTTGTCCTTATTATCCATCATTCTTTGTTGAAATGGTTTTACTCAAATTTAGTAAATATTATGCATGCATAATACTTTTTAAAGTTAAAATTTGTTAACAAACTGATAATAAGAGGATTAAATTATATGACAAGCATAATACTATGCATGCATAGTATATCAATTAATCAAAGAAATAAGGGGTTTAATAGATGGTTTTCACGAAATTAACGATTTCTTCAAAAGATTCGCATTTGTGATTCATGGATGCATGTGAGATTACCCAAAAATGGTTGTTATATTCGAAATTTAATGAAGATAAGTCTTTTTGAAAGTTTTTTTGAAGCAAAGAATAGAGCATTTCCTTATGAAAATCTGGTGCTATAATTCTTGGAGCCACAAAGTTCTCATTGATTTCAAATAAAGACGGATTAATTAATTCCTCATGCTGCAGCAGAACATCTTCCACCATACCTGAATACAGGTGATTGTCTTTCACATACCAGATTTTATCTGCAAATTCTTTGGCCAGGCGCCAGTCATGAGAAGAAAAAAGGATTAATTTATTTTGTTCCCTGGCAAGTTTTCTGAGGGTTTTCAGAATGATAATTTTATTTTTCTCATCAAGATGAGTGGTGGGCTCATCAAGGATAATAATAGGAGAGTTCTGTGTTAATGCCCTTCCAATAAAAGCTTTTTGAAGGTTACCATCCGAAAGGTTTTTGAGAAGTGTATTTTTATATTGAACCAAATCCAATTCTTCAATAATATGGGCAACTTCTTCTCTATCCTCTTTTTTAAGTTCAAAATAGAAAGGATAGTAAATATATTTTCCCAATGAAATTAAATCTTCCACCGTATAATTCTGCGGAATGACCGATTTCGAAAAAACTACCGCTATATTTTCTGCAATTTCTTTAACGGAGAGGGTTTTAACATCTTTTTGATTAATAGAAATTTCTCCATTTAAAACCGGAACCTGATGTAAAATGGATTTGATTAAAGTTGTTTTCCCGACACCGTTGTTACCGATTAACAGGCATACTTCTCCTAAATCCAAATAAGTATTTGCATTTGAAATTAGGATGTTACTATAACCTATATTGGCTTGATTGATTTGTAGGTGCATACTTTTTATTTAACCACGGATTTCACAGATTTTCACAGATTTTATTCTATACTAATTATAAAATTAAACTACATTTATTTATCATGTTGAAAACATCTCTACAAAATTAGCTTAGATTCCCACGGAATGACAAACTGCGGATAAAACTTTATATTAAATTTAAAAATATTTTCAAACATCTGCGCCATCAGCAAAGTTTGCGAGAGAATATAAAATTCACAATTCACTTATTCACATTTCATTTCAAACCTTATTCTGTTTCAAAAGCATCATCAATATCACAGGAATTCCAAATATGGAGCTGATCACATTCAAAGGAATCTGAGTTTTCTCTGCAACTATTGAAAACAGCAGCATAATCAGCATTCCTAAAAGCATATTCAAAATCCATTGCTGCCACAATTTTGAGGGATTATAAATCAGCCTGCAAAAGTGCGGAACTATGATTCCTACAAATAAAATAGGGCCTAAAAATGCCGTGATAGAAGCAGAAAGCAGGGAAGAGGCAGCAATGATCAAAATTTTTAACTGATTCAGATTGACACCCAGACTTTGAGCGTAAGAAGTTCCCAATGAGTTTCCAATCAGAGGTTTTATTGTTTTAAAGCAGATGATGATACCTATTAAAACTAATACAGATAAAACATAAACCTGATTTCTTGTCACCATATTATTAGCCCCAAATGACCATAAAATATAATTTTTTAAGCTTTGATTTTCTGCATAAAACTGCAACAAAGAAACCACAGCTCCTGCAAATGCCGAAACCAGAAACCCGAAAATAATCAGATAAGATTTATCCTGAAATTTATTAGACATTGCTAATAAGATGAACATCAAAACGAAGCTTCCCATAATCGCCGCCAAGCTCAAAAAGCTGTTTCGGAGAAATTCCGGGATCAGCAAATCATGAGAAAAGAAAATGTAAAAAGCTACGGAAAGGCTGGCCACAGAAGTAATTCCCAAAATATCCGGCCCGGCAAGAGGATTTTGAAAATATTCCTGCATCAGAAATCCTGAAGTAGGAATGGAAATTCCTGCCAAAATCATTACCAAAACACGGTTGATCCTGATTTCTGCTATCAGGCTGTTGGGCGAAGCCTGAAAAAAATCCTGAAAACCTAAACTTAAAAATCCTGTGTTCAGATTAAAGACCGCGGTTAAAATAATAGCGACCAATAATAGCAAACACAGGATTTTAAACTTATCTGACATAAAAAGTCTATAAGCTTATTGTAAAAGAGACTTCATTTTCTCGTTCAGCTGCTCTTCATTGATCATCCCTAAAGTCTCATCGGTTTTATCCCCTTTTCTCATGAAGGTAAAAGGAATTGCACCGCCGTCCCATTGCTTAAAGTTATTCTTGAAAAAATTACCATCCAAAAGCTGTCCGTCCAGAAGAAGAGTATGATCCTGAATGCCCTGTTCTGACGTAAAACGAGGTACTTCGGAGTTCCAGACCTCCTTTTGATCTAAGCTTACAAAAGTAATTTTTACCGGTTTTCCTTGAAATTCCTCAATTTTTTTCTTAAAATGTGGTATTTCTTTTACACAAGGTCCACACCACGTTGCAAAAAAATTAGTGACATATAATGTATCATTTTTTTTACCCAAAAACTCAGATGTCTGCGCAGGAGTGATTGTTTTTAAGGCAACTGCAGGAGCAGCCGGTTCTGAAACTGAAGCAGAATCTGCAGCATTTACTACTTCATCAGCTTTCTGACTTTCTTTTTTACAGCTTGCCAGGGCAAACAAAATAAGCGTGGATAAAATTATCTTCTTCATAATTATTTTTTATCTATTTTTGAATTGAAGTATGGAACAACAAATCTATAAGGGGAAACTAACACAGTTTCATTGGTTAAAAATAACGAAAAAGGAAGAACTGACCAAAAATACTTTTTCTCTGGAATTCGATATTCCCGAGAATCTTAAAGAAAATTTCAGGTTTGAGGCAGGGCAGTTTGTGAGTATAAAATTTCAATCTCATGGTGTAGATGTCATTAATGATTATTCAATGACTTCGGCTCCTTATGAAAATAAAATATCACTGGGGATAAAGATTAATTCTCCTGATGGAGCTGTTTCACAGCTTTTTAAAAACTATAATGAAGGAGATGAATTGCTGGTAAGTGAGCCCGGCGGCCGGTTTACAATAGTTTCCAAACCAAGCGAATTCAGAACCATCGTAGGTTTCGCGGCAGGAATCGGAATAACCCCAATTTTAAGCCATTTTAAAAATATTCTTCATAACGAACCAAGAACAAGGTTATTTTTATTCTATGGAAGTAAAACATACGAGGATTTAATTTATAGAGATCAGTTGGATAATCTTGCCAGAAATTGTGGCGACAGGCTGCAGATTTTCTATTTCTTTTCACAAGAAAAGACTCCAAACAGTTTTTTTTATGGCAGGCTGGACGAGAAAAAATTAAATTTAATTATTAATCAAATTCTACATTTAGACGATACGGACGAAGAATCTACTATCTGGGATGCCGTAGACGAAGTTTTAATCTGTGGAAAAGGGGATATGATTAAAACTTTAGCCAATGCATGCTACCATCATGGCATTCCGAAGAAAAATATTCACTTTGAGCTTTTTGAAGAATATAATGACGATATTTACCCTATTGAAAAACAATTTCCTTTACTGAAAAATGTGGAAATAGATTTCAAAATGCTCGGGAAAGAATATCATACGGAACTTCCTGACAATAAAGAAAAAATACTTCAGCAGTTGCTGAGTATGAAATTTCCGGTTCCTTATTCCTGTAAATCAGGAATCTGTGGCAGCTGTGAATGTATTTTGGAAGAAGGGGACGTGGAATTACTGGAAAATGAGTATTTAACGGAAAAGGAAGAAGAAAAAGGACATATTCTGGCTTGTATGTCTATAGCAAAAAGCAAAAAAATAAAGCTGAATTTTGATCTGACTTGAGGATTTTAAAAAACATATTCAACCTTACCTTTATATCAATAGAAATAGGAATTCTGCTGATATGCCTTGCTAATGCCTGGGTTTTTGCACTTACCAACGGAAGGACCTACCGTAAAATATCGAAAATCCCACCCCGCGAAATTGCCCTTGTTCTGGGAACTTCCCCAAAAATGAGATCCGGGCTTTCCAACCCTTATTTCACAAAAAGAATGGATGCGGCGGCATTGCTTTACCACCACGGAAAAATAAAAAAAATTATTGTAAGCGGAGAAAAAAGCCGCGGCTATGATGAGCCTGCAGCCATGAAAACCTATCTCATTTACCAGGAAGGCGTACCGGAAGAAATCATAATTGAAGACCCAAAAGGTTTCAACACATATAAAAGTATTCTGCGATGTAAGGATGTTTATAAGAAAGACAATATTATCATTGTATCACAAGGTTTTCACAATCTTCGGGCCTTGCTTTTTGCCCGGAATAATAACATGAATGCGCTGGGTTTTGATGCACAAGATGTAAATAAACCCGAAAGCTATTACAGAAACCAGTTACGGGAGATTCTCGCCAGAACGGTCGCTGTAGTTTATTTTGCATTGGGAGTTTCCCCGGATTAGAACGGATAACCGAACGCTATATTCAGAGTAGGTTTGAAGGGCTGGAAATATTTCAATCTCCATCTGTCGCCCATCGGTTTATTCGGATCATAGATTTTATATGCAAGGTCTAGTCTTAAAGTGATATAAGCTACATTTACCCTTAATCCGAAACCGCTTCCGATACCCACCTGTTTGTAAAATTTGTTGAATTTAAACTCGTCGTCGAAGCCATCATTATAATTTTTCAGGCTCCATGTATTGCCTATATCCGTAAAAATCGCTCCTTCATACATATCTGTAAAAGGAACTCTGAATTCTATGTTGGTCGTTAATTTTACATTTTCCGTCATATAGGTACGAACTCTCTCGTCTACCTGTGAATCTGCCGGGCCTAAGCCACCAAACGCCACCCAAGCCCTGATATCGTTAGAACCACCATTGAAATAGGAACGTATCACAGGCATAGTAGAAGAATTTCCATACGGAATACCCACACCCACAAACTGACGGAGGACTAACGTATTTCTGTTAAATTTAAAATACTTTCTTACATCAAAATCAAACTTTACAAATTGTGCATAAGGAACACCAAATATTGTTCTTTCAGGTGCCGTTATAATTCCCCCTTCATTTCTTTTTTGATTAAAAATACTGAAAATATTCCCGCCTAATTCCACTTTTCCGTTGAAATAGAAAGCATTGGGGTAATCTTTTTTTCCAATTTCGTTATACACAAAATTATAAATCATGGATGAAATAAGAACATCCTGTGTCTGCCTGTCTTTGTTTACCAAAGTTCCTATAAATGAATTATAAAGGTCATCATTTGGTAAGTTTACCTGATATTCTTCATCTTCTGTGATCTTCTCAGAAACTTCGTCTCTTGTAAGCTGGCCGGCTTCGAATTGTTGTTTTATAGAAGGCCTGTAAGCGAAATAACTTTTAAAAATCTCATCAAGCACCTCTTTATCATTTACAAAATAATCATAATAAGCATCCTTATTTTTCGTTAAGCTCAGCTGTGTATTGAATAATGTTAATCTATGGGAAACCTTATCATTTACGGTAGCAAGATAATTTAATCCCGTATTAAAGTTTACCCTCCCCAAGCCGATGTTATTCTGCACGGAAGCTCCTAAAACAATAGACGAAGTAGGACTGTAACGTTTCGGCAATAATTTATAATAATCAAATGGCAGCAGCAATCTTGGGAAATTAAGGGAAGCCTGTGCAGATATTTCATACGCTAAAACTCTTTTGCTGATATCCTTTGTGCTTCTAATAGAGCCAAACGTTCCGGATAAGCTGGTAGAAAGGTTTTCTGCACCACCGAAAATATTTCTTGTCGTAAGGTCCACAGACGGGGAAACCCCAAGGTTCAACAGCTGAGAATAATTAATATCGGTTCCCAGTTTTAATTCGTATTTAGGAAGCGGTTTTAAGACGTACATTACATCAATGATACTGTCATTCGGTGAAATATCTCCGCCGCGTCTCAATGAATCTTTGGCTTTCAGGATGCTGAAGTTATTCATTGATAGAAGGTTTCTTTTGGTGAGATCAAATTTTTTCTGGTCATACACCTGTTTTGGTCCCACCGTAATCGCTCTCCAGAGGGCTCTCGATTTATATTGATCCGAATTTTTATGAAAACGTATCCCTCTAAGGCTGTCTTTCTTTGTATTCTTAGGATAGTCCGACATTTCATCCACAATGGCAACATCTATATTCCCGATGGTTGCTACTTTATATGGTCTGTCCAGGGAGTCTCGGTGGATTTCCAGGGTCACCGGAACCTGTTTTCTGCTTTTCAGTGAATCTGCAACGAAATAGATTTCATCCCCTAGATTATTAAATTTATAATAACCATATTCCCTCATTAATTCGTTAATTCTCGTGACTTCCTTTTCAAGAACGGTCTGGTCCAGCACCTGTCCCTGTCTTATAAGGCTTTCATGAATCTTTTGCTGATAAATATTCTTGACCTTCGGATCGGTAATATTGTAGTAATATTCTTTTATATAGGTAGGATCTTTGTGGGTGATAAAATAAGTAACCGCAGCTTTTTTAGCCGCCGAATCAAGATCATGCTTGAATTTTACCTCCGCATCCCAGTATCCTCTATACGTAAGCCTTTTTTTAATAGACTCTGCGCTTTTTTCTGTTTTAGTCTGGTCCAGAATCACCGGAGCAGATCCCCAGCTGTGGTACAGCCTGTCAAAGAATAAGCTTTTTCCTACACTGTTTTTCATATTATATTTAATGAAAAGAGAATCCCTCAGCTTTTGATCTCTGAGTTCATTAGGGTAGGTCATGTATTCATTAAGAAGGGTATCGTATTTTGGGTTGGCAGCATTATAAAGCCACAAACTCAATGGCATGAAAAGAAACTGCCTTTTGTTAGGCTTTTGCTGAACGTAACCTTTCAGTTCTCCGTCGAAGAACTCTTTTTTATCTTCAAATTCAAAATTGTTCTGGGTAAGCAAATATTCGCCGTCCGGAACTTTTTTTGTGGTACTACAAGCATAAAGGAGGCCTACAAATGTTGCAAATGAGATAATTTTGTAATATTTTTGAGGAGAATTCTTATAATGCTTACAGCTCATACAATAAAAGTTTTACAATCTTTGGATAAAAAGAAGTTCAGGCAAAAATACAATTTGTTTTTGGTTGAAGGTAATAAAATCATTTGTGAACTTTTTAATTCTAACTTTAAAATTAAGGAAATATTATCTACCGATCCGCAAAAATTAGGCCGTGTAGATGTTCCTGTGACTCATATCTCTGAAAATGAGCTAAAAAAAATTAGTTTCCTCAAAACTCCAAAAGATTCGGTGGCAGTGTGTTATCTCGGAAATGAAGAAAAATTAGAGGATAAAAATATCCAGCTGGTTCTGGATGGCATTCAGGATCCGGGGAATCTGGGGACAATTATCCGACTGGCCGACTGGTTCGGAATAGAGCAGATCATCTGTAGTGAAGATACCGTAGACTTTTACAACCCTAAGGTAATTCAGGCTACAATGGGTTCTTTTACCAGGGTAAATATTGTTTATACAAATTTAATCGAATACCTTTCAAAAACTGAAAATACAAATATCGGAACAGATATGGAAGGGGAGAATATCTATGCTTTTGAAAGACCTGAGAAAATGAATTTAATTCTTGGAAATGAAGGCAACGGAATGCGTCCGGAAACGGAAAAACTTCTTCAGAAAAGTGTGATGATCCCAAGATTCGGGAAATCTCAGTCCACGGAAAGCCTGAATGTTTCCATGGCGGCGGGCATTATTTTGGGACAGCTTTTTTCAAAATAGAAATTAGATATTAGAAGTTAGAAGTTAGTTTTATGCTGTGTATTAAACTAATTTCTAACTTCTAACGTCTTAAGTCTTACTTAAATCAGCTGTTCCATGCTTGAAACGCTTCTGTTTTTCTGATAATTTTCAAGTTTTTTCCGGATGAATTTTAATGCGATAGGAGCGAGATAAATCATACCAACTCCTATTAATTTTTTCTTCCAGTTGGAACTTTTGATATTATTTTTTACATACTTTCCGACAATTGCCGTAACGGCCAGCTTAATTAAAGCATCTACTGCATTCCCTTTGAATGCGGAGCTGGCAATTCCCATTGCTGTATTTCTGCTGGTCAGCGCATCCTTGATTTCGGAAGTGATCTGTTTTGCAATAACGTCTTTTCTGAGAACAACTTTTTCATCACCGTCTTCATCTACTTTTTCCTGCAGATACTGATCTGTTAAACCATTGGTGAATGCACTCAAACTTTCTTTCGTATTCTTGAACGTAAGAAGATTTTCCAGATCATTGATTTCTGTTTTCAATAATTTTTTCTTTCTTCTGAGTTCCTCTAAGCTCTCATACTTTCTGCCCATAGTTTTAATGATTTAAAAATTTAATAACCTGATCTGCCACAGCGTTTACAATTCTCTTTTTAAATATAATAATAAAAATCATTATTAAAAGATAAACTGCCGCTACAATTAAGAATCCGTAGGAATAATCACCCAAAGCTTTCCCTATAAGAAAGGCGATCCCGAAATTGAACAGAATAATAAAAAAACCAAAGGCAACGAGCAGTACGACAAAATAAGTGATCATTCCCGCTGAAAGAGACGTTTTTTCCGTCGCTTCAATCTTCAGGAGATCAATTCTTTTTGACGCATATTCTTTTATAGTTTCAATCATAATTTCTATTTAAAGTTATAAAAAAAGGAACTTTTATGTATAAAGTCCCTTCCCATAAATTTATCTAAAAATAAACTATTTATTTTAGATCATTCAATTCTGATTCTACATTTTTTACTACATCTGTAGTTTTAGAAACGATCTGATCTTTATATTTATCGTATCCGTCTTTCACGGTATGCGCTACGTTGCTAGCTGTCTCCTTAAAAGTAGAAGAGATGTTACCATACTGATCTTTTACTTTTTCAGAAACTTCTCCGTATTTATTTTTGGCCTGATCTTTAAGATCATTAGCTTTATTTTTAATCTTCTTTCTTGTTTCTTTACCTTCTTCCGGAGCGTAAAGCATTCCTAAGATAACACCTGCTGCAGCACCTGCTAAAAGACCTGCCAATATACCTGCTGAATTGTTTCCTTTTCTAGACATTTTTTGTTTTTTTAATAGTTAATAAATATTAGTTTTTGCTTGTTTTAAGGTGTACAATTAACATACCAAAAAGTGAAATGAGTTATTAAAAAGTGTTAAATCTTTTTAATGTGAGATAAAATACTTTCAATGGTTTCCTGTTTCGTCAGGCTCGTGTTATCAATTACGATGGCGTCATCCGCCTGCTTCAGAGGAGCGATTTCCCGCTCACTGTCAATCTTATCCCGTTCTATAAGGTTTTCTTTAACAGTTTCTTCATCAGCTTCTATCCCAAGGGTCAAGAGTTCCTGATAGCGTCTTTTTGTTCTTTCATCAATGCTTGCGGTGAGAAAAAACTTATAGTCCGCATTTGGCAGAACTACTGTCCCTATGTCACGTCCGTCCATAATAATGCCGCCTTTTTCTGCCAGGCTGCGCTGAGACTGCAGGAGAAAATCTCTTACTTCTTTCTGTTTTGCCACAAAACTGACGTTGGATGATACCTCATTGCTTCGGATCGCCTTAGAAATATCAATATGGTTAAGGAATAGTACCAGCTCTCCGTTATCATTTTTAAATTCAAGCTCTATTTGTCCGAGAGAAGAAAATAATTCATCCAGGTTAATGGTTCCGTCTTTATTGGTGCAATTCTGCAGTGCGAACCAGGTTACACCCCTGTAAAGCGCCCCTGTATCCAGATGAATAAGCCCCAGCTTGCGGGCTATGACTTTTGATATTGAACTTTTTCCGGTAGACGAGTAGCCGTCGATAGCGATTACAGGTTTTTTCATACCGCAAATTTCAAGAATTTTTCTTAAAAATCAAGAAAACCTTAAGACATTTCTCAAGGTTTTCCAATGTTTTGTATGGTAATCTATTTAAAATTAAATCATTATAAATTTAAGAGGGCGGATTTCTTTAAATTTTTAATATCCTGCATGGCTCGTAAGATCCACGGAAATACCAATCTGGTTGACGTTAGAAGAATTATGATATCTCACATGAGCATAATCAATCCTGAATCTGGAAAGCTTAATCCCGAAACCTGCAGAAAGCCCCGAGAAGTTTCTCTGGTCTGCCACGGCAAGCTCATTTCCTCTTTTTACGTTGTAACCTAATCTGATGTTGAAGCTTTTTTCAGGGAACAGTTCTGCTCCTAAAGAAAAGTGATCGGCAATTTTTCTTCCCACATTCACTTCCTGGCCGTTCACATTATATTGTGAAGAAATATCAAATTCCTGCAGGTCGTGAGCTGTAATAGTAATGGCTAAAGGAATTGCTTTTAAAATCCTGGTATATCCCAAATCTATCCTGAAAGGAAGATTCTCTCTTGTCCCGTTGAATGTTTTAAACTGATACCCGAAGTTTCTTAAAACCACAGAAGCCGTTTCCTTATTCTTTTTGTTATAATAGGTAACTCCCAGGTTTCCTGCGATGGCAGAAGAAGTATAGTTGTCTATTTTTGAAGTGATGAAATTTAATCCTCCACCGATAGTCCAGTCTTCCTCAAACTGATAGGCATATCCGGCTCCAATAGAAACATCAGAAGCTTTGAACGTTCCATTTTCGAAACCGCTGTCATCCGTCCTCGGAATATCTCCGTAGCTCATATACCGCGCGTTGATGGTTGCCATGTGGCCATTATCAAAATCTTTGGCATAAGCAATGGTTCCGTATTTTGAGTCGGCCAGGTAAGCTGTTGCATTTACAGAAAGTTGGTTATCAGAATCTTTATTGAGCAAAGAAGGGTTTGCAATGGCAAATGAAACATCACGATCTCTTATGGAAATTGCGTCGCCACCCAGAGCAGCCTGCCTTGCGGACACAGGAAGGTTCAAAAACGGAAAAACATTTGTTCCTGTTTGTGCGTAAGAAACAATTCCTGAGAGAAATAATGAAAAAATGACAATTTTCTTCAATTCAGTTTATTATTAATGCAAAAATAATCCTTTTTCGTACTTTTCAAAATATTTCTTACATTATTTATATTTAAATATTCAAGATTCGTGAAAATTGTGGTTTTATTTTGATTTAAGAGTTTAGTTTAAAAAGCAAAGCCAGGCAAAATTTTTGAAAATTTTAAGTTAAAGATTATCTTATTTTCTTGTTTTAGCCTTGCGATAATTAAAATAGTCTTTTATAAAATCTTTGTAAAGAGGTTTAAACACAAGATTTAAAAATTTAATTTATAATTAAAAATCAACCTTATTAATGATTATATTTGCAAAGTCAAAATTCTGACAAATTGGAACTAACGAAAAAAAGTTATTTAAAATAAAAATGAAATATAAAAGAATCCTTCTAAAACTTAGTGGTGAAGCCTTAATGGGGAACAGACAGTATGGTATTGACAATGAAAGGCTACAGGAATACGCAGCTGAGATCAAAAAAGTAGTAGATAAAGGCTGTGAAGTTGCCATCGTAATTGGAGGAGGAAATATTTTCCGTGGTGTAGCCGGTGCTGCAAAAGGGATGGACAGAGTGCAGGGAGATTATATGGGTATGCTTGCTACGGTAATCAACGGTATGGCTCTGCAAGGCGCTCTGGAGGATGCAGGAATTAAAACCAGATTGCAGTCTGCCATCGAAATGGATAAAGTAGCGGAACCTTTCATCAAAAGAAGAGCGGTAAGACATCTTGAAAAGGGCAGAGTAGTCATTTTCGGAGCCGGAACAGGAAATCCATATTTTACAACAGATACCGCTGCTACATTAAGAGCCATAGAAATAGGTGCTGATGTTATTTTAAAAGGAACAAGGGTAGACGGTATCTATGACAGCGATCCTGAAAAAAATGCTGATGCCGTAAAATATAATTCATTATCTTTCGATGAAGTTTATGCTAAAAACCTTAAGGTAATGGATATGACCGCATTTACTTTGAGCCACGAAAATAAACTGCCGATCATTGTTTTTGATATGAACAAAGACGGAAATCTGGAAAAAATAGTGGACGGGGAAAATGTTGGTACTTTAGTAGATTTGTAGTTTGGGGATTAGGTAATAGGATTTAGGAATTAGTTAATCTAAAGATTAAAAAATTCAAGAATTTAAAAATTATTACTCATTACCAATTACATATTACTTATATTTAAATGTGTAACTTATCAAATTTTTATTATATAATGGAAGAATTAGATCTTATAGTAGAGTCTGTAAAAGAGGATATGGAAGCAGCTGTTAAGCACCTGGATCATGCATTTCAGAGAATCAGAGCGGGACGTGCGTCTACAAACATGGTTCAGGATGTAATGGTGGAATATTACGGAGCTTTAACTCCTATCAACCAGGTAGCCAATGTTTCTATTCCTGATGCAATGACAATTTCTATTCAACCTTGGGATTCAAAAGCTATTAATGATATTGAAAAAGCAATCATCAATTCAAATTTAGGTTTTGCCCCTTCTAATAACGGGATTAATATCATTCTTAACGTTCCGCCTTTAACGGAGGAAAGAAGAAGAGAACTTGCAAAACAGGCTAAGGCTGAAACTGAAGACACAAAAATAGTAGTAAGAAATGCAAGACAAAACGGTTTGAAAGAACTGAAAAAGCTTGATGGTGTTTCTGAAGACGTGATCAAAGGAATAGAAGCCGATATCCAGGTTCTTACCGATAAATATGTGAAGCTTTGCGATGAACATCTTAAAGTAAAAGAAGCTGAAATTATGAAAGTATAATTTTCAGTGTTTGAAAATAAAAAAGCGGTTTCATTTCGAAGCCGCTTTCTTTTTTAAAGGCACTTAATTTCGCCTTTTTTATTTTTATTTCTAATGAGCTGCTGATAGGTTTTCATCAGTTCGGAAATATCACATTTTGTTTCTTTATTAGCAATAGTATTCGGATTCTGATTATCTCCTGCAGACTTGATGGAATAACTTTTCTCAAGACATTGAACTGCTTTATCATTTAAAACATAGATTCGCTGTTCTTTTATATTGTCTTTGGTTTCAGGCTTTTCAGAGGTGCCGCCATCGAAATTCCAGACTGTTTCGTCTTTAAAAATAAAAAACACCTTATCATTTTTAACAAAATATTGAGTTGATGAAGAAAAATGACTGTATTCTGCATAAAAATGTTTTACAGCTTTCAGATTTTTGTCCTGATAATAGAAAACGACTTCACCTTCTCTTTCATCGCAATTGTACTTAAATGCAGTTGAATCTATTTTTTTTGCTTCTAAAAGCGTGCTGACTGCTGCATACTCTTTTTTAATGTCATTAACTGATGTAATGCTGTCTTTTTTAACTTCTACAGACTCTTTTTTAATAGTTAAGCTATCTTTTGCATCATCCTTTTGAATGCTTTTATTTTTTTCCTTTTTACAGGAAATAAATAATGCTAAACTTAAACATGTAAGTAAAATTCTCATATTGATTTTTTGATTTAATATGACAAAAATATATTTTTTAATTAAAAAACAGCTCCAAGAAATTGAAACTGTTTTACTATTTTTAAATGTATTTAAATCTTATTCTCAGGAATGATTTCTTTCAATTTAAATTTTTCAATCTTTAAATAAAAACAAATTACTGATATCTTTTATGCTCTTTATTTTTCACAAATAATCTGGTAACAGGCTTAAATAATGCCTTATACTTCTCTGCATCGAATAACTGAGAATCCGTAAGCGCTTTATAAGTCATCCAGACCCCGAAAGGGAAGAGAACCATATTCGGAATCCAGGCAGCAAGATAAGGATTCAGCTTGCCAGACCACGCCATATTTTCTATACTAACATTAATTACATAAAAAATAATGAAAATCACTATCGCAATAATTACCGGAAGTCCCATTCCCCCTTTCCTGATAATTGATCCCAAACTGGCTCCTATCAGGAAGAAAATGATGCAGGTAAAGGAATAAGTAACAATTCTTTGCTGATAAATCACTACTTTTCCATAATATTTTACACCAGGGTCTATTTCGTTATTTTTGGCCTCAAGCGTGCTTTTTAAATTGTCTAACCTATTGTAAGCGTTATTTAGTATTTCTAATTTTTTCTCTTTTTTTACGGTATCAAGCTTCAGAAGCTGCTTCGGTTTTGCTTTTGCCCTGTTCTGCTTAGTATCCATGTAGCTGATTACAGAGTTAGTCTGGCTCAGCACATCATTATTGATATTGGTGAAAAACTTATCGTTGTCTTTTTTGGTTTTAGCGATTGTAGTGTTGAGCTCATTAAAGGTCTGGAAACAGTAGTCATCCGTAATTCTCTCCTCCTCAATAGCTTTATTAATGATTTCGCTCACATCAAAGTGGGAGACAAGGGAATCAAACTTCACCGCCTGATCAGGCTGCTTCAACCGTACATTTTCTCCTTTTCCGGCAAAATTATCTTCATAGACATACCCGTTGTATAATACCAGCTTCAGGTAATTTTTATTGGCTGCTTGTACAAATTTGCCTTTTTCTGCTAAAATTGACTGTTGGTTATCATAAGTGCTGGCTTTTCTGTGAATAAAAACACCGTCAATATTTTCACCGTTTTCACCTGAAATTTTATCAAATTTCACCATGTATCCCGGTATCTGGTCTATAAACTGTCCCGGTGTGAAGTTAAGCGCCGGCTTGGTCTGCGCAATGTTAAAAAGCATATTTTTTGCCTTCCTCTGGAAATCCGGAATGATATTATTCGAGAAAAAATACAGCATAACAGACATAATAGCCGTCACGCCCAGCAAAGGAACCATCACCCTTGTCAGGGAAATTCCGGCAGCTTTCATGGCGGCAAGCTCATATCTTTCCCCAAATTCCCCGAATGACATGATGCTCGCCAGGAGAATCGTGAGCGGCAATACCATACTGATAACGCTTACCCCGAGATAAAATAAAAGCTTAAGGATCTGCCAGTAGCTCAATCCCTTTCCCATAAACTGACCCAGCTGAACCCAGATAATGTTTACGATAAAGATAAAAAACAATACGCTGAATATAAAGAAAAACGGTCCGAAAAAGGTTTTTATAATATATCGGTCTAATATTTTTAACATGCGCCAAAATTAATCAAAAAGCCACAAAGTTTTCTTTGCAGCTCTTATATTTTATGAAATTTTTATAATTAAAGCTAAAAGGCACAATTGTAAAATAGCTAATTTCAAACCGTTTCGCAATTTTGCCGTTTTGCTTTACAGTTCCGTTATCAGATAGTTTTTATATTTATTTTTATCGAAAACAAACATGTTAGGATCAAGCTCCTGATTTTCCTTGTATTCTTTAATAGCAATCACGGCTACATCTTTATTGCTGCCGTGCTGTTCAAGCTTCACCATCTGTTTTTTTACCGAATCTACAAAAAGGTAAACATATTTTATCCCGTTTGATTTTACCGGGGTAAGTTTAATGAAATCGGCATTTACGCCGTTCACGTTTTTCTTTCCGTTGTACGTTACGTTATAATCATTTCTGTAAGTGGACAGATAGTTGATGGGGGAGAACATGGAGCTGCTGCCGTTTGGTTTTGCAACCGTTACTTCCATATCTTCCGTATTGATATTGTAGATTTTATTTCCGTCGAAAATCTGTTCCGTTTCCATGATTTTCAGCTTATATTTATCTCCTGCAGAATAATAAATGCCCGGCTCTGTTTTTTCAACCTGCCCGTTTGTACCATTTCCAAAAGAGAATTTAAAATAAGAGTTTTTTTTCGACTTATAATTAGCCGTAATATCGTCTAATATTTTTTTTGCCTTGGCATCAATTTTCTGAGCATTTGTAAAACCCGCGGCTCCTATTACCAGACTGCTTACTATAATTTTTGAAATAATATTTCTCATTTTTCTATTTAATAATTCTTTAAATTAGACATTCATCCCTGCTAAAAGTTAAATCAACTGCTGATTTTTCCTTTAGCTACGCAGATCTTCCAAAAATTGTTCCAAAGAATGAAGGTCGCTGATCAGAACTTCTCTTGCCTTAGCCCCATTGAAGCCTCCTACAATTCCGCTTGCTTCCAGCTGATCCATAATTCTTCCCGCCCTGTTATAGCCCAATTTTAATTGTCTTTGAAGCATTGAAGTAGAGCCCTGCTGTGTAGAAACAATAATTCTGGCAGCATCTTCAAATAAAGCATCTTTTTCATTAGGGTCAAAAGCTCCTACTGTGCTTGCAGTATCCTCGGAAACATATTCAGGAAGCAGGAAAGCAGACGCATATCCTTTTTGTTCACCGATAAATTCTGCCAGTCTTTCCACCTCAGGAGTATCCACAAAAGCGCACTGAAGCCTTAAAATTTCATTCCCGTTGAAATAAAGCATATCCCCTTTACCGATCAATTGATCTGCTCCCGGAGAATCAAGAATTGTTCTGGAATCCACACTTGAAATTACTCTAAACGCAGCTCTTGCAGGGAAATTAGCTTTAATCATACCCGTAATTACATTTACGGAAGGTCTTTGCGTTGCAACAATCAGGTGAATTCCCACGGCTCTGGCAAGCTGCGCCAATCTTGCAATCGGCAATTCCACTTCTTTTCCAGCTGTCATAATCAAATCTGCAAACTCATCCACCACCAGCACAATGTAAGGGAGATAACGGTGACCGTTTTCAGGATTTAACTTTCTTTCGGTGAATTTTTTATTGTATTCCTTTAAATTTTTACAGAAAGCATTTTTTAGCAGATCGTATCTTGTATCCATTTCGATACAAAGGGAGTTCAGCGTGTCGATTACTTTATTGGTATCCGTAATGATTGCTTCTTCCGCATCGGGAAGTTTTGCGAGATAATGTCTTTCAATTTTTGAATATAATGAAAGCTCCACTTTTTTAGGATCCACCATTACGAATTTCAATTCGCTTGGATGCTTTTTATAAAGAAGGGAAGTCAGAATAGCATTGATACCTACTGATTTACCCTGTCCGGTAGCTCCTGCCATCAGTAAGTGAGGCATTTTCGACAAATCTGCCATGAAGATCTCATTGGAAATCGTCTTACCAAAAACCACAGGAAGATCCATATCCGTATTCTGGAATTTCTGGGAAGCGATAACGGAACGCATGGAAACCATCGTAGGATTTTTTCTCGGAACCTCAATTCCGATCGTTCCTTTTCCGGGCATTGGCGCAATAATTCTGATTCCTAAAGCGGAAAGGTTCAAAGCAATATCGTCCTGCAGCTTTTTAATGGCAGCAACCCTGATTCCTGCTTCCGGAACTATTTCGTATAAAGTAACTGTAGGGCCAATGGTGGCTTTAATTTCAGCGATGCCTACGTTAAAGTTTTTAAGTAATCCAACAATTTTGTTTTTATTTTCTTCTAATTCTTCCTTATTAATAGAAATTTCTTCCTTTCCGTAATCTTTCAAAAGATCAACAGTAGGCATCTGGAAATTGGCCAGATCCAGTTTATGATCATACAATCCGTGCTTTTCCACCAGCTCCTGTGACTTTCTGTCGGAATCATCCAGCACATCAATTACGGGTGCAACTTCTACATTAAACTTAATATTTTCTTCACCGTTACCTGCCGGTTTTGAAGGCGTGATATCAAAAGCCTGCTCAGGACTTGAAGTAGGTATTGCCGGTTTTGTATTTAAATTAATATTAACTGCACTTGAAAAATCATTTTTATCATCTTCTTCAAAAGAAGTCTGGTTTGGAGTAACAATAGGATCTAAACTCGTAGAAACCGGAACTTCCGGAAAACCTTTCGGAACACTTACATGTTCTGGCTCCGTAACTTTTACCACTGGTTTTTCAACCACTTCGGTTACTGTAATTTTTGACGGATTTTCTTCTGTTTTTTCCACTTCCTCAATCAGCTCTTCATCTGCTTCGAAGTTTTCGTCAGAACTTGGCATCATGGATTTTACCCTCCCGATGGTATTTTCATTGATATCATTCAATTTAGACTTTATTGAGCTTGGACGAAGATTGAATTCCAGGATAAAATACAAAGCAATGCTTGCCACCAGCACCAGCCAAAGGCCTACGCTTCCAATGATCGCATTTAGAGAATCCATGATCTGATAGCCGTACACTCCGCTCAGAACTCCCTGGCCTTTTGTAATAGCACCAAATAAAATCGGGAGCCAGCAAATAAAAAACAGAGAATGGCCAACAGTTTTCCACGGTTTGAAGATCTTCTTTTTCAGAATAAGTGTTCCGAAAACCAAAAATAAAAAAGCAATAATGAATGAAGCGACCCCGATACTTTCGAATATGAAAATATTCCCGAGCCAGTCGCCCAATTTTCCGAAAAGATTGGAAGATTTTATACTTTTATCAAGCATGGTTCCTGCCTGGCTCTGATCTGCCTTCCAGTTCATAAGATAGGAGACAAATGAGAAGGTAAGCACTACAGAAAAAAGTATAAAAGTAAGCCCGAAAAATACCCGCGGCTTAGATAAAAATTTGCCTTTTTCAGACGATTCCGATTGTTTGTTTTGAGTGTTTTTATCCATAATATCAATGGGGCAAATTTAGTATTTTTCAACATTAAATGAATGCTTTTTTGATTAAAAGAAGTTTTAATTTTCCCCGATTTGTTAAGAGATTATTTGGTCTGATTTGATTTAAAAAAGATTAAAAGTATTTAAAATAATACAATTTTTAATTAAAAAAACAATCTAATTTTCTCTTTATGCGAAATTTAACAATAGTACTTTCTAAAGCAATTCAAAATTTCATGTATTCATTTTCATTTTTGAACTAGTTCAAAGGCAGGGATTCCGGATGGATGTAATTTTGTCCCATAAAATTTAATACAATATGAAACACATTTTTAAAAGTACACTGGTTCTATGCCTTACTTTAATTTCATTAATAACAATTAACGCACAAAAAAGAAAAAACATGGAAAATACAGCATTATTAATCATCGATGTTCAGAATGATTACTTCAAAGGGGGAAATATGACGCTTCCCGGGGCTGAAGAAGCCGGTAAAAAAGCACAGCAGGTATTGGAATATTTCAGGAAAAACAATCTTCCGGTTGTTTACATTCAGCATATTGCAACTAATGAAGGGGCTACTTTTTTCTTACCGAATACAAAAGGAGCAGAGATCAATGCTCTTGTAAGCCCGATAGGAGATGAAAAAGTAATCGTAAAACACTTTCCGAACAGCTTCAGAGATACTGATTTACTGGAACATTTAAAATCAAAAGGTATCAAAAACCTTGTTATTACAGGTATGATGACAGATGTTTGTGTAGAATCCACAACAAGAGCGGCTTTTGATTTCGGTTTCAGCAATATCATTATCGGGGATGCTACGGCTACCAGAGACAGGGAACTGAACGGAAAAGTGGTAAAAGCTGAGGAAGTACAAAGATCTTTCCTTGCCGGAATTTCCGCTTTGGGAGGACTTTATGCAGGAATTGTAAATACAAAGGATTTTCTTCAGGCAAAGTAATTTCAAAATTTCTTTACAGCATAATGAATAGAGATATCAATAAAATTGGTATCTTTATTTTTGTTTAAAAGCATGATGATGTACGACTTACTTCTTAAAAATATTTCCCGCCACGTTCAATTCTCTGAAGAAGAATTTAAGGCTTTTTCAGAGCCATTTCAGCAGCAAAAATTCAGCAAAAAAGAATTTGCCCTGAGAGAAGGAGAGTACTGCAATTTTGAAGGTTTTGTGACAGACGGATGTTTTAAAGTTTATTTTTTGAATGAAGAAGGTGTTGAACAGACATTGTATTTTGCCGTTCAATCCTGGTGGATTACCGATCTGGACAGCTTAATTAACAACGTTCCAAGCACATTGAACATTGAAGCGTTGGAAAACAGCGAAGTTCTTATGATTTCTAAAAAAGACAAAGAATACCTCTATGAAACCACGCCGAAAGTTGAAAAGCTTTTCAGGAAAATGAACCAGCAGTCATCCATTGCTTTGCAGAGGAGAATCCTTTCATTAACAAGTAAAACTGCAGACAAGCGCTATCTGGAATTCCTCGAAAAATATCCCACTCTGGAGCAGAGGCTTACCCAACAGCAGGTCGCGGCCTATCTGGGAATTTCCCATGAATTTTTAAGCAAAATCAGGAAGAAAACCGTTCTTGGAAAATAATTCGTTCAATATTTTTTCGTGATGTAAATTTTAAACTTTTTTAAATTAAATTTTCCTCAATTTTAATTTACTTATTAAGAACGTTTCAAAATAACATTTATCACCTCTAAAGTGATAAAAAACAGCTTTTTTTGTCCTCTTTGTGGTTTATCATCCTTATTTTTGCATGTCAAGTATATTAAATCATGAAGAAGATACAGGATATTCTTATCTCAACCAGAACAATGGCTGTGTTGTTGCTGGTGTACGCATTTTCGATGGCTTATGCCACGTTCCTGGAAAACGACTACGGAACTCCCACAGCAAAAGCATTAATCTATGAAGCAAAATGGTTTGAATTAATCATGTTTTTGCTAATTCTCAATTTCATAGGAAATATCGGAAGATACAGGCTGTGGAAGAGAGAAAAATGGCCGGTGCTGGTTTTTCACCTTGCATTTATACTGATTTTTATTGGTGGAGCCATTACCAGATACATCAGCTTCGAGGGGACAATGCACATCAGAGAAGGAGAAACCTCCAATGAAATCGTAACCGACAAGAATTTCTTTAAAATTCAGATTGAAGAAAAAGGGGATGTCCTTAATTATCAGGATGTACCTTACTTAATGTCTCCTTTGCACAAAGATTTCAATGCAACTTATGATTTCCACGGAAAACAGGTAAAAGTAGTTGCTAAAGAATATGTTCAGAGAAAAAAGGACAGCTTAATTGCTGATCCTAACGGCGCAGAATATCTTCACCTGGTTTCTACAGGCCAGACCGGAAGACAGAATATTTACATCAAACCTGGCGAAACGAAGTCTATCAACGGAACTTTAGTGACTTTCAACAGGGCTATTGAAGGTGCTGTGGAATTCAAAAATGAAGGCGGAAAATTGTTTATCAAAACGCCTGTAGATGCTACTTATATGACGATGGCAACACAGGCAACAGGAAATACGGCGAAAGACCAGTTCCAGCCTTTAGCTTTAAGAAGCTTATATTCAATTAACGAGCTTAAACTTGTAGTTCCTGAAGGACTTAAGAAAGGAAAATTAATGGCTTTCGAAGGGGACAGAAAGAAAGATCAGGCTGTTCCTGATATGCTGACCGTTGAAATTCAGGGTCCGAAAACAAAACAGCTGGTAGATCTGTCAGTAGAAAAAGGAAACCCGAACGCCTACAAACAGGTAACAATGGATGGTTTGAATATCATGGTAGGTTTCGGGCCAAAAATTTACAATACACCATTCGCATTAAAATTAGATGATTTCGTGATGGAAACCTATCCGGGAAGTTCATCTCCAAGTGCGTATGAAAGTCATATCAAAATCATTGATGAAGGAAAACAGACGCCTTTTAAAATTTATATGAACCATGTTTTGAATCATAAAGGATACAGATTCTTCCAGTCGAGCTTTGATCCGGACAGAATGGGAACTGTTCTTTCCGTAAACCATGATTATTGGGGAACATTGATCTCCTATATCGGGTATGCATTTTTATTCATCGGGATGTTTGTGATTTTCTTCTGGAAAGGAACTCATTTCTGGAAATTAAATAAAATGCTGACAGACGTTAATAAGAAAAGAGGTGCAGTTGTACTATTATTATTTTTAAGCTTAGGATTAAATGCTCAAAAAATCGAAACTCACGGGAATACCGATGGAAGCAGAGAGCATATCCACGTAGAAGGTGACGGGCACACGCACGAAATAGCTCCGGAAACCGCTCAGACTCAGCAAAAACCACAACAGAACTCCCTGGCCGGCCCGTTGAGCAAAATGAGAATGATTTCTCCGGACGAGATTATTGCCAGAAACAAAATCAGCAAAGAGCATGCAGATAAGTTCGGATATCTTTTGGTTCAGAATTTTGAAGGAAGAATTGTTCCTATCAACACTGAAGCTTTAGATATTTTAAGAAAATTATACAAAAAAGACGAGTTTAAAGGAACAGACGGAAAGTCTCTTACAGCCAATCAGTGGTTCCTTTCCATCAATACAGACACACCGAGCTGGACAATGGTTCCGATGATTAAAGTAGGAACAAAAGGTGGTGATGAACTAAAGAATAAAACAAAAGCAAACGACGAAGGATATACTTCATTAATGAACCTTTTCCCGGCGGATGCTAACGGAAACCTGAGCTATCTTCTGGAACGTGACTACAATATCGCATTCAGAAAAAAACCGGCGGAGCAGACGAATTATGACAAAGAAGTGATTGCCGTAAATGAAAGAGTTCAGATTTTCAATGAATTTTTCAGCGGGCAGTTCATGAGAATTGTTCCGGTAAAAAATGATGCTAACCACACATGGCATTCATGGCTTGACCAAAAATTTGAACCGGATATGGAATCTCAGAAAGTAATGGGACCGTATTTCGCGGAAGTTCTGCAGGCACAGCAGACCGGAAACTGGAGCAAAGCAGATGCAGAGCTGGTAAAACTTTCAGAATATCAGCAAAAATGGGGTAAAGCCGTTGTTCCCGCAAAATCTAAAGTTGATCTTGAGGTTTTCATGAATAAAGTAAACATCAATTTCAAATTATTAATATTCTATACTTTAATTGGTGGGCTGTTATTAATCTTAGGTTTTGTTGAATTATTTAAGCCAAGTAAAGTTTTAAATAAAATAATCAAAGCCATTATCGGAATTGGAGTTGTAGGATATTTATTACATTTCTTAGGCTTGGTGGCGAGATGGTATATTTCAGGACATGCGCCTTGGAGTAACGGTTATGAAGCAATTATCTTCATTTCTTGGGTGGGAATTACGGCAGGTCTGATTCTTTACAGAAATTCCAATGCATTGATTCCGGCAGCCGGATTTATGGTGGCCGTTATTATGATGGGGTTTGCCCACGGAGGTTCAGCTCTTGATCCGCAGATTACACCGCTTGTTCCGGTATTGAAATCCTACTGGCTGATTGTTCACGTAGCGATTATCACTTCAAGTTATGGCTTCTTTGCCCTTTCTATGATTATTGCGGTGATCTGTCTTGTCTTCTTTATTATTTCAAGCAAAGGAACATACAAAATTCATCATGATACAACGTTGAAAGAATTAGCAATTGTTTCTGAAATGTCTTTAACCATTGGCTTATTTGCATTAACGGTTGGAAACTTTTTAGGAGGAATCTGGGCCAATGAATCCTGGGGAAGATACTGGAGCTGGGACCCGAAAGAAACTTGGGCGTTCATTTCCATCATGGTTTACGCATTTGTTTTACACATGAGGCTGGTTCCGGGATTACGAAGCAAATGGGCTTTTCACGTAGCGACAATGTTCGCATTTTGTTCAATGGTGATGACGTATTTCGGAGTAAACTATTACCTGAGCGGGCTTCACTCGTATGCAGCTGGAGATCCTGTACCTGTTCCAGCCTGGGTCTACATCGGACTTGGAACGATGGTCGCTTTATCCGCAGTGTCTTATTTTAAATTTAAAGCTTTAAACAAGAAATAAATTTAGTTTAAACATAAATAAAATCCCTGAAATTATTTTTTTCAGGGATTTTTTGTGCTTGATATTTGCCTTAGATAAAGATGCTGAGCGGAGTCGAAGCATTTCATAATTAAAAACAACACAAAAACTCAAAACCCTAACTCATAATTCAAAAATTATATATATCTTTATGATATCAAAATAATATCAAATTAAAAATCATATCATGGAAAAAATCTTAAAACCAATGTCTGGTTACCTAACCTTAATTATCTGTCTGGGACTGTTTATAGCTTCAATTTATCTTTTTATTCAGGGAGTTGAGCAAAGCGTTACATTAGTTGTTTTATCATTATTGTCTTTTATTATCTCGTGTTTTTTCTTAAAAGGCTTAATGATTATCCAGCCTAACCACTCAAGAGTTTTAAACTTCTTCGGAAAGTATGTTGGAACGGTGAAAGATAATGGATTATTCTTCATCAATCCTTTGTATTCATCTCAAAAAATCAGCTTGCGTTCCGAAAACCTTCAGGGGCAGACCTTAAAGGTAAATGACAAAATGGGAAACCCGATTGAGATTGCGGTTGTCATTGTCTGGAAAGTAGGGAATACTTATAAGGCGGCTTTTGATGTTGAGCGTTATTCAGACTTTGTGAAAATGCAGAGCGAGGCTGCGGTAAGACATTTGGCGATGAGCTTTCCATACGATAATCTGGAAGATGATCACGCACCGATTACATTAAGAGAAGGAGGCGAAAAAATCAACGCTATTTTGGAGCAGGAACTCACGGAACGACTTTCAAAAGCAGGAATCACGATTCAGGAGGCAAGAATCTCACACTTAGCTTATGCCTCGGAAATTGCTGGTGCTATGCTTCAAAGACAGCAGGCGACGGCCATTGTTGCTGCAAGAACAAAGATTGTGGAAGGAGCCGTGGGAATGGTGGATTTAGCATTAAAAAAACTTTCAGAAGAGAATATTGTTGAATTAGATGATGAAAGAAAGGCAGCAATGGTAAGCAATTTAATGGTTGTTCTTTGCGGTGAAAAAGCAGCACAGCCGATTCTAAATGCCGGAACGCTTTATAATTAAAAAGAGAATTAATAGTTAATTTTTAATTTAAAAAACTTGCCTTTACCAACAATGCTAATTTGATAGGGTTGAAGGTTTTGGTATTTATTTGCTGAGTGAAACGCCTTCGAATGAAAAACATTCACAATAATTAAAAGAAAATCTTTGCGCTCTTTGCGTTAAAAACAAAGGCATCAAGAAAAAATTAGAAAAAATGAAATCAGAAAAAGCTCAAAATCCATCCGAAAGCAAAGGCAAAAAATCCTTCGTCATAAGGATTGATGAGTCTACCTACAAGCTTCTGGAAAAATGGGCAAATGATGAATTCCGAAGTGTAAATGGACAAATTGAGTATTTGCTTCATCAGAGTTTAGTTAATTCCGGAAGGAAAAAAAAGGAATAGCTGCCACACAAATAATTACATTAGTATTAGAGTCAGGGTGGGCTCCCGAAGCCTTATAAAACAAAAAAGCAGAGAAAATTCTCTGCTTTTAACTTTATATATCAATTAATTTAATCAAAAATTCCTGTAAAATAGTTGCTGATCACCGTCCAGAAGTTCTTTCCGAGAAAGTAAATAAGAGTAGAAGTAATAATTCCCTTTACCGTAAAGAATATAATTCCACCGATACCGAATTTCTTAACCAGGCTTTTCCATTTGGAATTTTTCTTTTCCTCAACAGGTTCGTTTATCGTCTTATTATTTTCCATTTCTGAAATTCAAATGATTAACACTACAAAGATAAGCATGTTTATAATTAGTCCAAATAAAAAAGATGTTAAAATTAAAATTTTGCAGTTCGGCTAATATTTTTAACTTTAGGGAAAACGAAAAGTAAAATTTTTATGTCTAAAAAAGTAAAGGATTTTGGAATCGAGAAAACACTCAAAAATCTAGGAATTAAAGATGAAAATAAAGGAACTTCAGTAGGCGGAAAATACTTTGCATCAGGAAAAAACATAGAAAGTTATTCACCTGTGGACGGCAATATAATTGCTAAAGTAAAGACTTCCGGAGTATCAGATTATGATAAGGTAATAGAAACCGCTGAAAAGGCTTTTAAAGAGTTCAGACTCATTCCGGCTCCGAAAAGAGGGGAAATAGTAAGACAATTGGGCCAGAAATTAAGACAATATAAAGATGATTTGGGTAAGCTTGTTTCTTATGAAATGGGGAAATCTTTACAGGAAGGCTTAGGAGAGGTTCAAGAGATGATCGATATCTGTGATTTTGCAGTTGGAGTTTCCAGACAGCTTCACGGCTATACGATGCATTCGGAAAGACCGGGTCACAGAATGTACGAGCAATACCATCCGCTGGGAATCGTGGGAATCATTACAGCGTTCAATTTTCCGGTAGCAGTTTGGTCATGGAACACTGCTTTAGCATGGATCTGCGGTAACGTTACCATCTGGAAGCCGTCAGAAAAAACACCGCTTTGCGCCATTGCCTGCCAGAATATTATGAATGAAGTTTTAAAGGAAAATAATCTTCCTGAAGGAATTTCTAGCGTATTGGTAGCAGATCATGAGATCGGGCAGAGACTGGTAGATGATAAAAGAGTTTCTTTAGTTTCTTTCACGGGCTCTACAAGAGTCGGGAGAATGGTTTCTTCCAGAGTGGCAGAAAGATTCGGGAAATCTATCCTTGAATTAGGCGGAAATAATGCTATTATCATTACTCAGGATGCGGACATTAATATGTCGATCATCGGAGCCGTTTTCGGAGCCGTGGGAACTGCAGGGCAAAGATGTACGTCAACCAGAAGATTAATCATCCACGAAAGTGTGTATGATGAAGTAAAAAACAGGCTGGTAAAAGCATACGGACAATTAAAAATCGGAAATCCTCTGGACGAAACCAATCACGTAGGACCGCTTATCGATACGGATGCCGTAAACCAATATCAGGAAGCCATTAAAAAATGTAAGAAGGAAGGCGGAAAATTCATCGTGGAAGGTGAAGTTTTAAAAGGAAAAGGCTACGAATCCGGATGCTATGTAAAACCAGCCATCGCAGAAGTGAAAAATTCTTTTGAAATCGTTCAGCATGAGACTTTTGCACCGATATTATATTTAATTAAATACTCAAATTTAGAGGAAGCTATCGCAATTCAGAATGATGTTCCTCAAGGATTGTCCTCTGCCATCATGACCCAAAACCTTAGAGAAGCAGAATTATTCCTTTCTCATGCAGGATCAGACTGTGGAATTGCCAATGTAAATATCGGAACATCCGGTGCAGAAATCGGTGGTGCTTTCGGTGGCGAAAAAGAAACGGGAGGTGGAAGAGAATCCGGTTCCGATGTTTGGAAATACTACATGAGACGTCAAACCAATACTATAAATTACACTGCAGATCTTCCTTTAGCACAGGGAATTAAGTTTGATTTATAAAATTTTAATTAAATTAAAAGATTCAAAGATTTAGATATTAAAAAATTACCAATTGCTAATTTCTAAATTCCTGAATTATGAATCCCTAAATTTTACAATATGGAACAAACAACAATTGATATACAAGCAAATAAAGTAAAAGAAACTGTAGGCAAACACGTTCTGGCAGATGGTTTTGATTTTGTAATGGATCTTGAAAAATCCCACGGATCATGGCTTTATGACAAACTTACCAACAGAGAATATTTAGATATGTTTTCGATGTTCGCATCGGCGTCTATCGGGTATAATCACCCTTATTTAGTTGAAAAATCGGCCTGGCTGGGGAAAATGGCGGTTAACAAACCAACACTGGCAGACGTTTATTCTGAGGAATATGCTCACTTCCTGGAAGTTTTTGAAAGAGTAGTAATTCCTGAAGAATTGCAGTATGCTTTCTTTATTGAAGGCGGAACGCTGGGCGTGGAAAATGCTATGAAAGCATGTTTCGACTGGAAAACACGTAAAAATTTTGATAAAGGACTTGACACAGAAGCCGGAATCTGCATTCATTTCAGACAGGCATTTCACGGGAGAAGCGGTTATACATTAAGTCTTACCAATACTTCTGATCCCAGAAAATACCAGTATTTCCCGATGTTCGACTGGCCAAGGATTTTAAATCCGAAACTTACATTCCCTATTACGGAAGAAAACCTGGAAGAAACCATTAAAAATGAGAGATTAGCTTTAATTCAAATCGAAGAATCAATCCTGATGCACCCTGATAAAGTTGCCTGCATCATCATTGAACCCATTCAGGCAGAAGGCGGTGACAATCATTTCAGAGATGAATTTTTATTGGGATTAAGAAAAATCTGCGATGAGAATGAGATTCTTTTAATTTTTGACGAAGTTCAGACCGGAATCGGAATTACGGGTAAGATGTGGGCTTTCCAGCATTTTACAGCAAAGCCGGACATCATCTCTTTCGGTAAAAAAACACAGGTTTGCGGAGTTTTAGCGAATAAGGAAAAGTTCGATGAAGTTCCGAATAATGTATTCAGAGAAAGCTCAAGGATCAATTCTACCTTTGGAGGAAACTTTATTGACATGCTTCGTTTCCAATTGGTAATGGAAGTTATCGAAAAGGAAAATCTTGTAGAGAACGCAAGAGTGGTGGGCGATTATTTATTGGAAGGCTTAAAAAAATTAGAGCAAAAATATCCTGAAAAATTATCAAATGCCAGAGGAAGAGGATTAATGTGTGCCATCGACCTGCCGACCCACGAACAAAGAAATCAGCTTAGAGACGAGCTTTGGAATGACGGGATGATTATTTTGGCTTGTGGCGATCAGTCGCTTCGTTTCAGACCGCATCTCAATGTTAGTCAGGAAGATATACAACTTGCTTTAGACAAAATCGAAAAAAATATTAATAAAATTTAAAACTCAAAATTTGTAATTTTCAAAAAAACGTTATATATTTAGATACTCAAACGGGACAGAATATGGAAAGAAGTACAAGAGTATCAGTTTTTGAAAGTGACAAACCATCAGAAATTCAATTAATCAAGTCAAAATTGGACGAAGCACAGATTACAAGCAGTGTTGAAAACAATTACCTTACATTTACAACAACGCCCACGGCAACTTCGTTGAAAGTAATGGTAGATTTGGAAGACGAGAAGAAAGCATTTGAAATTATTGACGCTTATCTTCAACAAAGTGAAAATCAATAAAACAATTTCATAATTTTAAATTTTACTACTTCGAACCGAAAATTAATTTTTATTAGTTTTCGGTTTTTTGATTACTATTTCAAACTAATTAAGAGATTGAGAGATTTAAAAATTAAGATATTATTTGAGTGTATAATATGCATCAATTATTTTAAATACCATATTGAATTTAATTCAAATATGATTTAAACGAAACTAATTTTCTAAATCTCTCAATCTCTTAATTCCTTAATTTTTATAAAATGATCAAACTAAGAAAAGCAGAGATTGAAGACAGAGATATTATCTGGAACATTTTACAGCAAGCCATTGAAAGAAGAAGAAAAGACGGAAGCACGCAATGGCAGCAGGGTTATCCCAATCTGGATACCGTGGAAAGCGACATTGCAAAAGGATTCGGATATGTAATGACAGTGGATGGCGAAATTGCTGTTTATACAGCTTTGATCCTTAATGATGAGCCCGCTTACAGCAATATCGAAGGCGCCTGGCTGAGCACGGGAGAATTTGTTGTTGTGCACAGGGTAGCAGTTGACGAAAAATTTGCCGGCCGGGGAATGGTAAAAATATTATTTGATCATATAGAAGATTTCACCAGATCGCATGGTATTCAAAGTATTAAGGTAGATACTAATTTTGATAATATCCCAATGCTTAAAATCCTTGAAAGTAAAGGATACAGCTACTGTGGAGAAGTTTTTCTGGCCGGAGGAATGAGAAAGGCTTTTGAGAAGATTATAATTTAAGCAAAAGGTTAAATCAATAATCATTGAATTTTTAAAACATTATGAATTTATAAACTCTATTGACTTTGTTCGTTTAGTTCTGAACTAATTTTTACTTTTGCTTCAAATTTATATACAATGCATAAGAGTATAGAAATTGATGAAAAGATTTTCCAGGACGCCGTAAAATTCTATGGTACCGTTTTCAGCTTACCGCCATTAGCTTCAAAGATCTACGCCTATCTTCTTTTTGATTACGAAAAAGTGGGTATTACTTTTGACGAGTTTGTAGAAGTACTTTCTGCAAGCAAAAGCTCTGTTTCTACAAGTATTTCTTTATTGATTAATGCACAGTTGATTGTAGATCATAATAAAATGGATGAGCGGAAAAGATATTTTTTCACCAATGACGAATATAAGAGAATAAGATTTGAAAAAATAGTTCAAAAGATGCAAGACGAGTTAAAACTACTGGATGACTTAGACCGGTTTAAAAAAAATCATGATCATGTACATAACGAAAGAATGGAAGCATACAAAGCGCTTCTAAATAAAAACATAATAAATATTCAGGAATCTCTTAATAAACTTTAAAATGAATAATAAGCTAGTTATACTTTCTATTGCTGCCCTTTCTTTAGTGGCCTGCAAAAAAGAAGCTCCAAAGCAGGACGGCCCGAAACCGTACCCTGTTGTAAATGTGGAGTCTAAAAATGTAGTCGGCTATCAGACATTTCCTGCCACAATACAGGGGAAGGTGAATAATGATGTTCGTGCTAAAATACAGGGATACATCACTCAGGTTTTAGTGGATGAAGGGCAGTACGTTACAAAAGGACAGCCTTTATTCCGTCTGGAAACCAATATACTGAACGAAAATGCTGCCGCTTCCAAAGCAGGAATCGGTGCTGCAGAATCTAATATTGCTGCTGCTCAGGCTGCTGTAAACGCAGCAAATGTGGAAGTTAATAAGCTGAAACCGCTGGTTCAGAAAAATATTATCAGTAATGTACAGCTGCAGACCGCTCAGGCAAATTTGGCCCAGGCTCAGGCACAGCTGCAGCAGGCGAGAGCGGCTAAAAGCCAGGCAGTAGCCAATTATAAAGGGGTAGAGGCTAACATTGAATATTCCATTATTCGCGCACCTATTTCCGGAGTTATCGGAAAACTTCCTTTAAAAGTAGGTAGCTTGGTTGGGCCAACAGATCAAATGCCTTTAACTACAATTTCTGATACTTCACAGATCTACGCTTACTTTTCAATGAACGAAAAAGAATATTTTGATTTCCTTGAAAAATCTCCGGGTGCTTCCATGCCGGAAAAAATTAAAAACCTTCCAATGGTAGAATTACAGCTTGCAAACGGAAGCCTTTATCCGGAAAAAGGAAGAATTGAAGCCATTACCGGGCAGATTGACCCTACTACAGGAACCATCCAGTTCAGGGTATCTTTCACCAATGCCCAAAAGCTATTAAGCAACGGAAACAGCGGATCCATAAGATTCCCGCAGGCTTACGACAATGTTCTTGTAGTTCCGGAAAGTGCTACGTATGAACAGCAGGGTATTGTTTATGTTTATAAAGTTGAAAAAGACACTGCAAAAAATGTGGTGGTAGATGTAATAGACAGAATCGACAATATGGCATTAATAAAATCCGGTGTTAACAAAGGTGAAACCATTATTGCTGCCGGAGTAGGAAGCATAAAGCCGGGAACTGCAGTTATTAAAAAGCCTGTGAAAATGGATAGTCTTGTTCAATCTATAAAACCGAAATTCTAAAATGATTAAAAATTTTATAAACAGACCGGTTTTATCTACCGTAATCTCAATTTTGATTGTGATTCTCGGTGTGTTAGGACTGATCTCGCTTCCGGTTACCCAGTATCCGGACATTGCACCGCCCACCGTGAGTGTAAGAGCCAACTACACAGGAGCGAATGCAGAAACCGTAATGAAAAGTGTAGTAGTACCATTGGAAGAGCAGATCAACGGGGTGGAAGGTATGGATTACATCACTTCTACGGCCGGAAATGACGGTTCGGCGCAGATCCAGGTATTCTTTAAACAAGGAATAGATCCGGATATTGCAGCAGTAAACGTTCAGAACCGTGTTTCCAGAGCAAGCCCGCTCTTGCCGAGTGAAGTAACACGTTCGGGGGTTGTTACGCAAAAACAGCAGACCAGCGCCCTGATGTACCTTTCTTTCTATTCTGAAAATAAAAATATTGATGATGTTTATCTTCAAAACTTTTTAAATATCAACGTTATTCCTGATTTACAAAGGATTAACGGGGTAGGTGAAGCCAATGTTTTTGGAGGAAAGAACTATTCCATGAGAATCTGGCTAGACCCTGCCAAGTTAGCAGCCTATGGAATTACGCCTACAGATGTTACTACAGCCATCAACGAGCAGAGTAGAGAAGCCGCGGCTGGTTCTTTAGGCCAAAACAGCGGAAGTTCCTTCGAATATATCATTAAATATGTCGGAAAATTCAGTGATAAGGAGCAGTATGACAATATTATCGTTAAAGCTTTACCAGATGGGCAGAATTTAATGTTGAAAGATGTTGCTAAAGTAGAATTAGGCGGTTTATCTTACTCGGGAGTAGGTGAAAACGGAGACAACCCGTCTATCAGTATGGGTATTTTCCAAACTCCGGGATCCAATGCCCAGGAAATCATCGAAAATATTAAAGCTCAGCTTAAAGCAAATGAAAGCAGCTATCCTGAAGGCGTTAAATATACTTTTAACTTCGATACCAACGAGTTTTTGGATGCGTCCATTGAAAAAGTAATTCATACTTTGATTGAAGCGTTTATCCTTGTATTCATAGTGGTTTATATATTTTTACAGGATTTAAGATCTACCCTGATCCCGGCGATTGCGGTTCCGGTATCTATTATAGGTGCATTTTTCTTCCTGAATTTATTCGGATATTCATTAAACTTATTAACCTTATTTGCATTAGTACTTGCGATCGGTATTGTGGTGGATGACGCTATTGTCGTCGTGGAAGCCGTTCACGCCAAAATGGAAAACGGTATTTCCGATGCCAAGAAAGCAACCGTGGAAGCCATGGACGAAATTACAGGAGCTATTATCTCAATTACCCTGGTAATGGCGTCTGTATTTATCCCGGTAACCTTCATTACAGGGCCTACAGGGGTTTTCTATCAGCAGTTTGGTATTACTTTAATTGTAGCCATTTTTATTTCTGCGATAAATGCATTGACGTTAAGTCCGGTTCTTTGTTCATTATTTTTAAAGCCTCACGACGAGCATCACAAAGAATACAAAAACCTGAATTTCCTTCAGAAGTTTTTCTATAAGTTTAATATTGCTTTCAGAACAACTACGGAACGTTACGGAAGAGGGTTTGTGTTTTTATTAAGACATAAATGGGTTACACTGGTTATTTTTGTTGTTACAGCCGGTATTTTATACTGGGCCAGTTCCACAATGAAAAAAGGTTTCGTACCTACGGAAGACAGGGGAATTATCTTTACAGATGTACAGCTTCCTCCGGGTGCTTCCATGGAAAGAACCTACAATGTGCTTAAGACCATTCAGAAAGAAGCTCTTAAAATTCCGGGAATTCAGAACGTAACAATATCTACCGGCCGTGGATTACTTTCCGGTAACGGGAGCAATAATGGATTGGCTTTTATTAAACTAAAACCTTTTGACGAAAGAAAAGGAGATTTAAGCTCAGAAAATATTACCAAACAGCTTTTCGGGCTTTCAGGAAAAGTTCCGGATGCTAAAGTAGTATTCTTCCAGCCGCCGAGTGTGCCTGGTTTTGGTAACAGTGCGGGTTTTGAGATGGTATTGCTGGATAAGTCAGGAGGTGATTTTGCAAACCTGGATGCAAAAACAGGAGAATTCATCGGGAACCTGATGAAAAGGCCTGAAATAGAATTTGCCCAGACTTCATTTAACACAAAATATCCTCAGTACCAGATGGAAATCAATGTTCCTCTTGCCAAGCAGATGGGTGTTTCCGTGAACAGTATTCTGGAAACTATGCAGGGCTATATCGGGGGTATTTATGGTGCCGACTTTACAAAATACGGTAAGCAGTTCCGTGTGATGATCCAGGCTTTGCCGGAAAACAGAAAAGATGCAAACAACCTGAACGAATTATATGTTCGAACCAATTCCGGAACCATGTCTCCGATTTCACAGTTCGTGACTCTGACGAAAACGTACGGACCTCAGTCAGTTGGGCGTTACAACCTTTTCAGCTCGGTGAAAATTACCGGTGCAAATTCTGCCGGGTACAGTACCGGAGACGCTATCGGGGCAGTACAGCAGGTAGCAAGCGAAACTTTGGATAAAAACTATGATGTGGAATTTACAGGGCTTTCCAGAGAAGAATTGTCTTCAGGTTCCCAGACAGCATTGATTTTTGCTTTGAGTTTAATCTTCGTTTACTTTATCCTTGCCGCGCAGTATGAAAGTTATATCCTTCCTTTAACGGTGGTAATTTCCCTTCCTCTTGGGGTAATGGGAGCTTATTTCGGGCAGAAAATCATGGGCTTGGAAAATAATATTTATTTCCAGATTGCCCTGATCATGTTGGTAGGACTATTAGCGAAGAATGCCATTTTGATTGTAGAATTTGCTGTTCAGAGGAGACACCACGGTGAAACCATTGTCATGTCTGCCATCAATGCTGCAAAAGCGAGACTAAGACCGATCCTTATGACCTCATTTGCCTTTATTTTCGGTTTACTACCGTTGGTTTTAGCAAGCGGAATCGGTGCAGTGGGCAACAGGTCTATCGCAACAGGAGCAGCCATCGGGCTATTGATAGGTACTATATTAGGGCTTTTTGTAATCCCGGTATTGTATGTTATTTTCGAATATTTACAGGAGAAAATAAAGCCAATCAAAAAAGAAGAAATCAATTTAGCAGAATAAATTAATTAGAGAAGTTAGAGGTTAGATATTAGAAATTATTCTAAATCTGATCTCTAACTTCTAACATCTAATTTCTAACTTCTATTTTTAACATGAAGAGTATTTTAAACATCATAAAAGGAATCACATTTTCGGTCACCATTCTTGCTGCCGTATCATCTTGTATGGTAAGAAAAGAATATCAGAGACCGGATAATGTAGTGGACGAAAAACTATTCCGTACCGATATGCTTCCTGCAGACAGTACGAACATAGGCACGGTTTCCTGGAAGGAGATCTTTACTGATCCTATCCTTCAGGGGCATATTTCAAAAGCGTTGGAAAACAATCTGGATATCAGAATGGCTTTGCAGAGCATCACTTCGGCAGAGGCTTATTTAAAGCAAAGTAAATCTGCGTATCAGCCGACCTTATCTGTTGGGCCTAACTATACATTCCAGACACAGTCCATCAACACACAGTTTGGGCAGATTATCGGGGAAAGAAGATATGTAAACCAGTTTGATATTACCGCAAGCATCGGCTGGGAAGCTGATCTTTGGGGAAAACTGAAATCTCAGGAAAAAGCTCAGCTGGCATCTTATTTAGGTACCGTTGCGGCTCATAAGGCCGTGAAAAGTGATCTTGTGGCTTCCGTGGCTTCTGCGTATTATCAATTGCTGACATACGATGCCCAAAAGAAAATCATCACTGAAACCATTGCTGTCCGGGAAAGGAACCTTGAAACTACAAAAGCTTTGAAAACTGCGGGAACATTAACGGAAGTTGCTGTCCAGCAGAGTGAGGCTCTGGTTTATAATGCAAAATCTTTACTGATAGATATTGATACCCAGACCCAGCTTTTAGAAAACACAATGAGCTTATTGATGGGAGAACCTTCCCATTCTATTGAAAGATCCACACTTCAAAACCAGAATATTCCGATGGACCTGAAATTAGGCTATCCGGCTCAATTGCTTGCCAACAGACCGGATGTAATGCAGGCGGAATACAACCTGATGAACGCATTTGAACTGACTAACTCTGCAAAAGCACAGTTTTACCCGACGTTGAGACTTACTGGAAGCGGCGGGATACAGTCGGTGGATATTGATCATTTATTTAGTGTTAATTCATTATTTGCGAATGTAGTAGGAGGTTTGGCTCAACCTATTTTGAACAGACGAACCATCAAAACCAATTATGAAGTAAGTCTTGCCAATCAGGAAACCGCTTATCTTAATTTCAGAAAAGCTGTTCTTACAGCCGGAAAAGAAGTTTCTGATGCCATCAGGGTTTTCTCCGTTCAGGATTCTTATATTGATCTTAAGCAAAAAGAATTAGATTCTTATAAAAGATCTGTTGACTACTCTCAGGAATTAGTAAACTACGGTATGGCGAATTACCTTGAAGTATTGAACGCCAGTGTAAACTCTTTAAATGCAGAACTAAACATAGCCAATGCCCAATACAGCAAGATGAGAGCTGCTGTAGAGCTTTATCAGGCACTTGGAGGCGGTTGGAAGTAAATTTATATATAAAGTTTTAATGAAACGCATACTGTTTTTGTATGCGTTTTTTTTCTAATTTTATTTATTCTTAAAATATTGAATACACTAAAAAAAACTAATAACATGGAGAACAAAAGACCAGCAATATCGGAAAATATAAAAAGAATTGTGCGCCAAAGATGTGGATTTGGATGCGTACTTTGCGGAAATCCAGTTATAGACTATGACCATATCGAAGAATATAATATCGTTAAAGAACATGCAGAAGAAAATTTAACATTACTATGTCCAGAACATCATAGAGAGAAAACTGCTGGCAGATTGCCTAAAGAATTAGTAATTAAAAATAATAAAAATCCGTTTAATCTAAGAGAAAATAAAACAGGCCAAAACAATTTATTCTATTACGGAAATGAAGCTACTATTATCATGGGGGGTAATAAATTTTACACTAAGGACTCTGGAAATACTAGTATACTTATTCCTCTGGTTATTTTCGAAAAAATTCCCATACATTTCAGATTAGAAAATAACGAATTATTATTGAATGTAAAATTGAGAGATAGAAATGATGATATTATTTTTTTAATAGAAAATAACCAATTAAAAACCAGTATTGGGGTTTGGGATTTTGAATATTTTGGTAAAAAATTAATAATTAGAGAAAAAAAGAAAAGTATATTCATTGAAATTGAATTTTTACCACCAAACAATATTAATTTTAAACGTGGCAGAATTTTTTGTAAGGGTAAGTTTTTTGAATTAAGTGATAAAAAAGGCTTAGCATATAATGGGAAAGGAATTGATATGGGCTTTAATAACTGTACTTTTAACAGTCAAATTGGTATTGTTTTAGATTATGAATTCAAAGATTTTAATGGTGGATTCTTTTTGCAAGTGGCTAAAGATTAGTTTAAAACCCCTTAATATTATTATTACCCAATAAATACTAACTTTTTAAAACAATTATTTATATAGCAAATTACAACTTTTCTTAAATAAAATTTAATAAAATGTTTGTATATGTGGTTTAAATACTTACTTTTGTACGGCTTTGGAAATAAAAAGCAAAAACAGGGGAATTAGCTCATCTGGCTAGAGCGTTAGACTGGCAGTCTAAAGGTGACGGGTTCGATCCCCGTATTCTCCACATAACATTATGAGAATAAACTACTTATAAAACTATGAAAAAATATTTTTTACTTTTATTAATGTCTTTCTTATTTATCGGCTGTAGCAAAGATGAGGATACAATCTATGATTTCATCGGAACCTGGGCAGGAACTTACGAAGGAACTGACAAAGGGGAGTGGAATATTGTTGTTGCAAGCGACGGAAAAGTAACGGGAACTCTGCATTCTGACCAGACTACTGAAAATTATTACATTTCAGGAAAACTTACTGAATCAGGAGAGCTTACAGCTTCCATTGGTTCACCTGCAGACGGAGAGTTCAGAGGTACATTAATGAGAGATAAAAAAGGAAACGGAAACTGGAGAAATTCTGTTCCCACACCGGAAAGAACCGGAACATGGAAAGGTGAAAAAACCTCAAAATAATAAGATTTTACATCAATAATATTAAAGCTGTCCTCTGCGGATGGCTTTTTTTAATGCAAAATTTAAAGTTTAATTTTATATTTGTATTTTAAATCGGACAGAATATGACAGCAGAATTATTAAGAAAGAGTGGTAAGGTAAATCATTTATTTATTTTGTTTATTGTTTCTTTACTCATAGTTTCCTGCGGAAGTTCAAAAAAAGTGGTATCAAAAAAAAATACAGGCAATAAATCTGTAGCAAAATCCGAAAACCTTCGCAAGCTTGATTCAAAATTCGATGGAAGTGTTTCAAAATCAATTAATGATATCCTTAAAGACGCTGAAAAATACATTGGCGCGCCATACAAGTTCGGGGGAAACTCATCAGACGGCTTCGATTGTTCAGGATTCACCGTAAAAGTCTTTGAAGAGAATGATTTTAAGCTTCCGAGAAGATCTTCAGACCAGGCGGAAGCCGGAAAAAAGATCGATATTAAAGATGTAAAGCCGGGTGATCTGCTTTTCTTTGCTACAGCAGGAGGAAGCCGTGTTTCTCACGTAGGAATTGTACATGACATCGGCAGCGATGGTGAAGTGAAATTCATCCATGCATCTACTTCAAAAGGTGTTATCATTTCTTCTTTAAACGAAAAATACTGGAATAAAGCCTATTTGCATGCTCAAAGGGTTTTGTAAACAGGTCGTTTATTCCCATTCAAACTGACTAACAGCCTGCTATAATTGTAAAAACTTAATTTATTTTCCAACTTAAAAAATCAGCCTTAACCTAAACCTTAACCTAAAACTTTTGTATCTTTGGCGCGAATAATTTTAAACTAGAAACATGTCGTTACAACAAACAATTGAAAACATTTGGGATAATAGAGAGCTTTTGCAGAACGAAGACAGCCAGAAGGCCATAAGAGAAGTTGTTTCTTTATTGGATTCCGGTGAACTTCGTGTTGCAGAGCCTACGGAAAACGGATGGCAGGTAAATGAGTGGGTGAAAAAAGCTGTAGTAATGTATTTCCCGATTCAGAAAATGGAAACTATCGAGGTAGGTCCCTTTGAATTTCATGATAAAATTCCTTTGAAGAGAAATTATGCTGAAAAAGGAGTGAGAGTTGTACCGCATGCAATCGCCAGAGAAGGTTCTTTCGTGGCTTCAGGTGTCATTATGATGCCATCTTACGTAAATATCGGGGCTTATGTAGATTCAGGAACAATGGTGGATACATGGGCTACGGTTGGAAGCTGCGCCCAGATCGGTAAAAATGTTCACTTGAGTGGTGGTGTAGGAATCGGTGGTGTTTTGGAACCGCTTCAGGCTGCACCGGTAATCATTGAGGATGACTGTTTCATCGGTTCTAGATGTATTGTGGTAGAAGGAGTTCATGTAGAAAAAGAAGCAGTTTTGGGAGCAAATGTTGTGTTGACGGCTTCTACAAAAATCATTGATGTTACAGGTCCTGAACCTATTGAAATTAAAGGAAGAGTTCCTGCGCGTTCAGTAGTAATTCCCGGAAGCTATACAAAACAATATCCTGCAGGGGAATATCAGGTTCCATGTGCTTTGATCATCGGTCAGAGAAAGGAATCTACAGATAAAAAGACATCATTGAATGACGCATTGAGAGAAAATAATGTAGCTGTTTAAGATTAATTTTAAACTAATACCACACGATTTTGAAAGAAAAATTTCTTAAAATAATGCTAAACCCTAAATATATATTTGGGGTTTATCTTATTATATCCATTGTTACGGCACTTTCCAAATATTTCAGAGGTGATTACGCAATTAATAATTACCTGATCTTCAAGAGTGTATTTTTTAATACCATTAATCAGAAAAATTTATTTGTACACTATCCGGATCTCTTTTTTGACTTAAATCATTACGGAGTTTTTTTCAGCGCATTAATTGCTCCATTTGCTTTAATGCCCGACTGGCTGGGAATTTCCCTATGGAATGTAGCCAATACCTTTATCTTGGTTTACGGTATTTATAAGCTTCCGTTTTCTGATTCAAAAAAAGCGCTTTTTGGGCTGCTTTGCCTTCAGGAATATATTACGGCGGCTTTAAGCCTTCAGTTTAATGTAGCATTGACGGGACTTTTATTACTGTCAGCAGTTTACATTTACGAAAGAAAGGAAGTAAAATCCGTAACGGCTATTTTAATTGGAGTTTACGTAAAAATCTATGGTATTGTAGGGCTTACCCAGTTTTTCTTCATTAAAAACAAAACGAAATTTATTCTGTTAGGATTACTCATTGCTGTATTATTTTTTGTTCTTCCGATGGCCTATTCCAGCCCGAAATTTGTGTTCCAGTGTTACTCAGACTGGTTTAATTCTATTGTTGAAAAAAATAATGAAAATCAGGTGTTGGGGAATATGCAGGATATCTCATTAATGGGCTTTTTCAGAAGAATTTTAGGGGATGCCTCTATCTCAAATCTTGTGTTTCTAGCATTCGGATTACCCCTTTTTGCTGCACCTTATATCAGAATTAAACAATATAAAAATTATGCCTTCCAGCTGATGATTCTGGCTTCCACATTACTTTTTTTAGTTTTGTTCAGCTCAAGTTCAGAATCTCCTACATACATCATTGCAGTGGTGGGAGTTTTAATCTGGTTTTTCCTTCAGAAAGAAAGAACTCCGCTTATCATAGGACTGTTGGTTTTTGTTATTATTTTTACATGTTTTTCAACCTCGGATTTATTCCCGAAATTTGTAAAAGAGCATTATATTATCAAATATTCTTTAAAAGCTGTACCTTGCATTGTGATATGGTTGAGGGTAACGTATGAGCTTTTAACCAAAGATTTTGAGAAAAATTACAGCCTGGATTAATAAATATGAAAAAAATTTCAATTGTAATTCCCGCATATAACGAAGAAGGAAATGTTGCGATGATTCATCAGAAAATCAAAGAAGTTTTTGATGGATTAATCAATTATGATTTTGAAATTATATTTGTAAATGATGGCAGCCGTGACAATACACAGCAAAAACTGGAAGAGCTTTCCCAACAATATGAGGAAGTAAAATTCATAGAATTTTCAAGGAATTTCGGACACCAGCCCGCGGTAAAAGCAGGAATGGATAATGCCAACGGAAACGCGGTCATTTCAATGGACGGCGATCTTCAGCATCCGCCCGAACTTATCCCTCAAATGATTAAGAAATGGGAAGAAGGCTATGATATTGTATTTACCGTAAGAACTTACCCTAAAGAAATTTCTTTGTTTAAACGAAAAACCTCTGATTTTTTCTATAAAATCCTGTCAAATATGTCGGATGTGGATCTTACGAAAGGAGGAGGTTCAGATTTCAGGCTGATGGATGCGAATGCCGTGGAAGTGATGAGAAAATTTAATGAAGACGATTTATTTCTTCGTGGTTTAACGAGCTGGATGGGCTTCAGGCAAACAGGAATTGATTTTACAGCTAACGAAAGACTGTCCGGACAGAGCAGCTACAATCTTAAGAAAATGATCACTTTTGCTTTTACGGGAATTACCGCCTTTAGTGTAAAACCACTTTATATTGCGGCGTATCTTGGCTTTTTATTCAGTGCACTAGCTGCGGTGGGATATGTAGGATATGTAATTTATTCCTTTGTTGTTGAAACTGAAATTTCAGGTTGGGCGTCCTTGATTATGACCATCGTTTTTTTCGGAGGATTGCAGCTTATTATTATGGGAATCATGGGAATTTATTTAGGTAAAATTTTCAAACAGGTTAAAGAAAGACCCAATTATATTATAAAAAACAAAAATTTTTAAAATGGTATTATTAAGTTTTGATATAGAGGAATTTGATATGCCATTGGAATACAAAGGTGAAATTTCTTTTGAAAAACAGATTTCGATTTCACAGCAAGGACTTGAGAATATTTTAAATATTCTTAAAAAGCATAATGTAAAAGCAACTTTTTTCTCAACCGTAGTTTTTGCGGAAAACAGTAAACATTTAATCGAAAGATTATTGAATGAAGGTCATGAACTGGCCTCCCATACTTGGTTTCACTCAGATTTTGAGGAAAAACATCTTAAAGAATCAAAAGAAAGACTTGAGGAATTATTTTCTACAAAAGTAACAGGATTACGAATGCCGAGAATGAGGCCGGTAAGCAAAAAAGCCGTAGAAAACGCCGGATATTCTTACAATTCATCTATAAACCCTACATTTCTTCCGGGAAGATATAATAATCTGAAAGTTTCGAGAACGTATTTCAATGAGGGAAAAGTAATCCAGATTCCGGCTTCGGTTTCACCCAATTTCAGAATTCCTTTGTTTTGGCTGAGCTTCCATAATTTTCCGTTATCTTTCTATAAAAAATTGGCTTCAGATACTCTGAAAAAAGACAATTATTTAAATATATATTTTCATCCGTGGGAGTTTGCAGAAATTAAGGATGAAGCTTTTAAATTACCCGGTTTTACGGTAAAAAATTCAGGAAAAGATATGATAGAACGCTTTGATAAATTTGTTTCCTGGTTAAAGAGTAAAAATTATACATTCGGTACATTTCAGGAATTTCAAAAACAAATTGAATCATGAAAATAGCATATGATGCAAAACGCTTTTTTCACAATACTTCCGGTTTGGGCAACTATTCCAGGGACCTTGTACGAATTCTGGCGAAATTTTTTCCTGAAAACGAATACATTTTATTAAATAAAAATAAATCAGAAAGAGGCGCTGATATTGTAGAAAATCCCAATGTTCATTTCATTGAAACTTCAAAGGGCAGAATGTCCCGGCAATTGAAAATGGGAAAGGATGCGCAGAAACAAAATGCCGAAATTTTCCATGGATTATCAGGAGAATTACCCTTAAAATGGGATAAAAAGCCGATTAAAAAAATAGTCACCATTCATGATCTTATTTTTGTGAGATATCCTCAATACTATTCTTTTTTCGACCGGAAAATTCATTTCTGGAAGTTTAAAAAAGCCGCTAATTCAGCAGATAAAATCATTGCAATTTCAGAACAGACCAAAAGAGATATTGTTGAGTTTTTAAAGATTCCGGAAAGTAAAATTGAAGTCATTTATCAGGGCTGTCATAAAGCTTTTAAAGAACAGCAGCCGGATGAATTTATCGAGGAAACAAAGGCAAAATTTAACCTTCCGGATAAATTTATTTTAAATGTCGGAACCATTGAAGATCGCAAAAATCTTTTCAGTGTTGTTAAGGCTATAAAAGACACCGAAATTCCTTTAGTGGTTGTCGGAAAAAAAACAAAGTATTTCCAAAAAATAGCGAATTTTATTCAGAAAAATAAAATGGAAAAACAGGTTCACTTTTTGGAAGGCGTTTCAATGGATGAGCTTGCGGTACTCTATAAATTGGCCGATATTTTCATTTATCCAAGCTTTTTTGAAGGTTTTGGAATTCCGGTAATTGAAGCTTTATTCTCAAAGACAGTGACAATCACAAGCAATACGAGTTGTCTTCCGGAAGCCGGAGGTCCTGATTCTGTTTACATCGATCCGGAAAATTATTTGGATATTCAATCAAAAATAAAATTTCTCTGGGACAATGAATCAGAAAGAAAACGTCGTGCTGATAAGGGTTTTGAGTTTGTTCAGAAATTTAATGACGAACCTATAGCCAACAATTTGATGAATCTTTACAGAAGAATTATTTCATAAAATTCTTGCAGTTTTAAAAATAAGTCCTACATTTGTACCACAAATTTCAACAATGAAACCGAATTTTTTAACAGTACATCATTATTATCATCATCTCTGCTAGACGGAATTGTTGATATATGACTATGTTAAAAATCAAAATAATTAAAAACCGTCTGAGTAAATAGACGGTTTTTTTGTTTCTAAATTTTTCCGGTAAATTTTTTCAATTCAACCACTGTTTTATTTGCTCAGACTCAAAAAAAGTAAAATGAGTAAATTAAAAATAGCGATACAAAAAAGCGGCCGGCTTTATGAAGAATCTCTTCAGCTCCTCAAAGATTGTGGGATTTTCATCAACAACGGAAAAGATCAGCTCAAAGTTTCTGTAGACAATTTTCCAATGGAAATCATGTACTTAAGAAATTCCGATATTCCTCAATATCTTGAAGACGGAGTGGTGGATATTGCCATTGTAGGTGAAAATCTTCTATTCGAAAAGCAAAAAAACATTGAAATAATTCAGCCTCTTGGTTTCTCAAAATGCAGAGTTTCTTTGGCCATTCCAAAAGAAATTGAAACAGATGATATCAGTTATTTCCAGGGTAAAAAAATTGCTACATCTTATCCCAATACACTTAAAAATTTTCTTCTGAAAAATAATATTTCAGCGGATATCCATACCATTTCAGGATCTGTGGAAATTGCCCCAAATATTGGCCTGGCCGATGGAATTTGTGATATTGTAAGTTCCGGAAGCACATTATTTAAAAATGGGCTGAGAGAAACAGTTACTTTATTAAAATCAGAAGCAGTACTCGCAAAAACTGCGAAATTAAATCAGGATAAAATGTTGATTTTGAATAAGTTTTTATTTAGAATTAAATCCGTTCTAAAAGCCAAAAATTCAAAATATATTTTAATGAATGTTCCGAATGACAGGATTGATATCATATCCCAAACTCTTCCGGTTCTTAAAAGTCCAACCGTGATTCCTTTGGCAGAAAAGGGTTGGAGCAGTATTCACTCTGTTATTGATGAAGACAGATTCTGGGACGTCATTGACGAACTGAAAGATAAAGGTGCACAGGACATTTTGATAATTCCAATCGATAAAATGGTGATTTAATATGAAAATTAGTAAATATCCCACAAAAGAAAACTGGTCCGAACTCATAAAAAGACCCATCTTAAAAAAAGAAGAGCTCACGCAAACTGTTGCTGATATTTTTAAAGACGTTGAAAAAAACGGAGATCAGGCTTTAATTAATTTTAATAAAAAGTTCGATGGAGCCGATGTTAAAAATATTAAGGTTTCTGAGGAAGAAATAGAAAAAGCAGAATTGCTGATTAGTAATGAATTAAAAGAAGCAATTCAGCAGGCAAAAGATAATATCCAGAAATTCCATGCTTCGCAAATTCCTGTAACTGAAAAGGTTAAAACATCAAAAGGAGTTGTTTGCTGGCGTGAAAACAGAGCTATTGAAAAGGTGGGAATTTATATTCCTGGAGGGACAGCACCTTTATTTTCTACGGTTCTAATGCTCGCTATTCCTGCACAATTGGCTGGTTGTAAAGTAATTAATTTATGTACGCCTCCTGATAAGGATAGGAATATAAATCCTGCAATCTTATATACAGCGAAACTTTGCGGGATAACAGAAATTTTTAAAACCGGTGGCGCTCAAGCTGTTGCAGCAATGACTTTAGGAACAGAAACCATCCCCAATGTTTATAAAATATTCGGTCCGGGAAATCAGTATGTGGTGGCAGCAAAAGAATTTGCTCAACAATATAACGTTGCGATTGATATGCCTGCCGGACCAAGCGAAGTACTAATAATTGCCGATGAACAGGCTATTCCAGAATTTTGTGCAGCGGATCTTCTCTCCCAGGCAGAACATGGCAGCGACAATCAGGTTGTTTTTCTTTCAACAGAAGAGAAAATTTTTAATCAAACTATTAAAGAAACGGAAAAACAGGTTGAAGAACTTCCGAGAAATGAAATGGCAAAGGAATCATTAAAAAACAGCCACTTTATTTTGCTAAATACTATTGATGAAGCCTTGGAATTCAGCAATGTATATGCTCCTGAGCATTTAATTTTAGCTATAAATAACTGTGAAAATTATATTCCTAAAATTCAGAATGCGGGTTCAGTCTTTTTAGGGAATTATTCTTGTGAAAGTGCGGGAGATTATGCCAGCGGAACCAATCACACACTCCCCACAAACGGATTTGCAAAAAATTACAGCGGCGTTTCTTTAGACAGTTTTGTGAAGAAAATTACTTTTCAAAGTATATCGGAGAAAGGGCTTCAGAATTTAGGAAAAACAATAGAAATCATGGCAGAGGCAGAAGGATTATATGCTCACAAAAATGCCGTTTCAATTCGATTAAAATAATAAAATGAAAGAGTTTAATATCAATAATTTAGTACGGAAAAATATACTGGAACTTCAGCCGTATATAAGTTTCAGGGATCATAATGAATTTGAAAATCCGGTTTTACTGGATGCCAATGAGAGCCCGTTTGGAGAGTGGAACCGCTATCCGGATTCTACTCAGAAAAAATTAAAGCAAAATCTTTCAGAAATAAAAAATGTTTCACCTGATCAAATCGCGGTTGGAAACGGAAGTGATGAATTGATAGATCTGATTATCAAGGCTTTCTGTGAGCCTAAAAATGATTCAATTTTAATGATGAATCCATCTTTTGCAATGTACGGCTTTTACGCTTCTATTAATGAGAATAAGATCGTAAAAATAAATCTGGATGAAAATTTTGAAATTGTAAAAGATGATTTTTTAAAGATAACAAATGACGAGCAATTAAAAATATTCTTTTTGTGCTCACCCAATAATCCAACAGGAAATAGTATAGACGATATCGAATTTTGCATAAAAAATTTCAAGGGAATTGTTGTTGTGGACGAAGCTTATATAGAATTTTCAGGAAAGGAATCTTGTATTTCACTACTGAAAAAATATCCTAATCTCATTGTTCTCCAAACTTTTTCCAAAGCATGGGGAATGGCAGGAGCAAGGGTAGGTATTGCTTACTCTTCAGCGGAAATTGTGAGATTTATTAATATTGTAAAAGCACCTTACAATATTAATTCACTAAGTTTAAATAAAATATTAGAAACATTTAATAAACAACACATTATAGAATCCAATATAAAAAATACTTTAAATGAAGTAATATGTCTTAAAAATGAATTTCAGGAAATCAGCTGCATTAAAAAAGTATATCCAACTGATGCTAACTTCTTTTTAATTGAATTTGAAAATGTAGAAAAAGTTTACGAAAAACTTCTGGAAAATAATGTTCTGACAAGTAAGAGAAGCCCACAGATTCCAAACTGCATCAGAATTAATGTTGGGAATAGAGAAGAAAATATTCAACTAATTCAGGTTTTAAAAAGTATTTAATGATGAAAAAAGTATTATTTATAGATCGGGACGGAACTTTAATACTAGAACCGCCAATTGATTTTCAGGTCGATTCTTTGGAAAAGCTTGAATTTTATCCGGAAGTTTTTCAAAACCTTTCAAAAATTGTAAAAGAACTTGATTTTGAGCTGGTCATGGTAACCAATCAAGATTGTTTAGGAACGGAAAGTTTCCCTTATGAAGATTTTATAAAACCTCATGAAAAAATGTTAAAAGCATTTGAAAATGAAGGGATTATTTTCAACGATATTTTAATAGACAGGAGTTTTGAAAACGAAAATTTACCTACCAGAAAACCTGGAACAGGGATGTTTGGAAAATATATTTACGGCGATTATGATCTTGAAAATTCTTTTGTGATCGGAGATCGATTAACAGATATTGAGCTGGCAAAAAATTTAAGATCAAAATCAATTTTCATTAATAAAATTCAGAATGAAAATGCAGATATGACGACAGATAGCTGGAGTGAAATTTATCAATATTTAAAACAAATTCCGCGAAAATCTAAAGTAACAAGAAAAACAAATGAAACAGCTATTGAAATGGAAGTGAATCTTGACGGAAGCGGCAAGTCCGAGATCTCAACGGGATTACACTTTTTTGATCATATGCTTGAGCAGATTTCTAAACATGGTAATTTAGATTTAAAAATTAAAGTAAAAGGAGACTTGCAGGTTGATGAACATCATACCGTTGAAGATACGGGAATTGTTTTGGGAGAAGCTGTTTTAAAAGCATTAGGAAAGAAAAAAGGAATCGAACGGTATGGCTTTCTGCTTCCTATGGATGATTGTCTGGCGCAGGTTGCACTTGATTTTGGAGGACGTTCATGGCTGGTATGGAATGCAGATTTCAGACGCGAAAAGATAGGCGATGTCCCAACGGAAATGTTTGAGCACTTCTTTAAATCTTTCACCGATTCAGCTAAATGCAATGTAAATATTAAAGTGGAAGGCGAAAACGAACACCACAAAATTGAATCTATTTTCAAAGCCTTTGCAAGAGCAATAAAAATAGCTGTTAATCAAACAGATAATAATTTTAATGTACCATCAACAAAAGGAAGTTTGTAATATGATAGCCATTATAAAATATAACGGAGGAAATGTGAATTCTGTTCAGAATGCATTAAACAGATTAAACGCGGAGTCCATCATTACGGATGATTTTGAGTTGATTAAAAACGCTGACAAAGTGATTTTCCCGGGCGTTGGAGAAGCTTCTTCAACAATGAAAATTTTAAAGGAAAAAGGGTTAAATCAATTAATTCCAAATTTGACACGGCCTGTGTTGGGAATTTGCCTGGGAATGCAGTTGATGTGTAAGAATAATGAAGAAGGAAATACTGCCGGAATGGGAATTTTTGATATAAATGTGAAAAAATTCCCTTCAAAAGATATTGTTCCGCATATGGGCTGGAATACCATTTCAGATTTTAAATCAGATATATATTCTGGAATTAACGAAGAAAATGATGTTTATTTTGTGCACAGTTTCTACTGCGAATTGTCAGAAAATACAACATCTGTATGCGATTATATACTGCCTTTCAGTGCCTCGCTTCAAAAAGACAATTTTTATGCAATGCAGTTTCACCCTGAAAAATCAGGCAGAATCGGGAGTCAGTTATTATATAACTTTTTACAACTTTAAATATGAAAATTATTCCTGCAATTGACATTATCGACGGAAAATGTGTACGCCTGTCGAAAGGTGATTATGAAACTAAAAAAATTTACAATGAAAATCCAATCGAAGTTGCTAAAGAATTTGAGAGTTTTGGAATTAAATTTTTACACCTTGTAGACTTAGATGGTGCAAAATCCAAGCATATTGTAAATCAAAAAGTACTGGAGGATATTGCAAGAGAAACTTCTCTTCAAATAGATTTTGGAGGTGGCTTAAAAACACTGAAAGATATACAAATTGCCTTTGATTCGGGAGCAAAGCAAATTACAATCGGAAGCATTGCGGTTCAGGATCCTGAGTTTTCTTTTAATTTAATCGAAAAATACGGTTCAGCGAAAATTATTCTGGGAGCGGATTGTGATCACAGAAAAATAAAAACTTCCGGCTGGCTGGAAGAAAGCAATGAAGATGTCATTAATTTTATTCTTAAATATCAGAAAAAAGGGGTAAAAAATGTTATCTGCACCGATATATCCAAAGACGGAATGCTTGGTGGCCCTTCCACGAATTTATATAAGGATATTTTAAATCAAACTTCGATTCAGCTGGTGGCAAGTGGAGGTATTTTCTGTATCGATGATATTCATAAAATGAAAGAAATAGGCTGTTCGGGAACAATTATCGGAAAAGCTATTTATGAAGGGAAAATAGAACTGAAAGAATTGCATAAATTTATTGAAAATGCTTAAAAAAAGAATAATACCCTGTTTAGATATAAAAGACGGAACAACCGTAAAAGGAATCAATTTTGAAGGGTTGAGAAATGCCGGAAATCCTGTTGAATTAGCAAAAAAATACGAAAATGACGGAGCGGACGAATTGGTTTTTCTGGATATTACCGCTACCATTGAAAAGCGAAAAACTTTCGTTGATTTGGTTAAAGAGATTGCAAAAGAATTAAGCATTCCTTTTACAGTAGGCGGCGGAATTTCAACCATAGAAGATGTGCGGAAATTGCTGGAAGCCGGAGCAGATAAGATCAGTATCAATTCTTCTGCGGTTAAAAATCCTCAATTAATTTCAGACTTAGCAAAAGAATTTGGAAGTCAATGTATTGTGGTAGCAATCGATACAAAGTTTATTGACGGCTCAGATTGGGTTCACGTGAAAGGAGGACGGGAAATTACAGATTTCAAAACATTGGATTGGGCAAAAAAAGCTGAAAGGTCAGGTGCCGGAGAGATTCTTTTGACTTCGATGGATGGAGACGGAACGAAAAGCGGTTTTGATCTGAGAATCACAAAGTTGATCTCTGAAAATATAAATATTCCCTTAATTGCTTCCGGCGGTGCAGGAACAATGAAAGATTTTGAAGATGTCTTTACCAAAACGAAAGCTACAGGAGGCTTGGCGGCAAATATTTTCCATTTTGGGGAAGTAAATATTCAGGATTTGAAAAGTGAATTAAAATCTAAAAAAATTGCAATACGATGAAAATTAATTTTGATAAAAATAGCGGACTGGTACCAGTTATTATTCAGGACGACAGAACATTACAGGTTTTGATGTTAGGCTATATGAATGATGAAGCCTTTGAGAAAACTAAGAATGAGGGAGTTGTAACTTTTTTCAGCCGCTCAAAAAACCGGCTTTGGACAAAAGGAGAAGAATCCGGAAATTTTTTAACGGTAAAAAGTATGGATGCGGATTGTGATCATGACACAATTTTAATTAAAGCTATTCCTACAAATGTAGTTTGCCATACAGGAAGCTTCAGCTGTTTTGGCAATAAAAATTGTAAAGGTTTTATGTATGAACTGGAGGAAAAAATAAACCTAAGGATTGATAAAAAAACAGCGGGATCCTATACTTATTCTTTATTTCAAAAAGGGATCAATAAAATAGCTCAAAAAGTGGGAGAGGAAGCTGTAGAATTGGTTATTGAATCAAAAGATGACAATGATGTTCTCTTTAAAAATGAGGCTGCAGATTTGCTTTATCATTTTTTAATTCTGTTGAAAGCTAAAAATACAGGCTTGGAGGATATTGAAGAAATTCTTGTTTCCAGAGAAAATAAGTAAAATTTTAAAGAATCCATAACAATAAAAAAATCCTGAGGTAAGCTCAGGATTAGGTTATATTATTTTTAAAACTATTTTTCAATGATGATTTTTCGTACTGCAGTTTTATCATCAGCTTTAACGGTACACAAATAGGTTCCATTCGACAAACCCGATACATTGATTTTAGTTTCATTTTCACTGCTTAAAATCCTGCGTCCCGTAAGATCTGTGATTTCAAGGTTGAAACTTTTAATATCTTTTGGAAGTTCCACATGCAAAGTATCTTTTGCAGGATTTGGATATACTTTTACAGACTCCAGCGAGTTTACAGCTGTTTCATTAGTGCTTAATACGGTTGTAGCCACTGCAAAATGCTGTAAAGCCCCCACAGCCGCTTTTCCGGCATTAAAAACATAAGTAGGGTCTACATTTGCAAACGTATCATTCACAGTATGTTCGTTATAGCTTCTTACATTTTCATAAAATCCGGTAATGATGTCACCATTTTGCTCAAAAGGAATATAATCCGAAGAGTATGCGTTTGACATTACCGCCTGCAATGGAGAATAAAGCGTGGTACAATTAGCAAGCTGCTGGGTAAAGGCCAGTGACTGTGCATCGTTCGTAGAAACTCCTGCCTGATCGCTTTCACATTTAATCGCAGTATTTGCATTTCCTATTTTGCCTCCTACCTGGTCTATGTTAAAAACAAGACGAACATCCAGCTGGCGAATATTATTCTGGAAAACAACATTATCTGCGTAATGAGCGCTTCCCTGTAAACCCTGCTCTTCACCTGAAAAATGAATAAACTTAATGGAATATTGGGTCGGAATATCCTTTAAAATTCTCGCCGCTTCCAGGATAATTGATGTTCCGCTTCCATTGTCACTTACACCCGGTCCTGTTACGGTATCGTAATGGCCGCAGATAATGACATAGGTATTAGGATAGGTAGTTCCTGTTTTTGTAATAACCAAATTTTTTGAACTGATATTTCCTCCAAAAGTAAAAGGGTCTTCTGAAACCTGGTTTGCAGAATATCCGTACGACTGGTATTTTGCCTTTAGCCAGTTTAAGGCATTCGTGTTGGCAGCAGAACCTGTAGTTTTCACACCAAGCAATTCAAATTCCTGCAGCATCGTTGTGATATTCGACTGGGAAACCATATTGGCCCTGTTCTGATAAGCCTGGATAAAGCTTTGCGCGTTTAAATTATAAACTGCTAAAGAAAAGAGTAGAAGAGTCGTTATTTTTTTCACTTTCAAAGAAAATTTTAGAAATTCAATAATTTTAAGAGCAAATGTAAATAATAAAAAAATCCTGAGCAAAAAACTCAGGATTTATATTGATAACAAAAATTCTACATTTATTATTTTACTTGATCTACAACAGCTTTGAAAGCTTCAGGGTGATTCATTGCTAAATCTGCTAAAACTTTTCTGTTAAGCTCAACGTTGTTCTTTTTAAGAGCTCCCATAAACTGAGAGTAAGACATTCCGTGCACTCTTGCACCAGCGTTGATACGCGTGATCCAAAGAGATCTGAAGTTTCTCTTTTTCTCTTTTCTACCACGGTAAGCATATTGCATTGCTTTTTCTACCGCGTTTTTAGCTACAGTCCAAACGTTCTTTCTTCTACCGAAAAAACCTTTAGCTTGCTTAAAAATTTTCTTTCTGCGAGCTCTTGAAGCTACGGCATTTACTGATCTTGGCATAATTTAAATTGTTTTTTTGAAATGTGCGGTAATTGTTTCATTACTCTTAGAGGCTCCATTTCAGGGTTAAAATTTTGAATTTGTTTTGAATTCTTATAAACCGAATATAGATTTATAAAAACTACTTAATTGCTAATTGACGTTGAACACTTTTTTCGTCCACTTTAGCTACGTAAGAAGTAGTAGTAAGATTTCTCTTCTGCTTAGTCTCTTTCTTAGTTAAGATGTGGCTTTTGTAAGCATTTTTTCTTTTGATCTTACCAGAACCGGTAAGAGCAAAACGCTTTTTAGCACCTGATTTCGTTTTTAATTTTGGCATTGCTTTGCTTTTTTATTGTTTTGTTATCAATATCTGTTTGGCTATTCCCGCAATTCGTGGAATAATAGTTTGCAAAATTACGGAAAAAAACTGATACTGGAAAGATATTTTATACGGAAAAGAAAGTCTGATGTCGTACTTTAATGCAATATTCATTTCTTAGAAGCTATTCCAGCTTTCCACTGTATCTTTTTGGTTACGGGCTCCGCTTTGCTGCGCCCGCAATCAAAAAGGATGTCGTTGCAATCTGGGCTAGGGTAGCAGGACTGGTGGCTTCGAGAGCCTCAGCCACCATAGAAATTTTAGTCTTTTTAATTATATCTTTGATTAAATTTATAATTCAATTAAAGCTTCAGTAAAAACTTCACTGAATAATCTGAAAGCTAATACCTTTCCATCGTGACAGCCACAGTCCCAAAATCAATAAAATCATTAAATAAAAAACTACAACCGGATCCCGATTGCAGCTTCTAATTTATTTAGAAAAGAATTATGATTCTATAAATTCCAAAAGGTCTCTATTGATTGTTTCATGCTCTGTAGTAGGCATTCCGTGAGGGAACCCCGGATAAGTAATCAGTTTTCCGTTCTTCAATAGCTTCGCTGATTTTATCGCTGAATTTTCAATTGGCACAATCTGGTCATCTTCACCGTGAAGTAAAAGAACAGGAATATCAACAGATTTCAGGTCTTCTGTAAAATCCGTTTCGGAAAAAGCTTTAATACCGTCATAATGAGCTACGATACCACCCATCATTCCCTGTCTCCACCAGTTTCTCTGCACACCTTCTTTTACATCTGCACCTTCTCTGTTATACCCGTAAAAAGGGAAAGTAAGATCAATATAAAACTGGTTTCTGTTATTCAAAGTCTGATCCCTGATATTATCAAAAACTTCCATTGGAACACCATCCGGATTATTTTCACTTTTTACCATTACCGGCGGAACTGCGCTTATTAATACTGCTTTTTTCGCTCTGCCGTTCGCATATTTATTTACATAACGGATTACTTCACCACCACCTGTAGAGTGCCCGATATGGATTACATCCTTCAGATCAAGAAATTCTACCAACTCAGCTGCATCAGAAGCATACTGCTCAATGGTATGGTTGTAAATATTCTGGCTGGAGCGTCCGTGGCCTCTTCTGTCGTGTGCAATTACTCTATACCCTTTCTGTAAAAAAAAGATCACCTGCGCATCCCAGTCATCTGATGATAGCGGCCATCCGTGATGAAACATTAGTACTGGTCCTTCGCCCTGATCTTTGTAAAAAATTTCTGTCCCGTCTTTTAATTTAAGTGTGCTCATTGCTTTTAAAGTTTAATGTATTAATAATTTATTTTTGATCTAAATAAGTTTCTGTTTCTTATTTATAAAGCAAATGTAGAGGAATTTTTTTATCATAATATTGATCTAAGATAAATTTTAATAATTAATTAATCAATATATATAAAATAAAAAAACCTCAAATTTCTTTGAGGTTTATATCGTAATCAGATCTTAATGATCTGGCTATAGATTATTTAGCCGGCTTTTTAGGACTCATCATCATAATCATTCTCTTTCCTTCAAGTTTAGGAAGCTGGTCTACTTTTCCGACGTGCTCAAGTTCCTGAGCCAGTTTTAGAAGCAAAATCTCTCCCTGATCTTTAAAGATAATAGAACGCCCTTTAAAAAATACGTAGGTTTTTAATTTTGAACCTTCTTCAAGGAATTTTTCAGCATGCTTCTTCTTAAATTCATAGTCGTGCTCATCAGTCTGAGGCCCGAAACGGATCTCTTTTACAACTACTTTCACCTGCTTGGCTTTCAGTTCCTTCTGCTTTTTCTTTTGCTCGTATAAGAACTTTTTATAGTCCAGTATCCTTGCAATAAACGGTTCAGCCTTGTCGGAAATCACTACAAGATCCAATTCCTGCTCCTGAGCAATCTGTCTTGCTTTGTCAGTTGGATAAACTCCCGGCTCTACGTTATCGCCCACCAAACGAAGCTCTCTCACACGAATTTTATCGTTGATCAAGTGAGCGTCCTCCTGTACCGGACGTCTCTGTGGGCCCCTGTTGTTAAATCTTTGTGCTATTGTATTATAATTTTATTGGTTAATCTTATTCTAAAAATTAAAAAATTCAGAGATTTAGAAATTAAGAAATATTTAATGTTAATTCTTAATCCCTAAATAACTTAATCTCTTAATTAAATTTTATATAGCGGACTCCTTCTTGAAATATGCAACAAAATCTTCCATGTTCATTACTCCAAGATCGCCTTCACCACGTCTTCTTACAGAAATTGTGCCATCCTTCTCCTCATTTTCTCCTACTACAAGCATGAATGGGATTTTATTTAATTCCGCATCACGGATTTTTTTTCCTGTTTTTTCGTTTCTGTCGTCAATCTGTCCGCTAATATCGTGATTTTCTAAAAATTGTGAAACTTTTTTCGAATAATCTACATATTTTTCACTGATCGGAAGAATGATAAACTGGTCAGGAGCCAACCACAACGGGAAGTCACCTGCAGTATTTTCAAGCAGAATAGCGATGAAACGCTCCATAGAACCAAACGGCGCTCTGTGGATCATTACCGGTCTGTGCTTTTCATTATCATTTCCGATATAATGAAGGTCAAATCTTTCCGGCAAATTGTAATCCACCTGAATAGTTCCAAGCTGCCATTTTCTGCCTAAAGCATCCTTCACCATGAAATCCAGCTTCGGACCGTAGAATGCTGCTTCACCATATTCAACAACAGTTTTTAAATTCTTATTTTTCGCTGCTGTGATGATTGCATTTTCTGCTTTTTCCCAGTTCTCATCAGAACCGATATATTTTTCTCTGTTATCAGGATCTCTCAAAGAAACCTGAGTCACAAAATCTTCAAAGCCTAACGATTTGAAAACGTACAATACAAGATCGATTACCGCTTCAAACTCTCCCAAAAGCTGATCCGGAGTACAGAAAAGGTGGGCATCATCCTGAGTAAATCCACGAACCCTTGTTAATCCGTGAAGCTCTCCGCTTTGCTCATATCTGTAAACAGTCCCGAATTCCGCATATCTTTTCGGTAAATCCCTGTAGCTCCATTGTGAAGTTTTATAGATTTCACAGTGGTGAGGGCAGTTCATTGGCTTCAGCATGAATTCTTCTCCTTCATTCGGAGTTTTGATCGGCTGGAAGCTGTCTGCTCCATATTTATCCCAGTGTCCTGAAGTTACATATAATTCTTTTGCACCAATGTGTGGTGACATTACAAATTCATAACCTCCTTTTTTCTGAGCTGCAGAAAGGAAATTTTCCAGTTTTCTTCTCAAAGCAGTACCTTTTGGCAGCCAAAGCGGCAATCCGGCACCTACTTTTTCAGAGAAAGCGAAAATACCCAATTCTTTACCTAATTTTCTATGGTCTCTTCTTTTTGCTTCTTCTAATCTTTCAAGATATTCCGTTAAATCCTTCTGCTTAGGGAAAGAAATACCGTAAACTCTCGTAAGCTGAGGATTTTTTTCGTTTCCTCTCCAGTACGCTCCGGCAGCATTTAAAACTTTAAAAGCTTTTACGATGCTTGTATTCGGAATGTGCCCTCCACGACAAAGATCTGTGAAGTTATCATGAGTTACAAACGTGATTTCCCCGTCATTAAGATTAGAAATCAGCTCTACTTTATAAGGATTATCTGCATACGTTTTTAATGCTTCTTCTTTAGAAACAGGGTAAAGAGAAAAAGTTGAACCTTTTTTAGCATTTTCCAACACTTTTTTCTCAATCTTCTCAAAATCTTTATCAGATAAACTTTCGTCACCGAAATCTACATCATAATAGAATCCGTTTTCGATAGCAGGACCGATGGTCAACTTAGCATTAGGATAAAACTCAAGGATAGCCTGCGCCAGCAAGTGGGCAGAAGAATGCCAGAAGGCTTTCTTACCAAGATCATCATTCCATGTCAATAGCTGTACCGTGGAATCCGTGGTGATAGGTGTGGTGGTTTCTACTTGTTGGTCATTAACAACTGCGGAGATGGTATTTCTAGCCAATCCCTCGCTTATAGATTTTGCCACATCAAGCGGAGTAACTCCTGCCTCGAATTCTTTGACACTATTGTCTGGAAGTGTAATTTTTATCATTGTTTACTAAGAAATTTTAAGATGCAAAAATACGCATTTTTTATTTAAAAAGCTATATTAAGGTGGATTTACAATAAGAATTAATACTAATCTTTAAATAAATCCGTTTTCAATTATTCTCAAATTTTTCACATGCTCATTATGAATAAGTTAAAGCATATTTTATTTCAGATTTAATGTTAAACAAAAAAATACTAAGCTTTCACTTAGTATTATCTGTTTTGCCCGATTTATTGTTTTTTGAAGATTTTTGAACATCTTCTTTATCTACATCAGGTGGATTTGTTTTTTTTGACGAAGCAGGAATATTTGGGAAATCCTGATTCTGCTTTTTTGTTTCTGCATTGTTGGCAGATTCTTTCTTCTGGTCGTTTTCTTGCGAATTCATAGCTTAAAATTTTAAAGTTAAAAGTTCAGAATTCAGGTAAAAACTTTAAAGTCCGAGGACACCTATTTTTCCCGTCTGATCTTCTATGGTATAATTCAAAGCCTTTGCCAAAACGAAAATATTATTAAGATTTTCCATTAATTGTTCCCTTCCTTCGTTTCTCAGCTGGTTTTGATTAATAGAATTAATAGCGGCCTGCTTCGCTTTCTGCGTTACGTTTTTAATGTCTTTTTCGGAAATCCTGTTGATGAAGGAATCATCCATTGACTGAATTTCAACACTTGGTGTAATTCTTATATCTGCATCAGGAAGTTCTTTAATAATCAATTTTTTATTGATGGAATCTACCTCCAGCTTCATTTTATTCAAATCATAAGAAACCTGAGCCGTGGTTTTTGTATAAGTGATAATACTGTTGCTTGTCACTTCTTTACCAAAAAATTCATAGCCCATTTTGGTTTTCTGCATTGAGGAAGTATTCTGCTCCAGAACTACCATTTTATTCATCTTTGAAATCTGATTGGTCAGAATATAATAATCCGATTTTTCCGTTTTTTGAGTAGGATTAAAACAGGATCTAAAGCTGAAAAACAGAATGCCCATCAGGACAATCCCGGCCAAAAACGGAACTAAAATCTTAATGTTTCTCAAATTTTACTTCTTAAAAATTTCTTTAATTACAGAGCTGTCGTCTTTCTTTACAATATTTACAAGGTCTCTCTCAATATAGCCGGTAGTAGGCATTTCTATAATTCTTCCCAGCTCTTTTCCATATTTCTGAACAATAATGGTAGGAACTTTCTGAATATTATAAAGGCCTTCATCGCCATTTGGAGATTCTTTTTTACGGTTTACAGCAATAATGGTTAATCTATTTTCAGGATACTTTAATTCTTCCAGAATCTTCATCAACCTTGGAAAATCCCTGTGAGAATCTTCACACCATGTACCCATAAAAACGACTAAGTCATAACTGGTGAATTTTGCTTTTTTCAATTCTGCTATGGCCTTCTGGTCTACTGCATATTCATCGTGCTCCTTCACATACCAGTCGGCATACGGAGCTTTCAGGAACTGGCTTTTCAGCTGGTTGCCCAACAGCATTTTACCATCATTTGTAGTTTCAACTTCGCGGTTTACCACCACTTTTTGTGCGCTGAAATACTGTGCCGTGAATGCCATACAGGAAACGACAGCAATATTCGTAATAAATTTTTTCATACTATTTTTCAATAATTGTCTTTAAATCTGCAGGGGAGTAGTATTTATTTTTCAATACCTTATGATCTGCTTTTCTGTAAACATTATACTTTTCTCCTGATTTTTCATAAAATGACTCTACGTCTTTAGCTTTGTAAAATTCAACTGTTTCCTGTGCCTGCTCTTCATTATCGCATGCTTTCGACATGTTGGAACGCTGAACTTCGTTGAATAGCTCTACAAATTTACTGCCAAGTCCGAATTCCAGAACCGCTCCGCTCAAAACATACTGCAGATCACATAACGCATCAGCAATTTCTACGATGTTATTATCCGCGATGGCCTGTTTCAGCTCATTTAATTCTTCCTGTAAAAGTTCTACCCTAAGGTTGCACCTTTCCGGAGAAGGAATTTGTGGTGTATCTAAAATAGGGGCTTTGAAAGTGGTGTGGAATTCTGCTACCTGGTTCAGACTGTCAATTTTATCCATAATTTTTTTTATTTAAAGGCAAATATAATGATTGGGTTTTAGATTTTAGGAATTAGGGCTTAGGTTTTTAAACAGATTCATTTTCACTGTTGCCAGTCTGATGAAGAAATAATCTTAACAAGACGCTTCGAAAGCTTTGTATTCAGCATGACAGCGCGCATAATCCTCAGTGTGATAATGGAAATATAATTCATAATTCATAATTCATAATTCATAATTCATAATTCATAATTCATAACTAAAATTACCCATTATTTATTACTCATAAAAAAGACTGCACGTTTCCGTACAGCCTTTTCTCAATGTTAAACATTGAATGGGGATTAGTTTTTAATAAATCTCTTAGTGATTTCTCCTATTTGGATCATATAAGCTCCTTTTATCAGGCCGCTTACGTTCACCGAGCCTCTTTCGAGTTTTCCTGAATTGATTAGTTTTCCACCCATATCGAAGATTTTATAGTCTTCGGACGTTGTATTTGAAATATGTAGAATATCTCTTGCCGGATTTGGATATAATTTGATATCAGTCAATAAATCTGCTGTACCAACTGTTTCTCCTCTTCCTGATGAAACAATATTCAAAGTATAATCTTCCACCTGTCCGTACGTATATGTTCCACAAGATGAAGTAGGCACAGAGCTGTATTTCATCATTACTCTCATTCTTGTATTTCCGATGGCCGCTGATGCCGGAATGGTGATAGATCCTGTAGCCGGGCTTGTTGTAGAACCAGCTTTAGACCATGCCAGTTCTCCACTGTCTGTAAAGTCGCCGTCACCATTGTAGTCAATATAAACTGCGTAAGCTTCACTGTAAGTTGTGGAAGTCCAAACCGGGGTTACAGAAATAGTGTAAGCCGATCCTCTTGTTACATTGGTAGAAATTGCTGTAAAGTTTTCATATCCTGCAGTTCCTGTAGATGTATTATTAATAGTACCGAATTTTACATTTCCGATTCTTTCATCAGCTGTATTGGTAGCCGCTGCCGAGCAGTAAGTTACCGAGCTTCCTGCAAGCGTTGTTACACTCACCGTATTGCTGGATGGGGAAAGGTTTCCTGCAGCGTCTTTTGCTTTTACTGAGAAGCTGTATGTTGTAGAAGGAGTCAAGCTTGTTACAGTATATGAAGCAGATGCTGTGGAACCGATCAGTGAAGCACCCTGATAAACATCGTAGCCTGTAACCGCCACATTGTCTGTTGCTCCTGACCATGAAAGATTTGTGCTAGTAGAAGTCGTGCCTGAAGCTGCCAGTACAGGCGCTGTAGGAGCTGTAGTATCTGTACCTCCCGAACCTGCATTTACAGTGATATTTGCATTATTTACGTCAAAGAATATATGATTTGAACCTTTTACCATAATTCTTCCTGTAGTTGTTGCTGAATTTGGAATAGTTACCGCCTGAGAACCGTCGTTTGGAGTTCCGGCAAGCAGGGTAGTCCATGTTGCTCCGGAGTTTGTAGACCAAAGAATATCCACATTGGCTGCGTTCACACCGTTGGCTGTAGTTCCTGCCACATTCCATGTTACGGTTTGTGAGGTTCCGCCAGTGTATGAAGTTGCTGAATTTTGTGAGCTTACCGTAAAAGGTCCTGCTGTTCCGTTTACCGTGATCACTGCATCATCGGAATTATTTCCTGAACCTCCGGCTCTGTTGTCACGAACAGTAAATCTGAAATTATACGATCTTGCAACGTTGGATAAGGCTTCAACAGTAATTTCCGAGCCTGCCGTTGTAGTTGCTCCGGCTAATATTGATGCCATTCTTGGGAAATATCTCGTCGGAGTAGTCTGTGGCGTCCAGGATCTGAAAGTAGGCCCGGAAGCTTTAGTAGCACTTGCAGCAGAATTTGCCCCTGTCTGAGAATTGGAGGCATTATCCATCTGTTCCCAGATATAGGTTAAAGCATCACCGTTAGCATCTGTTCCTGCTCCGGTTAACATAAACGGAGTTCCTTTCGGGATTGTGTAATCCAAACCTGCGTTTGCCGTTGGAATAGAATTTCCTGTGTTTGTGCTTACCGGACAGGTTTTAGCCTTAATATTATTCGTGATCTGCTGAATACTTACCGCATGGAAGAAAGCATCCGAATGCGGCTGGATATCCTGGCTGGTAATTCCCGCATATCCCATAATTGTTGATCCGGAACCCGGTTCCATGTTTACACCTGTTCCTTCATTTCCATGGGAGAAAGTATGATTTCCACCGAACTGATGCCCCATTTCGTGAGCTACATAATCAATGTCAAAATTATCTCCAGAAGGAATGCCGTCTGCCGGTGAAGTGTATCCGCTTCCTTTTGAGCCGTTTGTACAGATACATCCGATGCAGCCTGCATTTCCGCCGCCGCCAGAAGCTCCGAATAAATGGCCGATGTCATAATTTGCCTCTCCGATAACCGATGTTAAAGTAGATTGCAGCTGAGAATTCCAGTTATTCATCTGGGAGGCCGGAGAATAAGGGTCTGAGGAAGAACTTGTGTAAATTACTGCATCATTATTGGCTATTAAAACCATTCTTGCAGCAAAATCTTTTTCAAAAACTCCGTTTACACGGGTCATGGTGTTGTTCATAGCAGCTAAAGCATTGGCTTTTGTACCACCGAAATAAGCTGTGTATTCTCCAGTAGAAGAAAGAGCCAGCCTGAACGTTCTAAGTTTGGCATCATCTGCATTTGGCCTTGCTGCCAGATTTGAATTTGAAATTCCTTTTTGAGCCACGTCTACCACGGTACATTCAAACTTATTAAGATCATCTTTTTTATCTGATTTTTTGTAAACCACATACATTGAAAGATCTTTGGTGTAAGGCTCAATGAAAACGGCAGATTTATCGCCATAAATTTCCATTGATGATAAGCCTAATGGTGATACGCTGAAGTACACTGTAGAACCGGAATCTCCGAGGCCTTCACCTACATAAGATTTGATATCCGGATACTTTGCCGCCAGCTGAGGATCGAAGTTGGAATTTTCTCTTACTTTAAAATTTTCCATTCTTCCTTCAGCATTGGGAAAAGAAATAATGATCTCTGATTTTTCTCCTGCCGCAAGTCTTTTAGGAGCTTTTGCGAGGACATTTTTTAATCCGTTGATATCAAGGCTGTAGATCTTCGGATTGTTAATGCCTGATTTGTTTTCAAAGATTGGGGAAGTTGTTTTTCCTGAATTTTCAGACCAGAGACGATCAGTCTGCGCGAATGAAATGCCTGATAGTAGAAGCATTCCAATCAACGATAATTGTTTTTTCATATAAATTCTCTTTTGATTGTGGAATATCAAAGCTAATAAATTTTTTATTATGAAAAACAAAATTTTTTAAGAAAATTTTAGATTATCGGTTAAAAATATTATGCAATACATTAATTATAACGAAATTTTCATTTTCTCAAAAAAAGAAAATAGCACACGCAAAATACGTGTGCTATTCACTTATTAATGATATAATTCTAAATTTCTAAAACTTATCATCGGCAGTCGGTCCATACAATCCCGGAACTTTATTTCCGGTAGATCTTAGGTAAACTACCAATTCACCTCTGTGGTGATACAAATGATTATATAAAAAAGAACGGATCACCTGGATTTTCGGCATAGGAGGGAAGATGGTGTTGCCACCCATTTCCATTTTCCATTCGTTCATCATGGTGTTTTCGTCCCAATTTTCTATAGCTTTGTGAGCTTTAGCCAGATTTTCTTCAAACTTTGCTACAATATTTTCAGCTTTTGAAATATCACCTTTGTTATACTGGTAACTTCCCATATCAAAAATATCCTGGTTGAAGGTTGCATCATACCAATTGTAAACTTCTGCAACGTGAGAAGCCAGCTCAGCGGTAGTCCAGTTTTTCTCAGACGGTTTCCAGTCCAGAGCAGTGTCCGGAATTACTTTCAATAATTTTCTGGTGCTTTCCGCTTCATGCAGAAACTCACCTAAAAGGGCTTGTTTAATCATTTGTTTATGTTTTTTGAAATAATTTATTTTGTAATATCTCTTCCGATTACCAGTCTCTGGATTTCAGAAGTACCTTCACCGATGGTACAAAGCTTAGAATCCCTATAGAATTTTTCAGCAGGGAAGTCCTTTGTATAGCCGTATCCACCGAAGATCTGAACCGCATTGTTAGAGATTCTTACGCAAGCTTCGGAAGCATATAGTTTTGCCATTGCACCTTCTCTTGTCATTTTTTGCTTGGCGTTTTTCAAGGTTGCCGCTCTTTGGATCAATAATTCTGAAGCATCAATTTCCGTTGCCATATCAGCCAGCATAAAGTTCACCGCCTGGAATTCTGAAATAGATTTCCCGAACTGATGTCTTTCTTTAGCATATTTTAAAGCAGCTTTGTAAGCTCCTCTCGCTGTTCCTAAACTTAAGGCTGCAATAGAAATTCTGCCCCCGTCAAGGATTTTCATAGCCTGTTTAAAACCTTCTCCTACTTCACCTAACCTGTGAGAATCCGGAACACGTACATTATCGAAAATCAATTCTGCCGTTTCGGAAGCTCTCATTCCTAGTTTGTTTTCTTTTTTTCCGGAAGTGAAACCGGCCATTCCTTTTTCTAAAACGAAAGCCGTAGAGTTATTTTTTGCTCCTTTTTCCCCTGTTCTTGTCATTACTACTGCAATATCACCGGAAATTGCGTGTGTAATGAAGTTTTTAGCTCCGTTAATGATCCATTCGTCTCCGTCTTTTACTGCTGTAGTAGACATTCCTCCTGAATCTGAACCTGTATTATGTTCCGTTAATCCCCAAGCCCCGATTACTTTACCGGAAGCAAGCTGAGGAAGCCATTTGTTTCTCTGCTCTTCGTTTCCGAATTCGTAGATATGATTGGTACAAAGTGAATTATGTGCAGCTACAGAAAGACCGATAGAAGGGTCTACCTGAGAAATCTCGTCAAGAATCGCAACATATTCGTGATAACCAAGACCGGACCCTCCATACTGCTCAGGAATAACGATTCCCATAAAGCCCATCTCACCTAACTGATGAAATAAATCTTTTGGAAAAGTCTGACTTTCATCCCACTCCATAATATTTGGTCTGATATTTTTTTCAGCAAATTCTTTTGCCGTTTCTGCTATCATTTTAATGTTGTCAATAGTCTCTGTATTCATATAGATAATAGTTAGTTCCCAAAGATAACCAAATTGCCTGAACGTCCAAAAAAATTATTCAAACCATAGAACCCTATTCGCAAAACTTTAATTTTCAATTTTTTACATTTTAAAAATTAATTATTATTTAATAAATTTTTCCGAACTTTAAGCTGTTTATTTTACTATTTTAGGCTCCCAATTTTTAAAGCATGAAAAAAATTTTACTTCCTCTTATTTTAATTTCAGCCTGTTTTTTTGCCCAAGCTCCGGCAGGATATTATGACGGAACCTCCGGCCTTACAGGCTATGCACTGAAATCCAAACTGCATGATATTATTTCTGCAAAAAATATCAACTGGCATTATGGTGATCTTACCAATTATTACAATCAAACCGATTTGGATAAATATTATGATCATGACGCTACGAATACAACCTTATTATTAGATATGTATTCTGAAAATCCTACAGGAGCTGATGCTTACGAATACACAACCGCCAATATCATTGGAAGCGCTTCTGCAGAAGGCCAGGGCTGGAACCGTGAGCACATGATGCCTCAAAGTACTTTTTACAGTAATTATCCTATGTATTCCGACCTGTTTTATGTGGTTCCCACAGATGCAAGGATCAATCAGCTAAGAAGCAATTATCCTTACGGAATTGTAGGGTCTACTATATATTATGCGTTCACAAATTCTTCAAGAATAGGGAACTGTGCCATTCCGGGAGTTACTTATACGGGAAGGGTTTATGAGCCTATTAATGAATTTAAGGGTGATGTAGCCAGAAGTTTACTGTATTTTGCAGTAAGATATGAAGGTAAATTAGGAACTTTTAATTTTAATAATAATGTAAATCCTGCTTCCGATACCAATCCTTTGGACGGAACCGAAGAAAGAGCTTTCGATCCGGCTTATATAGCAATGCTTCTTCAATGGCACCAGCAGGATCCCGTATCTCAAAAGGAAATAGACAGAAATAATGCTGTTTATACCCTTCAAAAAAACAGGAATCCCTTTATTGATAATCCAGCTTGGGTGAATGCCATTTGGGGACAGACCCCTGACGCATCTACGCCACAAACTCCTACCAATTTAACGATAACTCAAAACAGCGCTTATTTTGCAACATTAAGCTGGACCCCAAGTTCAAGTACAGATGTTATCGGCTATAAAATTTATCAGAACGGGACTTTAGTAGCCTCCACCAAGAGCTCAACCATAAGTATTGACCACTTAACACCATCCACTACCTATAATTTCACTGTAAAAGCATACGACAACGGGTATCTGCTTTCTCCGGACAGCAATACAGCCACAACTACAACACTGGCTACGGATATGTATGCTAAAGACTTAATGGTAACAAAGTATCTGGAAGGAACATCCAATAATAAAGGCCTGGAAATTACCAATACAACAGGGCATCCTGTGAATTTAAGCGATTACAGATTATCCATTCAGTTTCCAAGCGGAAGTAATTACTATTTCCCGGATCCTTATGAACTGGAAGGAACTGTTCAGAATAATGAAACTTTTGTTGTTTTGAATCCAAATGCTAATTTTTCATGCTTCACCATTAATCAGGCGAAGTTTGTAACAGCAGCACCTCAAATGACGTTTTCAGGAAGCCAATATATTGAATTGAGATATAAAAACTCCACAGTAGATGCTATCGGAGTTTCTAGTACTAATAATTCCTTAGGAAATGTTTCTTTATACAGAAAAACAAATATTAACCAGCCTTCCACCACATTTACTATTTCCGAGTGGGATTCTTACGCATCAGACTTCTGCCAGAATTTGGGAACACTTTCTGCGACTGATTTTATTTTAGCTAAAAATGAAATTAAAATCTACCCGAATCCTGTTCATGAAAACCTTTTCGTAAGCGGAAAAACCGAAGATATGAAGTCTGCGCAGATTGTAGATTTCTCCGGAAAACTAATTTATACTGAAAAAACTCCGTTTAAGAATAAGAAAAACATTTCAGTACAAAACTTATCAACAGGAACCTATTTATTAAAGCTTGATAAAAAGGTTTATCAGTTTATTAAAAAATAACAACCGTTTAAACCTTCAAGACTTCAAAAACCTTGAAGGTTTTAATTAAAAAGTCCTAAATCAGCATTTTACAAACATCATCGACATAAGCATATTCACTAATAATCAATATCTATAAGGGTTTATGCTTATATCTTTTATTTATAAGTAATTATGCTTATATTTGCAGAATGATAGCGGTCATCACCGGAGATATTATAAATTCACAACAAGCGGAAACGGAAGTTTGGATTACTAAACTTAAAAATCTTCTCGAAAACTGGGGAAGCGCTCCTCACACATGGGAAATCTACAGAGGGGATGAGTTTCAGCTAAAATGCAATATTGATGACGTGTTCTGGCGTTTCTTAGCCATAAAATCATTAATAAAAACTCAGGAAAATTTAGATGTAAGGATTGCAATCGGTATTGGGGAAGAAAATTTTTCATCCGAGAAAATCACTGAATCGAACGGAACAGCTTATGTATATTCCGGAAGGCTGCTGAACGACCTTAAGAACGACGGACATACCGTATCTATCAAAACCTCAAGTGATTCTCTAGACAGAGACCTTAATATTTTACTGAAATGGTCATCAAAAGACTTTGATAACTGGACGGTGGCAACAGCAGAGATCATCCACGAAATGGTGATGAATCAAGATATTACACAGGAAGATTTGGCGAAAAAATTTGCAATCTCTCAATCATCGGTAAGCCAGAGATTGAAACGCGCAAACTATGAACTGATCGTAGAAACCAATCAATATTTTAAAAAGAAAATTTCAGAACTAGAAGCATGATTTTCATCAAACTCATATTGGCACATCTACTTGGAGATTTTGTTCTTCAGCCAGACTCTTGGGTTGCTGACAAAGAAAATCGTAAACTGAAGAGTAAATATTTGTACCTTCACGTTCTGATTCATACCGTTTTAAGTTTTATTTTCCTTTGGGACCTGAAGCTTTGGTGGGTCGCTGTTTTGGTGGGGATTTCACATTTTATTATTGATGCCTGTAAACTGAGCTTTCAGACCATTAAAAATAAAAAAAGCTGGTTTTTTATTGATCAGCTTCTTCATGTTTTGGTAATTGCTGGAGTTTCTTTTTATTATAATGAATTTAATTTTGATTTTTTAAAAGATCAGGAAACTTTAAAAATAGTGATGGCAGCTTTGTTTTTAACATCACCAGCTTCTGTTTTTATCAAAATATTATTGTCTTCATGGACACCCGTTCCGGAGACACAAAGCAATATACAAACCGAATCTTTATCAAGTGCCGGAAAATATATCGGGATTTTGGAACGTTTATTAGTCTTCACCTTTATTGTTGTCAATCATTGGGAAGGCGTAGGTTTTATGGTAGCCGCAAAATCTGTTTTCAGATTCAGTGACCTGGCGCAGGCCAAGCAGCGGAAGCTGACGGAATATGTATTAATCGGTACATTGCTGAGCTTTGGAATGGCCGTTTTAACAGGAATTTTAATTAAATAAATAATATAAATCTAATAAAAAGTAATTTTAGAAAATGGAAAAGTTAGAAATGTTGTACGAAGGTAAGGCAAAACAGGTATTTGCTACCGATAATCCTGATCAGGTTGTAGTACGTTTCAAAGATGATGCTACGGCATTTAATGCTCAAAAAAGAGGATCTGTAGATCTTAAAGGTGAAATGAATAACGCCATCACCACTCTTATTTTTGAATATTTAAATGAAAAAGGGATTAAGACTCATTTCATTAAACAATTGAACGAAAGAGAGCAATTGGTAAGAAAAGTATCCATCATTCCTTTGGAAATGGTTGTTAGAAACTATTCTGCAGGAAGTATGGCTCAAAGATTAGGAGTGGAGGAAGGAATTAAATCTCCGGTTACCATTTTCGATATCTGCTACAAAAAAGACGAGTTGGGAGATCCGCTTATCAATGATCACCACGCTGTTTTCTTAGGAGCTGCCACGTATGAAGAGCTTGACGAAATGTATGAATTAACTTCAGATATCAATGAAATTCTGATCGATCTTTTCGACAAAATGAATATTATCCTGGTTGATTTTAAAATTGAACTAGGTAAAACTTCAGATGGTGAGATCATCTTAGCAGACGAAATTTCTCCTGATACTTGCAGACTTTGGGATAAAGATACCATGAAGAAATTGGATAAAGACAGATTCAGAAGAGACTTAGGAGAAGTTACTGAAGCTTACGTTGAGATCCACAACCGCCTGAAAAATTTACTGGGCAAGTAAATTTTTAGAAGTTAGAAGTTAGATATTAGAGGTTAGTATGAAGGCACACCGCATAGAAGATCTCAAAGTTTGGAGTAAATCAATGATTTTAGTAAAAGAGGTTTATTTGGTTACTGCAGAATTACCAAATGAAGAAAAATTTGGTTTACTGTCTCAAATCAGAAGATGTGCTGTTTCAATACCGTCTAATATTGCAGAAGGAGCAGGAAGAAATAATAAGAATGAATTTTATCAGTTTCTTGGAATTGCGTTTGGTTCTACATATGAATTACAAACTCAGTTACAATTATTAATAGATTTGAATTTTATTTCTGACGCTAAAATAATTCCTTTGAAAGAGCTTTTAGCTGAGATACAGAAAATGATTTATTCATTAAAGACAAGTTTAAAATTATAATTGAAGTTAACTTAGACTAATTTCTAACATCTAATATCTAACTTCTAATTTAGAAAAAATAGAAATGAAAAGTTTAGACATTCATAAAAGTGAATATTTAAAACAATTTGAAACTCAAACCTACGGAAGAAATCTTTTCAGAACGCAGGAAGAAGAGAGATTAGACGCTCCCAATGAGGAATGTGGTATCTTCGGAATGTATTCTGATAATGATCTTGATACGTTTTCTCTTTCACAGTTCGGGCTTTTTGCTTTACAGCACAGAGGTCAGGAAGCGTGTGGTATTTCTGTTTTAAAAAACGGAAGAATCACCAACATGAAAGATGAAGGTTTGGTTTTGGATGTTTATAAAGAGATCCACGATCCGGAAACTTTTATGGGAAATTCTGCAATCGGGCATACCCGTTATACGACTGCAGGAGACAAAAAGAAATATAATTTCCAGCCATTTTTCGCAAAAAACGAATATGACCAGATTATACTTTCCATAGCGCATAACGGTAACCTTACCAATGCGAAAGAACTAAAAGCTGAATTGGAAGCTGAAGGCGTTGTTTTCAGAGCAACTTCCGATTCTGAGGTTATTTTAAGATTAATCCAGAAAAATCTCGACTTAGGACTTCGTGGTGCTATTAAAGCAACCATGGAGAAAATAGAAGGCGCTTATTCTGTTGTGGGAATGACGAGAAACAAATTCTTCGCATTCCGGGATTTCAATGGGATCAGACCGTTGGTTTTAGGAGCCATTGACGAAAAATCTTACGTTGTGGCTTCCGAATCCGTTGCTTTGGACGCGGTTGGAGCTCAGTATGTGAGAGATATTTTACCGGGAGAGATTGTTTACACCAATGAAAATGAGCCCGGAAAGCTACATTCATACATGGCTGATGAACAAAAAGGAAAGCAGAGAATCTGTTCATTTGAATATATTTATTTTGCAAGACCAGACTCTTCTTTAGAAAACATCAATGTGTACGAGATCAGAGAAAAATCCGGTGAAAAAATCTGGCATCAGGCTCCTGTAGAAGCTGATGTGGTAATTGGGGTTCCCGATTCCGGAGTTCCTGCTGCTATTGGCTTTTCTAAGGCTTCGGGAATACCTTTCCGTCCGGTTTTGATTAAAAACAGATATATTGGAAGAAGCTTCATCGTACCGACTCAGGAAATGAGAGAAAGGGTAGTGAACCTTAAGCTGAATCCTATTATTTCTGAAATTAAAGATAAAAGAGTAGTGATCATCGACGATTCAATCGTTCGTGGCACAACTTCAAAAAGATTGGTTAAGATACTGAAAGATGCAGGAGTAAAGGAAATCCACTTCAGAAGTGTTTCTCCGCCGATTATTGCACCTTGTTATTTAGGAATTGATACACCTTCAAAAGATGATTTGATTTCTGCGAATATGACTACAGAAGAGCTTAGAAATTATTTAGGAGTTGATTCTCTGGAGTTCTTAAGTGTGGAGAATTTAAAAGAAATTTTGGGTTCTGCCAACCACTGTTTCGGATGTTTTACAGAAGAATATCCTGTAGGAAAGGGTGAGGAGGTTGAATTATTTAATTAAATTCAAATAAATAAAAAAGTAAAGGTCAGGTTTAATAATAAGCCTGACCTTTTCATTGAAATTAAAATTGGTTATATTAAAATTTGTAGTTTAATCCCACTTGGAAAACACGGTTGGTTTCTTTATCCTTCATATTTTCCGGCACACCAGAATTATTGGCAACGTGTGTAAGACTGTTTACATATCTTGCGTTGATACCCAAATTAGGGGTAAAATAATATCCAAGACCAAGACCTAAGCCAAGATTAAATTTCTTAACCCTTTCTTTTTCAAGATCTCTTGAATAAGATTCAGTCTGAGTGGTTGTGTTACCTCCAACAGTAGTAGTAGTGGTTGTCACATCACCGGTATATTTACCATTAATGAAATAGCTGATTTCCGGGCCAGCCTCGATGTAGAAGTTATCAGCAGGCTTCATCTGAAGCATTAATGGTACGGAGATATAGTTCAGGCTATAATTTTCTTTTACTTTTACTGAAGAGTTTTCTGATAGATCTTTTTCTGTAAGAACGCTTTTGCTTCCTAATTGATTATATAAAACTTCCGGCTGGATTGCAAATTTTTCTGATAAAGGTATATTAACAAAAACCCCTGCATTGAATCCCGGTCTCAGACTTTTTGTACTAAGCTTTTGCTCGCTGAACTGGGAGAAGTTTACCCCACCTTTGATACCAAATCTTACAGGCTCTTTTACTTTATTCATCGGGGCTGCTGTTACAGTTTTCGTTTCCTGAGCAAATACTAATGAGCCAGTGACTATTGCTAGTCCTAGAAATAACTTGTTCATAATTTGTCTTTTAAAATTTTACTTTATTATTTATCTGATATTTAATCAGACTTGATTTATTTTGCAAAATGCTTGCCAAACATTCATTTTTCCTTTATTAATAGGCATTAGCAAAGATTTCATTTGTTAAAAAAAACAACTCATAATGTTTAATTTTAAAAATAAATAAACTATATTTAAGTTTAAAATTTAATTTTTACTACTTAAACATTTAATTGGATAATGAAAATTATATTAATTTTTTATTTTTTCTCGAAATATATTTCAATACAAAAAAAGCCGGGCATCGAACCCGGCTTCAAAAATTTTGATTGATTATGAATAATTGATTAAAACTTATACGCCAAACCTACTTGGAAAGCACTGTTTTTACCATCAATGTTCTTCACCCCTCCAATTTCTTTGAAAGCATCAGTAACACCTGCAACGTATCTTGCGGTAACACCAATGTTTTTATTGAAATAATATCCGGCTCCTAAACCAATACCAAAGTCAAAGCTTTTTGCCTTAACAAGGTTGCCTTTATCAATAGTCTGAGAATCATATTTTAAATTTGATCCTACTGAAAAACTGAATTGTGGACCTGCTTCAAGGTATAAGTTCGGTAAAGCATTGTACTGGAACATTACCGGAACTGAGATATAATTAAAGTTCACAGTAATATTTTCATCTTTTATTTTTGATCCTAATCCGTTATACAAAACCTCCGGCTGAATGCTAAAGTTGCTTGCGATAGGAGCGTTCATAAAGGCACCACCGTAGAAACCTGCTTTAGAATTACCACCACTGATATTTGAAACGTTTAGACCTGCTTTTAAACCGAATGTTACAGGGGAAGATGATGTTTTCTGAGCGAATGTAAATGAACCAGCAATAACTGCTAATCCTAATAATAATTTTTTCATAAATATGTTTTTACTTTGTTAATTTTTTTCTGATTTTCATTCAGACGACAATTACTTATCAAAATCCTTGCCAAACAAATATTCCTTTTATTAATAAGGCTTTACAGAGGTTATAATGCTATTAAAAAGGAAACTTTAACAAATAATCAATGTAAATATTTAATTTAAAAATTAAAAACCTGGCACTCAAAATCACGTAACTGGAAATGTATTTTACTTAGAGTTATTAAATAAAAAACCGGGTAAAAACCCGGCCTAATTTTGATTAATAATCTATTTAAAGATATGATTAGAATTTATAAGCTAACCCCACTTGGAATACATTATTTTTAATAGCGTCACCTCCCTTGTTATCTTTAATAACATCCGTAAGACCTGCTACGTATCTTGCTGTAATACCAATATTTGGTGTAACATAGTAACCTGCTCCGATACCTAATCCTAAATTAAATCCTTTTGCATCGTCCACTGTAGAAGTAACTGAAAAATTAAGTGTTTCATTCACATATTTTATCGTTGAACCTACTTTGAACCCAAACTCAGGACCCGCTTCTAAATAGAAGTTAGGAACTACGTTATACTGGAACATTACCGGAACAGTAATATAATCAAGATTTCTTTTTGCATATATTTTGTCTCCATCATCCGTAAAGTTGATCTTATTACCATACTGAGAATATAAAATCTCCGGCTGCACACTGAAATCAGAAGATAAAGGAATGTTTGCAAATACTCCTGCATTAAAACCTGTTCTGGCTTTTCTGCTGTAATTGTCAAGATCACTTTCTTTAGACATTGTTGAAACGTTCAAACCTGCTTTAATACCAAATCTAACAGGAGATTTAGAAACAGGTGTAGAATTTTTTTGCTGAGCGAATGTAAAAGAACCAGCGATAACTGCTAATCCTAGAAGAAATTTTTTCATAAATGTTTTTACTTTATTATACTTAATTATTGTGGTCATTTTTTGACGTTAACATTATTTTCAATTTCCATGCCAAAAAGTTAAATTATGATAAATATCATAACAAAATAATTCAAAATCATAAAAAATTATAAATTTACAGGCTGATCATTTATTAAAATTTAAATTTAAAAGCATTTTTAAATTATTTATTTTTACTATAGTAAGCAATAATATTATTTTTATTAATACAAATAAAAAAACCGGATTAAAAATATTAATCCGGCTAATAGTATTAAACTTTAATTATGTTTTAAAACTTATAAGCTAATCCAATCTGGAAGACATTATTTTTGCCCTCAGCCTGAACACCATTGATTTTTTCACCAATATCCACGACACCAGCCACGAATCTTGCCGTAATACCAAATCCGTCCACAATATAATATCCGGCACCCAAACCAATACCGAAATCAAATCCTTTAACAAGATCTTTTCCGTCTACTGAAGCTGATTGGTATTTAAGTTTAGAGTTAATAAGGAAACTGAATTGTGGCCCTGCTTCCAGATAAAGGTTCGGCATTGCATTATACTGAAACATTACAGGAACTGAGATATAATCGAGATTTATTTTCAAATCATCCAGATCCTCAGCTTTTGAGCCTACTCCGTTATACAATACCTCAGGTTGTACTGCAAACTGCGATGAAACAGGGATGTTAGCAAATACACCTCCGTAAAAACCTGCTTTTGCTTTTGAATCTCCTCCTGAAATACTCGAAACATTAAGACCTGCTTTCACACCAAATCTTACAGGTGAGGATGATTCTTTAGCTTTTTCCTGTGCAAAAGCCAATGAACTTAAAGAAATTGCGATTCCTAAGATTAATTTTTTCATAGTCATTTTTTTTATTAGTTGATAATTTTAAAATATCAAACCATAGAATGCAAATTTCCTACCAAATTATCTTAAATTAATACAATTTTATATAAAATAAAACATTTTTCCACAAATTTTGATTATAATTTTCACTCCAAATTTTTAATATAAAAAAATCAGACTTATACTAAATATAAGCCTGACTTATTGAAATCAATTTCTGTTATTACTAACTTTCGTCTTTTAAAATTTAAATGCTAAACCAACCTGGAAAACATTATTTCTGATAGCATCAGATCCATTTGGTCTGTCTTTCGCAATATCCGTAAGACCTGCAACATATCTTGCTGTAAGACCTATATTGTCTGTAAAATAATATCCTGCTCCTAAACCAATACCAAAGTTGAATTTGTTTAAGCTGTCTTTATAATCTCCCGTCTCGTTGATTGTATTATTATCTGTTTCGTTTTTAAACTTATTTTTAGCATTAACCATGAATCCGAATTCCGGGCCTGCTTCTAAATAAAGATTCGGGATCACATTGTACTGGAACATTACCGGTACCGTAATATAATCTAAATGTCTTGCACGAGAATATCTCGTTCCTGCAATAACCTGATCGTACTTATCCCCATATTGAGAGTATAAAACCTCCGGCTGGATGCTGAAGGAGCTGGCTACAGGAATGTTAGCAAATACACCCGCATTGAATCCGATTTTAGAGCCCTGATCTTCCAATCCGCTGTCGTTGGTAAGGGAAGAAACATTCATTCCCGCCTTAATACCGAATGCTACCAGCGATGATGTGGAAGTGGTGGTTGTTGTCGTAGTCTGAGCGAATGCTAACGAACCTGCCGTAACTGCTATTCCTAAAATTAACTTTTTCATAACTTTAATTTTTAATTTACTATTTCCTAATTTTAAAATTTACTACTTGTCAGTTTTTTCATTTGACGGTGAGTATCTTTCAAATTGTTTGCCAAAATCAAAATTTTAATGAAAAATAAAAACAAAACCATTTGTTTTAGCAAATGGTTTTAACTTATATCAAATTGTAAATCAATAATATAAAGACTACTAAACATTTGTTTAGAAAAAAATACAAATTATAAATTTTGTTTAATTTTTTAATTCAAAAAAGTCAAAATGAAATGTTTTTTTAAGCATAATTCAGTTTTCTATAAAAATCTAAAGAAGATTTAATATTCTTTTGGCTGCATTGATGATCATATACGCAAGAACCGATTCCTGAAAGCAGAGAAAAATTGATTTTGCTGTCCATATTCTTCTTATCATTGATTAATACAGAGAAAATTTCATCATCTTTAAAATCGCTGATATCAAGATAAGGATAGAATTTTTGAATATTTTCGATAATTAAAACAGAATCTTCTTCAGAGATCAATCCTTCAAGAAAGGCAAGGTGAGCTTCAGCGATCATTCCCATCGCCACTGCTTCTCCATGAAGAACCGGATTACCCTGATTCAGGTATAAGCTTTCCACGGCATGGCCAATGGTATGCCCGAAATTCAGCGTTTTTCTGACGTTTTTTTCATGGAAATCTTTTTCAACAACATCCTGCTTAATATCTATCGAAGCCTGAATATGTGGGATAACACCCTTTATATCAAGCTTATTGACCTGAATTAAGTTCTCCCAATGCGTTTTATCTGCTATTAACCCATGTTTCAGCATCTCTGCAAAGCCGCTTCTCAGCTGTTTAAATGGAAGGGTTTCTAAAAATTTTGGATAAACAAAAATCTGTTCAGGAAAAGAAAATGTACCTACCATATTTTTATAGTGCATCAGGTCAATCCCTGTTTTCCCCCCGATTGATGCATCACACATCGATAAAAGGGTAGTTGGAATATTAATGAATGATATGCCTCTTTTATAAGTAGAAGCCACAAAACCGCCCATATCGGTAATCACACCGCCGCCAAGATTGATTATTAAAGCTTTTCTGTCCGCCTGCATTTCCGTAAGTATCTCCCAAAGCTGGTTGACCGTCTGAATATTTTTCATTTCTTCGCCGGCTTCTATTTCCAGAATTTCAAAGCCCATATCCGTTTCCATGTTCCCTAAAAGGGTAGGAAGGCAATATTCGTGGGTATTTTCATCAACAAGAATAAAGATTTTACTGAAGGATTTTTCGTGTAAGAAATCATTCAACTCAGAAAAATTATCATTTAATAGTGTTATCATTTTCAGGTTTTCTGTAAAGTTAGAAGTAAAAACTATATTGCAAAGTTATGATTCTTAATTTTTAACTCGTTATTAAATTAACTATCTTTGCACAAATATTTAGCATGAGCAGAGATAATAATTCAGGAAGACCAAAAAAACCAAGAAGTTCAACAAGAAATAATTCTGATGATTCTCGTGCTTCAAGATCAGGAAATTCTTCTGGTTCAAAACCTTTCAAAAAACCATTTCCAAAAGCAGGAGAAAGAAATTCTGATTCCAGGAAAAGTGGAGGCACCAGCTATCAGGACCGTATGGATAAGAAATTTGGGAAAAGTGAGCAGGAACCATTCATTACCAGTGCCGGGGAAGAGAAAAAATCATTCGGAAAATCTGCCCCGAAAAGAGGCGGAAGCAGACCTAATAATTTTGATACAAGAGATAAATACGAAAGAGGCAGCCTGAAATACGGAAGAAGACCGGGCAGTGGCGATGACAGAAAACAGGATGGAGCAAAATCTTTTGTACAAAAAAGAAGATTGAGCAAAATAGAAAAAGATGTTCATAAAGATACAATTCGTCTTAATAAATTCATTGCAAATTCAGGAATCTGCAGCAGGAGAGAGGCAGATGAGCTTATTACACAGGGGCTTGTAGAAGTAAACGGAAAAGTAGTAACAGAAATGGGCTACCAGGTTGAGAAAACCGATAAAGTAGTTTTCGATGGCCAGAGCATTACTCCTGAAAAGCCTGTTTATGTACTTCTAAACAAGCCAAAAGGGTATATCTCCACAACTAAAGACGATAAAGCAAGAAAAACAGTAATGGATCTGGTAGCTAATGCTTCACCTTACCGTTTATTCCCTGTGGGAAGGCTTGACCGTTCTACAACCGGAGTTATTTTGCTTACCAATGACGGCCACATGACAAAAAAATTGACACACCCGTCTTTTGATGCCAAAAAAATCTATCATGTGACTTTGGACAAAAAGCTGACCCATGAAGACATGAAGCTGATTGCAGAAGGTATCCGTCTGGATGAAGGCGTAGCGGTTGTAGACCAGATTTCTTTTATTGAAGGAAAACCGAAAAATGAAGTTGGGATAGAAATCCATATCGGATGGAACCGTGTTATCAGAAGAATTTTCCAACGATTAGGATATGAAGTAGAAGCTCTGGACAGGGTAATGTTTGCCGGATTAACGAAGAAAAATATCAAGCGAGGCCACTGGAGAATCCTTACAGAACTTGAAGTGAATAATCTTAAAATGCTTTAATAAGTTATGAGTTTTGAGTTATGAATGATAAGTTTATTATACTTAAATTTTAAAGTATTTTTGAATTAAAATAAGAAAAGGCGTAGAAATTTAGTTCTACGCCTTTTTTATGTCAATAAGGCTTCGAGAGCCTCAGCCTGACAGTACCGTACAATATTTGTTTTTTAACATATAGTATTAGGGTTGTCAGGCTGAGGCTCTCGAAGCCCTTTATACAGTATAAACTATAAACTAAAAATTAAAAATTCTAACTCATAATTTTTAACCCATAACTCATACTCAAATTTTATCCCAAAACAGTCACCCCTTTTTCGATCATCTCATAAATAGCATCCCTTCCGTTATCCGGCTTTACGTTTACCGCTCTTGTTCCATTGAAATGAAGGCAGGTAATATAGCCGTTAGCTACAGCATCCAGACAAGTGAATTTCACGCAATAATCCATCGCAAGCCCTACAATCTCCAATAGCTGGATATCATGATATTTCAGGAAATCATCAAGACCTGTTTTCATAAAATGATTGTTATCCTGAAAACCGCTGTAGCTGTCGATTTCCGTATTTTTCCCTTTTTGAACAATGTGGGTTACCTTATCCCTGTTTAAATCTTTATGAAACTCTGCTCCAAAAGTATCCTGAATACAGTGATCCGGCCACATGAACTGCGGAACACCATTTAAAATAATGCTTTCGCCCACCTTTCTGCCATTATTGCTGGCAAAACTTTTATGATTTGAAGGATGCCAATCCTGAGTTAAGACAATCTGATCGTATTCATTTTCTTCCATTAAGGCATTGATATAGGGAATCACTTCATTTGCTCCCGGAACTGCCAATGCGCCGCCTTCACAAAAATCATTCTGCACATCTACGATTATTAACGCTTTTTTCATATTTAAATTCTCGAATTTTTGATAAATTTACAAAAAACAAACCTCAAATATTTGTCCAAAAAATAATTATCGGACAAATAGGCAACATAAAATTTTAAAGCAAATAAAATGAGCGATTTAGAGCATAAAAAATTTCCTATCGGTAAATATGAGCAGCCCGAAAACATCTGCGATACCAAGCTGGATGAATATATCAAAGTGATCAAAGATTTCCCGGGAAGATTAAAAAACCTTATAGAAAACTTCAGCGATGATCAGCTTGATACCCAATACAGAGAAGGAGGCTGGACAGTGAGGCAGCTCATAAACCATATTTCAGACAGCCATATGAATGCTTATATACGCTTCAAACTTGCACTTACAGAAGAAAATCCTACTATAAAGCCTTACGATGAGGCCAAATGGGCAGAATTGCAGGACAGTCACAATATGCCTGTAAAACCAGCCATGAGAATGATTAAAGGAACACACCAAAGATGGACAGCACTCTTAAAAGCCATGACCAATAAGCAGTTTGAAAGAACGTTTCATCATCCTGAGCACAATGAAAACTATGATTTAAGGAACTGCCTGGGTATGTACGTGTGGCATTGTAATCATCATTTTGCTCATATTGAAAATCTGAAGAAAGAAAAAGGTTGGTAAAGAAAAGTCTCCACAACAGCATTTATTTCGAGGAAATTATTAATAGAATTTCAAATTTAAAAGAAAATTCTGAACGCAAATGGGGCAAAATGGATGTCTGCCAGATGATGAGGCATTGCAATTATGTGCTTCAGGTTCCCCTGAAAAAAATTGAGCTTCCAGCTATTAATGCTGTTTTTGGAATGATAGGTATTATGACCAAAATAGAAATGCAGATTTTTAATAACGGAATTCCTCAAAACATGCCTACTTTTCGGAAACTTATCATTAATTTTGAGTGTAATTTTGATGAAGAAAAAGAAAGTCTTCTGAATACCCTTAATGAGTATCGAAATTGTTTCCTGAATGGAAATCTGCCGGAACGCCACGTACTTTTCGGGAAAATGGAAGAAAAGGACTGGGGATTTCTGGAGTATAAGCATCTTAATCATCATTTGAAACAATTTAACGTATGAGTTTTTTTGATAAAATATTTGGAGAAAAAGGAACTTCTTCGGGCCAAAAATCATTCTGGAAGATCATAGAATCTGAAGACGATCTTAAAAAAGCCCTTGAAAGCTCGTTCAATAATAAAATTGCCATATTCAAACATTCCACAAGCTGTTTTATCAGTAAAACAGTATTGAAAAATTTTGAAAGCGAATTAGAAAACCTGGATTACAAAACAGATTTATATTACCTGGACCTGCTTGCTCACAGACCTGTCTCCAACAAGATTGCGGAAGATCTTGGCGTGAGACATGAAAGTCCGCAGCTCATTGTAATAGAGAACGGAAAAGCCATCAGTAACGCTTCGCACCAACATATATCAGCAGACCAAATTGTATAATGGAAAATATTAATAATTATTTAGCAAAAGTTTTAAGTGTTCCTTTGGAAAAGGTAAATATGTGCAGCCTGCACTATGAAGCAAAAAAAATACAGAAAAACCAGTTTCTGCTTCAGTACGGTGAGGTATGCCGATATATCTATTTCGTGGAAAAAGGACTTCTAAAAATGTATTCCATCGATAAGAACGGAAAAGAGCACATTATACAGTTCGCTCCGGAAAGCTGGCTTATTTCAGATAGAAGCAGCCTTTATTTCAATGAAAAATCCGTATATTACATTGAGGCGGTTGAAGATTCTGAAGTTCTCTTATTACATCCGGATTTTATCAACAAGCTTATCGGCGAGTTTCCGGACAGCCTTGAAAAGAGCGATATTTTGGTTCAAAAGCATATTAAAAGCCTGCAGGACAGGATCAATTCTTTACTTGGAGAAACTGCTGAAGAGAGATACATGAAATTCATTAAAATGTATCCCAACTTACTGCTGAGAGTTCCACAATGGATGATTGCTTCTTATCTGGGAATTACCCCTGAAAGCCTGAGTCGTGTAAGGAAAGAGCTTGCCAGAAAAAATTTCGTTCCGGATAATAAATAACTTAATTAAAAGAATTAAATAAGAATAAAACATTATTTTTTCTCCACAATTTCATATCAACATTTACCTTACTAATTTTTAAACGGTAAATGGTTATTGTTCATAATATTATCATAAAAAACATATAATATGATTTAGATCATAATATTTTTGGTATAAATTTATTTAATTTTGATAATCACATCACAAAATATTAAAATTATGAAATTTGTATTAATTGCAACGATGTTAGGATTTTTAGTCCTGAGTTGCAAAAAACAAACGGATGTTTCCACAACTCCGTCGTCTGATTCCATCATTCCCACAGATAATACCACGGCTGTACCGCCAGATACTACTGTAGCTGATACTACTACATCCGCAGCAAAACAGGATACTGCAGATATTAACCTCAGAAAGTAATCCCTAAATTAAAAAAAGAATGTACTGTGCTTAGCGGCAGTTATTATATTCAATCTAATTTGTTCTGTAAGTTTTTGAATCAATTAAAAATTTTTGATTTAAAATTTACAGACTATCAGTTTTTACACATTATTTTTATACTTAAAGAGATTGTACTGCTCAATTTATTCTTACATGTTTGAAAATAGATAGTAAACATTAAAAAAAATTAACATGGTTATTAAAGAAGAAATTTTGCACTCAGTAGGAGCCAGCATAAAACATTACCGCCCGGCAGAAATTATTTTCAGCGAAGGTGACACCCCCAATTATTATTTTCAAATTATTACAGGAGAAGCAAAGCTTAACAATTATAATGATGATGGGAAGGAAATTATACAAAACCTTTTAGGTGACGGACAAAGTATTGGTGAAGCATTACTTTTTATGGATAAACCTTATCCCGTAAATGCCATTGCTATTACGAAGTGCAAAATCCTGAGACTCCCCAAAAAAATATTTTTTGATTTGCTTAAGCTTTATCCGGAAATATCATTTGATATGAACAGATTAATTTCTCAAAGATTATATTTTAAGCTTATTATGACACAGAATCTTTTCACCCAAAGTCCGGCGTCTAAGCTTAAAACCCTTATGGATTATCTGAAAAGCTCCCAGCCGGAACAGGCGCCTTATTCGTTCAAAATTCCGTTAACCAGACAGCAGATGGCTAGTTTAACAGGGCTTTGTGTAGAAACCGCGATAAGAACAATCAAAGTAATGGAGCGCAATAACATCGTAAAAATAAAAGACCGTAAAATTTTGTATTAGAGCATTTTAAAACATGATTTTTTGGTCTTTTTTTTGCAGGTGATTTCAGAAATGAAAACTATGAAAACTATCAGCTGCATGAATATTGAGAAGGATATTTTATATTCTTATGGAGGAGAAGATAAAAATTTTAAACCAGGAGAGATAATTTACAGAGAAGGAGATCATGCTCTCTATTACCACCAGATTATAAACGGAAAAGTAAAGCTTAATAATTATAATGACGAAGGAAAGGAATTCATCCACAATATTTTTGGAGAAAACCAGAGTTTTGGAGATTCTATGATGTTTGTGGAAAAATTTTACCCCATGAATGCCGTTTCCATCACCTCATCAGAAATTATCAGGCTTCCAAAAAATAATTTTCTGAAGCTTCTGGAAGAAAACCCCAAATACTGCATGGCGATGAATGCATGTCTGGCTCAGAGACTTTATTTTAAGGCCATAATGCTTCAGAGCATGTCTTCTCAAAACTCCATGCAGCGGCTGAAAGGTCTATTGGATTATCTTAAAAGCTATGACAGTGAAGACTGCAGCCAGTGTTTTCATGTAGAACTTACCAGACAGCAGATTGCAAACCTTACCGGATTACGTGTGGAGACCGTAATCAGGACTCTGAAAAAAATGGAGAAAGAAGGACAATTAAAAATAGAAAACAGAAAAATTTTATACTAAAGCACATTAACATGACCCGGGTCATAAAATAGTGAATTATTCTAACGTATATTTGAGTATAAATTCATCCATATTCCTTTTCAAATCTCGTTTTGAGATACAATAAAAGCGTTTGGCTTTTACATTCAATTATTAAATAAAACCAAATTCATTGCTGTCTAATACTAGTCACGGCCAGCAATACACATCACTTAATATTAACATAAAAAATTCAGTTATGAACACTAGAAATTCAAGAAATCGTAGTTCAAGAGGAGGTTCAAACTCATCTAGCAACCTTGAAGAAATTTATCAATTAGGTTATGACCACGGTTATAGCGATGCATCTCAGGATGAAGAATATGATGATGATTTTTCAGATTATGAAGATTACTTCGAAGAAGATTACGATGATGAGGACGAAGACTATGATGATGAGGACTATGATGATTATGATGACGACGATTACGATGATGATGAAGATTATGATGACGAAGACTACGACGATGATGAAGACGATGACGATAACAGAGGCCGTGGAAGAGGCAGAGGCAGATCTGGAAACGGCATTCAGCAGAGAGACAGCCAGGGAAGATTCACTTCCGGTTCCGGAGGTGGAAGAGGCAGATCAGGAGGCAGCAGCGGCGGAGGTTCCAGAGGACGTTCCGGTTCTGGGTCTGGTTCCCGCTCAGGTGGAAGAGGCAGGTCATCTTCAGGAAGTGGTAGTTCAGGAAGAGGTTTTGCTTCTATGAGCAAAGAAGAGCGTACCAGAATAGCTCGTATGGGAGGTCAGGCTTCTCACGGAGGCGGAAGATCTTCAGGTTCTGGCAGAGGAAGATCAGGTTCTGGTTCAAGCTCAAATTCAAATTCAAATTCAAATTCAGGCAGATCAGGCTCGGGTTCCGGAAACGGAGGCGGAAGAGGCAGATCTGGCGGTAACAGCGGCAGTTCAGGTCGAGGTTCAAATTCAGGAAACGGTTCTTCAAGAAGAGGTTTTGCTTCAATGAGTAAAGCAGAACGTACAAGAATCGCACGTATGGGAGGCCAGGCTTCTCACGGCGGCGGAAGATCTTCAGGTTCCGGCAGATCTGGATTTGGCGGCAGACGTAATTCATAATTCTTTTTCCATGATTACCTCTTTATTAATTGTAAAGGGGTAATCTTTTAAAAAAAACCAAACATCACTTACATATTATGGCAACAAAAACATTAGATAATAAAGACAGCAGCAGCACAGGTACAAATTCTACCTCAGCTACAGCTGCTTCTAAGAGAACCACTACAGTAGATAACGCAACAGTAAATGAAAATGATATGAAAAATTCACCGCTTCATAAGTTTTTCGTTTCTGCCCTTAAGGATATCTATTATGCAGAAAACGCAATCATCGAAGCTTTGGAAAAAATGCAGGAAGCTGCCACTACAGAAGAGCTGAAAGAAGCATTTGAAGACCATCAGCTTCAGACTCAGAAACACGTAAGCCGCCTGGAAAAAGTGTTTAAGCTGATTGATGAAACTCCTGAGAAAAAAGAATGTAAAGCTATCAAAGGCATCATTGAAGAAGGAGAAGAAATCATAAAATCCACAGAAGACGGTTCCATGACCCGCGATGCAGCCTTAATTATTGCCGCACAAAAAGTAGAGCATTATGAAATCGCTACCTACGGCGGGCTGGCGCAGCTGGCTATTACAATGGGACACGACAAAGCTGCGGATCTCCTTGAAAAAACATTACAGGAAGAAGAAGATACAGATTATAACCTGACAGAAATTGCTGAAACTTACATCAATTTCGATGCAGAGCAGGAAGACTAATTTTACAATATAAAGCCATATAGAGCTTTCTATGTGGCTTTTTATCATTATTAAAAAAGATTATTAAAAAGAATTATTACCCTTTAAATAGAATTTGAATAACTCATTATTTAAATCTATAATTAAAAATAACACCAAATCACAAAATATTAGAATTATGAAAGACACCAACCCGAACAATGAAAAACTGAACCAGCTGGAATCATACAGCACTTCCAACGATCAGGAAAAGCTGACTACCAACCAGGGCCTGAAAATCAATAACAATCAGGATTCCTTAACAGCCGGAGACCGCGGACCTACTTTATTGGAAGATTTTATTTTAAGGGAAAAAATTACCCATTTTGATCATGAAAGAATTCCGGAAAGAGTAGTTCATGCACGTGGATCCGGGGCACATGGCGTTTTTAAGCTTACCAAAAGCCTTGCAGAATACACCAGAGCAAAATTCCTGACCGAGTTGGGAAAAGAAACACCCGTCTTTGTAAGATTTTCTACCGTTGCCGGAAACAGAGGAAGTACAGATCTTGCAAGAGACGTGAGGGGTTTTGCCGTGAAATTCTATACAGAAGAAGGAAACTACGACCTTGTAGCCAACAATATGCCGGTATTCTTTATTCAGGATGCCATTAAATTCCCTGATCTTGTACACGCTGTAAAGCCGGAACCACACAATGAAATTCCACAGGCTGCTTCTGCGCATGACACTTTCTGGGATTTCATCTCACTGATGCCGGAAAGTATGCACATGATCATGTGGCTGATGAGCGACAGGGCAATTCCCAGAAGTTTTAGCAGAATGGAAGGCTTCGGGGTGCATTCATTTAAATTTATCAATGAAGAAGGAAAAGTTCATTTTGTTAAATTTCATTTCAAGCCAAAATTAGGAGTTCATTCAGTAGCTTGGGATGAAGCGCAGAAAATTTCCGGTGTAGATCCTGATTTTCATAAAAGAGACCTTTGGGAATCCATCGAAAATGGTTTGTTCCCTGAATGGGATTTCGGAGTACAATTAATCCCGGAAGAAGATGAGCATAAATTTGATTTTGATCTTCTGGACCCTACCAAAATAGTTCCTGAAGAAGAAGTACCTGTTCAGCTGATCGGAACTTTAACATTAAATAAAAATCCTGAAAACTTCTTTGCAGAAACCGAGCAAATAGCCTTTCACCCGGGCCATATTGTCCCAGGAATAGATTTCACCAATGATCCTCTTTTGCAGGGAAGATTATTTTCATATACAGATACCCAACTGATCAGGCTTGGAGGCCCAAACTTCCACGAAATCCCGATCAACAAGTCTATTAAAACCGTTCATAATAACCAGAGAGACGGTTATATGAGACAGCAGATCGCTAAAGGAAAAGTAAGCTATGAGCCCAATTCCATCGGCGGAGGATGCCCGTTTCAGGCTATGATGAAAGAAGGTGGCTTTGTATCTCAGGAAGCAAGAGTTTCCGGGGCAAAAGTAAGAGAAAGGAGCAAAAGCTTTGTAGATCATTATTCTCAGGCAAAATTATTTTACAACAGCCAGTCGGCGCCGGAAAAAATGCACCTTCAGAAGGCTTTGATCTTTGAGTTGTCTAAAGTTACCATTCCTGCGGTTAGAGAAAGAGTAGTGGGGCAGCTAGCATTTATCGATAAAGATCTTGCTCAAAAAGTTGCTGCTAAAGTAGGCGTTGAAGTAAAAGCATTGGAATTCCCGAACCAGAGTATTCCTGCAGATGCCAATCCACAGGACCTTCAAAGTGAAGAAAGAGAGCCTAATACAAAAATATCTGATGCATTAAGCATGCAGAATACCATTAAAGACACCATTAAAGGCAGAAAAATAGGCTTTATCATGGCCAATGGTGCAGATGCGGGAGCTATTACCGATCTTCAAGCTAAACTGGAAGCAGAAAATGCTGTAGTTGAAATAATTGGCCCGAGTTTAGCTCCTGTAATAGCTAATGACGGTTCTTCATTAATCCCGAAACATTCTCTTACAAGTATTGCCAGTGTTTGCTTTGATGCATTTTATATCAGTGCCGGGGAAGATTCTACCAAAGAACTGCTTACTCCGGAAAACAAACAGCATGTATTGAACTTTATCAATGAAGCATATAAACACTGCAAAGCCATCAATTTCGGAGAAGGAACAGAACCTCTTTACATGAACAGCAATGTAGGCTTAAAACAGCATATAGATCCTGCTATTATTACAGCAGAAGACAGCGACGGCGCACAAAAATTCATAGATGCCATTGCAAAACACAGAGTCTGGGAACTGGAAATTGAAAGAAACACCCAGAATTAATTTAAAAACCTGGGTTAGTAAGGATGATGGCAGGAAGTCGGAAGAGAAAAGTTGGAAGTTATTATCAGATTTCTGATATTATATTAAATTAATGAGGTAATATTTATTTAATAACCAATTGCAGCAATGCAAACGGCTTTGGTTTAATAAACTTCCCTCTTCCAACCTCCAGCTTCCTTACTATCATTAGAAACATCTTATCAAACTTAGATTAAATATATAACACCACACCTTCACACACACTAAAATATTAAGATTATGAAAGCAGCAGTTATTCACGGACCAGGAATTATAAAATGTGATACCGTAGACGATCCTATTATCAAGGATTCTCATGACGTCATTCTAAAAGTAACATCTACCGCCATTTGCGGAAGCGACCTTCATATGTATTCAGGAGGAATTCCACAATTGCGACCGATGGTTATGGGACATGAGTTCATGGGAATTGTGGAAGAAGTAGGCCAGAATATTACCAACCTGAGAGTAGGCGACAGGGTAGTTGTACCCTTCCCGATTTCCTGTGGAAGCTGCTTTTTCTGTCAGCATGACCTCCCTACAGCCTGTGAGCACAGTAATCCTCAAAACTATGGACCGGAAGGAGGTCTGGTAACAGAAAAAGGCGGTGCATTGTACGGTTACACGGATCTCTATGGAGGTTATGACGGCGGACAGGCACAATACGTAAGAGTTCCTTACGCTCATGTGGGACCAAGAAAAGTTTCTGATAATCTTACGGATGAACAGGTTTTGTTTCTTACCGATATTTTCCCTACAGGCTACACAGGTGTAATGTGGGGAGAATTGAAAGGCGGCGAAACCGTTGCGATCTTCGGGGCAGGCCCGGTAGGATCCATGTCTGCAAAAAGTGCCATTTTACACAATGCTAAAAAAGTAATTGTAATTGATACACAGCAGTACAGACTTGATCAGATTAAAAAGCTTACCGGCTGCGATACTATTTTATGGGAAAACGGCAAAGATGTAATAGAGCAGATCAGGGATATGACGGACGGCAGAGGTGCAGATCTTTGTATTGATGCCGTAGGTTTTGAGCCTGACAGAAATTTAATCGACAGAGCCAAAGCAGTTTTAAACCTTGAAAAAGGTTCCATCAAAGTTCTCGAAGCCTGTATGAGCGCCGTAAGACGTGGTGGGATCGTTTCTGTTTTGGGAGTTTACCCCGTAAACTATGATAATTTCAAACTTGGACAGATTTTTGATAAAGGTATAACTATAAAGGCAGGTCAGTGCAACGTTCATACGATTATAGATCAGTTGCTGGATCATGTACAGAGTGGTCGTGTCACATTAGACGACATTATTACCCACCGTCTCTCTCTTGAAGATGTTTCTAAAGGATATGAAATTTTTGACAAAAAAGAAGACGGTTGCGTAAAGGTGGTTTTAGACCCGTGGAAACGCTCAGAACTTTAAATAACACACACAACACTTAATATTAAAATTATGGAATTTCAAAAAAACCTTTTGGACTATATCAGTCAGTCACTCCTGACGACAGATGAGACCATCTCAGTAGTAGAAAGCGTTACTTCAGGATGTTTACAATTAGCTTTTTCGCAGATGCCCAATGCATCCCTGTTTTATAAAGGAGGATTAACGGCTTATACCATGGCAGAAAAGGTAAGATTGCTGAACGTAAACCCTCATGAAGCAGAAGAATGCGACTGTGTTTCAGAAAACATCGCAGAAACAATGGCTTTAAATGTTGCCAAGCTTTTTGAATCAGACTGGTCTATCGCCACTACAGGTTATTGCACACCCATCAGGAGTTCATCTTACAAGATTTTTGCCTTTTTCTCTTTTGCTTACAAAGGTGAAATTGTTTTAACCAAAAAACTGGAGCTGTACCCAAAAACACAGGCGCTCAATGCCCAGCTGTATTATACGGAATTTATTTTGGGATGTTTTAAAAGTGAAATTAATCAGTTATTAATTTTAAAATAATCCATTATGCAGCGTAAAAATGAATACGCCCTGATTACCGGGGCTACAAGTGGTATTGGATACGAACTTGCCAAACTTTTTGCAAAAAACGGGTATGATCTTGTCATGGTTGCCCGAAATCACGACGAATTAAAAGCAAAATCCGATGAATTTAAAAGCTACGGGGTAAATGTGATCACCATTGCAAAAAATCTTTTCATGCAGGAAGATGCTTATTCCTTATACTCTGAATTAAAAATGAACGGCATCAGTCCTGAAATTTTAGTAAATGATGCAGGACAGGGCGTTTATGGAAAGTTTCAGGATACCGATATTCATCGTGAAGTTGATATTGTAAATCTGAATATCGTTTCGGTAATTATTTTAACCAAATTATTTTTAAAAGACCGCTTAGAAAAAGGCTCCGGCAAAATTTTAAACCTGGCTTCCATAGCAAGCAAAGCTCCCGGACCGTGGCATTCGGTTTACCATGGAACTAAGGCGTTTGTGCTATCATGGTCAGAAGCCATCCGTGAAGAACTGAAAGATACGGGAATTACCGTGACAGCTCTATTACCGGGCCCTACCGATACAGACTTTTTCAATAAAGCCGATATGAACGAAAGTAAAATCCTTGAAGATAAAGATAATCTTGCCTCACCGGAAGAGGTTGCTGCCGACGGATATAATGCACTGATGAACGGTGAAGACAAAGTAATTTCAGGGTTAAAAAATAAGATGACCGTAGCCATGGCAAACATAGCAACCGACAGTCTGGCAGCGCACAGAATGGGCGAGATGCAGAAACCAGTCAACGAAAAATAAATTTTAATATGGGGACATTAAAATTAGAAAACAAATCTGTTCTTATCACCGGAGCAGATAGTGGAAAGGTAAGGCAACAGCTTTACTTTTTGCACGTCACGGAGCCAATATCGCGATTATTTATCACTCAAGTGATGAAGATGCGGAAAAAACTAAAACGGAAATTGAAAATTTAGGAAGAAAATCTATCATATTTAAAGGTGATGTTGATGATTATGAATTTTGTGAAGAAACAGCAAAAAAAGTGGCTTCAGAATTCGGAGGAATTGATATTTTAGTAAATAATGCAGGCGTTCAGTTTCCTGCAAAAAGCATTGAGGAACTCGAAGAAAAAAACATCAGAAAAACTTTTGATTCCAATATTATTGGAATGATTTTGCTTACGAAAGTAGTTTTTCCTTATTTAAAACAGGGAGGATCAGTCATCAATACCACGTCTGCAGCGGCTTACCAAGGGCATCCGGAACTGCTGGATTACTCCGCTACCAAAGGAGCCATTGTTTCCTTCACAAGATCGCTGGCTTTACAGGCGAAACCAAAAGGCATCCGAATCAATGCCGTAGCTCCGGGCCCGGTGGCAACACCTTTAACCAAGGAAACATTTGGGGAAAAAGAAGAAGACGAAAGCAAACCACCCTTCGAAAGAAATGCTTCACCGGAAGAAGTAGCCACCAGCTTTCTCTTTCTGGCAAGCGATGACGCAGCACAAATCACGGGGCAGGTTCTCCACCCGAATGGAGGTATTATCGTGAACGGATAACCAATAAAAACTAATTACATTCTATTATAAATTAAAAAACTGGAAAAAGACTATGAAAACAACCGCATTATTATTAGGATTTTTTTGCTTGCTAAGCGCTACATCATGTAAGTGTGATTTTGATGAAGATGAACCAAGAAATAAATACGATAACGCAGAAAACAAAAAAAAAGGCAAAAGTTCAAAGTCAGCCGAGAATGATTCCATTCAATTAAAATAAATTACGCTTACAATTAAATTTAACTAAAAAAACAAAAGCTATGTACAGAGACGGGGCAAGAAAGAGTATATGGCAGGAAGAAATCAAAAGATTCTCGTCAGAAGCCGACCTTCAGCAATTCTACGATGTCGTTATCGTAGGCGGAGGGATCACAGGAGTTTCTACAGCCATACAACTACAGCAATCAGGAAAAAAATGCATCCTTCTGGAGGCTTCCAACATTGGATTCGGGACTACAGGAGGAACCACGGCGCACCTGAACGATTTCTTTGATACTACTTTTAAAGAAGCGATCAGTGATTTCGGACTTGAAAATGCAAAGCTGTTTGCAGAAACAGGTCAGGAAGCCATCAGCATGATAGAAAATAATATCAGGCAATTTAGTATAGACTGTGATTTTGAAAGAAAACCCGGCTATCTTTTTGCTTTGGACGAAAAACAGGAAAAACAGCTACAGGATATTGTGGAGGGAGCTGCTGAAGTGGGCCACGAAATGGCATACACACAGCAGATTCCTTTTCCCATTCCATTTAATAAGGCCGTAATGATCCCGAATCAGGCACAGTTCCATCCAGTAAAATACATTAAGGCTTTATGCGAAGCTTTTTTGAATATGGGAGGTAGCATTCAGGAAGACTGTTTATGTGAAAGTCATGAAGAAAAAGATGATGCTGTAATTATTAAAACTTCAAAAGGTGAATTAAGAGCGAAACATCTGGTTTATGCTACACATATTCCACCAGGACTGAATATTCTTCACATGACCAATGCACCCTATCGAAGCTATGCCATTGCTTTCAGCCTGAAAGACAATAATTATCCGAAAGAGCTGGGATATGACCTTATGGATCCCTATCATTACTACCGAACACAGGAGATCAATGGTGAAACATTACTAATTGCCGGCGGTGAAGACCACAAAACAGGGCATGAAGAAGATACAGGTGAATGCTTTTCTCGATTAGAAAATTATGTACGAAAATATTTCAATGTAGAGACGGCTTATTACAGCTGGTCCAGCCAGTATTATGAGCCGGTAGACGGGTTTCCGTACATCGGGAAACTCCCCGGAAGCGAAGGAAGGATTTTTACCGCAACCGGATTCCGGGGTAACGGAATGATCCTGGGGACAATTTCTGCACAAATTATAACAGACCTTATTGTTAACGGACAAAGCAGGTATGAAAAAGTATTCAGTCCTTCAAGAATAAAACCTATTGCAGGATTTACAGAATTTGTAAGAGAAAGTTCAGTAGTTGCTTTTGATTTCGTAAAAGACAAACTTTTCCGGGAAAAAATCACCTCACTTGCCGATGTTGAGGAAGGAGAAGCAAAAGTGGTAAAATATGAAGGTGAATCGTATGCACTGTACAAAGAAAATACAGGAAAAGTTCATCTCGTAAGAAGTACCTGTCCGCACGCAAAATGTGAGGTGCGGTGGAATAGTGCAGAGCTTTCCTGGGATTGCCCATGCCACGGATCAAGATTTAATGTAAATGGCAAAATCCTTACAGGGCCTACCGTAGATGAGCTTCAGCGCATCGATCCTGATTCTGATCCTAATCTTTAAGATTGAAAACCAGGTAGCAGATATTGAGATGGAAGGTATTAGCTGCCATCTAAAACCTTCAACCAAAACCTAGAAGAATTATGTCTAAAAAAAGTTTTTTTTATCGGAACAGCTTAAGCATCGTCTTAATAATTTTAATGTTGGTGAGCCTTTCCGGTCAATTTTTTACAGGCTGGAAAACAGAAAATAAAGAATTGGCAGAAAATGGAAAAGCTCTTCTCAGCATTGGTGAATATGTGCACAGCGGGCATTTTATTCAGGCAACATTTGAAAATTGGGAAAGTGAATTTCTCCAGATGATGGTGTATGTCCTGCTAACCATTTCATTAAGGCAAAAAGGTTCCAGTGAATCAAAATCTCTGGAAGGAAAAGAAGACGTAGATAAAGAGCCCGAACCACATTCCAAAGCACCATGGCCAGTAAAAAAGGGTGGAATTTGGCTAAAAATATACAAGCATTCTTTATCACTAGCGTTTGCTTTTCTGTTCTTAGTCAGTTTTATATTACATTTTTACGGAAGCCATAAAGATTATAATGAAGAGCAGATAGCGAAAAACAAGCCCACCATAACTGCTTTGGAATATGTTTCAGAATCAAGGTTCTGGTTTGAATCATTTCAAAACTGGCAGAGTGAATTTCTGGCCGTTGCGTCACTTGTAATTCTATCAATCTGGCTTCGTGAAAAAGGCTCACCCGAATCCAAGCCTGTAGATATGGCACATGATGAAACACCTTAAGCTAAACATAAACCCATACATTACCGTGTGGGTATTTTTTATAATTTAATTTCTAATAATTTTCGGTTTTGATTTCATTACTGAAAAATAAGACAGGGAAAAAGCGGATAAGCTTTGATATCCAACCATATAAGCAATTTCACTTAAAGTATATTGTCTTGTATCAATCAGTTCTATACTTTTTAAAATCCTTGTAAGCTGCAGGTATTTTTGGAGCGTGATCCCTGTTTCATTTTTAAAGATTCTCTGGAGACTTCTTACAGACATCTTTGCTTTTTCAGCAAGATTTTCTATGTCAAGATTATATCTAAAATTAGAATTAATAGAGTTACATACGGGAATCAGCCGTTCATCCGAGGGCACTGGAATTTCAAGATTGTTTCCATCAAGACAAAAATTAGGCAGACTTTTTAAAATAGCTTTAAAAAATATATCCTGTTCTTCATTTTCAAGTAGAATTTAAGGCTGTTTTGAAGTTGAATAAATAACAAAAGCTATGAAGGATTTTCATAGCTTTTTACTTTTAAGTTATTAATTTTAAAAATTAAATTCTAAACAGTTGCGTTACCTTCAACACCGTCAGAATTATCTGTAGTAGTGCCTGTAACCGCTGCTGCAACGAAATTAAAAAGACTTACCAGCTTTCCGACTTTTGTATCCCAATAATACGTTTGTTTTGGCTCTACTCTTATAATAGAAACTGCAGGATCATCTTTTCCTTCTTCAAACCATGCCTTTGCCATCGGTGACCATTTGTCTTCGATTGTAGATTTGTCTTTATAAATTGCAGCCGTACCGAATATTGAAAGATACTGATAATCACTATTGTTCATGAAAAATAACTGAACTCTTTTATCTTCTTTAATTTCAAAATTCTTATTGCTGGTATCACTGCTTATAAACCAAAGATTCCCTTCATCATCGGTCTCCTGCAAGGTCATTGGTCTTGAATTGATGGGAAGTGTTTCAAGCTCTGTACAGAACATACAGATTTTCGCGCTTTCAGACAATTCCTTAATTTTTTTAATCGCATCCTGTTGAGTAAGATTTTCTGTTGACATAATATTTATATTTTTAAGTGATTTGAATAAATAAATGAAAATTTAATCAATTATTACTCTTCAAAAATCCGACCACAATTAAAAAATAATATCCAACAGCTGCAAATTTTCCAAAGTATTACTTTTCTGTAATCTTAAGATTCAGGCTTTTTTGCAAATCGCTCCAGGCCCCACCGTTATAAACATTTTTAAAGCCCTTTTCCTTCAGAATATTTTCAACCTTTACACTCCTTAAACCATGAGAACATACCGTAATATATGTTTTTTGAGGATCAAGCTCAGTATACCTTTCACGGATGGTTCCCAAAGATATATTCTGTGATCCTGTAATATGTCCTGTGGCATATTCCTTCTCTGTTCTTACATCCAAAATAACGGCGCCGTTTTTAACCAGCTGTTCCAAACCATTATCCAGAGTTTGATATTTATAAATTCTGTATGCTACATAAACCAAGAGAACAACTCCCAAAACAATTAATATATTTTTCATAATCTGCTTAAAATTTTTCTGTCAATATAAAATGTTCCAAACGGAATAATACACGCCAAAAGTACCTTCCATGTTATTTCCCTGAACTTCCAGTTTTGTTCAATTCCCACGCTTAAAGTATTGAATAAAAACAGCAGAAATAAAGTTCCATGGATAGGTCCCATCATTTTTACAAAAGCAGGATTTCCCAAAACATACTTCACGGGAACCGCTATGAATACAAGGGTCAGCAGTGAAATTCCTTCAAGAATAGCAATAATTCTCAATCTTCCGATCTTTGTTTTAAATAAATTTATCATAATTATCTGAAATAAGGTCTGTTAGCAAGTGGAGAGAAGGGCCACGGAATGGCGATGAAAATAATAAGCAAGGCTACGGTAAACCAAATCAGCATTACTTTAAATTTCTCATTATCGGTTGATTTCCTCTTGGAAACTGCTGATCCTATAGTGATAAGGATAATAGAAAACAGCATTAAAGAAATGTGAATTAATCCAAAAAATATAAGATCAAAAGACTCTTTAGCCTCGTTAAAATTTTTCCAGAAGTATTTGATAATCGGGCTTTGAGTATACAGAACGATCCCAAGAATCAACTGTATATGAGCAATTGTAGCCGTCCAATGCCGCACAGAATTATCTGTTTTTGAAAATTGCTTGTGGAGAAAGTATCCTCTACAGGCTCTGAAAATAGAGTAGACCAGACTCAGCAGCACCAGCCATCTAAAAGTGGAATGCAGGAAAGTAAATGTTTGATACATTGATCATTTTTTATTGATCTGACAAAGGTATAATAAAAACATACTAATTGGTATGTTTTTAATGAAAAAAATTATTTCAATGTATTAAAATAAGCTTTAAGTCCCTTTAAATAAGTAAGATATACACTTTTAGAATTTTCAAGTTTCCCCAGGTTTCTTACTCCCCAATATCCTGAAACTACAAAAACAGCAATCTCTTTGGCATCAACTTCTGGTTTTATCTGTCCTATTTCCTTACCTTTTTCAATAGCATCAATTATCGTATTTTCCCATTGCTTGGAAAGCTCATTCAAAGCTTTTGTAAAATGAACATTCCACGGGGCCATTTCCTGTGTAAAATTAGAAGCCGGGCAGCCATATTCTACTTTCAGGGTTTCATTTTCAATAAGCAAATGATACATCAGATTATATAGCGTATCCAGCGGGTTTTCACCATTTTGAAAAGGTTCAATAAAAGTATTTTTGAAGGTAGGTTTCATGAGTTCATTAATGATCGCTATTCCCATCTCATCCTTCGTTTTGAAATGATAATAAAAAGCTCCTTTCGTAACCTGAGTAGTCGCAATGATCTCATCCACACTGGTCGTCTGATAACCATTGGTATAGATAAGTTCAAATGCCTTTTGAAGAATATTCAGGCGGGTTGCTTCCGATTTTTTCATTAATAAATATAGCTTTCCTGCAAAGGAACAATTTTTTTTCCTGAGAACAAATTTCTAAATAGAATAGAGAAAGGTTTTAATTAATCAATATTTTTTGCTTTAAATTTTTCATAAAACCAAAACAGAGCAAAAATGTAAAACGAATGCAGCCCAAAATCAGGATGCTCATCAAAACCAAAGCAGCATAGAAGGTATATTTTATTTTAAAATTAATGAGCAGTAAAATTCCGATAATAACTTCGGCAACCGGTAAAAAATAGCTAAACGGGATGATTAGACTGCTGGGAATCACAGACTTTTCCATTGTTGTAACCATCCAGTCACTGAATGCGTTAAGCTTCGGCAGACGAACCAAACCATGCCCCAACATAGAAACTGCAACAGGAAGCCTCAGGAAGAAAAAAGCAGTTTTAAAATCTTCCATAGTTTTAAGATATTTAATTTATTTTTTTCAGCAGAGTTAATGTCCATCCTTTTTTTTGAGATAATTGATAATTCCGATTACATCGTCTTGCCCGAAGCCCGCATCATGTGCAGCCTGGTAAGTCTCGATCAAGGTTTTTGATAAAGGAAGGTCGGCACCCGCATTTTTTGCGAGTAAAATATCTTTTAACATCAGGTCTAAAGCAAAGGCAGGATCATAGCTTTCATTGATCAATAGAGGAGTTTTTACTTTTGTAGCACCGCTTCCGCTTGCACTTTCATTGATGATATCCAGCATTTCTTTTCGTTCGATTCCCAATTTATCAGAAAGCAAAATGGTTTCCGCCAATCCCTGATAAAGAGTGGAAATAAAATAATTAACCGACAATTTTGCAGCAATTCCTTTTCCGTTTTTACCCAGATGTTTAATTGTCTTTCCCAATTTTTCGAGATAAGGTTCAGCACGTTTCACATCTTTTTCATCGCCGCCGGCCATGATGATTAAAGTACCTTCGGCAGCTGGTTTTGTACTTCCAGCAACAGGTGCATCTATAAACCCGCCTTCTTTTATTTTAACAGCATCTGCTATTTCGCCGGATGCTTCCTGAGAAATAGTACTCATATCAATAAATAGTTTTCCGGTAATATTCTGGGTAAGAATTTCCTGGTATACTGCTTTTATAGCATTATCATCCGTAAGCATTGTAAAAATAATATCACTCCCCAGAACAACGTCTGTTACACTGTTGCAGACTTTTGATTTTTCTTTAAAATCTTCAGCTTTTTCGGTAGTTCTATTATAGACTGACAATTCAAATCCTGCTTTTTCTAAATTCTTAGCCATTGGATGTCCCATATTTCCTAATCCTATAAACCCGATTCTTTCCATACTGTAATTATTTAATCTAAAAACTAATTTCAATTTAAAAAATATTAAACAGCTAAACAAATTAATATTTGTTATTGTAATGATAAATGATAAAAAGTAAAGACATACGATCTTCTAAATAAAAAACAGGTGTTGATTATAATCATAAAGTCGAGACCATATAATATCCTACTTTTGAACCATAGAATAGAGAATAGAGCGGAAGCAGAAAAAAATTCAAAAATAAAACAGGCATACTATTTTTAAAATTTACGTGGTATGTATGTGGTATTTCAATTGAATAAAATTATAATCATTTTTTCTTTCTTTGCTTTTATTTCTGTTTATAATTTTTTTAAGTCTAAATAAAAAAATAATGAAAATGGCCTAAGTAAGGAGACTAACAATATTTTTATACACGTAGATTTTTGATAAAAATAAACTTCAACAGATAGATTTAGCAAAAAAGAGATGTTGAAGAGAGTAAGTAAAGATTATTTGATTCTGAAAGCCTGTCTGATGCTACAGAACTTATTAGAGATGAGAAAAACATTATGAAAAACGAGAGACCTGAATTCAATTTAGAAGATTTAAACCAAAAGATTTTTGTACAAGATGAAATTTTAGCTTTGGCCAAAGAAAATTCTCCCCGCTTGTTAAATAAATTCAGGCTGGTATATCCTGATTTTTTCGGGAAACTGTCTGCTATTCAGCCTAATCTTAAAAATTCTGAATTGACATTCTGCATTTATCTGAAACTAAACTTTACTACAAAAGAAATCGCAACCTATACTTTTGTAACTCCAAAAGCTATTCAAAACAGGAAAAACAGACTCAGAAAAAAGCTCAGCATTCCTTCTGAGGTTGATATTTATAAATGGTTTAATGATCTTTAAACCATTTCTTTTTAGTTAAAAACTGAGAAAAGCCTTGTCAAGATCGTGGTAAAGCAATACTTTCCAGTGATTTTCGATGGCTTCTTTTTCCCATTTTATTCTTAAGTCCATTGCTTTTCGGCCGTCAAAATCACTTTTATAGGCTAAATGATATTTAAGGTAAGACTCTTGAGGAAGATTATCAGCTCCATAGAAAACTGTTTCGTCATTTTCCCGGATCCAAAAAACCTGCATAAACGGGGTATGTCCGCCCACCACTTCATACGATATTTCATCTGTGATTTGCCCCACATCATCGTCCATCCAGACAATATTTTCGAGTTCAATGAGCTTTTCCAGGCTATCAAAATCAAAAGAAAAGCTCCCTTTATTTTCTAATGCGAAACCAAGCTCACGCTTCTGAATATAAATTTCAGCATTGGGAAAGGTAGGTTGGAAACCATTTCCTGTCCGCGTAATTACAGTTTCAATATGATCTTTATGCAGATGTGAAAGCAACACTTTGGTTACCTGATCCTCCCGGATATGGTTCTGTTTAAAAATTTCCGAAATAATGGTTTCGCCGTTTTCATTTTTCCAGCCAATTCCGGCATCAAGAAGAATAATATCCTTTTCGGTAATCACAAGAAAAGGCTGTACGGACATTTTTATTCCTTCCTCGGTTCCTCTGTTTTCTTCTGTTAATAAAGTAAAGTCTTTGGTCTTGTTGGTAGAAAAATTTCCTTCCTTGAGCGGTATAATTTTCATACTACAAATTTCTTTAATAATTTAATAATAATGAAAATAATTTTTTCAATAAAACACATCGTAAAAAGCGATAGATAATCCGTGGAAGCTTTGTTTAAATTAAGTATTTTTGTGCTTAATCTAATTTTGAATTTATAAATGAAAATAGAAATCTGGTCAGATGTCATGTGCCCTTTTTGCTATATCGGGAAAAATAATTTTGAACAGGCTCTGCAAAAAATGCCATTCAAAGATGACGTGCAGGTAGAGTGGAAAAGCTTTCAGCTGGATCCGGAATTGAACCCGAAAGAATCAAAAAATACAATCGAATATTTTAAAGAGAAAAAAGGTTTTCCTGAAGCTCAGGCCCGTCAAATGATTCAGCAGGTTTCGCAGATGGGAAAAAGCGCGGGAATTGATTTTAATTTCGATAAAGCACTCATTACCAATACTTTTTCCGCCCACAGATTACTGCATCTGGCAAAAAAATATAATAAGTCCAACGAAGCTGAAGAAGCTCTTTTCAAAGCACATTTTATTGAAGGAAAAAATGTTGGAAATATCTAAACGTTAATTTCTATAGCAGAATTTTTAGGCATAAACAAAAGTGAAGCAGAAAAAATTCTGACTACGGAAGAGCTTGATTATAAAGTAAATCAGGATATCATGGAAGCCAGGAATAATGGAATTTCAGGGGTTCCGTTTTTTATCTTAAATGGTAAATACGCAGTTTCCGGTGCACAGCCTGTTGAACTATTCGAAAGTGCACTTCAGCAGACTTATGATGAAACCGTTTCTCAAAATAATACCGGAGAAAAAGGGAGTTCTTGTGATACAGACGGTTGTGAAATTTAATGTTTAGCAAATGATAAAGATTAATAACGAGCATCAATTTGCCGTGGAAGATACGCTTTTTGTTTTTGCTCTTGACTCTGAAGCGGGAAAAGCTTTCAAAGACAAGAATAAACTTATTACAGGTATAGGAAAAGTAAATGCAGCAGTAGAATTAACGAAAGAAATTCATCGAAACAGACCAAAACTTATAATAAATTTAGGTTCAGCCGGAAGTAAAAATTTTATAAAGGAGATGTGGTTTGCTGTACAAAATTCATTCAGCGGGACATGGATGTAAGAGGTCTTGGATTCAGCTTATACGAAACTCCGCTTTCCGGAATTCCACCTGTTTTAGAATATGGATTGCAGAAAGAAAACCTTCCTGAAGGCATTTGCGGAAGCGGCGACAGTTTTGAAATGAACCATTCGGAAACAGATTACAATATTGTAGACATGGAAGCTTACCCATTGGCGCTCATTGCCATGAAAGAAAATATTCCTTTTCTCTGTTTAAAATATATCTCAGATGATGCTGGAAGTGAGGCTGCTGATGACTGAACGGTTCAGGTACACTTGGCTGCAGAAGCATTCAATAAAATTTTATTCTCATAATATTTTATTTTAGAGTAAATCTTTCCGATTCCAAACCTAATTTAAATTTTAAAAAACATGTCTACCATTATAATAAATAAAGCCGTTTCTGAAGATCTTGAAACTCTTCAGACTATAGGAAGGGAAACTTTTTATGAAACTTTCGCAAAAGATAACTCAGAAGAAGAAATGCAGAATTACCTTGATGAGAGCTTTTCTGCTGAGAAATTGATGGGAGAACTGAATAATCCCGATTCCCTGTTCTTCATTGCTTGGGAAGAAGATCAGCCTGTAGGATACCTGAAAGTAAATTCGGGAAAGGCACAGACCGAGCTTCAGGATGAAACCTCATTGGAAATTGAAAGAATTTATGTAAAAAGCTCACATCACGGAAAAAAAGTAGGCCAGCTTTTATATGATAAAGCTTTGGAAACTGCCGAACAGCAAAAGAAAAAATACTTATGGCTGGGTGTTTGGGAAGAAAATCTCAAGGCAGTTAATTTTTACAAAAAAAATGGTTTTGTAGAATTTGATAAACATATTTTCAGACTTGGAAATGACGAACAGACAGATTTAATGATGAAGAAAACTTTAGATTAAAATTTTAAATTTCGTAAATCTCAGAATCAGTAAACACATAGAATCTTCCTTTTTTAGGAAGATTTTTTGTATCCAGGCCCGTAAACTCACTGAAAGCAGGCAGCAGCAATTGGTTTTCTGTTAATACAAAGCAAGGTAGTTTGATATTTTTTACAGAAGAATTAATGACAAATCCGGGATGGATATGCCCAGTAATCTGAAATTTTTCAAGGCTTTTTTTAAAATCATGGATAAGAATAAAATCATCAATTTCAAGAATATCTTCTTTAAAATTTAAACATAATTTTGATTCCAGAGTTTTGGAAATTTTATCGTGATTTCCTTCTATAAGGTGAAATTGTAAATCCGGATACTGGTTTCTCCATGTACAGAATTCATCTACATCAGAGTTATCTCCGGCGTGCAGCAGATCACCTACAACAAGAAATTTCTCAGGCTGGAAATATTCAATCAAAACGGAAAGCCTTTCCAGATCACTTTTCATAATATGATTAGCCAGGGCAATCCCGTTTTTCCTGAAATGGGCTGTTTTGCCAATGTGAAGGTCAGACAGGATCAGGGCTTTTTCCCTTTTCCAAAATACAGCACGCTGATTGGTTAAAGTAAATGTTTCGTTTTTAATTTTTATGTTTTTTACTGAAATATTCATTTTTAATTTAAAATTTTATCTATACTTAACACAGGGAAGCAAAGATTTTTTGACTATTTACTGATCTAAGATTTCATAATTAATGTATTTTTTTCGCCTGTGCAATCATCCTTTGAATTCTTGAGTCCAGCCCTTCACTGGAAAGAGTTTGACGTAAGCTGTCGACTTTAATAGGGAAGCTTAAAGGTGTAAAAGTATTAGCAAATTTCAAAATAATTTTTGATTTTTCTATTCGTTTAAAAGCCTCTACCAATCGCTGTTCCTGAAGCTGCGCATTAAAAACCTCTGTATAGGCCTGCCTTACCAGGAAATGGTTGGGATCATAATCTTCCAACACTTTAAAAATAAGGCCTGCCGAGCTTTGGAGGGATTTATTGGAACGCTGTTTTCCGGCATAATTTTGAATCACCATACCCGAGATTACAGCAATATCGCGAAATTTACGCCTTGCCATTTCTGCAGAATTGATGCTTGAAATTACATCCGTCATCAGATTTTCTCTGGTTAAAATTTTTTCCAAATTTTCTTCATTTAAAGGAATTTCTTTATCACTGAATAACTCAAAACCGTAATCATTCATCGCCATGGAAAAGGAAATAGGCGCCAGCTTTGATATACGATACGCTATTAACGCAGACATTACTTCGTGTACCAACCGCCCTTCAAATGGGTACATAAACAAATGATAACCCTCACGGTTTTTTATTAATTCTACCAGAAATTCATCATCTTTAGGGATATGTGAACGTTCTTCTTGATTGGCTAATAAAGGATGTAAAAATTTCAGTTCCTTTTCTGACGCTTTTGGATTGAGTGCCCCTGATAGTTTTTCCCTTAAGAAATGACCTAAATTTGAACTCAAAGGCAATCTTCCACCCAGATAGCTCGGCGCAAATGCTTTTCCTTTTGCAGCCCGTACATAAACCGTCATATCTTTGATCATAGCCACTTCAAGAACTCTTCCGGCCAGAATAAATTTTTCATCTTTTTTTAATTTTGATATAAAATATTCCTCCACCATCCCGATATAACCCCCGGAAATAAATTTCACCTTAAACATCGCATCACTTACGATAACTCCCATATTCATGCGGTGAAGCATAGCGATTTTCCTTGATGTAACTTTATACAGGCCATCTTCCATGATCACTATCTTATGGAATTCTTCGTAGCTTTTCAAAACACTTCCTCCTATGGTAAGAAAATCAAGGATGCTTTTCCATTCCTCATCCGTCATTTCCTGGAATGCATATACTTTTTTAATCCTTTGATGTAAATCTTCGGGATAAAATCCGTCACCAATGGCTAATGTCATTAAAAACTGAACCAAAACATCAAAGCACAAAACCTGCGGTTCACGGGGTTCAATAACCTTTTGTCTGACAGCTTCTTTTAAGGCAGCTACTTCAATTAATTCCAAAGAATGGGTTGGGACGCAGTAAATTTTTGACGTTTCAAAAGGGGAGTGGCCGCTTCGCCCCGCCCGCTGAAGAAATCTTGCAACCCCTTTCGCAGAACCTACTTGTATCACAGTATCAACAGGTTTAAAGTCGATACCTAAATCTAAAGATGAAGTGGAAACAACCGCTTTCAATTTTCCTGAACTTAAATTTTCCTCAATCCAGATTCTTAAATGTGCATCAATCGAACTGTGGTGGATCGCGATCTGTCCTGCAAAATCAGGATATGCATTTAGCAGCAGCTGGTACCACATTTCGCTCTGGCTCCGGGTGTTTGTGAAAACAATTGTAGATTTTGATTCAAGGATAATCGGAACTATTTTATCAGCCAGTTTTGCGCCCAAATGCCCAGCCCACGGTAAAATTTCAACTTCATCTGGAAAAACAGGAAGGATATCAATCTTTTTATGTTCTTTGGCTGTAATTTTTGTTTTTTTAATATCGTAAGGAATCAAAATATCCATCGCTTCTTCGAGATTTCCTATGGTTGCCGTAATTCCCCATATTTTTATTTTCGGAACATATTTCATGACCTGAGAAATGCCCAGTTCTACGATAACTCCGCGCTTTGATCCTAATAATTCATGCCATTCATCAACAACAATTGCTTTCATTTCTTTAAAGAACCGCTCATGATTTTTTTGGGCTAAAAGAAGGTGCAAGCTTTCAGGTGTAACGATCAGAATTTCAGGCATATTTCTTACCTGCTGCTGACGTACTTTTGGGTCGGTGTCGCCATTCCGAACGCCAACAAGCCAGTCCAGACCAATGTTATCAATAGCTTCCTGCATCGCTTTTGCAATATCTTTTGAAAGGGAACGAAGGGGAGTAATCCAGATCATTTTCAGTCCTTTTTTATATTGATCAGGATGATTTAAGAAATTCGTTAATAAAGCAAGAAATACGGAAAATGTTTTTCCAAAACCTGTGGGCGCAACGACCATTCCACTGTAGCCGTTTTCAAATTTCTGCCAGGTATCAATCTGGAATTTGAACGGAGAAATACCTTTATCAGCCATCCATTGCTGAATGACCTTGAATCCGTTGGTATTTTCAAAATTACTCAAATTTATTTTTTATTTTTAAAGTAAGGTTCACAAAGTTTTTTAAACATATTTTGTTCGCAAAGGCTTTTCACTCAGTATTAAAACAAATCTTTGCGAGATTTGCTTTTTTATAATTTATTGTATTAATTTTTTTATCTCTTCCAGATCATCAATTTCTTCTACTGTTTTATCTTTCCGCCATCTTAAAATTCTTGGAAAACGTAGCGCTACACCGCTTTTGTGACGATTACTAAACCCAATACCTTCAAAAGCAATTTCAAAAACAAGCTCAGCTTTTACAGTTCTTACCGGCCCGAATTTCTCAATCGCATTTTTATTTACAAACTTGCTTACTTCCATGATTTCCTTGTCCGTAAGCCCTGAATAGGCTTTTGCAATGGTAACCAGAGAGTCACCGTTTTTTACCGCAAACGTGTAATCGGTATAGTAGGCACTTCTTCGTCCGCTGCCTTTTTGAGCATAAATTAGGACGGCATCGATGGTAAGAGGGTTGATTTTCCACTTCCACCAGTCACCTTTTTTCCGGCCGGAATGATAGGGCGAATTCTTTTGTTTCAGCATTAAGCCTTCACTGTTGATTTCCCTTGAATTTTCTCTGATGGAATCAAGCTTATCCCAATTTTCAAAATCAATAACCTGGGAGATTTTTATATTTTCAGGCTGTTCATTCAACAATAATTCTTCCAGCATGGCGCGTCTTGCAGAGATAGGTTTTTCCCTGAGATCATTATTTTCCAGTTCCAATAAATCATAAGCAAAAACTTCAATCGGGATTTCGGAAAGCATTTTTTTTGTTAAACTTTTTCTGTTTAATCTTTTCTGTAATTCATTAAAATTAAGAACTTTACCATCCCTCACCGCAAGTATTTCTCCATCTATTACAAAATTACCCTGCATATTCTGTACAACATCTTTTATTTCCGGAAACTGTTCTGTAATTAATTCTTCACCTCTCGACCAGATGAAAACTTCATCGTTTCTTTTGATAATCTGTCCCCGGATTCCGTCCCATTTGTACTCTACAAGCCATTCATCAGGCTCTCCAAGCTCTTGCAGATCCTTTTCAAGCGGATAGGCAAGACAAAAAGGATAGGGTTTTGAATTATCAGGGTTAATTTTTTCCGCCGAAATCAGTTCTTTAAATGAAATTTCATCAGGTGTCCATTTTCCCATAAGGCTGTGCATCAAGGTGCTCGATTCCTGTTCTGAAAACTTAGTCAAAGCATTGATCAGCGTCTTATCTGAAACGCCAATTCTGAAGCTTCCGCCCAATAATTTATTGAAAATCAATCGTTCCGTATAATCAAGACCATTCCATGAATTTAAAACAAATTCTTTTTTCTCAATATCGGTTTTATTTTTTAAGTCAATAATATCGTTCATCCATTGAGAAAGTGAACGGTCAATTTTTTCCGTAGGTGGCGGCAATATCAGCGAAAGGGTTTCACCAAGGTCGCCCACAGAAGAATAGCTTTCCTGAAACAGCCAAAATGGAAGTTTTGTAATATCCAGCGCCCATTCTTTCATGTAGTTGGTATTGACATTTCGTTTCGGTCTTTTTCCTGTAAAAAGGGCTATGAACCAGACTTTATCCTCATCCGGTGCACGTTCCAGATAATCAATAATGGCATCAATTTTAGCATTGGTTTTATTGGTGCTTTCGAGAGCATTGATCAATTCTGCAAAATGTTTCATGGCTCCGGATTTTCAATGATTTCTTTTTCAGCTGCTTCCTCATCATCATCGCCGTACAAGGTTTCCACTACATCAGATTTTATTCCTATTTCATTTAGATATTTAGAAAAAACTTCAGTTTGTCCGTGTGTTACATGAACAATTTCCGCCTCTGTAGCTCGTATTGCTTTCAGCAGACCGTTCCAGTCCGCATGGTCGCTCATGGCAAATCCTGCATCTGCACTTCGCCACCTTCTTGCACCCCGAACCTGCATCCATCCGGAGCAGATGGCCGTTGCCGCATTAGGAATTTTTTTAATAACATTACTATCCAGCAAAGCCGGCGGAACGATAACAATCTCATCCTGAAGATGTTTTACACTTTCCCGGAAATCCGGAATTTCATAATCCGGCAGATCGATTCCCACAGCCTCAAAAGCTTCATTTAATTTCCCGATGGAGTAGTGAACGTGTATTTTTCCCAATTCTTCAACTGCTTTCATAATTCGCTGCGCCTTCCCCAAAGAATATCCGATAAACACCGATGTTTTTCCGTTTTCTTTATTTCTTAAAACCCAGTTCTGAAGCTTTTTATTAAGATCTTCCACTTCCAGCCAGTTATAAATCGGCAGCCCGAATGTACTTTCCGTAACGAATTCATTGCATTTTACCAACTCAAAAGGCGTACTGAGACCATCATCCTGAACCTTGTAATCCCCTGAAACCACACTTACATATCCTTTATATTCAAGCCTTATTTGTGCAGAACCAATGATATGCCCGGCGGGATGCAATGAAACTTTGACACCATTAATATTGATGAATTCACCATACTCAACACTTTGACATTCAATATCTTCGCTTATCCTTTTATGTAAAATAGGTTTTGTAAAATGATGGCAAAGATATTTTTTCATCCCCCAACGGGCGTGGTCGGCGTGGCCATGGGTAATGACCGCCAAATCTACAGGCCTCCATGGATCAATATAAAATTTTCCCTGAGGACAGTAAATGCCTTTGTTTGTAAATGTAATTAATTTCAATGGTGTTGTTGGTTTAAATTTTACACTTCAAAAATCCAACCAAAATATGATTTATTAATAAAATACTGTTCAGTTATCCTGAATTAATTTAATAGAATTATATGAAAAAATTTCAATTGATTTTTCCATTTCATCAAAATTCATATTTCCAAAGCCCAACCGCATTGCTGTAAGATCTTTTGTCTGGTATAAAAGTGTTTTGGGAATAAAAAGATTATCTTTTAGACAGTTTCTTGAAAGCTTCATGAGGTTAACAGGAACTTTCCATTCTGTCCAGATCGCCAATCCCCCCGAAGGCTTTTCAAGATCTAAATATTTTCCTAAATTTTCTCTTAAAAGATGAATAAAATGATCCCGCCGTTCCTGGTAAATTTTTAATGATTTTTTTAAATATCGGTTAATTTCCCCTTCCGCAATCATTTCTCCTAAAACATGCTCCATTAACACGTCACCCTGCCGGTCTATTATCCCCAAATACTTACGCATTTCAGCCATCAGATTTTCAGGAGCCACGATGAATCCCGTACGAAAGCCGGGAGCCAGTGATTTCCCAAAAGATCCGGTGTAAATAACCATTCCGTTCGTATCTGCGCTTGCCAAAGGAAGAATCGGGCTTTTGTCGTAGTGAAAATCGTAGTCATAATCGTCTTCCAAGATGACAAATCCAAATTCATTCGCCAGGTTAAGAAGCTCCAATCTTCGCTGCGCACTCAATGTAACCGTGGTCGGATAATGGTGATGCGGCGTAAGGTATAACATTCTGATTTTTTGCTTTTTACATATTTCTCTGACTTCATCTACATTGATTCCCTCGTTATCAATAGGGATTGTAATGATTTTTACACCTGCCTTCTGAAGGATCATATTCACGGAGAAATAGCTTAAATCTGCAATAAGAACTGCATCTCCCTGAGATAATAAAATTTCCGAGACAATATAGATGCTCATTTCTGTGCTTCGTGTAATAAGAAGATTATGCGTAGAAATAGGAAGTCCTCTTGATAAATTTAAGTATTGAGCTAAGTTTTTCTTAAAAAATTCGCTTCCTTCATGATTATAATAGCCGATTTTATGGGCCTTTCGCTTTAAGGTAGAACTATAAATTCTGGAATGCTGATCAATCTGCGTGAGACGGATATCGGGAATTCCGTCATTAAAAATAAATTCACTGTTGGATTCTTCAAACGGGTTATCTAAAATATTTGATCTTTTAAAAGAAAAACCTGTCGATTTTGGATAATTTACAAGATTTTTTGTATTAAAATCATTAAAATGAATTGGTTTTTGATCATTTTTTCCAATTACAAAAGTTCCTTTGTTCGGAAGGCTTTCTACCCAGCCCTGCGCAAATAATTCATCATAAGTTGTAACAATTGTATTCCTGTGAACTTCCAAAATCTGACTCATAACTCGTGTCCCTGGAAGCTTCGTTCCAACCGGCAGAAAACCGCGCTGTATAGAATTTATAAGCTGGTTGGTGATCTGCATATAGATCGTAACATCTGAATTTCTTTCAATTTTAATAAAACTCTGATAAGGTATTTCAACCGGACTATTCATAATATAAAAACTGGCACCATATAACCATCCGGCAATATACTACTTTTGATTTAAAACAATAAGGAATGGAATTTTATAATCTTTTAGAGAAAATTGTTCAGCATAATGAAACCCACGCAAAATGGCTTAATACGCTTTCCTTTATGGAAAATGCCGGTGCCAGAAAAATTTCTGCCTGCGAACATCCTACAAAAGTAGACTTAATCCAGCTGAAACATGCGGCAGAAGAACATCGTCATGCTTATTATTTAAAGAAACAAATTTTAAAAATCAGTTCGGAAATTTGTAAAAACTATGAACCGTCTGAGCTACTTGCTCCCATTGCAACAAGGCAATATCTTCATTCTTTGGATATCAAAGCCTGCAAATATTTACAGAAAGTCTTTAAGCTGACAAAAGAAGAGCTTAAATATGCGGCTTATCTTTTTGTAACTTATGCTATTGAAGTCCGTGCAGATGAATTGTATCCTGTATATCAGGAAGTTCTTACAAAAAAAGCATCCAAAATCATGGTAAAATCTATCATTTTAGAAGAAGAAGGACATCTTGAAGAAATGATTAATCAGCTTAATGAGTTTTCTGATGACTGGGAAAGCCATGCAGAAGTAGTTTTAGAAATTGAAAAAAAATTACACCAAGAGTGGATCAGCGCTATTTCCCGTGAGGTTTTAGAATACAATTATGCTTAATAATTTTCATCATTTCCAAATAGATTTAGAAAAAAGAAAAGAAGCCGGAACATTAAGGATTTTAAAGAAAAAATTAACAGGAATAGATTTTTATTCTAATGATTATTTAGGCTTGGCACAAAATAAAGATTTTCAAGATCTGTTGTTACAGAATGTTTTACAGAATCCTCAATTGTTGACAGGAAGCACCGGCTCAAGGTTAATTAGCGGAAACAGTTCTAAGGTCACCGAAACAGAAGATTTTATTGCAAAAGAACATCAATATGAATCAGCATTGCTTTTTTCTTCAGGCTATAATGCTAATCTGGCTTTATTCTCATCACTTCCTACGCGGCATGATATCATTATTGTAGATGAAAAAATTCATCGTTCGGTACATGACGCCTGCAAAATGTCTCATGCTAAAAAAATAAAGTTCAGACATAATGGTCTTCAGCATTTAGAGGATATTTTACAAAAACAAAAAGCGAATTGCTTTGTCGCGGTTGAGAGTTTATATTCGATGGATGGAGACCTTGCTCCAATTCAGGAAATTGTAAAAATTACAGAAAAATATAAAGCCGGATTAATCGTAGACGAAGCCCATGCTTTTGGGGTATTTGGATATGGTTTGGTTAATAAATTTAATCTGCAGGAAAAAGTTCTGGCAACAGTTGTCACGTATGGAAAAGCACTCGGCACGCACGGTGCTGCAGTTTTAACCGATGACACTGTAAAATCTTATCTCATCAATTTTGCGTCACCTTTTATTTATACCACTTCAGCGCATGATTTTCTTTGGATGAGCATAAAAGAAGGATATCAATTTTTAAATGCAAATCGTGAATTATCAATCAAATTACAAAATAATATTAAAATTTTCCGTGAGCAGAATTTAGAAATTTCATCCTCTGAAAACAGCCCGATTCAGGCTATTTTGATCCCGGACAACCATCAATTAAAAAGCTTACAGCAAACCTTACTGGAAAAAGGATTTTTAACGTATGCTGTTTTTAGCCCGACTGTGAAAGAAGGAACAGAAAGACTGAGGATTTGTCTCCACAGCTTTAACACAGAAGAAGAAATTCTGGAATTAACAACAATTATCAAAGGATTTTAACGGAAATGATTCAAAATATTGAATGAATATGAAACAGAAAAGTACAGAGCAAAAACTCCTTTTCGTTACCGGAATCGGAACTGAAGTAGGGAAGACGGTATGCTCGGCGGTTTTAACGAAATACTTGAATGCAGATTACTGGAAACCGGTTCAGTCAGGCGATCTGGAATTTTCTGACACTATGAAAATAAAAGCATGGGTAGGAGAAACTACAGTTTGTCATCCGGAAACTTACCGTTTTCAGCTGGCCGCTTCACCTCATCAATCAGCTTTTGAGGAAAATATTGTAATTGATTTAAATGAATTCAATCTTCCGGAAACGGAAAACAATCTAATTATAGAAGGAGCAGGAGGGCTTATGGTTCCCTTAAATGAGAAAGATTTCATAATTGATCTTATTAAAAAATTAAATGTTCCTGCTGCATTGGTAGTAAGAAATTATTTAGGCTGTATCAATCATACTTTGTTATCAATTTTAGCTTTACATCAAAAAAAAATAAAACTTGAATACCTGATTCTTAACGGAAATTTTCCTCCCGACACAGAAAGAATAATATGTAAAAATATTCAGCCGGAAACAAAAATTATAAGAATTCCCGACATTGAAAATATAACAAAAGAAAATATAGAAAGTATTGTAAAACAATTAACAAAAATAGGATAATGGATAAAAAAAGTGAACTTAGAAATGACTGGACAAAAGAAGAAATAGAAGAAATATACAATCTTCCCCTTATGGAGCTTATTTATAAAGCTGCAACAGTTCATCGTGAATGGCACAATCCGGAAGAAGTACAGATATCTACCTTATTATCAATAAAAACCGGAGGCTGCCCGGAAGACTGTTCTTACTGCGGACAGGCAGCCAGACATCATACCAATATTAAAGTTCAGGCTTTACTCCCTACTGAACAGGTGATTGCCCATGCCCGAAAAGCAAAAGACAGCGGCTCCTCCCGTTTCTGTATGGCTGCCGCATGGCGCGAAGTACGTAATAACCGTGATTTTGATAGGGTAATTGATATGGTAAAAGGTGTTAATGATCTCGGAATGGAAGTTTGCTGTACCCTCGGAATGCTGACCGAAGAACAGGCAAAACGCCTTCAGGAAGCGGGTTTATATGCTTACAACCATAATCTTGATACTTCGGAGCAATATTACGAAGAGATTATTTCAACAAGAACTTTTGACAACAGAATTAACACAATAAACAATGTAAGAAAAGCCGGAATTACCGTATGTTCCGGCGGAATTATCGGGCTTGGAGAAACGCATAGAGACAGAATTTCCATGCTTCTGACACTTGCAACCATGCCAAAACATCCGGAATCCGTACCTATCAACGCACTGGCAAGAGTAGAGGGAACTCCGCTTGAAAATAATGAAAAAGTAGACACCTGGGAAATGGTAAGAATGATCGCCACTGCAAGAATTGTACTGCCTTCATCTATGGTAAGACTGAGTGCCGGAAGAATTGAAATGACAGAATTTGAGCAGGGATGGTGCTTCATGGCCGGAGCAAATTCCATCTTTACAGGAGAAAGGGAAACGCTGTTGGTAACACCCAATCCGGGAGTTTCAGAAGATATGAAAATGCTTCAGACGTTAGGTTTAAAACCAATGCAAAGAGAGAAGACGACATGCTAACATGTGAATGGTGAATAGTCAACTGTTAATTGTCAGTTTTTTAATGCTTGAATTCACTATTCACCATTCACTTTTTTCACAATTAATAATTGCTATGAATCTACAAGAGCGCGATAAAGCCGTTAACTGGCATCCCTACACCCAAATGAAAACTGCCGGAGATGCGATCCCAATTGTGAAGGGCAGGGGAGTTTACCTTTTTGATGAAGCAGGAAAACAATATATTGATGCGGTATCCTCATGGTGGGTAACCCTGCACGGTCATGCCAATCCTTATATTGCACAAAGGGTTTTTGAACAGCTGAATACTCTGGAACAGGTAATTTTCGCAGGTTTTACGCATGAGCCCGCCATCCAGCTTTCTGAAAATTTATTAAAGCTTTTACCAGAAAATCAGGAAAAAGTTTTTTATTCTGATAATGGCTCAACAGCCGTGGAAGTCGCATTAAAAATGTGCATTCAGCATGCCTACAATGAAGGAACGGAGAAAAAGAAAATTTTAGCTTTTAAAAATGCGTATCATGGAGATACATTCGGGGCAATGTCCGTGAGCGGCAGAAGTGTCTGGACAAAACCTTTTGGCGAGATGCTATTCGAAGTTATTTTCCTTGATACACCCAATCCCGATAATCTTGAAAATTTAAAAAATCAAATCAGGGAGTACAATGATGAGATTGCCTGCTTTATTTATGAACCGTTGGTTCAGGGGGCCGCAGGAATGCTGATGTATAATCCAGAAGACTTATCAGAATTAATGAATTTCTGCAAAAAGGAGAAAATTATTCTTGTTCAGGATGAAGTTTTTACAGGGTTTGGAAGAACAGGAAAATTATTTGCAGCGGATTATCTTTCGGAAAAACCGGATATTATGTGCTTCTCAAAAGGTCTTACCGGCGGGACAATGCCCATGGGAATTACAACATGTTCCAATGAAATCTTCAATGCTTTTTTATCTGATGATAAGTATAAAACACTATTTCACGGTCATTCATTTACAGCCAATCCGTTGGCCTGTACTGCAGCTTTGGCAAGTATGGAACTTTTATTAAAGCCAGAAACGTTGGAAAATATTGCTAAAATCAGTCAAAAGCATTCAGACTTTTCAGAAACCCTGAAGCAGCATCCGCAGGTAGAAAATGTTCGTCAGTGCGGGACCATTTTAGCCTGGGATTTCAAAACAGAGCAGCAGACTTCTTATTTTAATGATATCGGGAAGAAGGTTTATAATGAATTTTTAAAGCGCGGAATTATTATGAGACCGCTGGGAAATGTGATGTACCTGGTGCCTCCGTATTGTATAACTTTCTCTGAGCTGGATTTTATTTATAAAAATATTCTTGAAGTTCTTTCTGAATCAATATAACAGCTAATGAATGTTCATGGCTTGTTTTTTGGAGCTTAGGATAGTAAATAATTTTCTATGGTATCCCTATTTTTGTTAAAACTCGACTGGAAAGAACTGTTAATGGGTCATGAAGAATGGTCGTTTCTCCTTGAAATCATTCTGCGGACTTTTATCATGTTTGTAACCATCATCATCGGGCTGAGGATTCTGGGAAAGAGAGGAGTGAAGCAGCTTTCACTTTTTGAGCTTGTAGTTATTATCGGCCTGGGTTCGGCAGCTGGAGACCCGATGTTTAATAAGGATGTGGGAATAATATCGTCTATTATTGTCTTCATGGTCATTATCCTGCTGTACACGGTGGTTACTCATTTTATTGGTAAAAGCAAAAAATTTGAAAAGCTGGTAGAAGGAAAATCTATATGTCTTATAGAAAACGGGCAGTTTTCTATTGAAAATTTTAAGAAAGAAAATCTCGGCAGTGATGAATTTTTCGCAGAACTGCGGCTTAAAGGGATATCACAACTCGGCCAGATTGAAAAAGCTATTGAAGAAATTTCCGGAGAAATAAGTGTTTTTTATTTTGAAGATGAGAAGGTGAAATACGGCTTACCGATTATGCCTGATTCTTTGGAAAATCCATTAAATAAAATTACAAAAGACGGCTATTATTCATGTATATTTTGTGGATATACGGAAGAAAAAACTGCCTCTGGTGAAGCCATATGCCCGAAATGTAAAAAAGATGAGTGGATACCTTCCAGCAGTAAAAAACGTGTTACTTAAATGAAAAAGGCTCCAAAGAGGAGCCTAAAAAAAACACAAATGATGAAAAAAAATTATTTCGATTCGCAAATATAGTAAAAATAAATAACTTTTGACAATTCACTTCATAAAAAATCCCTTTCTAAAAAGAAAGGGACTACAGCTAACATAAAGAAATTATCTCAGACTATAAATAATGAGGCTATTGCCTGAGCGTCACTTCCGGTTAAAATTTCGTCATAAGCAGCCGAACCTGCAGCCGCCCCAAAAGCCGCCGCCGTATTGAAACCTGCCTGACTTGTATTATCTTCTCCGGCATACACAGCATTAGTGGCAGCCGGCATATTTCCTCCGTTTGCCAGTTCTATCCAGCCTTTATTGGCTCTCATTCTTCTTACCTGTGATGCATGTCTTGCCTCTACAGAATGGATCTGTAAAGCAGCCTGCAACACCACTTTATTAGACATTACATTTCCAGCCTGCCCTTTGTAAGCTCTTACCCCAGTATCTTCGAATGCCTGTGCAAGGATTAAGAATTGGTTATAATCAGTAAAAGGTGTAAAATTACCTCCCGCCGTAAAATCAAAGTTTGGTTTTGGACCAGGAGTAACCCCAAGGGAAGTCAATGTACTTTTAAGAAAAGTTACATGTGCGGATTCATGCTTTGCAATCTGCATAAAAACAACTTTATCTGCATTGGGAATTAATCCTGTAGCGGCCAGTCCCATTGCATAATATTCATTTTCCAGATATTCTAGCACCAGCGCCAGCTGGAGAGCATCTGTTAAAGCAGTTTTAAAGAAAGTTCCTCCCGAAACGGCTGTTGGTGTTTCTGCTTTTGCGGAAGTTGCCATTACAGTTCCCAGACCCAGAGGAACGGCTGCTACTGCAGCTTTTTTACCAAATGAAGAAGCATTGGTAAGTGTTTCTAATCTTGATGCTTCCATGGTGAAAAATTTGTCATTAGAAAGCTTATCTAGTATTTTTAGAATGTTCATAATAGTAATTTTTTGAATTAATGATTAAACAATTCCCCGTTCTTTCCAGGTAAAAGGTGTTTTGATAAATCCGCCGGCTGCCGTTACAATATCTTTAGGCTCCTTGGCAAGATCCAATCCGTTGGCATCTATTACATCATCACCAGAAAAAGCTGCTGTTCCGGGATTGATTAAATCTCTGATGGCTGCAGCATGTCTCGCTTCCACGGAAACTATTTTTCCGGCAATCACAAGATAATCCGGGTTGGAAATGTATTTTCCGGCTCCGTTATAAGCTGCAACACCGGTGTCTTCCAAAGCTTTGGCTGTGGCCAGTACAGAATTTCTGTCATTGAAGTTTACATTCGGGTACTGAAATTCCAAAGTAGGTAAGACATTGGAAGTTGCTCCGCTTATCGCAGCTTTAAAAAAATCGCGGTGGATTACCTCATGATGGTAAAGATCAGTGAAAATCTGTTTTTCTAGTGTGGAAATCCCGGAGTAGAAATTATTAACCACTTTAGTATAAAAATCTGCTTCCAGCTGTTCCAAAGCATAGGCATAGTTTAGTACTCCCACATCGCCCATACCAAGATCAAAAACCTTATTATCGACAAATTCAAAATTATCATCGTCACACCCGATCAGTGTAAGTCCGGCCATAGCAAGGCCCACACCGCTCAGTTTCAAAAAATTTCTTCTGCTTGTATCAAGGGTAGCTCCCTGAGTAGAAACATTGATGGTTTTTTTCATAATATTATTTGTTTTAAGTGTTATTTAATAGAGAAAACAACATAAAAAGATTATGCTGTTAAAAAAACTAAACTATTATGGCATCAGCACCGTATCAATTACATGAATAACTCCATTTGACTGATTTACATCAGCTATTGTTACTTTCGCATCGTTTCCTTTTGCATCTCTTACATAAAGGTTTTTCCCTTTTGTCCAGAAAGTAAGCTCTTCACCTTCCACTGTTTTCATCATACTTTTTCCGTCATTTGCTTTTACGGCAGCCCAGATTTGTGTAGCGTTAAATTTTCCAGGAAGAACATGATAAGTAAGAATTTTAGTAAGCATTGCCTTATTTTCAGGTTTTACCAAATTTTCCACTGTGCCTTTCGGAAGCTTTGCAAATGCTGCATCTGTAGGAGCCAGCACGGTGAAAGGCCCTGTTCCCTGTAAAGTTTCCACCAGACCTGCAGCTTTTACAGCAGCTACCAATGTCTTATGATCTTTAGAATTAACAGCATTTTCAATAATATTTTTTGAAGGATACATTGCTGCACCGCCCACCATCACAGTCTTTTCTTTCGTCATTTGTGCGAATGCGTTTCCACAGAAGGCAAACGATAAGGCGATCATACCCAGCATTGTGATTTTTGATTTCGTGTTCATTTTCGTTGATTTTTTAATTAATATTTTATTTGAATTTCTTTCTAAAATCATTTACGAGGCTGGTTTTCATTTAGATTTAAATTGTTTTAAATAAATTATAAACAACTATAAATCAGAAACTTAATTTTACATTTAAATTAAAAAACCACGACAATGAATAACAGATAGACAAGAATTAAGTCAAAATTTTAGATATTTTCAAACAATTGTTTAAAATCATTAATAATTCAAAAGAATTTTATGTTTTAGTTTGATATTTGTTTTATTTTATTATTTTTGAGAAGAAAAATTTTCACTATTAAAACAAACTATTCGGAAGAGGAACTTATCGTTTTACTAAAAGAAAAAAACGAAGCTGGTTTTCATCATTTGTATGATAACTATTCCGGCGCGTTGTATGGTATGATTCTCCGAATTGTTCAGTCTAAAGAATACACCGAAGAAGTTATCCAGGATGTTTTTGTGAAAATCTGGAATTCTATCCACCAATACGATTCATCAAAAGGAAGATTTTATACCTGGATGATCAATATTGCAAGAAATACCGCAATAGATTACCTGAAATCAAAAGGTTTCCAAAACGAGCTGAAAAACCAACCGCTTCCTGATTTCGTATATAACTCTGCAGAACTTTCAACAACCAATAATTCATCAGACTTTATAGGATTCAACAATATTCTTAAAAGCCTTGAAGTGGATAAGCAGGAAATGATAGATCTGGCTTATTACCAGGGATACACGCAAAATGAGATATCAGATAAACTGAAAATACCCCTGGGAACGGTAAAAACAAAAATGCGGAATGCACTGATGAAATTAAAAGATTTGCTAAAAGATTATCAATAAATTGAACACTAAAGAATACATATCATCCGGAATTATAGAATCTTATATTCTAGGTCTTGCTTCTCCCGAGGAAGCAGGGATTTTGGAGTGTGTGATGAAAAACAATGCTGAAGTAAAAGCCGCTTTTGAAGAAGCTCAGAAAACTTTGGAAGATCTGGCTACGGCTCAGGCTGTAACACCTCCAAGCAATCTAAAATCTAAGATCTGGAACAAAATCCAGCAGGAACAGGTTTTGGAACCTATTCAGCCGGTTGTTTCCACGGATATTCCTGCTGCAAAACCTCAGGAAGAAATAAAAATACAGGGGAACAGCAACTGGAAAGCATTTGCTATTGCTGCATCCGTTCTTTTTTTGGTAAGTGTTGCCGGAAATCTTTTTTGGATGAATTACCAATCCGATACCAAAAAAGAAATTGCACTCATGCAGGCCGAAAAAAAAGCCCAGGATCTTGCCCTGCAGAAAATGAACAAAAAAATGGAGATGTTCACCAATCCTGATATGAAAATGGTAATGCTGAAGGGTGTTGAAAAGCATGAAGAATCTAAAGCTATGGTTTTCTGGGACAAAAAAACAAAAGAAGTGTACCTGAACGCCGAAAATTTACCGAAAGCTCCTGAAGGCATGCAGTATCAGCTTTGGGCAATTGCAGACGGCAAGCCGGTAAACGCAGGAATGTACACTGAAGAAAAAGACAGCAAAATTGCCCTCGCACAGATTCCTAATGCCCAGGCTTTTGCCATAACACTGGAAAAGCAGGGTGGAAGCCCCGTTCCGACCATGGAGAATATGTATGTAATGGGAGAAATTTAAATTTTAACGATAAAAAAAAGACTAATTTTCACAATTAGTCTTTTTTTTCTAAACTCAACTTTATTCTTTGCTGGTATCTCTTTTGGGCTGCAAAATCAACCGTATCGAAGGGTTATTTGTAATGAATAATCTCAGCCAGTCTAATGCAAGCCGGACTTTGCTTCTGAATCCAACCAAAGGAATAATGTGAATGAAAAGCCAGGTAAGCCACGCAAAAAATCCTTTAAATGAGAACTTAGGAAGATCCACCACCGCATTGAATTTCGAGATAATAGCCATGCTTCCTTTATCATTATATTTAAATGGATTAAGCACTTTTCCGTCCTCAACTCTCTTTAAATTTCTTCCAAAATTCTTAGCATGCTGAATCGCAACCTGAGCTAATTGAGGATGTCCTTTCGGGTATTTTTCTTCTGTAAGCTGTAAAGCAATATCGCCTAAAGCATAAATATTTTTCGTTCCGTGGACTTTATTGTAAGCATCTACCAGTAATCTTCTTCCTTTCCCGATACTTTCCTCAGGAATACCGGGAACTTCACGCCCGATCACACCGGAAGTCCAGATTAATGTTTCCGTATCAATGGTTTTACCGTCTGCAAGAATCACTTTATTGTCTACGTAATCTTTTACCGCCGTATTAAGAATAATTTTCACTCCCAATTTCTCCAATTGCTTATGGGCCGCTTCCTGAGCCAGCTTACTCATAGGAGATAAAAGGGAAGGAAGTGCATCGATAAGGTAAATATTAGAAAGCCCGAGCTTGATTTCAGGATATTCTTTTTCCGCAATATACTGGCCCATTTCAGCAATCATTCCGGCAAGTTCCACACCGGTTGGCCCGCCGCCGGCAATCACAATATTCTGCAGTTTTTGAGCTTCTTTTACATTTTTATTTCTGGCCGCTTCTTCCAAAGTCAGCAACATATAATTCCTTAGATATAAAGCTTCCTCGATTGTCTTCATGGGAAGCGAGCATTTCTGCACGTTTTCCATCCCAAAGAAATTAGATTCCGTACCAAGAGCCAATGCCAGATAATCGTAGCTTAATGTTCCGGCATCTGTTTCAATCATGTTATTCTCCGGAATTACCTTTGTAAGGCTCCCCATGTGAAAGTTAACATTTTTATAATTTGAAATCAGCTTTCTGAAAGGGTAGCTGATATTGGAAGCTTCTATAAATGAAGTGGCAACCTGATAGATAAGCGGCGGAAAAAAGTGATAATTATTTTTATCAACCAGTGTGATCCTGAATCTGTTGTCATTCACCAACGTTTTTATAAGGTTGATTCCCGCGAATCCTCCGCCTACGATTACGATGTGCTTTTTCATATTGTAAGATATTGAAGTGGTACTCATTTTCCTTCAATAATAAAGCCAAATGCAGCTTTTGTAGTATTAATTTTATGTAAGAAACTTTTTACATTATTTATTTTAAGTATAAAAACAGTAAAAAGTAAACTTCAGTTTTCAATTTTTATAATTTAAATCAAAAAGACAGGAAACTTTAAACCTAAACTAATTTAAACTTTAAACGTTCAAACCAACCTCCCTGCACGATGTTTGTATTTCATAAGAAACCAAAATTTTAAATATTAAATTTATGAAATCAGACATTTTAACGGAAAAACATAAGCTAGGATTGGGCGGGGTAGCTATAGGAACTGCTTTTGAAGCTCTTACAGACGGAGATTCTTACGAAGTTCTGCAGAAAGCATGGGATTTAGGAATACGGTATTATGATACCTCTCCCTGGTATGGGCTGACTAAGAGTGAAAGAAGATTCGGGAATTTCCTTCACGGCCAAAACAGGGATGAATTTGTAATTTCTACAAAAGTGGGAAGATTATTTGTGGAAGTTCCTGAATCTGAAGTTCCTCCTACGATGTGGAAAGCTCCTCTGAACTACGACTTTGAGCATAATTATACCGCAGACGCCATTAAAAAATCCATAGAAGACAGTCTGGAAAGAACCCGGCTTAATCATATTGATATCGTTTATGTTCATGATCTTTCGGAAGATCAGGTGGGAGACAGGTATCCTTATTTTCTGAAACAAGCCAGGGAAGGAGCTTTCAAAGTTTTATCAGAATTAAGAGATCAGGGCGTTATCAAAGCATGGGGAATGGGGGTCAATAAAATAGAACCAATTTTGGACTGCCTGGATTCTGCTGATCCTGATATTTGTCTTTCGGCAACTCAATATTCAATTCTTGAGCATGAAGATGCGGTTGACAGGCTTCTGCCGGCTGTAAAAAAAGCAGGTGTAAAGCTGGTTTCCGGCGCGGGATTTAATTCAGGATTTATCAATAGCAGGCCGCGATATAATTATAAGGATGTTATCCCAAAAGGAATGACCGAAAAACGCAATAAAATCAGTGAAATTGCAAAAAGGCATGGAATTGATATTGTAGATGCGGCACTGCATTTTGTACTGGCTGCTGACGAGTTCGCTTCAATTATTCCCGGTGCCAGCAAACCTGAGCAGGTAGAAAAAAATGTGAATGCCCTGCATAAAAAAATTCCGGCAGATTTCTGGAAAGAATTGAAATCAGAAGGCTTGATTTATGAAAAAGCCCAGGTTCCTCAATAGAAATTGATCCTATAAAAAAAGAAAATCTTCTGTAATTCTACAGAAGATTTTTTCACTTTAAAAATAAAAAACTGGAAATTAAGAATGTATGTTTTCCCATTTCCAGCTTTATATCTTCAGTTTCTTAAACGAACTAATCTAAGGGCCTTCTGCCTGTAATAATGTTATAAAGAATTACAATGATGGCAATAACAAGCAATACGTGGACTAGATATCCTGTGCTCATTCCCGGAACAATTCCTAGCATTCCTAAAAGCCATACTACAATACAAATGACTGCGACTAACCATAATATACTTCTCATGACTAAAAAATTTTTAATGTTATATACCTTGTCTAATACACATATTGTGCCTTTTTAAAAAAACAAGTTTAAAATTAATAGCATTAAACAAATTTTAGTTGATTTTTTAAACGTTTAATCAAAAAAATATTGCAGAAGATTAAATAATATTAAAATGCTTCAAAGCCTTTTCAATTCCATCATTATCAACATCTTCCGTAATATAATCTGCAATTTCTTTCACATTATCATTTGCATTTCCCATGGCAATCCCAATTTTTGTGCATTTTAACATCGAAATATCATTTCCGCCATCACCAAATGCCATCGTCTCGGAAATATCAATCCCGAAATGCTCACAAAATATCCCGATTCCGATTTCTTTACTGATGCCTCCCGGATTTACGTCCGCAAAAAGGGGAGTCCATCTGGATGCCGTACTGTTGGGCATTACGTTATCCATAAATTGCTGTTCAGCATCAGGACGAAGAAAAATGTTAGCCTGAAGTACATTATCCGTATCAATATTTTCTTTATTATGAATAGGAGGGACAGGAAGATTAACATGAGCATACATCCCGACAACTTCCGGAGTAGCATCATTAATTTCTACCTTATTTTCATACATCAGCGAAAAGCTGAGCGGATTATTTTCAGCATAATTTACCAACGCCTTTATATCTTTCGGGTCAATTGTCTTTTTGAATAATATCTCACCATCCGTGGTGGCACAATACCCGCCGTTAAAGGTGATGAAACCGTCAAAATCAATATGTGAGATATGTGCTAGAGTATTGATAGATCTGCCCGTAGCAACAATTACTTTTATTCCTTTCCTGCGTAATTCTTTAATCACATTTAGTGTAGAATCCGGTACTTTATTGGTTTTAAAGCTAATTAAAGTCCCGTCAATGTCAAAAAATACAGCTTTAATGGTAGGAGTGTCCTTCATATTATAAGTAAAATTTGGAATTATTTTACAAAAATACAATAATAATATTTTGATTAATGGTTTAAGCTTACATTATTGAATTGTTATTATAAATTTAAAATGGGTGATGCTGGAAGCTGGGAGTTAGGAGAGGGAAGTTTATTAAAGATGAAATTCTATTTAATTTTACGCCAATTCGGAATTATTTAAGCCTGGCAGTAACTTCCAGCTTCATTCTTCCAGCTTCAAGCCAATTATAATAAGTTACAATATCCCTACAGGCATAATAATTGTACAAATTCTTAAACACCACAAAATATTTTATCATGGAAAATCAAAAAGAAATATCTGTATTAAATGATCTTCTGCACATTACAAATGACAGAATTGAAGGTTTTGGAAAAGTAGACGGGAAAATCTGGGAAAAATACCCCGATGTGAAAGATGATTATGAACACATGATTTCACAAACGAAGCTGATGAAAGTTGAGCTCATTGATTTAATCAACGACAAAGGCGGTAAGGCGGAAGATTCTTCATCAGTGGCCGGAGCATTGCACAGAACCTGGATTGATATCAAAAATTCTTTCATGTCTGCTAACGTAAATTCTACATTGGAGCATGTAGTTTTTGGAGAAAAAGCTGCCGTAGAAGCTTATCAGAATGCTTTAAACAGCGGAGAATTGTCACCGGAAAGTTCAAAAATAGTTGAAGAACAATATAGAAGCATTAATGATTCTTATCATCAGTTTGAAAAAATGAAAGAATATAAAAGCAAAGACTAAAATTATTCTACGATTAAAATAAATTCTTATCTAGACAGGTAAGAATTTTTTTGTTTTGAATAATAGCAAAAACTCATTGGTAAGGCTGATTTCACGAATATTTAATTTCCCGGAAATATTCACAATTTAACATAATATAAATTATAGGACTTTTTAAATTTTAGAATTTAAACCCAAAACATCATTTTTTTTAATCAAAATTTGTGTAGTCAAATAACTTCATATATATTTGTAGTCAAATAGCTACATAATGAATTTAAGACGGGATGTATTTCAGGCAATAGCTGACCCTACAAGAAGATCAATTTTGATGCTGGTCGCTGCGCAATCTATGACAGCCGGAGCCATTGCATCTAATTTTGATACGGCCAGACCTACAGTGTCCAAACATATTCAGATTCTTACAGAATGTGAATTATTAACAGCTGAGCAAAGCGGCCGGGAAATCATCTATCACCTGAATCCAAATAAAATGAAAGAAATTGCCGATTTTATAGAACCTTTCCGAAAAATGTGGGACGACAGATTCAATAAGCTGGAAAGCATCATGAAAAATTATCAGCAAAAAAAATAGAAATATGGAACTAAAAACAAAAATTCACGCCGAAGACGGCAAACAGGAAATATTCATTATCAGAGAATTTGATCTTCCTGTAGAACTGCTTTTCAAGGCTTATACATTACCCGGACTTTCCAAATGGAAAATACACCGTTTCCTGTACAGATAGAATTTTTGGAGTTTGAAAAAATTTCTGACGGAAAAAGTAAGATTACCATTCAAACTATTTATAAATCAGTGGATTTCAGGGATCAGCATTTGAAAATGCCTTTTGCACAGGGTATTAATATGGCTCACAACCGCCTGCAGGAAATTATTGAAAAGTTGGAAAATTAGAAGTTAGAGATTTACTCAAATATCTTTTATCTTTTATCTTTTATCTTTTATCTTTTATCTTTTATCTTTTATCTAAAATAAAAAACATCATGAACACAAACATTGATTTCTTTTTTGACAAAGCTAAACAATGGCAGAAAGAATTTGAAAAATTAAGGACCATCGCACTGGATACAGCTCTTGAAGAAGAATTAAAATGGGGATGTCCGTGCTACACCTATCATGGGAAAAATATTTTCCTAATTCACGGTTTTAAAGAATATTGTGCACTGTTGTTTTTTAAAGGTGCTTTACTTAATGATTCAGAAAATTAGACCTTCAGACAGAAAAATTAATCTAAATCCTTAATACTTTTGATATGAACAAAAAGAAACTGTCCGTAGAACAAAGTGAAGAGCTTTTAAAAGTTCTAAAATCACGATTTGAAAAAAATATGAGCCGTCATAAAAATCTCGACTGGCAGAAAATCCTTGCAAAACTCGAAAAAAATACCGAAAAGCTATGGTCATTACATGAAATGGAACAGACTGAGGGTGAGCCAGATGTGATAGACTATGATAAAAAAACAGATGAATATATCTTTGCAGACTGCTCGCCGGAAAGCCCGAAACGAAGAAGTCTCTGCTACGATTATCAGGCCTGGGAAAGCAGAAAAGCCAATAAGCCGGAAAGCAATGTAATTGATAAAGCTTCAGAAATGGGCATTGAACTTCTGACGGAGGAGCAATACCGTAAGCTTCAGGAATTAGGAAAATTTGACCAAAAAACTTCAAGCTGGGTAAAAACGCCTGCAAACATCCGTGAACTTGGAGGGGCTATTTTCTGTGACAGACGTTACAATACTGTTTTCATGTATCATAACGGTGCAGATTCTTACTATGCTACAAGAGGTTTCAGAGGCTGTCTTAAAGTGTAAAAAATTAAGCAAATAAAAATGAGTTGTGAATATTTTTCATAACTCATTTTTTTTATTTCTTCTGAAAATTAAGAACAGTAAAATCAATTTTTTTTCAGCCACGGAGATTCTACACTCCAGAATATGATGTTTACTCCAAGATAATTTTCTGCATAAGCTACAAATTCTTCTTTCGTGAACGGTTTTTTGGTTTTTGGATTTTTATAACACAGCTGAATCCGGTTTTATCACGCTTCATATCAATATCAATGGCGGTTTCCGGTAAATTAATCCCCTGGATTTTACCATCGAACTTTATGGCTAACTCTCCTATCAGCTTTTGAAATCTTTTTCTGACCGCAGGATTCCATTGTTGGGTAACCCACCCGTTTCCTACAGGTTTATTTTCCCCGGGATTATCATACTGAGGCACCAAACCGCCGGAATATTCTTTATCATTCAGTATATAATCAGGTACATATCTTGCTTTGGGCTCGAAAAATCTGTCCTGCAGCTGGATGAATAATTTCCTGTTTAATTTCGTAAGATATTCCAAATCTTTCTCTATCCTTGAAAAATCATAAACATCTTTCGCTGTTTCCAAAGATTTCCAGTTATAAACAATCTGAACTCCTCCGATATCTTTTCTTGTAATAAGCTTTTCAATTTTCTGCAGATCACCAGATGATGTGTAGATATAATTTTGTGGGGGTTCTGCTTTTGAAAAATTAAAGCTTAAAATTAACGAAAATAAAACGCTGAGCTTAAATATCCTTTTCATAATTGTAAATTTTATCAATAATACGCATCACATTCTGTGCCCCTATTATATTTAGTATTATACGGTAAATATTGAGCGAAAAAATTTTAAGCAATTCTCAGCAATTAGGAAAAAATTGTTCAATCACATTAATTTAATAAAAAATTTACTTCACATAAAAATACTATTATTATTTTAGCGTTATTAAATAAATAAACGAGGTATGAAAAAATTAATTTTATTAAGTACATTATCCGTTTTTCTTATGAACTGTAATAAAAAGACCGAGGCTGCGGCTACGGAAGCAGCTCCGGCAGATACTACTGCTGCTACTGAAACGGTGGTGGATACTTTAAAACCAAAATCTTTCTGCTATATGGGTGTTACCGGAAAGGATACCGTTTTTGTAACTCTTGATGATAATCTGGGAACAATTACCGGAAAAATGGTTACCAAAAACAGTGAGAAAGACAGTAATAAAGGAGATTTAAGCGGAATGAAATCCGGAGATACCCTTAAACTGACCTATACTTTTGAAGCTGAAGGAAAATCAGGAAATAAAAATGATATTTATTTTCTTCAGACAAAAGATGGTTTAAGTGAAGGAATCGGTGAAAGAGACGCCGAAACCGGAACAAAATATGCCAGCGGTAAAAAAATAGAATATAAAGGCGGAAGAAATTTAAAAGTTGCTGACTGCAATACTGTCGCAAAAGCTTTTAAATAATTTATATTCCTCAAAAAATAAAAACAGCCTCGAATCGGGGCTGTTTCTTTATTATAGTTCTCTTTTTAAAATCTCTATAAAATCATTTACCGGCTCATCTGCCGTATTCCATGAGGTGATGAGACGTATTGCAGAAAAATTTTCATCAATTTTTTTCCAGACATAAAATTCGAACTTTTCGGATATTTTTTCAATCAAATCATTACTTAAAATAGGAAAGATCTGGTTGGTATAAGTATCAGCAAGGAATTGTACTCCCTTTTCCTTCATTGCATTTTTAATCTTCATGGCCTGCTGATTCGCATGTTTTGCAAGATCAAAATACAGATCATTTTTCATTAGTTCCAAAAACTGGATTCCCAGTAATCTTCCTTTCGCAAGTAAGGCTCCTTTTTGTTTAATATTAAAAGCAAAATCCTGTTGAAGCTCCTTATTATTAATGACAATTGCCTCCCCTATCAACGCGCCGTTTTTAGTTCCTCCCAGATAAAAAACATCCGTAAGCTGAGCAACATTTTCTAAAGTTAGATCACTTATTTCAGAGGTTAAACCATGTCCCAGCCTTGCGCCATCCATAAACAGATACAATCCGTTGTTTCTGCAGAAATCTGACAGCTCTTTTAATTCTTTAAATGTATAAACCGTTCCTAATTCCGTGGAATTTGAAATATAAATCAGCTTCGGCATCACCTGATGAGGGACATTTCTGTGACTTTCCAGCGCAGGAATTATATCTTTTGGAGAAAGTTTTCCGTCTTCTTTTTCTATGCTTAAAACCTTGTGGCCTGTAGCTTCAATGGCTCCGGTCTCGTTATTTAAAACATGTCCTGTAGCAGCTGAAATTGCACACTGATAAGGTCTTAAAATAGAAGAAATTACAATAAGATTGGCCTGGGTTCCGCCGGAAACAAAATAAATTTCCGAGCTCGGGCTTTTCATTTTTTCTTTGATTAATTCTTTTGCCTTTAAAGAATATTGATCTTCTCCGTAACCCGTCTGCTGATCGATATTATTGGCTAAAAGTGATTGTAAAATATTAGGATGACAACCTTCTGAATAGTCGTTTTTGAATGAAAATTTCATGAAGTAAAATTAAAAAAAGTTCATCGAACAAGCATATATTATTGATAATATTTTGTTAGATTTGTATAGAAAACCATCTAACATTTGAAAGCTACACTCACCGAAGAAAATTATCTGAAAGCTTTATTTCATCTCGTTGACAATGAAAGTAAAGTTACGATCAATGAGCTCAGCAAGTTTTTATATGTAAAAATGCCGAGTGTAAACAATATGATGAAAAAGTTTGCGGAAAAAGGCTGGGTAATTTACGAAACGTATAAACCATTGATAGTCACCGAAAAAGGAAGACGAGAAGCGGCTTTGGTAGTAAGAAAACACAGGCTTACGGAAATGTTTCTGGTCAAAACCATGAACTTCGGATGGGAAAATGTGCATGAGATAGCGGAACAGCTTGAGCATGTGCATTCTGCTGTATTTTTCGATAAAATGGATGAAATTCTTGATTATCCCAAATTTGATCCGCATGGTGAGCCAATTCCGGACAAAGACGGAAACATTATTGCCCAAGACCTGCAGAAACTAAGCTCATGTAATGTAGGGGAAACTGTGATTTTTGCTTCTGTAACCCTTTCTGATGATGCTTTTTTAAATTATTTAACGGAAAGAAAGCTTCTTTTAAATACAAAAATTAAGATTATTAAAATTGAAAACTTCGACAAATCCATGGCGGTGGAAGTTGAGGGTAAGCAGGAAATTTTAAGCAAAAAAGCAACTGAAAAAATATTAGTCAAAAAATAAAAAAATCCCGAATTATAAGGTTCGGGATTTATATTTTAAAGTTTTGCTGATTAATCTAAAACACTCCAGCCTCTTTTCGGATTATTGTTATTTGAAACTTCCTGTTCATTAACAATGATATTTTCTTTTCTCTGTCCGATGTAATCCAGCTCGCTTAATTTAGAGAAGATTGTTTCCAGACTTCTCAGCATTTGCTGAATATATAAAAGCGGTTCACCGCAATTGTGATGATCATAATTGGTTTCAGCTACGATGGATAGCTGATTCAGTAAGGTATGAGGAGCAATTTCGCTCCATTCCAGACTGTAATTTAGCATTTCTTCCAGTTCCGCAGGAACCAGAACCTGGGTAGCATTGTATAAGCGCAACGCCAGCTTTGCAAAAGATTCAATTAAAAATACAGGCGGCTGATACGGGGTAATATTTCTGAACTGGAAATACATATCTCCAAACGTATTGATCATCGTGTTACACAGGAACTTAACGTTTTGAGCCAAAGCCGTATTCTGATTTTTATGCGATGCTTTCTGGATGATTTTAAAAGCATACTGCTGCAAATTCCCGATGGATTTCGCAAAAGTATTGTAATAGTCCAACAACGCCGGATGACTCTGAATGGACGTACATGGCGGGATAAAATTAGAATCTACCTGCGCAATATTTCCCTTTAAATCTACTTTCCCTATGATAAGGTAGTTCCCTCCCGAGTAGCTGCTGTTCAGAGAAGTTACAGGGAGAAGCTCAATATGGTGGTTCGATTGTGTATTCGGGTGGCGCGGTGGAATTTCTTCCGGATCAATATCCCCGAACGGAACTTTATCAAACGGGTTAACGGAAATTAAGATATAATAATCTCCATCTGCCTGGTCTTCATTCATTGTTTTGGCCAATGATTTTACGCTTACCCTTCTGTCATTCAGTTCAATCCTGTAACCGGCCATTGTGATGGCGCTGCAATGCTTGATGACTAACTGAACATCATTCGTTGCGGTATTATGAACATCAAAAATAGTCCTGTCTGTAAATTCGTTGGAAATAGGTAAAAGTCCGTAATTATATGTAGTGATTCCCAAAGAATTAGAATCTCTTATGATATCAATTAAAAAATTATCCTGATCATTAAGATGTCTCTGGGAAACCTTCATCCCGTCAACCCAATTGATTGCAAAATGCTTAATAGGCTGTATCATATTCAATATTTTTATGCTGTGTGTGGTTTTCTTACTCCTTCTTCCTCATGCTGGATTACTCTTTTGCAGATCACGACATCGTTTTCTACAATTCTGTTTTCAGTAATATCCTGATCAAAGTCTATATATTTTCTAAAGCTGAAAAATGACTTTTTTGTATAGAAAATCCAGTAATAAGGATCTTTGGCTTCGTCCGAAAGATGGATTATTGAGTTCGGGTTTTTATGGTTATAATCATCCACCACCCTGTAAAACCAGTCTCCGAAAGTAACCCCTGTAGGAAGGGTTTTTGCTTTGATTCTGAAGCGGTTGGAATCTTCAAGATTTTTGCTTAATTCTACATTCAGAACCATGAGACGGTCAAAATCCGCTCCTTCGAAATCAGGAAGTCTCTGTTCCGGGGAATATCTCCATGTCTTATAAATATCCACCGGAATACTGATAAGCTGAATATAACAATAATGAAAAACCAGCGGAACCAGGAAAATCAACATACTTGTAGCTGCCATAATGGGGTAACCGGTACCTTTGCTCATCCAGTTAAAAATCAGGTAAAACAGGTATCCTCCGAAGCCTACACAGGTAAGAGATAGCACGGATTCGAAAAGAATGCTTTTCGTTAAGGAACTGAAATGCTTTTTAAAATAGTGATCAGATAAATTCACATGAATAATCCCTAAAATAAGGTAAACGATCTGCGCAATGAGATACCAGTACGGATTAAAAAGATTTCCAGCAAAACCGAAAATACCCGGAATCGCAAGGCACAAGCTGCAAAGCAGAACATATATAATGATGGTTTTGATCTTAATCGCAGGCTTGTTCCGTCTGATAGCTCCTAAAACTATCATCATAATTACCGCGAATAAAGGCATTAAAATATACCTTAAAAAGATACCTTTTACTGAAGAAATTTCCATTGGTCTTTTTTCAAATTTATATTTTTATTGGTGATTGTAAATATAGTTAAAAATTTTCACAGGAATGTAGAATAGCCGAGCCTGTTTGCATTTCTTTCATCATCTTCCAATGCGAAAGAATATTCTTTTTTTTCTGTGATAAAATTTTCCTCCACATCTACATTTACAGGTAAAAAATAATCATACATTGCCTGTAAAACTTTTCGGAAAGGGCTTCCGTGAATATATTTTTTCATATCCTGATAAGGAATAGGTCCTATGTTCACTACCCAGTTTCTCTGCCCGTCCATGTGCCTTCCGCTTGGAATATAAGTTACACCCAGTCTTGAATTTCCCAGCAGCATAGAATCATCATCTTCCTCAATATCTTCAATGATATTAGGGGTAAAGGTGACCTTTACAGGAACCTGAAGAAAAGCGGTCATGCATCTTTCAAACCATGACTTATCTCCCCTGATCTGGTGAAAAAAAGGCAGAATATAGATAAAAATGTAGGCACTCTTCTTATCAAGCATATTAATTAAAGGCCAGAGCTCGCTTACCGTTTCCAGCAAAGAATCTGTATCACTTGAAATTTCGAAATCAAATTCTTTAAGCAAAGCGCTGATTTCAGTGAAAAATATTTCTAATTCAAATGGTTTAAAAAATCTTCTTGCATCATCTTCTACCCTTTTCTGCTTTCGGATTTCCCGCACTACATTTTCTACATTTTTTCTTGATGCGCCCAGCGAAGGCGGATGAAAAAGACCTTCCGGAAGGTAATCGTAAATGCCTTCCCTATAGGTTTCTATTGTAAAAACTTCTTCATCAAAACCCAAATAGCTGCTCGAAATACTTTTAATATCCTTAAGATAAGCACGGTCATTAATTCCTATTCTATCAATAAAAATATTGCTCACCGCACGATGGTACTTCAGGAGATTTACTGCAACGGCTTCCGCTTTGAAATCTGTCTGAAGTTTATTATAATGCATTTCTACGATATTATTCTCATACATAGTGTTTCCTGTGATTTTTGGCTTGTAAAAATAATATATCTCAAATTCTTGAAAAAATATTTTTCAATTAATTTTATTCTAAAAATAGTAATTATTAAGACTAAAACGAAAAATATAAATCAGAAATAGTAAAAATATAGAAAAAATTAAAGCTAAGACTAAGATTGAGGTTGAGAATCGCAGTCGCAGATTGGGCAAGTTTAAGATTTAGTTAAATTTTTAAATCCTTAGTTTAAGCTTAATCTAAACCTTAAATTAACCGTATCTTTGCACCCTGAAAAATGTTTTATAATGAAAAGTATTTATTCTAAAATTTTAATTTTAGTATGTATTTCAGCATCGCTTTATTCGTATGCATGGGGATTGACGGGTCACAGGGTTATTGCAGAAATTGCTGAGAACCACCTTTCCGGAAAGGCCAGAAGAGAGATTAAAAAAATTATGGGGAATGAACGCTTGGCCTATTGGGCCAACTGGCCGGATTTCATTAAATCTGATACCACCGGTGTATGGAAACAGGCTTCAGCATGGCACTATGTAAACATAGATCCACAGACGGATTTCAAAGCTTTTGAGCAGAATTTAAAAGCGCAGGCCGGAGCAAGCTTATATTCTCAGATCAAGGTTTTATCAAGCCAGATTAAAGATGAAAAAACTTCAGAGAAAGACAGAAAAATAGCATTGGTTTTCCTTATTCATATGATGGGTGACCTTGCACAGCCGCTGCACGTAGGAAGAGCTGAAGATTTAGGCGGAAATAAAATAGATGTAACATATTTTGGAGATAAAACAAACCTTCATTCTGTCTGGGACGGGAAATTGGTAGATTCTCAAAAATACAGCTATACAGAATACGCAAAATTACTGGACATCAAATCAAAAGATGAAGTGGCACAAATCCAGACGGGAACTTTGGAAGACTGGCTTTACGATTCTCATAAAATCGCTAATAAAATCTACGCACAGACACCGGCAGGCTCAAAATTGTCATACGATTATCAGTATAAATTCAATGATATTATGGAAAGACAGCTTCTTTACGGAGGCTTGAGGCTGGCGAAATTGTTGAATGATCTTTTTTAAAATAGTTGACGGGTGATGGTTTAGCCGATTGTCAAACATGGAAAATATAAGAGCGGAACTTTTTGGTTTCGCTTTTTTGTTTTTAAAGTCAAATTAAAAACCTTGAAGGTTTAATAAGAATTTGCACTATTTTTTAATTGTATTGAGGTGCATATTGTTTGAAAGACTGCCTTTCTATGGTGGCTGAGGCTCTCGAAGCCACCAGTCCTGCTGCCCTAGCCCCGATTGCAGTGAAAATCCCGGAATGGAGCGGCGGAGCGAAGCGGAGCCGCGTAATGAGGAATTGCAACGGAAAGCGGGATAAAGCTCCCAATACAATTTTACTGACAACAACTACTCTACACTGTTTTTTCAAAATTTATAGGAAGCCGGAAATGATAAAATCGCCGTTCTGTGACATGAGAGCCATAATTTACAACTAATTTTTGAATTTTAATTTAAATAAATAAAAAATAATTGAAACATGTGTAACCTTTTCACCTTTTGAAACGTATAATATATACTAACTCTTTTTTGAGGATAAAATAGATGAGACAGTTAAAAATTACTAAGCAGGTTACCAACAGGGAAACTGCTTCATTAGACAAGTATTTGCAGGAAATTGGTAAGGTAGAATTGATTACTGCAGACGAAGAAGTAGAATTGGCACAAAGAATCCGTGCAGGTGACAGAGCCGCTTTGGAAAAACTGATTAAAGCCAACCTTCGTTTCGTAGTTTCTGTATCAAAACAGTATCAAAACCAAGGTCTTTCTTTACCCGATCTGATCAATGAAGGTAACTTAGGACTTATGAAAGCTGCAAAAAGATATGATGAGACCAGAGGTTTCAAATTTATCTCTTACGCGGTTTGGTGGATTCGTCAGTCAATTTTACAGGCCTTGGCAGAACAGTCGAGAATTGTAAGATTGCCATTAAATAAAATTGGTTCAATCAACAAAATCAATAAAGCTTACGCTCACCTTGAACAGGAAAATGAAAGACCGCCTTCTCCGGAAGAATTGGCTGAAGTTCTTGACATGAGCGAAGAAGATATTAAGGAATCAATGAAAAATTCCGGTAGACATTTGTCTATGGATGCACCTTTGGTAGAAGGTGAAGATTCTAACCTATATGACGTTTTACGTTCAGGGGAATCTCCAAGTCCGGACAAGGATCTGATGCTGGAATCTCTTCAGATTGAAATTGAAAGAGCATTGAATACTTTGACGCCAAGAGAGGCTGATCTTGTAAGATTGTACTTCGGGTTAAACGGCAAGCATCCGATGACCTTAGAAGAAATTGGTGAAACTTTCGACCTTACGAGAGAGAGAGTTCGCCAGATCAAAGAAAAAGCGATCAAGAGATTGAAGCACAATACCAGAAGTAAGATCTTAAAATCTTATTTGGGTAAATAATTTTAACGAAACAATAAATATCGGAGCCTGAAAAATCAGGCTCTATTTTTTTTGTATTAATTTTAACCATGATATTTTAAATAAAATTAAACTAACCATGAGAAAAATCTTTCTTACTGCTACTCTGCTTTCATTACTATTTTCCTGTAAAGAACAAAAAAATGAAAATGAACATCTTATTGAAAATGCTGTAGAGAATACAGAATCCAGTATTCCCATAAAAAGATTATCCAAGACCCAATCAATGCTTGACGCAATATATTATGAACAAATTAAAAATAATGAAGACCTGAAAAATCTTGATAAACGGTTTCTGTCCCTTCAAAATGACAGTCGAATAATCACCGATCTGCATAATGAAATTATTTCTAAATCAGAAGATTATTATTCAACTGCTAAAGCCTATGCAAATAATATAAAAGATTCTCTCTTGAAAAAAGAAATAGTAAATCTTGTTAAGAACAGTGCCGAGAATTATGATATAAAAGTTAAAAAATTAAATAATATCAAGCGTCAGGTAAATATGAATTATTATAACCTTTTTGGTTACTATAATGCTTTCAAGATCAGGAAAACCCTCCCGGAAATTGAGAAATACCAAAATGAACATCCTTTAAAAGCAGACAGCTTAGAAAATTTCATCAAAAAGCAAAATCAATTAATCAATGAATTGAAAAACCTTAAATAATGGATGAAGTATCAATTATCGGAGCAGGCATAGGCGGTTTAACGCTGGGAAATATTCTGAAACAACGGAATATGAATTTCACCATTTATGAATCCGCACCGGAAATAAAACCCGTAGGAGCCGGAATTATGATGGCCATCAATGCGATGCAGATTTTTGACCAATTAAATGTAAAAGGTAAAATTGAAAACGCAGGAAATAAAATTCATGGGATTTCCATAACTGATGAAAGTTTAAAACCCATCTTAAAGACCAATGCCCTTAAACTCGAAAAGAAATACAACTCCTGCAATGTAGCTATCCACAGAGCAGAATTGCAGAAAATTTTAGCTGAAAAAATTGGCTTTGAACACATTAAACTTAATCATACTTTAATTCAAATTCAAAAAAAGGAAAACTATATTCTTACATTTGACAATAAACAAGAAATTGAAAGCAAAATTATTTTTGGAGCCGATGGAATAAAATCAAAAGTAAGAGATCAGATTATCGAACCCGGGAAAATTCGGAATGCTGAACAAATCTGCTGGCGCGGTCTCGTGGAATTTGATTTACCTGAATCATTCCATCAGGAAGCATTTGAAGCATGGGGAAAAGCAAAAAGGTTCGGTTTTGTAAAAATTTCCCGGAAAAAAGTATATTGGTACGCATTGACTAATAAAAAAAAATTCGACGACACCATTAATCTCATCGATATTTTTAAGAACTTTCATCCCATCATTCTAAAAATTCTTGAAGCCACACCTCTGGAAAATATTATCATCAATGATATTATTGATCTCTCTCCTATATCCAAATGGCATTCTGAAAACCTTTGCCTGATAGGTGATGCAGCGCATGCCACTACCCCAAACATGGGCCAGGGAGCCTGTCAGTCCATTGAAGATGCCTATATTATTGGAAAATTAATGGATATAACTGATAACATTAATGAAGTTTTCGAAAAATTCCAGTCAATAAGAAGAAAAAAAGTAGATTATATTGTAGAAACAAGCTGGAAAATAGGGAAAATATCTCAATGGGAAAAAGGAAATTCAGTAAGAAACTTTTTGATGCGGTTGGTTCCTGAGAAAATGAATCAACAGCTGGTTGAAAAAATCATTAAACTGGAAAAATAATCTTAAGTTATCTTTCCCTAAATTTTACACGTTTGGGTGAATTTTTTTTAAAATTTTCAACTAAATAAAATCAATATCAATCAATAAAATCTATAATTATTTTCATTGATTTATGTCATTTAAAAGAGATTTAAAAATCAAAATATTTAAATCACAAATTATTGAAAATAAACAATTTACAATATTTATTCAAGTATTTGTTGAATGAAAAATAAATTCTATTTTTGACTAAAATTCACAATAACTTGATAACACAATTATGAGGAAATTTTATTTTGTTTTCCCACTTTTAGTAAACATTTTTTTCAATATTTCAGCACAGATAGGTATAGGAACACCTACTATCCAACCGGGAATTGTGCTTCAGGTAGACAGTAATAATAAGGGAGTTTCACTTCCAAATGTAAGCCTTACTTCAACTTCTGTTTTTGCACCCGTAACCGGGACGCCCGTAACAGGATTAACTGTTTACAATACAACCATTGCAGGAGCAGGAACTACGGCTGTAAGTCCGGGGTTATACTATTGGGACAATTCTATTCCGGCTTGGGTGAAAGTTCAGCAGAGAAATGCAAGCGAAACAGCTTTGTTTTCAAATCAGAACACGACTTCTAATATCAATTCCGGAAGTGGAGTTATGACAGATCTTTTTGCCAATGTAAGGTTTAATAATAATCCCGCACTGTATCAGAAAGTAGACAATTCCACTTTAAAAATTAATGAAACAGGCTATTACAAATTGATCCTTAATCTGGATCTTTTTTCCAACGGAAACCGGGATAATTTCGGAATAGAAATTCTTGTTAATAATCTTGAGAATATTGTGACGGATAATTTATATGTGCCTGGAAGAGCCATCAGTGCGCAGCCCAACAGCCGGGCATTCGTGGTCTACGTACCCATTAATGTTGCCGGTTACACGCTTCGGGTAAGATCTTATGAGATTGATCCTAATACAGATGTCTATTTCAGAAATGCCAACACTTCTACAATTTCAATTGAAAAAATAAGATAAAATGGGAAAAAAAATCTTCACTCTACTTTTATATCCAGTTTATTTTCAGGAGCTTTCAGCCAGGTAGGAGTTGCTACAAGCACAATTCCGGATGGCGTAATGCTCCAGATGGGAACTAATAACAAAGGACTTCTTTTTCCAAGAATTCCACTGGTATCAAGAACGTCTACTACTCCGCTGCCGGCTAATATCCCGACAGGAACTTTTGTATTTAATACCGCAACTGCAGGCAGTTTTCCTAATCTTATCAGCCCCGGAATCTACTGGTGGAGCTCAGAAGATCAACAATGGACAAGCCTGAGCACCAATTTTGAAACCGCTACATTAAAGTACACTAATTCTGAAACTTCTACCAATTATAACTCCACCAGCTGGCAGAATGTAAAGCTGTTCGGAAATAAGATCTATAACGAAACAAGCCATATCTACACCGTAAATACGGCAGCACAAACCTTAACTATTAAAAGACAGGGACTATATTCAATTTCTTCCCTGCTGTCTTTCGACAGGCTCAGCAGTGGAAGCAGCTCTATGGTGTCCCTGACTTCCAGAATTTTTGTAAATGGTCTTCCTGCAGGTACAGAACAGGTATTTTCTCCCGAAGAAACGGCCTCTGTAAACGGCAATCGCGGACTATTTTCCCATTCTTTCACAGAATATCTGCAGCTGAACGCCGGAGATATCATCAGCATAAGAATCAAAAAAACAGACGGAACTTTTTCTTCAGGATATGGTGATGCAGACGTAAGGTTTCATGCAAGTGGTGATTCAAGTATTGCCGTTCTCCGTATCCGATAATTTAAACAGAAATCATGAAAAAATCTTATCAGTTATTTCTTACTCTTCTTCCACTTTTACCTCTATCTGGACAGGTGGGAATAGGTACTTCAAATCCTGTATCGTCGGCGGTTCTGGACATTACAAGTACCAACAAAGGAGTTCTTATTCCGCGTGTTGCTCTTGTGGCAACTAATAATAAATTGCCTTTATCCGGAAATATCCCGAACGGAACCCTGGTTTTCAACACAGCAAGCAGCGGCACAGATTCTTTTGCCGTATTTCCAGGGGTCTATCAGTGGTACAACGGAGAATGGCTGTATCCTTCAAGTATGGGAGAACCACGCGCAAAGGCCGTAAAATTCACAAATTCCTCTTCAAGCACAACTAATTTTAATTCTGCATCAACGAGCTCACCTGCAAATATTGATATTTTCAATACGCCAAGCTTTAACGATGATCCCAATATTTTTGAAAAGGTAAATAATTATCAGCTCAGAATAAAACAGACCGGATTATATCTCATTTCGCTTAATCTTGCTTTAAGACAGAATCCCGCCACAGAAGATTCAGAAGTTTACGATTACATTTACTTTAATCTTGACGGTTCACTCGCTTCATCCAGCATTTCCACACTTCCGCCACAGTATGACCCAAGCCGGATCAATATCAGCGGAAGATTTGCCTTTAGCTCAAACTCTTATGTTTATGCCAATGCAGGACAGATTCTTACACTGCAGTCAAAAAGATGGAAAGACGGAAGCACTTATAACGGAACCGTAAATTATGACAGTAATAGCCTGTCAAGCGTTACAATTATCAAACTTAAATAATTGAATTTTGCTGAAAAAGGAACTCATTTTGAGTTCCTTTATTTTTAATAGGTTAAGGTAATTCCGGCTCCCCATCCCATTTCGTTGTCATAGTTTCCGGATACAGACAGCCATTTTTGTAAGATATATCGCAACCCTGTATTGAATTCACCATCAGAATTTACGGTAAAATTTCCTCTCAGTCTTCTGGAAAGCGGAATATCTTCCCTACTTAATTCCAATAATACTTTTCCGTTTTGGTCAACACTTGCATCAGCCGTAATCAGCATCGGCAAAAGATATTGCATTCCCAGAATAAAAGCTCCGCGGGTTTTTGAGGCTTTTTGCTGCCCGAACCATGTTTTCTTACCATGAAATTCCATTCCCATATCTTCCATCATTTGTCTTTCCATGATCTGATGATTTTTTTGAATTCTAAAGCCCGCATAAGGAAGTGCCCACTGGAATTTTCCTAAAAATTTTCCTACTTTAAAATTTCCATCAAAATGATTGAAATCCCAATTGGTATGAAATTCATTCAGATTGGCCCAGCGTGGCCCGAACATCGTCATTGTTTCTGCATGAATTTTATTACTGTTGATATCCAGCATTGCCATAGAACTGATCATTCTGTTGTCTTTAAGAAAGTTTTTCCATGCTAGTTTTCTATTGGGAAGCTGGGGATTCGGTTCAGAATTTTCATAACTGAAAATCCTTCCCATTCCCGCCATCATGTGATATAGAATGTGGCAGTGGAAAAACCAGTCACCATCCTGATTCGCAGCAAACTCAATCGTATTGGTTTCCATCGGCATAATATCAACCACATTTTTCAAAGGTGAATATTCTCCTTTTGAATTGATCAATCTAAAATCATGGCCATGAAGGTGCATTGGGTGGCGCATCATAGAATTATTATACATCGTAATTCTCAGAATTTCTCCTTTTTTAACCAAGATTTTATCCGTTTCTGTAACGGTTTTGTTATCTAATGTCCACAAATAGTGGTTCATGTTTCCTTCCAGCGTAAATTTTAATTCTCTCACATTTTCGGTGGGAAGAATTGTTTTTTCCGGCGATTTCAACATATTATAAGCCAATCGTTTAATAGATTTTTCCTCAGTCATATTCATCCCTGAATGATTAGAATGATTTTCTTTGTCTGCTTTAATTCCCATCATTTCATTCATGTGCTTCATCGTCATTTTTCTCTGGCTTTCAGGCAGTTCGGGATACATTACTTCATTCATATCCATCATTTGATTACTCATCGTCATGTTCATCGGCTTCATATTTCCGCTCATCTCCATCATCCCGTTCATCATTTTCATACCTTCAAAAAGCTTTAACCTTGGTAAATCCGGGGCTTTCATTTTCTCGCCGGAACCCAGCCAAAGTGAGGCATGACCTATTCTGTCTTCAGACGTTGCCCTAAATTCAAAACTTTTGTCTTCAGGGATTGTTACTTCAATATCGTATGTTTCAGACATCCCGACAATAAGACGATCTACTTCCACAGGAACCACATCATTTCCGTCATTCTCAACGACTTTTATTTTTCCACCGCCGAAATTCAGCCAGAAATAGGTTGACGAACCTCCGTTGGCAACTCTCAGCCTGACCTTATCTCCCTTTTTCAAATGAGAATAATCTGAACTTGGAAGTCCATTGATAAGAAATTTATCATAATAAACATCACTTACATCCATCGCTTCCATTCTTTTCCATTCATTAAGGGCTTTTGTACCGAAATTTCCAGATTTTATGGCTTCCCAATAACTCTGAACTGCATTTTTTTTGATCGCGTACCAATCCGTATTTGCCATGTGAAGCCTTCTTGCAATCTGTACCGGATTTTCATCACTCCAATCTCCCAGCAATACAGGAATTTCTTTGGTATAATTCACCTTTGGATCACCTTCCCTTTTTTGAAAAACCAAAATCCCGTTCATCCCGATTTGTTCCTGAAGTGCTTCATGAGAGTGATACCAATATGTTCCGTTTTGGGAAACTTTGAATTTATATAAATGAGTTTCTCCCGGTTGTACAGGCTTTGTCGTAAGATACGGAACTCCATCATGCTCGTTTGGTAAAATCACACCGTGCCAGTGAAAGCCTGTGTTTTCCTTCAGCATATTGTGAAGGTATATTTCTGCTGTATCTCCTTCTGTAAAATATAAAGTCGGAGCCTGCAATTTTCCGTTTACAGCAATTGCCCGGCGGTTTTTTCCTGTAAAATTTACAATCGTATCTTTTACATATAAATCGTAACGAACCGTTTTCCCGCCGAAGCTTACCTTCCCGTTTTCTGAATTTCTTTTTAAAACAGAATTTTCAGTTTCAGGTTCAGATTGAAGCTTGGAATGATTTTCAATTTCAACCAAATCCATCCCACATTTCGGGCATTTTCCGGGTTGATCAGAAATTACTTCCGGATGCATCGGGCAGGTGAATTTTTGAGATTGAGACTGAGTTTTAGGGTTAGTTTTAGAATCTTGTAAAGCTTGAGTTTTAAATTGTATTGGTTTTTGATAATTTAAGTTTGGTTTGACAATTTTGGTTTTGTAGGTTTCCTTGGGTTTCTTTGTTTTTTTAACATCAACCTTTTTCTCAATTCCTAGTTTAACGGTATTTTTAATTTCCGTTGCTTTTATTTCCTTTTTCGGTAAAGTTTTTACCTGTGGCTTTGCTATGACTTTCGGTTTTATGACGATCGTTTTTCTTACTAAAGTCATTCCGCATTTTGGGCAGTCTCCAGGCCTTGAGGATACCACTTCGGGATCCATTGGACAGGTAAAAAACGTTTTTGTAGTTTGTGCAAAAGTGATAGCAGAGAATAAAAACAACAGAAATATTATTATTTTTTTCATAATATTTCGAGGTTTTTAAGTTGTATAACTTAATTTAAACTTGCTCAGATAAAAACAAAGCTTGTAAAGATTTCCTTGAAATTATTGAACATGGTTTTAAGCTCGCAAGATGTTTTGCTTGACAAAGATCTCAAAAGTTCTCAACAATTCGCTTCAAGTAAATTTTAATTTAAGCTATACAACTTATTATTTTTAAATAAAATAGACAGATTATTTTATCTCAGACTTAACACTTCCGCAGGAAAGCATAGAACTTCCGTAGTACGGATTTACAATTTTCTTTTCATCGCTCAGCCAGCTTCCGTCTGCCATAGGACAATACTGAACATAAATCGGATTTTCGGAAAGCTTAAACTCCTTTGTAAGCCCGATCATGTTGTCTGATAAGTTATAAAAAGTTTCACGCTGCGCTGTAATATTTCTGGCTTCCGAAATTGCAGTTGCGTCTTTTCTGAGAATGTTTAAATTTCCCTCAGAAACCATTTTATAATCAACAGTAGAAGCTGTTTTGATGAATTCTGCGGCAGCTTTTGAAGTTTTATATGCATCGTCCGAAGCCAGGGCAGATTTTATAGCAATATAATTCTGATACAGCTTAGAAACCTGTGCATCTTTTTTGGATTGTGCTGAAAGTGAAATGATTGAAAATAAAGATAATGCTGCTGTAATGATATATTTTTTCATTGTTTTAAATTTTAGAATAATAAGTTTTTATAAGAATCGTTACAAAATCGCACGTAACGACAGATCATGTCATTCATAATGATAAGATTATCAAATGACTGACAAATTTTAAATTCTAAAATTACAATAATGAATAAAAATAGGAACTGGCCAATTTTCCGGAGGCGCGTTGATCCGGATCTGAGTGAATTTTGTAGCTGAAAAAGATTTATCTACAAAGAAAAACTCAGGCTGCTGGATTTCTGCAATCTGCTTTACAAAATCAATTTTAAGAAGATCTGATTTTTGACAATCATCAACTTTTACAACTTTAATTTCTGTTTTGCAGCAGTCTTTTTTCGTTTTAACACCGCATTTGCTGCAGGTATCATCAACTTTCTGACTGATGGAAGCTAATTTCTCCATACAATAATGAACGCTGAAAACCGCTCCGGAAGAGAATCCGAAGTAGAAAACAGAAAACAGTATAGCCAGTATCTTTTTCATTAGAGCAAAGATAAAAATATATGTGGTAGGTGTGTTATAAAATTCTGTAATCTTGTTATAAAATTCAGGAAAACAAAAAACTCCTGAGAATCCAGGAGTTTTATTTATAATTTATTTTAAGCAGATGATATACCTATTAGCTAATTCCTAATTCCTAATTCTATAATCTGTTTATTTAATCTTAAACTCTAATTTCACATTAAAGAAACGCCCCGTTAAACGTACCGGAACCGGATACATCAAATTCGTGTTTGCATCTGCAATCCATTGATTAGCCACTGTATTTCTGATGTTGAACGCATTGAAAACCTGAACACCCAAGGTAAGCTCATCAAAGTTACCCCAGAAACCATACGCTTTATTTTTTTCCTTAGGATCAATAAACACATAAGACAATCCTAAATCTACTCTTTTGTATGAAGGCAGTGTTTTCTGATATTGATATCTAGCATCAATATCAGGATGTCCATTTTGATCTAAAACTATAGGAGCACCAGTCGGTAATCCCATTGCATAAGTCAGTGTAAGGTTTACACGCATTTTTGGAAAAGCCGGCATATAGTCCTGATAAAACATTGCAAATCTGAACCTTTGATCTGTAGGTCTCGGGATATCTCCTTTTCCGTCAATATTTTCATAAACCCTTGCATAACTCGCAGATAACCAAGAATCTACACCTGGTACAAATTCCCCGAATAATCTCGCATCAATACCGTAAGAATAACCGGAAGCATTATTCTTCCCTGAGTAACGAATCCTTACATTGTCCATATAATATGGAATGAGGTTATCCATTTTTTTATAGTAAAGCTCTGTAGTAAGCTTAAATGGCCTGTCATACATATAAAATTCATAATCATTGGCTAAAATTGCCTGAATTGATCTCTGAGATTTTATATTGCTGTTAAAATTACCATCCAAATCTTTGATTTCCTTATAGAAAGGTGCCTGATAATAGATTCCTCCCGAAAGCCTGAACAACATATCTGTATCCCAATCCGGCTTGATGGCAAACTGCGCCCTTGGAGAGAAAATAGTTTCATTATTAAAGCTCCAGTGAGCAACTCTGGCTCCCGCGTTCACGAAAACCTTACTGCTTCCCCAGAAAAATTTCTGGGAATACTGTGCGTATGCAGATAATCTCGTTGGTTCAATATGATTTTTTCCGGAAATATTGTACATGAGTTCCAAATCTCCCGGATTTCTCGGATCCGTAATAAATTCTTCATGAGGAAGGCTATATCCGGCAGAATCCAGCAGCTTCCATTCGTTGGTAAGATCTTTAAGGTTTTCCTTTTCGAATTTAAATCCAACTTCAATATCCGTATTCACATTAGGAGAAAAACGCGTTCTGAACTGTGCTCCATACGTTTTTACAAACAAATCATTTCTTGCATGCTCAATCTGCCCGCCTGAATCATAGGACGTCACCGGTGCACCTGTAATGGGGTCAAATGTCTGCAAAATATAAGCTGAGGCGATGGAATAATATTCTCTTTCACGGTTCTGATAGGCAAAACCGTCCAATGTGAATCTCCATTTATCTGAGGGCTTATAGTTCATGGAAACCGTTCCCATCATATTCTTATACTTGTCGTCTTCACGTCCTGCGTAGGCTACATTGAGTTTTAACGGCTGCTGTAGACTTCCGAAGTCCACTTCCCTTTCTTTAGGAATCATTTCGTAATCATTTTTAGAATAATATCCGATGAATGATAGTGTAAATTTCGGGCTGAAATGATAATTAAGATACGTCTGGAAATCCATGTATTTAGGATTAAAATCGGTATCTTCTTTTAAAGTATTAAGAACAAGGTTTGTATTTCTGTATCTTCCTGAAAATAAAGCGGTAAACTTCCTGTTATCATCTTTGCCTTTCCCTGAGGCGTAACCGGCAGTCAGTCTTCCGCCAATTAAGCTGCCTTCCCCGGAAAGCTCAAATTTTTCAGGTTCTCTGTAATAAATATTTAAAGCAGAAGACATTTTATCGCCATATCTCGGTTCAAAACCTCCTGCAGAGAAGTTCACTGTAGAAACCATATCAGGATTGATGATACTTAAACCCTCCTGTTGGGAATTCCTGATCAGGAACGGCCTGTAAATTTCAATATCATTAATGTAGATAAGGTTTTCGTCATAGTTTCCACCACGAACCATGTATTGTGAAGACAGCTCCGTATTGGAGTTTACAGACGGTAACGTCTTGATAATTCCTTCAATACCTCCGGAAATACTTGCTACATTCTGCGCATCTTTCGCTGAAATTTTTACAGTAGTAAGGTCGTTTGTTTTTCCTGTTGTTTTTTTCTGGAAAACTACTTCTTCAATGCTAGTAGTTTTTGTAGTATCCTTCTTTTTTGCCTGGGAGAATACTATTGCGGGAACCAAAAGGCTTAGTGGTAAAACTAGTTTTTTCAAAAGAAATGTTTTAAAATTTCAAACGTGAATATATAAATTTTATTTTAACTTATTTAAACTTTATTTAACATTTAAAAATCAGAACGCTAAACGGACATCAATATCACATTAAACATTCTGATTCTTTGTATAAATATTGTTTGTAAGAGCTACAAAATAGCCTCTCTTACTCTTGTTAACTTCTGTAAAAGGTCTTCCAGCAAATCTAATCTCAGCATATTAGCTCCGTCTGATAAAGCCGTTTCGGGAGTAGGATGTGTTTCTATGAAAATTCCGTCCGCGCCTACTGCAATACCTGCTTTTGCTACAGTTTCTATGAGATCCGGTCTTCCACCTGTAACGCCCGAACTTTGATTCGGCTGCTGTAAAGAATGTGTAACATCCAGAATTACAGGTGCATACTGTCTCATGGTAGGAATTCCCCTGTAATCAACAATTAAATCTGTATATCCAAATGAATTTCCTCTTTCAATAATTGCCACTTTTTGATTATCAGAATCTGTGATCTTCTGAACTGCAAATTTCATGGATTCCGGAGAAAGAAACTGTCCCTTTTTTAAAGTAACACACTTTCCGGTTTTTGCAGCAGCAACCAAAAGGTCTGTCTGACGAACCAGAAATGCCGGAATCTGCAGTACATCAACATATTGTGCTGCCAGAGCCGCATGCTCATTTTCATGGATATCCGTAGTGGTAGGAATATTAAAAGTCTGACCCACTTTTTTAAGGATTTCCAGAGATTTTTCCTCACCGATCGTGGTAAATGAGTCTACCCTGCTTCTGTTGGCTTTCTTAAAGCTTCCCTTGAAAATATACGGAATATTATATTTATTTGTAAGTTCAACCACCTTTTCAGCAATCCTTAATGCCATATCCTCCCCTTCAATAATACAAGGCCCTGCAATCAGGAAAAAATTTTTGGAATCTTTGTGATGAATATTATCTAAATACTGAATCATTTTATTTTTATTAAAAAGTTGAGTAAAAATACTGATAAAGTTTGGGAAATGGAAATTATTTGAGGGCTTTAAAGACTATAGCTGCAATAGTTTTGGTCTTTTGAATTTTTTGATTTTATTTTAAATAAGGCTTCGCCGGGCTCAGTCTTTATTGTTATTCTAAAACTGGAGCATCTTCAATAATACCTTTCAGTGATTCCGGAATAAACGGCCTTCCTCCCGTTGCCGGAACACAAGTACCGGAAAAAACTGAACTTGCAACTATTTTTGAGACAAAATTTATATACTTCTTTACGCTACATTTTTAGATTGGTTAGACATTAAATTTAATATAAAATTATGCCAATTCAAAAATTAGAGTTATATTTGCCGCCGCAATTATTCGTTTTCGATTTGTTTTTTGCAACCAAATATCATTCTACGTTTGATGTTACTTTCTAGATTGATAAAAATGAAATTCAATTAGTTTAGAAAAAATATAATACATAATGAAAAAAAATCAACAACAAAAATCAATTTCTTCTCATTTTCACATAATAAATAAGTTTATTTATGTAGTCATTTTTATAAGCTGTTTAAGTTTTGCACAGAACAATAATTGTTCAAACATTACTCCGCCAAATTTGGTTAGAAATGGCAATTTTGAAGAACACAGTAATCCACCTAGTAATATTGGTCAACTAAATTACTCGTGTGGTTGGCAAGATCTATCTTTTATGACATCTGCCGATTATTTCAATTCAGATGCAACATCATCAGTAGGTGTTCCTTCAAACGCCTTTGGTAATCAAGCGGATAAAATCATTGGAAACCACGCTTATGCTGGTATCGTTGTAGGAAATACTTATAGTGAGCCTTTAAAAACCGAGTTAACGAGTTCTTTGCAACCTAACACCAAATACCGATTGTCTTTTGATGTATCGAGTGCAGAGTATTTTACGTCAAATCCAGTTAAAATGCAAGCATTTATTACAGATGCAAACTTAAACTTAACGGGAGTGAGTATTCCAAGTGCAAATATAACTTCGGATAAAGTTTTTTTAACAAATCCAAGTTTTTCAGGCCCTTCTTCGGCAACTACATGGGAAACTATTACTTTTACATTTACAACCAGCAGCAACTCTAATTTAAAATATCTCTATATTGGAGGATTAAATAATGTGCAATTTCAAAACAGTACTAATCAGAGCAGCTATTTTTATATAGATAATGTTTCGCTAGTTCCTTTTTCGTCACTTGGATTATCGGAATTAAATATTGATAACGATAATATTGAAGTTTTTCCAAATCCCGCCGACTCGATAATCAATATTACAAACTCAAAGTCAGATATAAAATCTATTGAATTGTCTGATATGGGGGGGAGAGTTTTAGAAGTAAAAAAAGTCAATAAAAAAGATATTCAATTTGATATATCAAATTATGAAAATGGCACTTATTTAATTAAAATAATTACAAAAGACGGCAATACCATTAAAAAATTCATTAAATACTAATAAATTTTGGTAACTACATACAATTTTACACAAATTTAGACAAAAAATAATCCCCTTCTTGCGTTGGGGATTTTTTATTATTCTTCATCTTTTGGATTGTAGTCTAATCCTTTTTTAAGTTTTTTATTAAAATCAGACAAGTCTTCTTTTTCATATTTCTCTAATGCTGAACTTGCAACTATTTTTGAGACAAAATTTATATACTCTTTATGCTACATTTTTAGATTGATTAGACATTAAATTTTGATACTCTCTTATGGTTAAATTTCCTAAAGCTGAATGCCTTCTCTGGGTGTTGTAAAATGTTTCTATATATTCAAACACAGAGTTTTTGGCGTGGTCTCTAGTTTCATATTTATTTTGATAGACAAGTTCGGTTTTCAGAGTTTTGAAAAAACTCTCCGCTACAGCATTATCATAGCAATTTCCCTTTCCACTCATACTTCGGGTAATATTTTTCCCGACTATTGACGTAAATTCTGTGCACGCATACTGTATCCCTC
>NZ_AUMT01000003.1 GCF_000430825.1 Chryseobacterium daeguense DSM 19388 | reverse complement strand
GTATGCGTGCACAGAATTTACGTCAATAGTCGGGAAAAATATTACCCGAAGTATGAGTGGAAAGGGAAATTGCTATGATAATGCTGTAGCGGAGAGTTTTTTCAAAACTCTGAAAACCGAACTTGTCTATCAAAATAAATATGAAACTAGAGACCACGCCAAAAACTCTGTGTTTGAATATATAGAAACATTTTACAACACCCAGAGAAGGCATTCAGCTTTAGGAAATTTAACCATAAGAGAGTATCAAAATTTAATGTCTAATCAATCTAAAAATGTAGCATAAAGAGTATATAAATTTTGTCTCAAAAATAGTTGCAAGTTCACATTATTTTGAATTCATCATGAAAAATTATGACAGATAAAAGATAAAAGATAAAAGATAAAAGATAAAAGATCTTACATTAAACTTCAATCTTCCCGCTTCCATCTTCCATCAAATAAAAATTTCTCAAGATAAAAATAACACGTCAAGTTTTGTCGCATTACGCCATTAGCTTTGTCATATCAAAATTACAGAGCTATGGAACTGCCGTTATATTTAAGTTTTAGAGAATTTGAAAATCAATATTACAATAACCTTGAAAAATGGTTTGAAGAATATCATAATACCAATGAAACAGAATATCTGAAGGCTCTCGCAGAATTATACAAGCCTTATATTTACTACAATTTTGCGAATGACAGGCTTCAGGCGGATGCTTCAATTCAGATTAAGGACTGCTTTTTCCCCTATTATGAAAAAATAGGAATTTCTTTTTGCACCAGCTGTGAAAATGGAAAACCGATAAAAAATCTAAAAGGCATGAACCATGAATTCGAATGGAAAACAATTTCCATGATGGAGTATGCTCAACATATTTTAGATAAAATCAACAGATATTGCTCTAAAAACAACTGCAAAGAAGGTAAAAACACACTGGATTTAATTAACAATTACGAAATTATTACTTCAAGGGAAGGAGCGGGCTATTGTGTCAACTACAATCAGCATCAGGTTACCATTCCATTTCTCAAGGCGTATCTTCCGGTATACGGACAGACCGTTGATATGGCAGTTTACAGAGATTTTATTTTTTCTATTGTTCAGATTACGGAATTTATTGATCAAAAATTAAAAGAAGTTCACGCATTTGAGCATACCGTTTATGCTAAACTAAAGTCTGAAGCCAAATTTAAAGTGCAGCTGAACCAGCAATATCTCACGATGTGCAATTAATACACTGAAACATTCACATTCATATAGCTAAATTAGTTTGAAAATAGTTGGTACCTTTTTCAGACAGAAACTCCTGATTGATTTCAATTGGGAGTTTTTTTATTAATTTACTGATTAAAGAAACATCGCACCTGGTCTGCAACTATGCCTACCATTGAAGCGCAATTAGAGTTTCAAGTAACGAAGAAGAAAATGTAAACGGTATATTGGAAACAACTAATTGCTGTTTTAGGTAAAAATACTATCTGCTTACAGATTTGTAAGATTTAATAAAAAATAAGCCTGCACCAAATTGGTACAGGCTGTTCATTTGCAGAGAGGAAGGGATTCGAACCCTCGATACAGTTACCCGTATACTACCTTTCCAGGGTAGCTCCTTCAACCACTCGGACACCTCTCTAATTGAGACTGCAAAAATAGCGTATTTTCCGGAATCTGCAAATAAATTAAACAATTAATGAGAAATTTCTCCACAAAGGCTTTTCGCAAAATTATCGGCAAAACTTCCTTTGTAGTTTGGATTGTCAATTAAATGCATGGCCTTTGTAATGGCACTTTCTGCAGTGATATCCCTTCCGCTGATGGCGCCGATTTTTGAAAAAATATTACTGTTTTCATATTTTCCAAATGTAATTCCGCCTGAAATGCACTGACTTACAACCACTATTTCAGTTCCGTTATTCCTGATTTCCTGAAGGGTTTCCTGAGTTTTTTCACTGCTGAAAATCGTTCCGGAACCAAAAACCTGAAGGATCAGAACCTTCATTTTTGGTATTTCTTTAAAATGATTCATCTTCATTCCCGGAAAAATTCTCCAGAACAAAACATCCTCCGAAATATGATCATCTACATGAAATTTTACACCAGATTTGTCACGATGCAGATTTTCTTTAATTATATTTAAATGAACACCGGACTGCCCAAGAATAGGATAATTCGGACTGGAATAGGCATCAAAATATTCTGCAGAATATTTCAATGTTCTGTTTCCTCTCAGTAGTTTATATTCAAAATAAATCGCAACCTCCTGAATAACAGCTTCATCTTCTTCATACAAGCTTGCGTAATATAAGCTTGTTAAAAGATTTTCTTTCGCATCCGTCCTTAAATCTCCAATTGGAAGCTGTGAGCCTGTCAAAATCACGGGCTTTTTTAATCCTTTTAGCATAAAGCTCAATGCTGAGGCAGTGTAAGACATGGTGTCAGTTCCGTGCAAAACTAAAAAACCATCGAATTGATCGTAATTTTTCCTGATATAATGAGCGATAATTTTCCACTCCTCAGGCCCCATATCAGAGGAATCCAGCGGCTTTGCGAAAGGATGAACGAAGACTTCACATTCCATGAGCTTCATCTCGGGCATTTTTTCAAAAATATTTCCGAAATCAAAAGCACGAAGGCTTCCGGTTTCATAATCTTTCTCCATACCAATGGTTCCACCGGTATATATTAGCAGGACTTTTCTCTTCATACAAGGACGTTTGTTAGATTCTTGCACCCATTTCAGGATGATTGTTCAAAATTACATTAAATTTGCAAAGATTTGAAAATGAATGAAACGTTTATGACAAAATTTATCTCATTAAAGCTGTCATTATAAACGTTGCATCTGACTACCGGAAAATATATATCATCAGATGAAAGATTTAACCCAGACTTTTGAATATTTAAAACAATTTTTAACGGAGGAAAGATTACAGAAAATTGAGCACTTTTCCCTTGAAAGCTCAGATTTTATACTTCCTGTGGTGGAAGATATTTATCAGTTTAGAAATGCAGCGGCCATTGTACGGTCTGTGGAGGCATGCGGATTCCATAAAGTGGTGGCTTTACAGGAGGAATACAGCTTTGAGCCGAATCTTCGAGTAACCAAAGGGGCCGACACTTGGGTTGAGGTAGAAAAAATGCCAAGAAGCATGGAGTCTTTCCGGAAAATTAAAGAGCGGGGCTATAAAATAGTAGCTGTTTCATTGGAAAACAATGCGAAAATGCTGCCTGAATATGAAATTACAGAACCTATTGCTTTGGTTTTCGGAACTGAAATGGAGGGCGTTTCTCAGGAGATTTTAGATTTTGCAGACGAAACGCTGGCGATTCCGATGTATGGCTTTACAAGGAGTTTTAATGTTTCCGTAGCAGCATCAATTTGCATGTACGAATTAAAGCAAAAATTATTAAAATCAGATATTGATTATAAATTAAACGAAGAAAAGCTTCTGAAAATGAAAATCCGTTGGGCTGTAAATTCTATAAGAAGCGGACAGCAGATTTTTGATAAGTATTTGAGGGATAATAAGATTGAGATGTAATTTAAATACCAATAGGAGCGGGCTTTAGCCCGCTTTTTCTTTAATTATAATGGAATGGCTTTAGCCAAAACCTAAATGTTTTTAATTTGAAGCAAATAATTCCAGGCCGCTACAAAAATTCCGGCGGTTTCTGTTCTCAGTCTTTGGTTTCCCAATGAAACAGCTTTAACATTATTTTCAGCTAAAAACGAGATTTCTTTTTCGGAAAAATCTCCCTCAGGACCAATCAGAAATGTAATTTCATCAAATTGCGGAATTTCTTTTAATTCAATTCTTTCCAGATTTTCATGGCAGTGTGCTACAAAAGTGTTTTCAGGATTAATATTTTTTAGAAAATCCTGAATTTTAGTTAGGTCATTAATGATGGGAAAATGAAATCTTAAGCTCTGCTTAGATGCTGCAACAGCCTGCTTTCTTAATTTTTCAATATTAATATTTTTGCGTTCTGTTTTTTCAGTTTGTAAAATGGTAATTTCTGAAATCCCCATTTCAACGGCTTTTTCAATAAAAAATTCTATGCGGTCAATATTTTTTGTCGGAGCAATTGCGATGTGAAGCTTTGGATTAAATGCGGGTAAACCGATCTTAATTTCAGCGACATTTATGACTGCTTTTTTACCTTCAATCATCAGTTTTCCGGATGCAAGGTTCCCTTTTCCATCCGTCACATGAATTTCTTCACCATTTTTCATCCGAAGAACTTTTACGATATGTTGCTGTTCCTCATCATTGATGTTTACTTTGTTTTCTTCAATTTCTCCGTAAAATAGTTTCATTGTTTCTTTTTTTAGAGCCACGAAGTGGCGGAATAATAAGCAAAGACTGTGAGGTCTTTTTTTATTTGAGTTGTTTGCTGAGTTGAGCCCTGAAAGGGCGAAATATTAATCCCAAATATATTTTTCATCAAACTCCATTTCATAGTTTTTTAGAAATAGTAAAAACTCTTCTTGAAAACTTTTAATTTTATGATGTTCTTTTTGATTGCTGATATATTGTATTACTGTTTCTATCTCTCTTGGATTTACTGAAAAACTACCATAGCCATTTTGCCAATAAAAATTAGAATATTTTTTGTCCTTGGTTTTAATCCATTTTGAGGAATGAGATTTTAAACTTTCTAAAAGCTTTATTAAAGTTACTTTTTTTGATAAAAGACAAAGAATGTGAACGTGATCTTTATATCCTCCAATTTTGACAGGATAACATTCCATATTCTTGCAGATTCCTGCTAAATATGAAAATAACTCTTCTTCTATTGTTTCATCAATTATTGCTTCTCTGTTTTTAGTAGAGAATATAATATGAATATAGTTTTTAACAAGAGATTGTCCCATTTTATTTCGCTACTTCGTAGCTTGTGAATATTTAATCAATTATTTCAAAGGACTGCAACCCTTTGCTTTTTACGTCACCACTTCGTGGCTCCGCAGCCTACAAATCATATTTAGCCGTTGCTGAAGTCCTCAGATCCGTAAATTCTCCTCTTTCAAATTTCAATTGCGCTACCATTGCAATCATTGCAGCATTATCCGTAGTGTATTCAAACTTTGGGATATAGATATTCCAGCCGAGCTTTTCCTGGTTGTCCTGCATGGCTTTTCTTAGGGCAGAATTAGCGGAAACTCCGCCTGCAATGGCTACTTCTTTTATATTTAAATCCTTTGCAGCCTTTTCAAGTTTGTTCATCAGAATTTCTATAATTGCTTTCTGAACGGAGGCACAAAGATCATTCATGTTATTTTTTATGAAGTCGTTCTCTTTTTTAACTTCTTTTTGGATAAAATATAATACAGAAGTCTTTATTCCGCTGAAAGAATAATCGTAATTATCTAATTTTGGTTTATTAAATTTAAAAGCATCGGGATTTCCTTCTTTAGCAAGCCTGTCGATAATAGGACCGGCAGGATAATCCAGATCAAAGATTTTCCCAATCTTATCAAATGCTTCTCCAGCCGCATCATCAATGGTTTTTCCAATAATTTCCATATCAAAATAATCCTTCACAAGAACGATCATGGTGTGGCCTCCGCTTACGGTAAGACACAGGAAGGGGAATTTGGGCGGCATAGGATTTGCATCCTCAATGAAATGCGCTAAAATGTGCGCCTGGAGATGGTTTACCTCAATTAAAGGAACATCCAGACTCATTGCCAATGACTTAGCAAAGGAGGTTCCCACAAGAAGTGATCCCAAAAGTCCGGGCCCGCGTGTAAATCCTATCGCAGAGATTGCATTTTGTTGTATATTTGCTTTAGTTAGAGATTTTTCAACAACGGGGATGATATTTTGCTGATGTGCGCGAGACGCCAGCTCAGGAACAACACCGCCATATTCTTTATGGATAGCCTGATTCGCAGCAATATTCGACAGAATAGAATTTCCCTTGATGATAGCTGCTGATGTGTCGTCGCAAGACGATTCAATACCTAAAATTGTAGAGTCGCTCATAATAATGGCAAAGTTAGAGAATAATAACGAGAATGAGAACAAAAAATCAGTAGCTGAAAACTTAGGTGATCAGGTACAGAAGACTGTTGAAAATGTAGAAGGTGTTGTAAAAGAAACAGTTAAAGAAGCATCTGAACTGGCTTCAGATGCCATTCATCATCCTGTAGAAACAGCAGAAGAATTTGGAAAGCAGGCTGTAAAAGACGTTACAAGTTATTCCTGGTGGGCGAGACTGTTATTAACTCTCTTTTGGCTGGCTTTAGGGTTGGTGACTGCAATTTTCATTATCATTAACCTTCCGGTAACCAAGCAATGGGCAGCCAATCAGGCGTTGCAAATTGTAAACAGGGATTTCAAGGCAGATATGTCTACGGAAAGTGTGGAAGTTAACTTTTTTGGAAACGTAAAAATCAAGGGTTTAAAAATTAAAGATTATAAAGGTCTGGAGTTTATTACGGCAAAAGAGTTTACAGCCAATTCCGACTGGTTTTCCCTCGCTACCAATATCGGAAAAAACAATTCGCTGAGCTTTAATTCATTGACGCTTAAAAATGCTGATGTAAAAGTCATTACTTATAAAGGCGACAGTATCTCAAACTTTATCCGTTTTACACAATTATTTGACAGCGGAAAAAAGAAGGATCCCAATAAACCCCCGTTTCAATTAAATTCCAGGCTGCAGATTCTGGATTCCAGGGTTTCTATTGTAAACCAAAATTCTCCGGGAGAGGCCGGAAAATGGCTTACTGCTACCAACTTTGATCTTAAAGCACCCAATGTAAAAGTAAACGGAGGAAACATCTCCGCTTTAATCAATAATATGTCTTTTGTTACCAAAAGATGGGGAAAATCGCATCTTGTTGATACGTTTTCTACTGAACTTTCCATGACGGAGAAATATCTTTTTTTAAAAGATTTAACTTTAAATACAGATCACACACTTTTACAGGGTGATATTAAATTTAATCTGAATAAGGGATCGTGGGCAGAATTCGCAGATCGTGTTCGTTGGGATATGAATCTTCAGCAGGGAAGCCAGCTGAGTGGTTATGATATCAGTTATTTCGTAACCAACTGGGATAATTATAAACCCTTCAATGTTTCCGGAAAAATGACCGGTCCACTGAACAACTTTTACCTTGAAAATTTCCTGATCCGAAATCCTTCTGTAAATATTGCGACTAAAACAATGAAGGTTAAAAATTTACTGAAAGGTAAATTTTTAATTGAAACTAATAATCTTTCTACAGATTTTACTTATAAAGATTTAAAAGCAATGATGCCTTCATTTATTGCTACAAAAATGAAGAATTTTGCCGATGATTTTGGTAAGCTTAAATATAATGGAGCGGCACGTGTAAATCCTGATCAGGTATATGTTCCAAACGGAAGCTTAATCACAGGAATCGGGCAGGCGAAAATTACTAAGTTTTCATTGACGGGATACAGTACGGCAATGCCGAAATACTCCGGTTTTGTGGATGTTAAAGACCTCAATACTTCTGTTATTACTAAAAATAAAACGGTAGGATTAATTTCCGGGAAATTTGATATTAACGGCCAGAGCTTTGATGTTAATACCATGAGGCTTACCACAAAGTCTCAGATTGCAAGCATTGAAATCATGAATAAAGAGATCAACAATCTGTATCTGGACGGATTATTGGATCATAAAAAATACAACGGCTTAATAACTATTAATGACGAGCAGGCAAAGGCTACGGTAAAAGGTCTTGTCGATTTCAGCACATCAAGGATTTCTATGAATGTGGATGCCGATGTTAATTATTTAAATATGAATTATTTTACCGATAAGACGGGCAGCCAGATTGTAAGCGGTAAGGTAAACGGTAAAATGTCTATGTCTTCCATTAATGACCTTATTTTAGATGTTGAAGCCAATAATATTAATTTTGCAACAGCCACACAAAAATATTCAATACCGAATGCGAAGCTTAAAACCTTCATTGAAAATGGCGGCCGCGTCATAGACGTGGATGCTCCGGGAGCTGCAAACGGTAAAATTTCCGGTAGATATAATCTTGGGGACCTCGCAGGAATGGTTCAGAACGGATTAAACAAAATTTTAGTAGGCCCGCCACCGAGAAAATTATACAGGGGTCAAAATTTTGCTATGAACTTTGATGTTCAGCAGGGATTGGTAAGCTATTTTTTACCTGATCTTAAAATTCCTCAGGGAGCAAAAGTGGAAGGTGAATATGATGGAAATTCAAATAATCTTATTTTGAATGTGGATGCGGCTTCGCTGAAGTATATCATGACGAAAACTGAGGAAATTACCGAAGCTGATAAAGCTCTGGCAGCCTCAAATCCGGCATACCAAATTAATGAAAGGGATAAAATTACCAAAGACAGCGCCATGGTCGACAGCCTGATGGTGAGAATTAATACCGCAAATCTTAATGAACAGATTTTTGCTAAAATAAACAGGGCAGAATACAATAAAAATATATTAAAAGATATCACAATCAGCGGAAGAAATGAAGATAACACGATTCTTCATTTAGCCACTAAATTCAAGCATGGAAGTCCTGAAGATGAGCTGGGCGATAAGCTGAAAGAATATGCCATAAATGTGAATCAGTCTACCAATGCGGCGGGAGATTTCGTATTCAGATTTGAACCTACGGAAGTAAAATTTAATGATGTTACCTGGGCTATAGATACAAGTCCGGACCTGAATCATTCCATCACGTACCGCAAAAAAGAAGGCGATTTTGATATAAGGAACCTGAGGGTTTACTCTGATAACAGTGCATTATTTGTAAAAGAAGCACAGTTCAAGTCTGCAAAAGATTTTTACCTGGATGCCGAGGTCAACAACTTTGCCATTGAAAAGCTGTTGGAAATGCAGTCGGGTGGAAATTCTATGGATCTTAAAGGCCTTGCGAACGGAAGTGTAAAGATCAGAATGGACAAAAGCACCCTCCAGCCTTTGATAGACATGACGGTCGACGATATCATGATGAATGGAAATGATATGGGTGATATTACGATTTCTGCAACCAATGGCTTCTCCCTGAATGTATATGATGTAGATATAAAAGTAAGCTCTGCGGGAGTAATAGGTAATAACAGCCTTCATGTGACCGGAACGGTTAATAATAATACTTCTTCACCAACCATTGACCTCAATGCTGAGATGAGGGATTTTGATATAGCCTTTGCACAGCAGTTTGTACAGACCATTTTTGGAAATCTTCGTGGTAAAGCAACAGGAGACCTGAAAATTTCAGGAAATTTCAACAATCTGGATTATAGCGGGGCTATTGATTTGAAAGGATTCGGATTAAAGCTTTTATTCACTGGAGTAGATTATTCTTTTGGAGATACTACAATTCCTTTAACGAAAGGTCTGGCGATCCTCAACAGTATTGATGTGTATGATGGAAGAACCAATTCCAAAGGAAATATTTCAGGAGCTATCCAGTTTGAGACACTTTCTTCAATGGGGGTCAACCTGGTAATGAGGGCGGATAATTTATTAGTACTTAATACAACTCAGAAAGATTATGACCTTTTCTGGGGTAGAATTTACGGGCAGGGCGATCTGTATATTGATGGTCCGGTTTCCGGATTAAGCATTACAACGCCAAATATGAAAGCTTTGAATGGAAGTACATTTACTTTTAATTCAGGATCTACATCTAATGTGGAAGAATTTAAAATGCTGAGGTTCTTGAAAGAAGGAAAAGACGGGCTGGTAACCCTTGAAGAAAAGAAAAAGACCGGTGCCAATATGAATATTGACTTTGCTTTGGATGTAGATAAAGGGACTACCGTGAACGTGTTGATAGGTGATGATGTAGGAAATATTATGGTAAAAGGAGCCGCCGAAAAGCTGCGTTTCCAGATGAGCAGACAAGGAAATATTGCAATGAACGGAACCTATAAGGTAGATAACGGAACATTTGTGTCTAAAGCTATTTTGAACAAGACGTTCCAGATAGAAAAAGGAAGCAGCATCCGGTGGGATGGGGATGCGATGAAGCCTGCCCTCGATATTACCGCAAACTATGTCAGAATGGTTTCCAATGCAGGGGAATATTTGAATATGGGAAGTATTCAGCCAATCAGTATTTTGCTTCAGGCCAATATTACACAGTCGCTTATAGATCCGAAAGTTGACCTTAATGTTACTGCACTTGATGTTTCCAGCCAGGTAAGGGAAACTTTGGCAGCAAAGATGAGCCAGGAAGGGGAGAAAGTGCTTCAGTTCGGTTCTGTATTGCTGTTAAGCAGCTTCAATGTTTCAAATACGGGTGGAGTAGATGTGGATGTAGCGGGCGTTGCAGAATCTTCAGGATATAATATGCTTTTAAAGCAATTGGGATCTGTTCTTAATACCATGAGTAATGAGTTCCAGATCGACCTTAACTATGTGAAAGGTGATCAGTATTCCAACACCGGAGACAGGGCAAATGCTGGGGTAAGTTTTGCGCTTTCACCAAGGATTAAGGTGAAAACCGGACTTGGAATCCCATTATCAAAAACGGAAAATACAGAAACCAATTATCTCTCTGGTGAAGGTACCATAGAGTATGATATATCCAAAAAGAATGACGGCAGCCTGATTCTCAGAGGATATTCAAAACCTTCCAATATAGGAATGGTAAATGGAGCCGGGTCAAATGGTACGGCCAATCAAGCCTATGGAGGTGGTATTGTTTGGAGTAAGAGCTTTAATTCTTTATTCAAAAAGAAGAAAAAAGATAAAAAAGTTCAGGATCCTAAAACCGCGATAAAAACAGATTCTACAAAATCAGAAGCAAAATAATCCTAAATTTTTAATGATTTTTATCATCCGTGTTAATTATTGTTAATGTTTGATATAATTTTTTTAGTTAAATAATTTTTTATAAATTTGCAAAAAATACATAGATTTTTTAAGAAAATTGTAATTTAACTAATATGAACTATCAACTGGACGAAATAGACAAGAAGATTCTTGATTTCTTAGTAGAAAACACAAGAATGCCTTTTACAGAAATTGCTAAGCAGATGGATGTTTCTGCAGGAACAATTCACGTAAGAGTGAAAAAAATGGAAGATGCGGGTATTATTTTGGGATCATCTCTTAATATCGACTACGGAAAGCTGGATTATCATTTCACTGCTTTCATCGGAATTTTATTAACAAAATCAAACAGAACTCAGGAAGTTTTAAAAGAGCTGTCAACAATTCCAAACGTAATTGAAGCTAGCGTTATTTCCGGAAAATATAACATTTTCTGTAAAGTAAAAGCTAAAAATACTGACGATGCTAAAAGAATCATTTATCAGATAGATGATATTCAGGATGTAATGAGAACAGAAAGTATGATTTCTATGGAAGAATACCTGAGTGACAAAAACAGACTGATCAACGCTATCTCTGTATAATCAAATTTTAAACGAATTATATAAAAGAACTTATGAAATCTCTCATAAGTTCTTTATTTTTGTACTTATGGAAGAATACAGCTATTTTGACGAAAATCCGAAAAAAGGATGGGGGTTTATTGCAGCATTCGCTGCCCTGATGTTGTTTACCTTAATGGGATTCGGGATTGATCTTGATGAGTATCTGCAGCATGAATATCTCAATATCCCGAGGTGGTATTTCTGTATTATTTTCGCGATAGATGCATTGATGGCTATAAGTCTCCTTCTGATGTTTTTCTACAGGAAAATAGGGATTTTTGCCTTTCCAGCCTTATTGGTATTGCACTTCTTTATGCATAATTATTACTTGTCCACTTTCCTTTATACAGACGTGACGAACCTATTCCTTTTTACAGGATTTGGGATGCTGGCGATAATTCCGAAATGGAAGTTTTTTAAATAGTTTTTTATATTAAAGGATTAAAGATTAAAGATTAAAAAAATTAAATATTACGATATCAATAGGAACGGGCTTTAGCCCGTTTTTCTTTTAAATAATTCAAATCTGCCTTAGCCAAAACTTAGAATAATATTTTTGAATGCATCTGATGATTTCAAATAAAAAAGCACCCTAATCAAGGATGCTTTTCAATTATATTTTTAAAGAAATTATTTATCTAAAATTCTCTTCACTGCTTCTTTCACAGCTGCAGAATCAATTTTATATTTCTTCATCAGCTCAGCAGGCGTGGCAGATTCTCCGAAAGTATCATTTACAGCAACGAATTCCTGTCTTGTAGGTCTTTTTCTTGCCAGCATTCCAGCAACAGATTCTCCTAAACCTCCAAGATAGTTATGCTCTTCAGCGGTTACGATCTTGCCGGTTTTTTCAACCGATTTTAAGATGATTTCTTCGTCCAAAGGCTTAATTGTATGGATATTGATGACTTCACAAGAAATACCTTCTTTTTCAAGCTCATCTGCAGCAACCAGGGATTCCCATACAAGGTGGCCTGTTGCAACAATCGTTACATCAGTACCTTCCTGAAGCATAATTCCTTTTCCGATCTCGAAAGGCATATCTTCCGGAATGAAGACAGGAACTACCGGTCTTCCGAATCTGAGATAAACGGGACCTTCAAAGTCAGCAATAGCCAGGGTAGCAGCCTTTGTCTGGTTGTAATCACACGGGTTTATTACAGTCATTCCGGGAAGCATTTTCATCATTCCGATGTCTTCCAAAACCTGGTGTGTCGCACCGTCTTCACCCAGCGTAAGACCAGCGTGAGAAGCACAGATTTTTACATTTTTATTAGAGTATGCAATAGACTGACGGATCTGGTCGTACACTCTTGAAGTAGAAAAATTAGCGAAAGTACCGGTGAAAGGAATTTTCCCGGTGATACTAAGACCTGCTGCAAGACCCATCATATTGGCTTCAGCGATACCCACCTGGTAAAATCTTTCCGGAGCTTTTTCAATGAATTTTTCCATTTTCAAAGAACCGATAAGGTCTGCACAAAGTGCTACAACATTAGGATTTTTGTCCGCAAGCTCAGCTAATCCGGCTCCGAATCCTGAACGTGTATCCTTTTTTTCTGTATATGTATATTTCATTTTTATTTTTTTAATCTAGATTTTTTAAATAAGTAGTTAATTTCTTTTTATCAGCAGTATCAAGTTTTTCCTGAATTTCGTTGAGGTAAAGGACCTCACGCCTTATCTCGTCCAATGTTATTTTGATGCCTACAGAATGATAAGAGGTTTGTGTAAGATACATATCGCACATTTGCCCTACATAATTTTTCAAATGGCTTTTAAGGTCCTTATTATTAAAAGACGGCATCTCTTTTTCAAAATTCTGGCAGTGCTTAGGTAATCCTTTCCAAAGACTTTTTGAAGGGATATTGCTAATCGTAAGTCCACCGTCTGCAATGCTTTTTTCTCTGTATTCTGAGACGTAATCCGGGATATAATATTCATCATCAAGAGGATAAGCTGCTGAATCCGCAACTGCTGCTGTGGAATCCATTGCTGCATATTCCGCCTCCTGCTTTTGATGGGCAAGAACAATAGAATCCTGCTGTCTCTGCTGGTCCATCATTGTTTTTCTGTGGTCAAAAAATACGAAATCCTTTGAATCCTTTATAGAAGATGCTACAAAATATTCCGTGTCGTATGTTTTTTCAGGCCCGCCTTTTAAGATTAAACCTTTTAAATCCGAATTTTTGAATCCTGATCTTCTGTCAAAGAATCTTATCAGTCCCGTTAATACAGGAAGGTTATTGTAGTTTGATTTATCATCAATACATACTTTAAAGGATTCTTTATCAGTTTGTCCGTCACTTTTTTCTTTAAAATTAATTAAATAGTGAGAACATGGAATTCCCAAAATCGTTTCTTTAGTATTTAATTTTTTGCTTTCAAGGATAAACTCCTGTTTGTCCTGCTCAAAAGCATAAGCATTCAGCCCGAAATACATAGATGAAATAAGGGCATTACCGCCATCCAGCCTGTTGTTCATGTCCAGACTTACAGCAGAAGTTCCTATAGCATCAGTGAAAAAGTACATCGGAAGGTTTTTGATATTTATCTTTGTTAAAAATTCACTGTTCTTTCCGGCAAACGTCTTGATAAAAACATCAGTCTTGTTCTTGTCAGTCAATTTATAATCAATCTCTTTTTCAAAGGAAATTTTCTTTTCCTGAGCAATTCCCCAAAAGAAACTGCATAGAAAACAGATTAATAAAAGCTTTTTCATGGTTAACTTGATTTGATAAAAAGAGATTAGTAATCTGCCGGAGCTTCTAAATATAATTGTTTGAAAGCGGTATCCAGCTGCTCGTCGTTAGGAGCTTTTCCGTGCCAAGCATGAGATCCCATCATATAATCTACCCCGAATCCCATTTCTGTATGAAGAATGATAGCCACAGGCTTTCCTTTACCGGTTTCTGTTTTTGCTTTTTCAAGAATGGCAATTACAGCTTCCAAGTCGTTACCGTTTTTCTCATGAAGAACAGTCCATCCGAAAGCTTCCAGCTTTGCATGAAGATTTCCTAGGCTTAGTACATCATCTGTATCACCGTCAATCTGGCGGCCGTTGTAGTCTATTGTTGAAATGATGTTGTCAACTTTTTTAGCTGCAGCGTACATTAATGCCTCCCAGATTTGCCCTTCCTGCAATTCACCATCTCCGTGAAGTGAGTAAACAAGAGCGTTGTCTCCGTCTAATTTTTTTCCCTGAGCAACACCAAGAGCTACAGAAAGTCCCTGACCAAGAGATCCTGAAGCAATTCTTATTCCCGGAAGCCCTTCATGGGTGGTAGGGTGTCCCTGCAATCTTGAATCTAATTTTCTGAAAGTTCTAAGCTCGTCCACCGGGAAAAAACCGAATCTGGCCAAAGTAGAATAGAATACCGGAGAAATGTGTCCGTTTGAAAGATAGAAATGATCTTCATTTTTACCTTCCATCGTGAAAGGAAGATTATAGTTCATTACTTTTCCGTATAGGGCTGTGAAGTATTCGGTGCAACCTAAACTTCCTCCCGGGTGACCGGAATTTACAGCGTGAACCATTCTTAAAATGTCTCTTCTGATTTGTGTAGTAAGAGATTTCAACTCTTCGATACTTTTACTCATTATGTATGATTTATTTACATGCGAATTTACAATTTTTTGCTGGCTTACGGAAATACAAAATCCGGACTGAAAGGCCCGGATTTAATTATATTTTTTTATGAATCGTTAATTTTTTAGGCTAAACAATTTTCAGATAAGACTTATGTCTCACCAGCCAAAGCCCGATGAAAGTAAGCAATCCGTTAAGAATAATAAGTTCAACACCTATTCTGTAATCCGTGTAAGCTGTTACCAGATAATTAATAAGGTACGTCATAATGGGAGCCAAAATAGTTACTGCCAGGATGGAATATTTTTTTGAAATCTGAAATTTTGTGAAAATTCCGAAAGCAAAAAGACCTAAAAGCGGTCCGTAGGTATATCCTGCAATTTCCATAATAAGATAAACTATCGACTTATCATTCATTGCTTTAAAAACCATAATCAGGATAAAGAAAACAATGGTAAAAATAAGATGAACCTTCATACGAAGTCTTTTCTTTTCTTTCTCTGTTTTGTTTTTGTCTTCATTAAGGTTTAGTAAATCAACGCAGTAGGAGCTGGTGACAGCTGTAAGCGCTCCGTCTGCAGACGGAAATAAAGCTGAAATTAAACCTATAATAAATATCACGGAAATTACCATCGGGAAATGTCCCTGAAGCGACAGGGCTGGGAATAAGTCGTCCCCCATAATGTTCTTTATGTTTCCTGCAGCGTCTTTAAACCCGAAAATATGGGTAACGGTTTCAGACTTTATCTGTCCGTATTCGGCGCCGTTCTGTAATGCAAAAAGATAAAGCAGGCCTCCCAAAAATAAGAACGCAAGATTCACAAAAAGCAAAGTTCCTGCGAAGGTCAGCATGTTTTTCTTTGAATTTTTAAGGTTGTCAACAGAAATATTTTTCTGCATCATTTCCTGATCAAGCCCCGTCATTGCAATTGTAATGAAAATTCCACCTAAAATGGTTTTAAGGAAAAATGTCTTGGAATTGGGATCAAAATTAATGAAATGCGTATAATTTTTCTGCTCTAAAATAGTATAAGCCTCCCCGAAAGATAAATTTAAATTGGATAAAATATAAATGATACAGGCTATCAGACTGATAATCATAAACGAAGTCTGTAACGTATCTGTAATAACAATGGTTTTTACACCGCCTTCAAAGGTGTACAGAAGCACCATCAGCAAAAGCACCAGCGCGGTAAGCCAAAACGGAACTCCTAAGCCTTCCAGTAAAAAAATCTGTAATACATTCACTACCAGGTACAATCTGGCCGTAGCGCCAATGGCTCTGGAAATGATGAAAAAGGTAGAGCCTATTTTATGTGCTTCCACATTAAATCTTTTTCCCAAGTAAGTATAAATGGAAGTAAGATTCATTTTATAATACAATGGAAGCAGGATCGCGGCAACAATGAAATAGCCTATAAAAAAGCCGATCACCATCATATAATATTCAAATCCGCCGTAGATGTATTCGCTGCCTGTCATTTTCCCGACAGTTCCCGGTACGGAAATGAAAGTCACCCCGCTGAGGCTGGTTCCGATCATCCCGAAAGCCACAAGCCACCATTTACTTTTTTTATTACCGATGAAAAATGACTGATTATCAGAATTCCGGCTCGTAAAGTAAGAAATTACCAGAAGCCCGACAAAATAGATAAAAACAAATAGCAAAAGGATAGTTCCTGGATTCATGCTTTAATTTAAATTTTAGCAAATATAGTTTTTTTCTGTTCTGCTCAAAAAGAAAAAACCTTCCGGATTTCTATTCCGAAAGGTTATGATTTTTTTAAGGTTGAGGCTAAGATTAAGATAAGTTTAATCTCTTATAATTATCTCAGTCTAAGCCTCAATCTCAATCTTAGCCTGAAATCAAGCCTGTGTCTTGTTCACCAAAACATCCTGAAGCTCTTCATTTTTCTGGAAAGTAGCTTTTGCAAAAGGGCAAAGCGGAATAATGGTTTTTCCGTTTTTTCTTGCAAAATCTACCGCAGCCAAAAGCATTTCCTTACCAACACCTTTTCCGTTGTATGCTTCTTCCACTTCGGTATGATCTATGATAAATCTCTCTTCTCCGGCCCATGTGTAAGTCATTAAACCTGCACGTCTTCCGTCGATAAGTGCTTCAAAACTTCCGTGTTTTTCGTCGTTGTTATGCTTTATTTCAATCATATTATGAAAATTTGGTTAATATTTCTATTTCGTTTGTAAGTGTTTTATGAATAGGGCAGGCGTCTGCTATTGTATGAAGCCTTTTCAGTTGTTCATCATCAAGATCAGTGCCTTCGAAGCTGATAGCTCTTGTGAAAATAGCTCTTTTCGTTAAAGGGAAATTCTCAAGTTCCACTTCCACATTTATTTTTTCTACTTCCCATTCTTTTCTGTCGATATACATTCTCAGGGTTGCTGCAGTGCAGCTTGCCAGAGAGGTTGCGAGGATTTCAAAGGGGTTAAAGCCTTTATTCTGGCCGCCTTTGTCTACAGGTTCATCTGTTATTAAAGCATTTTCGCCTGCGATTACTTCGGTATAATATTTTTCTTTTCCTAAGCTTGCTTTTACGGTAACCGCCATTATTTTTCTGTATTGAATTTATAACTTAAAGCTCCTGAAGGGCATAAGTCTATTTGATTTTTAAGTTCTTCCGCTGTTGCATTTTCTGCTTTCAGCCAGGGTCTTTCTTTCGGGTTATATACTTTTGGGAGCATTTTTACACAAACTGCGGCGTGGATACATTTTTTAGGCTGCCAAATTACGGTAATTTCTCCATTTATATATTCGTGTGTTTCCATATCAATTTTCTTTTAATGATTTTTCTATTCTTCTGTCCGGAATCAGCCATATTAAAGCCACGATATAATAAAAACCTATGGCAATATAAGGATAAAAAAAAGAAGTCGCGAATCCCAGAATATAACATATAATTGATATGTATTCTTTTGATTTTGAGCGTATTGCTTCTTTTAATTGAGAGCCTTCGCCTTCGTGTTTTATAATTAAATTTTCCAGAATTGTATAAGCAACGGCACACATAATAAGTCCGATTCCATAAGCGGCAACAGGATTTTCTGCAAAATGCGTTTCCCCGATCCATTCTGTTGCAATAGGCATTAATGAAAGCCAGAACAACAGGTGAAGATTGGCCCAGAGAATGCTTCCGTTCACCTTTTTTACAGTCTGAAACAAATGATGGTGGTTATTCCAATAAATTCCGACATAAATAAAACTGAAAATATACGCTAAAAACTTTGGGATAAGCGGCTTGAGGTCTTCCCAACGGTGTCCTTCAGGAACTTTCAGCTCCAGCACCATGATGGTAATGATAATTGCTAAAACACCATCACTGAAGGCCTCCAGTCTTCCCTTATTCATCAGTTCTTCACTTGATTTTTAAAATTTTCAATCTTATCTTTCAGGTCTTTCAGCATTTCTGGATTAATGACGCCACTTTCAAAATCAAAATTTTCATAAAATTTAGGTAGCGAGAAAGTATCTTTTATATCTGCTCCAAAATTCGGGAAAAAAGTTTTTGCCGTATTCATCACATTTCCTCCGCCGTAACCTCCGGGAGAAGTGGACATCAGGAACATCGGCTTATTCTGAAAAACTTTTACATTAATCCTTGAAGCCCAGTCGAACACATTTTTAAAAGCTGCGCTGTATGATCTGTTGTGTTCAGCCAGCGAACAAATAATCACATCACATTCTTCAATAACTTTCAAAAAATTGTGAGCTGCATCCGGAAATCCTTTCTTTTCCCGGTCTACAGAGAAAACAGGCATATCGAAATCATTAAGATCAATTAAATTAATTTCCTCATTCTGAAAATCTTTCAAAACAAATTTTACCAGTTCTCTGTTGATGGAAGTGGAAGATGTGCTTCCGGCAAATGCTAATATTTTCATAGTTTATCTTTAATCTTTCTTAAGGTTTTCTGTTTAAAATAGCTTTCGGAAGCGGAACATATTCTTCTTCATCGCCCGGAACCAAAGGAAAAGCATCATGATTCTGATCATGCCAGTTTACTTTTGCCCGGTCAATTAATTCTTTGTCTGAATTTACAAAATTCCAGAATATAAAACGCTCCTCTTCAAAAGGTTCGCCCCCGAAAAGATAAACGGTTCCGTTTTCGCTCATTTCAAACTCGCACAATTTTGTGTCTTTGGCGATCATCAATTGTTTTGAGCCGTAAGAATTTCCGTCCGTAGAAACAGTTCCGTCCAGCACGTACATGGCTGCTTCTCCGTAAAGATCTTTACCGATGCTTATTTTTTTGGCTTCTTTAGTTTTAATTTCAATAAAAAATAATTTGCTGTGAACTGGAACCGGAGACTGTCTTCCGAATGCTTCCCCTGCAATTAATTTATACTGAATTCCATCCTCTTCCCAAACCGGAATTTCATCTGCTTCTGTGTGGTGAAAGCTTGGCTCAGACTGTTCCAGATGCTTTGGAAGTCCTACCCAGATCTGGAAGCCGTGAAGTCTTTTATCAGAATGTCTTAGATATTCAGGTGTTCTTTCCGAGTGAACCACGCCTTTTCCGGCTGTCATCCAGTTAACCGCACCCGGCTGAATTTCCACGGCACTTCCTATGCTGTCCCTGTGAAAAATAGATCCTTCCAGAAGATAGGTCAGGGTGGAAAGCCCGATGTGAGGATGAGGCGGAACATCAAGATTCTGGTAATCCTTCAATTCTGCGGGTCCCATATGATCGATAAAAACAAAGGGTCCGACTGCTCTTTTTTCACGGAAGGGCAATAATCTTCCCACCAAAAAGTTTCCTATATCTGCTGATTTCTCTTCAATGATAAGTCCGATGTTTGACATGATAAGTAAAGTGGTTTTATAAATTTTTATTAAGCTAATGTAGTCAAATTTTCCAATTTTTATGGTACTTTAAGCAAAATTAAAGTTGGTTGTATCCGTGAAATCTTTCATCTACAACGCATTTCCATTCCGGGTTTTTTTTGATGAATGATGCTACGTACGGACAAAAGGGAAGGGCCTTCTTATTGTGCTCCTCAATATAGTGCAGTGTTTTTTCAACGACAGCCTGTGCAGCACCCGTTCCGGCAATCAAAAGATCCGCTTCGGTGTGGTTTAAAGCAATCTGACTGCCCATTTCACGATAATCTATAAAAGCAAAATTACCGTTGAATTCTATTTCGAATCTTTTTCCTGTATTAATGAGGGGGATGTTTTCAAATTCTGGTTTCATGGTTCTTTGTTTTTTAATTTTGTTGGAATTATATAAGGGTGCAAATTTTACATTTAATTTTCGCTTAATTTGTAATTCCGGAGGAATTCAGGCTGTTGAAAAGTAAAAAACGCTTAGATTCCTAATGACAATGTTACGTTTAAATAAAATATCTGTATAAAATTAAGGAAAAGATTAATTACATTTGATCTGGTATTAATCAATCCGGCAAATAACCGAATCTTCCCAAATTATAATCCTCAAAAGCCTGCATAATTTCCTCCCTGGAATTCATTACAAACGGGCCGTGGGAGTAAATAGGCTCGTTAATAGGTTCTCCGCTGATTATCAGAACTACTGAGTCTTCCGTGGCTTCAATAGTGAAGTTTTCACCCTCATTTTTAAATAAAACCAGATGATCTGTGGATGCTTTTTCTTCATTATTTACAATGATATTTCCCTCAACCACTAATGCAGCTGTATTAAAATGCGCTGGAAAATTGAAATCTGCTTTTCCTCCTTTTTTCAACCGGGCATTCATCATATTTACCGGGCTGAAAGTAAAAGCCGGACCTTTCTGATCTTTGTAACTTCCTGCAATCACTTCAATGAAACCGTTTTCGTTAAGATCCACTTTCGTCATTTCAGAATTCCTGATCGACTGGTATTTCGGACAGCTCATTTTATAAACTGAAGGAAGATTTACCCAAAGCTGGACCATCTGGAAAATACCACCGGTTTTTGCCCATTCGGTTTCATGATATTCTTTATGAAGAACACCTTTTGCAGCCGTCATCCACTGTACATCTCCCTCACCGATAATACCGCCGCCGCCCGCACTGTCATGATGCTGAACCCTCCCATGATAAGCAATGGTAACCGTTTCAAAACCTCTGTGCGGATGCACTCCCACACCACGAGGCTGATCTGTCGCGCTGACATTATATTTCGAATTATAATCAAGCATAATGAAAGGATCCATCCTCTTCATATCCAATCCTTCCACTCCCGGAATAAAATTGTGAACCCTGAAGCCATCACCCACAAAATGTGCGGGCTGAGGTGCTATGATGCTTTCTACTTTTTTAGTTTCCATAACAATGTTGTTATTATAAAAGCAAAGTTACTGAAGTCAAAAGCAGGGTGCATTGATCTGTGGTAATAATGTGAATTGTGAATTGTGAATTGTGAATCGTCAATTAACATTTCTAAATTCACTATTCACTGTGAAGTACGAAGCGATCTCATTATCTAAGATTCCCAGCTTCAAAAATCAAAGATTATATTAAGTCAAACATTAATGAAAAAGGCTGCCATCTCAATGGTGGCTGAGGTTCTCGAAGCCACCACTCCCGAAATCCTTAGCCCTGATTGTAGTGAAAATCCTTTTTGAAAAAAAGATTGTAGCGGAAAGCAGGAAAAAGCTCCTGAAAAATGGAAGTTGGAAGTCTCATGATGAAATTATTTCATAAAGCTCTTAAAGCCGTATTACAAAAAGATTGCTTCGTACCTTGCAATGACGAACTAAACTAATAACTCAAAACTATTAACCCTCCTTCGATTTCATGTTTTTTCCGTCTGAAATATGAAGTCTTCGGAAAACAAATCCTGATATAATTGTTAAAATTCCTACTGTGAGAAAAGTAAAGCGAAAAGCGTTGTGTATCTCGCCTTTTATGAGCTCTGTGTTTTCGAATATTTTTAAAACAATCAACCCAAAAGCAATCCCGAAACCAATGGCAAGCTGCTGATTCACCGAAACCAGCGAATTTCCGCTGCTGGTCTGGAAGTTTCTGAGATCCGCAATAGAAATGGTGTTCATTGAAGTAAACTGGATAGAGTTGAAGAATCCCAAAACTGCAATAATGGGCACAAACCAATATAAAGAGCTGTGAATATTGGGAATAGCCAGAAGACAGATTAAAGTTCCGATCACGAAAGTATTCACCATGAGTGTCTGCCTGTAACCGAATTTATCTAAAATTTTAATAACATAAGACTTTCCAAACATTGCTGTAATGGCCATTGGTGCAATAATCCAGCCTGAAGTGACCGCCGATTGCTTGTACGCAATCTGAATCATTAACGGTAATAATAAAGGAACCGAGCTGATACCTAATCTCGTGGCCAGATTTCCCACAATTCCAACACGGAAAGTCCTTACCTGGAATAAATTCAAGGGAAAAATCGGGCTTTCATCTTTTTTTGCATGTTTGTAGTAATAGTACAGAAAAAGAAATCCCAGAATGAAAATAACCAAAACGGGGGTGGTATTCTGCATATCTCCAAAAAGTTCCAGGGAAATTGATAGAAGGAGAGAGGCTGCTGCAAAGATCAGGAAGCCTTTTAAATCAAAATCTACATCTTTGGATTTATAATTCGGCATGTATTTTATACCTAAAGTAATTCCCAACAGCCCGATTGGGATGTTAATCAGAAAAATCCAGTGCCAGGAAAGATAATCTACCATATAACCTCCTACCAATGGGCCTAAAACCGGACCTATCAATGCAGGGATAATAGCGAAATTCATAGCCTTTAACAGTTCGTTTTTATCAAAAGTTTTAATTAATGCCAATTTTCCGACGGGTGTCATAAGACTGCCGCCAACTCCCTGTATAACCCGTGAAATAACAAGATGGGTAAGGTTCTGAGAAATTGCACAAAAAAATGACCCCAAACTAAAAAGGATGAGCGAAAAAATGAAAATTTTCTTAGTTCCGAACCTGTCTGCCAGGAAACCACTTGCCGGCATGAAAACCGCCAAAGTAAGAACATAACTGATGATCGCATTCTGCATATTGAGTGGCGATTCCTGCAGATCTTTTGCAATGGAAGGCAGGGAAGTGTTCAGGATTGTGGAATCCAGCATCTGCATAAAAATAGCAGTCGCAAGAATTAGCGGTAAAGTTTTCTTTATCGAATTGGGCTGCGATATTGCTTCTGACATTTTATCTTAATAAAATTTTAATCATTTGTTTTTTTGAATACTTTTTAAGAGCAATATTTATTCCTTAAGTAATTTTTTGTTGATTAAAATATTCAAATTTTAAATTCAGGTTGTCATTTACCGTAGAATTCCTGCGAATCAGACAAAAAAATAAGTCCTGTGAATTTCACAGGACTTATTTTTATTTTCTAGGTTTTTCAACCCCTTTCCACTCGTCGCCGGCTTTTCTGTACTGGCTTAATGAGAAGGTTTTGAAATCCTTTGTTTTGTATTCGATGTTATCTGTATTTTGCTCAAATGGCATAATGTAGTAGTAATCTACATCTGTTCTGTCGGTTTTTGTACCTTTTTTTACAGAAGGAACATATTTAGAAAACTTGAAATTCGGAAGATACTGCTTTACTCTTGCGTAGAAATCTTTGTTTTCTTTTTCGTCAGGAATAATATCTACGATCTTGAAATCATCCTTCTTTTTGTCGATCCATAAGTAATAGGTTTTGTCTTCCCCTGTATTTCTGTTGTTGGAATTGAAGGCGAAAAGTTCTTTCGGAACCAGCTCCTTGATTTTTTCCGGGTCTACTTTTGTGTAATACTGGCCTTTAGAAGGGTCTACATACGTTTCGAGGTTATACATTAAAACAGAATTGTTCTCAAAATTTTTGTTTTTAAAATATTGATTTAATGATAATTCTGCTGTTTCTCTTAATTCTTTTCCTCTTGCATCCAGAGTTTTAGTCGGGTTCTGAGGATTTACTTTTTTTACAAACTCATATAAAACAACCGGCTTTATATCTTTAAGGTGAGGATATGTTTTCAGTTGCTCGGCTTTTGCAAGCCAGTAGTATTGCTGATAATAATCATCTTTATCTTGATCCTTCACGCTTTTATAGACCATGGCCAGCTTTTTGGAGCTAAGATATTTGCCGTATTTCCCCTGTCCAAAAGCAAAAGTCATGGATAATAAAGCAAATAAGATAGTAATGTTTCTTCTCATTTTTTTATAATTGATATTTTCGTTTTCCAAATATAATTATTTATTAGATATTATTTTTGATTAACGGTTAAATTCTGATAATATTTTAAGGTTTATTCAAAAGAAAATCCCGTATTGCTACAGGATTAATAAAATTTGACTGAGAAGCCAGAAATCAGAGGGTAATCAGCATAAAACCTCCGGTTAATAAATTATCAGTCTCACTATTCGTCATAAGACGTTTCATGTACTTTTACGGCCCTTCCGCTTGGATCGTTCATATTTTTAAAAGCCTCGTCCCATTCCAGTGCAATTGGGGTAGAGCATGCTACTGATGGTACGGACGGAACAGTTGCGGCGGCTGTTTCACTTGGGAAATGCTCTTCGAAAATCGTCCTGTAACGGTATTCTTCTTTATTCTGAGGTGTATTCAGTGGAAACCTGAATTTCGCATTGGCCATCATTTCATCAGTCACTTCATTTTCTGCAACTGCTTTTAACGTATCAATCCAGGAATATCCCACGCCGTCCGAGAACTGTTCTTTCTGTCTCCAGACGATAGTATCAGGAAGAATGTCTTCGAAAGCTTTTCTCAATACCCATTTTTCAATTTTACCTTCGGCTGCGTTTACCATTTTATCTTTCGGGTTAATAGTCATTGCAATATCCATGAATTCTTTGTCTAAAAATGGAACCCGGCCTTCTATTCCCCAGCTCATCAGTGCTTTATTGGCTCTTAAGCAGTCGTAAAGATGCAGTTTGCCGAGCTTTCTTACCGTTTCATCATGAAATTCTTTTGCGTTCGGAGCTTTATGAAAATACAGGTACCCACCGAATAATTCATCAGAACCTTCCCCGGAAAGCACCATTTTTATTCCCATGGATTTAATGACTCTTGCGAGAAGATACATTGGGGTAGAAGCACGCACCGTTGTTACATCATAGGTTTCGAGGTGATAAATGACGTCGCGGATGGCATCAAGGCCTTCCTGTACCGTAAAATTGATTTCATGATGCACCGAGCCAATATGTTCTGCTGCTTTCTGAGCTGCCACAAGATCCGGTGAACCCTCCAAACCAACTGCAAAGCTGTGCAGACGTGGATACCATGCTTCCTGAGTATCACCGCTTTCTATTCTCTGTCTTGCAAATTTTGCCGTAATCGCAGAGATCACAGAAGAATCCAATCCTCCGGAAAGAAGCACGCCATAAGGAACATCACTCATCAGCTGCCTGTGAACGGCGTCTTCAAGGCCCTTTCTTAATTTTGCGATATCGGTTTCGTTATCTTTTACATTTTCAAAGCTTTCCCAGTCTCTTTTGTACCACTGCTGCAGCTCAGTTCCGTCTTTGCTGTAAACAAGATGGCCCGGCAAAAAAGTTTCAATGGTTTTGCAGATTCCTTCCAGGGCTTTTAATTCTGATGCTGCGTAATAGTTTCCGTTTTTGTCCCAGCCGTGATAAAGCGGGCAGATTCCCATGTGATCGCGGGCAATGAGATACACTTCATTTTCAGTATCATATAAAGAGAATGCAAAAATCCCGTTGAGTTTTTCGATGAAATTTTTTCCATATTTTTGATAAAGCGGTAAAATCACTTCACAATCAGATTCTGTCTGAAATTCATAGTCTGGAAATTCTTCCTTTAATTCTCTTTGATTATAGATCTCGCCGTTTACGGCTAAAACAATTTTTCTGTCTTTAGTAAACAAAGGCTGTTTTCCGGAAGTAGGATCTACGATGGCAAGCCTTTCATGAGAAAAAATTACCTTATCATCCTGAAATACACCGCTCCAGTCCGGACCTCTGTGACGGATTTTTTTTGACATCTCAAGAACCTGGGGCCTTAAAATTTCTGTTTTCTGTTTGGCGTCAAACAAGCATACAATTCCACACATTTTATTATTATTTGAAACAAAAATAAGTTTGTAGTTTAAAAATAACAATAAAAAATTTGATTTGGTTAAAATTTTTAATTAAATAGTTTTATAAAAAGAAAAATTTCAACTATTTTTAACCAAAACAAGGAATTTGGTTAATTTTTTTCGCTGTGCAATCGAAATCTCAATTACATACGAAATAAAATTGATATATTTCTTAATCTATGATAATTTATTATTTGAATTTTAGCCTTTACTTTGTGGCTCGAAATAATTTTTTTTCATCATTTGTGTTTTTACCTTCTTGCAATTCAGTTTGCGAGAAGGTTTTTTTATTCAGAACCCAGTAATACTCCCGAAACATTCCAAGAGCTGAAGCTTGTTCCTTCTGTAGGGCCTTGCGGAATTTTTACCTGAATAGTGTGCTTTCCGGCTTTTAAATCTCCAAGAGAGATGAAGTTGGGGTTGGTAACCGTTCCCGGGCACCAGTTTGATCTGCTTAAATCTGATGATGAAAGTCCGTCTGCGAAATTTCCTGAAGCAGGGTTGTAAAGACGGTAAGAGCCGCAATCTGATCTCCACGGTACAAAAGAGAATGCCATTTTGCCGTCAAGGAAAATAGAGTTGGCTTTAGGAACGAACTCATCGCCGTTTTCCCAGCCGCCGTGGCCCGTGGTAATGTACCTCAGCTGCGCATTTTTTAAATCTTTTTTTAAGGTAAATTCTACCTGCAGACCTTTATCCAGGTTAAACATCGTGGAATAGTCCTGTCCGGCCATTTCCATAATATTCAAAGTATTAAATAAAGGAATTACGGTATTGTTTTTATTGATGGTCTGGTCGCTTTTGTGGATGGTGATCTCAAGACTCACCTTATGTCCTCCTTTATCATAATTACCGATAAAAGTTCCAACCCATAGCTCTTTTTCAGACAGTGAAGGCTTTAGCTCCGTAATGTCCTGCCGGTAAGGGTTTATGGTCTGCCAGCTTTTATCTTTTAGCTGAATATGATTAAATTTATTGATCCCGAACGCCGTAAAAAATCTCATCATCTCAATAGCAGGATTGTAATTTTCTGTGGAAGCTACACCGTAATATTGCTTTCCGTTTCCGTTGTCATAAGCGGGAAGCGTTTTTGCGCCACTTTCCAATCCATTGAAAAAAGACTGTGATTTATCTTGTGGAATAAAGAAAACGGTTCCGGTTCTGTCATAAGCATCACCATTGGACTGCTGCTTTAATTCAACAAAAATATTTTCGCCTTGAGAAATTTTCGGGAACTTAATTTTTTTAAGGATAATCGTTCCGTTAGCAAATCTTTTTACGTTTTCATCTGATTTGGATTCATCCGAAAAATTAATGGTTTCGTTTTCAAAAACTTTCAGGGTTGTAAATCTGCTTTTCCATAAAAGATCTTTGTAGCCTAACTGATCTGTAGAATTAATAGAACCTTTAAGCAGATTGCCGATCTCTGTTTTCTTTACTTTTTTAATTGAATTGGCGGTAATTACAGAGTTTTTATTTCTTTCGATCTCCAGTACGAAACCCAGATTTTGTCCTATTACGGAAGGGCCTCCCTGAATTTTCATATCAGTGGTAAACCATACTTCAATAGTATTAGAATTGATTTTAGTAACCGCCTTTTTGCAAGTATATCCTAAGATTTTTTTGGTTTCATTAGTAAGCTCGAAGTTTTGTTTTCCTACGGATTCAGTATCAGAAGTCGAAATAATTTCTCCGGGCTTCAAAAAAGCATAAGAAACTACTGTGTTGGAAGGTTTTTCAATTTTTGTTATTTCAAATGGAAAATCTGCTTTTTGTTCTCTTATTTTATTATTTAGAATAAAATTTTCCTTTTCATTTACCCATACTAAAGTGGGCGACTGTTCCGTCTGTACTTTTCCGTTGTAGGAGCTAATGTATTGAACCTCATAAGTCTGTGCGAAAGAAACACAGAATAAAAAAATAAAGAAGCTGGCTAAAATTCTCTGATGCATAAGCGGGATTGGTTTTTCACAAAGATAATTTTTAGTTAATAAAATGTCAACTTTGTGAATTTTACATTAGTTTTTCATTGTATAGGTGTGCAAGATGGCGAGAAAGTTACATTTCTCTGAAAAGTTTTTCATGGAATTTCTTTTTTCAGAGGTTTTATTTTTGATTAAATTCAGAATCTGGAACAAAAAAACTACCCGGAAAATAGGGTAGTTTGTATGATAAATATTTTTTAAACGGTTGTTTATGATGTCCTTTCTATTAAAGCCATGTAAAATCCGTCATAGCCTTCACTTGGCATTACTTTTTCATCCTTGATCATTTTGAAATTCGGATTGTTTTTTAAGAATTCTTCTACCTGCCCGTTGTTTTCAGATGGTAAAATAGAACATGTCGCATACACCATTTTCCCGCCTACTTTAAGCATTTTGGAGTAATCCTGAAGAATCTGCTGCTGCTCAAGCTTAATTCTGTCAATAAAATCCTGGTCAATTTTCCACTTGCTGTCCGGATTTCTTTTCAAAACTCCAAGTCCTGAACATGGCGCGTCAATCAGTAACCTGTCGGCCTTATCGTGAAGTCTTTTAATCACTTTATTATCAGAAATCAGGCGTGTTTCGATGTTGTGGGCACCGGCTCTTTTTGCACGGCGTTTCAATTCCACTAACTTCCATTCGAAGATATCCAGAGCGATAATTTGTCCTTTATTTCCCATCAAAGCAGCCAGGTGAAGTGTTTTCCCACCCGCGCCTGCGCAAGCATCTACAACTCTCTGTCCTTCTTTCACATCAAGAAAATACCCGATTTTTTGAGATGATGCATCCTGAACTTCAAATAATCCTTCCTTAAACGCGGTTGTAAGAAAAACATTCTTTTTTTCTTCCAATTGCACGGCATCGGGATAATTTTTCACTGGATATGAAACTACATTTTCATCGGAAAGATCAGAAATTAATTCTTTTGGTGTGGTTCTCAGGGAGTTTGCTCTTAAAACTGTTGGTGCCTGCTCGTTTAAGGCATGCATCTCTTTTTCCCATTTTGGACCCAATTCTTTTTCCAGCGTTTCAGCAAGCCATTCAGGAATAGAATATTCTATAGCTTTCGTCGGAACTGTTCCTTTTTTAAGCTTTGTAAGAATATCAGCGATTTTTATTCCGTCGAATTCCTCAAACTTTTTATAATTTGTTTTGCTCCAAAGAAGATAAGCGATGATTAATTTATAAATATTATTAGGCTTTACACCTTCACCCATATAATATTCAAGGCGTTTTTTCCAACGGATGATATTGTAAAAAATCTCGGAAACAACGGCTCTGTCCTGGCTTCCCCATTTTTTATTTGCCTTTAAAAGTCTTTCTAATACTTTATCGGCATATTTATTTTTCTCGAAAAATGTTTCCTGCAAAGCATCATGAATTCCGATCGCTAAATTTCTGTGAATAAGTTCCATAAAATTGGGTTCTGCTATTTTGAATCTGCAAAAATACGAAAATTTTAAATGTTATTAGTTATGAGTCATGAGTTAAAAATTATGGAGTTAATTAGAGCCTGTTTAAATTTATAACTTGTTTTTACCGTTAAGAAATTAGGCCCTTTTAGCTTAAAAAACTTAATAAAAATCAATTTATTGATTTCTTAATCAGAGTAAACTTAACTCGCTGAAATTCTTAATGTTAAATTTAAATAAACAGCATTTATTTTAATTAAAAAAATTAAGAAAAGCTATAAAAAATTATTGAATAAAATTTAAACAGGGCTCTGAGTTATGAGTTAAAAATATGAGTTAATTATGTAATGTATGTTTTCAACTTTCCAACTTATCACTCATAATTTTTAACTCATAACTCAAAAACCTATCTTTGCAAAAATTAAAAAATATGAGTGATACTGTACTTTGTCCGAAATGTAGTTCTGAATTTACTTATCCAAGTGATAATATGATGGTGTGTTCCCAGTGTTTCTACGAATGGAATCCGGAAGAGGTAAGCGCTGAAGTTTCTAATTCAGGTAAAATTCTAGACTCGAATGGAAATGAGCTTCAGGATGGAGATTCTGTAGTAGTAATCAAAGATCTGCCGGTGAAAGGCGCTCCAAAACCAGTAAAAGCAGGAACTAAAGTGAAAAATATCCGTTTGAGACCAGACAGTGATCATAATATTGACTGTAAAATTGATGGTTTCGGTTCGATGGCTTTAAAGTCGGAATTTGTGAAAAAGGCATAAAAAAAAGGAAAGAATTGGACAGTGTAATCTTTCAAAAGACTAGATTGTCGAACGACTAATTTTCGTCTCAGGAGGCAGAAAGAGAATTAACCAAAAATTTCCTTATGCTGTAGAAATACAAATGTAACAAAAAGTTTTAAAACTCATCGTTTTGTTTCTGTTTTTTTATCCACAAATTCACATTAAGTGTTGGGAAATGTGACGGTTAATGATTTGGAAGAAAGGAATCCGCTACATTAAAAACATGCATAATTCCCCTCCTCCGGAGGGGTGGCGAAAATTCAAAGAATTTTTGACGGGGTGGTCTAAAACGGAATGTAATTAAAAAACACTAAGCAAAAACAACATAAATCTTCCCGCTTATTTTCTTATCTGTATAAATCACCATTTCCTTACCCTTCGCGCTTACCTTGTTCCAATAATGATTTCCCGCAAACCGGCTTTCCAGAACTTCGGCTTCAATACCGTTTTCTGAGACTTTTATTTCTTTCGGATAATAAGAAAATTTCGAAATCTGAAAATCTTTGATTTCATTTTCACTAAAAATATTCACTTCGCCGAAAAGTTTAGCCACATAAGAATTATAAGGATTTCTGAATGTTTCTTCCGGGCTTTCATTTTGAATTAATCTTCCGTTCTGAAGAACAATGATCTGATCCAGCCAGGGAATAATATCCTGAAGCTCATGAGTAGAAATGATTAAAGAAATATTCTGCTGCTTCACATATCTGAATAATTTTTCACGTAATTCAATCTTTCTCGGAAAATCCAGATTACTGAAAGGCTCATCCAGAATCAAAAGCTTTGGAAGCACGGAAAGCGCCCTTGCAATGGCAACACGTTGTTGCTGCCCGCCGCTAAGATATTTGGGTAAAACATTTGCAAATTCTTCAAGCCCCACCACTTCCAGAAGCTCAGCTACCGTTTCTTTTTTCTTTGCTAAATTAATATTTGAAATAAATTTTCCTACATTTTCTGCCACGGTTGCGTAAGGCATCAGATCAAAATTCTGCGCTACAAATTTCATCGAAGCTTCTCCCGGAACCAGGTTTCCTTTTGGCCCCAGCAGTTTTTCTCCGTTAAAAATAATGTCTCCGCTTTCCCAGTCAAGAAGTCCGTAAACGAGACTCAGTAAAGTAGATTTTCCGCACCCGCTTTCTCCGGCCAGCGCTACTATTTTACCAGCCTCAAACTTAAGGTTAAGGTTCTGAAACAGGGGCTTTTCTTTGGAATATGAAAAGTATAGATTGTTTATTTCTAATAGCATATTACAAATGTAATGAAATGAAATGTTTTTATGAAAGAAACAATTTTTTTATTATATTAGCAGGAGTATTAAAAAATTAATAATTATGAAAAGAAAGCTGTTTTCAATTGTTATTCCGGCATTTTTTGCTACAGCTGTGATGGTTTCCTGTAAAAAAGAGAAGCCTGTTTCCAGCGAAAGCAGTGAAGTAACGACAACTAAAGACGGTAATCAGTATGTAGTGGATACGTTGAACAGTAAAGTAGAGTGGAAGGGCTACAAAATTTTTAAATGTGAAAATACAAGCCATTTCGGGACTATTAAATTTGAAAGCGGTGATTTTACGGTAAAAGACGGTAAGCTTGAAAGCGGAAAATTTGTTGCGGATATGACCTCTCTTACATCGGTTGACCTGAAAGATGATGCTGAACAGCTGGGAAAACTGAACGGCCACCTGAAAAGCGGAGACTTCTTCGAAACAGAAAAATTCCCCACAGCTTCCTACGAAATTACAAAAATTACCCCATCTGCAGAAGGCGATTACAATACGCTTCTTGATGGCAATTTAACCATAAAAGGGATTACAAAACCTGTTCAGTTTAAGGCAAATGTGTCTGTAAAAGATGGAGAAGTAAGCATTGCAACTGAACCGAAAGATATTAAAAGAGAAGAGTTTGGGGTAAAATTCCAGGCTCCTGCTGAAAACGGTGTGATCAAAGATGAGGTAACTCTTCAGATCAACGTGAAGGCTTTGGAAAAAAAATAATTTTTTTATTTAAGTGAAATAAGTGATTGAAGTCTGCCTCCGCATAAGGGGCAGATTTTTTTTAACATAAGAAGGAAAAATATTCAACTGAAAAATCGTATTTTTGCAAAACATTTTTGAAAGGGTCAGACAATGATAGAAAAGATAGAAGAATTACTGGTTGAAGTAAACGGCTTCAATGCTACATCTAAAGAGGAGATTGAAAACTTCCGAATCAAGTACAATGGTAAAAAAGGAATTCTGAACGATTTTTTTGAAAAATTTAAAGAAGTTCCTAACGACCAGAAGAAAGAATTCGGGCAGAAGATCAATACTTTGAAGCAGGCTGTAAATGTAAAGCTGGAGGACTTAAAGAGTGCTTCGGAATCTTCTGTTGTCCTTGAAAAAGAAGATCTTACAAGACCGGCCTTTCCACTTGATCTGGGTTCAAGACATCCGATTAATTTGGTTAAAAACAGGATTATCGAGATTTTTAAATCTATTGGTTTTGCAGTGGCAGACGGGCCGGAAATTGAAGACGACTGGCACAATTTTACCGCACTAAACCTTCCGAAATATCATCCGGCAAGAGATATGCAGGACACTTTCTTTATTGAGCAGAATCCGGATATTTTATTGAGAACCCATACTTCTTCTGTACAGATACGTTATATGGAAGAAAATCAGCCTCCTATCAGGATTTTATCACCGGGAAGAGTGTTCAGGAATGAGGCAGTTTCTTCACGTTCGCATTGTATTTTCCATCAGATTGAAGGTTTATATATTGATGAAAATGTAAGTTTTGCAGATTTAAAGCAGACCATACAGTTCTTCACAACGGAGCTTTTCGGAAAGTCGAAAATCAGATTAAGACCTTCTTATTTCCCTTTTACTGAGCCAAGTGCGGAAATTGACGTATATTGGGGATTAAATTCTGAAACAGATTACAGAATCACAAAAGGAACCGGCTGGCTGGAAATTATGGGATGCGGAATGGTAGACCCGGCCGTTTTGAAAAATGTAAATATTGATTCAGAAAAGTATTCAGGATATGCCTTTGGGATGGGGATTGAGAGAATCGTAATGCTTCTTTATCAGATGAGCGACATCAGAATGTTCTTTGAAAATGACATCAGAACATTGGAGCAGTTTAAAACTTTATAATTTAAACTTAAAATAAATCAAATCCTGTAAAAAAGCAATTTACAGGATTTTTTATTACTTTTATTTTTAGAAAAACTTCGGAAAAGGACATGTTTGTAAAATCGACAGATTTCAAATCAAGAAAAGTAATTCATTACTCTCTTATTATATGTATTCTATTAATTCAGGTACTTATAGCGGGATTTTTTTATAATGAGTTTGTTAATAGGAAAAATTTAACTTTTATTGAGCAGCAATTAAAAGAAATTCGCTCATTGGAAAATTTGGAAGATAATTCTAAAAAGGAGCTTCTCAATGCCCAGGATTTTCTTCAGAAATATATTACCAGTAAAGACAGCCAGTTTTTGGATTCTTATTTTAAATCATTAAATAAGCTGAGTCAGAATCTTGACAGCATCTGTCATTATGAAAACAAATACCCAAGGCTAAAAAATAGCCTGGCTTCTCAAAAAAAGGATTCAGCAAATATCAAAAGACTAAAGGTATTGGTAGATTCTACGTATCAGTTTTCAACAAAATCCAATGTGAAAGCTCCGGCTGATCTTACGAAAATTAATAAATATGATCTGGGAAACAGCCTCGACAAGTTTAATTTCAATATAGAAACTAAAACATATTCTGATACGGTGAAGAAAAAGGGATTCTTCGGACGTCTGGGAGACGCTATTGCCGGAAAGGAAAATGTACGTAAAGAAAGCACGGTAATTACCGTAAAACAAGGAAAAGATCCAGCTGCTGTAATTAAAAAAGGTTTGGATAGCATCATTAATCTGGTTGATCGATATTATTCCCGTGAGGTAAAAAAAATGCAGGTGAATGTAATCCAAAGGCAGAATAATGACGGAACTATTTATAAAATGTATAGCAATCTGCTGATGTACAGCGAAGGCCTGATAACCGTCTATGAATCTGCTATCAAGAATTCTAAAGCAGATCTTGAAAAAGAATACGAAAAACAGAATTCAAAAAATAACAGAATAAGGACAAATTTGATCTTCGGGGCGCTGATTCTCATGTTTATTGTTTCCATTTTAATTATGCTGTTAACGAGGATCGCCTTTATTTATGAACGTAAACTGAAGGAAGCGAACAAGCAGATCAACGAGAACCTGAAATTCAAGAACAGAATTTTAGGAATGCTGAGCCATGAATTGAGATCACCATTAAAAATAATAGGCATTTTCATCAACAGGATTAATAAAAAAACAGAGGATGAAAAAATTAAAGAATACCTTAAATCTATAAGCTATACCAATGACAGCCTTTTGATACAGGCCAACCAGATTTTAGAATACACAAAAAATCAGGCCGTAGAAAATAAGCTGATTCCGGTGGTTTTTAACCTTAAAAATGAAATAACTTCCATTCTCAATTCCGTTGAGCCTTACGTGGAAACGAGAAATAATAAGCTGATCGTCAATGAAAACATAAACCCAGATATTGTTGTTTATTCTGATAACAAAAAAATCAACCAGGTTTTTATGAATATTATCGGAAATGCCAATAAATTTACCGAGAACGGAGAAATCCGGGTTACAGCAGCTACAGAAGCACTGGATGAAAATACAATTCGCCTAACCACAAAAATAAGTGATAGCGGTATAGGAATTGCTCAGTCTGATCTGGAAAAAATATTTGAACCTTATTATCAGGGGATTTTATCCGAAGATGTAGAAAATCTTGGTGCCGGCTTGGGCTTGAGCTTATGTAAAGAAATAGTGGAGCTGTATGGCGGAAATATATCCGTATCAAGCGAAGTGAATAAAGGTACTACGGTGGTTTTCTCAATTAATTTAAATAAAAACAAATGAATCAGCCAGATCAGAAAAAAATCTTTTTCCTCCTAGCGGATGACCACAGCCTTATACGGCAGGGGCTTGTTTTCCTTTTGGAAGATATGGAGCTTGATCATGAGGTTGTTCATGCATCCAATCTGCAGCAGCTCACAGAATCCATAAATAAATTCCCGATAGATATCGCTGTTATTGACGCTCATTTTCCTGACGGGAACAGCCTTTCCGTTTTGCCGGAGATTAAAAAAATAAGACCGAAAATGAAAGTTCTTATTTTTACAGGGATTGACGAAACAATGCATTCACTTAGATATTTAAATGCAGGAGCCGACGGTTTTTTGAGTAAGCTGAATGAGGAGGAAGAAATAGAAAAAGCCATCAGAAAAATATTAAGCGACGGAGAATATATTTCCCCGGAAACACAGATTTTACTGGTGAACTCAATGAAAAATCCAAGCCTGGTTAATCCTTTGTCTTCTCTTACAGAAAGAGAACTGCAGATTGCGGAAATGTATGCGCAGGGTCTCGGAAATCTTGAAATAGCAGTAAAGCTGGACATTAAACAGAATACTGTAAGTACACTTAAAAGGAGGATTTTTGACAAGCTGGAAATCGAAAATCTGGTGGAACTGATTGAGATCATCAAGAACAGTCAGTAATCATTTGTAGAATTATATCTATAACAGATACGACATATATCTACATCATTTATAATGCTTATATCCCTCTCTGTTTCTATCTTTGTATCAACATAAGAGATAAGAAAAAATTATTTAAGAAAGATCATAGGTCTTTGATTTCTCTAAAGCACAAATGATGAGAAAGAATCAAAGATCGCATAAAAGAACCTCCGGATTTTTTTCGGAGGTTCTTTTTTTTAAATGATTTTTTATTGTAACTATTGATTTGTAGATAAAAATCTACTGTCTTGGCGATATATATCTAAAACATTTATGAGGATTGTATATGATGATGTTAGTACATTTGTATCAACAAAAAGAAGGAAAAAAATTACTATAATGATCTTTGATTCTCATAAAACACAAATGATGAGAAAGAACCAAAGAACGAACACACACAAATGATAAAAAAGAAGAAAATCAAACCTCCGGAATTCCGGAGGTTTTTTGTTTTTAATTACTGACCTAAGAAACAAAACGTAATTAAAAACGAGATGATATTGAAAAATTTACTACGTTGTTAGTATTTTTAGCCTTTCATTTTTCTTTTTTTAGCCCAAGATTTTACCCTGTTATAATCCAGAAAATAGGTTAGTTTTAAGGAAAAGTTATTTACCGTGGGTTCGCTGAAAAGCATATCATAGTTTTTAGTAACATTCAGCCTTGAAAATTCAAGATAATTGGATGTTGCATTCCTGTAGAGCAGTGTAAGCTGGCTTCCCGGGGCAAACCACCAAGAAAACCGTAAATCTACATTCCAGGCATTATAAGTTCCGTTGAGATTATTGCTGAAATTATCAGTATTTGTAAGGCTTCCATCCTGATTTAAGGTATAAAACTGTTTGTACGTAACATCAGAAAAATAATGTCTGAAAGTAAGTGTCAGGGAGGTTTTCTCGTTAAATGTATATTTTGAGGTTAAAGCATTTTCGTAAGTGTTTCTTTGTCTTCGTCCAATGAAAATATCAGGGTCATTTTTGCCGGCAAAACCTGTTTCATTATTGCTGAAACTTGGATTAAAATTCCAGTTTATATTAAATTTATCTGAGAACCTGTATCTTAGCCCAAATTCTGTGAAAACCTGGTTTCTTCCTTTTTCATCAAAAGCATAATAATCTATGGTGAAATTATACTGCAGCTTTTTTCGGCTGTCGCTTTCAAACCAGATCCACGAATCAAAATATCCCGGAACTTTAAGATGCCGCCCGAAAGTCCTGGGTTCAAAAATATCATTTTGGCCAAGAGGTGTAAATTCAATCCCGCCGCCAAAAACACGGAAGTTTTTATCAGTAAAGCTGTTGTTGTTATTAAAAACAAAATTCTGGAAAATAAAAGGTTCTAATCTGTGGTAATAATTCAGGTTAAAATTCAGGTAAATATTATTGAAGTTTTTTGTAGGCTGCAGAATTCTATAGCCGTACCAGGCATTGTAATTGGCAAAATTGGTCTTTGTAGAAAATCCTACATCATTAATATCCCAGTTTTTTGTAGTGGCATTTCCGTTGATGGAAAAGCGGTGTTTCCCAGCAATTTTTTCAAAACCGGCTTCTGCTCGCGTCCCGAATTTTGTTTCACCATTCATCACCCAGCTTCCTTTCAGGCTTCCGAAGGTTTTGTATATATTTTTTTTATTGATAATGTCCCAGAGAATTCCTGTAGCATTGGCATCACGAAACGCTCCGTCCCTTGTTACATTTGTATTTACTAATGATACAGAAGAATTTCCGTTGAATCTCTGGTCAAAAACCAGCACATTATAGTTGGCCCACGGTTCTACAACTTCTCTTCTGATTTCTCCTGTTTCATGATTGATGATAGTGGCTTCCATTTTCTGGGTAACACCGTTGAAAAACCCAATTCCAAGCCCCTTTTTCGTTCGTCCGGAAATTTTAAAAGCGTTAAATAATTTTACTTTTGAAGGATATTCCGTTACTTCTTCGTTAGCGCTAATTGTGGGATAAAGCGTAGGCTCGCCGCCTACTCTTCTTGAATAAAACATGCCGCCTTTGCTGAACAGCTCGGTTCCTTCGGTGAAAAATGTTCTTTGCTCGGAGAATTGCTGCTCAAACGGACTTAAATTTAAAATTGAATTGTCAAAATTAGCCTGCCCGAAATCCGGGATAAGCGTCATATCGAAGGTGAAAGCGTCATTAATACCATATTTTACGTCCATTCCACCATTCACATTAGCGGTTGTTTTCCCGTCATAGCTATTAATATAAGTTGAAAAATAAGGAGTGAAAGACAATCGGGTAGGAGGTTTTATATTTTCGATACCTTGTAAAACACCGTCAAAAAGAGTGTAGGAATTCTTGGCATTGTCTACAAAATTCCAGTCGTATGATACTTTGATTCTCTGGATCTTCCGGAACATATTCATTCCCCATTCCTGTACATTGCTTTTTGGAAATCTCAATTCGGAATAAGGAATTTTTATTTCCACGGACCAGCCTTTTTCATTGATTTTTGCACCGCTGTACCATATTGAGTTCCAGGTATCGTCTTCGCCGTCCGTTGTTAATTTTGCATCAAACTGTACGCCGGCCGCGGTAACTACAAATTCGAGGCTTTGCTGTTTATCGTTATATCCGTTTAAAGCCACTCCGAAAAAATCATCATTGCTGATACCATCTCTTTCGGTGAGTTCTTTTGCAATTTTCGCCGGCGTGGGATCATACATCTGAGCTCCGAAATAAATTCCGGTATCATCATATAAAATTTTCACCTCTGTTTTTATGGAATCTGCCTGAGGACGGCCGTTATTGGGGTTTCTTTCAATAAAATTGGTAGCTACAGGAGCGTTTTGCCATTCTGAATCATCAAGGATTCCGTCTATTTTTGGGGATGATAAGGTTTTTGTGATCAGAATCTTCTTCCTGATAATATTATTTTCTTCCTTTTTTTGGGAATATAGGGAATGTGAAAACAATAGTATACAGATGATCAGTATTTTGGCTTTCATGGTTGATTGTCTCTTAGTGTTATATAATGATGACAATTGAGATGAAAAATTTATTACATACCACATAAAAAATGCCTGCAAAAAATTGCAGACATTTATTTTAATTATTAAATCTAATTATTTAGTGAATTTCAAAGGATATTTTACATTTTTGATATCATCAATGCTTGCTTTTAGGGAACCTACGGCCAATTCAGCTTTTAACAGCATCGGAATATGGTTTGCATCATTGGAAACCCACATGGTAACGCCTTCTTTCTCTTTAAAAACCCTTCCGCTTTTTACGGACGGAATAATTTTTAAACAATTGATAGTCCCAAATTTTGTTTTCAAATTTTCTGTACCTGTTACTTTCAGCTGGAAAGGAAACATTTCGTCGTCTATCCAGACATTCATGTTGATAACTGTTCCTACTTTTAGTTCACCCGGGCTTTTGCTTCTCAGATAATAAAAGCATGAAAGCATATCCTGAACACCTTTTACAGATTTGATCACTTTTGACCCGTTGGCAGGCGTTTTCTTATCAGTTAAAATTAACGTATTGTTATCATGGTTAAAAACCGTCTCAAAATGTTGAGAATAGCTTCCTTCCTTTACATTTCTTACATAAAAGCTTGGTAAACCTGTATTTACATTAATAAAGCTTTCATAAAGATCATCTACTTTAAAAAAAGCTTTTACAGCACCCGTTGTCTGTCCCGTTCCTTTTGCATAGAGATGTGGAACTCCTTTATAATTGGTTTTTTGGGTTGTGAGGGTGGCTGTTCCGGCATTTAGGAACCCATAGTGGATCCTGAAAGTAATGGATTCGCCGTGTGCAATATTATCTATCTGGCCGAAACCGAAACAGAATATAAATACTGCAATAAAATTCAAAATTTTCTTCATAAATAAATTTTTGCAAAAACACTGCCAATTTAAAACCTTAAATTCTAGATATTTGATAAATCTCAGTTTTTTATTTAGAATGAATTAAATATGCTTAGCATTAAAATTAGTAAATTTGCAGCTACAAGTATAATTAATTTATCTTAATAAATATGATAACTACCGATATATTGATCATAGGAGCGGGACCTACGGGACTTTTTGCAGTATTTGAAGCTGGTCTTTTAAAAATGAAGTGTCACATTATTGATGCGCTTCCTCAGCCGGGCGGGCAGCTGGCCGAGCTTTATCCCAAAAAACCTATTTTCGATATTCCGGGTTATCCTTCTGTAAATGCAGGTGAGCTTGTTGATAACTTAATGGAGCAGATCAAGCAGTTCCAGCCCGGATTTACCCTTGGTGAAACAGCTGTTTCCTATACAAAAGTAGATGATGAATGGTTTGAAGTAGTAACTAATAAAGGAACGGTTCACAGAGCAAAAGCTATTGCAATTGCGGGAGGTTTGGGAACTTTCGAGCCAAGAAAACCGACTATCGAGAACATTGCTGATTACGAGGAAAAAGGTCTTGAATATTTTGTGAAAGAACCTGAGCATTTCAGAAATAAGAAAGTGGTAATTGCTGGCGGAGGAGATTCTGCGCTGGATTGGAGCATTTTCTTATCTAATGTAGCGAGTGAGGTGACTTTGATCCACAGAAGAAATGAATTCCGCGGGGCTTTGGATTCTGTAGAAAAGGTTCAGGAGCTGAAAAATCAAGGGAAAATTAAATTAATTACTCCGGCTGAAGTTACGGCAATCAAAGGTAACGGAAAAGTGGACGGAATTACTGTAGCTGTTGATGGCCAGGATCCGTATGATATCGAAACTGATTATTTTATTCCATTGTTCGGACTGACTCCAAAATTAGGAGAAATCGGAAACTGGGGCTTGAACATCGAAAAAAATGCGATCGTTGTAAATAATGCATTGGATTATCAAACTAATATCGACGGGATTTACGCAATCGGGGATATCAACACATATCCCGGAAAGCTGAAGCTTATCCTGTGCGGTTTCCACGAAGCTACTTTGATGTGCCAGAGTGTTTATAACAGATTGAACCCGGGTAAAAAATACGTATTAAAATATACAACGGTAAGCGGTGTAGACGGATTTGACGGAAGCAGAAAAGAGGCTGAAAAGGCAGTTGTGAAAAAAATTGACTAATTTTGCAAAATTATGTCAGATATCAATATAAAAATCACCGATAGAGAAGGGGTAACCCATAATGTAGTGGCACCTACAGATATGTCCATGAACCTTATGGAAATTATCCGTTCGTATGAATTGGCAGAAGAAGGAACCATTGGTGTTTGCGGCGGGATGGCGATGTGTGCTTCCTGTCAGGTATATGTAATTAATGATCCCGGGCTTGAACCGATGGGTGATGAAGAAGATGCAATGCTTGGAGAAGCGTTCCATGTGAAAGAGAATAGCAGATTGGGCTGCCAGCTGCACATAGCAATGGAAATGGAAGGTCTTGAAGTGGAGATTGCGCCTTATCCGTAGAAATTTTAATTTTAAATATAAACAAAAAACCGCCTGTTGTAGGGCGGTTTTTTTTGTTTCAATTTAACTTGAATAAATCAAACCTCCTCTTTAGAAATCCATTTTCCAACCACCGGAGCCTCATAATTTTTCATTTTCTCTAATAAATCATTAATGTCATCACTGATAAGCAGCATATCACGATTAATTTCTTTTAGGAAGCCTTTATCAACCATCGTTTGAACAAGCTTAATTAAATCATCATAAAATCCGTTGATATTTAAGACAGCAATCGGTTTTTTATGTAATCCAAGCTGAACCCAGGTAATCATTTCAAAAAACTCTTCTAAAGTTCCGTAGCCGCCGGGAAGAACAATAACTCCGTCGCAGAGTTCATTCATTTTGGTTTTCCTTTCGTGCATGGATTCTACTAAAATAAGCTCTGTGAGGTTTTTATGAGCTATTTCTTTTTTTTGTAAAAAGTCAGGAAGAACGCCAATAACTTTTCCATTTCCCTGTAAGGCTCCATCTGCCACTGCGCCCATCAGGCCGACATCTGCACCGCCATATATCAGCTGAATATTTTGTTTTGCTAAAGTTTTTCCAAGTAAAGCTGCCTGTTCTTTATAAATATCTTCCGACCCAAAACTTGAGCCGCAGAATACCGTGATGCTTTTCATGATTCTAAAATTTTTAATTATTGTTAAAAGTGCTTCGATAGGAACAGCATGACACTGCTAAAAATAATATTTAAAAACGATTAGTATTAGATATGTCATGCGGAGCTTGTCAAAGCATATACGCATATTTAGTAATTAAAATAAAAATATCCAAAATCAAAACGACTTTGGATATTCAATATTGCAATTACAGGCTTATTTTAAAGGAATATTCGCTAAAATATCTTTAGTGAAAGCCCAGAATTTTTGTGCTGAAGGTATATTTGCTTTTTCATCAGGCGAATGCGCTCCGCGGATTGTAGGTCCGAAGCTTACCATTTCCATTTCAGGATAGTTGGCTCCGATGATTCCGCACTCCAGACCGGCATGGCATGCTACAACGTGAGGTTTTTCACCGAACTTTTCCGTGTATAATTTCTCCATCAGCTGGACAATTTCAGAGCCCGGTTTTGGTTTCCAACCCGGGTAAGAGCCGCTGAATTCCACTTTCATTCCTGCCAGTTCTGCTACAGATTTCAGCTGTTCTGATACAGAATTTTTAGATGATTCTACAGAAGAACGGGAAAGGTTTAAAATTTTAAGCTCTCCGCCTTTTAATTCTACTCTTGCTACATTATTTGAAGATTCTACAAGATCTTTTACATCCGGGCTCATTCTGTAAACTCCGTTGTGAAGAGACTTAAGCGCCAGAATTATTTTCTTTGAATCTGCCTCTGATAAAGCTTTTTCGGAAGATGTAGCGTTTTCAATATTAATGTGAAGATTAGGCTCTATAGTTGCAAATTCTTCCAGTATTTCTTTTTTTAGTCCTGATGTAAGTTCTTCAATAAATTCATTTGCGTTTCTTACGGAGGCAATAGCAACGGCTTCTCTTGGAATTGCGTTTCTCAGCCCGCCACCGTCAATAGAAATCAACTGAATATTTTCTTTTTCCAATGCTTTATACAGAAGTCTTCCTAAAATAATATTGGCATTTCCGAAACCTTTATGGATATCCATTCCGGAGTGACCACCCTGTAATCCTTTTACTTCAAATCTTACAATTTGGCCTTTTGCTACTTCAGTTTCATAGGATTGTGTAATGGTTACATCAATTCCTCCTGCACAGCCAATATCAATTTCATCATCTTCTTCTGTGTCAAGGTTTAATAGAATCTGGCCGGTTAACTGGCCAGGCTTTAATCCTAAAGCGCCCGTCATTCCCGTTTCTTCATCAATGGTAAAAAGAGCCTCAATATCAGGATGCGGAATGTCTGAACTTTCCAGAATTGACATAATGGTAGCCACTCCAAGGCCGTTGTCTGCCCCTAAGGTCGTACCTTTTGCCTTTACCCAGTCACCATCGATTTCCATCTGAATTCCCTGTGTATCAAAATCAAAATTAACATCATTGTTTTTCTGGCAAACCATGTCCAGATGCGACTGTAAAACAATGGATTTACGGTTTTCCATTCCCGCAGTGGCAGGTTTTTTAATGATTACGTTTCCTACCTCGTCTACAGTAGTTTCCAATCCAAGATTTTCACCGAATTCTTTGATGAAAGCAATTACTTTTTCTTCTTTTTTTGATGGTCTTGGAACGGCATTTAATTTGGAGAAATTTTTCCAGATTATTTGCGGTTCTATTGCATTAAGTTCCATTGAATTTTTATTTTTATCAAAATTACGAAATAAAAAATGCTTCCGTAAACGGGAAGCAATATTTTTGCTAGAAGCTGGTTAACATCCGCATTCACCGTAGATAGGCATTGTTTCCACTGTACCGTCCGGTTTTTCGATGGTTAGTGTACCTTCAAACAGCAAAGCCTCTTCACTTTTTATTTTCTTGCCTTTTACGGAGATTTTGTAGTCATCATTTTCAATTTCCTTGGTCAGTTCCTCGTCTACTTCCATGTCGCTTGATGAGATAAGATTCATGGCAAGTCTTTTTCCGTCCAGCTTCATGTAAGCAGTTTTGCCTGCATCGTCAGCATAAATATATTTTTCTGCTTCGAAATCTGCCTTGTTTTTAGCAAAATAACATGAACATTCTTTAATTTCTTTTGGAAAAGGAAAGTTTTCAACTGTAATTTTTCCTGAAGAAACTTCTGTTTTGGCAGAATCTTGTACCGTTATAAGAGAATCCTTTCCAGATACAGAATCCTGAACCGTTTTCTTGTCTTTTTTACAGGCAACCAACACGATTGCTGAAAAGAAAATAAGTAAGTATTTCATTGTTTGTGGTTTATTTTTTTTTTCATTTTTTTAACCTCTGGCTCTTTCCAGAAGAGTCATCATCAATAAGGAAAGAATGATCACGCTTTCTTCTTCATCATCAATGTCAATCAGCCTGTCCAGTTGGAATCTTCTGCCGAAGAAAGACGGCATTTTTTTAAGTTTAAAATATTCTTTCCCGTCTATTCCTTTTACAGTGTAAGAAGGATTCAGGAAATATCCTGTAAACATTCCTATAATCGGGATTTCGCTTACAAATCCGTCGAAAAATTTTGTCCAGGCGTTGTCTTCTGTAATTGTAAATTTTTGTTGATCATTGGCGTCAAGAATATCATAGCTGGACTTCCAAAGCGATCTCATCCCTTTTCTGGCCAGTCTTCCGAAGCTTTTGCCTGTTGCAATTTCGCTTATAGAATAAGACGCATTAAAATCGATCCATTGATTTGCTTTGATTCTGAAAAGCTCCTTGGATTTGCTTTCGTCATTAAAAACGATTACATCTTCCTTTAGTTTAAACATTTTTTGGCGAACGTATGCTACATAGCTGCCGTTTTTATCGGTGATATTAAAATCACTGGATAATGTTGTAATCTTAAATTTAAAATCCAGCGGATAATTTAAATTGTTAAGTACCATTTTTAGTTTATTTTCAAATTAATATTTAGATGGTCAAAGATAGAGGTTTTTTATTTAAGAAGGAAGCCTGAAGACGGGAGATGGAAGTCTTTTCAAGTTGAAAATCCATACGTCGGATATGAAACAAAAATTCTATTAAATTGATAATTAAACTATTTCATAATTTACAACTTTTATCGTTATTTTTGTGCTATGGATTATCCAAGTAAAGTTTTGGCGAAGGCGGTGGATGAGATTTCGGGATTACCCGGAATTGGCAGGAAAACGGCTTTACGTTTGGCATTACATCTTTTGAAACAGCCCAATTCCAGAGCAATGAGCCTGGGAAATTCCCTTATTAATCTTGTAAATGAAATAAAATACTGTAAAGAATGTCATAATTTCTCTGATTTTGAGATCTGTGAAATCTGCAGTAATGAGAAGAGAATAGATGAGGTTATCTGTATTGTGGAAGATGTACGGGATGTGATTGCGATTGAAAATACAGGAAAATACACAGGGAAATATCTGATTCTGGGCGGGAAAATTTCTCCAATGGAAGGAGTAGGACCTAATCAGCTCAATATTCCAAGCATTGAGAAAAAGCTTAACGAGGGGCGGGTTAAAGAATTTATATTTGCTTTGAGCGCAACAATGGAAGGGGATACCACGGCTTATTATATTTATAAAAAATTTAAAGGGTTTAATGTGAATTTTTCAAGCATTGCAAGGGGAATTTCAGTGGGAGACGAGTTGGAATATGCCGATGAAATTTCGCTGGGAAGATCTATTATGAACAGGCTGCCTTATAATGAGGGAAATCCTTGATCTAATTAAAAAAACACAACTCTTACATGAAAAAAATGTATGTATTATCCCATCCCGCTTTAAAGAATTTGATTACTTTTTGTATTTACCTTGTTATAAATACTTTGTTTATTGTAAAATATGGGGAAAGTTATAATATCATTATTCTTATCGGGTATCTGATTTTTATTTCTGGATTAAGTTTTTTTTACATTAAAGTAAAATTAGGCGACATTTTCTATAAATCATTTTTCTGGTTAGGAATTATTTCATTTTTCTTTGTAAGTGTTTATGTTAACTATAAAGTTGATGGAAACTCACTGAATGTCGATCGCTGGTCTGCTATGGAAATTGGTATAAAAGCTATTTTGAACAGCCAGTATCCCTACAATATTCCGGATCATATGGGAAGAGAATCTTCTAATTTACCGGTACTGATCATATTAGGAATGCCTTTTTACCTGGTTTTTGGGAGTGTGGGATATTTGCAGTCCTTCGTTTTTTTACTTTTTTCCTATCTTGTTTTTACCATTTTTAAAAATTATAAAGAAAGATTAGCAGTTATAATTTTACTTTTTATTTCGCCAAGTTATCTTTGGGAAGTATATGTAAAAAGTGATTTATTTTCTAATTTTATTATAATTTCAGCCTTTACTTATGTGATTTGGAGAAAGTTTTTAACGAAAAATGAAATAAAACCTGAAATTGCTTCTTTTTTTTCGGCTTTGATATTACTTACGAGACTTTCTTCAGTTATTCCATTAATTATTCTTTTATTTAAAAAATATATAGATCTTGCTGTAAAAGAGAAAATCCGGTTTGCTGTTGTTTTTATTCTTACAATTTGTGGGATAGTTTATTGGTTCTTTCATAATGCGCCAAGTTATGATGTTTTTATTAAACATAATCCATTAGTTATTCAAGGGGCAAAACAACCTTTATTTCTCAGTCTTTCTTATATTGTATTAGCTTTCGTTCTTTCTTTCAGAATAAAATCTTTTTACGATATTATATTTAGATCTGGAATATTACTTTTTATTTGTGTTTTTCTTCCGTTTTTACTGTTTTTCGCAGAATATGGTTATACGAATATGATCACAAATTCTTTTTTTGATCTGAGTTTCTTTAATATGTCTATGCCTTTTGTAATACTTAGTGTAGTTTACGGAGTTTTTAAAAATAATTTTAAAGAAGATTAAATGATTTCTGTGATAATTCCAATGTACAACGCGGAAGGATCGATTATCTCTGCGCTGATGTCAGTAAAAAATCAGACCTTTGCACAAGATCAGTTTGAGATTATAATAATAAATGACGGCTCAGGAGATGGAAGTAAAGAGGCTGTAGAAAATTATATCAGAAAGAATTCACAGATGAATATTATTCTTCTTCACCAGGAAAACGGAGGAGTTTCTAAAGCTAGAAATACAGGATTAAGAACAGCAAAAGGAGATTATATTGCTTTGCTTGATGCTGATGATGAGTGGCTTCCGGAAAAGATTGCCAAACAGGTTAAAATTCTTGAAAATAATTCGCATATTGATTTTTTGGCAACGGCAAGAAATAATAACAAAATTCTTTTTCCATACAAGGTTAAAGATGGTATGGCTGAGATTACTTTCAAAAAGCTACTGATAAGAAATGAAGCGCAACCGTCTACAGTCGTATTTAAGAAAAAAGTATTAGAGAATACAGGATTGTTTGATGATGAACAGAGATATGCTGAGGATGTTAATTATTGGATGAAAGTATCTCTAAAAAATAAAATGTATATCTTGGACGAAAGTTTAGTGATTGTAGGAAAAGGTAAACGTTCTTTTGGGGTTTCCGGCTTATCTGCAAATCTTCCGGAAATGGCAAAAGGTTTTGAAAAAAATCTTAAGGAAATGTATCTGTTAAAAGAAATAAACTTTCTTCAATATCTTTCATTCCGGCTGTTTTACAAAGCAAAATATTTACTTTTGCTAACCAGAACTTTTTATTATAATTTAAATAAAACAAAAAAATAACATTTTCACAAATAGCATGAAGGTACTTATTACTGGAGGAGCCGGATTTATAGGAAGCAAGTTGGCTTTAGAACTTAAAAAAACAGGCTATGAAGTCACGGTTTTAGATAATCTTTCTTCGCAGATTCACGGGGAAAATCCTGAGGAAGATTCTCCATTATATAAGAATATTTTGGGCAAGGTGAACTTTATAAAAGGAGATGTTATTAATTTTAACGATTGGGAGAGGTCAATAGATAGTCAGGATGTTATTGTACATTTAGCAGCTGAGACGGGAACCGGACAATCCATGTATCAGATTGAAAAATACACAGAAGTGAATGTCTCTGGCACAGCTATGATGCTGGATCTTCTTGTAAATAAACCACATAGTGTAAAGAAAGTAATAATTGCGTCATCAAGAGCGGTTTATGGAGAAGGTAAATATTTGCATCCGGAATTAGGGCTTATTTATCCCAAACCAAGAAATGTAGAAGAAATGAGGAATGGGAAATTCGATATTATTTATCCTGATGGACAAGTACTTACGCCTCTTCCTACAGATGAAGAATCAAAAATACATCCTACTTCCATCTACGGGATTACAAAATATGCACAGGAACAAATGGTAATGACTGCATGTTCATCAATGGGAGTATCTCCTGTGGCTTTAAGATTTCAAAATGTTTATGGTGAAGGACAATCTTTATTAAATCCTTATACAGGAATTTTGTCCATATTTTCTTCTCAGATTCTTAACGGAAATGACATTAATGTATTTGAAGACGGAAAAGAATCCAGAGATTTCATACATGTGGATGATGCGGTGAAAGCAACAATAAAGTGCATAGAAAGTGATGCTGCTAACGGTGAGATTTTCAACGTGGGAACCGGTGTTTCTACCGCAGTAACTACGGTGGCAGAAAGTCTTAGGAAATTTTATAATATTGATTTTGAAATAAATATTTCAGGACAGTTTCGTTTAGGAGATATTCGGCATAATTTTGCGGACATCAGTAAGATTAAAACAAGATTAAATTTCCAGCCGGAAATCTCTTTTGAAGAAGGAATGTCAAAGTTTACCAACTGGGTGCTTCAGCAGAATATTCAAGATGTAAAATTCAAAGAATCCCTGGAAGAGATGAAAGTAAAAGGACTTTTGAAATGAAAGGTTTAAGGGGTAAAAAAATACTTTTTTTATCGGTAAGCTTTTTTAAGTACGAAAAAGCTATAGCGAAAAGACTTTCAGAACTTGGGGCTGAGGTAGATTTTTATGATGAAAGACCATCAAATTCAAATATTTCTAAAGGAATTATCAGATTTAATAAAAAGCTATATAATATTAAAATAAACAGATATTATAAGCAGATATTAAATGAAATTAAAGAAAAAAAATATGATTATTTCCTTTTAATTAAAGGTGAAGCTACTCCTGATTTTTTTCTTCAGGAAATAAAAGCTAACAATCAAAATATAGAAATGATTTACTATAATTTTGATCCATTGGCAGAATATCCTAACCTAATTTCACATCTGGATTATTTTGACAAAAAATTTACATTTGAGTATGATGATTCAGTAAGATATAATATAGGCTTCAGGCCTCTTTTTTTCCTCGATGAATACAAAAGCTTACAAGAGCAGACTCAGCCTGAATATGATATTGTTTTCATTGGCAGCGCCCATACAGACCGCTATATAGTGGGAGAGAAGGTTAAAGAAATATCAGATAGACTAGGCTTGAGATCATTTTTCTTCTATTATGCAATGGGTAGGCTTGCTTTTCGATTAAAGAAATTAGTTGATAAAAATTTAAAACAGTTCGACATTAATAAAGTAAGCTTTGATAAGCTGAATCATAATCAAATCATAGATTTTTATAGAAAAACAAAATCTGTTCTTGATATCAATAAGCCTTTCCAGAAAGGGTTAACAATAAGGACTTTTGAAGTTTTGGCTTCAGGAAGAAAGCTTATTACGACTAATCCTGATATTGCAAATTATCCCTTTTATGATAAAAATAATATTTTGATTATCAATCGGGAAGACATTCAGCTTAAAGAAGATTTTTTTTCTACCGGTTTTGAAGAAATACATCCTGAAATCCTTTACAATATGTCATTGGACTCTTTTATAGAATGTTTGTTTATTTCGGATCAGACAGATTATTGGAATACTTTCAGAAAAAAATAGATAAAAAAAGCAACTCCATCGAGTTGCTTTTCATTTTATATAAAAATATTATTTGCTTATTTAGCCGGTGTCTGAGCTGGCGTAGAAGATGCCGGAGCAGACTGTGTTTTTGCAGGAGCTTCTTTTTTCACGGGAGCTTGCGTAGGAGCAGCTTGTGAAGGTTTTCCTGTAATTACAACACTTAAAAGAATAAGAACGATGATTACAGCGCCCAAAGTCCATGTAGATTTTTCCATGAAATCGTTGGTTCTCTGTACTCCAAACTGTGCGGAAGAAGCACCTCCGAAAGTACTGGAAAGACCTCCTCCTTTAGGGTTTTGAGCCATAACGATGATTACCAGTAAAATGCTGGCGATCATTACAAGAACCATCAATAGTATAAATATAGAATCCATTAATTTGATATCTTTTAGAATGGGCAAATTTAATCTTTTTTTACTGAACAACAAAAAAAGATAGGTGCAAATATTGAGAAAATAAAAGCGGCAACCGAAGGTTGCCGCTTTTTCTCTGAAAATTCAGTGAGTTTTATTTAAAATCAGAATCTTTTGCCTGATTTACTTCGTAAGATTTCACCTTCATCGTCATATCCATTCCCATTTGGGTTACAGAGATGGTATAAGGCATTTTCACACCCGCTACATCCTTATAATCAGAAAAAGTGGAAGGGATTTCAACTTCCTGTCCCTGAGCTTTTACTTTTTTTGTCTCTCCGGTTTTTAATCCTGTTTTTACGCTGTAATAATAGGTAGTATCACCACCTTTCACAACATAAGAATCTTCACCATTGATCTTCTCAATTCCTGCTACTTTGTAATCAGGAGATTTAGCAAAACCAAGCTCTTCGAAAAGTTCAGTGTTTTTCATCTTTTCAGCGATTTGCTCGGCTTTCATTGGTACTTTCTGGCCCATTTGCTCAGAATATCCTGTTTTTCCGTCGAAAACCTGCTTCTGAACCACCTGTCCCATTGCTGTTACAACAGTTGATTCTTTACCACCCTGAGCTTTAATTAATTTAAAATCAATATTTTGCCCCTGCATAGTCATAGAAGCATTTGCTGTATAGGAAGAAATTTTAGAAAGATTAGCTTTTCCGCCGATAGCAGCAATATATTTATCAGCAATAGAAGCTACCGTTACGTTAGCATCTACTTTCTGTGCAGTTGGTTTAGCAACAGGATTTGCGTCTTTGTCATAATATTTTACAGGGTAACCCAGTTTTTCCAAGCCTTCAGAAATATCAGAAGCTTTACCGGCGATAAAAATTCTGCTTTGGTTTGGTAAAATAGTATTTTTTACTGCATTGGAAACATCCGCAGCTGTTACTTTATCAATGGATTTTAAATAATTTGTATAAAAATCAGAAGGCAGATCCTGTACTTTTTGGTTTAAAGCAAATCTTGCGATGGTTGCAGGCTGCTCCAGAGACATGATGAAAGCACCTTTCAGTTTAGCCTTAGCATTTTCCAGCTCTTCAGGTTTTACAGTAGAGATGGCATTAAGCTCATTCATAAACTCTTTAACCGCTTTATCCGTAACCTCGTTTCTTACGCTTGCACTTGCAGAGAACTGTGGAGAATATTTGCTTGCACTCAGGTTGGAATAAGCTCCGTAAGTGAAACCGTTTTTCTCACGAAGATTCATGAAAAGTCTTGCTTCACCACCGCCGCCAAGAATATAATTAGCGATTGTTGCAGAGAAATAGTCAGGATCCTTCATTTTAAGGTTGTTCAGGTTGTTTACTGAAACCACTGACTGTACGGCAGTAGGTACATCTACCACGTTGATTTCCGTTGCAGCAACATTAGAAGCATGCTCTAATTGTGAAACCGGAGTGTTGGCTTTTTTCCATCCGCTGAATGCTTTTTCCACCAATGGCTTCACTTTATCAAACTTTACATCTCCTACAATTACTAAATAAGCATTGTCTGGAGCGTAATATTTTTTATAGATATTCTGTACATCTGCAAGCTGGATTTTGTTGATAGATTCTACCGTTTCAAATTCTCCTCTTGACGTGTTTTTTCCGTACATTAAAGCATTAGATACTTTAGATGCAATAGAAGAAGCATTCTTTTCTTCAGATTTTAAACCTTCGATTGCTCTTTCTTTAGAGTTCTGGATTTCTTCTGCAGAAAATTTAGGATTAATAATAGCATCAGCCATTAAGCCTAATACTTCAGGGAAATATTTTGAAAGAGAGTTTGCAGAAGCCCCATTTGAAGAGAAACCAAGGTTAGCTCCAAGATAATCTACCTTTTTGTTGAAGGCATCCTTGCTCATGTTTGTAGTTCCGTTTTCGAACTGTTCTGCCATGATTTCGCTTACTCCTACCACGCTTCCTTCATAATATGGAGCTCTGTCCATAGAAAGGCTTGCGCTTACTCTTGGTAATTTATTGTTTTCCACTACCATTACGGTAAGGCCGTTCTTTAATTGGAAAGTTTTTGGCTTGGCAATGTTGATCGCAGGGGTAGGCCCCGGTTTTGGCATTGCATTAAGATCAATTTTTTGTGCTGAAACCATTCCTGCGAAGAAAAATGCTGCAGCTATATATGTTAATTGCTTTTTCATTTGTAAAAATTTAATTTTTGATAATCATTTTAAAGAATTACTTCTTTTCAGGCACGTAATTAATGATTATTCTTTGGTTGGAATTAAGATACTTTTTAGCCGCATTTTGAAGATCCTGTCTTGTGATAGATCTGTAAATGTCGATTTCCTTGTTGATAAGGTTAGTGTTCCCCATCAATACATGGTTGGTAGCCAATGAAGCTGCAATTCCCTGAATGCTTGAGTTAGCATTTACAAATTGGTTTTCATACTGATTCTGAAGTTTCTGATAATCTTCTTCAGAAATTAAAGACGTCTGAAGCTTTTTGATCTCAGCATCGATGTCTGACTGCAATGTCTGTTTTGTGGTCTGCCCCATCGGGATTGCAAAAAATGCAAAAATTCCGTAATCTTCAAGACCCTGGTTGAAAGCAGCTACCTGAAGAGCTTTTTTCTCCTGATCTACTAATTTTTTATACAAAACAGAAGATTTTCCGTTGCTTAAATAAGAAGAAAGCATATCAAGGATATACGCATCTTTTTCTTTGTTACCCGGTGTTCTGTATGCAAAAACATAAGCCGGAAGCTGAATATTCGGATCTGTGGCAGTTACTTCTTTTTCCTGAGTGATAGGAGCATCTTTCGGGAAATTTTTAGGGTAAACTGTTCCTTTTGGAATTCCTCCGTAATATTCCTGAATCCATTTTTTAGTCTGCTCAGGCTTGATATCTCCCGCAACTACTAAAGTAGCATTGTTCGGAACGTAATATTTTTTATAGAAAGCCTGGAACTCATCTAATTTTGCCGAGTTCAGATCCTCCATAGACCCGATTGTAGGCCAGTTGTATGGGTGATTGGTAAATAAATTTTTCTGAATTGTTGTGAAAAGATTTCCGTAAGGCTGGTTATCCATTCTCAATCTTTTTTCTTCTTTTACAACCTCTCTCTGAGTATCTACACCCACCTGATTGATCACGGCGTGACGCATTCTTTCTGCTTCCATCCAAAGACCCAGCTGTTCGTTGTTGGAAGGGAAGGTTTCGTAATAATATGTTCTGTCGTTTGTAGTGTTGGCATTATTTTGGCCTCCGTTTGAAGAAACTATTTTGAACCATTCACCTCTTTTGATGTTGGGTGTTCCTTCGAATAAAAGGTGCTCAAAAAAATGGGCGAAACCAGTTCTTCCTTTTACTTCATCTTTTGCACCTACGTGGTACATTACCCCCGTAGTTACTACCGGTGCAGAATTATCCTGATGAAGAATTACGTGAAGACCGTTTGGTAAGTCATACTCTTCAAATTTAATTTGTTGTGCGTTCAGGGCCATTCCAAAGAAAGCCGCTGCAGCAACAGATAGAAGTCGCTTTTTCATAAAAGTAGAAATTGTTTTGTCAATGAGTGTCAAAAATACGTTAATTGTTACATTTTTAAAAATAAAATATTACGTGTTAACTAGGTTATTTAAATATTTATTGAAAAGTGGTATCAAAAGTTTAAACAAAAACTGAAATAAAAATTAATTTTGCAATCATAAAACATTAGAATGAAAAATTTCTTGAAATACAATGTTTCTCAGGACTCTTTGGTTACCTTATTCAGCCAGGCCCCGGTTGCGCTGGCACTTCTGATCGGGGATGATTTTATAATAAATAAAGTTAATCCTCAGATGCTGGAGCTTTGGGGAAGGGACGAATCGGTTATCGGGAAGCCTTTATTTGATGTTATTCCTGAAATAATATCTCAGGGATTTACAGAAATATTGGATAATGTTTACAAAAAAGGAGAAATATTCAAAGGAAATAAATGGCCTGTTTTTCTGGACAAATATGGAAACTATGAAGAGCACTTTTTTAACTTTATTTATTCACCGGTTTATAATGACGATAATAAGATAATTGGGGTAAGTGTAGTAGCGACTGAGGTTACAGATCAGGTAATTTCTGAAAGAAAACTTCTGGAAAGTGAGTATCGTTTTGAAGATATGGTGAAGAAAACAGATTATTCCATTGCAATTTACCGTTCGGAAGACCTTTATATTGAGCTAGCCAACGAGCCCATGCTGAAAACCTGGGGAAAAGATGCCTCGGTAATCGGGATGAAGCTTGAAGATGCCCTTCCGGAGCTTGAAGGCCAGCCTTTTATCGGTATTCTTAAAAATATATTTAAAACAGGAGAAACATATACTGCTACCGAAGACCAGGTAGACCTTATTGTTGATGGCAAGCTGCAGACGTTTTATTACAATTTTTCTTATAAACCGTTAAAAAACTCTTCAGGAGAGGTATATGCCATTCATAATATGGCCGTAAACGTTACGGACCTTGTGGCGGCAAGGAAAGAAATTCAGGAAAGTGAGAAAAAATACCGTGATCTGGCGGATTCTATGCCGCAGTTTGTCTGGACCTCAGATCGTGAAGGAAATATTACCTATATCAATGATAATTGGTATAAATACATGAATTTCAGTAGAGATGAAAATGCCAATGAAGCCATCAGGAAACTTATCCGGCCGGAAGTATATCCCGAAATTCTCAGGATATGGGAAGAGAGTGTAAGAACCGGACAGCCTTTTGAGGTAGAATATGAATTTCAGGATCCGCAGAATCCGGAAATATACAGGTGGTTTTTGGGAAGAGCGGTCGCCAATTTTGATGATAAAAGCCAGATTAATCAATGGATAGGAACTTTTACTGATATTGATGATTTTAAACAATTACAGACTCAGAAAGATAATTTTCTTGGTATTGCAAGCCACGAGCTGAAAACGCCGCTTACCAGCTTAAAGCTCTATACCCAATTTATAGAAATGAACCTCCAGAAACAAGGCGATCTGAAAAACGCCGAAGTCGCTAAAAGAATGAATGGCCAGATTGATAAGCTTACGGAACTGGTAAATGATCTTCTGGATGTAACGAAAATTCAAAACGGTAAAATCCAGCTTAATGAATCTGAATTTGATTTTGATCAGCTCGTAGATGAAGTCATTGCCGAACAGCAGATGACGGCAAGACATAAAATTTTATTCAATAAAAAACAAATAGGACGGGTAACAGCAGACAGGCACCGGATTTCTCAGGTAATGAGCAATCTTATCAGCAATGCCATTAAATATTCTCCTGATGCAGATGAAGTTCATGTTTCTACGGCGGTGGAAAATAATATGATTACATTTTGTGTGAAAGATTTCGGGATAGGAATACCGGAAGATAAGCAGTCTAAAGTTTTTGAACAGTATTATCGGGTAAGCGGAACAAAAGAGCATACATTCCCAGGTTTAGGGCTGGGACTCTATATTTCATCCGAAATTATTAAAAGAACGGGGGGGAATATTTCTGTGCGCTCCGTTGAGGGAAAAGGGTCTGATTTTTGTTTCAAAATTCCCAAGCTAAAAGTATAAAAACCATGAGTAATTCTGTAAAAGTTGTGGTATTGGACGACAGTCCCGCAATCGTAGATTCCATAGAAATGATGATGGAAATGGAAGGATTAAGTGTAGCTAAATTTTATAAAGGTTCGGATATGCTTAATTCTTTGAAACCAGATGCAAAACCAGATGTTATCCTGATGGATATGTGGCTTTCCGGAGAAGACGGAAGGGATATCTGCCGCACCATAAGAGCAGATAAGGGTCTCAGGGATATTCCTGTTCTTATCATGTCAGCGAGCCGCGGGCTTGAGCAGTCTGCATTAGATGCCGGTGCAGATGATTTTATTGCAAAACCTTTTGATATGGGAGATATGATCTCGCGTGTGAGGTCTTACATTAAATAATTTTAAGGTTAATATCGGCTTAAATGCACCAATTTTTCCGTCGGGATTTATAATGTGTCTGAAAATCATTACAGATGATTATACTAAAATTTGAATTCTCCATAGAATACACTAATTTTGTGTTCCTAAATTTTTTTTTGCAGCATGGAGGATTATTTGAAAGGACTGAATGAATCACAATTTGAAGCCGTTACCACTTTACAGGGACCATTGATGGTTCTTGCAGGAGCAGGTTCGGGGAAGACACGTGTGCTTACGATGCGTATCGCCCATTTGATCACAAATGGAGTGGATCCTTTTAATATTCTGGCCCTTACCTTTACCAACAAGGCGGCAAAAGAAATGAAGGAACGTATTGCAAAAGTAGTGGGGCAGAGTAATGCCAGAAGCCTTTGGATGGGTACTTTCCACTCTGTTTTTGCAAGAATTCTGAGAAGCGAGGCTCATTATCTGGGATATCCTTCCAATTTTACCATTTACGATCAGCAGGATGCTCTTAATGTCATCAAAAAAGTCTTGAAAGACATGAATATTGATGCTGATTTGTACAAGCCCAAAAAAGTTCAGGCAAGAATTTCTACTTATAAAAATAATCTGATTACCGTAAAAGCATACTTCAACAATCCGGAATTGATAGAAGCGGATGAAAAAGCCAATATGAAATTCATAGGGCAGATTTATCAGCGGTATGTAGAACAATGTTACAAAAACGGGTCAATGGATTTTGATGATTTATTATTAAAAACCAATGAGTTACTGACGCGTTTCCCGGAAGTTCTGGCAAAATATCAGGATCGTTTCAGGTATATCTTGGTGGATGAGTACCAGGATACGAACCATTCTCAATACCTGATTGTAAAAGCTTTAGCCTCAAAATTTGAAAACATCTGTGTGGTGGGAGATGATGCACAATCTATTTACTCTTTCCGTGGAGCCAATATTTATAATATTTTAAACTTTAAAAAAGATTATCCGGACGCCATTACGGTTTCCCTTGAACAAAATTACCGCTCTACACAGAATATAGTAAATGCAGCCAATGTGGTAATTGCTAAAAACTTACAGCAGTTTAAGAAAAATGTTTTCAGTGAAAACGAAGAAGGAGAAAAAATTAAAGTCTACCGCTCACTTTCTGATGCCGATGAAGCGAATTTCGTGGCCGGAAATATCTGGGAGCTTAGAAACCGCGAACAGAGAAAATACAGTGATTTTGCCATTCTATACCGAACAAACTCCCAGACGAGAGCTTTTGAAGATGCTTTAAGAAGAAAAAACATTCCGTATAAAGTGTACGGCGGGCTTTCTTTCTATCAAAGAAAAGAAGTGAAGGATTTATTGGCTTACCTGCGTCTTTTAATCAATGAAAGTGATTCTGAAGCATTAATGAGGATTATCAATTATCCTACCAGGGGAATTGGTGAAACCACACAGAACAAACTGGTTGTTTTTGCTGATGCTCAAAATGTTTCTGTATCTAAAGTATTGGATAATCTTCCAATGTACGCGCCTCATTTAGGCTTTAACAATGGAGTTTTAAATAAATTAAATGATTTCTGGTCCATGATCAAAGCTTTTCATGTTTTACTGAAAACGGAAACGGCTTACACCGTGGCAATGGAAGTGGCAAAACGAAGCGGATTAATCAAGTTTTTAAAAGATGATCAGACTCCGGAAGGAATTTCGCGGGTAGAAAACGTCCAGGAATTAATGAACTCCATGCAGGGGTTTATTGAAGAGCAGATGCAGCTGGAAGACGGTGATCCCAGCTTATCCAATTTCCTTGAAAATATCGCACTTTCTGCCGATACACAAGATAAAGAAAGCGAGGATGATATGGTTTCATTAATGACCATTCACCTTTCAAAAGGACTGGAATTCCCGATTGTTCACCTTGTGGGACTGGAAGAAAACCTTTTCCCGAGCTTTATGAGCTCAGCAACAAGAGAGGATCTGGAAGAAGAAAGACGTTTATTTTACGTAGCGCTCACCAGAGCTGAAAAGCAGGCGTTTTTCACGTATGCAGTCTCCCGTTTCCAATGGGGGAAAATTACCGATGCCGAGCCTTCAAGGTTTTTAAGTGAAATAGACGAAGAATATATAGAATTTGTAAATCCTGCTATTGAAAAACGTTTTATTAATAATTCAGGGATAAGATCCAATATTTTTGATGAGCATCCTTCGGAAATGAGAAGCTTCAAAAAAGTTGAAAAAAAATCAATTGAAAGAAGTGACAGCTCAAAACCTATCGCAGAACCGCGCAAACTGAAACCGGTAAGCACCGCGAAAATCATTAATCCAAGCGGAGCGTCTTCGCAGGATATTGAAGTGGGAGATAAGGTTCGTCATGACCGTTTCGGAGTTGGGGAAGTGACTTTCCTTGACGGAACCGATCCTCAAAATATCAAGGCAAAAGTGGTTTTCCAGCATGAAGGTGAGAAAAACCTGATCTTAAAATATGCAAAACTTACGAAAATATAATTGTAGGGATTTAAAGAAGTATTCTTAAAAATATTAACCACAGATTACACAGATCTTATTTTTATAAAAGAATATACATAATCATCTGTGCAAATCCGTGTAATCTGTGGTAGTTTAATTAAACTAAAACTTCCACCTTACAAAAGCCTCCATCGCTTCATATTCAGCCAGGCCTAATTTATCATAAGCTTTTGCTGTTTCCCGGTTTCTGTCTTCCGCCCGCTGCCAGAATTCCCTTGCATCATCACCTGGAAAAACAGCTTTATCCTTCTGGCTCTGATGCTTGAAAATAGCCTGTTTTTTTCTTTCCAGTTCATTCGGGCTTAACGGAACAGCCATTTCAATTTCGTGGGTTTTGAATTCATGCCATGCACCGCGATACATCCACAGCCAGCAATCTTTAGCCCAGGTTTCTGTTTTTTTAAGACGTTTCATGGCTTCCAGAATAATATTGAAACAAATGATATGCGTTCCGTGAGGATCTTCGAAATCTCCGGCAGCAAATACCTGATGAGGCTTTATTTCCTTAAGCAATTGTATGGTTAAATCTATATCTTCTTCCGAAACAGAGTTTTTCCTGTTTGTTCCATTCTCATAAAACGGAAGCGATTGAAAATGGATATGATCATCCTCCAACCCGCAATATCTGGCGGCGGCAATGGCTTCACCTTTTCTGATCAGGGCTTTTACCGTCTGAATTTCCGGGATATCTGTTTCGTTGGGAACTTTTTGTTCAATAAACGCTCGCATTTTTTTATAAATCTCTTTTAATGGTGCATTATTAATATTCATTTCATTAGAAAAATCAAGATTAAATTCCATAAAACGAAGCGCATCATCATCCCAGACTGCTGTATTTCCCGAGGTTTGATAAGCGACATGCACATCATGCTTCTGATCGACCAGCCGGATAAAAGTTCCACCCATGGAAATAACGTCATCATCGGGATGTGGTGAAAAAATAAGTACCCGTTTTTTTGCGGGTTCAGCTCTTTCAGGGCGTTGGGAATCATCCGCATTGGGCTTTCCGCCCGGCCACCCGGTTATGGTATGCTGTAACTCGTTGAAAATTTGAATATTAATATTATAAACTGGACCTTTTTCAGTAGCCAGCTGTGCCATCCCGTTATTGTTGTAATCGTCTTCTGTGAGCTTTAGAATAGGTTTTTGCAATGTGTTGGCAAGCCAGATCACTGCTTTTCGGATGAGGTTATCCGTCCAGACACAATCTTTCACCAGCCACGGTGTATTGAACCGTGTAAGCTCACTCGCAGCAGCCTCATCCAGTATAAACTCCACATTTTCAGAAAGCTGAAGGTAAGTGGAAGGAACTTCACCCGAAATCTCCCCTTCCACAGCCTTTTTGATGATGGAAGCTTTTTTCTGGCTCCATGCCATCAGGATAATTTCTCTAGCCTTAAGGATGGTCCCGATTCCCATAGTGACGGCCTTTGTAGGAACAAAACTTTTGCCCCCGAAATCATGGGCCGCATCTCTTCTTGTAAGATCATCAAGGGTTACGAGGCGTGTTCCGGAATTAGGAGCGGAGCCGGGTTCATTAAAACCGATATGGCCCGTTCTCCCGATGCCTAAAATCTGAATATCCAGACCGCCAAGGCTTTCGATTTTTCTTTCATATTCCAGACAAAAAGCCGGGATTCCTTCCTGAATAATGGTTCCGTTCGGAATATGGATGTTTCCTTTCAGGATATCAATATGATTGAAAAGATTTTCATTCATAAAGGTTACATAGCTTTGCGGGGAATTGGACTGCATTGGGTAATACTCATCCAAATTGAAGGTGATCACATTTTTGAAGCTCAGGTTTTCTTCCCTGTGAAGCCTTATCAGCTCTTCATAAACGGCTATCGGGGTTACACCTGTTGCCAGTCCCAGAATAGCAGATGTATTCTCTGCCTGTTTTTTCCTGATAATTTCTGCAATGCGATGAGCTACGTGGATGGAAGCCGTTTTTGAGTTTTCGAATACGCTTACGGGAACTTTCTCGAAGCGTGTCTCTTCAAGTAAATTTAATTTCATCATTATAATGTAATTTGGTTCTTAAATATAAAAAGTTATGAATGAAATTTCAACAATTACGGCTTGTTTTTATTTAATCGTACGATTTCTGTTATTTAAATTTAAGTTTGATTTAAAAAATAAATTCTTAGTCATAAATTTTAGAATAGAATTTAATTTATATCAAATTGAGACAATAAGAAATTTGTATATTTAATGCTTAAAATATTTTCATTATGCCTAGAATCCTGATATTTTTAATTCTGACCTTATTTTACTTACCCTTATTTTCTCAAGAATATAATAGTATAAACGGCATACACTATTATGATGAAAAGATAAATAAATCTGATGCATATATTAATGAAAGATGTGTTCTGGATCTGTATGTACCGAAAAATGTTAAAAATTTTCCTACCGTAATCTGGTTTCACGGCGGGGGACTAACGGGCGGACAAAAAGAAATTCCTGAAGCTCTCAAAAATAAAGGAATTGCCGTAGTAGGGGTGAATTACAGGCTCTCTCCGAAAGTAAATGCTCCAAAGTACATTGAAGATGCTGCTGCTGCAACTGCCTGGGTATTTAAAAATATCAAAAGTTATGGAGGAAGTGAAAACCTTGTCTTTATCTCCGGACATTCTGCGGGTGGTTATCTTGCGATAATGGTAGGTCTGAACAAATCTTATCTAAATCCATACGGAATTGATGCCAATAAGTTAGCCGGTATCATCCCTTTTAGCGGACAAATGATTTCTCATTTCACAACAAGAAAGGAAAAAGGAATTGATGAGCTGGATGCAAGGATCGATGAGATGGCTCCCTTACATTTTATCCGTGCAGATGCTCCGCCGGTACTTCTGATCACCGGAGACCGTGAAAAAGAATTGCTGGGAAGATATGAAGAAAATGCTTATATGGCCAGAATGATGAAGCTTAAAGGCCACAAAGACACTACTTTGTACGAACTGGATGGCTTCGATCACGGAGGAATGGCTCAACCTGCATTTCCTTTACTGCTAAACGAAATAAAAAGAATCGAAAAATTAAAAAAATAGGATAAAAATTCATAATAGTTTATAAAGTTTAGTAAATTCTATCTCATTATAGCTTTGTCGGTTTTATGGTGGCAAAGTTTTTTTTACTTTTATTTCTTTTAAAAGTGAATTATAATGTTCTACAATAACGCAGTCTGTGATATCTATATCGGGAAAAGTGCAGGGAAAAAACTGATGGAAGAAATCAGGTGTGCAAAACGGGATGTAAAGATTGTTTCACCATATCTTTCACCTTTTTTGATAAAGGAATTGATTTATCTGCATTCGAAAGGAATTGATATTCATCTTATTACTACTGATGAAATTGAGGATTTTTACCGTTACGAAAAGAATATTCACAAGCTTATCATTCAGGAAAAACGCACGGATCAAAAAGCAAAGGAAACACGGGACAGCCTTATAAGCTCTGCAAAAACGCTGCTCTTCACCATAATCGGATTGGGATTTGTGCTGCTGTCATTAATGATTTTTCTTAAAGAAATTAAATTGGCTTTCGGTTTTATTGTTGTTGTCTTACTGTTCCTTGTAAGAGATTTTATGATCAAAAGAATTAAAAATATGAGGATTTATCGGTATTCTTACAGGCAGCTGTTTCCTTTCAAAGTTTTTATTTCGCCTAAAAGTAAAAATTCTTATAATAAGACCTTTATCCATAGTAAAATTTACATTATTGATAATGAAATCGCTTATATGGGATCTCTTAATTTCACAGGAAACGGGGTAAGGGAAAATCATGAAACAAGAATAAGAACCACAGACCCTATTGTTGTAAAAAGAATTTCAGATGAAGTTAATTTTCTGTTCCATTCTAACCTGGCAGAGAGAGACATACAGTATTGGGGCAGCCAGCTGTATTCCGAATCTATTAATTAAATTTAATTTTTCTGGGAAACAATAAAATTCACCATTTCATCTGTAAGCTGGTTAAGATAGGTTTTGTCTGTGGACCGGAAGCCGTGATTTCCGTCTTCTACAATAGTTAAGGTATTTTGTATATTCTTCTTATTGAGTTTTTTATGAAGTTTCTTTGACTGCTTCATAGGGACTATCTTATCTTTGTCTCCTTGTAAAATTAATGTTGGAATTGCAGTGTTCGTGTAAGTAATCGGAGATATGGTTTTAAAATATTGTACTACTTTTCTTTTATCTTTATTGATATCATATCCGGACATTCCTAGAATAATCTTTTGACGAAGGTCAACAATATTTTTCATAAATACACCTACAAAAAACACTGGGATTTTTCCCATTCTTGTATGCAAAAGCTTGTTCATATCGGTAGGCCCAAAGTTATTGACTACATAATCCACTTTTGCAGAATATCCTGAAAGCTCAGAGCTTCCCTTGAATTCATTTTCTGAAGTATAAGCCGCAAGCATTGATAGATGAGAACCCGCCGAAGCACCGAAAAGGCCAATGTTTTCAGGGTCAAAATTATATTTATCCGCGTTTTTTCTCACCCATCTTACAGCATCTTTCGTGTCCTGAATGGGAAGCGGAAAATGAATTTCAGGACTTATCAAAGTATAATCTATACTGAGTACAGCGTAATTTTTTTGAATTAATTTTAAAATGGTGTTTTCAATATAGCTGTCGGCCCTGATGATTTTATCTCCCTGCGCCCAGCCTCCGCCATGAACATAGAGCACAACCGGAAGCTTTTCTGACGAATTATTTTTAGGTCTGTAAATATCAAGCTGAATGGGTTTACCATTTTCATTGGTCTTGTAGATAATATTCTCTGAAACCATTGTTTTTTCGGGTAAAAGAAAGCTTTTCTGTGTTTCAGGTTCGATCTGATTTTGTGCAGAAGCTGTATTAAAAAATCCCAAAAAGAAAACAAAAAACAGGCTTACGGAAAACCTGTAAATTATATTTTGATTAAATGAATTCATAGAATATTTTTTGAAAAGTGGTTGTGTTTACAAACTCCTCAAAAAGTTTACCAAAAAAGTCATAACATCATATTTGATGCATAATTATGGTAATCATCCTAGAGAATTAGCTCCTGAAACAGCTTGTGAAAGGTTTTTTCCAGGTCTTTGGATTTTCCGGGATGAGGTCTGGAAGTCTGCACCACCGAACTTCTCACGGCTGTCAGCCAGCGAAAACGTTCAGGAATATCCAGCTGTGCAATTGGTCCGCCGTCTTTTTCCCCGTTGGCAATTTTTTGGAAGCTCTCCAGATTCTGGATGATATCATCGTAATCCAGCTTACTGTGCATCAGCTTAAATTTATCTGGGCACAAATAAAATTCTACCTTGATGAATTTCTCCTTCTTTGAAAACATCACCAGCCCGATGTTGAAAAACTCTTCTCTCTCAACCTTCGGCACCAGGCGTATTACGGCGTATTCGTATATTTTATCCTCTTGCATTTTTGGCTTCGTTTAAAAAGATTTGGGAATTTTCTAATCTTGTTTTCAAAAACTGAAAATAAATTTCACGAATTTCTTCAGGTGTTTCATCGGCGTCATTCCAGTGCAGCCAGTCTTCAGGAATTAAATCAACTATTTCCCTGAAAATATTTTCATTTAAAACTTCTTTCGCAAAATTATCCGCTTCATCCAGCTTTGTAGCCTGTGGGAGCAAAACATGGTCTTTTACATATTTAAAAGGAGTTTTTGCCGCCGCATCAAAGTTCTGCCACGAATGGTGAAAATAAAACGAGGCGCCATTGTCAATGACCCACAATTCTTTATGCCACATCAGAAGATTGGTGTTTTTAAAAGTACGGTCGATATTCGTAATAAATGCGTCCAGCCAGACAATTTTTGAAGCCAAAAGTGGATCAATTTTCACGCTAGGATCATAAGCAATAGAGCCGGAAAGATAATGCAGGCCAAGATTCAATCCTTCAGAAAATTTCAGAAGGTCCTGAATTTCCTCATCGGCTTCCGTTCTTCCGAAATCTACATCAAGATTCACGAAAACCAGCTCTGGAATCTGCAATCCCAGGGCTTCTGTAATTTTTCCGCCTAATAGTTCAGAAATCAGCATCTTAACTCCATGACCGGCGCCACGGAATTTCAAAACATATTTAAAATCGTCATCAGCCTCTGCCAGCGCCGGAAGCGAACCTCCCTCACGAAGTGGCAGAATGTAACGCATAACGGTTACCGTTCTTAAATCCAACATACCGCAAAAATAAGGCTTTTCCTTTGTGTTTATTTCTATTTTTAATATTTTTAAGTGAAAAATTAAGTTTAATAAAATCTTTAAACAGACCTTTTGCCATTCCATAGGAATCTGGACATTATTTTAAAAACTGGTATTGCCGAGATTCCTACGGAATGACAAAAAATAGGGTTATCTAATAACAAAATATGAACATCACAAAAAGACAAAATATCATTCTCTCAAATCCTGAGACTAAAGAATTTCTAGCTGATGCCTGTTATCCTGAAACAGATAAAAAACTACCGCTAGTCATTTTTGTTCACGGTTACAAAGGATATAAAGACTGGGGAGCCTGGAATTTAATGGCGGAAAAGTTTGCGGAGGCCGGTTTTTTCTTTGTTAAATTCAATTTTTCACATAATGGGACAACGCTGGACAAGCCTGATCAATTTGCTGATCTTGACGCTTTTGGAAATAATAATTATTCTAAAGAACTTTCGGATTTAGGTGTCGTGATTGATTATTTTAGCAAAGAGGAGCAGGTGGATGACCAAAAAATTGTGTTAATCGGGCATAGCAGGGGAGGTGGAATTTCCATTGTCAAAACCTTTGAAGACGAAAGAATTAACGGATTGATTACGCAGGCCGGTGTAGATTCTCTTGATCGCTTTCCGAAAAATGCAGCTTTTGAAAATTGGAAAAAAGAAGGTGTATTTTATGTTTTAAATGGAAGAACTAAACAGGAAATGCCACACTATTATCAGTTTTATGAGGACTTTGAGAAGGATCTTCATCGGTTTGATGTGGAAAGGGCTGCAGAAATGGCTAAGGCCCATGTGCTAATCATTCACGGAACCAATGATGAAAGTGTAAGTGTGAAAAATGCGGAACACCTTCATATTTTAAATCCTAATTCAGAATTATATTTAATTGATAATGCAAATCATACCTTTGGGGCAAAAGAACCCTGGGACGAAGAAATATTACCTAAAGATTTAAATGAAGTTGTACAAAAATCAATTGAGTTTATCAATTTGAAGATTGTTAATGAATGAAGCAAGGAAGTTGGAAGCAGGAGGATGGAAGTTGCAAATGGAACGCTGATTTTTAACAGTTGAAAACTTCCAGCCTCCTGCCTCACCTCCAGCTTATTTTTTTATTAAAATTTTCCAGGCTTCATCAATTTTGCTTTCCAGTAATAACTTCTGTGCATTTTGATGAACCGTTTCATCGGCATGATAATTTCCGGCGGGTAAAACTTCTACGTTCGCAAGCATTCCCAGGTCGTTTCCTGTGAAAATTTTACTTAATTTAATTTCATCCGGCAGAAGATCAAAGCCAATTCCTTTTGTTACCAAAGGTTTCGGAACTTCAAAAAGACTGTTTTCATTGCTTCTGGAATACCAGTTTCCACCTAAACGGGCTACCATATCCAGCTTTTTCTGGTCAATATTTCCTTCTTCGTTCAAATATTCTTCTCTGATATGAATTTTCTGAACTTCGCAAATTACCAGATTTCCTGCACCTCCCTGATCTCCTAAATGTTTTACTTCTAATACTTTACATTCAAAATTTACGGGACATTCTTCTATCAGCTTTGGGGTAACCAACTCGGCATCTTTCATGGTGAGCCCTGATTTTACAAATTCATTTACACCATCACCATATTCAGTTGATGCTAATGAAATCTGCTGAACAATCGGGAAATTCACGGTTCCAATGACAACTTCCGGTACTTCTAAAACATTTTCTAGTGTATGCTTTGTTGTATTATCACGAACTCTTCTTGATGGTGAAAAAATCAAAATCGGGGGAACCGTACTGAACATATTGAAAAAGCTGAACGGCGATAAATTAATATTGCCATTTTTATCAACCGTAGAAGCCAATGCGATAGGACGCGGGGAAACAGCGGTCTGCATGATGGTTTGCAGCTGTACGGGAGTTATTTCGGAGGGGTTTACTGTTTTCATATTTTTATTTAACCACAAAAGTCACAAAAGTTTTTAAAGAAAATAATTTGAATCTTTAAGATCAAAAAAGCATGTCGTAATATTTATTTACAAAAGTTTCATGTCCTTGATGATATAAATTTTTTACATTAAAATTTATCAATATTCCTTTGGGTTTCTTCATTAAATTAATATAATTCAAAACTTGAGCACGATGAATTTCATTTAGTTCTGAAACTGCTTTCAACTCAATTACAATTAAGTCCTCAACTAAAAAATCACAGAAGAAATCACACTTAATCTCTTTTCCTTTGTAAATGATTGGTATTTTGAATTCAGATTTAAAATTTATATTTCTTAACCTAAATTCTTCTTCTAAACATTTATGATAAACACTTTCTAATAAACCAGCTCCTAAGATTTTGTGAACTTCTATGCAAGCTCCATTAATCTTATAAGTTAAATCAGTTAATAAGACTGTGTAATCATTAAAGCTTTTGTGACTTTTGTGGTTATAATTTAATTAGCAGGAATAATTTTACCTGAAACCTCGCCAAAGCCTACTCTCACACCATCTTTTTCAGCCCAGGCTTTCATTGTTATGGTATCATTGTCGTCGATGAATTTTCTTTCCTGTCCGTTGCTTAATTGTAAAGGATTTTGGCCTCTCCAGGTCAGCTCAAGCATAGAACCGAAAGATTTCGGGTCACTTCCTGAAATGGTTCCGCTGGCATACAGATCACCCACTTCCACGTTGCAGCCGTTTACTGTATGATGAGCCAATTGCTGGGTCATATTCCAGTACATATGCTTGTAATTGCTTTCGCAGATAAGGTTTTCTTCACCGTTTTCAGGCTGTAAGTAGACTTCAAGATTAATGTCGTAATTTTTGTCACCTTCAAATTTCAAATAATCCAAAACTTCAGGGTCCTGGGCCGGAGAAGCCGTTCTGAATGGCTCCAAAGCTTCCAGAGTAACCACCCAAGGGGAAATTGACGAACCGAAATTTTTAGCTAAAAATGGTCCAAGCGGAACATATTCCCAAGCCTGGATATCCCTTGCCGACCAGTCGTTGAAAACCACCATTCCGAAAATAGCGTCTTCAGCTTCTTTTGTGGAGATACTTTCGCCCATTTCGGTGTTTTTGTTGATGATAAATGCCATTTCCAATTCAAAATCTAATTGTTTTGAAGGTCCGAAAACCGGCTTTTCTGCATCTGCAGGTTTTGTCTGGCCTTTTGGACGATTGATTTCCGTTCCTGAAACTACGATGGATGAAGCTCTTCCGTGATATCCTACAGGCAGGTGTTTCCAGTTAGGAAGCAGTGCATTGGCAGGATCTCTGAACATTTTTCCTACGTTGGTAGCATGTTCGATGCTGCTGTAAAAATCCGTGTAATTCGGGATGTGAACCGGCATCATCATTTTTACTTTATCCAGGTCATAAAAAGCTTCTTCTATTGTTTTTTGATCCTTTGATAAGATTGAACCGTCCAGCAATAATTCCTGAATTTTCAAACGAACGGCATTTGTAACCGGTTTTCCAAGCTCAATGAATTCATTTAAAGTATAAGCTTCAAAAACATTATCGTCCAGACCTTCTATCTCTTCAAAATATGCTAGATCATATAATGTTGCCAGATCGATAACCTGATCGCCGATTCTTGTGCAGCATCCGATATATTCTTTATTAAAGACCGCTACTCCGAACGGAATATTGTGTATAGAAAAATCCGAATTTGAGGAATACTCTACAAATGATTTCATAATTTTAGTATTTAATTTGATTGAGTTTAAACACAAATTCCACTAATTTTTAACGAATTAGTATTTATGCACTTTGCGTTTAAAAATATTTACTTTTTGTTTTTAGCCTTAGAAAAAGATTCTTCGTCGATCCATCTGGCTTTGGTATTTACATCGATCAGGTACAGGATATTGTCCTGTTTTGTAAGCAGTAAAGTTTTTGTGACCGGGATAGGAACTTTCTTATTTTCAAGCATATCTGCTCTTAAAGAAACGATGTTTTTCTTTCTGATAATATCACCTGTGAAAACATTCGAGCTACTTTCTCCGGTTGCTTTGTCATCGAAAACCTCTACATAAGTAGCTTTTTTACCTTTGATCACAATGAAGTCCCTTTCTGTGTGATCTGCTTCATCTTTAATAAAAATAAACTTCTTATTATCAATGTTTACCGCTTCCAGATTTTGATTTACGCCTTTTCTTTCTTCAAGTCTGGTAAGGATTTCATTTAATGATCCGTACTGAGCCTTAACACCTAATGTAGCTCCGATAAATAAAATTCCGATTAAAAATTTTCTCATAATACTGTGTTTTTAAAAAAAAGTTTTGTCAAGACTGTTCATCCTGACAAAACCCGATATTGTTAATTAAATTAAAGATTTCCTCTTTTTTCCTGTTCTCTTTCCAATGCTTCGAACAATGCTTTAAAGTTTCCTGCTCCGAAGCTCTGCGCACCGTGTCTTTCAATGATTTCAAAGAATAGGGTAGGGCGGTCTTCTACAGGTTTTGTAAATATTTGTAATAAATATCCCTCTTCATCATGATCAATAAGGATGCCTAAGTCCTGAAGCTTCTTAATATCTTCATCAATATGGCCCACTCTTTCAGGTACCATTTCGTAATAAGCTTCCGGCGGGGCAGAAAGGAATTCTACACCACGTTTTTTAAGCTCAGTTACCGTGTGGATGATATCTTTAGTGGCAACAGCAATATGCTGTACTCCTTCACCCTCGTAGAAATCAAGATATTCTTCTACCTGAGATTTCTTTTTACCTTCTGCGGGTTCGTTGATAGGGAATTTTGCGTATCCGTTTCCGTTTGACATTACTTTAGACATTAGTGCAGAATATTCCGTATTGATCTGCTTATCATCAAAAGAAAGGATGTTTACGAATCCCATTACCTTTTCGTACCATTCTACCGTAGGGATCATTCTGTTCCAGTCTACATTTCCTACGCAGTGGTCTACATATAAAAGACCTGCATCTTCCGGCTGGTAAGCACTTTCCCATTTTTCGTAACCCGGCATGAATGGTCCTGTATAATTTTTTCTTTCTACAAACATGTGAACCGTTTCCCCGTACGTATAGATTCCGGACATTCTCACTTCACCGTTTTCATCGGTAAGCGTTACCGGCTCTAAGTAAGGTTTACCGCCTCTTTTTGTAGTTTCTTCGAAAGCTTTGTATGCGTCATCTACCCAAAGTGCCAAAACTTTTACTCCGTCTCCATGTTTTTTTACATGTTCGTTAATCGGTGAATCAGACTTCAGACCTGTGGTAAGAACTAATCTTATTTTCCCCTGCTGAAGTACATAAGATGCACGATCTCTCACCCCTGTTTCAGGCCCGGCATAAGCCAAAGACTGGAAACCGAAAGCGGTCTTGTAGTAATGCGCAGCCTGTTTTGCATTTCCTACATAAAACTCAATGTAATCTGTACCATTAATTGGCAAAAAATTCTCTGCTTGAGCAATTTTTTCGGCAAATGTAAGTGTTGACATATTTTCTATTTTTACTTTTTTAATTACAGGTATGCAAATTACGAATTTCTTACTAATACGGAAAATATAAACGAACAATCGTTAGTCCTGTTTTAAGATAATCTAAAGAAAAGTTCATTTAAGTATGCTTAAGTTTATTATCTTATGACTTGTATGTTTAATTTTGTATTCACAAACCGATGAAAAAAGAATATTTCGATCAAGGGAGCCGCAGAAAGTCTGTGGCTTTCTTATGTATTGATGTTCTTTATTTTATGTTGTTCAGCCGGCCGGCGTCCGGATTGTAATTATCCCAGATTTTCCACTGGTTATCTATTTTTTTAATGAAATAAATCTGGGTGTTTAACTGATTTACGAAATGTTCTTCTCCCGTTTCCCCCACTTTGAACAGCAGATTCCAGAATTCCTGGGATTCAAGGATCTTTTTATCCGGCTCATCTGTTACGATATTGATATCAAAAACTTCATAATTGGAACGGTTATTTTTTGTGATCAGATGAAACTGCCTGTCACATAATTCCTTGCTGAAATGAGAGGCTCTTTCCAGAAACGGAGACTCATTGAAAACGAGGTCTTTAAACATTTCGACGTTATGATTCGGGAATTGTTTATAGAATTCAAAAACAGTAGCACAATAATCGTACACGATCTTGAAAAACCTTTCTTTGCTGTCATCATTATTCTCCTGCCTTTTTTCTTTTATGTCCAGAATGTATGCATTCAAATCTTTATAGAAATATGCAAATTTTATCCAAAGTTTTTAAAAACCTCAGATCACTATGTGTTTTATCCTGATAATCATTTTCAAAAAAACGTTGCAGCGTAACGTGTGAAATAGTATTTCCTATTTCAAATTTTTTTCCTCCCTTTAGTTCTTCAGCGTCGGACAGCTCTTCTTTTATAATTTCTGAAAGAATGATATAATGGCTTCTTTTCCATTCATCCACATTCCCCAAAACTGAATTTTTAACTTTAGAATGCTTAATGACTTCCTCCCGTATAGAATTATATATAGTCTTCAATTTCCAATGTTTAAATAGCAAATAATCAAAAATACTGCCACAATACTGAGCATTTTTTCTGCTATTTTGTTATAATAAGTTTAAAAATACATTTTTTTAATTTAAACGAAAAATTTAATAAAATAAATCTTTTTAACGAATAATATTAAATATGTTTAAATCTTTCATAAGCTGCTCTTTCCAGCATTTCCCTGTCATCCGGGTGAGCAATACTTATAAGTTCCTGTGCTCTCTGGCGCAGATTTTTCCCATATAAATAAGCCGTTCCGTATTCCGTGACAACATAATGGATATGACCTCTTGTGGTAACGACTCCCGCTCCCTGCTTAAGAAAAGGAACGATCCTTGAAACGCCTTTTTTAGTTCTGGAAGTGATTGCGATGATTGGTTTTCCATCTTCACTCAGCGCCGCGCCGCGCATAAAATCCATCTGGCCGCCAATCCCGCTGTATTGAATAGTTCCGATGGAATCTGCACAAACCTGACCCGTCAGGTCAATTTCAATAGCGGAATTAATTGCCACCATTTTCTTGTTCCGCATGATATTGATCGGAAAGTTCACTGCGCTTACATCATTGAATGCAAAAACCGTATTATCATCTACATAATCATAAAGTTTTCTTGTTCCGAAACAGAAGCTTGTAATGGTTTTATTATTGTGATAACCTTTATATTTATTGTTAATAACGTCATTTTGAATTAGATCTACCACGCCGTCACTCAGCATTTCGGTGTGAACACCAAGGTCTTTATGATTGTTCAGGCATTTCAGAACCGCGTCAGGAATTGTCCCGATGCCCATCTGAAGGGTAGATTTGTCATCAATTAATTCAGCAACATTTTTTCCGACTTCCATTTCTTCGGGGCCGACTTTTGCGCCATAATCCACAGTCGGAAGCTCTTCTTCATGCCATACCAGCTTGTGAATTTTGCTGATGTGAAGCATCCCGTCGCCATGCGTTCTTGGCATTAACGGATTAACAATAGCAACGATTATTTTTGCCGTGTCAACAGCTGATCTGGCAACATCCACTGAGGTTCCCAATGTACAAAAACCGTGCTTGTCAGGTGGTGAAACGGTGATAAGAGCTACATCCAGAGGCAGAATATTTTTTCTGAATAAAATAGGGATTTCACTCAGAAAAACGGGAACAAAATCACCTCTTTCAGAATTCACTGCATCACGAACCGGTGTTGAGACAAACAGGGAATTGATGAAAAATTTATCCTTATATTCTGGCTTTGCAATTTCCACATTGCCCTGCTGGGTGATGGAAACCATTTCTATATTATCAAGACGGTGAGACTGTCTCGCCAGTTCGTCAATTAAATAATTCGGTGTACATGCACTTCCGTGGAAGAAAACACGGTTTCCGCTTTTAATGGTATAAATAGCTTCTTCTGCACTGACGTAATTATACATATTAAACTTTTTATAAATGTTAATCTTAGTTTACCTGATTTAAAGATAGTTCATATTAAATTTATTTCTTACAATTTTGGACCTCTTTTTTAGAAACTTTTATCATGTTTTAAAGCTTTGGACGAAAAAAAGACCGAATGCATTACATCCGGCCTTAATATTTTTAAATTACATCTGATTATTCCTGAGAACGGTCTTCCATAGTTTTATCCTGCTCTTCCAACCACGAAGTTTTATACGAAGGATCTTCCACTTTCAAAGCTTCTTCGGTAATTTTTAACGGTCTGAAAGGATCTACCATTACGGCATATTCTTCAGTGAATTTTTTACCAATACTTCTTTCCATTGCTCCCGGGTGCGGACCGTGAACAATTCCTCCCGGATGTAATGTAAAATCCATCAAATCAATATGATTACGGCTCATAAAATCTCCTTCTGTGTAGAAAAGAACCTCATCAGAATCAATATTGGAATGATTATATGGCGCCGGAATAGCCAATGGATGATAATCATACATTCTTGCACAGAACGAACAAACCACAAAATTGTGCGCTTCAAAAGTCTGGTGCACCGGCGGCGGCTGGTGAATTCTTCCCGTAATGGGCTCAAAATTTTTGATATTAAATTTATAAGGGTAAAAATATCCGTCCCAGCCCACAACATCGAACGGATGCGTTGCGTAGATGAAATCAGTAATTTGATTTTCTTTTTTTACTTTAATTAAAAATTCTCCTTTTTCATCTTTTGGCTCCATGAAAGTCGGTGCAATGATGTCTCTTTCGCAGAACGGAGAATGTTCCAGCAATTGTCCGAATTCGTTTCTGTATCTTTTCGGGGTGTATATTGGTGAATGGCTTTCCAGAACGAAGAAAACGGTGTCTTCTGAGTGCAGTTCAACCTGATAAATGGTCCCTCGTGGTATAATCAGGTAATCACCTACGAAAAAGTCAAGATTCCCGACAAAAGTTTTAAGTACTCCGCTTCCCTGATGAACGTATAAAAGCTCATCGCATTCCGCATTTTTGTAGAAATAATCCATCGATTTTCTTGGCTTGGACAATCCCATTTTCAGGTCATTGTTTACCATCAGAAATTTACGGCTGTCCATGAAATCATCTTCAGGAGTTACATTCATTCCTTTGAACATTCTTGGAGTTACGTTTTTATCTACCGCAATTTTCGGCGCTACATCTTTTGGCTCACTGATCGATTTTATCTGTGTCGGGCGGTGAATGTGATATAGTAAAGAGGAAATTCCATGAAAACCTTCCGTACCGAAAAGCTGTTCATAGTAAAATTTATCTTCCGGAGACTTGAAAATCGTATGTCTTTTTTGTGGGATAGTTCCCGACTGATGATATCTCATTTTACTTTATATGTAGTTTTCTCAAATTTAAGACTTTTTCATGAATTGGATTTAATAAGATTTTTATAATGAGTTTTGCTATTCTAAAAATAATTGTTAGTTTTGTCTAACAATTTCAATTTCATGACGCGAATATTATTTTTTGCCATCTTTTTATCACCCTATAGCTTTTCACAGCAAGTGGATAGTTTAGAATTAAATCAATACAATAAGATGGATTCAGCTAAAATTTTAAATAAGAAAGAAATTAAAACAAAGTTGATAGACGATGTTGTGATCACCGGAACCATAAAGCCTGTAAGCAGATCAAAAAGCCCGGTAGCTGTGGAGATTTACAGTCAGAAATTTTTTCAGAAAAATCCTACTCCCAATATCTTTGAAGCTATTTCAATGGTAAACGGAGTGAAGCCGCAGCTTAATTGTTCGGTTTGTAATACAGGAGATATCCATATTAATGGTCTTGAGGGGCCTTATACCATGATTTTAATTGACGGAATGCCTATTGTGAGTTCACTTTCAACGGTTTACGGCCTTAGTGGAATTCCCAACAGCCTGATCGACAGAATAGAAGTGGTAAAAGGCCCGGCTTCATCACTTTACGGCTCTGAAGCATTGGGAGGTGTTATTAATATCATCACTAAAAATGCTTTAATGGCCCCAAAATTAAGCATAGACCTTATGACAACTACCTGGAGTGAAAATAATGTAGATTTGTCTACAAAATTTAATCTCGGGAAAAAAGCAGCTTCGCTACTAAGTCTGAATTATTTTAATTATACTAAAAGATTTGATGAAAATAATGACAATTTCACTGATGCCGCTTTGCAGAACAGGATTTCTATTTTTAATAAATGGAATTTTCAGAGAAAAGAAAACAGGCAGGCAAGTTTTGCCCTAAGATATTTATATGAAGACCGTTTTGGCGGAGAAATGCAGTGGAATAAGTCGTTTCGGGGAAGTGATAAGGTGTATGGAGAGAGTATTTATACCAGCAGGGTAGAAGCTTTCGGAGTGTATCAATGGCCTTTAAAAGAGGATATTATTACGCAGTTTTCTTATAATTTCCATGACCAGAATTCATTTTACGGGACCAATCCTTTTACTGCAACTCAGAAAGTAGCTTTTGCGCAAACTTACTGGAACAAAAAACTGGGAAAGCATGATGTTATTTTAGGTGTGACGTTTAAAAATACTTTTTATGATGATAATACGCCCGGAACTTTGTCGGCCGACGGATTAATTAATGAGCCGATGAAGTCACCTATTTTTGGGGCTTTTGTTCAGGATCAGTGGGAAATTAATGAAAAAAATACGCTTTTGCTGGGGTACAGATTTGATTATGATAAAGTTCATCACGCGGTGCATTCTCCACGTTTCGCATGGAAATTTTCCCCGAATCCTTATCATACGTTACGGCTCAATTTCGGAACAGGTTTCCGTGTCGTAAATTTGTTTACAGAAGATCATGCGGCGCTTACGGGCTCTCGTGAGGTGGTAATTCAATCAGATTTAAAACCTGAAAGATCTATTAACGGAAATTTGAATTATGTTTGGAAGATACCAGTGGGAGAACGTTTGCTTAATTTGGACGCATCTGCTTTCTATACCTATTTCAGCAACAAAATTGTGGGCGATTTTGATACCGATCCGGAGAAAATTATTTATGATAATCTTCAAGGATACGGAATTTCAAGAGGCGTTTCTTTAAATCTGGATTATAATTTCAGCTTTCCGTTAAGTCTTAACCTGGGTGTGACTTATCTTGATGTCTATCAAAAATTTGATGACGAAAAAGAAAAAGTTCAGCAGCTTCACGCACCGAAGTGGAGCGGGACATACAGTTTGACCTATAAATTCCCAAGCAATCTGACGATAGATTTCACAGGACAATTTTACGGGCCGATGCGGCTGCCGGTTTTACCGAATGATTACCGTCCGGAATATTCTCCTTTTTTTACGCTGGCAAATATTCAGGTTTCAAAGAGTTTTGCATCTGGATTTGAAGTGTACTGCGGAATCAAAAACTTGTTCAATTTCACTCCGAATGATCCATTAATGCGGCCTTTTGATCCGTTTGATAATCATGTGAATGATCCGGTTAATAATCCCAATCATTATACCTTTGATACCACTTACGGCTATGCACCGATGCAGAAGATCAGGGGATTTTTGGGTGTTAAATATATTTTGAGATAAAGATTTAATAACCACAAAAGAAATAAAAAAGAACAGATGAAATGAGGTTTTTAACAATATTTTTATTTTTAATGTTTGTGCCCTGTTATTATTTTTCGCAAATAATGACAGGCACTTTTGCTGGTCTGGAAACTTCTCTGAAACAAAATCCTAAACCTGTTATTATCCATATTTATACGGATTGGTGCAGTGTATGCAGGATTGAAAAATTTAATTTAAATAAGAATAAAGATCTGGTTACATTACTGAATGACAAGTTTTATCTTATCAATTTTGAAGCAGAAAAAACGAAAGAGAAAATTAATTTCCAGGGAAAGGAATTTAACTATTTACCGAATGGAAATTCAGGAATTCATGAGCTGGCTTTAGCTTTATCAAAGAATAAAAACCAGCCGGTTTATCCGTTGTGGATTATTTTAGATAAAAATCAGAATTTAATTGAGTATCATGAAGGCGAATATAAGCCTGAAAAAATGAAGGAAAAGCTTTTAGAAGTGTTAAGTTTTTAATTCTCGCAGATTTTGCAAATCTTTATTAAATAAATTTTAAAGCACAAACATCTGCGTAATCTGCGAGGATAAAATTATTTCAAAAGTACAGCAACTATCGCCAAAATAGCCGGCAATGCCTGTACAAAAAAGATTTTCTTCGTTGCGGAAATCGCACCATAAATTCCGGCAATAGCTACACAACTCAAGAAAAATAGAGCAACATTCGTCTGCCATTTCGGGTCTTCAATAAAAAAAGACCAGATCAGTCCGGCAGCTAAAAAACCATTGTATAATCCCTGATTAGCAGCTAAGCCTTTTGTGGGTTTAAACATTTCGACGGGTAAAGCAGATTTGAAAGCTTCTTTACCTTTGGTTTCCCATGCAAACATTTCCATCCAGAGAATGTAAATATGTTCCAGTGCTACAACTGCAATCAGAATTTTTGCGACAATTTCCATGATGTATTGTTTTGTTTTGTAAAACTAAAAAAATAAAGTTAAGTTTGGTTATACAATTTTAAAAATGGAAACCCTTAAGGCGCATCTGGATAAATTTATTGCTGTAAATGATGAAGAATTTGCTTCCATATTCTCTTTTTTTACAGTAATGGAGGTAAAGAAAAAGCATGATCTGATGCTTGCAGATGAGATTTGTAAATCTATGTTTTTTGTGGTGAAAGGCTGTCTTCGTAAATTTTTTATCAATGAAAAAGGAATAGAGCAGACCACGGAGTTTGCCATTGAAAACTGGTGGATTATAGACACTTTTGCTTATGAAAGGCAGATGAAATCAGACTTTTGTATTCAATCTGTAGAAAAATCAACTGTTTTGGCTATTGATTTTCATTCTCAGGAAGAATTATTGAAAAAACATCCTGTGATGGAGCGTTATTTTAGAATGATTTACCAAAGGGCTTATGCCGCTTCTGAAAGAAGGATCCGGTACCTTTATGAGATGTCAAGAGAAGAATTGTATATGCATTTCAGCACACAATATCCATGGTTTATCCAGAGAATTCCACAATATTTAATTGCTTCTTACTTGGGTTTTACCCCGGAATATTTAAGTGAAATCAGGGCAAAGCTACGTTCTTAAACCAGTTTAAGATTTTTACGGGTCTGTATTCTGAACTTTGTCATGTAATTAAACCCAAAAAATTAAATATTATGAGCGCAAGATTTGACTGGACAGCAACTCATCCAACCGCTTACAAAGCAGGTATAGGAATGGAAACGGCACTTCAAACAAGTTTTTTAAGCCCAATTCAGAAAGAATTGATCAAAATCAGAGCCTCTCAAATTAACGGATGTGCATTCTGCCTGGATATGCACACTAAAGATGCCTTAAAATATGGTGAAACACCACAGAGAATTTTCCTTCTTAATGCCTGGAGGGAAGCTAAGGAATTATTTACCGAAGAGGAGCAGGTGATTTTAATGATTGTAGAAGAGGTTACTTTAATCAGCCATAAAGGATTGACGGAAGAAACATATCAGAAAGCGAAAGAATTATTTAATGAAACTCAGATCGGGGATATCATTATGGCGGGCATTGTGATCAATATGTGGAACAGAATTGCTATATCTACGCACATGCCGATTGGGAAATAGCCTGTTATTTGTTTAAAAGTTATTTACAAAAAGAGCTCTTCAAAATTTTTGAAAAGCTCTTTCCCTTATGATGAATGATGTCCTACAACTGGCAATTCAGCTGCAGAACATTGGCGTTCAGTGGCTGTTCCACCTTTCTTTCTAATTTTTGATCATTTACGGTTATATAAATTTCCATTGAGCCGGTTCCTACATTCAGCGACAGAATATGACCGCCGTATGTGTTGAACTTATCATCCGTTGCCACACCGTGAACATGAATAGAAGGGCCTTTTTCATTCCAGGCAATAGAGCCCGTAAGACTTCCCATCTCCACTTTGGTGAATGTTTTCGGATTAAATTTCTTAGTATTAAAATCATAAAATCCAAAGGTAGCTTCCGATGCAAAACCTATTCCTGTAAAGCTTGCAGACGGAATATTTTCCTTCTGTGCAAGGTTTTCTATATGGGCGATCACATCATCTCCCTGTCTCAGGACCATGAGGAAGCCTGTGGGAGTTTTAATGTAACGGCAATTTTCTTTTTGTTGGGCAGAAAAACTGTTCATCGATAAAATTGTAATTAAAAGTAAAAATGCTTTCAGGAAATTCATAGTTATTCACTTTAAATGTAGTATGAAAATTTTACACCAAAATGGTCATTAAAAATTTTAACTTGAACTGTTCTGATAAATTAATTCTGTAATTCCTTTAAAATAGCTTCACCCACGCTTTTTGCAGATTGAGGGTTTTGCCCTGTAATCACCCTCTGATCACTTACTACATAATTTTGCCAAAGTCCTGATTTTTCAAATTTTGCACCTCTTTCTTTTAATTTATCTTCTAAAAGGAAAGGAACAACATTCGTAAGCTTTACTTCGGCTTCTTCCTCATTGGTGAAAGCGTTGATCTTTTTACCATCAACCAGATATTTGCCATTGTTTAGTTTAATATTAACCAAACCGGCCGGGCCATGACATACTCCTGCTACAATTCCTCCGTTTTCGTAAATTTTTGAAGCAATAGCTGATAATTCCTTATTATCTGCAAAATCCCACATTGCGCCGTGGCCTCCGGCATAAAAAATGGTAGAATAATCGGAAGGATTTACCTGTGAAGGCTGTAAGGAGTTGTCAATCTTATTCTTATATTCTTTGTTTTCCCAGAATTCTTTGTTTACAGGATCTTTTAAATCGAAACCGTCAACTGGCGGGGTTCCACCTTTCGGACTTACGAAATCTATTTCATAGCCGGCGTTGTGAAGAACTTCCCACGGATGCGAAACTTCTCCTAAATAATACCCGGTACTTTCCCCTGTATCACCCTTTTTATCATGACTTGTAACGACAAATAAAATTTTCTTTTTCATTTTTTTTGATTTTTTGGTTTGTGCCTGTACCAACACAATGGTGAATAAGGCAAGCAGTAAAAACGCTATTTTTTTCATGTTTTTAAATACGATTGGTTAAATAAATCTGCGGCTTTTCCGCCAGTTTTTCATCTACAAGATTCCCGAAAGCTTTAATATAAGGCTGTTCGTTGTGAAGAGCTAATCCTTCATGATTTTTCCAGATTTCATAGAAGATGAACTGGTTTTTGTCTTCAATTCCCTGATGAAGCGTATAAACTTCGCAGGCTTCTTCTTTTCTGGTTTCAGAGACCATATTTTGAAGCACTTCCAGAACTTCATCTCTGTATTCTTCCTTTGCTTTTATAACAGCTGTAAGATAAATTTTCATTTAAGCTAATTGTGGTTTTAATTCTTTTTCAAAAACAGAAGTAAGATGTTTTCTATAAAGCTTCATGTCACGTTCAATATTCGCATTTTTTTCTACATCGTGAAAGTGAAAGCTTTCCATTTTTTCTAAAGATACAAAGGCATTCATTCTATGAAATCCAAATAAAGGTCCATTATCTACACTTGTTTCATTAAAGAATTCGCCCGGAAGTGTGAAAGCGGTTTCCGGTGCGTTCCAGCTTGTGGTAACCATATATTTTCTTCCGCCAAGCATTCCTCCGGTTCCGTAATTGATTTTTGGGTTTTCTGATGTTCTTCCGTCGCTCATATAAATTCCTTTTGCATGGCCTGCAGTGAAAACTTCATCAATATATTTTTTTAGTCCGTTCGGCAATTGAAACCACCAGATAGGAGTGTGATAAATAATATAATCTGCCCATACAAATTTCTGAACCTCTTCATTTTTATCATATCCTGCATCTACATTTGTAATATTAACTTCAATATTTTTAAACTGCTTAAGTACTTCTGCCGTATTTTCTGCAATGGTTTGGTTATATTTTCCTCCGGAATGCCCGAAGTTTTGCCCGCCGTTGATAATTAATACTTTTTTCATTGTTGTATGATTGTTTAAATTTTACAATGCAAAGTTAGAACAGAATTAGCCATAATAAAAATAATATAAATTATACTTAATTATCAGAATAATAATACAAAAAAACTGCTTCAAAATATTGAAACAGCTGTATGAGTAATTTGTTTTAAATTATTTTACTTCTTTTGATGCTCTTATAATAACATCTGCAACTTCTTGGGGGTGAGAGATAAAAACTGCATGACTTCCTTTTATTTCTGTGATTTTTGCATTACCTTTTTTATACATTTTACGTTGGATAGAAGGCAAGATGGCTTCGTCCTGTGTAGCCACAATCCCGTATGAAGGTTTAGTTTTCCATGGAGCTTTAGTTACCTTGGCATCCAGTGCTGCCGCTGCAAAACGCCCTTGGGAAGCGTACATAAAATCTGTCTGTTCTTTCGGAAGATCTGCAGCAAAGCCGTCATGGAATTTTTCTTTGTCATAATAAAGAATTCCTTTTTCATCAGCTGGCAATATACCGTTTTTAGGAGATCCGGGTTCTGTTTTTGCCCAGTCAAGCGCAGATTCTCCCTTATCCGGCTGAAATGCAGCTACGTAAACCAAAGCAGCTACATTCGGGTGATCTCCGGCTTCAGTGATTACGCTGCCGCCGTAAGAATGACCTACCAAGATGGTTGGTCCGTCCTGTCTGTCCAATGCAGCTTTTGCAGCATCTACGTCATCAGCCAAAGAACTTAATGGATTCTGAACAATAGTAACATGATAACCTTTCTTACTAAGGATATCATAAATTCCTCTGTAACCTGATCCGTCTACGAAAGCACCGTGTACAAGCACTACGTTTTTAATTGCTTTTTGAGATTGAGCAGATAGATTTGAAGTTCCGCTTAACAGAATAAATAGAATAGCTAAGATAGATCCGAACGATTTTAAGATTGTTGATTTTTTCATTGTTGTTTATTTAAGATTGTTGAATTATTTACAGGACAAAGGTAGAGTAGTCTGATGGTTAAAAAAATACATAAAAGTTGGTATTTATTGTACTTTTTTCCCTGTTTGGTTTTATATGAATTCGTAAATAACAGGTATAGGTAATATTATTATAATTGTTTATTAACTTTGTATCAGAATATTAATAATTAATCATGGTAAATTTAGAATGGTATCGCACTTTTAAAGCCATATATAAAACCGGAACGCTGACTGGCGCAGCAGATTCTCTGTTTATTTCGCAGCCGGGCGTGAGCTTGCATTTAAGTTCTCTGGAGGCATACGTAGGTTACAAATTATTCGACAGGACCGGAAGAAAAATGATCCCAACGGAAAGAGGGAAAGTTCTCTTTAATGCAATAGCAGAACCATTGACAAAATTGGAAGATGTAGAAAAAAACTTTCAGAAATCTACGGAAAAACATACGCCAACGATAAGCGTGGGAATGTGTTTTGAGACTTTTCAGACGACTTTAGAGCAGTATGTTTCAACATTGCCGTTTAATTTAATTATCAGTTTCGGTGAATACCCGGAAATGCTGGACCAGCTTGATAAAGGGATTTTAGATTTAATTATTACTCCCAAAAAAGGGACCTCACCGAATATTGAGCATGAAGCATTTTCTTCTGAACAGATTATTTTAGTCGGAGGAAAAGATGTGGATACGGAAGGCTTCAGGGAAGTTCTTGCCATAAAAGGTCTTGAACATGTTGAAGAATGGCTGAAGCAGGAAAAATGGTACGGAACCACAGGCGATATGGAGCATCTTTTCCAGTTCTGGATCCTGAATTTTGGGCATAAACCCAACTTCCGTCCGAATTATATAGTCCCGAATCTCAATTCTATCATTCGTTGTCTGAAAGGTGGAACGGGTCTGGCTGTTGTTCCTGATTTTTTATGTAAAAATGAAATAGAAAACGGTGATGTAAAACTGATCTGGGAAGGTGATAAAAAACTGGAAAACACATTATACTTCGGATGCAGGAAAAAAACAAATTATGCTCAGGAAATCGACCATATCAAAGGGTTATTCAGGAAAATGATGAGTAAGGATGAAAGTCTAATTGTTTAATTTTTAGTTATTTATCCACAGAATTCAATAATTGCTCGGAGGTTTTAAGCTTAACGTTTATCATTCTGACGAAGGAAGAATCTCAATATCATTTAAGGATTTCATTCAATTATTGTAAACTCATATGGATAATCGGATAATCCTTACCTGAACCATCTTTTTCAGACCTTCCTGTTTTTTTGAAGCCTAATTTTTCATAAAAACCAATTGCCTGCAGATTTTGTTCATTTACATCAACTTTTGTAAGCCCTGTTTTTTCTTTCATAAAGTGATATATTTTTTTTCCAAAGCCCTTTCCTCGGACATCATTATGGATAAAAAGCATCTCCAGATTTCCTTCCGCTACGGATGCAAAGCCTTGAGCTTCATTGTTTTCAGAGATTAAATATACTTCTAGATGTGGTAAATAATCTCTTGGAATCACTTGTTTGAAATAATTAAAATCTTCTTCAGAAAGAAAACTGTGGGTTGCTTTCACGGCAGATTCCCAAATTTGCATAATTCTGGGATAGTCTTCTGAAGTGGCAATTCTGATCAGGTGTGACATAAGTTGAAATTTCCACAAAAATAAAAATTTAAGAATAAGTTTAAAACAAGTAATATTGGTAACCGAAAATTCCAAAATTTCATCGCAAATTTGTTTGACTTTAAATTTAAAAGAATTAAATAATGGACAAAAAAACATATCCGGGGCAACCCGTCATTACTTTGAATAACGGAGTTGATATCCCGGCTTTAGGTTTCGGAGTATGGCAGATGGAAAATCTTCAGGAGTGCGAAAATGCTGTAATTAAAGCCATTGAAACGGGTTACAGAATGATAGACACAGCTTCTATTTATCAAAACGAAACGGCAGTTGGGAACGCAATTAAAAATGGTGGAGTAGGCAGGGAAAAACTGTTTGTGACTTCAAAGCTTTGGGTGCAGGATACATCTTATGACAAGGCAAAAAGTGCTTTCCAGAGATCACTGGACAGATTACAGCTGGATTATCTGGATATGTACCTCATTCACTGGCCGTATTCTGATTTTTTGGGAGCATGGAAGGCAATGGAAGAGCTGTATCATGAAGGAAAAATAAAAGCCATCGGTGTTTGCAATTTTACGATTGAAAAAATGGAGGAACTGAAAGCAAATTCATCAGTTTTACCGGTAATTAACCAAATTGAGCTTCACCCGATTTTCCAACAGAAGGAGCTTCAGGTGTATGACAGGGAAAACAATATTATAACCCAGCCATGGAGCCCGCTTGGAAACGGAAATGCCGGGCTTTTAGATAATTCGGATTTAAAAAATATAGCGGGTAAATATGGCAAAACAGTTGCTCAGGTAATTTTAAGATGGCATTTGCAGGAAGGATTCTGCGTCATTCCAAAGTCGGTAACACCTTCAAGAATTGAAGAAAACTTCAATGTTTTTGATTTTGAATTAACTGAAGACGAAATGAATATTGTTCGTTCTTTAGATACAGGAAAAAGATTGTTTTTCGATCCGAAAGATCCGGCTTGGGAAGATAAAATGCTGAAGTCTGTTGCGGATATTTAATAATTTTGGATTTTCCTCAAACAAATTGAGCGGATTTAGCAGATGATTACGTATGAAATCTGCGACATCTGATGGGAATTATCATATTCAAAAGAAGCAAAAAATCATTGCTTCTTTTTTTTATGATTTCAATTTAAAATATTTTAACTTTACTTATCAAATCATAAAAAATTAATACCATGTCAGAAGAAGAAAAAAAATCAGCAGAAAATGATCAGCCACAATCCGTAAATGACCAGATTACGGATGCTGTATCAATAACTAATGTTATGAATATAGGGGAGCATCCTGCATTTGTATACAGTCAGGTCTACCAGACAGCAGCTCACTCTACGGGCATCATGTTTGAGAATTCTATAAATAATCAAAACAATCAGAATATTCTTGGTCAAGCAGCAACAGCGCAGGGTATAATGCAGATTTATAGTTTGGATTCAACTGCAGATGGGATTTCTGTTGAAAAATTGTTAAATCCAATTGGTGGTGCAAGGGTAGAGCCAACTTCTGAAGAAAATAAGGACAAAAAAAACAATGATTGAAGCGGTAGCATTTAATTAAAATTAATTTATTTTTGTGTGCTTCAAAACATTTTTTGAATTAATTATGAAAAAATTATTTCTTTTATTAATCTTATGTTCGATTGTTTCTTGTAACAATGATGATGAGGTTCAAAATGACAGCAATAAAGCTTCAATTATCGGAAAATGGTATATTGAAAAATCTGAGATATACCGGTCTTTAAATCAACAGATCCAAACTACTTACTCAACGGATTGCCAGAAAATGAGCACGTATGAATTTACTTCTTCCCATGCTATTTCGATTTCTTATGCGCAGAACAATAATATTTGCGAAAAAACAGATGCTGTGGCAAGGAAATACACGTTTGATAAAGGAAATGGTAAATTCTGGTTTGAAGGTGAAGAAAATTATCCGTATTTCGTGACTAAGCTTACTTTAACCGATATGGTTATAGAAGACCGGGCTCAGGATTTTGACGGAGACGGAACCAATGACAAAATAAGACGTTTTTATAAAAGAATTAATTAAAAAACAAACTCCTTTCAGATCGAAAGGAGTTTGTTTTTTGTATGTATCAAAAATTATTTCGTTAGATCCAGTCCGCCAAAATTTCCGGAGCTCATCATCATATAAACGCCCTGTGTTTTATCCAAAGTGTTCCAGTAAGCGTGAAGATCCTGGGCATTGGTAAAGACTTTTAAATTATCGTTTTTAAATTTTTCTCTGATTAAATCAGGGGAAATAGGTTCCATCCTTTTTATTTTCAAAGCATCTTCCGAATAGAACACAACCGCCTCATCCAGCCCGTCCATGGCATGGTCATACTGTTCAAGAAAGACAGGATTTAAGCTTGAATAGGTGTGGAGCTCAAGAAAACCGTATTTTTTTTCGTTTTTAAACTGTTCACAAAAAGCTTTTACAGCTGCCTTTACCTTGCTCGGAGCGTGGGCAAAATCTTTGTAAAGTGTTCCTTTGTCTTCTCGTTCTACTTTTTCAAGTCGTTTGGAAGCCCCTTTAAAGCTCATAATGGCTTCGTAGAAATCTTCATCCATGATTCCTAATGTCTGGCAGATATGTCTTGCGCCTTCCAGGTTCAACAAGTTATGCGCCCCGAAAACAGAAAGAGGAATGTCTCCCATCTCGGTTTTTAAATAGACTTTACCGCTATTGATTTCATATTCAGGGGTTTTGTAAGGGATTTTTCTGAAATAGTTTTCCGCATTTTCCACTACTTTTACCACTTCCGCATCTTCTTCATTATAAACTAAAACACCGCCGGGCGTAATGCTTGCCACAAATTTCCTGAACTGCTCCACATAATCATCGAACGTTTTAAAAACATTGATATGATCCCATGCAATTCCGCTCAACAAAGCGATATTCGGCTGATACAATAAAAATTTTGAACGCAGGTCAATAGGAGAGGAGAGGTATTCATCGCCTTCCAAAACCATGAAATCGTTATCCTGAGTAAGTTTTACCATACAGTCAAAACCTTCAAGCTGTGCCCCTACCATAAAATCCACGTCTTTCTGATGGAAATTAAGGACATGCAGAATCATCGAAGTGATGGTGGTTTTTCCGTGAGATCCGGCAATAACAACTCTGGTTTTGTTTTTGGACTGCTCGTAAAGAAATTCCGGATAAGAATATATTTTTAAACCCAGCTCTTTTGCTCTCGCAAGCTCAGGATTGTCCTGATGAGCGTGCATTCCAAGAATAATAGCATCAATATCAGAAGTAATTTTTTCAGGAAACCATCCCATTTCTTCCGGGAAAATTCCTTTTTTTTCCAATCTTGATTTAGAAGGCTCGAAAATAGCATCATCCGAACCTGTCACCTGATATCCTTTATCTTTTAACGCAATGGCAAGATTATGCATGGCGCTTCCGCCGATAGCAATGAAATGGGTTTTCAACTTTGTCTACTGTTTTTTTACATTATTATTAATGATCTCCTGAAAAGCAGTGGTGATGTTCGTCCAGCTTGTCTTATAAGCCGGCATTATAGAACTTGCATCGGTTTTGCTGCCCTCGTTCGGTCCTTTTTTGATATTAATAGAAGTGGCTACGTTGTCATAGATCTTCTGGTGATCTTCCTGTATTCTTCTAAAATTGTTTTGGGAAAGCGTATTGTCAAGTTTTTTAAGATCTTCATCAGAGATTTTAAATTGCTGCTTCTGCTTTTTACCCTGGCCTTCGAAAGAATAATGTGCCTGATTTCCTTTGATCAGCAAATTCTCATAAATCGGGGCAAAGCCTCCGCTTTTGGAGTAGCTGATGTCAAAATCTGAATATACTTTCTGGCTGCTGCATGAAACTAACACTATGATTGCGAATAAGATCCCTATTATTCTTTTCATAATTTTATTCTACTTTAATTATCTGAATCCTTTTGTTCTAATTTTTTAGCTTTAAGTTCTTCATCATAATTGTGCAGTAGGTTGAAATCTTCAGTCTGCTCAATGGCAGTCATGATTTTCAACAATATTTCATGTGCGTTTTCTTTGTCGTAATCTATTTCCAGAGGTGCTTTGAACTCCATAGTGGGTTTTACGCCTGTTACCTTTACCCGGAGGCCTTTTTTATCAAACGCTCTTCGGAATCCGTTAATTTTAATAGGAATTACGATCGGGCGCTGATTTTTTACCAGTTTTGCGGTCCCTCTTCTTCCCTGCGCAAATGCGGATGTAGTACCTTGAGGGAAGGTGGCTACCCAGCCGTTGTCCAGGGCTTTCATGATGTTATCTACCTCGTTCAGATCCACCAACCTGTTGACATTTTTGCCCTCAGCTCTCCATGTTCTTTTTACTGTAACAGCTCCTGCAATTTTAAAAATTTTCGGAAGAATTCCTTTATTCATGGTTTCTTCGGCTGCTACGTAATAAAAATCAATCTTGGGATTCAGCAGGTAGATAGGATTTTTTATAGTATTTAAATATCCGTTATTCACTGCACAGAATGCATGGTACATTGCTGCCACATCTGCAAAGTAGGTCTGATGGTTTGATACAAATAAAACATTGGAATCCGGAAGATCCACAAGGTGCTCGGTACCGGTTATTTTTAATTTATTAAAGCCATTGAATCTCCTGTAAGATACAAGTCCTAAAATAAAAATAATTAACCTTTTTAAAAAATAAGGTGTTCCGAATGCATCGGTGAAAATATTTTTCTTCGCCATCTCTTCAATTAAACACGGTACTGCAAAGTTACATTTTTTTCAACAATTGGCTGAATTCACTTAATATCATGGCTGTAGCGCCCCAGATGATGTATCCGTTGAAATTAATGACCGGAACTTCCTTCCCCGCAGCACTTGGCAGAGCCATGATTTCTGGCTCATCCGGCAGTCCGAGAAAAGAAGTGATTGGAAATTCTATAACTTCTACGGCTTCTGTCTGCTGAAGGATGAATTCCGGATTCTTTTTGGTATAGGAGATAAATGGATACACGTAAAAATTGCTTGGTGGAATATAGATAGGGGACATCTCACGGATAATCCTTACAAAATGCTTTTCTATTCCTATTTCTTCTGAGGTCTCACGGATGGCGGTTTCGGCAAAGTCCTGATCCATCTCTTCACGCTTGCCTCCCGGTAATGAAATCTGCCCGCTGTGCCTGTCGTGCTCATTGATAGTCCTCTGAATTAACGGAAAATGCCATTCATCATTTTTTAAATATAAAACGATGTTTACAGCTGCAAACTTTGGATTTTTTGTTAAAACCTCTTCATACGTAAAAACCGGCCGATAGGGGGGTGAAAAAACGCCGTGCGCATTTTCTCCCGGCAGTTCTGCATCGGTAATTTTCCTTAATAAATCTTTTCCAAAACTCATATCTCAAATTTAGCAATATATTTTGAAGAATGGAAGAGTTTAGGGTTTGAGTTTAAATTTAAATTGATGATTGCTTAGTTTATAAGTTGATTTTTATATAGCTTCCATGCGGTATGTTTCCTGATAGATTTGCTACAATTAAAAATTCCAAACTTGTGGGCTTGGAATTTCTTTGGTTAATTAAGTCGGTTTTGAAGTTGTGTGTTTAAGTTACACATAAGTCTCATCTTGTTAACCTGCAACCTGATACCTGACATCTCTTACCTTTTTCCTCAGTCCAGAATATGGTTTTCCATGGCGTATTTCACGACTCCGACTGAGTTTTTTACGTTAAGTTTTAGAAGAATTCTTTTTCGATGTGTTTCTACCGTGTTGATGCTTATAAAAAGCTTTTCAGAGATGTCTTTGCTGCTGAGTCCGTCGCAGATGAGCTTCATGATTTCCAGTTCTCGTCTTGTGAGCGGATCTTTGATGTGTATTTTGTTCTGCCTGTGATCGTGATTGATAAAATTGAGCATTCTGTTCTTTGCATAGTCGCATATATAGATCTCATTGAGAAGAAGAGCCTGTATGGATTTGATAAACTCGTCGTACCGGCTGTTTTTATCAAGGTAGCTTTTGATGCCTTTATTGAATAATTTTCTGATTGATATCACATCATAATCATTTCCCATAATAATTATTTTGATGGATTTATTTTGATATACAATATCTTCCACTGATCTGCAAAGGTCTGTAAGAGTAAGCATGTTCGAGCTTATCATGAGAAATTCCGGCGGGTCATCTTTAAGCAGGGAAGCGAAGTCCTGATGACAATTGCATATTAGTATAGTTTCAAAAATCTCACTTTGGCCGAGAAGTTTTGAAAGCCCTTCTGTATATAACAGCGGCTCATCAAAGATAGTTAATCTTGGTTTCATCAGGAATTAGTTTTGGTGTATAAAAATAATAATAAAAATCTAATATTTTAATAAAATTATTAAATAAATACAATTTATAGTATATTAATTAATGAAATAAGATCAATTTTAACAATTATTTCGTAAATAATTCCCGTAAAGTGGAGTTTTAGTGGACTATTTTAGAGTTATTGTTTTAAAAATGTAATGATATTAATGGTTTTCAGAGTTTTAATAATTTTTAAATTTTAATTAACTAACACTTGAGGGATATGTTTTACAGGAAAGTTAACAGAATTTGCAATAAAACAAAACCCATTAGCTTTATGATGAAGCTCTATAGCTTTGTTAATCATGGATTTATTTTCCACTATAACTCTAGGATTAAGTATGACTTCTGTAAAACGACCGCTTCCATTGCTACTTTCTTGCATTATACCTGTTGCTTCATCGGTGTAATCCAGCACAATGATTCCCGCCTCAGAGCAAAAATGAAGATACCAAAGCATGTGGCCTGAAGAAAGTGAAGATAGCAGCATTTCTTCCGGGTTATACTTTGTTTTATCGCCTCTGAAGGCCGGATCAGATGAACATTCAATTATCGGCTTGTTTTGTACTGAAATGGTGTGGCTTCTTTCGTAGTCACGGTAGCTGCTGGTTCCGGTTCCTTTGTTGCCGGTCCATTGAATGGTGGTTTTGTAGTGGTGGTGTGTCATCACAGATTGATATTTTTCTTAAAAATAATAATTATTCTTAATTTTTACTTATCCAATCCATAATATTTAATTGCCTTTTGTTTTAGTGGATTTGTACTCCATTCTTCCCATTCTCCTGTGTAAGGATTATAGCCACATTTTAAGGGTTTCGAAATGTCTAAACCTTCTTCGTTAGTGTGAGTTTGTTCTGTATAAGCCCTGCAATCTGTACAGATATAACGGAATTCACAGTCTTTGCAGACTTCTATTTTATCTTTGGTAAGATTCCAATATTTTTTGAAATCTTTATGGTTTAAGGCTTCTTCTAACGTTGTGTCTTTTATGTTCCCGAAACTTTGGGACATAGAGGGGCAGTTTTTTATGTTGCCATCTTGGTCTATTGCAATTTTTTTATTGAGGCAAGAATTGTGATGGATGGATTCTGTGAATGTTTTAATATTAGTAACAAAGTATGAACTATTAATAATTCCGCACGAATTATTATTTATTTCATCTTTTGTGAATATTATGTAACCCATTCCATTAGTTTTTTTTGAATGTATTAATTCATTTTTATCCACTATTATGTATTATAAAATAGGAAACCCTATTATATTTTTCTATTAATTTTGATATATACTGTTGTGAGATTGCTTTATTGTTCTCAATAACAATTCCAATTGTTGAGATGATCATTTTATTATTATCAATATAATCTAATACTGAAACTGCACTGCTAATATCATTGTTGTAAAATCTAATTTCAATATTTTTGCAATTTAAATCATCAAGTTGTTTTAAAAGATTGTAAATATTATACTTCTTCTCATCAAAATAATCTATTACGGCATTAGATATTGGAAAGCAATCATTAAAGGATAGATCGATATCAGGAAAAAAATCTATATTTGTAGTGGGAAATCCCAAATTATGTTCTTTTAAGAAAGAAAAGTATTGATAAACATCTTTTTTTTGTACAATTTGCATAAATCTTTTATAGATTTGTTTTTTTGCAATGTTAAAATTTCATATAGTTCTGAATTTATTATTAAGAAATCATTGTTTTGCAAATCGCAAATTAAACATTGCGAGTGTCCTTTTACTGGAATGCAATTCGAGAAAAGTTTGAATGTGTCATTCAAATTCATTAAAATCTATTATTTTAGTTATTGATTTATAAAAGTTATTCGGAATAACTTTTTTTGATTGGATTTTTTTTACTGTTATAGTATTTTCCACTACTGTATTTTCCTGGATAATATTTTCTATGATCTTTGTTTGCTTAATATAGGGAGAAAGTGAATTGTTTTTAAATTGTTTTTTCATTTTGTATTAAATCTAATGCAATGTGTTTTTCGATATTATAATTACAATAAAATGATACCCAATGAAATTGTCCCTGGCTATTGTTTTCTAAAAAATAAAATATATTTTTTGAATCTACCATTAAATCAATTGAGCCAGTATTAATGTTTTTAATTTTAAAAAAAAGTTGTATCCTCTTTTCTATAATTTCAGGTAAGCAAAAAGGAGTATATCTTTTAGGGCTTTCTGCTGTTGCGATTCTAAAATCTAGAGTATCTGGAATATCAAATCCAGCTTCTTTCGCATAATAAAGATCTAAAATTTTGTTATGCTGTTCCTCATCATTAAATTCACCAATATAATTTCCTTTAGCTTTAGAAATTTTTTCATAGGCTTTTAATATTAAGTTATCATCTGTTTTTATTTCATTCCTATAAGGGAAATTATAAAGGCTTGATGGAATAGTGTTTATCTTAGCCCTTCTATGAAAAGTGTTTTCAAGTAATCCCATTATTGATGAATTGTTGATTTCAAGTATAAAATCCTGAAAGTCTTCAACGTTTTTTCTTTCAACCTTATGACTTAAAGATATAATCCATTCAATAATTAAGTCAGAAGTAATATCAAGTTCTTCTGTAATTATTTTTATCATAAGGATTTAACTTTGGAAAAAATAATTTCCCGAAATTTTTTTTCATCTATTATGTATTCTTTCGGAATATCAAAATTGTATATTATTTTGTCATAATAAAGTGGAGGCAAACCTACTTTTTCTCTTATTATATCAACATTCTTTATATCTTCAATAGGATAATATTTAAAATCTCTTTCAGTACCATATTTCTGTTTTCCTGTTTTTGATATGTTATAATCATCTTCAAAGGGAGTAAAAAAATCTCTTTCCATATTTCCATTTTCAATTTGTGAGGTGATATAAGGTTTGAAAAAATTCCATACAAAATTATTTTCACTGTATGCTAATCTATGATGCTATAGCAATAACCAACCATTTTCCATATAATCATACTTTTTAGTGATTTCTATATATTTCTGAATATTTGATGAATCTGTATTTTTTTGTAATTTTAAATTAAAATCATCAAGGATTTTATTACTAAAACTCTCATAAATCCCATATTTTTTAATGGCTACAGAATCTTTTTTATTCACAGCCTCTATATATTTTAAGAGCATTTGACCTTTTTGCTCATCACTAATTCCAAAGTAATAATTAGGTTTCTTTTGTCTCTGTTATTTTGAGAATAACAGATTCCAGCACAAAGAATAAGAAAAAATAATAACTTTTTAATCATAATAAATAGTAAAACTACACTTCTGCATGAAGTGTAGTCTGTTTTAATATACTAATTAACATCTGAACACATTGTATATGAACAGGCTGTAAATTTTTCAGTTTTGTCTAATTTTCCATTATTATTATCATCATTGTATCTGTCAACAGTAATGGTTTTGCAACCATTTGCTTGTCTAACATCAGTAGATGTTTGAACGAAACCATTGCCACAAATGGATGACATCTTTGACTTAGTTAGAGTTTTAAATTGTTTTTTCATAATATTTAAATTGTTTTAATTTACATTACAGTCAATCTGGCTACATGTAGATTTGGTTTCATTTCTGTCCCACTTGCCATTGCCATTATCGTCATTGTATCCATCAACTGTTGTTTGAACACAAGTATAGCCATTGGGGTTTTGGATGTTTCGGGTAGTTGATGATGTTTGAACAAAACCTCCTCCGATTAATCTTGACATTTTTGATTTTTCGATTTTTTTGTTTTCTAATTTTTTCATAATTTGAATTTTTTATTTTTCTGTGTCACTATTGACAAACCAAAAATATCAAACAGGTTTGAATTAACCAGCAGATTTTTATGTGAATTTTGTATCAGCACAAAAAGAAACACAATGATAAAACAAAAATTGATTAAAGTACGAAAATCAAAGTACACTCAACAAGACATGGCTAAAATATTACATATGACTCAATCACAATATCAAAGAAGAGAAAAAGGAGAAATCAAAATCTCAGAGGAAGAATGGGAACGTATGGCAAAAGCGTTGGGAACTACGGTAGACGAAATTAAAGAGGATGATTCCAAAAAACAAATCATCAATAATTTTGATAATAACGATGGAAATTACTTTGGAAGCAATAACTATTTCTACAATGTTCCGGATTTTATTCTTGAAAATCAGCAGGAATATATCAATATGTTAAAAAAAGAAATTGAATCTTTAAAAGAAGAAATTAAAGCTTTAAAATCTTAAAAATCAAAAAAAACCTCCAGAAAAACTAGAGGTTTTGAATTTTGTATTAATTGGAATATCCCATTAATTCTTCTTTTTTAGAATTGTAAATTCTGTATTCCAGATACTTAAAAGAATCCCTTGGGATTACGGTTACCCATTTTTTGTATTTCATGAACCATTTCATCTGGATGCTGTTGATACCTTTGGTAAGGTAAGCTTCCACAAATGGATGTACATGCAGGTAAAGCTTTCCTTTTTCCTTTTGCATGATGGTTCTGAGGGTTTCACCCATTCTTTCAACAATTACGATCGGAGCTACTATTTCTCCGTCCTTGTTTGGGTTTTCCTCTTTAGTGTCGATCTGTTTTTCCGGGCGGTTTCTTTGTCTGGTAATTTGTATCAATCCAAACTTGCTCGGGGGAAGGATTTTGTGGCGCGCTTTATCGCGTTTCATCTCTTCCTTCAGATGTTCGTACAGATCTCTTCTGTGTTCGGGGTTCGGCATGTCGATAAAATCGATTACGATGATTCCACCCATATCACGGAGACGCAGTTGTCTTGCGATCTCGGTAGCTGCCATTTTGTTCACTTTCAGTGCGTGTTCCTTATTGACACCGGCTCCGGTAGTGATATTGTTTCCGGAGTTTACGTCGACTACGTGTAGTGCTTCTGTATGTTCTATGACGAGATAAGCACCTTTTGAGCTTGGGATATTGACGTGTTTCCCGAAGCTTTGCTTGAGCTGTTTTTCAACATTGTAATATTCCAGAAGAGGAATATGAGAATTATAAAAGTGGACAATATTTTTTCTTTCCGGGGCTATTACCTCCAGATAGCTTTTCATTTCTTCTACCATCTGCTCGTCATCACAGGTAATGCTTACGAAATCCTGGTTGAAGTTGTCTCTTAAAATAGCTGAAGCTTTGTCATCTTCGCTTAAAACTCTGGACGGAACTTTATTTTTCTGTATATTTTTAAAAGTAGTTTCCCATTTCTGAATCAGCTGATTCATATCATTGTGGAGGTCGGCTACTTTTTTACCTTCGGCTACGGTTCTTATAATGACCCCGAATCCTTCAGGCTTAATACTTTCGATGAGTGTTCTCAGTCTTTCTTTTTCCTCAGCGCTTTTTACTTTTTTGGAAATCGAAACCTTGTTATCGAAAGGAATGAGTACTAAAAAACGCCCTGTTAAGGAAACCTGAGTAGAAATTCTCGGTCCTTTTGTAGAGATAGGCTCTTTAGTGATTTGTAGCAGAACAAGGTCATCTTTTGCGATTACCTTATCCACGGTTCCGTTTTTATCTATTTCGGGTTGTATCTCGAAACTTTTTAAGCTTGATGAGCTTTGTTTTTTGGAAATAGTATCTCTCAGAAACTTCCTGTAAGTTAGATATTGCGGCCCAAGATCCTGATAATGCAGGAAAGCATCCTTGTCATATCCTATATTTACGAATGCGGCATTAAGGTTTGGTGCCAGCTTTTTTACTTTTCCGACAAACAAATCTCCAACTATAAAATCGCTTTTGTCCTCTTGCTCATGAAGTTCACATAGTCTTCCGTCTTCCAGCAGTGCAATCTTTGTAAGATCATCCTCATGCGAAACTATTAGTTCTTTCTTCATTTTGTTGTAAGATAAAAATTGTTAAGATTGTAGGAAATAGGCATTGTTATTCATCAAAAATAATTTCTTTAAGATAAGAATTACTATTGAAAGAACAGTATATTTCATTAAAAATATTGTACCAATACTATTTCTGCGGAATCTTATAGTTGCAAACAAAAATATAGTCGGTGAGCCTTTAAAATTTAAAATCACCAACTATATTATTATATTGTAGATCTCGAAAAAAAGAGATTATTTCTTCTTGTGTCTGTTTGCTCTTCTTCTTTTCTTTCTCTTGTGTGTTGCAACCTTGTGTCTTTTTCTTTTCTTTCCGCTTGGCATAATTATAATTTTTTAGTAACTAGTTAATATTAAGTTAATGTTTTATTTTACTGAAACTTTCGTTTTTACTTTCTCCACAAAAGATTTTGATGGCTTGAAAGCAGGAATGTTATGAGCAGGGATCTCAATCGCAGTATTCTTGGAGATGTTTCTTCCCGTCTTAGCTGCTCTTGTTTTAATGATAAAAGAACCAAAACCTCTTAAATAAACATTATCTCCATTATACATAGAAGTCCTGATTTCTTGCATAAAAGCTTCTACAACTTTCTGTGTTTCATTCTTTTCTGTTCCCAACTTATTTGAGATGGTGTTTACCAATTCTGCCTTTGTCATTTCCTTTTTTAATTTTAAATTTTAGGTGTGCAAATTTAGTTAAAAAAATTGAATATTAGCAAATTAGTGGCAAAATATTTTTCGATAAAAGGTTGAAAACGGAATGTTTAATCTGTGTTAATTTGATATTAACTCACCTTTACATACTGGAATTATAATAGCCGTTCTCCACACAGAAGCGGATCAGGTGAAGTTTTGTCTTCAGTCCGAGCTTTTCCGTAAGGCGGTTGATATACGTATCAATGGTTCTTGTGCTGAGGTTCAGTTTTTCCCCGATTTCCTTGTTGCTGAAGCCTTCGTAGCAGAATTTCATCAGCTGGATTTCTGTAGGGGATAGCTCTTCCTGGCTCTTTTTCTGGCGGTCCATATATTCCATTACAGCCAGCGGCTGCTGTTCCCATTCTTTGGTGTAGGCCTCATAATCAAAGCTGTCTGAGGCTATTTTTCCTTTAACGATATCTTTGATGATATTGCTTTTTTTCTGGCAGTAATAAATATTGGGGATTTTAGAGAGAATTTCTGCCATATCTTCCTGGTAGGTCCCGGAATAGGTAATGATAGGAGTTTCTGTATTGCTTTTTCGGATGTATTTGATGGCTTCCAGCCCACTTAATACCGGCATGAAAAGTTCTACGATGAACACGTCTTCCTGTCTTCTGTAATTTCTGCTGATAAGCTCATGGCCGTTGTTGCAGTCGTTCAGAAGCATGTAGAACGGGTTTTCCATAAGGGTTTTGATCATTATTGTTTTAAAATAATAATCACTGTCTGCTATGGAAAATCGCACAGTATTAGTTAAAATTTTACTCACTTTAATATCGATTTGGTGAATGATAATTAAAATTCAGGGGACTAAATTATGAAAATATAGCGAAAGTGAAAATTAATCTTAAATTAATTAAATATTGTTTATAATTTCATTGAAAAAGTAAAATTTTGTGCATAAATTTATTTTTTATAATTTCACAGGCCAAACAAATCACAAACATATGTCTTCGAACAGGGAGAAAAAATTAAACAGGTCAGACGTTAGGATAGGCATTTGGAAATTTGTTCTATCATTCGTTGTGTTATCAGGTGTTTCTTTCATCTGTGTCTTCTTCTTTTTTAAAAGTTATGACATGCAGAGGGAAGGAATCAAAAAGCAGGCGGACGATTACCGTGAGCTGCTTACCCGAAGCGATCTTCTCAGAACCCATGTAGACAGTATCCTCTACCGCATGGATCAGCTTGATATCAATAAGGTGGATAACGATATTATCCTCAAAAATTATATCATGGACAATGTGCAGGATGCCAAAAACATCATGGGAAAAGACAGTGCAGACAATTTCAAGCATTATTCCATACTTATGAAGCAGGTTGAGCCCATGCTCGCCCTGAAAAACGATATCGTAAAAGTTTCATTTAAGGAACAGATCGCTCTTCGTGATCTCTCGGAATGCCGGGGGAAAGTGGGAATCATGAATAACGAGCTCAGGGAAGATCCTACCAGGAAATTTTCAGGAGGCAGACGCAGAAAATAAAAGCGAATAACTATGCAGGGACAAATCACACTATCGAAAAAAGAAAGGCATTATCAGTTTTTATATTTAATCTTAATGCTTTTTGCCGCAATTATTTTTTTAGGAATTATATTTCTGAAAGGTTTTGAATCTCCTTTTTCAGACGAAGACATCATCTCGATCCGGAATCTGGAAGAAAAGGCAAAATTTGACCAGGAACAGAAATTCACCTATAAATTACTCGACAGCACATTTTCACAGATCAACAGGCTGACGGATGAGCCGCCACAGCCCTTCGTGGAAAACAGCATTATGAACGGCATCAATGATGTAGCCAATCAGTTTGCGAACGGAAATACTGCAGACATCAGGAAGGATGCCTATCCGCAGATCGCTAAATTTTACAAAATGTATTTCGACGATAAAAAAATTATTTCAAATAAAACGGAGAATATCAAAAGCTTTCAAAAACAGTTTGATGAATGCTCCATTGGGTTTAAGGAAAAGAGAAGCCAGCTCTTCCAGCGGGAAACCGCTCTTAAAGCCCGTACCCAATAATCAAAATAAACTTATTCAAAAAATAAAACACATCACACAATCATTAACTATGAATTACTTTCAAAAAAACAAGAAGAACATTATTATTGGTGTTATTGCAACCTTGCTTATTGCTGCATTAGTTGCATTATGGTTGCAGAAGAAGGTGATACACTCCGCAGATGACATTATCGGAACTGTAAATCCGTCTTCGCTTGCAGTAGGAGATACCCTCTTGTTCGAAGATATGACCCAATTTGCAAAAACCAGGAGGTGGAACTTTGGAGACGGGCAGACATCTGATAAAAGCAGGGGGATCCATTTTTACAATAAGCCGGGATATTATCAGGTAACCCTGATTATTGATAACAAATATTCCAAATCTTTCCCGGTAATGGTATCTGCAAGAAGTCTTCCGAAGCCTAAAGATAGTACAAAGGTACAAACACTTATAGATGGGCCGTCACAGGCTATGCAGTTCGTAAATGTTCAGTTTCGCGCTGTTTCTGATGCCAAACAATTTACATGGAAATTCGGGGAAACCGGAAATATTGATTCCAAAGACAAGCTGGCATTCTATTCCTATAAAAAACCTGGAAACTACGTTGTAACATTGTATACAGACGAGAGTGAAGAGCCGGTTCTGCATCAGATCACCATTCTTCCTGCTTACGATGCAATGGAAGAAGAAGTAAGCGTGGAAGATGCGTATGCTAAAATTGATAACGATTTTAAATATCACCTTCAGCAGATCGCCAACGGAAACAATTTCAACATGCACTACAATTATCTGTTGAGAACTTATCTGTGCAACAATGAAAATACAGTGGTAAAAGTGAGCGACAGCAAAGTAAACAACTTCTACATGTATTGCGCAGGTCTTCAGTTTGACAAAAACATGGTGATCCAGACCGTAAAAGTGAACTTCGATGATGCACAAAACTGTGTAACAAAAGTAGATATAAACCAAAGTAAATAATATCGTTCAATTCCTTGGACGTACCCAATCATAAAAGATAAAAAGGATGAAAAATAAACTTCCTCTAGCAGCATATTACATTGGAGTTTCGGTGTTACTGACGAGCTGTCAGGTAAAATTACCGTCAAAAAGAACTCCCGAGCCGTCTCAATACGGACAGATCGATAATTCTACCGTTGTAAATGGTTTTCCTAAAAAATCGGTTCCGTGGATTGCGATTTCAGATCGCACCAGAAATACGGCCTATTTAGATAAAAATGATGAAAAATCATACAAAGAAGTTAAGTTTTTAGAGCCTTTAATGGTTTTAAAAAACCGTGACGGGATGGTAAAAGTCGCCGAATATATTCCGGATGCCTTAATGAAAAAAGTTTCATCAAAACAGATCAAAACCTATGGCTGGATCCCGGAATCTGACCTTCTTCTGTGGAGTAATTCCTTAAAAAACGAAAAAACGGGCTTTCCGGTAAGGGTGGCTGTAGTTCCTAATAACAGCGAGGTCATCACGAGCTCGGAAAGATATTATAAAAACGATTCCATCATGGTGTTCAACTCACCAAGTCTCATTGAGCAGGCCAATGTGAAAATCCCGAACGGACAAATTGTTTATGTCTACAAACAGGCGGAAAACAACAAAAGATTTTTGGTCGGGAAAAAGCCAAGCATTGATATAGACAGCATCAGCACAAGTTTATACGGCTGGGTAAGTTCAAACGTAATATCGGCCTGGGGAGAACGTTCTGCCGTTAAGATGAAAAATACAACAGGTGTTACGGAAACCGCTTTAGGCCTTCATGAAGGTTCTCCGGGCGGCAACGAAACGGAAAACAGAACGGCAATTCTTTTAACGGACGTGAATAAAAGAACACCGCTTGAAAATATTTATCCGGTAACTTTACCTTTAAATGAAACCCCGACTCCGGATTCTAAAACGAAATATTTTACGAATATTTTAGATTACAGTAAAAATTATGTTTTCAATGTTCTTGGAGAGCCGATTTATTTTGACCGCTACAGAGAGATTACGGAGAGAAATAAAAAGATCAACATTGTTTTTGCATTGGATATCAGTGCTCCGAATGCTCCGTATGCACCTATTGTAAAGTCTTTGTTGCAGGATCTTCAGCTTAGATTTGAAAAACCTTCTTATTTTAACGAGGTTAAATATGGGGTGGTTTTATACAAAAACAATTCTTGCGGAGATAATGTAGCTGTTTCCAATTTAAGTACAGATTACAGCAAGATTACCACATTCATTGATCAAAAAAGCAATGAGATGAATTGTACCAGTAACAGCGGCTACCAGCCTGTAAATGAAGGGTTAATGGCGGCCGGGAATCTTCTCGCCAATGTTCCGGACGAAACCAATATTGTGGTAACGGTGGGAACTTCAGCCAATCAGAGCGGAAATATGTACGGGGTGATCAATTCTTTGACGCAGGCTCAGGCAAGATTGATCATGTTCCAGACAAGTGCAAGATCATCAGATACTTATAATGATTTTGTTTTGATGGCAGAAAATGTAGTGACCAACACAGCTAAGAATATCGCCGAATTAAAGAAGCAGAAAATTATTAATCAAAATGATGTTTTAACTAAAAATAATTTCAGCCTTATTGAGGGTGATGAAGGCTTCTTCTCACTGGATTATCCAAAGCAGAGTATGGCTCAGGGGTTCGTTATTTTCCCGAAAAAAGGGGATATAGCTACTCCGGGTTATCTTAAAAAATCTGTTGACAGCTTAATTTCTCAGGTTACTTTTGATAATGAAACTTTAGACAAGTCACTGAATGACTATTTCCATTCTTCCGTAGGAGCAGGAAGAACGGATGTTGATCTGAAATATAAATACCTCTATCCGGGCCTTACAAATCCTGTTCCGGCAGGAATTGCGGCGCAGCTTATCAATTACGGAAGTCCGTTTTTAGTAAAAGGATACATCCCGAAAGAGCTGAAAGACTATAAGCCCGGGCTGGAAAAAGGAATCTTAATTTCTGAAACGGAATATGATAACCTGAAGCTGTTCTACACGGAAGTATATCAGCAGACAGGCGCTGAAAGGGCGGATTTCAGCCAGTCAAGAGCTATTAATGAGTATGTAAGATTGCTGAAAAAATATAATCCTACCGTGAAATTCCTGGATAAGGGTGATCTTTACAAGCAGCCCATGTCTTATGCGGTGGGTGTAAGCACAGGTTTTGATAATTCCGAGGAAGAATTAATGTCAAAATACATGCTGAAAGGCTGGAAAAAATCGAAAATCATTACTAATGAAACAGTGAGAACCTATTTCCGCCATTACAAGGATTTAGCAGAGAGGATGCTTACCCACAGAAACAATCCTGCAGTGAAAATCCAGCAGAACGGGCAGACATTCTATTGGCTTAATGAATACTTTATGCCAACCATGATGCCGACTGAAGAATCAGAATATACTAAACATTAATAACTTATAATACAGAAAAGCGGAAATTTATTTCTGCTTTTTTTATTTTTTTAATGTAAAATTTTTATCTTTGATAGTATCCAAATCATATTATTATGTCACAGCAATCATCACCTCATGACGGCAAACATTTTGTCGTTCAAAAAGGCAAAGCTCAATGCAATCAGGGTGATCAATTCCCTCAATATAAAGTCACGACCCATCAGAAGCATTTTTGGAATGATTCGGACGGGAACTCAGATTTTCTGGGTGTTACAGAAGATGACCTGCAGTTTAATCCTCCGGGCCCGAGTTTCGGAAAATGTAAGCTTAAGCCAAGCTCCGGCGGATATCTTCCATGTTCGTACGGACCGGCCGGAAAGTGGCAGAAAACCTATGATAAAGTAAAAATCATGGGTAAAAAGATCGTCACCGAAGTTTCTGAGCTTCAGTGTGTGGTCGGTGGGAAAATTACCATTAAAGATCATGGTCAGCGGGGAGTAATGAGCAAAAAAAATGTGCAGAATGCAGATAATAAAACGGTACAGCACATTAATCCGCTTGTGAAAATGCAGGACTTCAAAGAGACAGTCTTGGAAAGTGAAATCGATGCTTATTAAAATTTTTATTTAAAAGTTAAAAGATTTAAAAATTAAGAAATTAGAAATATCTCTTTTTTTAACTAAAATATTTTTAAGCTTAAACTTAGCCTTAACCTTAGCCTCAAATTAAAACTTTTTGCTATGTCAGTAAAAAAAGGAGTTTCAAGAATTTCCGGAAATCCGGCTCCGAAAGTTGGAGAAAAAACACTCTACAAAGTGGAAGACTGGTACCCCGGAACCCCAAAAGCAGAGCAAAACCCTGCTCTGGTTACGTGGGAACTGTTTAAAAAACGCTCAAACGGAAGCTTCACTACTACCAACATCAAAAAAGTAGGTGACGGAAATTTCACGTTTGGTGAAGTTGCTGCAAAAAACACATACCGCCTGGAAGCATATATTCATGAACCGGAAGGTCATGGCGCCACCACCATTGATATTACCCCACAGCCGGCCGGAATCCCTAAAATAAATAAAGTGGAGCTGCATTACGCAGATGATTCTCCGGGAACGGTTTTTAGCTATAATGAAAAACTGGTCGCAAAAGCACAATGTGTTAATCTCTCGGGGCAAAAATTACTGTTTACCCTGTGGGAAGACGATGAGGGAGGAAACGGGCACGATGATAAAAATCTTTTTGTAGACAGCAAAGAAGTTTTGGTAGACAGAACGGGCGTGGCTACTGCGGAATTTGCCTTGTCCAAAGCATTAATGCAAAAAGCCGCCAATGGTGAAACCGAACCTCAAAAGCTTGAATTTTATGTTACCGTAGAATATTACAGGAACAGAAAGCACGCCACGAACAATGTGGAAATACAAAATCCGGAATATAGAGAACCTGCTCAGCAGCCGACTTCGGATTCTAAAACGTCAGGTTCAGATTCTAATCAGAATAATTCGCAGCCCAATAGCAATGGCAATGGCCAGCAATCTCAGCAGCCTGCTTCCCGTAAAGAGGAAAGCGGAGTGGGAGACAATACTCAAAAACCTGACGCCGTAAACGAAACGAAAGGCACAGTAGAACCTGAACAGAAACCCACCGAAGAAAAGCCGGAAGGGAAAACAACAAGTGTGGTAGAAGAGCCAAAAACAGAAGGACTTCTGGATGCTTTCTTTGCTAAAGAAGAATTTACGCAGCCAACGGATGAGGCAGACGGAACCCATCAGTATGCTTTTGCAAAGGACAATAATAATATCAATAAAGAAAATATCGCTAAAATCATCAAAGGAAAAGTAGATCCTGCGGTGAAAAAAGATAAAAAATATGCCAAGCTTGACGACATCAAAAATGCATTAACCAAAACCTCTTACAAGAAAGGGAAATCCATCAGTTTTCCTTTGTATAAATTAGGTCCTGTCATGGTTCGGATTAATAATGCTCCGCTTGAGGAAGAAGTGTTTGTTGTAGCTAAAACCATGTTGCTGGACGGTAAGGAAGTAAGCATCAATATCAAAGAAAAAGAAGAGCTTTTGGTGGCTAAAGATGCCAATCTACCGGTAATGGAGGCCAAAGAAAACGGAGCAGAGCTCACTACGCTGAAAGCCACAGCTCAAAACGGAATCGCTAAGGTAAAAATAAAGCTTCGTCCGAAATCTGATGAAACTCTGAAAGAATGGCATGAAAAGCTAAGCGGTAAAAAAGACGGAACGCACACGTATAAATTCGGAGGAACTAATAAAACCGCCACTGCAGAAGAGAAAAAACGTGTTGCAGGAGTGATCGCCAATAAAATAAAAGATGAATTAGCCAAGCAGGAAAAATTCGCAAAAACAGATGCGATTGTAAAGGCCTTGACCAAAGAAGCTTACAATAAAGACGAAGAAGTCACTTTTGACGTATTCAAGAAGGTACAGGAATTACTTTGGCTAAAAGCAGAATGTACCGGAAATATCAAAAAGCATGAAGGAGAATTCCTGAAAAAAGAAGGTGCTTATTTTGAAGTGGCAAAAAAATGCCCGAGATGTGAAGCGAAGATTACGGAAGATGAATTTAAAAAAATGTTTCCTGATGTCACACAGTTATTCAATAAGGGAACCAACAGCTTCGGATCGCCTACCATTGCGACTTTCCTGGAATCTTTAAATAAAACTTTAAAAGAATTTAAAATAAATACCTGCGTTAAAAAAGCATTTTTCCTGACTCAAATCACCAAAGAAACAGGATACTTTTCAAGGGCAGATGAAAACTTATATTACACCACAGAGGGCGCGCTGCACAGTTTCTGGTCAAAAAGCAGCCATCCGAGATTGTATTCCAACCCAAGCGAATTCTTTAAAAATCCTGAAAAATTAGGGAACTATGTTTACAGGGGAATCGCTGAAAACGGCGACGAAGCCAGTGGCGACGGGTACAAATACAGAGGGCGGGGCCTCATCCAGATCACCCGTAAAAAAGGATACCGAAGATTCGGGGAATATGCCGGAAAAGATCTTGTGGCGGATCCGGACCTGTTGCTGAGTGATCTCGATCTTGCCACACGTTCTGCAGGCTGGTACTGGAAACATGGTGTTCTGCTTAATGACGGCAGTGAGAAAGACCTGAATACAGTTGCGGAGAAAGGAGATTTTAAAGAAGCAACAAGACTTGTGCACGGCTCTACTGATGATGTTTCAGCAAGGGAAACTATTTTGTCAAAAATAAAAGAAGTTTTAAGAACAGATGAATGTCAGGCCACCAATACCGGAGATGCGGACGTGGAATATCACATCCAGAGTTCAGGTGAAATTCAGTATAAATATAAAAATGAAAAGCGTGAGACGGCGGCTTATTTTTATCACGACAGTGCGGGAACGGTGCATGATTTAGGCAAATATAAATTAGTCAAGGTAAAAGAAAATTACGGTGGTGTCTACAAAGATAAGCTTGGAAAAGATACTGAAAATATTTACCTGATTGATATCCGCAACGTAAAGCACAGCTATAAGAAAGGCACGGTAGGTTATACAATGACCATCAACACCAGCCGTTATTATATGAATGATGTTACCATGGCGGGGCTTTTTGGCGCGTTATTGGAATGTGGTTATGATGATTTTGTATTCAATGGTTTCAGTAATGAAAAAGGAGAGTCTGTAGGGGGAAGTAAGTCCCATAAAAACGGGATGAACGGAGATTTAAGATACCTCAGAACGGATAAAAAAGGAGGAAAAACAGATCTTTTCAATGATAGTGAGGAAACGGGTTGGAAAGGAATGGATGAAACGAGGCAGAATGCTTTTAACGATGCTTTGTATAAATTCGGGTGGAAGAGCATGCTGTCGCAGAAGTACGGCGAAAAAAGTGAAAAAATTCTTAATCACTGTACCCACGATAAGGATAAAAATCATAATGACCACTTGCATATTCAAGGGTTTGCACCAACTTTAAAAGAAATATAACAATGAAGCTTATTTTTTGCCTGCTTTTTTTATTTCAGATGAAAGAATGTAAGTCGGAGACGCCGGCTTCAGCAAAAATTTCTTCGGTTCCGGCTGTTGAAGCAAAAGCTGTTGCTGAAAGGCTGCCGGACTCTTTTGTAATTAACTCGGTAGATCAGAATGCGGTAGGAGAAAAAATTAGTGATAATGAGAAAATAAAGCAGCTGAAAACATTACTCAAAAACGGATTCCAGAGAGAGGTGGAAAGACCTTATATGTGGGATATTTTTGTAGCTTCCAATGATTCTTTGCTGCAATTTCATAAGTATAAAAACTTTACAATTAATAATGTTCAGTTTACATCTTATTATACTAAAATTAATTATGAAGACGGTAAATATGAATGCATATTTTTAGTAGATGAATCTTCCCCGACGCCCTATAACAGTATGATTGTCTATGAAGATCTGAAGTCTGAGGAAAATTATCAGAGACATTGTGAGGTAAAAGCTGACAAGGTAAAAGTTTTCTTAAAAAGGCAGAATGAGGATAAAGATCTTCAGTTCGTGGTAAAAGACGGTGTTTTTTTGGATTATTTCGAAGCTCCGGCTATTGATAAAAAATGGGGTAAAGAAAAAAACGGCTACGAGTATCAGCTGAAAGGAAAAGTGAATAATAATCTGAAAAACGGATACTGGATCGAGAAAAAATACTCCATTGACTACAATAAAAACATTATTGAAGACGGAAACTACGTCAACGGATTGAAAGACGGCGAATGGAACTATTCTCCCGAAGGCCCTGTTGATAAAATAGAAGTCTATAAAATGGGTAAAGTCACAAAAGTTTATTACCCGTAAAAAAAATAAACTGAATAAAAATAAAAGAGATTATGTTGTAATGTATAATCTCTTTTTTATTTAATATTAATAAGTAAAAATTACATTTGTTAAAATATTTTTTATCTTTAAAAAATGTAAAAGTTTTGAATTATTCCTTTGGCATTTATATTGATGAAGATCAGTAACTATAAATAAAACATTATGATCAAAAAAAATTTCATCGGCCTGTGTCTTTTAACGGGTCTTGCCTTAATTTCGTGTAAAAAAAATGAAACAAAACCTGTACAATCCAATGATTCTGCCACTATAGAAACTGCCGCTCAGGATTCAGCAAAAACGGATACCACCACTGAAAAAACTGTTACTGATGCAGTGAATTCCATTGAAGGAAAATACGTTGTTACCAAAGGATGTGAATCCGGCAATTATTCCATAGAATTTTCCAATGTAAAGGACGGAAAAGTAAGTTATAAAATCTTTGATAAAACAAAAGAAATGTCTTCTGGTACAGGGTCTGTCATTAAAAACGCTCCTGGTGAAACAGGTACCGGTATTAATTTGGGTGTAGTGGGAGATACGGAGCTTATCATTGTTGTTGAGGGGAATAAATTTGAAATCCAGAATGACGGGAATAATATGAATCCGTTTCAGCACTTTAAAGATTGTAATGATAAATATCTGGAATTCAGTAAAAAGTAATTTCAAATAATGTAAGTCATAATTAAATTACCATGATCAAAAAAAATATCATCAGTTTTTGCCTTATTTCCGGGCTGGCTCTGGTTTCATGTAAAAAGAATGAAGCTCGTAAAGAAACTGTAGCAAAAGATTCTGTCACTGTTTCTCAGCCTGTGGAAAAAATGGAATCTCCGGCTCCTGAAACAACAGATTCGGCAGCTGCAGGTACTCCGCAAAAGGATCCCAAAGAAACTGGGACAGCTGATGCTTCAAAGTCCATAGAAGGAAAATATGTTTCAAAAAACTGCGAAGGATTTACCATAGAGGTCAAAAATATTGCAGACAATACAACGTTCAAAATCTCGGATAAAACTAAAGTTATTGCTTCCGGAAATGCTTCTACTGCGCCTTCAGACGGAGGAATGGGGATTTTAATGGGAGAAATTGGCGGTGTTTTCCAGGGAGACAGGCTTGAAATACAAAATACAGGAAACAGTATGAACCCTTATCAGCATTTTGACTGTCCGGAAAAGTATATGGAGTTTGTAAAACAGAAATAAATTTTTTTAAATATATTAATGGCAGCATACATTTTTTATGCTGTTTTTTTTGTTAAAATTTAATATTTTTAAAATTAAATAAAGGTAAAACTATTTTGTAAAGTAAAAATTTTAGATTAATTTGGTTTTAGCCAAAAAACAAAAATATATGATTGTTCATTTTATCCTTTCCGGAGAAACTTTGGAAAGTATATCTGAAGAAATAAAACTTGAAAACCCGAAATACCTTAAAGAATTTCACAATTCACATTGTGCAAAAGAAGATATTATTCAGGATCAGTTGATTCCAAGAAAAAAACTTTTAATTCCAGACAGTAAAAGGATTAAAGAGTACAACAGCAGGAATGATGCGCCTTTCAAGGATCCGAAAGTGAATCCTGATCTGCCGTTCAGGCCTGAAAACTTCAGTAAAATATTTTCTGTTATCAATAAGGAGGTTGAAGAAAGTGAATTTGAAAAGAAAGGCAATGTTCTGTTATACACCGTTTCCTTAAAATGGGTTGAAAAAAAAGAAAATTTTCACATTTTTCACATTTTTAAAAACAATTTTTCTAATGAGCATGGCAGTATGATGTCTGATCTGGCTTCGGAGTCGATAAGAGCCCTTAATCCTGTTGTTGTAAAAACGGATGAAAAAGGGAATCTTATCAATGTCAGCTTAAAACATGAAACCATAAATAATTTTGGAGTTATCAAAGAAAATCTCATCGATTTTTTCCCTGATAAATATGCCGGAATGTACCTTGATGAATTCGAATTTGCAGTGCTGAATAAGGAGGTGTTTAATGAAAGAATGAAAGAGGATATTTTTATAAAATCTTATTTCGCATCTTTAAGAAATACATTTAAAAACGGTAAATTATTCTTAAAACAAACAATAGGAGAAGAAAATATTCCTATTGAGGTAATTCAGAAAATTCAGAATGCTGATTATAGAGAAGAAATTATCCTTGAACAAAAAAACGAGTCGGAAAATGATAAGGATTTTACAGCAAAATATATTTTATCTGCAGAAACAGGCTTGGTAAAAAATATTGAAATCAATCATATTATTTCTCGATATGGTGTTAAAAATACAACTTTCTTTTCTGTTGAAGAATTGGCTTAAATGCTTTCTGGTAAAGTGATGTTAAGCGAATGTTAAATCATGTATCGTAGAATTACGACATCAAATCGTAGAATTACGACAAATTTTTAAAATCATATTTAAAAGCTTTCAGAAAAAAAAATGCCGCATTATCTTTGTTACACAATCACCGAATCACAAAATATTATTAACGATTAAAATTTACAAATCATGGCAGCAAATTCAAGAGGAATTTTAAAATTCAATGGAGGCGAAGGTCAAAAATTATTGAAGCTAAACTACAGTGTTTCAAGATCTACGGATGTTTCCGGTAGAGTTGCTTCTGATCCTTCCAACGCGATTATCAAACTTACCGTAGAAGCTACTGAAAAATCTGATATTCTGGAAAGCTTACTGAACGGGAAATACAAGCCTACAACAGGTGAAGTGACATTCAATAAGTCTCATGAAGAAGGTACGCTGATCACGTTATCATGGGAAAACGGGTATGTGATCCAGCACGAAGTAGAATTCGATGCAGTGGATGAAAACAGCATGCTGATAAGCTTTATTGTAAGTGCTGAAACTATTGACTACGGTAATTCTAAATATTCGGGTCTTTGGCCAACTTCATAAGATTCACGTAATTAAACTTCATATAAGCAAAAAAGACTGTCCCTACAAGGCGGTCTTTTTTTACCGTTATGAATATTTTACACAATTTTATATTTTTAATATGTGTTAAATAATATTAATAGATCACTTTAATTAGACTTAGTTCGGGTGTTCCGGAAAAAAAACAATATCTTAGTAACTATAAAATTCAGACAGTTATGGATTAATTTTTGTTGATTACAACAAAAAAGCATAATTGATGAAACTGCACCAAATCATATACAAATTATTAATAGATAAAATACAAGATGGGAGTACTAGTAACCAACGAAACCGTAAAACAGCTTTTTCATATTGCGCAGTCCATTGCTAGGGAAAATTATAATGCAACGTACGGCGGACCGCATATTTTGCGTGCTTTGATGCATAAAGATATCGGTCTCAATGAATTTTTAAAAAGCATTGATAAAGATCCCGGATATTTCTACGAATGGGCTGATGTGCGGATTGAAGATTACCCTAAGACAACACATCTTCCGGATGAAGTAGGTGAAGATGAGGTAGTTGATAATATCATTGAAGAAGCGGATGATATTCGTTTAAAATTAGGTTTGGACGAAATTACTCCTATTTGTGTATTAACGGCAATTGTAAAGCCGCAGGTTGCTTTTTCTTTGCAGCAGCTAAAATCTCTGCCGCTTAGAGAGCATGAAATTTTTAACTTATACCGAAAAGATACACCGTATGAAATTTCGGAGAATGGAGGATTTTCTTCAATTTTTTCAAACGGTTCAGAATATTCCGATAATGCTTTTCCTTCTATCAAAAATTATTGTGTAGACAGAACGGCTCAGGCCAGAAAAGGCGAGCTGGAAAATATCATCGGAAGAGATAAAGAGCTGAGAATGCTGGTAGAAATCCTTTGTCGGAGAAGCAAACCGAATGTCATTATCATCGGTGAGCCCGGTGTTGGTAAGACGGCATTGGTAGAGGGATTTGCCATAGAAATCACAAAAGGAAATGTTCCTGAAATGTTAAAAAACGGAACATTGCTGGAACTGGATACCGGAGCTTTATTAGCAGGAACTTCTTATAAAGGCGAAATTGAAGACCGTCTTAAGAAAGTTATTAATGAATGCAAAAAGATAGAGAAAGCTATCCTTTTCATTGATGAAATCCATACGCTTCTTGACCCGAAAGGAAGTATCGGAAACGTTGCAAATTTGCTTAAGCCTGAGCTTGCGAGAGGTGAAATCACCGTAATTGGTGCCACGACCCAGGAAGAATATAGGAAAATTATAGAGCCGGAACAGGCTTTTAACCGTCGTTTTGAAGTTTTAACGGTCAATGAGCCGGATGAAAAAACCTGTGTTAAGATGATCGATGTTCTTCTGGAAGGCTACAAAAAGCATCACGGAATTGAAGTTGAAAAAACATCACTTCCGGAATGTGTACGTCTTGCAAAAAGATATGCTAAAGGGAAAAAGCTTCCTGATGCGGCTATAGACTTGCTGGACAGAACAATGGCCGCCATAAAAATGCTTGACGAGCTTTCAGAAAAAGAGCTGGAAGGCTGGAAAATAAGATATGACGAAATCCTACAGGAAGAATTTTTTGATGAAAAAGATAAAGCAGATGAATTGATCTGGACGTATAATTTATTGAGAGATAAAATCAGTCCGATATTGTGGGGGTCTTTAAGCGAACAGCCGCAGATTGACAATTCCATGCCGGTGGAGCAGATTCAGAAGATCATTGAAGATACTTACGCGGAGCTTTTACAGCACGCTGCCGTTAAGAGAGAAAAAGTTGACCGACTGGAATTGGCGGCAGTAATGGCCGCAAAAACAAACATCCCGATCGGGAAAATCCAGGCGCAGGAAAAAGAGAAGCTTCTGAATATGGAAGGGCTTCTGATGAACAGGGTTGTAGGTCAGGACCACGCATTGAAGATCCTGTCGGATGCCATCGTTGAAAACCGAAGTGGATTAAATAAGCCGGGACAGCCCATTGGCTCATTCTTCCTTTTAGGACCTACAGGAACAGGAAAAACAGAGCTGGCAAAATCCATGGCGGAACTGCTTTTCAACGATGAAAAAGCGATGGTTCGTTTTGATATGTCTGAATTTAAAGAAGAGCATTCAGCGGCATTGTTATACGGTGCGCCTCCGGGATATGTAGGTTATGAAGAAGGAGGTATGCTGGTGAATAAAATAAGACAGCAGCCTTATACGGTAGTTTTATTTGATGAAATTGAAAAAGCGCATCACTCTGTTTTTGATGTCTTTTTACAGATTATGGACGAAGGAAAGGTTCATGATAAGCTTGGAAAAGAAGGCGACTTCAGCAACGCGTTAATTTTATTTACCTCAAACATCGGAAGTGAGGAAATTGTAAAGCAGTTTGAAGAAGGAAAAATACCGGAATCTAATTCCCTGATGCAGATTATGTCAAATTCAGGGCGTTTCAGACCGGAATTTTTGGCAAGAATTACAGAAATTATCCCTTTTGTCCCAATCACGGAATCTATTGCAGAGAGAATTTTTAATATTCAGTTGAAATCACTTCATACCTCATTAACGAGATTAGGAATGAGCCTGAAAATTTCTGATGAAGCGGTTAAAAACCTTGCATTGGGCGGATTTAGCAGCAAATACGGGGCAAGGCAGATCTCAGGAGTTATAAGATCACAGCTGGCAAGGCCAATTTCGAAGATGATTGTAAGAGAAGAAGTAAAATCCGGCCAGACCATCCATGTAGACTGGAATTCTGAGGAAGAAAAACTGACCTGGAAAGTAGAATAGATAAAAGCGAAGAAGGCAAAGTGGCTTATAAACTTATTTGCTCATGAGCTTTCTACGCTAAAAAATAAAAACAATGAAACCAAATCTCAAAAATATCTTACTAACAGCAGTGCTACTGATGTGTTCGCAGGCCGTGAACGCTCAGTTTCTGAATGCTTCCGATACTTCGGAGAGCAGTGTGAAGAGATACAAGAGTATTATTAATTCCAATAAGGATATTGTTAATTTTATAGAATATTCTTTAGTTGAAAAAGGCCTTCCGAAGCACTTAAGAAATCTTGCTTTAATTGAGTCTCATTTTAACAGTAATATTACTTCAGGAGCGGGAGCTGTGGGAATCTGGCAGTTTATGACCGCTCATGCCAATCAGTACGGGCTGACGCAACAGGATAGGAATGACATTTTTAAAAGTACAAAAACAGCAGCTATTTCCCTTGGAAAACTGTACAAAAAGTACAATAACTGGGTAACCGTTGTTGCGGCCTACAACTGCGGTGAGGGAAATATAGCGAAGGCAATGGCTTCGGCAGGTTCTATACAGTATCATGTTTTTTATAAATATTTACCGGCGGAAACCATTAATCATGTCAAAAAATATCTGAATGCCTGCTATGCAACGGGAGAATTGCAGAGTGTTTTAAGCAATTACAATTCTTCAAGGATGAACACCGTATTTTTCGTTAACGGAGGAAGCAAAATAGACAATTCTCAATTATCAGAAACGGATATTAATGCAGGTTTTAATTTAAATGTCATTGCAGACGAATTAGACGTGGATATGGACAAGCTTCTTTCATGGAATCCCGGCATCAATGAAGAGCTGCAGCAGAAAGGGGAAAGTACGTTATATCTGCCTACAGATTTAATGCCCGATTTTTTATTGAGAAAAAATAAAATCCTTTCAAGGTCAATAAAAGAAGGAAACACATCAAACACCAAATAAATAGCACTAAGCGATAATGTTTAACGATCCAAATCACAGGCAATATGAAAACAGAATCACAAAATATACTGAACAATCCTTCCTTCCGCCCATCTCAGAATGCCGACGGAATCTCAGAAAACCACCATGCGGGAATCAACCGCCTGGTAAAGCTTTCTTTAGTAATTGAAGGAAAAGTAATCAAATATTACAAACATTTCAAGCTTACCCAAAGCTCAAGAAAACACCATGAATTCAGCCTTACGCTGGCGCATGATGCTCTCGGTGACAGGCAGACCCATACTTTGGAAGAAGCCAATAAATTCTTGGGAAAACGTTTAACAGCCGTAATTTCTTATAAAGATATCGACAAAAGCCCCGAAAGAACTTTCGTGGGCGTAATTACCGGAGTAGGTTTCAGCCAGGAAAAAATGAGCTTGGGAAATATTGTTTTAACAGGATACAGCCCGACTATTTTATTGGACGGAGCCCCGCACATTCAGAGTTTTGGTGGCGGATCACCTGTAAACATGGGAATTATCGCAAATGAAGTTATTAAGCAGGGTATTGATTCAAGCCGTTTTGACGTGAGAGTGGATACCAATGATTATTCGCAGATTATCTACAGCAGCCAGTATGATGAAACCCATTACAACTATCTTGCAAGAATGGCAGAAGCCTATGGCGAACAGTTTTATTATGACGGGGAAGTGCTTCATTTCGGGAAGCTTCCGCCACAGAATAAACCGATAAAATTAACCTACGGAAGCAGTGCAAACGACATCAGGGTAGAATTAAAAGCTGTTCACACAAAACCACAGTTTTACGGTTATAACAGCAGTAAAAATGAAAAATTAACATCCGGCGAAACTCCGATCCAGCACGTAAGTGATTTGGCTAAAACGGCATACGCCCATAATGATAAAATCTATAAGACACCGGCTTTACAGGTGGCACCAATTAAAGCTTCCACCCATCTTGATGTGGAATATTCACAAAAAAGTACCTCAGGAAGTCAGGCGGTAAATGTGTTTACCTTATCGGGAAATACTACGGTTCCGTTTTTACATCCGGGCTGTGTCGTAGATGTTCAGATGAGAAAGTTGGATTCCAATGAATCTTCTTACTTTACAAGAATCATGGTAACGGAAGTTTCACATGAAATTGATACCATCGGGCATTACAACGGAAGTTTTGAAGGCATTGCCTCAGATACAGGATTTTTACCTAAACCTGAATTTAAAATCCCGAAAGCAGAGCCACAGATTGCCACAGTAATTTCAAATACTGATCCGGAAGGGCAGGGAAGAATTCAGGTAAGATTCGACTGGCAGAACAATGATACAACGCATTTTATCAGAATGATGAGCCCTGATGCGGGAGGAACGGATCTGGTGACTCAAAACAGAGGATATGTTGCCATTCCTGAAGTTGGTGATCAGGTGATGGTCAATTTTGTTCACAGCCATCCGGACAGACCTTTTGTAATGGGCGGAATGTTCCATGGCGGAATCGGGCTTGGCGGCGGACCAGATAATAGGGTGAAATCAATCCAGACAAGAAGTGGTCACAAAGTGATTTTTACGGAAGATGAAAGCATCATTATTACCGATAAATCAGGAAACGAAATTCATCTGGATACCACCGGAAGCAATATCACCATCACCGCTCCTGAAACCATGACTTTGAATTGCAAAAACATGAATATCAACGTAGGGCAAAACATGACCACCAATGTAGGAATGAATAAGTCCGACAGCATAATGGCGAACCATACAGAAAGCGTAGGTTCTATGAAGTATGTAACCACAGGTGCGGATTTCATGACCAATGTAGTAGGGAAAATGAGCCATTATGTAAAAGGTGATATGGAAGTTTACGGTGAAAAAGAGCATAAATTAACCAGCCTTAAAGGAGTGGAAGTCAGCAGCCAGGGAAAGGTGGAGCATCACGCAGAAAAAGAAGTTCAGAACAATAGTGGCGAGAAATCTAAAAATCACTAAAAATGAGCATCGAATATTTTGTAGAAGGCAAAACAATCACGCAGACAGGCGGTGATTATAAAACCTTTGCCAAAGAAGCCATTCATCATAACAGTGCCGCGACCGTAGAGCAAAAAGGCCTCGAAACGGGCGTGAGTTACAATGTGGCCCAGAAGATCCATCCTAATGATAAGCCTGTCAATACCATAGATGTAAGCTTGAATCTGTTTTTTGACGGAACTTTAAACAATAAAACCAATACCCAGGCAGGAACGAGCCATTCTTCCTCTAATGGAAACGACAGCTATGCCAATGATTTCAGCAATGTGGCCCGGGGTTATGATGCCATTGATCCCAATGCTCAGAATCAGGTTTCCTATTATGTGGAAGGAATCGGGACGGTAGATCTTAAATCAGATAACGATACGTTTGGTTTGCCCGTTCGTGGAGCCGGTTTGGGGACTAATGAAAGAGGAATTAAAGCGAAAGTGGTAAAAGGCTGTATCAAAGGTGCAGAAACTTTAAGATCAAAATTTTCTGGCAAAACAATAGATGTTTTAACGGTAAATGTTTACGGATTCAGCCGTGGAGCCGCCGCCGCGCGCCATTTTATGCATGTGGCCACCACTTCTGCCATTATGGAGCCGCTTTTCCAGAACCAGGCTATGATTTATCCGCCGGAATATTATGAAAAATCACAATCGGAAGAATCTGTTCAGCAGGAATTTGTGATTGATAAAGCAGATTCGCCTTTGTTGAGTTATGGCTATTTCGGGGCCTGTCTTTTAAGGAATAATCTTGTTATTAATAAAGTAAAATTCAATTTCGTAGGATTGTACGATACAGTAGCATCTTACGGGGTCAATCATAAAGGAAGCTCCATCTTCGGACTGAGTATTATTGATGATGATTCAAAACAATTAGGGTTAAATGCCGTAAAAAACGGATCTTTCGTCTTACAGCTGGCTTCGTCAGATGAATACAGGGATAATTTCAGCCTTACCAATATAGAAAGTGCCGGAATTAAAGGCTTGGAGCTAACATTACCGGGAGTACATTCCGATATCGGCGGAGGTTACGTTAATAATGCGGAGGAAAAAGTGTTGTTGTACAGAAATGAAAGCAGCCGCACGGAATGCGACAGGTTCAGGGAAATTTTAATTGAAGAAGGCTGGTATGATCCCAAAGAAATTTGGGTAGAAATGGAAAGTCCGCATGTGCACGATGTGGATCCGCAGTATAAGCTTTGGGGCAAAAGGAAAGTTTCTAATGAATATGACAAGGTTTCTCTGTACCACATGTACGAATACTCCAAACAGTTTGAAGTAAAATATAACCCTGCCATAGAAGCCGATCACAAAATAAAGGATGGTTTTATACAAAATATCAATAGTCAGTTGATTTCTTACATCTCAAAATGCAATAGCTGCAGAAACGAATATGTAAAAAATCACAACGAAGGAAAAAATCCGTCTCCCGCCGAATACATCAGGGAATCAAAAGGTTTTTCATACCTTACCTCAGGAATCAATATGGATGATCTCAAAAAACTGAGACGTGCCTATCTCCATTGGTCTGCAAATATGGCAACTTTCGGGATGGGGCCGAGAATTTCAGGTGCTAAGCCTGCATCAGAACGAAAAAGGTATATTTTAAATGGATAAACTAAAAATAATTGTTTCTTTACTGGGAATGCTCCAGCTTACTAACTGTCAGGATATGAAGAAAAATGACACGCCTTTGCCTACCTATAATGTTGAAATTTCGCATCCCGATAATGAATATCTGATAACACCCGTTGAAGATCAGATTATTACATTAGAAAATGTGCCGGCTCATCTTCCTTACGGAAGTTCATCAGGAAAATGGGGAGATTCGGGAAAAGGTTTTACGGAACAGCACGGAACGCCTATCAGAGCAGATATTGTCTATTTTTCCAGGTATGAAGACACTTTTTATCATTTAAGAGTTGAATTCCCGAAAGGTAAGATTAAAGATCTTGTTCAACGGGCTTATGCCAATGACGAATCCAAATCTTCGGACGAACCGATGAAAGAATTTATCAACAGAAGAGATGAACCCGATTATAATGAAAAGTACAACAAGCTGGGAATGGCTTATGACCGTTTTAATAACCTTGTCTTCGGTTTTGCACCGAAAGGCATGGTGGTGGTCTGGCTCCGTTTCGGATATACGCAGATAGAGCTTGGGGAATTCAAAGCTGAGGTGGTGAAGGACGATAAAAAATATGCTGACAAATTATTCTCAAAAATCTCGCAGACACGAGAAGAAATCAAGCAAAATATGTTTATTCCCAATGCATCGCCGCTTAATTGGGACAAATACAGAACCCGTTACAAATGGGCCCTGAACATCCATTCTGAAAACAAAGGCTTAAAGGTATTCAAAGTTCTTTCAGAATATTACAACGGTGAAAGGGAGGTAATGCTCCGCCCGTGGGTTTCTAATCCACCGATGAAAGAGCGCGCGCTTCCGAGGGAAATTTCCTTTTTCTGGGAAACCGGGAAAGGTGAGGCTTTCGAAGGCCGTGCATTCTTCAATTGGGCAGAAACCGATGATCAGTTTGAAAATGCAGGGGAAAATTTCAAGCTTGAATTTAAAATAGCACCTGACAACAATAGTTTTGAGGTTCTTTTAATGGGTTATCCAATAAAAATCGACAGTACAAGGGTCTATAAAAGTAATTTTACATTTAAAGATTCTTATAAATAACCAAAAATTGAAATTTGATTAAAATCTTACAGTTTGTATAAAAAATACAAAACATAAAATATTCAGATAATGTTTTAAACTCTCACGGTTAGTATAAGCGTTGTCTTGCTGAGCGTTTCGAAGTATCCCATAAGCTCTTTCGGTAAATTTATTTATCGAATTTTTTATTCAAATTAAAATTTTTGGAAACGTTAATGATTATTAAATTTATCTTAAATCTGTCTTAATATTTCCCATAATAGTGTGAAAAATAATTAGATTTAAAGTCGTGTTTTAGTATTTAAATATTTGATTTTAAGTTTATTATAAAAGTTAATATTTCTATTATAGTAGAATTACTACACCAAATCGTAGTATTACTACAAAAATAAAATTAACCACTTAAATAGTTTCAGGTTAAAAATATGAAGTCTATCTTTGACTCAACAAATTCATCAAATCACAAAATATTAACGATTAAAATTTACAAATCATGGCAGCAAATTCTAGAGGAATTTTAAAATTCAACGGAGGAGAAGGACAAAAATTATTAAAGCTGAACTACAGCGTTTCCAGATCTACAGACGTTTCTGGTAGAGTAGCTTCAGATCCTTCCAACGCATTGATCAAAGTAACAGTGGAAGCTACTGAAAAATCTGATATCCTTGAAAGCTTACTAAACGGAAAATACAAGCCAACTACCGGCGAAATTACATTCAACAAGTCTCACGAAGAAGGTACTTTAATTACTCTTGGATGGGAAAACGGATATGTAATCCAGCATGAAGTAGACTTCGACGCTGTAGACGAAAACAGCATGCTGATCAGCTTCGTGGTGAGCGCTGAAATCATCGACTATGGTAACTCTAAGTACGAAGGTGTTTGGCCAGGAGGTGGTGGTAAGTAATTAAAAAACCGCAATCATCTTAGTAAAAATAAAATTGGTAACAGAATAGTACAGCTTATACAGAGCCAGCTATTCTGTTTTTTTCTTTTTTGAAACTAAATTATTTCATATAGTTTTAATATTAAAATATTGATAATCAGTATTTTATTAGAAATAAATAAAGGATTTGTTTGATTTTTATCGAATAAATTTTAGCATTTAAAACAAAACACACCAATCACTCAAAATTTAAGGCTATGTTTCAGGATGATAATACGCCAAAAATGCCTTCTTCAGGGAAACCTTCCATGACAAAACAAGTCGGGGAAATGAAAGAATTGGCAAAAAATCAGGCGTTAACAAAAGCTTCAGAAAAAATTCAGGAAAAAACCAGCGGAACGGTTCAGAAAACAACCCAAAAGCTCGCCCAGGCGCAGGCTTATACAGGAGTTGTGCAGGGTGCATCCGGAATGTTGATGAATCAAAAGCTGCAGCCCAATTCGCCTACCCTGGTAGAAAATAAAGTCTGGAACCAGCAGCCGACTTCTAAAATACATAATGCAAAAGCGATCCCGGAAAGCCAGATTCAGGGTATCAACCGTGTCGTAAAGCTCGACATTGTTGTGGAGGGAACAGCAGTAAAGCATTTCAAACATTTTCAGTTAAAGCAAAGTGCCACCCGGCATCATGAGTTCAGCATTACTTTGGCTCACGATACATTGGGTAGTGCAGAAAATCACAATCTGGAAGAAGCACAGAATTTCTTAGGTAAAAGAATTACAGTAGTTTTCAAATATAAAGATGTTGAAGACGGCCCCGAAAGAAGTTTTGTGGGAGTCATTACGGAAGTAGGTTTCAGCCAGGAAAAGGGAAGCCTTGGGAATATTGTTTTAACAGGTTGCAGCCCGACTATTTTACTTGATGCCGCACCGCATATCCAGAGTTTTGGGGGCGGACAGGAGATCAGCCTGAACAGTATTGCAGATCAGGTGATCAAAGAAGGCCTGGGACAGGGAAAATTTGATTTCAGGGTAGATGCGCAGCACGGGAATGTTTCCTACAGCTCACAATACGAAGAAACACATTATAATTATCTCGCGAGAATGGCAGAAGCCTATGGCGAACAATTTTATTACGATGGGGAAGTTCTTCATTTCGGAAAGCTGCCGCCTCAGGAAAAACCTGTGAAATTAACGTACGGAAGCAGTGTCAATGATGTTAAAATCAGGATGAAAGCACAGCATGTTAACCCAAGTTTTTACGGTTACAACAGCAGTAAAAATGAAAAGTTAACAGCCGGAAGCACAAAAATTACCCATACTTCAGACATTGCAAAACGTGCCTATGAAATATCAGAAAAAACATTCATAACACCGTCTTTAAGGGTTGCTCCTATTAAAGCATCTTCTTTTATAGACGTGGAAACCTCACAGAAAGGTACGGCGGGAAGCAAGGCTGCAGATGTATTCGTAACCTCGGGAAATACAACGGTTCCTTTTCTTTATCCGGGCTGTATCGCAGATATTGAAATGAGGAAAACCGACAGCAATGAAACTTCTTATTTCACAAAATTAATGATCCTTGAAGTCAACCATGAAGTGGATGCAAGAGGATATTACACCGGAACTTTCGATGCAATTGCTTCTGATACGGGCTTTATTCCAAGACCCGAATTTCAGACTCCGAAAGCCGATGCCCAGTTTGCAAAAGTTATTTCCAATACAGACCCTCTCAATCAGGGAAGGGTTCAGGTTCAGTTTGACTGGCAGAATGGTTCCACAACTACAGAATACATTCGCGTAATGACTCCTGACGGCGGCGGAAGTGAAAAAGTAAGCAAAAACCGTGGATTTATGGCGATTCCGGAAGTGGGAGATCAGGTGGTGGTAAATTTTGCTCATCAGCACCCCGATAGGCCTTTCGTAATGGGCGGAATGTTCCATGGCGGAGTCGGCGGAGTCGGCGGAGCCGGGAATAATATTAAAAGTTTAAGCAGTAAAAGCGGTCACATTGTAAGCCTCGACGACGGTGGCGGAATGACCGTAAGAGATAAAGATCAAAACCAGATTTTCCTTGATGGCGCCGGAAATATCAGTGTCGACAGTAAAGAAACTATCACGCTGACCTGCGGTAAAAGCTCTATTTTCATGGATAAAGCGGGAAATATTATCATCAAAGGAAAAGAAATATTTGTTCAGGGAGATAATATCGGGGTTGCAGGAACGGCAAGCGTAGGAATCGGAGTTGGTCCGGAAGGCGGAGATCCTACTTCAGGAATCGGAATTGAGCCAACAACTCTGGATGTAGGAACCACAACTCTTTCCATGGGAGCAAAAACCGAAGCCAATCTCAGCAGCGCTAAGATCAATATCGGTGGCGGAAGCGAAACAAACATTGTAAGCGGAACTGTAAAGCTGAATTAAAATTCAATTATTAAATATAATATTTACAAAGAAATTGAAGTCTCTTCTAAGCGAATCGGCTTGGTGAAACTTAAAAGCAGTTAGTAATAAATAAATTTTGTGGACTTGGTGTTCAAAACATTAAAGCAGAGATTTAAAAATTAAATGTAAAAACTAATGAATCCTGTAGACCTGGAGCTTGTAAAATTAAAAAGGCAATGGCAGAATGTCGTTAAAAAAAACGAAGAAAAGCCTATGTTCATCTGTCTTGGAGAAAAACATGAAACTGATCTTTTTGACGGGTTTATAAAATCAAGATTATCCGAAGATTATGACGGGGAAGATATTTTTTTAATTCATTATCAGGAATTTAACGGTATGGATTCTTTCGGACAGACATTGTTCGATGAATGGAAAGAATATTATGAAATGTTGGAGAAAAGTGTAGAAAATATTCCTCAATGGAACTTACATACTTCTGATAATGAGTTTAAAACAGATGCTTACAAAGCATTTTTTCCTTTGCTGGAGCTGAAAAAGAACTTTCCGAATCTCAGAGATTCCAAGATTTATCTGTACATCGCACCGTTAAGGATTAATGAGATTAAAGAGCTTTCACTTTGGATTAAAGAATGGTGTGCCATCTGTGAAAAATCAGGAAATCAGGATATTAAGCTGATCTGGACGGAAAATCATCAATACAAAACCTTACCTGAAAACCCTTCAGCACATAGTTTCCGGGTTGAGGTGGATATTCATCAGCTGATGCAGAATACGGCAGCCCATACCAACCGAAAGAAAAACAGCGTGGATACTGATTTCCAGCAGCAGATTCTTACGGCGAGCAACCATTTAAGTAAAGGAAGATTCAGGGAAGCGGAATTTGCATTAAAAAATGCTGTGAAATTAGCCAAAGAACAAAAGAATAACCAAGGCGAGATTTCTGCCTATTTTATGCTGACACAGGCTTACATTGCTGATAAAAAGAAAGACAGAGCAGAAGATACTTACCGGACGATATTTGAAGAAGTGGAGCCGGATTCTCCGCTGGAAGTTCAGATGTACATGAATTACGGAAGCTATTTATTAGGAAATTCAAAAAAAGCAAAGGCTGAAAATGCCTTCGAAAAAGCGGCGGAGGTAGCACAGAATATCGGTGAATATGCAATGGCAATAGAATGTTACAGGATTATCGGAACATTAAATGATACCGTTTTAAGTAAAGATAAAATGATCGAATATTTTGAAAAATGTCTCGACATAGCAAAAATAATGGAACCTTCCACAAGGGAATCAAGCAGCTTAAAATTCGTGGCATCCATGCTTTACATTAAATATGAAGGCGATAAAGAGAAAAAAAACGCATTAGATAATGAAATGAAAAATTATTTTGGTGACGACTGGAAGGTGAGTGTGGAGAAGCCAAAATACAATTAAGTTGTGAATTAATTTAATAAAAAAAATTTAACCATTAAGACTTAATTAAGAAGAAAATTAAAGGACTTTGCAAGAATAAAACACACCAAATCTCAAATTAATATATCATGGCAGATCAAAATAAAAATATAAAAAAGATAAAGGTTGCAAAGCCAGATATGAATCCGGACCGTTCGCTGAATGTTTCTGCGGATGTAACTTCATTCAGCACAGAAAAAACCACTCAGGGCTGGAAAAACGGAATGAAAAATAATTTTGATTCCCTGAATCCTGTTTCTATGGTGAAATCTGTAGTTGGGGGTGACAGCGGCCAATCGCAATCCGGAAGTGGAGGCGGTGGCGGCACAACTTCCGTAACAGCAGAAAAAGCAGCACCAGAAAGCAAGGTTAAATTAATTAAAGTTAATACTCCTGCAATCTCACCCACCGCAATCCAGCATACAAGCAAGCATTTTGACATTGTTCTGGCGATCGATATCCACTGGACACTGATTCCGCCGCCACCGTCATTTATGCTGATTCCTTTGCCTCTGCCACACCCATTTATCGGGATTGTTTTCGATATAATGGATTACATTAAATTCAGCATTCCGGTTCCACAATTTATCAGAAATTTAAAACCAGACCTTCCGGAGAGCATTCCTATGGGAGGCTCAATATACGTTCACGGAAGACATAAAGCTACAACTACCACTTCAGTAATGGGTGTTGTCATTCCTTTCAGACATATTACATCCCTGATTCCCGTTTACATGATTCCCTTTCCACAGGAAGCTCCGCACGAAGGTGAAGTGTATTACGGTGCACAAACCGTTTTAGGGCAGGGAAGTAAAATGAGCGGGAACCAGCCGCAACAGGTTTTGACCTGTATGGGACTGCCTTTTGGAATGACTATGCTTCCCGCAATGCCCAATAAGCCCAAGAAAAATCCATTGGCTTATTTCGCGTTTTACAATAATTTTTCAAGCTTATATATTCAAATTAATACTGGCGGTCCTGTATTGGTGGGTGGTGCGTTTGTTCCTCACGTCTACACGCCGGGCGAAATGCTGATGCGTTTTGCAGGAATGGCTTTGATGAGGGGCCTAACGAAAAGTTTGGGAAAAGGAGTTACCAAATTCAATCATTTTTTACAGGGGAAATTCGGGAAAACGAATCCTGTTTCCAGAGCGTTGTGTAAAGTGGGTCTGGAACCTGTAAATTTTGCTTCCGGAGCCATGCTTTTCGAGTGGGACGATTTCGAAATCGAAGCCGGAACACCTTTGCAATGGACAAATGTATGGTACAGCGACAGGCCCTACAAAAACGGAATTTTAGGAAACGGAATATTCAATTCGCATGATTTATATATTATTCCTGATGAAGAAGACAAAGTTGCAGCCTGGGCTCACCCTGAAGAACTACAGCCGATGCCGATTCCTGTTCCACCAGTTGGAGAAGAGTTAACTTATTGCAGAAGCCAGAAAATCTGGCAGTACCGTCCGAATGACAGCATCTGGATTATCAGAAAAGGAACGGATATTTACACTTACAGACGTTTTCATCATGCTGAAGAAGGCAGTATTTTTAAAGTTATCCAAATTGAATATGGTGACGGAACTATCAGGGAATACGAATATCAGGGCATAAATATTGTTTTAAAAAATATTAAGGATGTAAAAAGCAGTTTTAGCATAGAAACTGTTGTTCATCCCGAGCTTAATAAAATTACCGAAGTTTATTATTGCTACAAAAATAAAAGAGATCTGCAGGTTTGCTATACTTACGACGAACGCGGAAATCTCACCCATGTCTGGGATATTCATAAAAAAGCCATCGTTTTTGAATATGATGATCTAAACCGGGTCATCCGAAGAACCAACAGAAACGAAATGAGCTATCATTGGGAATACGACAAAAAAGACAGGGTGGTTCATACCCGCGGACTGGGAGGCTTCATGGAAGGTTTTTTAAACTATAACGAAGATGAAGGTTACACTGAAGTTATTTATCCTAAACAAAATAATAAAACCGAGAGATATTACTATGACGAGGATCTTTTGGTGTACAAGCAAGTTGATGGCGAAGGCGGAGAAACCTGGTTCGATTATACTTCCCACAACGAATTAAAAATGACCGGAACTCCGGAAGGAAGAGTAGAAGGATACACCTACGACGAATATGGTAACATCAAAATTCTGCACACTCCGGACGGAGAAGAATATCATTATCAGTATGACGAATTTGGGCAGATTACAGCTCGTTTTTCACCTTCCGGAACTTCAGAAATCTGGAGTTATGATGAAGAAGGAAGATTATTAAGCTATACAGATCCTACAGAAGAAACAATAGAATATTTTTATCAAAATAATGAAAAGCTTCCTGAGAAAAGCGTAAGACAGGAAGTTGAAACACATTATGAATACAATAGCAGAGGCCAGATCACGCGGCGTACAGATACTATTGAGGGTGAAGAATATTGGAAGTATGATGATTACGGAAGACTATTGGTTTTCAGTCCTGAACCTCTTTACAGAACCGTTTGGGGAAGGGATAAAATGGGAAGGGTTGTAGAAATAAATGAATCCGGAGAGTTACCGATAAAAATTCGGTATGATGCCTATGATCTTCCTGTTCATATTACAGATGGAAAGGCAGAATGGCTGATAAGCTATACCCCAATGGGAAATGTGAAACGGCAGGTTCGGAGAAATGCACTTACTTATAAAAAAGAAGAAACGCTGGTCTTTGGATATGATTCCTACGAAAATTTAATGAGCATTACCAATGAAAAAGGGGAAGTTTACCTTTTTGAAAGAAACTATAATGACGAAATTATAGGCGAAAAAGGGTTTGACGGCCAGCAGAAATTCTTTGTAAGAGATAAAGACGGATTGGTTACCCAAGTCAGAAATCCGAATGGTAAAAATATATTCTATGAGTATGATCTTGGCGGCAGGTTAACACAGACTCATTATCCCGACGGAACCTGGGCTGCCTATCAGTATGATACTTCCGGAATGCTGATAAAAGCTGACACAGAAACCAGCAGTCTTACATTCCAGAGAAATAAACTGGGCTTAGTAACTCTTGAAAAACAGGGGGAGCATTCCATTAGCTATGAATATGACAACGATGGAAATTTAACCGGCTTAAAAAGCAGCCTGGGCGCAGAAATAGATTATTCTTATAATGATCTTGGCCAGCTTAAAAGTGTGGAGGCATCCACAAAAGATATTCATCAGCCGTGGCAAATGAACCTTAAAGTCAGTAAAAACGGCCAGCATTTTTCCCGTAAAATGACGGGCGGCGTTGAAAGTACTTTTGAATTTGATCATATCGGAATGCCAATCAGCCAGAAAGTAGTTGCCAATAAAAAAACTGCTTTCCATAAAGATTATCATTGGGTGGCCGGAAGCCGATTGTTACAGGTTTTAGATCACGTGACAGGAGGTAGAACAAAATTCGACTATGATGCTTTTGGAAGCCTTGTATCCGCAGAATATTCTAATGGTGAAATTCAATATAAAAATCCTGACGAAACTAGCTGCATATACGAAAGTCCCACACGAACCGACCGCATTTATGACAAAGGCGGAAAGCTGATGCGTGATAAAAATTGGTTTTATCATTATGATGAAGAAGGAAATTTATTATTAAAAAGCAAAAGGCCGATTAATAATATTAAATCTGACGAAAAAGAAACAGAAAATCACCATCCTTTCTATAAATCCATCGCAGAAGACTGGCTGAACACACCTAAGTTACGCCACGGAAACACACTGCCAGACGTCAGTGAAATTTTTCCTCATGAAATCCAAAATCCTGAATGGGAATCCGGAGATTGGGCCTATTCCTGGAATGCCAACGGGATGCTCGCAAAAGTAAAACGGCCGGATGGAAAAGAAATAAGTTTTGAATACGATGCGCTCGGAAGAAGGACTTCAAAAATTGGAAACCAAAAAATAACTCGGTATATTTGGGATGCGAATGTTATCCTGCATGAGTGGAGCTACGATCTTGAAGAAATACCGAAGAACTTTGTTGATAATGAAGGGAATCTTATCTCAACACAAGAGCCGACAGAAAATATTATTACGTGGATCTATGATGAAACAGGACATTATCCGGTAGCTAAAATTGAAGATGGAAAAAGATATTCTGTTATTAATGACTATTTGGGAACTCCTGTTCAGGCTTATAATGATGCTGGTGAAAAGGTCTGGGAGCGTGAACTTGATATTTATGGAGAGCCGAGAATAGGAGAAAGTAATTTTATTCCGTTTTTATTTCAGGGGCAGTATTATGATGAAGAAACGGAGCTTGCTTACAATAGATTCAGATATTATGATGTAGAAAGCGGAAGTTATATCTCCAAAGACCCGTTGGGACTGAATGGTGGTTTTGCTTTGTATGCCTATGTTTCTGATTCCAATTATTTTATAGATATTTTAGGCCTTGTAAAAGCAAAAGGCGCAGGAACGGGAAGATGGATGAACAGGGTGAAAAAAGATGGTACACCTTTTAAAAAGCCGGGGCCAAAATCCAAAGGAACGGGTGATCACAACGCCAAAATTGCTGAAATAATTAAAAGAGAAACTGCCAAAAAAGGAGTAAAACATATTGGGGGAGGTTCTAAAACAGAAATAATTATCGATACCAAAGGTGGTCATAAGCCCATCAGAAGAATGGACGCTTCTTTCCGTAGAAAAAATGGAAGTATCTATCATATTAATGTCGGAAGAACCCTGCAGGACGGGAAAACAGGGGTTATCAGGGAACGTCTGGCTATTGATGATGTTAAGAACAAAGGTCATGAAGTTTCATTCGAAGGATACGGAAAAGCTTCAGATTATAAATAGAAAATAATTAAACAAAAATATATGTCATATCTTATTAATTTAGTGATGTCTTTAAAAGATTTTTATCAGTATGTAGAAGATATTGTGGAAAAAGAAAACGGTGCTTTTTTCATTGAAGTAAAAAATAAAAGTGAAATTTCACTGCAAAAAATAGAAAAAGGAGAAGCTGAAAAAATAAAAGATAACAGAGAAAAAAAATTAAGATTTTACATTCTGTCCGAACGACCAGAGGACGTTTCCCAAGATGATATTTTTGATGATGAACTGGAACCAATCGTTATTGATGGCGAAGGAGGAAGAGAAACGGCCGACAGCATCGAGCGTATTTCATTAAGAATTCTCTCCAAAAAGCCTCATAAAAATACAACCAAAATATTCAATGCTATTAAAAATAAACTAAAAAAGGATAATGAGATAGGAATGGGAGTGAAAGGAGGATCAAAGCTTCACGACGATTATTTTTATCAAAAAGATCTTGTAGGAAAGAAAATCTTTAAAACAGATTTTCACAACGATAAAGCCCCGCTTGTTGAGGTGAAATAATTTTGAATTAAAATTTTTCTAATATAAATTGATCCAAAAAAAGTTAATTAATGTTATAAAAAATGTAGCAAAAAAAGAAATTTATTATCTTTAAGTAGAAAACTAAATGTACTACAATATGGAAGCCTACAACTTTGAAACAACGATTAACCCCTTTTTTTGGGTAGCCTCAGAAAAAACTTATTCAGTATGTTTAAATGCGGGATCTTATAAGCCGGAAATTTTCGAATGGAGAAAAGATGAAGGTTTCGAAGGAAACGGATACGACTGGACCTCTCTGGCTAAAGTTTTTCTGAATGAAAAAAAATCAAACCTGTCAGGTGACATCAAATTTGATCCGGAAGCAGATATGTTCTGCGCATATTCCACTAATCCGGAAAGCTTAAAAGAATTTGTTCTGGATTTTAAGAAAGCCTGTGACGACGAAATGCTGATTCAGGATTTGTTTTCAAAAGCAGAATTAGATTAAAAATAGTATATCAATCAAAGACCTCATTCTGAGGTCTTTTTCAGTTTTTGGGCGGCGGCTTTGCCGCCGCCCAAAAACTGAAAAACATCTTTTAAAATAAAATTACCCTCATCTATCATTTGCTGAGTGCAACGCCCTTGCGAACGAAAAAATACATGATACAATTTTAAAAATAAACCTTGCGGATCTTGCGTTAAAAAGTTTCAATCCATTCCCTCCAAAATAAAAGTTTTAAAAAAATTCCCAATTACTTTTAAATTATTTTAAGACAAAACAAAAAGGTCTTTTTCTTATATTTGTTCCTTATGGAAAATATGGACGCAACACAAGATAAAAGGTTATTTCTCATCGATGCTTATGCAATGATTTTCAGGGGATATTATGCATTGATAAGAAATCCCAGGCTTACCAGTAAAGGATTAGACACTTCAGCTATTTTCGGTTTTACAAACTCTTTGATTGAGCTGATCAGGAGAGAAAAGCCGACACATCTGGCGGTTGTTTTTGATGTGGGAGAGGCGAGTATCAGAACCGAAGATTTTTCTGATTATAAGGCCAACAGAAGCGAGACTCCGGAAGCTATTCAGATTGCGATTCCATACATTCACAGGATTTTGGAGGCTATGCATATTCCTATTTTAGGAGTTCCCGGCTATGAGGCGGATGATATCATCGGGACCATTGCCTGTAAAGCGGAAAAAGAAGGTTACACCACTTTTATGGTAACACCGGATAAAGATTTTGCACAGTTGGTTACCGATAAAATTAAAATTTATAAGCCGGGTTTAAAAGGCGGGGATATCGAAATTCTCGGTGTAGAAGAAGTAAAAGCAAAATATGAAATTGAAGACCCGAAACAGGTAATTGATTTCCTTGCCATGATGGGAGATGCGGTGGATAATATTCCCGGTCTGGACGGGGTAGGAGAAAAAACAGCTATGAAATTCCTTAAAGAATTCGGAAGCATTGAAAATCTTTTAGCCAATACCGACAAATTAAAGGGAAAACTGAAAGAAAAAGTAGAAGCATCGGCAGAACGCGGAATTTTATCTAAAAAATTAGCAACCATTATCTGCGATGCTCCGGTAGAATTCCACCAGGAACAGTATGACCTGGAATACCCTGATTTTGAAAAGGTAAAAGAAGTTTTTGATGAGATAGAATTCCGAAGATTGTATGAAAACCTTTATCGTGCCTTTGCTCCTGCTGCATCCACTACGGTTGTAACAGAAGTTGAGATTACCGTCACGGCTCAGACCCCGCAGCAGAAAGTGGCGCAGGCAGTGGGCCAGCTGGATCTTTTTGCGACTTATGAAGAGCTGGATCAGGCGACTTCCACGAAATCTACAATCGAGCAGAATGATCATTTGTATCAGTTTGTAGACAATCCGAAAGCGCAAAAAATATTGGTTCAAAATTTACTGCAGCAGAAGGCGGTTTGTTTCGATACGGAAACCACTTCGCTTAATGAATTGGAAGCCGAGCTTGTGGGAATGAGTTTTTCCTACAAAAAAGGATTAGCTTACTACATTCCTCTTTCGGAAGATCAGGGAGAAGTTTTGCAGACTCTTGAAATTTTCAGACCGTTTTTTGAAAAGGAAGATTTAATAAAAATTGCCCATAATTTAAAATTCGATTATAAAATTCTTCAGCAATACGGAATCACGGTAAAAGGCGCAATGTTCGATACCATGATCGCCCACTATCTACTGAATCCTGACGGAAGACACGGGATGGATTACCTTTCAGAGATTTACCTTAATTATAAACCGGTTTCCATTGAAACTATTATCGGGAAAAAAGGAAAGAAGCAGGGGAATTTCAGGGATGCGGATTTAAGGACTCAAACGGATTATGCGGCGGAAGATGCAGACGTAACCTTCCAGTTGTACGAATTATTTGCACCTCAATTAAAAAAAGAAAACTTAGAAGATCTTTTCTTTACAATAGAAATGCCGCTTATGGAAGTTTTAGCTAAAATGGAACTGGCGGGAATTTCACTGGACGAAAAATGGCTGGCTCAGGAAAGTATTGATCTTGAAAATGATTTAAAGCAGCTTGAGGCTAAAATATTTGAACTTTCCGGAGAAGAATTTAATATGAACTCTCCAAGACAATTGGGTGAAGTTTTATTTGAAAAATTACAGCTCGATCCGAAGGCTAAAAAAACAAAAACCGGCCAATACGCAACCTCCGAAGATGTTCTTCAAAAATTAGCCTCAAAACATGAAATTATTAAGCATATTCTGGAATACAGAACCTACCAGAAATTAAAATCGACCTATGTGGATGCTTTGCCTTCGCAGATTGATAAAGATGATAATCGGGTTCATACCAATTTCTCCCAAACCACCGCTGCAACAGGCCGTCTGGCAAGTGTAAACCCGAATTTGCAGAATATCCCGATCCGTACGTTGAGAGGGCAGCAAATCCGCGGGGCTTTTGTTTCGGGAGAAGGTAAGAAAATTATTTCTGCGGATTATTCACAGATTGAGCTTCGCCTGATTGCCGAGATTTCCGGGGAAGATAATATGATCAAGGCCTTTCAGAACGGTGAAGATATTCACGCGTCTACGGCAGCAAGATTATTCAATATTCCGCTGGAAGAAGTTTCAAAAACCCAGAGAGGCCAGGCAAAAACGGTTAATTTTGGGATTCTTTACGGGCAGGGAGCGTTTGCACTGGCCGAACAAACAGGTTTATCAAGAACTGAAGCCAAGCAGATGATTGAAGCCTATTACGAAACCTACCCGAAACTGAAGGAATACATGGCTGAGCAGGTAAATAAAGCCCGCCAGATGGGTTACGTAGAAACTATTTTGGGAAGAAAACGTCATTTAAAAGATATCAATTCCAATAATTTTGTAGTGCGTGGACACGCAGAAAGAAACGCCGTGAACGCTCCAATACAAGGTAGTGCAGCGGATGTTGTAAAAATGGCGATGATTAAAATTCAAAAACAATTGGAAAAAGAAAAGCTGCAGACAAAAATGCTGCTTCAGGTTCATGACGAATTGGTATTTGAAGCTCCCATCGATGAAATAGAACTAGCCAAAAATATTATCAAAATGGAAATGGAAAGCGCCATTGAGACAGAAGTTCCGCTCCTTGTTGAGGTAGGAGTAGGGGATAACTGGCTGGAAGCGCATTAAAGTTGTATTCTAAAATCAGCTCGGCATAGTATTGTTATGCCGAGCGTTTAGGATTATTTAATATGTCTATTTTTTAGAAGATAGTAACTTTTGAATTTGTTGTTCTAATCTTTCAATCTTCTCAGATTGTGACTTTAGTATTTCGTTTTCTTTTTGAAGATATTGAAGCTGTTTTTCCTGAGAATTTATCTGTTTATTCTGTTCGATTAAATATAAGGTTAATTCCTCAATTTTCTCTAAAAGTTTGGCATCCATTTCGCCAAGATTAATTCCATTTTTCTCTACTTCTTTTGCAGATGGGATATTAGGTAAGTGACCCTTATCTGCAATATGCTTTTCTACTTCTTCTAATGTACGAAGTTTATAATCTTTTTTGAATACATAATCTGCCCAGCCATTAGCAGCAGGGTTTTCTACTTTAACTTGCTCTGCTTTAATTCCTTTTTTTACATAAAAAATATAATTGGGATCATTGTCATACTGGTCAGTACCAACGGTTACTTTTCCTGTATTGAAAATAACAAGATTGCTTTTATGAACTGCATCACTAAATTTTATTTTTGTAATTCCTGAAGAATTAGGTGTGCTCACGTCTGTATTAGAATCAATGGCGTTGTTATTTGGCATAAAAAATTCCATATTCCTACTCCCTAAGTTCCGAATTACTACATCAGAAGGTACAGCCCAGTTAGACATACATCCATTACATAAAACAGTTGCTAGTTCTAGTCTAGCTCCACCAGGAGTGCCTATTGCACTTTGATTTCCTATAACAATACCATTAACGTATGGTCCTGAATAAATTTTAAATCTTTCCTGATTATTAGTTTTAAAAATAAGATCTTTATTATCGATTGTTCCGATAAAATTACTTGTGGGTACTGTTCCTGAATTTCCTGTGGTATTCCACGACTGAGCAAAAGAAAATGTTGAAATTAGTAAAACAAATGGTAATAACTTTTTTTTCATAAGTGTTTTATTGTATTATTGATTTATTAGGTATTAAGTTGAATTATTACTTACAAAAAATTAATTTCAGTAAGTAAAATTGGGGTATTTTTTAAAATTTATTGATATATAAGGTAGTGCATAAAGAAAACGCACCCATTAAGTAAAGGTTTTTATTCGTCATTGTGTCTTTTAATTTGCAGCGAAGTTAAAACTTTTTTTTCTTTTACAAAAAAATTGTTTTTTTTATAATATATTGTTTATTAAAAATTACAGAATCTAATGTTGACCTACATAAATAATTTAATATATATAAGGTCTTTATATGTAGGACAGGTAAATATTTATAACAATAAAGCTAAAAAACTCTAAGCTTTTGTATTTTTTAAACCTTAGCTAAATGCTAAACTCAATTCCACCCACATAAACAAGCGAGAAAAAATCATTTTCCACAGAAGCCGGCTTTGCAATCTGTCCTCTGTTCAGGAAGATTATTGAATTGATATCAAAGTCAGGATTAATTTCATTCAGTCTGTTGATTAAAATGGGTAGCCACTGCTCAGCAAAAGAATAATCGGCAAACTTCTCGTAGATCGTTCTGTTTCCAGCTTCAAAACCATATTCTACAAAATCATGATCCAGCCATACGGTGTCCTGAGATTCAGCAAATTTTGATATATATCTTTCATCAGATTCTTCTTCAAGGTAAAAATTATCATCCTCTTCTACGAATTCATAAAAATCTTCTTCAGTGTTGAAATTTCCTACCCAAAAATCTAATGTCTCTGTTTGCATAATTGTTTGATTATTGTTCCCATGTTTAATGGAAGCCCAAAGTTATGACAATTTAAATTTCTTAAGAAATCAATTGTTGAATAATTAATAAATCATCAAATTAAAACAGTTTGATTCTTTTTTCATCCTCACTTTCTTTAATGGTTTTTTCTAACCTTGATAAACGTGTTTTCTCCTGTTTTGCACCCATGATCCAGTGAAGCATCACTTTCCGGTAAGAGGGTGGCTGGCTGATGAAAAAATCCCATGCTTTTTATTGGATTTAAACGTTCTTTCAAATTCGGGATCGAGTGTTGCTGTTTCTTTTTCGTGAGAATATACCCTGGATTTTTCTTCCTTTCTGAGTTCAAAAGCTTTCAGCCCTTCGGGCTTCATTAATCCGGCTTTTGTTAATTCTTCAACCTTTTTAATATTAATGGCGCTCCAGATGCTCGTTGGCTTTCTTGGAGTGAAACGGATGCTGTAGCTTTCTTCATCAATAGACCTTCTCACGCCGTCTATCCAGCCAAAACACAAGGCCTGATCTACAGATTCCGGCCATGTTATGCTTGGTTTTTTAGAACCTACTTTGTAAAAACCTACCAGTAATTCTTTTTCTTTCTGATGGTTCTTTTCAAGCCATTTCCTGAATTCTTCGGGTGTTGAAAAAAATATTGGTTTCATGATATTGTTACTGTTTACGAAGATAAAATTTTTTATGAAAAAAGCCTTCAGTTATTGCTGAAGGCTATTGCTTTATTTTGTATTGATTAAAATAATTTTGTTGGATTTTAGCTTGTTTTCAAGCCATGATTTCAGTTTCTGCTCATCAATTTTCTCATCGGCTTTATAGAGTAAAGCTGTTTCAACGGCGGTGGAATCTGTCGTGTAAAAGTTTTGGATTTTTCCCACTGCAATTTCTTTTACTTCCGGGAAAAGTATTTTAATTTCTTTTACCAAAGCGGGATTATCCATTTTGTACTGATTCAGCTCATTTTTTAAAACGTTGATTTGAACATCTTTTTCCGAAGCATTTGCTTTTTGGAGATTGATTTCATTAAGAATCTCTGCTTTCAGGTCAGATGTATTTTGCTTAATGATCAGTTTGGTATTATTTACTCCAAAATTTTTAAGTGAATTATTTAATTCTTTGATTTCTGTACTGTCAAATTTTTTGGACAGGAACGCCAGCTCAATGGATTTTGGATTGGTATGATAATCTACTTTTTTGTAGATCACCGTATAGCCGTTTTTTGTGAATTCATCATTAATGAACTTTTCTACATTTTGGGTATATTTTCGCTCATTGAGAAGGTTGTAAGCCAGATAGCAGCTCGGAATAATCATAATGACAATTAATATTGAAATTCCGTAACGGATTCTTTTTTCCAACATTTTGTCGGCATTTACTACGGCTTGATATTTTAATGATTTAATAATTAAAAACGTAGCAATACAGATAAAGAAACAATTGATGGTATACAGATAAAAAGCACCGGCTACAAAGGAAAAATTGCCTGTTGCAATACCGAAACCAGCCGTACAGAGCGGCGGCATCAAAGCAGTTGCAATCGCTACACCCGGAATGGGGTTCCCTTTTTCAACACGGGTAATGGAAATAGCACCCACAACCCCTCCGAAGAAAGCAATAAGGACATCGTAAATATTAGGAGAAGTTCTGGCCAGAAGCTCCGACTGTACCTCTTTGAACGGACTCAAATAAAAATATAACGAGGAAACCGTTAAGCTTACAATTGTTGCTATAATCAGGTTTTTGATTGATTTTTTTAATAACCCAAAGTTGAAGGTCGCCAAAGCAAATCCAGCTCCCACAATAGGCCCCATTAACGGTGAGATCAGCATGGCTCCGATAATTACAGCCGTAGAATTTACATTAAGACCCACCGACGCAATTAAAATGGCACATGCCAGAATCCAAAGGTTAGCTCCCCGGAAAGAAACATTACTGGTAACGTTTTCAAGGACAATTTTGGGATTTTCTTCTCCTGTATGCAGATTCAGGAAATTAGTAATCATGTTTTTCATGTCATTAAATGTATTTTAAAGATATCATTAATTTGTTTAAAATTTACATACTATCAATTAAAAACATTTCATTTCCATAGGGATATAAAAAATGGGATGAAATTTTCTAATTCCATCCCGCTGCAAATATACATTTTAAAACTTAATTCCGAAGCTTTGCGGATTATTTCGCGATGATTTTGATCTCTTTTCGGGCGGGAGCTTCGCTCCCGCCCGAAAAGAAAAATTACATTTTAAAACCAAATTTTATTATTTATTTTAAAAAATTAGCACAATAGATGGTAATAATAAGAAATATCCTGAGGTTACTTTTTGATTGCGTACATTTGTATTGCATTCTGATTTTAAGGATGAAAATGAAATTTATGATTGATAAAAAATATACAGAAACAGCTCATACAGATAAAAATAATTACGAATATATCACTATTTCCCATGACGAAAACAAGGTAAGGATTTATACCCTTAAAAATGGTTTAAAGGTTTTTCTTGCCCAGAATTTTGATGCTCCCAGAATTCAGACGTACATTCCGGTGAGAACGGGAAGCAATAATGACCCCTCTGATAATACGGGTTTAGCGCATTATCTTGAACATATGATGTTCAAAGGAACTTCAAAAATCGGCAGCCAGAACTGGGAAAAGGAAAGTGAATTGCTCAACCGGATTTCTGACCTGTACGAACAGCATAAAGCGGAGCAAAATGCCGAAAAAAAGAAAGAAATCTATAAAAAAATAGATGAAATTTCTCAGGAAGCAAGTAAATATGCTATTGCAAATGAATATGATAAAGCCATTTCGTCATTAGGAGCAACAGGAACTAACGCGCACACCTGGTTTGACGAGACGGTTTACAAAAACAATATCCCGAATAACGAACTTGAAAAATGGCTGAAAGTTGAAAAAGAACGATTTTCTGAACTGGTTCTGAGACTTTTCCATACGGAACTAGAATCGGTGTATGAAGAGTTTAACAGGGCGCAGGATAACGATACTAGATTGGTTCAATATGAATTGATGGACGCTATTTTTCCAACCCACCCAAACGGCCAGCAGACAACGCTTGGAAAAGCAGAGCATCTTAAAAACCCTTCTATGAAGGCTATTCATAAATATTTTGATGAATATTATGTTCCCAATAATTATGCGATGGTTTTGGTAGGAGATCTGGATTTTGAAGAAACGATCCAGCTTGTGGATCAATATTTTGGAGCTCTTCCTTACAGGGAATTACCAAAGAAAACCCCGATAGTTGAAAAACCGATTACTGAAATTATAAAAAGAACCGTAAAAAGCCCTACAACACCAAGGGTTCAGCTGGCCTGGAGAACAGAAAGTTACGGGACAAAAGAAGCGATGCTGGCGGATATTGTTGCTAATATTCTTAGCAACAGGGGAGAAGCGGGATTAATGGATTTAAATATCAACCAGACCCAAAAACTGCTTTGGGGACAGGCTTTTTCAGTTGGTTTAAAGCAATACGGTTATTTTTCAATTGTAGCGGTTCCGAAAGAGACCCAGACTTTGGATGAAGCTAAAAATTTGGTTTTAGAACAGATAGAATTGGTTAAAAAAGGAGAGTTTCCAGACTGGATGCTTCCTGCGATCATCAATGATTTTAAAATTCAAAGGATGAAGACACTGGAAACAGCGGACGGGCTGGCAACTAATCTTTATGACACTTACATCAAAGGCAGAACCTGGGAGGAAGAATTAAATGAAATGGATGAATATGAAGCATTTACGAAAGAAGATGTAGTAAATTTCGCCAATGAGTTTTTCAAAGACAATTATGCCATAGTTTATAAAGAAAAAGGAATTAATGACAAGCTGATCCGCGTGGAAAATCCGGGGATTACTCCTGTAAAGATCAACCGTGATGCACAGTCGGAATTTTTGCAGCAGATTTTAGCTGAAAAAACAGAAGATATCCAGCCGGAATTTATTGATTATGAAAAAGAAATAAAATCAGATACAGTTAAAGATAAAAAAATAAGCTTCGTCACAAATAAATACAATGATATTGCCCAGATTCATTTTATTTTTCCTTTTGGAAGCGATCATGACAGGGATTTAGGAATTTCTACCCAGATTCTTCAGTATTTGGGAACTGAAAAATTTTCGCCGGAAGATTTGAAGAAAGAATTTTTTAAAATCGGGGTTACCAATGATTTTAAAACTACAAACGACCAGCTGATGATTTCTTTAAACGGGCTGGAAGAAAATATAGAAAAAGGTGTAGAACTCCTGCAGCACTGGCTTTATGAGGTGAAACCGGATCAGGAAATTTACAACCAGTTTGTAGAAACTGTCCTTGAAAACCGCGCTGCAATGAAGAAAGATAAAGGCAGAATTATGACAGCCTTAACGAACTATACAAAACTGGGTGAATTCTCTCGTTTTACAGATATTATTTCAAAAGAAGAGCTTGAAAACAGCAAGGTAGAAGTTTTCACAGACAGAATGAAAAAGCTGTTCAAGTTTCCTTATCAACTGTTTTTCTACGGTAAAGATTTTGGAAAATTTAAATCTTATATCGGAAAATATATTGAAAATGAAAGCTTCTCCATTCCGGAACCAAAGAAATATCCTGAACCGGAAACAGTTGGGAATGTTTACTTTACAGATTATGATATGGTTCAGATGGAAATGAGCAAAGTAGGAAAAGGACATCTAGTGAACACTGAAAATTTTGGAAAAATCAATGTTTTTAATGAATATTTCGGGCGAGGCCTGTCTTCCATTGTCTTTCAGGAAATCCGCGAAAGCAAGAGTCTTGCATATTCTGCGTATGTATCGTATGCCGCTAATGCAGACCTGAACCATCCGGATTATATCACCACCTATATCGGTACACAGCCGGATAAGCTGCAGATCGCCGTTGATACCATGACAGAATTAATGGATGAGCTTCCGGAAGTTCCGGCGCAGTTTCAGAATGCTAAAAATGCAGCGTTAAAACAGATTGCATCCCAACGGGTAACAAGAACCAATATTTTCTTTAATACGCTGAGGTTAAAAAAATTAAACATCCATCACGATTTCAGGAAAGATATTTACAGACAGATCGAAAGTCTGAAATTTGAAGATTTAAAGCAGTTTTACAATACGGAAATCAAGCCGATTCATTTTAACACCGCTATTATCGGGAAAAAAGAAAACCTGAATATGGATGCGGTGAATCAGATGGGAACGTTTAAAGAAGTGGGACTGAAGGATATTTTTGGACATTAGAAATTAATTGAATTGAAAAGATGCTTCGACAGGCTCAGCATGACATCGCTACAAATTTACATTTTGATATGGTAAATTAAAACAGTTAGTATTAGAAGTGTCATGCTGAGCGGAGTCGAAGCATCTCAATATAAGAAACAAAAACCCCGAAAGAAAAACTTTCGGGGTTTTATATTGTTTTAAATGAAATTATTTCACAATTTTCATTTCATCCACGATCCATTTAGAATCAGCAAATTTATCAATGATAAAAAGGATATACTTCGTATCCACCATGATATTTCGGCTGAAACGCGGATCATAATTGATGTCACTCATTGTACCTTCCCACTGTCTGTCAAAGTTCAATCCTACGAGATTTCCATAGGCATCAAGGGCAGGACTTCCGGAATTTCCTCCCGTTGTGTGGTTGGTAGCTGTGAATCCTACAGGAACATCTCCTGTTTTGTCCTTATAATTTCCGAAATCTTTTTTGTTGTAAAGATCGATTAGTTTTTTAGGAACATCAAATTCATAATCTCCCGGAACGTATTTTTCCATTACCCCCGCCAGATGTGTCTGGTAGTTGTAAGAGACTGCATCTCTTGGTGATGAGCCTTTTACTTTTCCGTACGTCACACGAAGCGTGGAATTGGCATCCGGGAAGAATTTTCTTTCTTTATCCGTCGCCATTTGCTGTGCCATATACGTTTTTTGCAACGCATCAATTTTCGTTTGAAGCGAAGCAAACTGAGGATCTGCCTTCGTCATATAAGTATCTCTGATTACCGTGAAAAGCTGGAAAACAGGATCTTTTTTCAGGTTTTTAATTAATTTGTCCTGATTGGAGAATGCTTTATCAATATCCTGCGATAAAAAAGCTCCGTTAACTTCTGATCTTCCTGTGATGATCGAGTTTTTAGAAATTTCTTCAATATTCTGGATATTTTGTGCTTCGTTTTTATACTTTTCAAATCCGGCCGGAAGGAATTGGGGAGCGGTTTTATTAGCGTATAAAGCCAATAATTTCGCTGTTACCTTAGCATCCAGTTCTGCACTGTAATCTTTGTAGAATGAAGTCAGCCTGTTTTTGAAAGCAGTGGTGCCCTTTTCGTCCATTCTTCCGGCTTCTACGGCTGTGATGTAATTGTAGTAAAGATTGGCAAGCGTCAGCGTTTCTGCATTTCTGATGGTTTCAGAGTAATAAGCATTGTTTAAAGCAAACGGAGCCTGGTCATTATAAAGTTTGTTTAATTGGTCTAAAGTAGATTTAATTTCATGATTTTTAGCTACTAAAGAACCTTCATACATTACTTTTTTCTCAACAGCGTTTGACTTTTTCAGACCTTCCACTTCACCGATCCATTTTTTCCAGTAATTGGCTACGGAAGCATATTTTGAAGCGTATTTGATGCGGGTTGCATCATCGGTACGCATTTTTTCGTCTAATGTTTTTAAAGCTACATCTCTTACTGCAATTCTGGCAGGATCAATCTCTTTCATAATTTTTTCCACGGCAATTGCAGGCAGGTATTCCGTCGTTCTTCCCGGAAATCCGAATACGAAAGTGAAATCATTCTCATTTTTATCCTTAATGGAAACCGGAAGGTAATGCTTCGGAACATACGGAACATTGTCCTTTGAATATTCTGCAGGTTTATTGTTTTTGTCGGCATAGATTCTGAACATGGAGAAATCTCCCGTGTGTCTCGGCCACACCCAGTTATCCGTATCAGACCCGAATTTTCCGATGCTTTGCGGCGGTGCTCCTACAAGACGGATATCTTTATAGGTCTCGATGGTATAGGCATAATATTTATTGCCGTAATACATTGATTTTACAGAAATTGACTGATAAGGCTCAGTTTTCTGCGCGTTTTTGTAAACCTCAATATTATTGGCGATTTTCTTTGAAAGTTCAGGTTCTGTAAGGTTGCCTGTACCTTCCAGAATCTGGTTGGTAACTTCTTTGATATCAACAATAAAGCCTACTGTTACTCCCGGATTCGGAAGTTCTGCCTGAGGATTTTTTGCCCAGAATCCATTGGATAAAAGATCATTCTGAACCGTAGAATGTGCCTGGATCTGCCCGTAACCACAGTGATGATTGGTGAGTAAAAGCCCTTTTGGCGAAATGATTTCGGCGGTACAGCCTCCGTTGAACTGTACTACAGCATCTTTTATGCTTGCTTTCTGAGGGTTGAAGATGTCTTTTGCAGAGATTTTCATTCCCAGGTCCTTCATTTCCTTCTCATTAAGCTCTGTAGGGATCCACATTCCTCCGTATTGCTGCGCAAAAGTCATTACAGCCGGCAAAAGAAATACAGATAAGAGTATCTTTTTTGTCATAATCAAAATTTTGCCCTAATTTACAAAGAAAATGTGAGTTTAAGGTTTTGAGTTTTTTGTTTTAAATTTTATTTTGATTATCAGTTATTTAGGGACTTGGAAGTTAAAATTTTAGAGATGTAGCTCCAAATTTATACTAAAATGCGTGCTTAAAAATTTTCGTTAATTAATTTAAATTAGTAAAAATTCAAATAATTATTTTTTCGGAAGATTCGGTTTAAAACTGATACGCTATTATTTTTTCGTCTTCCATAAGATTTTTCATTAAAGCTTTATGATGAATGCTTTTTCCAGTGACAATCCATGATGTGGCGAGATTTCCCTGTGTATACTGCTGTTTTGAGATGCTAAATTTCAAATGGTTTTTCTTAAAAATTTCTTCACAATGTTCGATGTCATGGTAATTGACGACGGCAATTTTATATTCCCGGATTTTATGTTCCCTGTCAATCAGCTTTTCAAAAATAGTGAGTGAGCTCAAAATCAATAAGATCAGAATGATTCCTAAAACTGCAAGATAAACATATCCCGAACCCACAGCCATCCCGATTGAAGCAGTGGCCCAGATGGTGGTAGCAGTAGTAATTCCGTCAATTTTATTATCACCTTTAAAAATTACTCCCGCACCCAGAAAACCTATTCCGGTAATAATATTGGCAGCAATACGATCCTGATCATGAATCCCGATTTTTATGGAAAGAATGGTAAAGAGACAAGACCCGAAACATATCAGAATGAAAGTCCTTAAACCAGCTGATTTATTGCGGTATTCGCGTTCTGCACCAATCAGGATGCCCAATACAACCGATATGAAAATCAACAGTAATTCGTTTTGAATAGAATGGTCCTTTAGAAATTCCATAGTTAAAATTTTAAGCTTCTTAGTATAAATTTACGATAAAAATTCTGTCAGGCATTATGATTGGAATTATAAAAAAAAGACTGCCGCAGCGACAGTCTTCATCTTGAATATTTTGTACAACTGAATTAGGCTTGTTACTTTTCAATTAAATCTAAAAACTGCTGTTCATCCAGAATTTCAATGGTTCCGATATCCTGGGCTTTTTTCAGTTTGCTTCCGGCCTTTTCGCCTACCACAAGGTAATTTAGGTTTTTGGAAACCGCAGAAATGTTTTTTCCGCCGTGTTTTTCTACCATTTCTTCGGCTGCTTCTCTTGTGAATAAAGATAATTTTCCGGTGAAAAGGAAGGTTTTTCCGTCCAGAACATTGGATAGAACTTCATTTGTACTTTCTCCTTTTTCAAGTTGGACACCATAAGATTTCAGGCGTTCAAGCATTAAAATATTTTCAGGGTTTGAGAAAAATTCAACGATGCTTACTGCAATTTTTGTCCCGATGTCTTCTACCTGACAGAGTTCTTCAACGGTAGCGTTTTTCAGTTCTTCTATCGTTGGGAAATTTTTTACCAATTTCTTCGCAACTGTTTCTCCTACGTGCTTTATACCGATTCCGTACAGCACTTTTTCAAATGCAATTTCTTTCGATTTTTCGATTCCTGAAATGATATTTTGTGCAGATTTTTCTGCCATTCTTTCAAGCGGAAGAAGCTGTTCTTTGGTAAGAGCATAAAAATCAGCAGGGTTTTCTACCAGTCTTTCCTTGTAAAGCTGTTCAATCGTTTCGCTTCCAAGATTTTCAATATTTAAAGCTTTTCTGGATACATAATGAATCATTCTTCCTACAACCTGCGGCGGGCAGTGAAGGTCATTAGGGCAGAAATGAATCGCCTGATCTTCCACTTTTACCAGCTCTGTTCCGCATTCCGGGCAATGTTTTATGTATTCAATTTCTTTGCTGTCTCCGGTTCTTTTTTCTGTATTTACCCCAACGATTTTAGGAATAATTTCCCCTCCTTTTTCTACATAAACGAAATCATGTTCATGTAAATCCAGTTTTTTAATAATATCTTCATTATGCAGGGATGCTCTTTTTACGATGGTTCCGGCAAGTAAAACAGGCTTTAAATTCGCTACGGGAGTGATGGCGCCGGTTCTTCCGACCTGGTAAGAAACGCTTTGAAGCTCCGTTTCCACTTTTTCAGCTTTGAATTTATAAGCCATCGCCCAGCGTGGAGATTTTGCAGTGTATCCGAGCTGTTTTTGTTGTTTTATAGAGTTAACTTTCAGTACGATACCATCTATTTCAAAAGGTAAATTATGCCTTTCAATATCCCAGAAGCTGATGAATTCTTTTACCTCATCCAGCGTAGTGCACAGCTTTGCTTCCCGGGAAGTTTTGAAGCCCCATGATTTGGCTTTTTCCAGCAGTTCCCAATGCGTTTCAGCAGGAATTTCCTCTGAAATAAACTGATAAAGAACTGATGAAAGCCCACGTTTCCTCACCTCGCCGCTGTCCTGCATTTTCAGACTTCCGCTTGCCGTATTTCTTGGGTTCATGAAGGGGTCTAAGCCATCTTCTTCACGCTGTTTATTGATTTTATCGAAATTTTTTCGGGTTAAATAAATCTCTCCGCGCATAAAAAAGTGTTCGGGAAAATCGCCTTTCAGTTTCAAGGGAATATCAGAAATTGTGCGAACATTTCCGGTAATCTCATCCCCCTGAAAGCCGTCACCGCGGGTTACAGCCTGCGCCAGCTTTCCGTTTTCATACAAAATGGAAATGGAAGCCCCGTCATACTTCAGCTCTGCAACAAATTCTACCGGATCATTAATGGTTTTAATGATTCTCTTTTCCCAGTCTTCAAGATCATCGAAATCATAAGAATTATCCAGGGAATACATCCTGAATTTATGCTGAATAGTCGGGAAAACCTTCGTTACACCTCCTCCTACACGTACCGTGGGAGAGTTTTCATCATAAAACTCGGGATATTTTGCTTCCAGATCACGAAGTTCTTCCAGCAGCATATCAAAATCGTAATCTGAAATGGTGGGTGTATCCAGAAGATAATAATTTTCGTTGTGCTGATGGAGTTCCTGGCGGAGATGTTCTATTTTTTGCTGAATATTTTCGGGCATTGGATTTCTGTCTTTTCGCAAAAATAATTAAACTAATCCCAATTTAAAAGATATGGGAATTAAATATTATGAGAAAATTAAAATTGCTTAATATATTCCAATGCACTGGCTGTCTACACGATAAATTGCGTGTTCAGTTTTATTTAACATAATGTTTCAATTTAATTTAAAAAATGTTAAAATTCCCTTAAATAGGAAGCTTGAGAAGTCACAATACCTTTGCACACAGCTAATTTGTAAACATGAGAAAAGTAAAAATTGTATTGGGACTTTTATTCCTGAGCTTCGGAACACTGGCGTACGCACAGACTACACAGGCTTCCATAACAGGTAAGGTAACGGGCATCGGTAATGCAGCGAAGGAAAAAGTGAAGGTAACGATTATTAATGAATCCACAGGGTTTAAAACCGAAACCGAAACGAATTCCAGAGGGGAGTATATTTTCAAGGAGATTCCTCTTGGAGGGCCGTATACGGTTATTGTAAATGATGAAAAGAAGGCGGGCTATAACGTAAATTTCGGGGATCAGGTAACCGTAAATGTAGATGTAAGTGGTGCTGAAAAATCTATTGAAGAAGTTGTAATCACAGGAAACCTGAAAAACAAAATAGGAAACCTGGGTGCTGCAACGGCAATTACGGCAAAAAACATCGGAATCTTACCGGTGAACGGAAGAAATTTCACCAATCTTACAGAGCTTTCTCCATTAAGCGGCAGGGGCGGGAATTTATCCGGACAGCTGGGTTCTTCCACCAATTTTACAATTGACGGGATGACGGCTAAAAACCCAACTTCCGCGGGTTCTACAACCAGCCGAAGCGGGGCGCCTTTCTCAATTTCCATTGAAGCCGTTCGTGAATTTAAAATTACAACCAACCAGTATGATGTGACGTTGGGAAGAAGCGGCGGCGGAACGGTAAGTGCCGTTACAAAGTCGGGAACCAATAAATTTTCAGGAAGCGCATGGGAATATCTGAGAACAAACTGGCTTTCAAGCCCGTATGATATCCGTGGAAATAAAAGAAACAATGATTTCTCCACCTCGCAGTTCGGGTTTTCATTGGGTGGCCCGATTATTAAAAATAAATTACACTTTTTCGTAGCTTGGGATCATCAGTTGGATTCTAGACCGTTACAGATTGCTGATATCAGATCACGTGAAGATGAGCTTAGATTAAATACAACAACTGCAACATTAAATAAATTCCTGGATATTGCAAGGGCAAAATATGGTGTTGCCAATACACAGCAGTTCGGCAGCTTTGATAAAGTACGAAATTCTGATGCAGGATTTTTGCGTCTCGACTGGCAGATTAATGACAAAAACTTATTGACATTAAGAAATAACTTCACCTACGACATGAACAAAAACGGTTTGGGTGATAACACAGCCATCAACTTCTTCGAATCCTACGGAAATGATAAAAACCTTGACAACAGCCTTTTGTTAACTTTAAGATCAAACTTAAAGCCTAATATGACCAATGAATTAAAGGCTCAATATCTGTATACTTTCCAGGACAGCTACCAGAATGATGAGCTGGGACATGCCGTGCCAAGGGCAATTGTAGAAAACATCATCACTAATATTGATGGTAATAAAGCTACCAATATCCAAATCGGGGGACATCGTTTTGCTCAGGAAAGCTTCAGAAATAATGTTTTCCAGATTGTAGATAATTTATACTATAATACAGATAAGATTAAATATACTTTTGGAGCAGATCTTATGTACACTACGGCAAGATCAGTTTACGGAAGCGAGGTAAACGGAAGGTTCCATTTCAGGGAAGCGGCTACCAATCCGGATAATCTTTATAATTTTAATAATCTTACGGCTTACAGGTTCTACAGGGAAGTTCCTTTGATGGAAGATCCTTCCGTGAAATCAAATATCTGGAACATCGGAGTTTACGGACAGATTCAGACTAAAATTGCCAGAGGCTTAGATTTAATGGCTGGTTTAAGGCTTGATTACGGTGGATATCCCAAAGCAGAGTTTAACCAAAAATTATATGACGAAATGGGAATCCGCACGGATAATCAGATTCAGTCGTTTATTATCCAGCCAAGATTTCAGTTTGACTGGAATATTAATGAAGGAAACAAGGATTTCTTAAAGTTCGGAGCGGGAATTTTCTCATCTGATATCAATAATTATATGGTAATTAATAATCTGGTGTTTGACGGAAAACATTTGGCCACGGTGGATGTAAATCCTTCTCAAATTGGTTTGACGCCGGATTTCATCAGTTATAGAAATGATTACGGAACAGTTCCTACACTGCCTCAGTATCAGCTTCCTACCATCAATTATACAGGCGAAGATGCAAAAGTTCCTGTGGTTTACAAAGCGAATATTTCCTATACACATTTCTTTAATGAAAGATTCAGAGCGGGAATTGCAGGATATATGGCTTTAGGAAGAAACAATTATTTCTACTACGACAGGAATATGAAGGCTGATCCTTTTTTCACTTTGGATAAGGAAGGCGGAAGAGGCGTTTTCGTACCTATAACATCGGTTGCGGCAAACGGAACTATGAACTGGAAAGACGGCAGAATCAACCAGAATTTCGGAAGGGTTCTGGAGCTGGTAAGTGACGGGAAAGTAAACCAGTTTTCATTTGTGGTAGATACAAGTTACCGCTACTGGAAAGACGGGGAAATTACGGCAAGTTACACCTGGTCAGATATTAAGGATAATACTTCTTACAACGGGAATGTAGCCAATTCTGCGACACTGTCTACATTAACTCCTAGTGATCCGAGAAACCTTAGAATGACCTATTCTGATAATCAGTTCAGAAATAAAGTGGTGATCTATGGAAATTCACCTACCATTGCAGGATTTACTTTGGGAATCAGGTATGCTGGAATCGGCGGGACACGTTTCTCAGTGACGGCCGGAGGAAATGTAAACGGTGATTTTGTTGATTCTAATGATCTGGCGTATATTTTCCCTAACCTTACACAAACTTTAATTGATAACCCTGAAGTAGGATCTGCACTGAAAAACTACATCACGGATTATAACAACCAGATCGCAGAAAGAAACGGCGGGAAAAACGGATTCTATGGAGTTTGGGATGTACGTGTAGCGAAAAAATTCAAATTTGAAAAAATAGGGGCATTTGAGCTTTCCGTGGATATTTTCAATGTTGCGAATTTGCTAAACAGAGAGTGGGGTGTAAACAAATCTTACGGAAATATGTCACTGTACAGAATCTCAGGATTTGATCCGGTAACGAAAGAGCTTAAATATAATCTGAATACGAGCGGTTTGGAGCCATTGTCAGGGAACCCTTACCAGATCCAGGTCGGAGCGAAGTATTCGTTTTAAAAATTGTGAATAATAGTTTATGGTGAATTGTGAATCAGAAATTGTGAATTGTCAATATTAAAATATATAATTCACCATTCATTTACAAAGCAAAAATTCACATTCACAAATTTAACTACCTTTATTAATATCAAATTTATATTATGAAAAATTTTATCTTAGGGTTAGCAGTTTTAAGCACAGTTGTAATGAAGGCACAAACCCAGATTATTGCGCACAGAGGCTATTTTCAGTCGCAGCCGCCAACTACCGAAAATTCATTGAAGTCATTGGAAAATGCCCAGAACCTTAAAATCTACGGATCAGAGTTCGATGTAAGGATGACTAAAGACGGCGTTTTGGTAGTGAACCATGATGAACATCATGCAAAAATGGAAATTTCGGAAACGGATTTTAAAGAATTAAAAAAGGTAAAGCTTTCCAATGGTGAAGATTTACCCACTTTAAAGGATTATCTGAAACAGGGTAAAAAAGACAAGTCACTAAAGCTGATTGTTGAAATAAAACCTGATAAAACAAAGGAAAAAGAGGATGAGCTTACTGCGAAAACCGTCAAAATGATTAAAGACATGAAGCTGGAATCGCAAAGTGAATTCATTTCTTTCAGTTTAAATATCTGTAAGGAAATCAAAAAGCTTGAACCATCGTTTAAGGTACAGTATCTGAAAGGAGAATTGTCTCCACAGCAGATCAAAGATGAAGGGCTGGACGGAATAGACTATCACTACAGCATTTTCCAGAAAAACCCTACATGGATATCTGAAGCAAAGGCATTAGGCCTTATCACAAACGCCTGGACAGTAAATGACGTAGCGATCTATGAAGAGCTGAAAAAACAGGGGATAGGATTTATTACTACCAATATTCCTGACCAGCTGAAAAATAAATAAGCATTTTTTAATCTTAGTTATAGAAGTCCGTCTCATTTGAGGCGGGCTTTTTGCTTAAATACGAATTAATTTTTAAGCTTGAAAATGATGAGGTATGTATGTGGTATTCATTATTTTCTCAGGAAAAGACAATAAAGTTAGGGAAATATTATGGGCATTAAACATTAAAATTTCTTAATTCCTTTAACCTATTGTTAATCATACGTGTATATAATTTCGTTAAAAATAAATTAATATAGCGTTTAATAATTCTTTAATAAACGTTAAAACCGTGTTAAAGCCATAACCATAATGTCGTTTTAATTTTGCGCAAACAAAAAGGATATGCGTAAAGAGACACAAAAGCTGTTGGTTTTGTCACTGCTAGGATTAGTAAGTGTCAATCTTACGGCTCAGCAAAAAGCTAAGAAAGACACAATCAGAAGCATTGACGAGGTGGTGGTAACTGCTTTAGGGATCAAAAGACAGGACAAGTCTTTGGGATATTCTACTGAAACCATTAAATCTGATGAGCTTCTAAGAACCCAAAACAATAACTGGACGGGAGCATTAGAAGGAAAAGTAGCCGGGTTAAAGATTCAGACTGCAGGAGCAGGACCTTTATCTACACCCAGAATTACTTTAAGGGGTGATGTTTCAATGAGCAGCATGGATGATAACCAGGCTTTAATTGTGGTAGACGGTGTCCCGATGAACAGCAGATCTGTGGGTACGGGTACACCGGCTTACGGGGCCGGTTCAGGAGGAGATCTTCCGATTGATTATGGAAATGAGGTAAGCAGCATCAACCCTGATGATATAGAAAGCATTACAGTATTGAAAGGACCTACGGCTGCGGCTTTATATGGTTCAAGAGGTGCAAAGGGCGCGATTATGATCACCACAAAATCAGGAAAAGGAAAAGACGGTAAGTTCCAGGTGAATTTCAACTCTTATTCCAGCTATGATACCGTACTGAAATGGCCGGATTATCAATATGAATACGGACAGGGAACACTAACAAAAAATACAGCAGGACAGTTTTACTATTCTTACGGAGCTTCTGCAGACGGTGTAAGTACCGGAGGAACCAGCAGTGCTTTCGGGCCGAAGTTCGACGGGCAGTACTACTTCCAGTATGATCCTAATCAAAATGGACAGAGCAAAGAAAGACAATTATGGAGACCTTACAAAGATAACATCAAAGGTTTCTGGAGGACAGGTTCTACCTATTCAAACAACTTGTCTATAGAAAGTTCTAACGATAAAACTTCATTCCGGGGCTCTTTAACCTATCTGAAAAACGAATGGATGATGCCCAATACCGGCTTCGACAGATGGAATGCGCAGTTTTCGGTAGATCATAAATTAACTTCAAAATTAAAAAGCAGCATTAAGTTATCCTATGCGCATACAAAAAGTGATAACCTTCCTGCAACAGGGTATAACAACCAGTCTATTTCCTATTTCATGATTTTCCAGAATCCGAATGTAGACCTGGCGTGGTACAAGCCAATCTGGAAGCCGGGTCAGGAAAATGTAGACCAGATTCACCCGTTCAGCTCATTTATCGACAATCCTTATCTGATTGCTTATGAAATGACGAATAGCGTAAACAGAAAAGGAATCACAGGAAATGTAAGCTTAAACTATCAGATTGATAAGCATTTTGATGTTTTAGTAAGATCAGGAATGATTTGGAATGATGAATTGCGTACTCAGAGAAGACCTTACAGCTCTGCAAATTACCTAAAAGGGTATTACAGAGAACAATATATCAATGGATTTAATTTTAATAATGACCTGATGGTTAACTATAAAAATAAATTCGGGGATTTAAATGTAGCCGCAACTGCGGGTGGAGGTTCTCAGTATGAAGAGCAAAAAACTCAGGATTATTTTGCAATAGGTCTTAAAAATCCGGGAGTTTACAGTCTTACGAATGCTATTGCACAGGATTTTAAAATCCCGAAGCCTTATGATAAAATGGTAAACAGCTTATATGGATTATTAAACTTCAATTATCAGGAAAAAGTATTCTTAGACATCACAGCCAGAAATGACTGGAGCAGTGCGCTTCCAAAAGCAAACCGTTCTTATTTTTACCCGTCAGTAGCTTCTTCATTTATTCTTTCCGATATTTTTGCATTAAGGTCGAATACCCTTAACATGTGGAAATTCAGGGCTTCATGGGCTAAGGTTGGAAATGATACCACTCCGTACCAGCTGGCTAATTATTACAGTGTAAGCTCATTCCCGGGATCGGTAGAAATACCAAGCACCTACGCTAATCCGAACCTGAGACCTGAAATGATTACCAATATTGAAGCCGGTATGGATTTCAGCTTATTTAAAAATAGATTGACATATAATATTACCGCTTATCAAAGTAACTCAAAAGATCAGATCATCAGGAATGTTCCTGTATTATGGGAAACGGGATATTCCTTAAAGGTAATCAACGCCGGAGAAATCAGGAACAGGGGAATCGAGATGATATTGAATGCATATCCTGTTAAAAACAAAAATTTCTCATGGAATATATCAGCAAACTGGTCTATGAACAGAAATAAGATCCTGTCTTTACCTGAAGAATTTAAAGGAGAGCCTTATACTATGGGAAGTGTAGGCGGAGTAGTGTATTATAATGCGGTTGTAGGTGGATCTCTTGGAGATATGTACGGATACGGTCTGATGTATTCTCCGGACGGTCAGGTAATATACGGATCAGATGGATTGACGGCGAAACCAACCCAAGTGAAGAAAATCGGAAATGCATATCCACTTTGGAGAGCCGGCCTTCAGAATGAATTTAAAATTAAAAACTTTACTATAAGTTTCTCATTTGACGGGCAGTACAAAGGAGTTGCCTATTCCCAGTCTCACCACAAGATGTCGGAACAGGGGAAACTTGAGCATACCCTTGTAGGAAGAGAAAATCCGGATGGCTTAATTATAGGAAGTGGAGTTGTGCAGAATGCCGACGGATCTTATTCTACCAATGTTAAAGGCATCCCGTTATCTACCTACTATGCAGATTATTACAGAAGAGCAAATGTAGAAACCAATACATTCGATACCTCTTTTATAAAATTGAGAGACGCAAGGATTTCATATTCTTTCCCTAAATCACTCACTCAAAATTTAAAGTTAACAGATCTTACCATAGCTATTTTCGGTAGAAATCTTTGGATGTGGACGAAATTTCCATTATTCGATCCGGAAGTGGCCACTTTAGACAATGCAACTATCACTCCTGGAGTGGAAGTAGGTCAGTTACCGACTGCCAGAACGGTAGGGTTCCAGCTTAATGTAAAATTTTAAATTAATCAGACATGAAAAAAACAATACTTAAATATTTTCTTCTGGCCGGATTGGGCTTAGTCACTCTATCTTGCGACAGGACTTTAGACGAAATCAATACAGATACAAGCAGGATATTGGAGCCTGAGGTATCAAGTTTTCTCGCGCCGGCACAGTACAATATGGCCTCAATTAATTATATGAGGGCTAATGATTTTACTTTCGATATCATGCAGGTTTCCCTTGATTTTCCTAATGAAGGAAATTCCCTGAGCCGTTACTACATGACCGAAAATACAGGAGCTGGCTTCTGGAATAACAATTATAGATGGCTGAAGCAGATCAGAGACCTTAAAATGGCTGCTATTAAGTCAAATGATAAAAATTATCAGGCAATTGCCCTGGTAATGAACGCATGGATTCTTTCAAATCTTACAGATAGTTTCGGGGACGTTCCTTTTACAGAAGCCTCAAGGTTGGATGAAGGAATTACCCAGCCGAAATTTGATAAGCAGAAGGATATTTATATTCAGTTACTGAATGATCTGAAAGAAGCAAACTCACTTTTCATCACCAACAAGCCAATTTCAGGAACAGACCTTTTCTACAATGCAGGAACAGACACCAACGGAATTACCAACTGGAAAAAATTCTGTAATTCACTTTCTTTAAGATTATTAACAAGGATTTTGAGTAAAAATGGTGAGGTAAATGTACATGAAAGAATTCAGGAAATCATAAATAACCCAACTACATTTCCTATTTTCCAGAGCAATGCAGAGACCGCTAAACTAAACATCACGGGAGTTGCACCACTTCTTCCGCCAATTGCAAGACCTCAGGATTTCACGACAGGAAGAGCCGCTTCAGCGTTTTTTGTTGAAACTTTAAAACAAAATAATGACCCAAGAATGTCTATGTTCTTCGGGCAGGCAAAAGATCTTGCCACCAATGCAAATATCGGTTATAAAGGAGCTCCTTCCGGATATGCTTTCGGGACGACGTTCAATTATCAGCCTTCAAACATGAATCAGAATCTTGCAAAAGCACCGTTAAATATTTTGATTTATCCGTATGCAGAATTGCAGTTTACGCTTTCCGAGCTGGCATTTAAAGGAATTATTCCGGGAAATGCACAGACGTTCTATGAAAATGGAGTAAAAGCGACTATCGAGCAGTGGGGTTCTACCATGCCGGCCAATTATTTTACGAATCCTAATGTGGCTTACAACGGGACTTTAGAGAGAATTATGCTTCAGAAATATGTGGCTTTGTTCTTTGTGGATCAGCAGCAATGGTTTGAAAAAAGAAGAACGGGCTTTCCGGTGCTTCCAAACAACGGCGGATTGTTGAACAACGGAAACCTTCCTTCAAGATTAATGTATCCACCGAATCCAAAAGTGTTGAATACGGCAAACTATCAGACAGCAGTTCAGCAGATGGGCGGTGATGATATCAACGTAAAAGTTTGGTGGAATAAACCGTAAGTTGAGATTAAGGCTCAGGTTCAGTTTAAGATTTAAAAAAAATCTAATTTCTAAATCTCATAATCTCTGAATTTTTAAATAAATAATAAAAAAAAATGAATATAAAATTTTTAATGCCATGTCTATTAATTTCAGCGATGGCATTTTCACAGGCTTCTGTTTCGGGATATGTATATGAAGACAGCAACAAAAACCAAAAAAAAGAAAACAAAGAAAAAGGAATCGAAGGGGTAGCGGTTTCCAACGGGACACAGGTTATTCTAACGGATAAAAACGGAAGATACAGCCTTCCGGTTCAGGATGGACAGACCATTTTTGTGATCAAGCCTTCAGGATATATGACTCCGGTGAATGGAAATAATCTTCCTCAATATTATTATCAATATAAGCCAAAAGGTTCTCCGGCAGAGTTTAAATATAAAGGATCAGCGCCTACAGGCGAGCTTCCAAAAGAAGTAAACTTTGCATTAAACAAACAAAATGAAAGCAAAAACTTCGATATTCTTGTCTTCGGGGATCCGCAGCCTTACACGGAAAAAGAGCTTGATTACTTCAGAAGAGCGATTGTAAATGAAGTTAAGAATACCAAGAAAAATGCAGTATTGGGAATCAGCTTAGGAGATTTGGTAGGAGACAATCTGAGCCTTCAAAAGCCTTACGCAGACGTGATGAAAGAAGTGGGATTACCGTGGTACAACGTTATGGGTAACCATGATATGAACTATGATGCCAAGGAAGATATGCTTTCCGATGAAACTTTTGAATCCAATTTCGGGCCGGCCAACTATTCTTTCAATTACGGAAATGTTCACTTCATTATTTTGGATGATATTTTATATCCGGATCCAAGAGACGGAAAAGGATATTGGGGCGGTTTCCGTGAAGATCAGATGAAATTCGTGGAAAACGACCTTAAATTGGTTGATAAAAATAAGCTGGTGGTTGTTTCATTCCACATTCCGCTGGATCACAAAAACGAAGATAATTTCAGAAATTCTGACCGTCAGAAACTGTTTGATTATTTAACGCCATTCAAAAATGCATTGATCTTATCGGCCCACACTCACATTCAGCAGCAGATTTTCTACGGAAAACAGGCAGGATGGAATGGTTCAAAAGACCTTCACGAATACAACGTAGGAACTACCTGCGGCGATTGGTGGTCAGGAACTTCAGATGAAATCGGGTTGCCGACTTCCACCATGAGAGACGGTACGGCAAAAGGATATTCTTTCATCAGTTTTGATGATAATCAGTATAAAGTTAAGTACAAAACAGCAGGAAAACCGGAGGACTATCAGATCAAATTATATGTTCCGAAAGTAATTCCTTTCCCATCAAAAACTTCTGCAAAAGTATTGGCTAATTTCTTTATTGGAAGCAAAAAAGACAAAGTGGAATACAGAATAGACGGCGGAGAATGGAAAGATATGGATTACGATGAAACCATCGATCCAAACTTTGCAATGTCCGTTTTCAAGTGGGATACCACACAGAATCTTTTCCCGGGAAGAAGGCCTTCAAACCCTGAAATGTCGAGACACATCTGGGTAGGAGGATTCGGAAATAAACTATCATTGGGAAAACATAAGGTTGAGGTAAGAGCGATGGATATGTATGGAAATCAGTTCTCAACATCAGAAGAATTTGAGGTTCAAAACTCAGTTCTTATTCCTTAGTTTTCATTTTTACTATACTTTCAATAGAAACCGGCTTCATCAGGAGCTGGTTTTGTTTTATTTTTATTTGTAGCTTTTTCCCGCTATCCACTATATCTTTTTTGTTACGGCTTCCGCTTTGCTTCAGCCGCAACAAAAAAGGATGCCGTTTCTATCGGGGCTAGAGTTGCAGTCATTCTCATTTTAAAACAGTCAAATAGTAGCTGTTGAGAATCATTACGCTAAAAACATTGTTTATTAGTGTTTAGAAAACATCTTTTGTACATTTGCAAACAGTAAAAAATTCTATAAAAATGAATATAAACGGGAAAAACGCTGTCATTACAGGCGGCGGAAGAGGATTAGGAAAAGCGGTGGCTTTGGCACTGGCAAATGAAGGCGTAAACATAGGAATTACGGGCAGAAATGAGGAAAACCTTAAAATGACTGTTGAAGAAATTAAAAAAGCAGGAGTGCATGCAGCCTACGCAGTTTTTACGGTGGACAATGAAATTCAGGTAAAAGCAGGCATCGAATCTCTGGCAGAGCAGCTTGGCGGGATTGATATTTTAATTAACAACGCCGGAATCGGAGATTTTGGAAGCATTGAAGAAATGCCTTCTGAAACCTGGGAACAGGTTGTTAAAACCAATCTTTTCGGGGTGTATTACACTGCAAAAGCAGTTTATCCTTATATGAAGCAAAAAGGGGAAGGTGATATCGTAAATGTAGCATCTACAGCCGGTTTAAAAGGAGGTCCGAACATGTCGGCATACGCGGCTTCAAAAGCGGCGGTAGTTTCCTTATCCCAATCCATGATGGCGGAATGGAGAAAGCAGAATATCAGGGTTGTAACGTTGACTCCGAGTACGATTGCTTCAGATATGTCCATCCAGGGAGGCCTTACGGACGGTAATCCCGATAAAGTGCTACAGCCGGAAGATTTTGCAGAATGGGTAAGGGATATTCTTAAAATGAACCGAAGAGCCCTGATTGCCAATGGTTCTATTTTTTCTACAAATCCATAGGAATAGAGGTTAGATATTAGAAGTTAGAAGTTAGAAGTTAGTATTAGAAATGCAGTAAATTCTTTTCTATAAAAGGGTGGGCTTTTGTAAAACTAATTCTGGAATTATCAATAGGAGCGGGCTTTAGCCCGCTTTTTTCACGTCATTGCGAGGCGCGGAGCGAACGAAGCAATCTCATAATTTTTTTCACTTTTAATTGGTGAAATTTTTCACGAAACAAATCAAAATAATTCTTCAAACAAAGAGATTGCTTCGTTCGCTCCGCTCCTCGCAATGACAACGTAACCCCTTTGCGAACAAAAAATACAAAACAATATCAAAAAAAGTTTGTATCCTTTGCGTTAAAAAAAAACTTCGGCAGGCTCGGTGTGACATCGCTGATACTTACAGCCGGATTCTAATGTTAATTCTTTATTTTTGCAACAAATTATTCACATGCAAAATTATTTAGAATTCAATTTCAAAATTTCTCCGCTTCAGCCCTGGAACGAAATATTAATGGCAGAGTTTATAGAAATCGGTTTTGACAGCTTTACGGAAGAAATTGATGGTATTTTAGGATATATTCAGAAAGATTTATTTAATGAAGAAGATTTGAAAGCATTGCCGCTTTTTCAGAATGAAGAGGTGAAAATAGAATATACATTTCAGGAAATGCCAAACATCAACTGGAACGAAGAATGGGAAAAGAATTTCGAACCTATAAATATTGATGATAAAGTACTGATCAGGGCAGAATTCCATGAATCTGTTCCCGGAATGCATGAAATTATCATTCAGCCGAAAATGTCTTTCGGTACAGGGCATCACCCGACGACACATTTGATGATCCAGCAGATGATGGATATTGATTTTAAGGATAAAAAAGTCCTGGATATGGGTTGTGGAACATCTGTTTTAGCAATTTATGCCAAACAAATCGGAGCCGGCAATACCAAAGCAATCGATATTGATGAATGGTCAGTGGAAAACTCAAAAGAAAATGCAGTAAGAAACGGTGTTGAGCTTGATATTGAGCTGGGAACTGCAGAGAATTTAGGAAAAGAAAATTATGATATTATTTTAGCGAATATTAATAGAAATATCTTAATTTCAGATATTCCGACGTATGTTTCTGTTTTAAATGATGGTGGTAAGCTTTTGCTTTCAGGACTATGTTTCTTCGATGTGGATGATATTCTGGAGGTAACAAAAGAAAATGGTTTGGAGCTTAAAAAACAATTGCAGCGTGAGGAATGGGTGAGCCTGCTGCTTGAAAAATAATGATAAACTAATTTACCATGAAACCTTTATTCACTGCTTTATTTTTAATTCTGATTCAGTTTTTTTCTGCACAGGAAGAATCTTATGCCAACGGGATCTTTAATTTTGAAGAGAATAAAATCCAGAAAGTATTTACCGACTGGTCAAGGATTCGCCAGGAGCCTGATGCTACGTCAAAAATCATAGATTCTTTGAAAACAAATCAGCAGGTTTTAATCAAACAAAAAGAGAAAGCTGTTTTGCAGCTGGGTGAAAGAAGCGCCAACTGGTACAAAATCTCTTATGAAAAGGAGGGTAAAACTTCGGAAGGTTATATCTGGGGCGGTAATCTTTGCATAGGTCACAGGAATAAAAACGGTTATGATTTTCTTTTCGGATTATCAAAAACAATAGACAGGAAGGATAAAAAATTTAATGAAAACTATAAACAGAATATTGCAGGGATCAAAATGCTGGAAGGTAATAAATTGCTGGATGAGGTTTTCTTTGATACGGGTTCCGGGGAAAGCCTGAACTTCGCATCTTTTATTATTGAAAGCAATCATAAGCTTAAAAACGTGGAGTTCACACTGAAAGCATCTGTTTCCGGTGAGGCTTGCGGTGTCGCAGGTTATGACCAATATGTTTTATTTACAGGTAAAAAACTTCTTGCATTGCCCCAACTGATGAATGTGGGTGATGCCGATGTTTACTATCATTCTGAGCAATTCATTTTCCCGAATGATAAAGGTGGAATTCCTGATGCTTTTATTTTTAAAATGGAAGAAATGGAAAAGGATGAACGAGACAGGGAAAAGAAAAAATATTCCACTAAAACCTATCTTTGGAATGGTAATTATTGTGTTGTTAAATAGTTTTTAATTAATAATATTATGCATTTTTGCCTATTTGGTTAAAGTGTATGGTAATATACTTTCATGGCATACGTTTTGAAAGATTCTCATCAGTTAAAAAAAACAAAAATGAAAAAATTAAATTTATTATCAATCACTATTTTAAGTGCCGGAGTTTTATGTTTTGTCATAAAAATGATTACCGAATCCATGGATGCTACAAAATCAAGCACTGCATCGGACGGTACTCTTAATGAGCCTTTCTTTTTCCTGATTCCCGCAGGGTTCATTTTATTATTTGTGGGTATTTTTCTATATATGTATAAGCTTATTGCAGATAAGTTTTTTGGATAAATTGCCTTTTTACAAGTAGATAATTTCGTTAATACTATAAAATCTGAGCCGGCTTCTTGCCGGCTTTTTTGTGAGGAAATTTTAAATGGAATTTAAATTAATATTTGAAATCCGTGTGTATTTATGTTGATTTAATTAAATTTTATCTATGAGATCAATATTAAAGTTACTTTTAGCCACTGCGATCTGTATGATACTGTGTTCCTGCCCTGCCGGAACTTACATAAAATTACATGAAGTGGTGGAGCGGGTAGCCAATGCAAAGAAATTTTGATAATGAAATACTACTGAAACAGTAAGCCAGATATACCAATTTTCACTAAATAATAATTTGTCTTTTTGTTATATTAATTCACCTTATAGGGGAATTAATTGCTTTTTTATTTGAGGTACTTTGTAAATATAACAAGCGACTTTAACTACCACATAAGGATCTTCTATTAAATGGTTTACAATATTTCATTTCTTGATGTAACCTTACTGTTGCTATATTCTAAATTTAATGAATTTTTTGAATACATAGAATAAAATTCATTTTATTCTGGTGTTTTGTGTTTAGTGTTTGTGAGCAGGGTTTCTGGCCCTGCTCCTTATTTTAAGATTTGTCTTTTTTTTATAATAATCTGACTTTAAAGGGATTATTTAGTTGGCTGTAAGACTGAACTTTGCATTGCTCAATTTGAGATAAAGTAATTAATAAATAATAATACTAAACATTTAAAACATTAAGTATGGTTAAAAGAAAAAAAAATTCAGTCAGGTCAGCAATTCTGATACGATTTAATTTCAAAAAGCATTTTATTAAATTTTTTGAACAAATCAAAGAATTCACAAGTAGTCAGAATTCATATGCTGATAATTACAGAGTATTATCCATTACACAATCAACGATTCTAAAAACACAAATTTATTATTAAAATAGGTAAGCCTATTATAAAATATTATAAGGTTAAAAGTTTTTCCCTCAATCTTCTAACCTGGATAAAATAGTCGTTTCGGACAATTCTTAAGAACTAAAAGAAAAAAGTAGACAAACAATGAAAAAATTTATTTTTATAGCCATGATGTTTTTTACAGTCACGGCATTCTCTCAAGTAGGTATAGGAACAGCACAACCACATCTAAGTGCCGTGTTGGATCTTACTTCAAGTAACAAGGGCTTTTTACCCCCAAGACTAAGTACTTCCCAAAGGGACAGTATTTCAGTAAAGCCCGCCGGACTTATGATTTACAATACAGATGAAAACTGTATGCAGTACTGGAACACTACCATGTGGAAAGGAGACTGTTCAGATTCTGGAAATCCCGGAACAGGTATCATATCATCCTTAGATTGCACTGGTGCTACAAATACTGGAAGTCTGGTAGCTGGTATGGCTGCATCGGGAGTTTCTTCATCTATTTCCTATACTGGTGGTAATGGTGGGGCTCATAACGGGCAGACTGTTTCATCAACAGGAGTAAGTGGTCTTACTGCTATCTTAGGTTCCGGAAGTTTTGCGAATGGAAGTGGGACATTGGTATATACAATTACAGGTACTCCATCTGGATCGGGTAATGCCTCTTTTGCCATTAATATAGGTGGAAAGTCATGCACCCTGACAAGATCCGTGTCAGGAGCACCAGGCAGTATTTCATCATTAAATTGTTCAGGAGCAACCCACAACGGTAGTCTTATTTCTGGAACAGCAGCGAGTAACGTAAAGTCTATAATTTCATACTCAGGAGGAAACGGAGGTGCCCATGGTGGTCAGACGGTTACTTCTACAGGTGTTACAGGTCTTACAGCTAAGGTTTCTGCTGGAAGCTTTGCAAACGGTAATGGAACTTTGACGTATACTATTACAGGAACTCCTTCAGGAAAAGGGATTGCCAGCTTTGCTATTAATATTGGAGGTAAAACCTGTACTCTAACACGCACTGTGGGTGGACCCGTTATAAAAATTGGTGTTAATGGAGCGGGACCTTTTCCGCCATCTGGGACAGGCGAATTTGAAGCCTTCAGAACACAATTGTCGAACCCAACAAATTATGGGCCTGCAGGTACATATACTAAAAGCAGCGGTTATGAAACTACTATCATGTATGATGAACTTACAAATGATACTGGGGCGCAACTTAAAGCAAAATTTGATATTATCAATATGACTTCATCCGGATATTATATTTACGAAGGAACAGCCAACAGGCTTAAAGACTTTGTTAATTTAGGTGGGGTTCTTATTGTAACACTGGATGTGGATGGAAATAACTATCTTGATACATTATGCAATATATTTGGCATTTCTGGTAACAATATTGCAGGCCCTTCCAATACTACAGCATCAGCCAGCTCATCTAATGCTTTTAGCAGTGTTTTCGGTGATTCAAGAGGGGTTTCTTTATCCGTAAGTGGTCCATCTGTAAAAGTGACATCATCAAGGCTTCCGAGTGGCAGTACGCTTTATGCTACCGCAGCAGATGGTTCTCCTGCCGTGTGGACTCTGGGTGGATACAATGGAAGAGTTATTTTTGTCTGGGCAGAAGGTGTATTTAAGTCTGGATCTATTTCAGGAAACCTGATTGACACGGCCCAGGAAAGATTTCTCCATAATCTAATGGCTTATGCTATTGATAAGGCGAAAGGATTTTAAAGTAATTTAAACTTATTGAAAACGTTACAGGCGCTTATAAAAGTGATTTAATAATAGTGTTTACATAGAGTAGCAGTAAGGATTCGTTCCTGCTGCTATTCGTTTTTTAATTACTTATCGTTTCGTATAAGCTCATGGGGAGTGAAGCCAAACTCTTTTTTGAAAACAGAAATGAAATAAGATGGCTTATGGTAATTGAATTCATAAGCTAAGTCAGTAACTGTACTGTAATTATTGCTTTCTAAAATCGCCTTTGCCAGTTTAAGCTTTTCGGTCTTATGATAATTAGCCGGGGTTATACCATACATTTCTTTGAAAAGAAGCTTAAATTTGGATGCAGACATTCCGGCTTTTGATGCTAGTGCATCTATTCCTTCAAAAAGTGATGTTAGATTTTCATCAAGATATTTTTTTATATGGATGATGGCATCATGATCGGCTTTAGAATGTTTCATGATAAAAGTATTGGTCTTCACAAGGCTTTTCATGAAATTCCCTAAAATCTTATGGGCAAGGGAAAGCGCTAAGAGCTCATAATTATTATCTCCAAGCCTTCGGCGGGTTAGCTGCTCAAGAAGAATTTTGGATTTGCTGTCTGCATAGCCGTAAAAATGTAAATGCTTTACAAGATTTTCCTGAAGAATATCATTGAATGCACCGGAGCTATATTCTTTTAAAAGCTCATTAAAAAAGGTTTTAGAAACCAGTATTCTAAAAGAGAAGGTTCTTTTTCCTATTTCTGGTATCACTCTTCTTTCTGTATTGCCCTCCAGGAAACCAAAATTGAAATCCGAATTTTTTCCCATTTCATAGGGTTTACTGTCTATTGTATGTTGGTTTTTACCCTCGCTCAGATCATACATTATATAATAAAAGTCGATGTTTTCTGCCGGTTTTTTTATGAATTCTATTTTTTCCTTTGCGATATAATCCACAACAGCTAAGGCAAAACCCTTGTGAAAGTATTTAAAATAAATACCACCATCCCATACCTTTTCAGGAGCAAGTAAATATTTGTTATCTTTCAGTGAAAACCCGAGTTCATCAATAAATTTTTGCGCCCAGATAGTTTCAATAGCATCTATATGTTCAAATTTTCTCATCATTCTAAAATTTTAATATGAAATCCTTAGGTGTTATACCATATTCCGCCTTAAACTGGTTTACAAAATGGGAACTGCTTTTGTAGCCTAATTTATAAGAAACTTCATTTACAGAATAACCCGATATAAGCATCTTCTTGCTTTTTTCTAATTTATTAAATAAAAAGTAGGATTTAGGGCTGGTTCCAATGATCTTTTTGAAAATATTTTTGTATTTGGTAGGCGACATGCAAGCCTCCCTAGACAAAGACTCAATACTTGGAAAATCCCCATTCACTGATTCTAATAAAGTCTGCTGGGAAATTAAAATATAATTCAGCTCGGTATCCGTTATTTTTCCTACGATTCTTTGTGATACAATGATATGTTTGATATAGATATCCAATAATTCGTAAGCAGCACTTTTAATGAAAAATTCTGTGAACAAGCCTTCTTCTAACTGGAGTTTAAGATCTTTTAAAACAGATAAGCTAGCGTAATTTATTCTTTCAAAACGAATAATTGTGTTCTTCTTTTCGTTAAGTAAGTCTTCAATATGTTTAATGGTTTTCTCGGATTGTGGAAGATAAGATTTTGCGGCCCCTTTTGTTATGAATATATAAAAATTGTAGGCCTTGCAGCCTTTTTTTACTATCACATCACAGTTAAGAGAGCTGTCCAGTGTTGTAAGGTTATTGAATGTATTTCCTACTTTAAAAAACTGACCGCCAATGTTTAATTTAAAATCAGTGTCTGATAAATTATAGTACATTCCAATAAAACTGTCGTCATCATTTCGGATATGAAATAGGGTATCATTATCGTACAAGGCATCTATTATCATGACAGAAATATTTTCATCAACCTGACAAAAAATATATTCTCCATTAAATGAGGAATTACTAATTTTTATGCGGTTTTCAATAGCATGAGTATCAACGGATTCTTCAATGTTTTTTATAAGTTTATTGTAGTCATAGCTATATTGAAAGGAAAAATTTTCCATTTTATAGTGTTTGTTGTTTATGCAATTTAGTAATATTAGATTAAATAATAAGTCAACTTTTTCTTCATCATTATCTTGCAGTTGGAGCGGTGATCGGTCGATCTGATATTGTATGAGCACAGGTTTTTAAATAAATTATAGTTTCTTAACAATTCACTCCAAAACGGTGTTTCAAAAATGATTTATAAAATAAAATTATTTTGTATGCCAATTAATAATCGGCCTTTTTCTCTTTATAAAGTGTTAAAAAGATTTCGGAAATAAGAAATGCACCCGGAAATGACTGTTTGAAAGAAATATGAAAGAATCTTTGTTCGATTTATCCTGAAAAATCATGTATAAAAATAGTGATGTTTCTTCGCCCGGGAGAATGGAGTATTGCTGTATTACTCAGGTTAGCAAGCGGTTATGTGTAAATAAAAAAGGGACAAAAGTAGAGTTGTCTACCTTGTCCCGAGAAGTGAGCGCGAAAGGATTCGAACCTTTGACCGTCTGCTTAGAAGGCAGATGCTCTATCCAGCTGAGCTACGCACCCTAAATATTGTAAAAATGGTCGGGGCGGCAGGATTCGAACCTGCGACCTCCTGGTCCCAAACCAGGCGCGATGACCGGACTACGCTACGCCCCGATGAGGTCATCTAAATAACGAATATTACCTCGTTTTTTGTGGGTGCAAATATATATAGTTTTTTTGAATTAAAAAAGAAAATATTGATTTTTATTAAAAATATTGCTGTGTTCAAAGGATTAGCCAATTTATTTAGTCTCTTTTACGAGATTTAAAATGGAATTTTACCATATAGAAAATATTTTTAATAATTGATTGACGCTGTTTTTTAGTGTTTTATGTTTTGTAATTTTAATATATTTTCAATTAACGTTAAATTAATTCATTTTTAAGAGAATAAATATTGATTTTTTAAGTCATTTTACTATTTTTGAAAAAAAATTAACTACCATGAAAAACATTTTACTTGTTTTGCCTGTAGTGTTTTTTCAGAATGTAGCGGCTCAGACCCTTACTTTTGAATATGATACAGGCGGTAACCAAAAAGTAAGACAGTATTGCGGTATGTGTGCTGTTCTTGGCAAAACTGCAACACAGGAAACCTTGATCACAAAGGAAGAATTCCCACCCGAAGCCTATCAGGTAAAAGTTTATCCCAATCCTACCAAAGATAAGGTAAATCTTGTCTGGAAACCAGAACTTGGAGATATGATAGAACGGATAGAATATGTGGCTTACAATTTTACACAATTCAGATCGATTCCTTTTAACAAAAGGGAAGGTAAGGTTACACTTGATCTTTCTGATGAACCTGTAGGTATGTATGTCATTATCTTTCATCTCAACAGTGGAGAAAAACTTACTTATAAAGTCTTAAAACATTAACCAGAAACAAAACTAATTAATTGCAATGAGAAAAAAACTCTCACTGTTTGTCATGCTGTTAATCAGTATGATGAATATTTTGAATGCACAGGGCGTAGGGCAGACTGCCGGTAGCTTTTCGGTGTCACCCGGTGGGGGAGCCAACTACACGGTGCCTATTAAAACATTGCCGGGTATTAAAGAAATGATTCCTGAAATTGCTCTCTCATATTCCCATCAGGGTGGAAATGGTATTGCAGGATGGGGCTGGAATATTACCGGTGTTTCATCAATTACAAGAATTCCGTCTACAAAATTTCATGATGGAATGATGGATGGGGTGGATTACGACTCCTATGACAGGTTCGCATTAGATGGACAGAGATTGGTACTAAAGTCTGGTACTTATGGTCAGGATGGTGCAGAATATCAAACAGAAAATTACTCTAATCTAAAAATTACCTCCCACGGACAGATCGTAGGCGGTCCGTTATATTTTTTGGTGTATTATCCGGATGGAAAAGTGGCAAGATATGGCTACTCAGACAATAATCAGGCAGGAAATACATTCGAATGGAAAATCAACCAGATTGAAGATGCAAACTTCAACAGAATAAAATTTCTGTATGAAAGTTATGACAGTAATATTTATATAAAATCAATTCAATACGGTAATAATTCTTCGCTCAATCCTTCAAGCGTTATTAATACAATTAATTTTTATTATAAAGATGTAACACGTAATGAAGTAAATTTCATTTACAGTTCGCCAAGAAGGATCAGAATAAACAAAAAACTGGACAAGGTAGAAGTTTTAGGAGGAAACCAACTGTACAGAAAATACCAACTTACATATAACACTACATCTTTGAATTATGACCGTTTAGTGCAGGTTCAGGAGTTTAACGGGGTCAATGAAAGTTTGAAACCCATTACCTTTGAATATGATACAACGCAAAATGGTGTCATTAATGATCCAAATGCAATTATTAGTAATGTTTCTCCTGGTTTTGACACCTCAAACTGGCAATATGTTTCCGGGTATTTTGACAGGGATGGAGCATTGGATTTCATGACCTATCCAAATTCCAAGGATAAATTATATCGATTTAATTCAAGTCAATTAACAATTGCTACATCCAATGTCAGCGGTAGCTTGAATAATGTTGAAAAATTTACCGAAGTTTTTTCCACTAAAATAGTACTTCCTAATAATAAGTTTAATAATCTTGATGCTGTTTCAACATTGGTTGAAAGTACGGGAATAACTACAGATTCGGAAGTTATTAAAATCAATAATTATACTACAAATACAAGTTCCAGCACATTAGATCTTGCATTTAGCAATTCATATACTTTCCCTACTATCCAGAATCAGAGATGTTTTGCGATAGGAGGTAATGATATATACTATTCAAAGATGCCGAAAAAGTACTTTTCCGGAGATTTCGACGGAGATGGTATTTCTGATATCCTTACTATTACACTTCCTTATTATACATACTATCCTACAGTTTGTAATAATGGTCCGGGCGGCCCGCTGGATCCAAGTACGGATCCGAGTGAGAATCCTGGAGAAGGGATACCAACAGGATGTTGCGATGAGAGCTACTATACAGATTATGCCCAGGCTTTCCTGTTAAAGATGGATGCCAATAACAGCGCTGTTCAGCAGCCTCAATCTATAGGTTGGAATAATGTTATTAAGTCTTCTTCTAAAATCTATGTTGCGGATTTTGAAGGTGACGGAATGTCTGATCTGTATGTAGTAAATCCGGGGATTGTATATGTTTTCGGAATGAAAAACGGAGTTTTTGAACAAAAAATCTCTGTTTCCAGTAATTTGATCAAAGCAGATTTCCCACATTACACTTCAGATATGAATGGTGACGGGAAAACAGATTTGGTAATTCCTATTGCTGATGATAACAGTAACTGGTTCTTTATTATAGCCAATGGCGAAGATCTTAAGACTACTGTAAAGGATATTGGGGTGAAATACCGTAAGTCCTGGATTGCTAATCAATGTTATCCTGCTGCAGGAGGAGGAATGCTGTGTGGATATATGCAGGAAAGCATTTATTTCAACTTTGCAGATATTAACGGTGACGGTAAAGGAGATATTTTCTCTCACAGAATCCTTGCTCCTCATAATTATCCTAATGGAGGTCAATGGAATTATCCTTACCAGACTTATGGCTCAAATTATACAATCAGAGATCAGGGTATTGTTTGGTATAACATGAATAATGATATCAATGGTAACCCGGAATTTTCAGCGGCAGTTGATACATGGCAGAATAATTACACGTACGGAGGCAGCACAGTGAATGGCTCACCAATGTTCCTGTCTAATCAGAATGCGATAAACCAGAATTTGGATTATGCATTTTTCGGTGCGGATAAAATAAAATATATTACTTTCAAAAAAGATAACAGAACGGATGTTTTGTTAAAGAGAGTAAAAGAAAATGACATATTAACCAGCATTACATACAGCCCTGTAATTGATAATGGTAATGGAGTTTATACCGATGATACAGCGGAGACTTATCCTTATGTTAATATTAATGTTTCCCCTTCCACACTGGTAGTAAGTAAAGTCTCAAAAAGTTTTGGAAGTGAAACCAAAATTCAGGATTTCAGATATAAGGGAGCTGTAATGCATCTGGACGGATTTGGCTTTTTAGGATTTAAAGGAAATGCAACATCTTCGGTATATTCTGGAAGTACAAATTCCAATGATATTATGTGGACGATCACCAAGCAAGACATGCTAAAACGTGGTGCAAATGTAGAATCATATCTTCTGAAAGGATTTGTAGATTACAACTCGCCTACTAATTTTATTACAAAAAGCACTAAATCCTATAATACATCCCTATTATCCAATAAGGTTTTTGTAAACATGATCTCCCAGTCTGACCAAATTGATAATCTGACGGGTATCACAAGATCTACAATATATGAAGAGTACGACAGCTTTTACAATCTTAAGAAAGCAAAAGATGTAGCTCCCGGAGGTGAAAAAGTAACAACTTTTGAATTTGATAATAATCCTGGAGGCATTTCTAATCAGTATTATATAGGAAGACCTCTTAAAAAAACGGTTACAAAAACACTCGGAACGGAGACATTTTCCACTGAGCAGCAATTTGTGTATTCCGGAATTTACCTTACGCAGCTAAAGAAAAAAGGAAACGGGACAGATTATCTGGTGGAAGATTACCTGTATGATGATTATGGGAATATGTCCCAAAAAACACTTTCTGTTGCCGGGATGACGCCAAGGGTGGAAGCCATGCAGTATGATATATCCGGAAGATATATCGTTCAGACTACCAATGTTTTAGGATTTAAAGACAAAATGAATTATGATTTTAATTTTGGCCTTTTATTATCCAAAACAAATTATCTGAACCAGACTTTCTCATATACCTACGACGGATGGCAGAAAAAAACCAAAGAAACAGACTTTTATAATAAAGAAACTCTATACAACTACGAATGGATCACAAGCAGTGAATTTTTAAACGGGATAAAGTTTAGAGTTACGGATCCTACAGGTGCCATTAAAGAGACATACACCGATGTTTGGGGAAGAAAACGCCTGGAAAGGGAGTTGAGTATTAACAATAAATGGATAGACAGGCGTACTGAATATGACGTATTAGACAGACCTCATAAAAAAAGTGACCCTTATTTTTCTACCAATACTGCAACCAGGTGGACAATTTCTGAATTTGATGAATACGGAAGAGGTAAAAAAGTTACTTTCCCTACAGGAAAAGTTGTGACTTCATCATATAGTGGATTGTCATCAACCGTTGTAGACGGACAAAAAGTGCAGACCGTTACCAATGATGCCTGGGGAAATAAGGTGAAAATGGCAGATAACGGCGGTGAGATAAACTATACTTATTTTGCTAACGGAAATTTAAAATCCGCAAATTATGGTGGGCATATTGTAAGCATAGAGCAGAATGGATGGGGTGCAAAAACCAAAATGTCAGACCCTTCCGTAGGTGGAGATTATACTTATACTTATGATAATTTTGGGCAGCTTCTTACGGAAGAAAATCCGAAGGGTAAAACCACCTACACTTATGATGCGTATGGAAGAGTAGCCACCAAAAAGGTTCAGGGAGATAATACGGACATCAGAGCCAATTTTACTTATGATACCAATGGGTTATTAACCTCAGAAGCCGGAACATCAAACGGAATAGGCAATTCATTTACTTATGAATATGATACCTATTTCCGAAACAAAAAGAAAACCGAAACAATTGCAGGAGTTACAATAGATAAGATATATACTTTTGATGATTTCGGAAGAATAAACACCGAGCTTACAGAGACACATTCCAGCTCGAATGTGAGCAGCTTCAAAATAGAAAATGTGTATGCTGCTTCCGGAGATTTGGAAAAAATAAAAGATGTTGCTACGGGAACTGTCATCTGGAAATTAAATGATATTAATGAAAAGGGGCAGGTTCTTAGCTCTACATTAGGAAACGGAGTACAGGTAGCTAATGCTTATGACAGCAATTATTATCTAACGAGTATTAATCATACCAATTCAAGCAGCGTTGCTGTGGTAAATAATACATATAGCTTCAATGTCCTTTTTGGAACGCTAAATTCAAGATCCAATAATGCAATCCAGCCGGGAGGATGGAATGAAATATTTGAGTATGATAATCTTTTACGCTTAACTTCCTGGACGGATCCTAACGGGACACAGACTCATACCTATGATAATTACGGAAGAATCGATAAAAACAGCGATGTAGGAGATTATAAATATGTTCCGGGAAACAGATACCGAAAGGGTACAATCGCCCTGAATGCGGCAGGAGACGCATATTACAGCGTAAACCAGCTTCAGCAGATAGAGTACAATGCAAATAGGCTTCCGGTAAAAATTTCCCAGGATGGCTTTGCTCATGTATTATTTAACTATAATATTCATCAGAAAAAAGCAACATCAGCGTACGATTATATACCAAGCTATCTGATATATGAGAAAAATAAAATATATTCAGATGACAAATCTGTTGAAGTGTTGCATCTCAATCAGATAGGCAGGCCAAATGCCAACTTTATAAGTACTAAAATTTACACCTATATCGGAGGGGATGCATATACAGCACAGGCAGTTTACATCCAGGATTTCACGGTATCTGGCCTCACAAGGGCAGCGCTTCATTATATTCACAGAGATTATCAGGGAAGTGTCCTGGCTTTTTCAGATGAAGTAGGAAATGTTGAAGAAAAAAGACATTTTGATGCATGGGGAAATATTGTAAAGATTGTTGATGGAAATGGTATTGCAATAGCTCCACAACAGACACTTTTAGAAAGAGGATATACCGGGCACGAACATTTCTTTGCTGTTGGTCTTATCCATATGAACGGAAGAATGTATGATCCTAAATTGCATACTTTCTTATCGGTAGACAACTTTGTTTCGGATCCTTATAATACTCAGAGTTATAACAGATATGGATACGTATTGAATAATCCTTTGCTTTATACAGATCCGTCAGGAGAAGAGCCTATTACATTAGCGGCTATCGGGTTGGGGATGCTTTACGGAGCATTAATCGGTTCGGCAATTGCAGTGGTGACGTATTCCATTCCGGCACTTCTTAATGGAAGCTGGAATTTAAGGGCTGCCAGTAAATCTGCATTATATGGTGCAGTAACGGGGGCTATAAGCGGTGGTATTGGAGCTGCTGCGGGGGCTTCAGCTGCAGGTTCCTTCTGGCAGAGTTCTACCATGAATATGCTTACAAGTGTAGCTTCGCAGGTAGGAACAGGCTTAGTTATGGGAGATAAAATTGGTTGGGCAACTGTAGTATCAGGATTGGTAAGCGGATATCTTGGAGGAAAAATGGAAAACTTCAGTGCATTCGAAAACGGAGGATACCTTTCTAATGTTGCTGGTGAACTTATCTATAATTCAGGAACAGGAGCATTGCTTGGAAGTGTGTCAGGAACCGTAGCAGCAGCAATAAGTGGGGGCAACGTAGGTGATGGTATGAAGAGAGGCATGATCAATGGAGCTATTGGAAGTGCATCACAAACTATTGCAAACATAGCACTTCTGGGAGCTGTTTATATGCCGAAAAAAGAAAATCTGGGATGCGTAGAAGAATTATCTACAAAATTCAGTACACCTACAAAAAGATTAATGTGGAGACACGGTGGTATTATTCCTAATTTATTTTCGTCAATCACCATCGGTGAAAATATAGGAATGAATAGAAATGATGTAAATAACCCAAATGTGTACGGGCATGAATTTGCACATTATGTTCAGCAGTATCGTGGTCAGAATTATTACAGAGGCAATAGTCATGCTCCAAGGCCTCAAGGTTGGGCTGTATTTCAGATGCATGGTATTATCGAACAATGGATTTTACGTACATTTATGGGTATAGAACCTTACGTGGAGTATAAAAATGAAGGTATGCAGTATAACGAGTTCGATGCTGAGTATAAACTTCAGCAGATTGGGGGATGTACAATTACAGACACTAATGGAAACTGCATTAAATTATAATAAAATGAAAAAAACATTGAGAATTAGTTTCTTTCTGCTCGCTTGTTTGTTGTTGACTGCATGCCCTGGCGGAAGCTATATTAAGTACAAATTAGTTGGCGGTAAAAGAACATCTTTTAATGATTATGACGCTATTGTTGTTAATCAATCGGATACTATTCTTTTGAAGGTTGGCGTTATTGAAACTAAAGTAAGAGAAAAGAAAAAAGCTGTTATAGTAAGATTTGAAAACTTAAAAGGATTTGATTTTAATATAGAATCAAGTAAATATGGTAAGCTGTCGAAAGATACTGAAGATCAAAATATTTTTAAGAAAGAAATCAAATCTGTTAACAGTAAGGATACAGTAAAAGTTTCCTATAATTCTCAAACATTTTATTTTACTAGAGAATAAATTTAATAGCTTTAAATTAGAAGAGGCTGCCCTTTTAAGGCAGCCTCTTTATTTTTACAGTAAAGTAAAAAAAGAAATAATGTTATAACTGCTGAATCCATTTTATAAGATCCTCTTCAGGAGCAAGCCCTAATTTCTTTTTCAACCGATACTTTCTGGTTTCTACAGCGCGGAGGCTTATATTTTCATATTGACCAATTTCCTTATTGGTGAGATTCAGCCTTAAAAAAGCAGAAATCTTTAGTTCACTGTCTTTAAGATCAGGATGTTCAGAGAGTAGCTTTTCACAAAATTCGGGATATACTTCTTTAAAACGTATGATGAAAAAAGGGTCATTTGTCTTGGCCAGCTTGATAAGCTGTGGAAATGCGTCATTCACTTTCTTTTTCAAAAGGTTGGCTTCTTGTGATTTTATCCCGATTAGTTCATCTTTTTTCTCAATCAGATCATTTTTACTTTGAATCAGCTCATCTTTTTTCTTTTGTTTTTTTATATAGGCTCTACGTAAAAAATATAAAAGACCCGCAAAAATGAGCAAAATAAGTAAAAGCATTATATAAAGCTTTTTCTTATCTGTTTCTTCTTGTTTTTTTTCTTGTGCTAACTGTTCTACAATAACATGTAATACTTCCTTCTCCTTATCATTTATACTGTCATTTAAAAATGAGTAATTTCTAAAATATTCATCAGCTTTTTGCTGGTCATGGAGGATTTTGTAAGTTTTTGAAATTCTTTTATAGACATTTCTTATATGATCCTTGCGTTTCATGGCCTGAGAAATGGCAAGTGACTTAAAATAATAATCCAAAGCTTTCTGGTACTCTTTTTTTCAATATATAAATCACCAAAAAGAAGTAACGTCATAGCCTTTTGATCTGCGGGACTTTTTTCAAATAAAGGAACTGCTTTTTCCAGATAATATTCAGCAGAATCAAGATGTTTTTTCTGATCAATAAATCTTCCGGCTGCTTTCACGTAAATAATTGGCTCTTGAGCAATTTCCAGACATTTTTTCTGCATTTTGTATACAGAATCCATTTTTTTTAAATATTCGAAATTATACCATTTCCAGGTGTAGCTGAAATAGAGCTGATGGTTTTTCTCTTTTTGATTCGGAATCTTTCGAGCCTTGCTGATAGCTTTGTTAAAATACTCATTCCCTTTGGCAAATAAACCTAATAAAGAATAGTTTCTTCCATACTCATTATACAATCTGGTCTGCAGATAAGGATTTTCCACTTCAGATATTTCAGATTTTGCCTTATCAAGATAAATGATGCTTTCAGCATATTGATTGAGAGTGCAGAGAAGATTCCCGAGATTGATATTTGCGGCAGCAATTCCCTCCATATTATGATTCTTATTGTATTGCTTTAATGCTTTTTGATTAAAATCAACCGCAAGACCTATATCACCTTTTGTTTTATGGCTATTAGTAATGCTGTCCAGTTCACTTACTGAATACATCTGCGCCGGACACCAGGCCACAAAAAACAACAAGAATAGCATGTATATTTTCATAAAGTGGTTTCCATCGGTGGAATTTATTTATTGGAATAGTAAATTTTACCGAAAAATTAGTGAAAATTACCCAAACTCATGAATTTATTTAATGAAAAAGAAAATAAATCTAATTTTTAATGCACTACACTTATACTTCAATTTTTAAATTAAATTATTGGTTTTTAGATTATTATGAATTTAAAGTATAACTGTAGTGCAGATTTTCCAGCTTAAAGTATCTAGTTTTGCAAACACATTTTCATCAATGATTTCGAAAACAGAAAGCCTGTTTTGGAGATACGATTCTAAACACACAAAAAAGAAAATTTTAAGAATGTAAAATTTAAGCAATGAAAAAAAATGTATTTATTATGAGTGCAATGATATTTTCATCATTAGCATTTTCACAGGTCGGAATTAATACTCCCGACCCTTCATCCACATTAGATATTACTGCAAAGAATGCAACCGGTACATCTGCAAATGTAGACGGGTTATTAATTTCCAGAGTAGACAGGCAGAGAGCACAAAGTATGACAAATGTGCCAATCTCCACGCTTATTTATGTTGACAGTATTACCACAGGAACTACAACAGGAACTGCTGTAAATATTGACATGGTAGGATATTATTACTTTAATGGAACCGAATGGGTTAAAATGAACGAGGAAAACACAAATATCTACAACTCAAACGGAACCCTTACAGCAGGTAGAACCGTAACGATGGAAGGTAAAAACTTAACCTTTAGAGGAACTACCGGCGCATTTACTGTGGATACTAACAACAATGGTATTACCCGTACTAATTTTTTAAACTCAAATACTGAAGAAAACAGCCGTAAGGATATCCGTATTGGTGCTGGGGCCGGTAATATTTATTTAGGGGTGGATAATGGTTCGGCTATTTTTGGAGAAGGAGCTAAAGGTTATCTAGATAACCGATCAGGAGGACCTTTTGTTATTGGCAGGAATGGAGCTGAACAAATGAGAATAATGGCAAACGGAACAGTAGGAATAGGAACAACAAATCCAGCTTCTACAGTAGATATTATGGCAAAAAATGCAACAGGAACTTCTACTAATGTTGATGGGTTGCTAATCCCAAGAGTAGACAGGCAGAGAGCGCAAAGTATGACTGAGATTCCTACTTCTACGCTGATTTATGTAAATGATGTTACTACCGGTACCGCAACGGGTACAGCTGCAAATATTGATGTTGCAGGGTACTATCATTTTGATGGAACAGCATGGAGTAAATTGAATTCTGTGCTCGCAGATACTAATATTTATAATATAAATGGTAGTCTTACAGGAGATAGAACAGTGACGCAGGGAGCTAATTCTTTAACATTTACAGGAACTACAACCAATGCATTTTCTGTAGACGAGAATACCTTTTCCGTAGATGCAGCTAATGACAGAGTTGGGGTAGGTACGACAACCCCGTTGGCAAAGTTTGATATTGTTGGGACAACTTTTGGTCTTAAAAATTCTCAAAATAGCGGTAGCTGGGATAATATCTGGTTTAATGTAGGGCCACGTTTCCCTTCTATTAATGCATCCGGTGCTGAAGATGGATTACAGTTCAATGTAGGGTCAAATTCTAAGGGTACGTATGGCGATGACGGACAGGTATTGACAACGGTAGCAACTATGTTGCCTTCCGGAAACGTTGGGATAGGAACAACTACACCGGCTTCGAGGGCTGTCCTTGAGTTATCTTCTACCGATAAAGGCTTTTTACCCCCACGACTTACAGCCGCTCAAAGAGATGCCATTCCAGCTGCCAGCTGCCAGCAGACCGGCTGGTTTAATGATCTATAATACCAATACAAATTGTATGGATTTCTGGAACTCATCGGCGTGGGTATCTACCTGTGGAACGAGCACTCCTACACCGGGAACGGTTACCGGAATTACCTGTGGGAGCGCTACAAATAATGGTAATTTAACAAGTGGAGTTGTTGCATCCGGAGTGACGTCTGTTATCCCATATACAGGCGGGAATGGAGGGTCTCATGGAGGGCAGACGGTAGCCTCTACAGGAGTAACAGGTTTAACGGCCACCTTATCTGCGGGAAGTTTTGCAAATGGAAACGGAAACCTTACCTATACCATCACCGGAACACCATCTGCTGCAGGAACAGCAAACTTTGCAATAAATATTGGAGGGCGTACATGTACACTAACGAGAACTGTGACAGGAGCTGTAGGAAGTATCGGTGGAATCATCAATTGCGCAGGAGCTACAAACAATGGTACATTAACAGCAAGAATTGCTGCCTCTGGAGTTTCATCAGTGATACCTTATACAGGAGCTAATGGAGGATCTCATAACGGACAAACAGTAACTTCTACAGGAGTAACAGGTTTAACGGCGACCTTAGCCGCAGGAAATTTTGCCAACGGAAACGGAACACTAACTTATACTATTACAGGAACACCTAATACAGGAGGTACTGCAAACTTTGTTATCAATATTGGAGGGAAAGCTTGTACACTTTCAGTGAATGTGGCATATAATACCACTGCACCACAGGCAATAGTTTGTACTTCGGCTGGATACCATGTAAATCCTATTGATCCCAATTGGTTCCATTACTGTATATATCAGAATAATAACTGGCTTCAATATATTTTACGATGCGCAGATGGTCAGGTATTTGATAAGGCGCAGCAAAAATGTATTCAAAAGTAGTATAATCAGTAATTGAATGATTAATAGAGAAGTCAGAAAATCTATATTACTTGTCTTACAAATCATTATAAATTATAAGTAAAAACAGAATAAATAAACGCTCTTTTACATTTCTGTTTTTCATTTAGTTTTTGTGCTTGGACGCAGGGGATACTTTATTTTTCACTCCTTCCCCTGTTGTCTTTTTTAAATATATTATCATATACAGTATGTTCCGAAAAAAATACAAATTTAATATACAATATCTCAACCTATCAGGAGCTTACTATCAAAGATATATTTAATAATTTGACATCATATGTTGTAATCACTACAGATTCAGTGATTTTCATCCAATCATGTTTTTAAAATATAATATGATGCACAATACATAACCGCAATATCTATAAAATTTATATAAAAATTGTTATTTCATATCTAGTGTTTTGGTTTGAGCCGGAGGTACTTATGTCCTTCGGCTCAACTTTTTAAGTAATCAAAAAGTTTTCAATAGATTAATGATATAAAATATTATAAAGAGATGGTTTAGGTATTATTGAAGAATATTCTATACGGGTATAATCACTAATTTCAATCAGTATCATATTCCTTAAAGGCCTGACAGTAAGACTTAACACGAAGATTTTAGTCATAAAAAAAGGAGACAAAAATAAATTTTGTCTCCTTAAGTGAGCGCGAAAGGATTCGAACCTTTGACCGTCTGCTTAGAAGGCAGATGCTCTATCCAGCTGAGCTACGCACCCTTAAAAGTTGATTCTCGCTTAGTTAGTAATAAGCGCGTTTTTAAAATAAAGTCGGGGCGGCAGGATTCGAACCTGCGACCTCCTGGTCCCAAACCAGGCGCGATGACCGGACTACGCTACGCCCCGAAAAAGATATATAGGAAAGCGGAGGGTAAGGGATTCGAACCCTTGCGACACTTTCGCGTCGACAGTTTAGCAAACTGCTCCGTTAACCACTCCGGCAACCCTCCTGTTTATCTTCGTTTTTTAATGATCGTTGTTCCTTTATTGCGAGTGCAAATATAGAATAGATTTCTTTATTTACCAAATATTTTTCAAGAAAAATTTGTGTATTTTTGAGGTAATAAACCATTAAAAAACCAAACTGATGCGTAAGACATTATATATCATCGGATTAAGCGTATTTGTGTTTTCATGCACCTCGCAGCCAAGCAGCAAAAATAGGCAGTACATTCCCAAAACACCTGTGGTAAAGCCAAAAACAGCTGTTAAAACACCGACTCCGGAAAAACCAAAAACGCAAATTACAAATGAGCGCGGAGTAGAATTTTATACCACCAATATTGCTGATCCGGCAAAAAATGACAACACTGCAAGCTACGGCTCAATTGTCTCTGCAAAACCTGCAGGATATAAAGTGGTAAAAACCTATTTTCCTGCTATTGCACAAAATTTCAGACAGAGATATTTAATTCTTCATTATACGGCACTTCCGGATGATAAATCCATTACCGTCCTTACCCAGCAGGCAGTGAGTGCTCATTACCTGGTAAACAACACCGGTGACAACGAGATTTATCAGCTGGTAGATGAAAACAAACGTTCCTATCACGCAGGAGTAAGCGCCTGGAGAGCTGATAAAAACCTGAATGATACTTCCATCGGGATTGAAATTGTAAATACAGGATACACAACCGATGCCTCAGGACAAAGAGTTTTTGCCGCATTTGATGATGCTCAGGTGAGAAAAGTGGCAGCTTTAGCAAAAGATATTATCACTAGATACCAGATTCCTGCTACTAATGTATTGGCGCATTCTGATATTGCTCCTACAAGAAAACAGGATCCGGGACCAATGTTTCCTTGGAAAAAATTATATGACGAATACCAAATCGGGATGTGGTATGATGAGGCATCCAAGCAGAGCTATTATGATTTAGCTGTTTCTACGGATTTCCAGACGAAGTATAACGACCCTTCATTTATTTATAATGTTCAAACCCAATTGCAGAAATTCGGTTATGGGATTGATCTGAGCGGGAAATGGGATGACGCTACAAAGAAAACAATTGAAGCCTTCCAGTATCATTTCCGTCCACAAAACTATGACGGGATCATGGATGCAGAAACTTTTGCCATTTTACAGGCCTTAATACAAAAATATCCGGTAAAATAAGTGTAAAAATTTAGCAATATAGCAATGTAATCATGGAACAATACACTAAGATCTTGAAGTATTGTTACATTGATACACTGCTGAATTAGTACATTAATTAAATAATTATGGAAAATTTCAGAAAAGAGAGCGATTTATTAGGTGAACTGGAAGTTCCGGTAAATGCTTATTATGGAGTTCAGACGCAGAGGGCAATTAATAATTTTAAAATTTCCGGGCAGCTTTTGTCTTCCTATCCACAGTTTATCAGAGGACTGGCTTACGTAAAGAAAGCAGCAGCTAAGACAAATTATGAATTAGGCTTACTTGAAGAGGAGTTATACTTTAAAATTGCAGAAGCTTGCGATGAATTAATTGCCGGAGAGCTGCATGAGCAGTTTCCTGTAGATATGATTCAGGGCGGCGCAGGAACTTCAATTAACATGAATGCCAATGAAGTGATTGCCAACAGAGTTTTGGAAAAACTAGGCAAAAATAAAGGGCAGTACCAGTTTTGTTCGCCAAATGATCATGTTAATCTTTCTCAATCTACGAATGACGCATATCCTACTGCTATCAAAATGGGATTGCTTCAGATGAACGCAGATCTGGTTGAAAAGCTTGAAAAAATAGTTGAGGCTTTCAGGGCAAAAGGAAAAGAATTCCATGATGTCATCAAAATGGGGAGAACCCAGCTTCAGGATGCTGTTCCCATGACGTTAGGGCAGGAATTTGAAGCCTTTGCCGCTACTTTGGAAGAAGATATTTCAAAACTAAATAATAACGCGAATCTTTTTGTAGAAGTAAATATGGGCGCTACCGCAATCGGAACAGGATTAAATGCTCCGGTGGGTTATGCGACACTTTGCGCGAAAAACTTAGCTCAGCTTACAGGGTTTCCTGTAATTTCCGCACCGGATTTGGTGGAGGCAACCCCGGATACGGGATCTTATGTAATTTATTCTTCTGCAACGAAGCGTCTTGCGGTAAAGCTTTCAAAAATTTGTAATGATTTAAGACTGCTTTCTTCAGGGCCTAGAGCGGGACTTTTTGAGATTAACCTTCCGCCAATGCAGCCGGGATCATCCATCATGCCCGGAAAGGTAAACCCTGTTATTCCGGAAGTGGTAAATCAGGTTTGTTTTAAGGTAATCGGAAATGATCTTACGGTAACCTTCGCGGCGGAAGCAGGCCAATTGCAGCTGAATGTAATGGAACCGGTACTTTGCCATTCCATTATGGAAAATATTCATTTCCTTTGCAATGCACTGGATACGTTACGTGAAAAATGCATTGTTGGGATCACTGCGAACAAGGAAGTCTGCCTGAATATGGTGAAACACAGCATCGGAATTGTAACGGCGCTTAACCCATATATCGGCTACAAGCAATCCACTGAAATTGCAAAAGAAGCATTGGAAAGCGGGAAAAGTGTTTACAACCTTGTGCTGGAGAAAAACCTGCTTTCACAGGAGAAGTTGGATGAGATTCTTGACCCTCGAAACATGTTGAAACCTCACAATAAATAAAATTAATGGGTAAACGATAATTGATGTAAATATTTCAATTGTCGTTTGTCTTTTTTTTATTCATCATTTTATCATTTCACCTTGAAATTTTTAATTATAATTCCTGCCCATAACGAGGAAGATAATCTTTCCTTCACGCTAGATTCTTTACAACGCCAGAGTTTTAAGGATTTTAAAGTTGTGATCGTTAATGACGGATCCACGGACGGAACCTCTCAGGTTATACAAAGATATATTGGACAGGATTTCCGTTTTGAAACTGTTAATCTGGAAAAATCTGCACATCAGCCGGGATCAAAGGTTGTTAATGCTTTTAAAAATGGTTTGAAAACCCAAGATATTGCTAATTTTGATGTTATCTGTAAATTTGATGCTGACATAATTCTGCCGGAAAATTATCTTGAAACGATTGAAAATGCTTTCAAAAATAATCCAAAATACGGCCTTGTCGGCGGACTTTTATACATCGAAAAAAATGGAAGCTGGGTTTATGAAGGGAATTCCAGCAAACATCATGTACGTGGCCCGATGAAAGCGTACCGTAGAGAAAGTTTCATTGAAATGGAAGGCTTACGCGAAACCTTAGGCTGGGATAATATCGATTCTATTTTACTTGAAAATCTTGGCTGGAAAGAAGTTGTGCTGCCCGAGCTCCATGTACAATTAATCAAAGTAAAAGGCATAGATTACACCATAAAGCCGGCGGATTATTACGGAAGATATTTTTATTTTTTAGGGCTGAACAGGTTTCTGGCTTACATCGCCTCTTCAAAGGAAGCAATGAAAAGTAAATCCGTGTCTTTTTTCTTTAAAATAATTAAATCCTATGAATACTGCCGTTCTCAAAAACTAGAATTAAAAATTTCAAAAAAGGAGCAAAAAATCATCAACAATCAACGCTGGAAAATGCTGAAGAAAAAATGGCTGAAGATGTAAAGTGAAATTGTTATTCCGCAGAAATTCAGATAGATTAACGAGATTGCTTCATTCTTCGCAATGACAAAAGAAGCGGGCTTTAGCCCGTTTAGAAAAAATAAAACCGCAATTCGGCTTTAGCCAAAACCTATTAGCAATTGAAAAAAATAGCCTACATAGAAATAGACACCCACGCAGAAGTTGCCCAGGATTTCATAGAAATCATGCAGGAATCTGATGAATTTTCGGTAGATTATTATTTTTCAGAAAAGATAAAGGACCAGATTGTTGATCATGGAGAGCAGGTTTTTCTATCGGACAGTTCAATGATTTTGGATCAGTTGAAGGTGAAAAAATATGATCTTATCATTGTCGGAACGGTTCATCGTTATTTTAATACATTTAAGGTAATTGTAGAAAAATATAATGTTGCGGTTATTGTTCATAATATAAATTTTATGAATGCTTCAAAAGCCGATTTGTTCAAAAACATTTTTAAAGGCGATACAGTTTATAGGTTAAAATTATGGTGGAAAGAAGGTCTGTTTTTTTCATCAAAAGTTTACCAAAAAGCCAAAAGCCTTCTGGTTTTAGATGAAGAGCTTAGCGCTGGTCAATTGAAGTTTTTACCTCTTTTTTATACTAAAGATTTTGAAAAAGCTCAAAATAAAGTTTTTACGATTGTTATTCCCGGTGGTGTTTCTCAAAAGAGGAGAGGCTATGATCGTGTTTTTAAAATTATACAAAATCTAAAAATTGATGAAAATTTCACATTTGTATTTCTTGGAAAAGCAAAAGATAATGAATTGAGGAAATTAGAAGATTTATCTCAAAATCTTTCTGAAAATCTCACACTTAAATATTTCAAAGAGAGAGTTTCCCAAACCGATTTCGAAAGCTGGATGAAGAAAGCAGATATTCTTTGGTGTCCCATTCAGCAGGAAACGGAATTCTTTAGCCAAAAAGAAATATATGGGGTAACAAAAATGACAGGAAATATTGGTGACGCAATAAAATTCGGGAAATTTGCCGTTTTCCCTGAAAATTATCCATCTAAATTAGATTTCATTATTCCAGAGCGTGAAAATATTATAGAGCAGTTTAAAGAGCTTAAAAACAGTCAGTTTGATTTTCAGGAAAAATATAATAAAAAATCGGTTCAGCAGCAATTAGAAAAAGTTTTGAACAGCCTGATTTCTATTTAAATTTAAAAATACTTTTAATAAAGTTTTTGTTTAAATAATCCTCAATTGGAAATACTTTCGTGAAATAATTTCCTATAAAAATCAAAATCAGCACAACGGCAGGCTTGTAAATAAGGTTGATGAAATTACTTTCAAAAGTCGGAAGGACAATGGCCACTGTAATGGCTAATGTACAGATAATCGATACAAAAATCATCTCAATGCTCAAAGGTGAAACCTTAAACATAATGTAATTGAAAATAATCTTGATAACATTATAAGTTGTAAGCGAAATAGCCGTGGATAAAGCAATTCCTATCAGTTTAAGATCAGTATTTTTTATAAAATAAAGGTTCAGTCCGATGGTAAGACCCGCCAGCAACAGCATTACAACAATATTAAATCTGTAATATTTTGAAAGTGAAATGATATTGCCGTTAAATCCTGTTGCTAAATCTACTAAAACCGCTGATCCCCAGATCCATACCACGGGCTCGTATTCTCTCAGCATGACTCCGTTTTTTGGCATAAACTGGGTCAGGAAAGGAAATCCTACCATGATGCAGGAAAATAAAACAGCTCCTAAAAAATATAAACTTAATGACGTTTTTTTATGAAATCTGTCAAGCCCTTCCATATCACCGTCAGCCAAATTTTTACTGATAATAGGCGCTGAAACATTGAACAGCCCAAGCTGAGGGATAGAAATTAGGGAAATCAGAGCATATAAAACAGCGTAAATACCATTTTCTTCCATTCCCATAAATTCTCCGATCATTAAGCTGTTGATCGCTAAATAATTACCAAAAGTCCCTAAAAATCCGAAAAAGCTGTAGTTGAAAAATTCTTTCCAGAAATTATCTTTTTTAAAATATTCGGTGCTGAAATCGAAGTTGATTTTTTTCAGCCTGTTGGTATAATAAATATAGCCAAACAGCATCAACGCAAACATTCCGAAGAAAAAAGTAAACGCTGTTTTTTGGGATAAGGCAAAATAGAAAAACAGACAGAATGCACCCAGGTTCGCTATTTTAGGAAAAAGATTATCAAAGATATTAGAAACAACAATTCTTTTATAGTTAGATGTGTATTTATTAAAAATGGTACAGAATGAAAGCAGCAATACCAATGGCAGAATAATTTCTTTCACTTTCCAGGCTTCTGAATATCTAAATTTTGGATAAACATAAGGAAGCACGAAAAATATTGCCAGAAAAATGATAAAATTAATAAAAACGGCAAGCAGAGACAAAGAAAGCATATTCTGTTCTTTGCCGTCCTTTTCTACTTTGTGAAAAAATTTCACATTGGAATATGAAATCCCCATCACCACAAACGGAACCAGAAATTCTGCGCTGGGAAGTATATAACGCAGCTTTCCGTAAAATTCAAAATCGTTCGGGAAAATGAAAATTGCGGAAATGGTACCCAACAAAAAACCGATATAGCCAATGATGGAATACTTGAATCCTTGCCTTGCTACTACACTCATAAGGATTTTACTGGTTTTTAGGGATGAAAATTATATTGTTAATGTATTCTTTTTTATTTTTTTCATCTTCAGTGTTTTTTAATAGAATTTCTTCCGTTACTTTTTCAAGAGTAAAGGAATTTCTGTCCAGGTATTTTGCATCATAGCCCCAGGACTCCACTTCGGAAATTTCTTCCCAGATCGGGGTGGTGTGATGTCTTTGCTCCATTTCGATCATGAGGGTCGGGCTAAACTGCTGGATGATGCCTTTAGCTCCTGCAAGCGTTTTCATTTCGTTTCCTTCTACGTCTATCTTTATGAAATCCAGTCTTTTAAAATGTTCTATTGCAGCCCAGTCGTCCAGCTTTATCACTTTTACTTTTTCGGTGTGGCTGCTTTCTTCGCCCACTTCTTTGTAATCGGTCTGCAGGGTTCCTCTGGACTGGATCAGTTTTCCTTTAATTACAGGAACTTTAAATTCAGCTGTAGTATTTTCATCAGAAAGTGCTAATGGAAAGACTCTCATTCTTGGAAAAAGCCTTTTCAGGCGTGTGTACAGTTGTTTATTAGGCTCAAAAGCGTAAATTTTTTCGTGATCCAGCTTGTCCTCCAGCTGATACAGAAATGTTCCTACATTGGCGCCAATATCCAGAATTACAGCATGTTTAGGCAGATATTCTTTAATCCAGACCAATTCAGGTTCTACATTTCTTTCCGGGAAATTAGTTTTAGTAAGGCCATTCAGCTTTTTAAAATATCTTTTTTTGTAAAACCCCGGACTGATGTATTGTAACTTTTCTGCAATTCTTTGGTATAAGGACATTGTTAGCTTTTTGAACGAACAGCAAAGATAAGCAAAAATGTTAAACTAATATTAAAATAATGTAATTATAATCTATTGAAAATCAAATGCTTGATAAGTTATTTTTTAGAACTTTTCTCGTTATCTGTTGATAATCCTTAACTATTGAAGCTAGAAAAAGTGAGGATTGAGCCATAATTGTCAACCGCCGGCAGTGAATTTTTGATCAGATGAATCACTATTATTACGCAGTAAGCTCACAATTAACAATTAACCATTCACACTTAAACCACCCTGTCAAAAATTCTTTGAACTTTCGCAACCCCTCCAGAGGAGGAGAGTTTGTAAGCGATATTTTTTTAGATAGAAAGTGGAGTATTAAGAAAATCATTAAGAGGCTTCATGGCCTTGAAAATTACGGTCAGTTTTTTTACAGCGTCTTTGTCCAGAACTTCTTCGTCTTTTAAATTATAAACTACGATAAAGCTTTTTAATTTCAGGTATTCCGCCATTGGATCTTCTTTTTCGAAGCCCTGAGGAACTTTTTTAAGCTTGTCATCCTGATCTAGCTCAGGAAAATATTTTTTGAAATCTTTGTTATTTACAATTTTAATAAAATCATCTCCGTATAATGAAATTTCTTTTCTAAGCTCTTTCAAAACTGAAGATTCAGGCATATAAATTCCTCCGGCGATGAAAGATTTTCCGGGCTCAAGGTGGAGGTAATAGCCGCCTTTCTGGCTTCCTTTTCCCATTCCTAAAGAAGCCCCGAAATTGGTTTTATAAGGTATTTTGTCTTTTGAAAAACGGGTGTCACGATATATTCTGAACAGGGATTTCTTAGCATCTATTTTCCCAAGATCCTGATCAAAACCGGCCATTTCTTTGAGCAGATCTTCTATGAAAGCAATTACGTTTTCCTGAGATTCAGTATAAAGGCTTTTATTTTCTGTAAACCATTCGCGGTTGTTATTTTTATTGAGCTTCTTTAGAAAATCAAAAACTTTTGGAGAAAGGTTTGCGGACATATTTTTTTATTTTTAATCAAATTTAATTAAAAGTTTGAAGCAGCCAAATTTTTACTTACTGTGAAGGGCTTCCGGAATTAATAATAAGCCGGTGTTCATTTTAAAATAATTATTAGAATAAAATTAAAAAATATGTGTTTTTTCTGCGGAAATTGTAAAATATTTTCTTGTTTTGAATGTTAAATTATTGTTTCTCTAATGATACTTCAATGTAATTCAAATAATAATTGTATCTTTGCAAAAATTTTAAAATATTTAATGAATTTATTTACGGAGACCAATTTAAGTCCTGATATTCTTAAGGCAGTTGGCGAACTGGGCTTCGAAAGCCCGACAGAAATCCAAAAACAGACTATCCCTTTTATTCTTTCAGATATTCGCGACTTGATCGCACTTGCGCAAACAGGGACAGGCAAAACAGCAGCGTTTTCGCTTCCGATTTTGGATATGATTGACGAAACGAGTCGCAAAATCCAATTTTTGGTGCTTTGTCCGACACGAGAATTATGTCTTCAAATTACAAAAGACATAAAAAATTATTCCAAGTACATGAAAGACATCAAAACTACAGCAGTTTATGGTGGAAGCAGTATCATGGAGCAGATCAGATCTCTGAAGGATAAACCACAGATTATTGTAGGGACTCCGGGAAGGGTGATTGACCTTATCAACAGAAAAGCACTTGACTTTTCAGCAATTCACTGGCTGGTTTTGGACGAAGCCGATGAAATGCTTTCCATGGGTTTCAAAGACGAATTGGAAACAATTTTAAGAGAAACTCCTGAAACTAAACAAACTTTCCTTTTCTCTGCAACGATGAACAAGGAAGTTGAGAGAATTTCTAAAAATTACCTGACAAAACCACACAGAATTTCTGTAGGTTCTATTAACGAGGTTAAGAAGAACATCAAGCATGAATATTATGTGACAGGTTACCGTCAGAAAAAAGAAGTTCTTAAAAGATTAATTGATTCAAACCCGAATCAGTATTCCATCATTTTCTGCAGAACAAGAATGGAAACTCAGGAAGTTGCCGATTTCTTAATGCAGAACGGTTACGCAGCAGATGCGCTTCACGGGGATCTTTCTCAGGCGCAGAGAGATACGGTAATGAAGAAATTCAGATTGAAGAATATTGATATTCTTGTAGCGACGGATGTTGCAGCAAGAGGCCTTGATGTGAACTCTCTTACACACGTAATTCACTATTCTTTGCCTGATGATCCGGAAGTATTCGTTCACAGAAGTGGTAGAACGGGTAGAGCTGGAAAAGACGGTATTTCTATGGCTCTTATTAAGCCTGAAGAAAGCAGGAAGTTAAAGCAGATTAAATCATCTACGAAGATTGATATCGTTGAAAGCACGGTTCCTACAGGAAAAGATATTATCAAAGCCCAGGTAGGAGGTGTATTTGAAAGCCTTTTTGAAGTACACGAGGATTTCTTTGAATTTGATGATTCTTTAATCCCTGATTTATCTGCATTCACAAAAGAGGAATTGGTGCACAAACTTCTTCAGTTCCAATTGAAAGATCTTGCGCTTTATTACAAAGACAGACATGATCTTATTGAGCAGAAGCTGAGCAGCAGAGATGATGACGGATCCAGAAGAGACAGAAGAGATCGCGACAGAGACAGAGGCAGAGATCGTGAGAGAAGCGACAGAGGAGGAGAGCGTGGCGGAAAACCAAGAAGAAGAAATGAAAACATGGTAAGATTTTTCTTCAACCTTGGTAAAAAAGATCAATTGAAAAAGCTTGATGTTTTAGATATCATCAATAAAGCTACAGCCGGAAAAAGCAAAAAAAGAGCGGAAATCGGTGATATTGAGATCTTAGAGAAATTCTCATTCTTCGAAGTTGAAAAATCTTTCAAAGACAATGTTTTAAGCAACATAGGGTCTATGAAATTTAAAGGAAAAGAAATGAGAGCGGAAGTGGCAAACTAAACGCTTTAAGCATACTTAAAACCGGCTTTTTGGCCGGTTTTTTTATTTGATAACCAGTCGTTAATGCAATGTTAACAAAACTTAATGTTAGATTGTTTCAGGTGAAGTCCTTTTTTAAGAAATTTGCACACGAATTATAAAAACTTAAAAATGGGAATTGGTAATATTTTCCACGCTTTTCAGCCGAAAGATAAAATCTTCTTTGTACTATTCGAAAAAGTTACAGAAAACTTAGTAGCAATGTCTGAGGATTTCAACCACGGGATCAAGGATTTCGATCTTAATGACGATTCTATGTTGAAAAAGATGAGCGATTACGAACACAAAAATGATGAGCTTACTCACGAAATATTCGTAGAACTGGGCAAAAACTTTATCACACCTTTCGACAGAGAAGATATCCACACACTGGCTACAGGGCTGGATGATATTGCGGATTACATCTACGCATCTACAAAATACATTTTCCTATATAAATCGCCTGAGATGAAGGCGTATTCGGATTTTTCCTTACTAATCCACAAGGCATGTCTTGAAATTCAGAATGCCATGAAGAACCTTAAAGGCTTCAAAAACATGGAGCAGGTAAAAGAAGCTTGTATCAAAGTAAATTCTATTGAAAACATCGCAGACGACCTTCTTTCCAATTCTATGGTAGAATTGTTCGAAACAAATGACGCGATCAACATTATTAAAGTTTCATCTGTACTTAATTATCTGGAAGTAGTAACTGACAAAGCAGAAGATGTTGCCAATACTATTGAGAACATCATGATTAAATACGCTTAATTAATAATTATAATTAACAGATGGAATTTCCTATTTTACTTATAGTTATTATCGCGCTGGCTCTTATTTTTGATTACATCAACGGTTTTCATGATGCGGCCAACTCTATTGCAACTATAGTTTCTACAAAAGTTTTAACTCCATTCCAGGCAGTGCTTTGGGCTGCGCTCTGGAACTTTGCGGCTTTCTTTTTAGCGGCTTATGTGATTGGAGAATTTAAGATCGGTAACACGATTGCCAAGACGGTTAATGAAAATTTTATTAATCTTGAAGTGATATTTTCCGGTCTTGTGGCGGCTATTTTATGGAATCTTTTAACATGGTGGTTCGGTATTCCTTCATCATCTTCCCATACTTTGATCGGAGGGTTTTTAGGAGCAGCTTTAATGAATGCCTTCATGATGGATTACCACGATGTAGCTGTAAGTCAGCCGGCTTTAGGCTTCTGGGCGACAATAAAAGAAGCTGCAAATCAGGTTACACATCAGAGTGTAGTGAAATTTAATAAGGTGATTCCTATCTTCCTTTTCATTTTCCTTGCTCCAATTATCGGGATGATTATTTCGATCATTATTACATTAATTATTGTTCACCTTTATAAAAAGTCGAACCCGCATAAAGCAGATAAATCTTTCAAGAGATTACAGCTGGCTTCTTCAGCTTTATTCAGCTTGGGTCACGGTCTTAATGATGCTCAGAAAGTAATGGGTATCATTGGTGCAGCCTTGATTTTTTATCACGTTAATATGCTTCAGGATCCGGTTTATCTTAATATTCCTGCTGCAGAGCGTTTTGATTACTTTGCCGAGCATTACCTTTGGGTGCCTTTGGTTTCGTTCTTAGCGATCGGTTTGGGAACCATGAGCGGTGGTTGGAAAATCATCAAGACAATGGGTACTAAAATCACAAAAGTAACTTCCCTGGAAGGTGTAAGCGCTGAAACTGCGGGTGCAATTACTTTATTCATCACAGATCACTTCGGTATTCCTGTTTCTACTACACATACTATTACAGGGTCTATCATCGGGGTTGGTTTAACGAAAAGAATTTCAGCCGTAAGATGGGGGATTACTGTAAGCTTACTTTGGGCTTGGGTTCTTACCATTCCTATTTCAGCAATTGTAGCCGGGATTACTTATCTTTTGGTAACATTTGTATTCTAAAGTATAAATTAATTACATTATAAAATCAAACTTTGCTCATCCGGGCAAAGTTTTTTGTTTTAACGATTTTTAATGTATTTGTGCAAAAAATTAGTTTTGTCTTTTTTCTTGTTCTATTGTTTACTTTTATTAGTATTCATATATTTGGGAAATATATAAAACATTATTGCTATCTGTATTTATTTTTACGGGATTAGTAAATGCAAAAAATATTGATCTTGAAAAAGGTAAAAAAGAAAGAGAAAAGTCCGAAAATAAAAGTGATCAGGTAGAAAAAACAGATGCTAAATATTAAAGATGCAGTGTATTCAAAATGCAATGTTTGTTTGGTGTACTGGAGAATTTTATCATGATACAGTGTGCTGGGGAGAAGGGTCAGGAACTGCAACATATCAGCAGGCAATTGCAGATGAAATTCATAACTCACAATTATTGACTGAGTACATTTGTGGACAGGGAACAGGCAGTGGTTGGGGAACAGGAGGTCCAAATTAAATTATTTAAAATGCGTTTTTACCTATTACTTTTAATGTTATTTAGTCATATTTTGTATTCACAATCCATGAATAATCTTAAATCAGAGTATGAAGATATATACAAAATTAAAAGCTATAATGATACATTATCAAAATATAATGCTGCAGAAGAGAATTTATCTTTACTAATTAAAGATAATGTGTCATTATTTCGAAGTACTCAAAAAGCAATAAGTGATTCAATTGCGATGGCTATAGGAAAAAAAAGTTTTGAGAATCCAGTTGATGGAAAAGTCATACTGGATATGAAAAATGTTCCTGGTGTTTATTTCAAATCTGAAGTTTTTACGGATAACGGAAAACAAACAATCTACAAAGAGCTGATGAGAAATAGATTTTCTTTTCCCTTGGAAGATCCTATTATTTGGAAGATCGGAACCGAAACTAAAGTGATAGAATCTTATCTATGTAAAAAAGCTACAGGAAAGTATAAAGGGAGACATTATATTGCATGGTTTACCGAATTTATTCCTATTCCTGAAGGACCATATGTTTTTAAAGGATTACCTGGATTAGTATTAGAAGTGTACGATCCTAATGATAATATTCATTTTACGATGATAAGTTTTAAGAAGGTTGAAAAGCCTATGACATTAATGAAAGATGCTTTTGCAACTAAATATTCTACATTTTATAAAGCAAGACAAAATAGTATAGAGAACGCAGCCGGTGTACTTTCAAATCAAACCGGAATTACTTTAAAACCTGCTGATATTGCAAGGATTAATAATAATGCTAAACGCGTAAATAATTATCTCGATTAAAATTTTAAAACTTTGCTCATCCAGGCAAAGTTTTTTGTTTGTAGGATCTGGGGGAATTTGGAGCTTTTTCCTGCTTTCCGCACTCGCTATTTTTCAGGCTTCAGGGGCGGCGGCAAAGCCGCCGCCCCTGAAGCCTGAAAAATGAGCTCAAACAAATGCTTCAATCAGGGCTAAGGTGGCAGTCGCATATTCAAATTATGAAAAATAACCACAGAGTTTGTCATTCCGTAGAAATCCAGGCACGAATTTTCCCATTTAATTTTCAAATACTATGCCTGGATTCCTGCGGAATGACAAACTACGCAGTAATAAATCGAGCGTAAAAAGAAAAGTTTAATCAAATAAAAACTTTAAGATTTTCATGAATTTAAGATAAATAAGTATTCACATAAAAATTAAGTCCTCACTTCTTAAAACGGTGAGGTTTTTTGTTTTATAAAGCCCTGAAAAATTGTATTTTTGTTCAAACTATTAGAAATATGGAATTTTTAGACAGATACCAACAGATCGTTGCTGATGCCATTACCAAATACACATTTAAAGACAAGCCGGCGGAGCTTTATGAACCGATGAACTACATCATTTCCCATGGTGGAAAACGTCTCCGTCCCATTATGGTTTTAATGGCGTGCGACTTATTTGGTGGAAATCTGAATGAAGCCATTAAGCCTGCTCTGGCGATTGAGTTTTTCCATAATTTCACCCTCATTCATGATGATATTATGGATGAAGCACCGTTGAGAAGAAACAAGCCTACGATCCACACTTTACACGGGATTAATGTAGGGATTCTCTCAGGAGATGGTCTCATGCTGAAGGCTTACAAGTTTTTTGAAGACCTTGAACCTGAAACTTTTAAAGCATGTATCAGGATTTTCACACATACAGGCTTGCTTTTATGTGAAGGTCAGCAATATGACATTAATTTTGAAACTCAGGAGAATGTAACTTTTGATGATTACATCAGGATGATTACTTACAAAACCGGAGTTTTAAGCGCATCTTCTTTTGAAATCGGAGCATTGATTGCTAAAGCTAACTTTAAAGATGCAAAAGCAATCTTCAACTTCGGAAAACACATCGGAATTGCCTTCCAGATTATGGATGATTATCTGGACGTATTTGGGGATCAGGCGCAGTTTGGTAAAAAACATGCAGGGGATATCTACGAAAACAAAAAAACAGTGCTTTACCTTATGGCGAGAGAACACGCAACGGAAGAAGAAAGAAAAGAGCTGGATTACTGGTATTCTAAAAAGACGGATAATATTGATAAAGTCTACGGCGTAGAAAAGATTTTCAGAAGAACGAAGGTTGACGAAAAAGCATTACGTTTAATCGAAAAGCATAACGAAATCGGACAAAGCTATCTTCAGAAAATTGATATTCCGGAAGAGAAGAAAAAACCGTTCACTGAACTGGCAAATTATTTATTGAGAAGAGAAAGTTAAAATTAGGCTCCAGGTCTTAGGAATTAGGATTTAGCTTTTTAGGGCTACGATAACCAATTCCTAAATCCTTATTCCTAATCCCTAAAATATGAAATTCAGGACAGAAGTTGATATCAAAGAATCGCAGAAGAAAATTGGAGTTGAAGATAAAATATTTTCAATCGGTTCCTGCTTTTCTTCAGAAATGTCTGAACTTTTTCAGCAGGGACAATTACAGACGGTTAATAATCCTTTTGGAACCATTTTCAACCCCTTTTCGATCAATAATGCTTTTAAAAGGCTTCATGATGCCGACTTTTATATTGAAGATGAATTAATAACCTTTAACGATGAATTTATTTCTCTGGATCATCACACAAGCTTTGATACAAGATATATTCACCAGACCTTAAATAAAATCAATACGAAGATTGAAGAAGGGAATTCCTTTCTTCAGGAGGCTAACTGGGTTATCATAACCTACGGAACATCATTCATTTACGAGTTTATTCCAAAACAGAAACTGGTAGCCAACTGTCATAAAATTCCTCAGAAATTCTTTGAAAAAAAGCTGTTGACCACTCAGGAAATCGCTGATTCTGTTTACAATACTGTTTTAAACTTAAAAGATATTTGTAAGGATGATGTTCAGATTTTGTTTACGGTTTCACCGGTTCGTCACACAAAAGACGGAATGATTGAAAATCAACTGAGTAAGTCAAAATTAATCACGGCGATTCATGAGGTTATTACTCAATTTGAAAACTGCCAGTATCTTCCGGTGTACGAAATTTTAATGGACGATCTTCGGGATTACCGTTTTTATAAAGAAGATATGATTCACCCTAATAGCCAGGCTGTTAATTATATTTTTGAGAAATTCGGGAATGCTTTTTTCTCTTCTGAAACCAAAGATTTTATTAAAGAAAACTTTAAAATAATTAAAGCGCTGGACCATAAAACAGATGATGAAAAAGATCCGAAATATATTGAGTTTAAAGAAAAATTAAACCAAAGAATCAAAGTACAGCAGCAAAAAGTAAAGCACAAAATTTTTTCAGATGACTGATTTTACAACCATTGATTATTTAAGAAATGGGAATGAAAGGCAGAAAAGGGCTTACCAGATTCTCACAAAGCATCGGTTATTTGAAAAACTAAAGGATTATCATCCAATACTGGCCGGAACTGTTCCCATTGAAATTGATGTTGACGGAAGTGATCTGGATATTATTTGTGAGGTTGATCTTAGGTTTGAAGAAGATTTTTTGGACGATTTAATGTTCAGCAAATTTATTCCTCACAATATAGAAGTTAAGGTTGAAAATCCAATTATAAATGGCGAAAAATGTATCATTTTAAATTTTAAGCTTGAGGAATTTCCTATTGAAATTTTCGGACAAAATAAACCGACAACTGAGCAAAATGCTTACCGCCACATGATTGCAGAATACAAGATATTAAAGGAAAAAGGAGAAGATTTTAAACAAAAAATAATAGAATTAAAGAAAAAAGGAATCAAAACAGAGCCTGCTTTCGGAATATTGCTGGGCCTCGAAAACCCTTATGAAGATCTATTGAAATTTTAAGAAAATGATTGATACTCATACACATTTATACGCAGAAGAATTTGATGAAGACAGAAAGGAAATGATTCAGAGAGCTCTGGATAAAGGGATTAATGAATTTTATCTTCCTGCCATAGATTCAGAATCTCATGAAAAAATGCTGCAGCTGGAAGCAGAATATCCAAGCCGGATCTTTTCGATGATGGGGCTGCATCCCTGTTATGTAAAGCCTGAAACCTGGGAAAAAGAGCTTGATATTGTAAAAAACTATCTTAATGAGAGAGATTTTCCCGCAATCGGGGAAATAGGTGTTGATTTGTACTGGGACAAAACGACCTTGGATATCCAGGTAAAAGCTTTTGAGCAGCAGATTGACTGGGCCATTGAAAAAGACCTGCCGATTGTAATTCACACCAGAGAAAGTTTTGATGAAACTTTTGAGGTATTAGAAAGAAAAAAGCACCCGAAATTGAGAGGAATCTTCCATTGCTTTTCCGGAAATCTTGAACACGCGAAACATGCCATCGACTTAAATTTTACACTGGGAATCGGTGGAGTAGTAACCTTCAAAAACGGAAAAATAGATCAGTTTTTGAACGAAATTCCGTTAGAAAAAATTGTTCTGGAAACAGACTCTCCTTATCTTGCTCCGGTTCCTTACCGCGGGAAAAGAAATGAAAGCTCCTACCTCGATCTTGTAGCCGGAAAGCTGGTGAATATCTACGGAAAAGATTTCTCTGAAATAGACAGGATCACTACGGAGAATGCAAAAAGAATATTTAATACTATTGAATAAACTAAAAAATCCGTTTCACAGGTGTGAGACGGATTTTGTTTTATTTTTTTCTTGTGAAATTCTTATTCTTAGGCTTTTTAAAACTGATAGAGTTATTATTTTCGCCTGTAGGTTTCTTTTTGCGGTTATTAGACCTCGGTGGACCTGATTTTGGAGCGTTGGATCTTTCTGACAGCGGAGCTGGTTTATTGTTAGAATCCCTTTTTTGAGCCACCAGATCATCAGTGTGGAAAGGATGATCTTTTACCACCGGGATTTTCTTGCCGATCAGTTTTTCTGTATTCTTTAAATTTAATAAATCCAGACCGTCCACAAATGATATTGAGCTCCCTTCTGCGCCGGCTCTGCCTGTTCTTCCTATTCTGTGGACATAGGTTTCTGAAACGTCTGAAAGCTCAAAATTGATAACATATTTCAGCTCATCAATATCAATTCCCCTTGCCGCAATATCGGTTGCCACCAAAATTCTGGTTTTGCCTGATTTGAAGTTGCTAAGGGCATTTTGTCTTGCATTTTGAGATTTATCTCCGTGGATAGCTTCCGTTGTAATATTGCTTTTCTGCAGCTTTTGGGCAATTTTATTTGCGCCGTGCTTGGTTCTTGAAAATACAAGAACAGAATCGGAAATATCATTTTTAAGGATATGAGTAAGAAGATTCAGCTTGTTTTCCTTTTCAACAAAATATACGGATTGCTTAATGGTATCAGCAGTTGATGAAACAGGTGTAACTTCCACTTTTACAGGATTGTTCAGTATGGAGTCTGCCAGTTTCTGAATTTCTGCAGGCATGGTTGCAGAGAAAAATAAAGTCTGTCTTTTTTGCGGTAAAAGCTTGATGATTCTCTTTACATCATGCACAAAACCCATATCCAGCATTCTGTCTGCCTCATCCAGAACGAAAATTTCAAGATTTTTTAAGCTGATAATTCCCTGAGCGATAAAATCCAGTAATCTTCCCGGAGTGGCTACCAGAATATCAACGCCTCTTCTCAGTGCTGTTTCCTGGTTTCCCTGTTTTACACCACCGAAAATAACGAGATGTTTTAAAGGCAAGTATTTTCCGTAGGCTTTGATATTTTCCTCAATCTGAATTGCTAATTCTCTTGTAGGCGTTAATATTAAAGCTTTAATATTTTTATTGGGTGTTTTATTTTTAGAAAGATTTTGTAAAATAGGAATGGCAAAAGCAGCTGTTTTTCCGGTTCCTGTCTGAGCACATCCCAAAAAATCCCTGTGATTTAAGATTTGTGGAATCGATTTTTCCTGAATAGGAGTAGGGTTCGTATATCCTTGTTCCTGTATTGCTTTTGCAATAGGCTCGATTAATTGTAAGTCTGTAAAATTCAAATGAATTGTTTTTTAATTAAATAAAAATTCCTTCAAAAGGAAGGAATTATCTTGCAAAGGTAGTTTAATTATTTTAAAGTGAGTTATTTCACTTTCGCCATTCCTGATTATTTCTCAGATCTTCAATAAAACGGTAAACTTCTACCAGCTTTTCGGTTTTATTTTTGCCATAATCTTCAATTTTTTCCGTTGTTCCGTCAGTAAGTTTAAGCTTCAAAATGGCTGTCCAACGACCATTTACCATATTATCTCCGGGTTTGTAAGCTGGTAAGTTTTTAAAGTCTATGCTGTTTAATAAATAAACCAGTTTGTTATAATCTTCTTTTTTTATAGTTCCTTGCAATTTTTGAGGCTGTACACTTCTTGGATTAATTTTTGAAGAATTAGAAGGGGTTACCTCTAAAGCAGCTGTTCTGTCGGCATTGATCGTTATTGCAATATTGGGATTAATATCAAAATAAGATGTTGACGTATATTGAATTACAGCATATTTCGACTGACTGTTTTGCTTGGTTTGCGCATATTGAGAATTGCATGAAAATAATAAAAGAAATGCAAAAAGAGGGAATAAATATTTCATTTTTTAAGTTTTAAAGGAATCTCTCAATAATTATTCCAAACAGTCGATTAGTACTTTTGACAACAGTTACAAATAAAAGCTTTGAATAAAAAAAAATTCTTCATTGAGAAGAAATCATAATTTGTAAAGATATAATTTAAATATTTTGATTAAATTATTTCACTTTTGTCCACTGCTGGTTTTTTCTTAAATCTTCAAAAAACTTATAAACTTCTGCCAGTTTTTCGCTTCCATGTTTTCCGTAATCTTCCACATGCTTTGAAGTTCCGTCCGCGAAAGTAATACTTAAATAGGAAGAGGGAAGATCGCTGATATTCCTTTCGCCATACTTTTCATTTAAATTTTTCACATCCAAACCATCCAGTAAAGCGATTAGCTTATTGTAATCTTCTTCTTTAATTGTTCCTGTAAAAGTGCCTTCGCGTGTCTTGGAAAATTCGTCTTTTGACGGCTTGTCAGTAAAATTAAAATGTTCTGCATCAAAGACTGCTGTCCTGTCCGGATTGATGGTCATTTTAAAGATCGGACAAAATCCGAAGCATGCCGTTGCATTATATTCAATTTTAGAATATTTTGAATTCGCTTTTTGAGAATTGCAAGAAAATAAAAAGACAAATGCACAAAGGGCTAGTAAATATTTCATTAGTTTTAAAATTTGTTTTGGAATTCTTTCAATAACTGTTCCAAAATAAAAGAATAAAAAAGAGAAACATGACGCTTCTCTTTAATTTTTATTAATATATCAATTTATCCGTGAAGCTGTTTCCAGATCGCATCTTTCAGCTCTATAAGGCCTTCGCCCGTAACTCCGGAGAAAAACAAAGGCTGTTTGTTTTCAGGGAATTCGGCTGCGATTTCTTTTTTCAGTTCATCATCCAAAAGGTCGGATTTCGAAACAGAAATAATGAAATCTTTATCCATGAGCTCTGGATTATACTCTTTCAATTCGTTTTCAAGGATCTTAAATTCCTGGAAATGGTCTTCAGAATCCGCAGGAATTAAAAATAATAAGATTGAATTTCTTTCAATATGTCTTAAAAATCTGTGTCCCAATCCTTTACCTTCTGCCGCGCCTTCTATAATTCCCGGAATATCAGCCATTACAAAAGATTTATAATTTCTGTAATCAACAATTCCTAAATTGGGCGTTAAAGTAGTAAATGCATAATCTGCAATCTTTGGTTTTGCAGCAGAAACAGATGCTAAAAGTGTTGATTTTCCGGCATTTGGAAAACCTACCAGACCTACATCAGCTAAAATTTTAAGCTCAAATACAATGTAGCCTTCCTGCCCAGGCATTCCCGGTTGAGCGAATCTGGGAGTCTGGTTGGTAGAAGATTTGAAATGCTCATTTCCTTTTCCGCCCATTCCACCTTCCATCAGGATAATTTCCTGTCCATCTTCTAAAATTTCACCGATGATCTCTCCATCTTCATTTTTAGCGATGGTTCCTATCGGAACTTCAATATAAACATCGGCTCCGTAAGCTCCCGTCAGCTGGTTTTTTCCTCCGTTTTCACCGCGCTCAGCCTTTACGTGACGCGTATATCGGAGAGGAAGTAAAGTCCATTCATTGGCATTTCCCTTCATGATAACGTGGCCTCCGCGACCGCCGTCTCCACCGTCAGGACCACCTTTCGGGATGTATTTTTCACGGCGAAGGTGGGCAGAACCTGCACCTCCGTGACCGCTTTTACAATGAATCTTTACGTAATCTACAAAATTTGACATAATTTTAGGTCTTAGGATTTAGGGCTTAGAGCTTAGAATTTAGTGTAAACAACTATTACCTAACTCCTAAACCCTAATTCCTTATTTTACTTTTTCTACTTCCGCAAAAAGCTTTTCAGAGATTTCGTTGATGTCTCCTACACCGTTAATCTCTACATATTTGCCTTGTTGCTTGTACAGTTCGGCTACTTCTGCTGTTTTTGCGTAGTATTCTTTTATTCTGTTTTCGATGATCTCTACATTGCTGTCATCTGATCTTCCGCTGATTTCTCCTCTTTTCAGCAATCTTTCAACTAAAATCTTGTCTTCAACCACCAAAGAAAGGCAAACATCAATATCGTCATTCAGTTCTTCTTTTACGATTTTTTCCAGTGCTTCTGTCTGAACGGCAGTTCTTGGATATCCGTCGAAAATAAATCCTGCAGTATCGGTTGGTTTTCTGATTTCGTCAATCAGCATATCTGTTGTTACCTGATCCGGAACCAATTCTCCTTTATCGATGTATGATTTTGCTAATTTCCCAAGCTCGGTATCATTTTTCATATTGAATCTGAAAAGGTCACCTGTTGAGATTTGCTTTAAATTAAATTTCTCGATTAAATTTTGCGCTTGCGTTCCTTTTCCACTTCCTGGAGGGCCGAACAGAACAATGTTTATCATAATGTTAATTATGCTTCAGACTGTAAGCAAGTAAGCTTTAGGCCTTTAGCTTTTTTAGTTAATATTTACTTTTTTATTCGATTAATATTGAAAGCTAAAAGCCAGTAGCTAATAGCTATCGGCAATCTAATGATTGATCTGTCCGTCTTGCAGCTGGTACAAATTAGGTAAGTTTCTTCCCAATTCATCGTAATCTAATCCGTAGCCTAAGACAAACTTATTTGGAATTTCTTTTCCGATATAATCCAGCTTAAAATCTTTTTTATACACTTCAGGCTTCAATAAGAACGAAGCGATTTTTACAGATTTCGGACGTTGTGTTTCATTAAAATATCTGAAAAGGCTTTCAACCGTATTTCCTGTATCTACAATATCTTCTACAAGAATAATATGACGGTCTTTTACATCTTTTGTAAGCTCCATTTTCTGGTAAACAATCCCTGTGGATTCTGTTCCTACATAGGAGCTCATCTGGATGAATGCGATCTCACATTCTCCCGGATAATGCTTCAAAAGGTCTGAGAAGAACATTATAACTCCATTCAAAACTCCAATAAAAACAGGAACCTCATCCTTATAATCCTCATAAATCTTTAAAGCCGTAGCCTTTACAATCTCCTGAATCTCGGCATCCTCCAAATAAGGAACAAAAGTTTTGTCGTGAACTTTAATACTTTCCATAAAATTTCTAGTAGGCGGCAAAGTTACGGATTTTTGATGAAAGTTTCCTATGAGTTCGAGGGGATTGTGTTGAAGGATTTGAGTATAATAGCGTTTTAGGGGTTTAGTGTTGGTGAGTTTTTTTGCATTAGTCATTCAAAACAAAGAGCAGTTGAGTGAAGAATCTGTTTTAAAGTATTTAATCTTAATATTTTTGGATATCTAAAATGTTTGTCATTCCAGAGGTAATGTAAGTAAAGAAATTAAGCTTAGGTTTGGGATCCTTGTCAAGGTTTAAAACCTTGACAAGGATTAATTATCTGAAAAAAAATAAAATATTTAAAAATCCTTATCTTTGCATTTCACAAAACCCAAAATAACAGCATGTAGGATATAATTTCTTTCAGAATTAATTGAACAATAACGAAAAAAGTTATTGAAGTTTAACTTATTAAGAAAGAAATCATGCTTTTTCTACACAATATATCTTTTGGGTTTCCCGCAGGGAATCTCCTTTTTAATTCTATCAATTTAACGATACAAACTAACACAAAATCGGCTCTGGTTGGAAATAACGGCATGGGAAAATCTACCTTGCTGAAAATCATGGCGAATGAAATCGAACCTTTGGGAGGAAGCGTCAATATTCAGGGCAATATTTTCTATATTCCGCAGATGTTCGGGAATTTTAATGATTTTACGGTTGCAGAATGCTTAAAAATTAATAAAAAAATCGAAGCCCTCCAAAAAATTACGAACGGTGAAGTGGATGAAATTTATTTTGAAATTTTAAATGACGATTGGGACATTGAAGAACGCAGTGAAATTGCTTTGCAGCATTGGAAACTCGAAAATCTGGATTTAAATCAAAAACTTGAAAACCTGAGTGGCGGACAAAAAACTAAGGTTTTTCTGGCGGGGATTCAAATCAATCAGCCTGAAATTATTTTACTGGACGAACCCACGAATCATCTCGATCTGGAAGGCCGGAATCTGCTGTATGATTTTATTGAAAAGACCAGCTCAACGGTTGTGATTGTAAGTCACGACCGTGCTTTGCTGTATTTGGTTGATACAATTTTTGAATTGAGCAATCAGGGAATTTCTACTTATGGCGGAAACTATGATTTTTATGCCGAACAAAAAGAAATTGAAAATGAAGCCTTACAAAACGATATCCATTCCAAAGAACGGGCGCTGAAAAAAGCCAAAGAAAAAGAACGCGAAACGCTCGAACGAAAGCAAAAACTCGATGCTCGTGGAAAAGGGAAGCAGGAAAAATCGGGTGTGGCGAGAATTATGATGAATACCCTGCGAAATAATGCTGAGAAAAATTCTTCAAAATTAAAGTCTGTTCATGCTGAGAAAATCAATGATATTTCCGGTGATTTGCGGGATTTGCGTTCGTCGGTGAGAAATGCCGATCAGATGAAAGTGAATTTTAATGATTCGAATCTGCATTTGGGAAAAATGTTGATTTCTGCGAAAGAAATTAATTTTAAATATAACCAAGAAAATCTTTGGAAAGAAAACCTCAATCTTGAAATCCGAAGCGGTGACAGAATTTCGATTAAAGGATCCAACGGTTCGGGGAAAACGACTTTGATCAAGCTGTTGTTGGGAGATTTACGGCCTTCTGTCGGAAAGATTTCTAGAGCAGATTTTCAGACGATTTATATTGATCAGGAATATTCTTTGATTGATAAACAGGCGACACTTTACGATTTTGCCCAAAAGTTCAACGATAATGCGTTGCAGGAATCTGAAGTGAAAACCTTATTGTCAAGATTTTTATTCGGAAAGGAAACCTGGGACAAAAAATGCGATGTTCTGAGTGGCGGAGAACGTTTACGATTGCTACTGTGCGGACTTTCCATCAGCAATAAAGCTCCCGATATGATTATTCTCGATGAACCGACAAATAATTTAGACCTTCAAAATGTGGAAATTCTGGCGAATTCTATTAAGGGTTATCATGGAACTTTGGTGGTGATTTCGCATGATGGGGTGTTTTTGGGGGAGATTGGGGTGAGGAGTGAGATTATTTTGAGTTAAAGTATTACTTTGAAAATTCTAAACCTAACAGGTTTTTAAAACCTGTTAGGTTTGGTTTACATTTTACTCATCAAGTCTCGATGAAATGTCCATTTGTTGATGAAGAATTCTTATAATTTCAATTTCCTCATTTTTTAAATTAATTTTATAAAAGATAAAATGCGATTTTACCCTTGAACGAAAATATCCTTTTCTGATTTCATTGTAATCTTTTCCAGATTTCGGATTTTCAGATAAATATTCAATTTCATTTATTAACAAATCGAGATAATAATCTGCTTGTTCTCTAGACCAAATTTCAGAAGTGTACAACCAAATTTTTTCTAAATCATTTAATGCCTCTTTACTGATTCTGTATTTCATGAGTCAGCGGAATATTTTTGATGAAGATTTTTCAAAAACTCTTTACGGTCAAAATTCTCAACAAATCCGGATTTTTCACCTTTTTTTAATTCATTGATTAATTCTGATTTTTTAGATTCTTCATATTCAAACATTCGCAATGCAGCTCTCACAACTTCACTTGCAGAAGAGAATTTTCCAGATTTAATTTGCTGACTGATAAAGTTATCAAAATAATCGCCTAATAATATGGAGGTGTTTTTTGCCATTTTCTTAATTTTAAATCAAAGATACCAATTCTTGGTATTTCTTCAAAATTTGTTACTTTCAAATGATTGTAAATCAATAGTAGTAGTATTTATACCTTCTAAAAGGTATAAACTTTCTTGAGTATCTAGATATCTATTAAATGCTCCTACTGGAACTGTTCTTCCATTAGTTATAAAGCTCATTATCATTTTTAATAAAAACTGAAAATTATTATTATTTTGGTTGAAAAAACAAAATGAGTCAGCATCTTTTTTTGACATAACAATATTGTTGTTTTTTTTATTCCTAAATATTAACAATCCATCTTTAAGGATTGATATAAGATTAACTTCTTCTCCATCTGAACATTTGTTTAGGTTTTCACCAAATTTTTTTATCAACGTATTTGATTGAATGTCTAGTTTACCACATAATGAAAAGAAAAATATTTGATCTAAAATTTTATTTTTTTGATCAAAATGTTCTGAACCATAACCTTCAAAAGATATTCTGGAATTATAACTTCTATGTGCAAACTGTTGATCGCCACTTAGCTCACTTTTTTTACTGACTGAATATCTAACTAATTTTTTTACTGACTTGGATTTATCAAAAATATTTTTAAGTTCTTTTGTGCTCAATGAGCTTTTAACTTCTCCTACAGCAATTACACCTTCACAAGGGTAATATGTAGTTTCTGGTGACGAATTAATTGAAAATATTGGGCAAAATTCTTTTTCATAAATAACAATATCCATCTGTTTACTTGTATTCCCATAGCTGTCAATTATACATCCCGATCCAATAGCAACTGAGTTTGGTAACAAAAGTTCAAGTTTACGTATTACTTCTTTTTCTTTTGCACTGCCTACTAAAACAGGAGTAGTCGCGTTACTTGCATAATCAAAATTTCTTACTAATTCCTCTGCAAGATGATCTATGTATGATTTTGTATCGAAAGGCATATAGTTTTTTAATAGTATAACTTCTTTATTAGACAAATATAGATAAATTATATAGGGGATTTTATTTTCTCCATGTCTATAATTTCCACCCACCCCAAAAATAAAATCTCCCTCAAATTTGCTCACCCAATTTTTTAAAAGTAATTTTGCATGAATCTAAAATAAAAGTAAAATATGTCAACTTACGTAGTTGTAGGTCTTCAGTATGGAGATGAAGGTAAAGGAAAAATCACGGATGTTTTATCGGCAAAATCAGATTACGTTGTACGCTTTCAGGGTGGGGACAACGCGGGTCATACGGTTTATGTGGGCGATGAAAAATTCGTTTTGCACCTTCTTCCATCGGGAGTTCTTCAGTGCAAAGGGAAGTGTATCATTGCGAACGGAGTAGTGGTAAATCCTAAATCTTTCATTAAGGAGGTGAATCAGATCGAAAGCAAAAACATGAGAACTGATCACATTTTCATCAGCAGAAGAGCGCATGTGATCATGCCTTACCACATTCTTTTGGATACTTACCGTGAAGAAGAGCACGGAGGAACGCAGATCGGAACCACGAAAAAAGGAATCGGACCTTGCTATGAAGACAAAATTGCAAGAGTAGGTATCAGAATGATAGATCTTCTGAATCCAGAGATTTTAAGAGACAAAATCGAGAAAAACTTAAAAATTAAGAATTCTCTTTTTGAAAAATATTACGGAAAACCGACATTAGACGTTGAAGAAATTTACAACGAATATCTAGAAATCGGAAAACAGCTTCAGCATAGAATTGTTGACACAGAATTAGAATTAAACGAAGCGATCAGAGACGGTAAAAATGTTTTATTCGAAGGAGCGCAGGCTTTAATGCTTGATATCGACTTCGGAACATATCCTTACGTAACTTCATCTTCTCCATCTACAGGAGGAGTTTGTACAGGAGCGGGTGTTCCGCCAACATCCCTTCAAAACCTGATTGGTGTTGCAAAAGCATACTGCACAAGAGTAGGAAACGGACCTTTCCCTTCTGAATTAGACAACGAGTTGGGTGAGAAAATCAGACAGATCGGAGGTGAATTCGGAGCTACGACAGGTAGACCAAGAAGAACAGGCTGGTTAGACCTTGTTTCTTTGAAACATGCTTGTATGATTAACGGGATCAATAACTTAGTAATTACGAAATTAGACGTTCTTACAGGAATTGAAAACCTTAAAATCGTTACACATTACAAAACAGAAGACGGGAAAATCATCGATTATTTCACTTCTTCAACAGAAAAATTATACAACTACGAGCCTATTTACCAGGATCTGCCGGGTTGGAACGAAGATATCACAAAAGCAAGAAGCTATGATGAACTTCCTGATACGGCTCAGAAATACATCGAGTTTATTGAGAAGTATTTAGGAATCAACGTTTACCTTGTTTCTGTTGGCCCTGAAAGAAGTCAGAACATTATCAGAAAAGAATTATTCTAAGGAATATTTTTAAATAAATTAAAAGAGACTGTCAATTTTGATGGTCTCTTTTTATGTACAATGCTTCGAGAACCTCAGCATGACGCCGCGACAAAAATACGGTTAACAAAACAGTTAGTATTAGCATAATGTCATGCTGAGGTTCTCGAAGCATTTATACAAATAATATAAATATCTCCCACAAAAAAATGCAAGAGATAAAGATTGGCTTCAACGCAAAGGGAACTTTAGAATCAATGCGCTGAAAAATATTAATTGGTTATTAATTTTTTGAATATTTGGCGTAAGCTTTTGCCAGCTTTTCATCGTATTTATTCAGCTTGTAGCCGCCGCCGTTGTAACCTTTTGCGAAACTTGCCCAGCTTTTATTTTTTAAATGAATTAAAAGATTATTTTTCTCTAAAAATTTCCCGAAAGCCTTTAAATGCTCACCTTCATTCATTTCCATTTTCGAAACGAAATCTGCTACATCGTTGTATCCAAGAGGTTTTGCATGAAATCCCATGATCTGGAAGCTTCCCCATGAGGCGGAAGACAAAGCAGCATCTTTGAATTTGGCATCAACCCCTAAAGTGATTGCTTCATTGAGCCTGTCATATTCCTTTACACCGCCCTGATAGTAGATTTTTGTCCATTTCGGGTAAAGTACATCTTTGTGGCTGGAGTTATAATAGGCATTTGGATCGATGCCTCTTTTCTTTAATTCACTCCAGAAAATATGGCCTTCAAATAAAATTTTCGGTTTATTATTCAGCAGAAATCCTTTTCCGCTGCTTTCAATTTCGTTGACGGCTTTTACGGCTGCCAGTTCCAATCCGTACTGATCGGCAAAGCTGATAAGATCAGATTCTTTTAAGAACTTATCCGTTGCGTTCGTAGGAGCCGGAGCTGAACTTTTCTGCAGTAGAACGGTCCAGGTTTTCATTCCCACAATTCCGTCGACCACCAAAGAATTTTTTCTCTGGAAATCCTTTACGGCTGAATCTACTTCCAGGCTGAAAGAGTCTGAAATTTTGATGTTGTATCCCTGCTTATGGAGAAGTTCACACAGTGTTGTAACTTCCGGTGCTTTTGTGTAGTATTTTAAAAGTTTCATGGGTTTTGGTTTTTGTTATTTTAAATTAAGTGATTGTTTTGCCTAAATAAGATTTGATATTGGTTGTATAAGATCCTTCGACTCTGTTCAGGATGACATCGCTAATACTAACGGTTCATAATTGACGGAATAATTTGCCAGTGTCATCCTGAACAGAGCCGAAGTATCTCATAATTATGTAATAGTTGTTCGTGTTAAAGATCAATTTACCGGTATCTTCGGCATTCTCTCGCAAATCATCCCAATTAAAAAGAATGATTTGAATTTTACCTCTTCCCTTTGAAGCCTGTATTCCAGATTTAAAGGATTCGTATTTGTGACACTGAATTTTTGGCTCAGAACGGCGTAATCATCCACTCTTAATTCAATGCTGTATTCTCCCACCGGAACCATCTGGCTGATCATCCCGATTTCGTTGGTTTCTATCTCGAAAATCCTGCTGTTGTTTGTTCCTTTGATGGAAATTGAGCATTTATAAACAGGATCATTATTTATTTTATCAAAAACCCGGAACTGTACATTTGCTGCTGTAGGCTGTGTCTGAACAGGTATTCTTATCGGAACAAAAATTCCCGGAATTTTAATTGGTGTTCTTACCCCGGGCGGGACAGTTTTTATTGGTGTCGGCTGGGTTTTTACAGGGGTGGCAACGTGAGGAGTTGATATTACAGGACGTAAGTTTCTCACGGCTCCCATGGCACCCAAATTAATTTTATTATTAAAAGCCGGAGTCGCTTTTGGGGTTTCAGTTACGGGCTGTATTGCGGGTTTTGCTGTAAAATCTTCTGTCAACGTTTCCGGCGCGGCTGTTTTCTTAGTCAGGGTGTTTAATTGGTCAGATTTTATGGTTCTTACATTCGTTACGGCTTTCAGAAACTTTTGGTTGTTGTTTTTATTCACAAAAAGCTGTTGTTTCATAATTAAAGGCCCAAAATAAATCAGCTGATTCGGATCGTTCACCGTATCGCTGGTGATGGACGGGTCCAGGACGATTTTTAAATTTTTGATCAGCATCATGGTTTTGGTGAAGGCTGGTAATTTAAAATCGCTTGAAATGGTTTGTCCGTCTGATATTTTTTTAGGCTCGTTCCATTCAAACATATTGGAGAGCATGAAGTTTTTATTAAACCAGTTTCTTTTAAGATGAACAAATGAATAATCAAATTCCACCGCCTGGATCACGCTTTCGTCATAATCAATGGAAAGGATTTCGGAGGGCAGGTTTTCATTGGAATTTTTGGCTTCGGCGTGTAGACTTTCCAGCTCGGCTTTTTCCAATCGTATGCTGTTCCAGCCGGATTCATTTTCCATAAAATCATACGGAATAAAATTAATATCATGAATCGAAGAATTGTTGATCACATCAGTTTTTTCTGCGGCATCGAAAGTGTTTTTTGCATTTTGAGCCATTGTCAGATAAAGATCTGCATCTGAGGTTTTATTGATTCTTGCCAGTTCCTGCTCAATCAAATCCTTGAAGCCTTTTACTTTCCATTCTGAGAAAGCCAGTGCTTTCAGGTTGTTTAGGGTAATCAGCTTGTCATTCCAGTTATTTTTCTCCTCATCAGTATCCAGTCCGTCAAATAATTCCAGATGGGAAGCAATATTTGTAATAGCCGTTTCATGGGCGGTCTGGTATTTTTTATAAGCTTTGAGCTCTTTTGTATCAGCTCCTTTTGCATCAAATAAAACTGCGCTTTGATTCTGAATGACTTTATTTAAATTTTCTTCAAGATCCTTCAGATTGTTTTTATCTAAAATATCCCGGTAGATATCGAATAGTGAATTATTAGGATTCAGGTCCCAAAAATTAGGTGAAATGGGAACGGAATTAAGTTCATAAGCCACATTTTGTTTTTTGATGATGGAAAGCGCTTTTTTCTGGTCATCATTCAGCAGGCTTTGGGGCTTTAAAAGCTCCAGCTCTTCATTTTCATACACTCTCAGGGAAGGGCAGATCATCGGCAGATCATTTTCCATCGAACTTTGAGACATGTATGTATTTCTCAGTTTCTGGTAAACGGCAACAAAATATTTCATGGCTGTTAGGTTTTTGGTTATTAGTTTTTGCTAGTTGCTAGTTGCTGGATGCTAGTTGTTTTGGTAATTGATTCTTATATCAGTTGTTGAGTGAAACGCCTTTGCGAACGAAAAACAGCAGTAAATTTTTCAAAAAAAATCTTTGTAGATTAAAGATAAATATCAGATCAAAAAGTTTTGGAAATAACCGGCGGAAAAAAATATCCACCGGTTAACCCCTGATTATGAGAAGAAATTATGATTTTCCGTCAGTCCATACTTTAATTTCCGGATTTGGATTCGGAGATTTTGGAACTACGTGGCATTTGTAACCGATGATGTAGATTCCGTCCGACTGAAGTTTCTTACCGCTCCATTTTGCATTACTCTGTGAGTTTTGGTTTTGATAGCTGTGGCTTCCTCCGAACACAAATGGCCCGATTCCCACTGCCGCACCGCTGTTGATGGTAGTGCTGGCTGCTTTATAAGCCGTACTGTTTTCACTGAAATCAAGCATTACATCTTTTGCGATGATCAGTTCTGTGATGATCATTGGCATTAATCCTTTTCCTTTACCATCGCTGATGATGTCTCCGTTTAAGGTCTGTGGAGAATTTTCATGAAGCTTCCAGTATTTTGATTCTACAAATTCTTCGCTGAACCATCCTCTTTCTACTCTTACTTTTCCAAGCTTGAATGAAATTTTAAGGTTGCTGAAATCCGTATTCATGGAAGTTCTTGTAGTTTTACCGCTGTTTCTGGCCCCGATGCTGAATAATCCCATGCTGAATCCTGCACCCGCGCTCCAGTTATGGATGGTTTTTGAATAATCTCTGTTGGCTTCACCTTCGTACATAGAAATGGTTGGCCATCCTTTGGATTCTTTAAGTGCATTGGCTGCAATTGGGATAGACGGAGAATAGTTGGTGTAATCTACCACTCGTGTTCTCTGGCTGTTTCTGAACTCAGACTGAAGACGTTTCTTGATAACAAGCATATGTTTTTCTTCAATTTCGCTCAGGTAATTCTGAATTCTCTCAACGGCTTCCTTGTAACCCAGAGACTGCCATGCCTTTAATGCTGCATCTTCTCTTTTTTTCATGTTTTTACCGTCAATGGATAATTTTGCCATTGCATCAGGATCACCGTTGTCAGCGTCTGTTCTCACGGAATTATTTTCATCCACTACATCATAATATTTCATTTGATATTCGATGTATTTTGAATACATTGGCGAAACAAAAGTCTGGTGAAGTTCCGGCTTATTCATATCGTCTACCGGTGCATTTTTATCAAAATCAGGATTTTTTACCACTTTGATTTTGAAAAGCTTGTCTCTTAATTTTTCAAGATTTTTTTCAACTTTAGGATCTACCGGCGTATCTACTACTACAGACCACTGCATCAGGTCTTCGTACACTTTGGAAACCCTTTTTGAAGAATCATTGAAAATGGTGATTGCCCTGCCGTTTCCGCTTTCGGTAAGTGGAGGTAATGTTGATGGAATGGCATCTACCATTGCGGAAAACTGCTCCATTTGAAGGTATTTACGGAACTTGCTTTCTTTCATTGCGTTCTGGAATTCTTCAAGATTTGTTTTTGGGTTTCCGTTAGCATCTAAAATCGGTTTTCCCTGTCCGTCCAGCATTGGTTTAGGAGCCGGAGCATTCCCGAAAAGTCCGTTTAGTGCATAATCGAAAGTATCTTCCGTTAAAGTAATCCCGATCGGGTCAAAGGCGATAAAGTCGTTCGGTCCGATGGAATCCGGATCGCCTCCGTTAGTAATAGAATCGTAAACTTGTTTTAAAAGCATGCTCATTAATGAGTTTGATCTTGCTTCTTGAGTTAATGTTGGCATAATATAGTTTTTTAAGTGTTTCTTTGCTTACTCTTTTCGGTTTTCAGCGTCCCCGATTTTGTATGGTACAAATATCTGTCTGTCTCACAATAAATTAGTCAGTGATTTTCCGATTTCGGGGTGGGGTTTTTACGATAATTGAATATTTCTTTGGAATTTTTAAATTAAATATCGTTTTAAATTAAAAAATAAACATCTCATAAGCCTTACTATCAGCTGATTGTTATTTTTAGCATAGTTAATTTTTATAATTGTCATAAATATTTTTAAAATGATGAAATTTTAACAATTTTTTGGCAAAACTTTTGATGTTGAATCAATACTTATCGATAAGGCTTATTAAACTAATAATCAGAATTTTTTAACAGTTTAAATAATAATAGTGATGAAACACATACATCAAAATCAGGAATTTCGTTTTAACGAGGTTCTTTTTGAGCACCGGAATAAAGAATACGGAGCTTATGTTCTGAGAAATGAATCAGACAAAATTTTAACAAAAGCTCTTTTTATCGGGGTGAGCTTACTGGCTGCAATTTCAATTACACCTGTGGTGATAAACGCATTTAAAACACCTGAGATTGTACAGGATGGTGGATTTGAATTACCACCACCTGTTATTATAGATGAATATGATGACACACCGCCAGTTGTTCTCCCGCCTAAAGCCACCCAAGCCCCTGTAGTAAAAACAATTGACACTACAGTACCAGAACCAACAGCTGAAGTAAAAAATGAAAAGGTGATAGAAAAAATTGAAGGTGCAGTTGCAGGAACAAAAAATAATTCTGACGGTGAAATAGCCCCACCAAATGTTCATGTCACAGTAACACCAACTATTGGTACGGGTCCTGTAATCAATACAGCTCCACCGACACTTCCGGTAGTTGAAAAAACAGACCCTAACAAAATTGTTGACGGAAAAGATTTAGGGGTAGAAGCTAGTTTCAACGGAGGAATAGAATCATTCAGAAATAAAGTAATGAACAACTTCGATGGATCCGGCTTCGAATCTGATGATGTGATGAGAACCACTGTTACTTTTATTGTAGAAATAGACGGAACCATCTCAGCAATTAAAGCTAATGGTACTGATGTAGATTTCAACAGTGAAGCCATCAGAACCGTAAAGGCAATTTCAGCAAAAGGAAAATGGATTCCGGGAAAAAATAAGAAAGGAGAATCCGTAAGAAGCTACTTCAAATTCCCAATATCTATGAAGTTTGAATAGTTAATGTTTATAACAAATCTTGAACAGTTATCCACAAAGAATTTTTTTTGTGGATAATTTTTTTTATTGTTAATCTGCTTATTAACAATATTTTAACTCAATTTTCGTTTTATCCATTCATTAATAGCAAGGAAAAATGTGTATTTTTGAGGCTTAAAGTTCTAATAATGGCAAAAATCATAGGTATCGCTAATCAAAAAGGAGGAGTTGGAAAAACTACAACAGCTGTCAATTTAGCCGCAGCATTAGGGGTATTGGAAAAAAAGATATTAATCATCGATGCTGATCCTCAGGCTAATGCAACTTCCGGATTAGGAGTGGACGACGTTCAGTATTCTACATACAATTTATTGGAGCACAGCGTTGATACAAAAAGCTGTATCAAAAAAACGGCTACACCCAATCTTGATATTGTTCCGTCTCACATCGACTTAGTAGCGGCAGAGATTGAACTGGTAGACAAGGAAGACCGTGAATACATGCTGAAAAAAGCATTGCAAAGTGTAAGAGACGATTACGACTATATCATCATAGACTGTGCGCCGAGCTTAGGTTTAATTACCGTAAATGCGCTTACCGCAGCAGATTCTGTGATTATCCCGATTCAGTGTGAGTATTTCGCATTGGAAGGTCTTGGGAAATTATTGAACACTATTAAAAATGTTCAGAAAATCCACAATAAGGATCTTGATATCGAAGGTTTGCTTCTTACGATGTATGACAGCAGATTGAGATTATCGAATCAAGTGGTGGAAGAAGTAAATGCCCACTTCCCTGAAATGGTTTTTGAAACCATCATCAGCAGAAACGTAAGACTGAGTGAAGCACCAAGTTTCGGAGAAAGTATTTTAAATTACGATGCCGAAAGTAAAGGAGCGATCCAGTACATTCAGCTTGCGGAAGAAGTTTTATTAAAAAACGAAAAATTAGTAAAAAATTAAAAAGCTTAAAGCCATACGCTTAAAGCTTAAAGCATATTATGAAGGATAAAAAAAGAGCGATGGGACGTGGTTTGGGTGCTATTCTGAGTGCAGAATCCAAAGCAACGATCAATTCTGCTACTGATGAAGGAGCGGACAAGTTTGTAGGGAATATCGTAGAAATTGCGATAGAAGATATTTATCCCAATCCCACACAGCCAAGAACTTATTTTGACGAAAAAGCCTTAAACGAGCTTGCGCAATCCATCAAGAACTTAGGGGTAATTCAGCCGATTACCTTAAGAAAAGATGGCGAAAAGTTCGAAATCATATCCGGGGAAAGACGTTACAGAGCAAGTAAAATTGCCGGCTTGGAGTCTATCCCGGCTTATATCCGTCTGGTCAATGATCAGGAGCTTCTGGAAATGGCTCTTGTAGAAAACATCCAGAGGGAAGATCTTGATGCGATAGAAATTGCACTGACGTACCAGAGATTGATGGAAGAGATCGGGCTTACTCAGGAAAACCTAAGCCAGAGAGTAGGGAAAGACAGAAGTACCATTACAAACTCTATCAGGCTTTTAAGATTAAATCCGGATATTCAGAATGCGATCAGAAGCGGGGAAATCTCTGCAGGACACGGAAGAGCTATCATAAGTCTTGAAAGTGAAGAGCATCAGCAGATTTTATTTGATTTAATTATTAAAGAAAAACTGAATGTTCGCCAGTCTGAACAGGCTGCAACGGCATTAAAAAATCCAAAATCCCCGGCCGCAAAAAAAGCAAAAGCCGAGCTTTCCAATAATTATAAGAGGGCGCAAAAAACAATTGCAGATATTCTGGATGTAAAAGTAGAAATCAAAACCACCGGAAACGGTAAAAAAGGAAAAATAGTTCTGGACTTCAAAAATGAAGATGAGCTGGAATATATTTTATCCCATATTAAATAAATGAAAAAAATATTTTTCACATTTTTTCTATGCTTGTTTACGATTGCCTTCTCACAGGTGAATCCTAACGATACGATCCGGGTGGAATATCATCCGACAGACAGCGTGTCCGTAGAAAAAAACAATACAAAAACAGAATCGAAGGTTGTTGCAGATCTTGAAAAAGCAAACGGGCCAACAAAGAAAACCTTAAAGCTGAATCCTACAAGAGCGGGATTATATTCTGCTGTATTACCGGGATTGGGCCAATATTACAACAAGAAATACTGGAAAATCCCGATCGTCTGGGGAGCAGTAGGAGCCGGAGTAGGTATTGCGGTCTGGAATGACAATCAATACAGACGATACCGCGAATATTATATCGCCAAGCTCAACGGAACCCCGAATGAATTTGTCGACAGTCACCCGTGGCTTGACAAAGTGGCATTGGGAAATGCTCAGGACAGGGCGAAAAGACAAAGAGATTATGCAATTGCCATCACGGGGCTTATTTACATTTTAAATATTGTAGATGCCGTTGTAGATGCTCATTTGTATGAAAGCCGCCACGATCCGGATCTGTCATTTAATCCTACGGTTATTCAGGATCAATATGGTTTTGCTCCTCCAAAAACAGGATTAAGCTTAAGTTATAGATTTTAAAATAATTAATAAATAATAATTAATAGTGAATCTGTTTTCGCAACCATTGTCATTGCGGACTTTGTTAAGTGAAACGCCTTTGCGAACTTAAAAACAGTTAGTAGTTAAAAAAAATCTTTGCGACCTTTGCGTTAAAAAGAACCTAGAAACAAATAGAAAATGAAAATAGCACTAGTTGGTTACGGCAAAATGGGCAAAATCATCGATGAAATTGCTACGAAAAGAGGTCATGAAGTGGTTGCCCGCTTAAAAGAAACTCCAACTGCTGAAAATCTTAATAATCCGGAAGTGGTTATTGAATTTTCTTTACCTGAAGTGGCTTACGATAACATCAAAGCCTGTCTTGAAAATAAAATTCCGGTTATCTGCGGAACCACCGGCTGGCTGGACAGAAAACCAGAAATCGAAAAGTTGGCTGTTGATAACGGAACGGCTTTTTTATATGGCTCAAACTTCAGTTTAGGCGTGAATTTATTTTTTGCTTTAAACGAAAAACTGGCCGACCTGATGAAAAATGTTGATGAATACTCATGCCAGCTGGAAGAAATTCATCACATCCACAAATTAGATGCTCCGAGTGGAACTGCAATTTCCCTTGCGGAAGGCATTTTTAAAAACAATCCTAAGTTTGACGCCTGGAAATTGGACGAAACTCAGGGGAATCAGCTGGGTATTTTTGCTATCCGTGAAGATGAGGTTCCGGGAACTCACAGCGTTTTTTACAGAAGCGAGGTGGACGAAATTGAAATTAAGCACACCGCTTTCAACAGAAACGGTTTTGCATTGGGGGCAGTAGTTGCCGCTGAATGGATCAAAGATAAAAAAGGAAATTTCACAATGAAAGATGTTTTAGGACTTTAATTTTGTAACAAATTTCCTACATTGCAAACTAATAGTAAGAAATAATGAGAGCTAAAATTATTCATTGCTCATTACCAATTACTCATATTATAGATTAGGCACAAAAAATTATGAATTATTTTTTAACGTACACAGTTTATGTTCTCATTTTATCCGTATTGATGGGGATTTCCACTTGGAAGCTGTTTAAGAAAATGGGGTATAGTCCTTTATTTGCTTTTATCCCTTTCTACAATTATTTCATTATTTTAAAAGAAACAAAACATCCGAAATGGTGGGCTATTTTGTCCTATCTTCCAATTGTGGGACCTATCATGATGTCTGTTTTTCATATTTATTTAATGAAAAAATTCGGGAAAAGTGCGCTTCTTACAGCAATTCTTCCATTTATCTATATGGCAACGGTAAATTATGGCAAAGATGTGGAGTTAGAAGGTGAAAATGAATTGTTCCTGACAGACGAAGAAAAAAGCGAAAAAAAGAAAGATTCTTTCCTTGGATCAGTGACTTTTGCGGTGGTTTTTGCTACCATAATTCATGTTTTTGTAACACAGCCTTTCGGAATTCCTACAGGGTCTATGGAAAGAACGTTATTGGTAGGTGATTTCCTTTTTGTAAATAAATGGAGCTACGGATACAGGCTTCCTATGCGCCCGGTAGCAATACCTTTCCTACAGGGAACGATCTTCGATTCCGGCGAAAAAGGAAACCCGAAAGATGACCCGAAATCTTATGTAGAGGGTGTAAAATTACCATACGAAAGAATTTTCCAATTTAATAAGCCTCAAAAGCATGATGTAGTTGTTTTCAACTATCCTCAGGATTCTGTACATACTGCAATCGACAGAAGAGATCCTTATGTAAAGAGATGCGTTGCCGTTGCTGGTGATACTTTTGAAATGAGAGCAGGAAGACTTTTTGTGAACGGAAAACCGGAGACTATCCTCGGAGATCAGGAAATTCAGCATGCTTACACAGTAAATACAGGAACGCAATTAGATATTCCTGCATTATACAATGCTTACGGATTTTTACCTGTAAGGGAAATGCAGAATGATAAAGGTGGTTTCACTTATATGTTCCAGGGGCTTACAGATAAAACAGCGAAAGAGATTAAAGGGTTGCCGAATGTAATTGATATGGAAGAGAGCATTTTCCCTAAAGATTCTGCTACGGTTTCTTATAAACTTAATGCTGACAGATCTGCATATACAAAAAGCATAGATACCACCCAGTCTATTTTCCCTATCAACAAACCTTGGAATCAGGATTGGTACGGACCTTTGAGAATTCCTAAAAAAGGAGACGTTGTTACGCTTAATCAGGAGTCTCTTCCTATGTATCAGTGGATTATCTCAGAATATGAGCACAACAGCTTAGAAAATAAAAACGGAAAAATTTTCATCAACGGAAAAGAAACCAATCAGTATACTATTAAACAGGATTATTATATGATGGTTGGGGACAACAGGGATGCTTCATTGGATGCGAGATTCTTTGGCTTCGTTCCGGAAGAGAATATTGTTGGGAAGCCTATGTTTACGTGGATGAGCATACAGGGTGCTTTCAAAGATGCCAGCTCTTCTTATCAGGCTCCGTGGAAAATCCGTTGGGAAAGAATGTTTAAAGCTACAAATACAGGAGAAGCTAATAAAACTTCTTACTGGTGGATTGCAGCAATGATTCTTATCTTGTTCTTCGGATGGGAGTATTTTATGAAACTATTCAGAAAGAAAAAAACTGACGACGAAATCTAAAACACTTTGTCAAAGTTTAAAATAAATATAAAATAAAATGGAGTATTCAAAAAATACTTCATTTTTGCATTATGAATATGAAGAATGTATTATTACCGGTATTTTATTTACCGCCTATTTCATGGTTTTCAGTTTTCTTAGACCCTGAAAATGAAATTTTATTTGAACAGTTTGAAAGCTTTCCGAAGCAGACGTATAGAAACAGGGCCAATATTTATGGGGCAAACGGAAAATTATCATTAATTATTCCGATTCAGCATAATGGGAAAAGAGAGTTTAAAGATATTGAAATTTCCCACCGCGAAGACTGGCGTACTCTTCATTGGAAGTCTATTAAGACAGCCTATCAAAGCTCTCCTTATTTCGAATTTTATGAGGATAAATTCAGGAAAATATTTGATTTAAAAGAAAAATATGTACTTGATTTTAATATCAAAGCACTTGATGTTATCCAGCAGATCCTAAAAACGGAAAAGGCACATTCTTTGAATATAGAATATATCAAAAATCCGGAAGAAATTAATTTCAGAGAAAAATTTTCAGCAAAACATCCTTCAGAATATGATATGGAAGAATATTATCAAACATTTTCAGACAAGCTGGGTTTTCTGAAAGATTTATCAATTTTAGACCTTATTTGTAACAAAGGGCCGGAATCTCTGACTTATATTAAAAATATAAAACAATCATATTAAAATATATTATATACATATGAAAAAGGTATTATTAGCTGCTGTTTTTTTAGCAGGATTCAGTTTTTCTTATGCTCAGGAAGCAAAAGCAGGTGTAGATCCGAAAGAAAATAAAGATCTTATGACTTGGTATCACAAAGATTTTTCTACAACGAAAGTTTATGGTATAAATACAGAAAACGCATATAAATTTTTAGAGTCTAAAGGTCTTAAGCCGAAAACGGTTGTAGTAGGAGTTTTAGACAGTGGTGTTCAGGTAGATCACCCGGGGTTGGTTAAAAATGTTTGGTCTAATCCGAACGAAGTTCCAAACAACGGAAAAGATGATGATGGAAACGGATACATCGATGATATTCACGGATGGAACTTCATTGGTGGAAAAACTGCCGATATTGATATCGATAATATGGAAGTAACAAGAGTTGTTGCTAAATACAAGCCAATGTTTGAAGGAGATGACTCTGCTAAAAACAAAGCAAATCAGGCTAAGATGCCCGAAGAATTTGCAATGTATATGAAAGCAAAGGATCTTTTCTCAAAGAAAAGTGTTGAGGCAAGACAGGGTTTCCAGACGTATTCAATGATTAATGATGCCATTCCTACAATGGTAAAATTGCTGAACGGAAAAGCTGTTACCCCTGAAAATGTTGCAGCCATTAAGCCGGCTGATCAAAAAGATGCAATGGCAGCTCAGGTGTTGGCTCAGGTTTCTCAAAGTCCGGAATTTAAAGGGAAATCTGCAGCAGAATTCGAAACGGAAATGAAGAAGCAGATGAAAGAGGCTTTAGATTATTTCGGTCCGCAGGAAAAGCAATATAATCTTGATTATGACCCAAGAAAAGAAATTGTAGGTGATAACTACGATGATTATTCTGAAAAGAATTATGGAAACAATCACTACGAAGGTCCTGATGCAGAGCACGGAACTCACGTTGCCGGTATCATCGCAGGTCTTCCGAACGGAAAAGAAATTCAGTATGGGGTTGCTTCAAAAGTAGCTAAAATCATGTCTGTAAGAACAGTTCCGAATGGTGATGAAAGAGACAAAGACGTTGCGAACGCTATCAGATATGCAGTGGATAATGGTGCTAAAGTTCTGAATATGAGCTTCGGTAAGCCGGTTTCTCCTGGTAAAAATGTAGTATGGGATGCATTCAAATATGCTCAGGATAAAGGCGTTCTTCTTGTAAAAGCTGCGGGTAATGAGAATGAGGATGTTGCAGAGCATCTTGCTTATCCTACCAACTTTAAAAATACTACTGATGCGGCGCCATTTGTAAATAACGTTTTGGTTGTAGGTGCAAGTACTAACGACAATAATGCATTGAGAGCAAGCTTCTCAAACTACAATAAGAAAATGGTAAATGTTTTCGCTCCGGGCCAGGAAATTTATTCTACAGTGCCTCATAACGAATATAAATATTTACAGGGAACTTCTATGGCTTCTCCGGTGGTAGCAGGTGCTGCGGCAGTTTTATTGGCTTATATGCCGAATCTTACGCCAGCCCAGGTTATTGAATCACTGGTAAAATCAAGCAACGCAAGCACAACGAATCAGTTTGGAGATTTTTCTCAGGCAGGCGGTGTTATTGATTTAAAAAAGGCAGCTGAATACGCTTATTCAAACTACTATAACGGAAAATCCGGCGCTGTAAAAAAAGCTGAAAGATCCGTAAAAAAGGCTGTTAAAAAATAACATATCTTCCTGTAATTAAGGTAGAACCATATAAAGTCCGAAATTTTGGGACTTTTTTTATTTTTATTTTTAAATTTTGGCACGGTTTTTTGTAACTTTATTGTAACAAAATAATAAACAACAAAATGAAAAAGTTACTACTTGCAGGGATGATCGGAACATCACTTTTTGCAGTGTCTTGTTCCTCAGTTAATAATGCTGCAACAGCGCAGAATCAAAGATCAGAATTTCTTAAAATGAAAGGAGACTGGCAGATTGTAAGCGTTGACTACGACAAAAAATTCAAGATTAAACCTTTCGATGACGGTGTGGATGCACAATGTTTTGTAGGAAGTCATTGGAGACTGATTCCAAATAACTGGACAGGAGCTTATACCCTGAATGGAGGCGGAAACTGCGGAGCCGGATTCACACAGCCAATTAAATTTGAAGTAAAAAGCGGAAACACTTTTGAATTCAAAAAAATCGCAGCCGGAACCAAAGCCAAGCAAAATTCAATGGGTTACAGCTTAACCATGGTTAACCAAAGCACAGATCAATTCTCACTTGAACAAAATGTTCCTTTCGAAGGAGAAAATGTAAGAGTTGTTTACAACTTCGAGAGAACGGGAATGAAATAATTTAATTAAAAAATACTTAACAAGATGAAATTTACAAAAACATATATCGGAGCTCTTTTCTTATCATCGGCTCTATTGCTCACAAGTTGTGAAGCTGTACAGAATTCTAACCACCAGCAAAGAGGTACTGCCGTAGGTGCTGCTTCAGGAGCGGTTCTTGGAGGAATCCTTGGAAATAATGTAGGAAAAGGAGGTAACGGTGCAATTGGAGCAGTTTTAGGAGGTATTATCGGTGGTGTTGCAGGTAACGTTATCGGTAACAAGATGGATAAGCAGGCCAGAGAAATTAAAGAAACGCTGCCGGGTGCTCAGGTTGAAAGAGTAGGAGACGGTATCAAAATTACTTTGAACGAAAGTATTGTAAACTTTGATTTTGATTCTTCTGCGCTTACAAGTACTGCAAAAACCAACTTAGATAAACTGGCTCAGGTATTAACAAACAACCCTGATACAAACATCAATATCTACGGGCATACAGACAGCAAAGGTACAGATGCTTACAACTTAAGCTTATCAGAAAGAAGAGCCAATTCGGTAAAAACTTATTTATCTGGAAAAGGCATCGCATCAAGCAGATTATTCGCTAAAGGTGAAGGAGAAGCAATGCCGGTTGCTACAAACGATACTGAAGAAGGCAGAGCTAAAAACAGAAGAGTGGAATTTGCCATCACTGCAAATGCAAAAATGATTAATGAAGCTCAACAGGGGCAATAATTAATTAACATATAAATATTTTCGTAAATAACCGCTATTGGCGGTTATTTTTGTATTTTTATGGTGGATATTTTTTTAATTCTTACTTTTGCATTTGAAACCACATAAATGAAGAAATATTTTAAGCTGCTTCGGGTAGAACAATGGGTAAAAAACCTTTTTGTATTTGTTCCCCTGTTTTTCTCAGGTAATATCAAAAACCTGGATCTTTTAACCAAAAGCATCTTTGCGTTTATCATTTTCTCATTAGCTGCCAGTGTTGTTTATATTTTAAATGATTATAATGACATTGAAGCAGACAGAAAACACCCGGAAAAAAGACGCAGACCGCTTGCAAGCGGCGCTATTTCCAAATCCCGTGCAATAGGTATTTTTATAGGTCTTATTGCTGCGGATATTGCGCTTGTATTCTTTGCTCAGGCTTATTTTCAGGAGAATTTATGGAAGTTTGCGACTATTGTAGGATTTTATTTTGTAATGAATCTGGCTTATACTTTTAAATTAAAACATGTTCCGATTATTGATATCTCAATTATTGCCATAGGTTTTGTTTTAAGGGTGTTAGCTGGAGGTTATATGACGGGGATCAGTATTTCCCAGTGGGCTATTTTATTAACGTTTGTACTGGCATTGGTTCTGGCTATCGGAAAAAGAAGGGGAGAACTTATCAACGCCCAAGTTTCAGGGAAAACAAGACGGGCTTTGGATGGTTACAACGTTCAGTTTGCAGATATTGCACTTTCCATTTCCGTAACATTGGCTATTGTATGTTACTTAATGTTTACATTGTCACCTGAAGTTCAGGCAAAATTCCATGAGAGGGTTTTTTATACGGTGATCTTTGTGGTATTTGCCTTTTTGAGGTATCTACAGCAGACATTGGTTTATAACAGGACGGAATCGCCTACCAAAATTGTTTACAGGGACAGATATATTCAGGTTACCTTATTGTTGTGGGTTGCTGCGTTTTTAATTCAAATTTACTTTAAAAAATGAAGCCTAATTTTATACAGAAAGTTACAAACTGGGGTAATTTTCCCATAGTGGAAAAAGAAATGAAGTCTGAAGACAGCTTCAAAAAAATAAAAGAATTTGTAGTAAATAACAATGAAGTTATTGCCAGAGGTAATGGAAGATGTTACGGTGATGCTTCGTTGGGCGAACATATATTTTCAACCAAAAAATTAAATAAATTCATCAGTTTCGATCGTTTAAACGGTGTTATTGAATGCGAGTCAGGAGTTCTGCTTTCAGAAGTTTTGGAAATTTCTGTTCCCCAGGGATATTTTTTGTATGTAACGCCGGGAACGAAGTTTGTTTCTGTCGGAGGTGCCATTGCATCTGATGTTCACGGGAAAAACCATCACGCAGAAGGCTGTTTTTCAGAGTATGTGATTGAATTTAAATTAATGACCGAAAACGGTGATATTATTACCTGCTCAAGAGAGGAAAATACAGATAAATTCTGGGCTACCATCGGTGGAATGGGCTTAACAGGTATTATTCTGACAGCGAAATTTAAGCTGAAAAATATAGAATCCGCATACATTCGTCAGGAAAGCATTAAAGCTGAAAATCTGGATGAAATTTTCAGATTATTTGAAGAAAGTGAAAGCTGGACTTATACTGTTGCATGGATAGACTGCCTTCAAAAGGGGAAGAATATTGGCAGGAGTATTTTGATGAGAGGAGAGCACGCTTTCCAGCATGAACTGCCTCAGAATCTACGAAATAATCCTTTGAGACTCAAGAAAAAATTTGAACCTACCGTTCCTTTTTACTTCCCTGGGTTTGTTTTAAATGCTTTAACGGTGAAGATTTTCAATTTGTTGTACTTCAATAAGCAGACAAAAAAAGAAATTAAAAATTTTATTGATTACGAAACTTTTTTCTATCCGCTGGATGCTGTTCATGAATGGAACAGAATTTACGGGAAATCAGGATTTATCCAATATCAGATGGTAATCCCGAAAGAAACCGGAAAAGAAGGCATGAAAAAAATTCTGGAAACCATCGCAAACAGTGGAAATGGTTCTTTTCTGGCCGTTTTAAAGCTTTTCGGAAAGCACAACCCGGAAGCTTACAATTCATTTCCGGTGGAAGGATATACGCTGGCTCTTGATTTTAAAGTGAATTCAAAACTTAAAAAGCTTGTTGACCAGCTGGATGAAATTGTTCAGCAGTACGGAGGAAGGATTTATCTTACCAAAGACAGCATGAGCAGGTCTTCCCTTACCAATTATCTCAAAAACACACAAAGTTCAAAATTTGTGTCTTTACAGCACAAAAGAATTATAAATAATAATTAAACCAAATGATCGTTTTAGGAAGTACATCGGAAGTAGCGCAGGCTTTTGTAGAAAAAGCACTTACTGAAGGGGAAAAATATGAAAAAATCTATCTTTTTACCTCAAATAAAGAAACTACCGAAAGATTTGCAAGGCATATTGATGTGAAATTTCTGCAGCAGGCGGAGGTTATAGAGCTGGATCTGATGAAGGAAATTGACTATACATCATTGGAAAATATTCATTCAGGCTTATTATTTTGTGCCACCGGATACCTTGGAGAGGGAACGGAAGAAGGTTTGTATGACAATAAAAATACAGAAAGGATAATAGATATTAATTACTCAAAATTGGTTCCGGTAATGAATTATTTTGCTCTTCAGTTTGAAAGCAGAAGATCCGGTACCATCATCGGCTTATCATCCGTAGCGGGAGATCGCGGCAGGCAGAGCAATTTTATTTATGGAAGTGCAAAAGCGGCTTTTACAGCTTATTTAAGCGGATTGAGGAATTATCTGTTTGATAAAAAAGTCCATGTAATGACTGTTAAGCCCGGATTTATGGCCACCAAAATGACGGAAGGCTTACCTTTGAACCCAAAATTAACAGCCACGCCAAAACAGGCGGCCGACTATATTTTTAAAGCTTATAAAAAACGAAAAAATGTAGTCTACGTTTTGCCGGTTTGGGGAATTATAATGATGATTATCAGGAATATTCCTGAATTTATATTTAAAAAATTAAAGCTTTAAAATAATTTAATTTTAATGAAAGATTAAAAATATCTTTAATACTTTTACGTTAAACAAAATATTTAAATTAATAACAAGATAGAAACCCGAATGAAAAAATTGTATTGTTTTGATTTTGATGGAACTCTGACTTATAAAGATACAATGTTTATGTATCTTAAATTTTACGATCCTGCAAAATTCCGAATGCAATTTTTGAAGCACGTCCCGCTTTTTATCCTGTTAAAATTAAAGCTTGCAGAAACTGAAAAGGTGAAGAAAAGCTTTATCAGTTCTATACTTAAAGGCCAGACTCAGGAGAAAATTGAAAAAAAATCTCAAGAATTTTTTAATGAGCACTACCCTAAAATTGTTAGGGAAAATGCGCTTGATTTTATTCAAAATATCGATAGAGATAATACACAGAGTTTATTGGTAACGGCTTCCCTTGATATTTGGGCCAAACCTTTTGCCGAAGCATTCCAAATGCAGCTTGTATCCACAAAAGCTGAGTTTAAGAACGGAATTTTCACGGGGAATTTCATAGGAAAAAACTGCAATGGTAAAGAAAAGCTTGAAAGAATTAAGGTTGAAATCACGGATACTAAATACGACAAAATAATAGCTTTCGGAGATACTTCCGGAGACAAGCCCATGTTGAAATGGGCAAATGAGGGTCATTATCAATTTTTTCATTAATTTTGAACAATAAAAATATAAAATGAAAAGATTGTTTGTTTTATGTCTTGCACTCATTGTGAGTTGTACAAGCGCACCTTCCCAAAAATCTTCAGGCATGCAGAAAGCTGAAATCATTGCTTCAGAATCCCAGGGCGGAGGAGACGAGGCGAATTTTGTGATCCTTACTAATGAACAGGATCTGCAAAAGGCCATCAAAGGCAACTCCAGTGTTATAGACCTTGGCCAGGCTCCTGTTTATCCCAAATTTCCTAATGACAGAAAAGTGGTTTTATATAATCTCGGAAGATTCAATTCCGGCGATCATAAAATTACACAGATTAAAAATATTTCAGTAAAAGATAACGTTTTGTACGTGGAGGTTCCTGAGTATCAGTCTGGCGGTATGGAAATTCAGGTAATGTCAAACCCATGGTTTATTTTTTCTGTACCTTCAGATTATCAGTTCACCTCCGTAAAATTAAAATATTCAAAGTAAAATGAATAAAGTATACTTAGATAACGCTGCAACAACACCTCTTTCAGAAGAAGTAATTGATGCAATGGTTAGCACCATGAAGATGAATTTCGGAAATCCATCTTCTACGCACAGCTTCGGACAGGAAGCAAAAATTCTTATTGAAAATGTAAGACGACAAGTTGCAGATTATCTTCACGTTACGCCCGCCGAGATTATCTTTACATCTTGCGGTACAGAATCAAACAACATGATCATTAAATCTGCTGTTGACCACTTGGGAGTAGAAAGGATAATCAGCTCTCCACTGGAGCATAAATGTGTTTCAGAAAGTATTCTGGACATGAAAAACAGAAAAGGAGTAGAGGTGAATTATATCCGTCCCAATGAAAAAGGGGATATTGATCTTAATAAATTAGAAGAACTATTAAAATCTTCCGATAAAAAGACGTTGGTAAGCTTAATGCATGTGAACAACGAGATCGGAAATATTTATGATATTAAGAAAATAGCGGAATTGTGTAAGGCAAATAATGCACTTTTCCATTCTGATACGGTACAGACCATGGCCCATATAGATTTGGATTTCTCAGATATTCAGGTGGATTTTGCGTCTTGCAGTGCTCATAAATTCCATGGTCCGAAAGGTGTTGGTTTTGCATTCATCAGAAAATCCAGCGGTTTGAAAGGGATTATCACAGGCGGACCACAAGAAAGAAGCCTGAGAGCAGGAACTGAAAATGTTGCCGGTATCGTTGGTTTAGGAAAAGCATTAGAACTTTCTCTGAACAATATGGAGGCATATACCAATCACATGCAGGAAATTAAAAGTTACACTGCAGAAAGGCTTACAGCAGAAATTCCGGGAATAAAATTCAACGGGAGAAGTGCTGAAAAAGAAAATAGTCTTTACACGGTTTTAAGCGCTTTATTGCCTTATAAAAACCCTTTAATTGGTCTTCAGCTGGATATGAAAGGAATCGCGATTTCTCAGGGAAGCGCATGCTCTTCCGGGGCCTCTAAGCCTTCTATGGTGATGATGATGGTTCTTTCTGAAGACGAGATGGATCACTGCACACCACTTCGTATTTCTTTCAGCCACATGACTACCAAAGAGGGTATCGATACATTCGTGACTGCTTTAAAAGAAATTTCAAGCGATTTTGTTATAGAAAATACAAATGTTGAGCATAGATAACAATATTACACAAATGGCGTAATTTTGGGTATCTAATTAATGATAAAAACAAGAAGATAATATTAATTTAAATAAAAGAAACAAAATGGCTTTAGAAATTACAGATAGCTCATTTCAGGAAACGGTTTTAAAATCAGATAAACCGGTATTGGTAGACTTTTGGGCGGTATGGTGCGGACCTTGTAGAACGTTGGGACCGATCATTGAAGAAGTTGCAACAGATTTTGAAGGAAAAGCAGTAGTAGGAAAAGTAGATGTAGACAACAACCAGGAAATTTCTATGCAGTATGGTATCAGAAATATCCCTACGGTTTTAATTTTTAAGAACGGTGAGGTTGTAGACAAATTAGTAGGTGTAGCTCCAAAAGAGGTGATTGCTGAAAAACTAAGCGCTCACTTGTAAAAAAATAAGTTTGATAATGAATGCCTTCCACTTTAGGAAGGCTTTTTTTTCGAAAATAATTTGCAGGTAAGGAAAAAAGTTGTAGTTTTGCAATCACAAAAAAGAAACGAAGTTCCTTAAAATAATGATCCGGTAGTTCAGCTGGTTAGAATGCCGCCCTGTCACGGCGGAGGTCGCGGGTTCGAGTCCCGTCCGGATCGCAAAAGTTTTATCAATTTCTTTTAAAAAATTGATCCGGTAGTTCAGCTGGTTAGAATGCCGCCCTGTCACGGCGGAGGTCGCGGGTTCGAGTCCCGTCCGGATCGCAACTACTAAATCAAAGTAGTACAAAAAGCTTTAAAACGTATGTTTTAAAGCTTTTTTCGTTTTATAACTATTCAAAAAGAGTCAAAATTACACAATCTGAAAGTGACTTATTCAGTGACCTGAAACATATGGAAAAATAGGTCACTGAGAAATTGAATATTCAATTCGATAATTTTTCATTAAAAAATTAAAAAAATTGAATATTCTTTGAAATTTTTATCAGATTTTTTAATCTTAAGTGACCTATAGAAGTGACCTCACTCAAATGGTTTAAAGAGGTCACTGAATGTTTTGAAAAACGCCTCTGGTAAGCCAGTTCAGAAAGTGAATATCTTGTTAATGTTTTTTACTGTAGTTAATTTTAAACTCATAAAATTCAAATAAATGAACAAGACATTTAATCTCCTTTTCTATGTGAAAAAATCAAAGATCAACGCTAATGGAGAAGTACCAATATACCTTCGTATAACCGTTGATGGGAAAATAACTGAAATTAGTACCAAACGTACCGTGAATACTAAAAGATGGAGTTCCGGGATGCAAAAAGTAACAGGTACATCAGAGGAAGTTAAGTCACTTAACTTTTATCTCAAAACATTTGAGCAGAAAATTTATAATATCTATCACGACTTAATTAAAGATAACGAAAACGTCACTTGTGAAATTCTTAAAAATAAATTCCTCGGAACAGGTGAACTTAATAGAACACTAATACCAATTTTCTTAGACCATAATGATAGAATGGAAAGGCTCATTGGAAAGGAGTTTGCTTCAGGAACTCTCGGAAGATATAAAACCTGCCTCAGTCATATTAGAGAATTTTTGAAATGGAAATTTAATCTATCAGATATTGATATCAAGAAAATTGATTTCACATTTTTAAACGATTTTGAATTTTTTTTACGAACTGAAAGGTCTTGTAATAACAATTCTGCCGTAAAATATATTAAAAACTTTGGTAAAATTGTTCGTATCTGCCTTGCCAATGGCTGGATTGAAAGAGATCCATTTCTTAATTATAGCTCAAGTTTTAATGAAGTAAGTAGAGTTTTTTTGAATGAACAGGAATTAGAGATTATGTTCAATAAAGATTTCAAAAATGAGAGGTTGTCTCAGGTCAGATTTATCTTTTTATTTAGCTGTTACACAGGACTGGCCTATATAGATACGCGACAACTTACTATGGATAATGTTAATGTTGGTTTAGACGGTAATAAATGGATTTACACAACACGTCAAAAAACCAAAACAAAATCAAATATACCATTACTCCCTAAAGCGGAAGAAATTATCGAGAAATACGCAAATCATCCAACTTGTTTGAATAGTGGTAGACTGCTACCTATATTAAGTAATCAGAAGATGAATGCTTACCTAAAAGAAATCGCCGACCTTTGTGATATAAATAAAGAACTTACTTATCATATTGCACGACATACTTTTGCTACAACAATAACTCTGTCAAATGGAGTTCCTATAGAAAGTGTAAGCAAAATGCTTGGTCATAAGAATATTAAGACCACTCAGCATTACGCAAAGATTCTTGATCAGAAAGTAAGTGACGATATGGTAATGCTACGAAATGTTCTTCATAGGAAAGAGATACAAAAAAACTGAGATTAATATTTTAATTATACAATTTTATCCAGCGATTTAAATGTTTCACCAACATATCTTAGCGTTATGTTACGAAAATTTTTGGAGGTACAGTACCCAACGGTACCTTCATCAGAAAATTATTTAAAAAGCAAGAAAAGCTCTCAACAATTATTTATCGATATGCGAAATTGCATACGAACTCGGCTTGAATATTCGCAATCCTTCAGTAAAACTATTTAAGAAAAGTACAAGCCATACTCCCGTTAGAATTTATGTCATTTTTTAGCTAACTTAAAATTCTTTATTTTTTTTACCATCCTCATTACATTATCAACAATCAAATAAATACAGGGAACTACAAAAACCGTAAGAATCATAGAGCTCGTCAATCCTCCGATAATGACCCAAGCAATTCCGTTTTTCATTTCGGAAGCGGCTCCAGTTGCCAGTGCGATGGGAAGCATTCCGAAAATCATAGAAAATGTAGTCATCAAAATCGGGCGAAGTCTTTCTTTTCCTGCTAAAATCAAGGCTTCTTTTGTCGAATATCCCTGAGATTTTAAGGTATTTGTAAAATCGACAATGAGAATAGCGTTTTTTGAAACAAGTCCTAAAAGCATTATCAAACCAATGATGGTAAAAATATTAATGGTTTCTTCGGACAAAGCCAATGCCAGCAACGCGCCAATCAATGCTACCGGAATCGAGAAGAGAACAACAAACGGATAAACGGCACTTTCGTAAAGTGCAACCATAATCAGGTACACCAAAACAAAAGCTGTAATTAAAGCAAAAATCAAACTGTCGAAAGCATTGTCCTGATTTTGAGTTTCGCCAAGATATTCAACAAAAATCCCTGCTGGAAGCTGTATAGATTTTGCCTTTTCTTTTATCTCACTGCTTACAGTTCCCACAGGTCGGTCGAAAACATCAGCCTGAACGGTTATTGCATTCAACCGGTCAATACGTTGCAGGTTCGTTTCGCCTAATTTTTCGGAAACATTTGCAAACTGTTCCAAAAGGATGGTTTGTCCATTAGAATTGACAAAAGGAAGCTTTTTCAGGTTAAGAATATCCGAACGGTTGAATGGGTCGAGACGAATATTGATATCATATTCCGTATTATTTTGCTTAAACAAACTCTGATTATTTCCATTAAAAGAATTTTCCAGAATTTCTCCCACTTTTTCCGCATCCAATCCGATCAGGCTCATTTTTCTACGGTCGATTTTGACGTCGATTTCCGGCTTTTGGTTTTTTACAGAGAGTTTTGCATATTTGATTCCATTGATTTTTGAAATTATTTTCTGATAAGATTCTGCAGCTTTCCGAACAGCATCAGCATCCGTTCCTTTTATCGCAATTTCAATTGGCGCACTGTCCGTTCCTCCAGTAATAGAAGATGATGCGGTAGTAAATTTAACGCCAGCGATTTCAGAAGCCAATTTTTTTTGAATCTGACTACCAAATTCTTCGGTGGTAAAATTCCTGTGCTTTTTATCGACCAAAGAAAGGGTTATTTCCGCTAAATTGGAATTACTTTCGCTACCGGAAATATTTCCGCCCATAAATCCAATACTTGAAAAAACTTTGACGATTTCGGGTTGTCTCAAAAGTATTTTTTCTGACTCCTGAACCAATCTGTTGGTTTTAGAAATGGGTGAAGTAGATTCCAGTTCCATATTGATAACCAAAGTGTTTTGGTCGGTTTCCGGAATAAATTCAGTACCAATTAATCCAATTAGAATTAAAGCAACAGAACCGGAAATCAGTAGAGTTGTAAACAGGAGAAACCACCGTTTTTTGTTGAGAACAATTCTTAGCCATTTTCCGTAATTATCTTTAATTTTTCCGATGAATTTTTCAAATCCTAAAGCAATTTTTCCCCACGCCGTATTATTTTTTAGCTGTTCCAATTTAGCAAAACGGCTCGCCAACAAAGGTGTAATTGTGAAGGAAACGAAAAGGCTCATCAAGGTCGAAAAAACAACGACCAGCGAAAATTCTTTCAATAAACCGCCAATCATTCCGCCACTCAAAGCCAAAGGAAGAAAAACCACAACATCTACCAGCGTAATGGAAAGTGCCGTGAAACCAATTTCGTTTCTTCCTTCAATGGATGCTTTTTCTTTATCTAAACCTTCCTCAAGTTTTCGGTAAATATTTTCTAAAACGACAATGGAGTCATCTACCAAAATTCCTACGACCAGGGATAATCCCATCAAGGTCATAATATTCAGCGAATATCCCAAAAGATACAGCATCGTAAAAGTGGGAATGATAGACGCAGGCAAAGCCACCAAAACAAAAAACAGACTTCGAAAACTGTGCAGAAAAAAGAGCATCACAAAACCAACAATCACCACCGCCAACACCAAATCATACATTACGGCATCGGCAGAACTGACGGTATATTCACTCTGGTCTATCGAAATATCGAACTTCAGATTTTGGGATTGATATTGAGATTCCAATTCGGAAAATCTCTTTTTAATTTCTTCACTAAGCTTTACTGCATTGGCATCGGTTTGTTTGCTGATTTCCAGACCAATTGAAGGAATTCCGTTGATTCTGTTGATGCTAGTTATTTTTTTGGGAGCATCTGCCACTTCGGCAATATTCTTAAGGTAAATGGCTCCCGTTTTCGGATTTTCTACAATCGCCAAATTGCGCAATTCGTCCAGTGATTTTACATTCGCGTCATAACGGATGGAAATACGTGAGTTATCATTTTCCAGACTTCCCGCTGGGACAGAAATATTGGCTTTTCTGATTGTTTGTGTTACCAAGTCTGCTGATAAACCGTAAGCAGTCAATTTTTCCTGATTGATATTAATGTGAATCTCCCGCTCGTTTCCGCCGATAAGGTCTGTCTGCCCAACACCTTTGATGTTATTGAGAATAGGTTTCAGCTGATTATCAAGCAAATCATAGAGTTTTGTCGGTTCCATATTTGCAGTAACGCCTGCTTTTATCACGGGAGTTGCCTGCATATTGACCCTGTTGACTTGCGGTCTTTCAGCAGTTTTCGGCAATTGATTCAGTGTTGCATCGACTTTTTTCTGTAAATCCTGTTCGGCTTGGTTCACATCTGTATCGCTTTTAAAAGCTAACGAAATAATGGAAACGCCTTCCTGCGAAGTAGATTTTATCTGGTCGAGATTTTCTATAGAAGAAAATGCATCTTCCAATTTTTTCGTTACTGCAGATTCTACTTCCGAGGCTGAAGCTCCGGGATAAAGCGTGCTGACTGTGACCTCGGGAATCTCAAATTTCGGAAGCAAATCATAATTGAGATTCAAATAAGAAGAAATCCCAAAATACCCCAAAATCGTAAAAATGACAGCGAGCAACAACGGTTTCCTGATGGATAATGAAGTGATAGACATACTATGGATTGTGTTTTATGATTTTGACAGGCGTTCCATTTTGTAGATTGATTTGTCCGGAAATAACAACCTGTTCATCAACATTTAATCCAGCTGTAACTTCTATATTATCCCCAAATTCTTCGCCCACAGTTATTTTTTTAAGAATGGCTTTTCCATTTTCCACAACGTAAACAGAGGCATTGAGAATACTTTCATTGATTGCCGTTCTGGGAACTAAAATCATTTTTTTTGACGATTCTTGCGAAAAGTCTGCGTACACAAGTGTTCCGGAACGAAGTTCGAGATTGTCGTTTGATTCTATGGCGATTTCGACAACGAAATTAAAGGCATCTGTGGCTTGTGGACTGATGTATGAAACTTTTCCCAACAGGGTTTTCTCAGGATAAACATCCGTAGAAAGTTTGATTTTTTGACCCAAAGAAATTTTATAAACCTCCGATTCTGTGCAGAAAATTTTAACTTTTAATTTTGAACAATTAATGATGGAACCTAATTCTCCGCCAGTTCCTGTAAACATTTCACTTTCCAAATTTTTGCTATTGATTACGCCGTTAATTGGAGATTTGATGACAGCATCAGAAATCTGTTTTCGCAATTGTGATGATTGATTCACAGCATCATTGTAAACTTGGCGAATGGCATCCACATCTCTTTGCGTCGAGGCATTTCCTTGTTGCAATTCTGTATAAGTCTCGAGGTCTGTTCTCAATTTGGCTACATTAGACTCAGATTTTTTGAGTTCGAGCTCCAGAAGTTGGGTGTCAATTATCGCCAGTGGTTGACCTTTGTATACCTTGTCGCCTAGTTTAAAAAGCAGTTTCTTTATTGTTCCTGTTCCGGTAGAAAAAACTTTGGCTTCTTCAAATGGAATGACCAATCCGGTTTTTGTAGTACCGATTATTTGTGATTCTTCTTTTGCCGTTGTAACCGTTACGGGAATTTGCGGAATTTCTTCTTTTTTATGCATCTCAGTCTGATTGAGTTTTTGATAATTCCCATATAATTTATAAATGATAAAACTTAAAATACAGATACTTAAGAATATCAGAATAAAATTCTTCTTCATTTTCATTAATAAGATTTATAAAAAGTTTTCAATGTTCCGTTAGCCATTTCCAAATCGACACGCGCTTGATAATAAGTATACAATGCGCTCAGATACGTGTTTTGAGCTTCCCGAAGTGAGTTTTGGGTATTGAGCCAATCGGTGAGATTGGTAACGCCTTTTTGAAGTTGTAAATCCGTTACTTTTAGGACAGATTTTGCCAAGTCAATGTTTCTAAGACCGTTTTCTACATTCGTTTTTGCCAGTAAAAGTTTGGTTTGCGCATTTTCGTATTCCAGAGTTAATTTACCTTCTGTTAATTTCAGTTTTTCATCAGCATTTTTGTGGCTTAGGTCAGCTTGTTTGTATTGAGCATTGTTTTTGTAAAAATTCAGAATGGGAATACTCAATTTAATTCCAATTGTGGAATACGGATAAAAATCTCGGTACACTTGAGAAAATCTATCGCCAAAACCAACGGCTCCGTATTGAAAACTGAGAGACAGTTTGGGAAGCATTTCTGCTTTGATTGCCGATTTTTCTATTTCCAACATTTTGATATTGAGCTTTGAGAGTTTGTAATCAATCCTTGTCTCCGGAGTAAACATTTTTTCTTGATTTTCCTTAAATAATATCATTTGTAAATCATTCGGAGTTTCTAATTCAATCTTATCTTTTAAAGGAAAGCCCATTTCATATTTCAGTTGATTTTCAGCTAATGTGATATTACTTTCGGCTACACGAATTTGTGCCGTTGTGTTATTAAGGTCCACAATGATTTTATCTAAATCTTTTTGCAGAATAATGCCTTTTTTCACTTGCAAATCATAGATTTGGATAAGTTGCTGATAATTATTTTGGTTAAATTCCAACTGCTCCAATTGCTGTCTGAACGTCCAAATCTGGAAATATGAGGTACTGATTTGATAGATAATTTGATTATGATTCTGCTCAATATTGAGATTTGCCTGCTCTTTCAGGTTTTTATTATTCTTTAATCGGGTAAGTATGGCCTTGTCGAAAATAGGTTGCTCCAACTGGATAAATGCATTGGAATTATATTTCTGCTCCAGCGAAGCACGAATCTCATCCGGCCCGAAAACGCCCGCTGGAATAATGCTCTGCTGTAGTTTTAGATTATTATTTACTGAGAATCCTACCTCAGCTTTTGGGAGATAATCTGCTGAAATCTCTTTCGTTTTTGCATCTGCAGACGATTTTTCGTTGGCGTAAATAGTGTTACTTCTGTGGTTTTTCAAACCATATTCTACACATTGTTTGAGACTGAATGTGGTTTGTGCACTATTCTTAATTCCAATAAGGAAAAAGAATAATAAAAAATGATTTTTGCTCATAAAACTGGAAAAAGAGTAGGGAAGTAATCTTTAGTTAGAATTGTTTTCAACAAAATCAAATGAATTCTTAATGTGGTTTAATTAAAGAAAAAACCGCTGTCACAATTGGCAACGGCTTTCTTCATCAACATTAACCTCTTTTTAAAACTAAATTATTTTGCTTATCAATTATTTGTGTTTATAGAATATTTTCCCGTTTGATTACTGAATGGTGTAATTTTTCACATCCACTTCCGACAATCTAAAATATCCAAAAGGTGTATTGGCAGAGTTGGTTTTATTGCTGATATTGCCGAAAACCGAACTTGGTGTCGTAGAAAACGGACCGGTATCTCCACCCGAAGCATTCAGGATTTTTCGGAAGTAATCGTAATATCTTTTGTTGATACCGTAAAGTTTGATATTTACGACCTCTCCCTGTTTCAAATCTTTGTTGGAATAATAAACTGGCGTTAATCCACCATTATTGTTTTCATCATTTTCAACCTGATATTCCGGAAAAGCGATATGTGGATTTTTGTTGCTGAAAATGTAATAATTGGTTTCCGCAGGATTATCTTGGTAATAATAGGTGAGTTCTATCTCGTCGCCACCCATTCCGCCTTCGTTATTTTGAAGAATGTTGTCTTCAATTTTTGGGGCTCCAATCATTTTATCTGTCGCAGTATAGGTTTCCCCGTTCAGATTGATGGTAAGTGTATAGGTTTCCCCAATAACAGGAACAAAATTATTACAGACATATTCTCCAGTCCCAGAATTCTCAATAAAATTAAATGCTGTATTAGCCGAATTGGTCACAATTACAGAAGCTCCGGAAACGGTCGGGAAATCCGCATTATAATATCCGGTAGAGGTAGAGAGTTTAATTTTTTGTTGACTTCCATTTGTATTTTTTACCCAATCTATCGAGGCATCCACAACCAGTTTTGGAGGTGCAGTATCCAAATCGACATCAATAACATCTTCACAAGAAATAAGAACCATTCCTAAAGCGATAATGATATATTTTTTTAAATTTTTCATTTTTTTTAAATTTTAAATAGGTTAGGAATTTTTAGAACTTGAAATTGTAAGTTACACTCGGGATGATTCCGAAAATCGACATTTTTCTCGCCTCGCTCAATCCGGTATCCAGATTTTGCCCGAAGTTTACCGCCGCCGCATTGCTTCTTCCATACACATTGTAAATACTGAAGACCCATTCTCCTTTCCATCTTTTCTGGCTGTCCGGTTTTGGCGTCCACGTTGCCGATAAATCTAAGTGATGATAAGCTGGAATTGAATTCGCATTTCGTTCTCCATAACTTGCGATGGTGATATCTTGATATTGATATTTTGCATTTGGGTAGGTTGCTGCTTTTCCTGTTTGATAAGTGAAGATCCCTCCAAAACTCCATTTTTTTGTTAATTGATAAGCCGCAGTGAGAGAAAAGTTGTGAGTTTTGTCATAGTTTGCTCTGTACCATTCGCCGTTGTTGATTCCCGGTTCGTTGGCATTTCTTCCCGGCGTTCTCTGTTCTGCTCTCGAAAGGGTGTAAGACAACCAACCTGTTAATTTTCCGGTGTTTTTCTTTGCCATTAATTCCAAACCGTAGGCTCTGCTTTCTCCATTCAGCATTACCTGTTCAATGTTTTTGTTGGCGATGAGTTCGGCTCCGTCAATGTAATCGGCTCTGTTCTTGATTTTTTTGTAAAAAGTTTCTACTTCCAAGGAATATTTTCCGTTGTTGAAATTTCGGAAATAGCCTAATGCAACCTGGTCCAAAATCTGAGGTTTCAGGAATTGGTCGCTTGGTGCCCAAATATCCAAAGGAGAGACCGAAGCTGTATTGGAAATCAAATGCACATATTGACTCATCCTGTTATAGCTCGCTTTAATGGACTGATTATCATCTAAAACATAGGCAACTCCCAATCGTGGTTCAAGATTTCCGTAGTCCACGATTTTCTTGTTTTTTCCATAACTAATGCTTCCTGTAGGCGTTCCTTCTTCGTAGATTTTCAGTTCTGGATTATAAACTACTGCTTCATTATTCGCATAGGTTTTTACTTCTTCAGCTCCCAATCGCATAAAACTGCTGTATCGTAAACCGTAAGTTGCCGAAAGTTTGTCTGAAAATTTATGCTCTGCACTGATGTAGATTGCATTTTCCATCGCATTTTTCTTTGCAATTTGGTCGGGTCTCACGGGAGAATTTTCGCCAAATGGTTTAATTGTTCCGGGATTGAATTGATAATAGATGGAATTAACCCCATAACTCAAATTCAGTTTGTCTGACAAATAATGTTTTAAATCGTATTTGAAATTATAATTTTTGATGGTTGATTTCCAGTCGATACCGGCGAATTTTATTTTTAAGCCATAATCGTAATTGCTGTAGATTGCCGAAGCATTGGAGAATAATTTATCCGAAAAAATGTGATTCCATCTTACATTAATGAGTGAATTTCCGTAATCATTCATTAAACTGTTGTTAAAATTCATATCATCTTTTCCGAAATATCCAGATAAATAAAGACTGTTTTTGTCATTCAATTTATAGTTCAACTTGGCATTCAAATCATAGAAATAGGCAGAATTTGGTTCATCTGCCAGTTTTAGGAACAAGTGGGCGTAAGAAGCGCGACCGCCGATGACGAAGGAACTTTTTTCCTTCACAATCGGTCCTTCCACCAACAATCGGCTAGAAATTGCGCCAATTCCACCTGTTGCGTGAAACTTCTTGTTGTTTCCTTCTTTTTGATAAATATCCAGAACGGAAGAAATACGGCCTCCGAAATTTGCGGGAATACCACCTTTGTAAAGTTTCAAATCTTTAATCACATCAGAATTAAAAACTGAAAAAAATCCAAATAAATGGGAAGTATTGTAAACAATCGCTTCATCCAAAAGAACCAAATTCCCATCTGCAGCACCACCTCTCACGTTGAAACCTGAAGCTCCTTCCTGCGCATTGGAAACTCCGGGAAGCTGTAAAATAGATTTCAGTACATCAACTTCTCCCATTACTGCAGGCATTTTTTTAATGGTAGCAATTGAGAGTTTGTTCACACTCATTTCCGGCGTTCTGATGTTGGTTTTAGTTGAGGATTTTGTAATTACGACTTCATCAATCGATTTTGTGCGGCTGCTTTCTGCAATCACAAAATTTCTTCTTACACTTTCTGTAAGAGAGATTTTTTCTTCCATCTGCTCAAAATCAGGGAACGTGATGATGATTGTGTAATCGCCTTTTGGAAGACTGATAGAGTAGAATCCATAAGAATTTGTTGCTGCAGATAAATTGGCTTCCGGAATCGAAATGGTCGCTCCAATCAGTGTTTCGTTATTCGATTTGTTGGCAATCGTTCCGCTCAGTGTGACTTTTTCCTGTGCAAAAGCAAGTGCAGAAATCGTTATGAACAATGGGACATAAAATTTGTTCTTCATTGTAGTTTGGATTAAGTTATAATTCTGATGCAAAACTATCGGGATAGAATATTGTCTTTTTGTTTATTAGACCAAATGAAGTCATTTGTAGAGGAAAGTGGATTTTAGCAGGACGAAAGTGATTTCCAGTATATCATTTTAAATATTGCAAAAAGTGCATTTCGTCTATGAAGGAGTATATTTCGTCTAATAAATACGATTTAAGTGTAACATCCTTTATTTTTGTAGTCATAATTATTACAAAAATGAGAGAAAATAATTCTGATGAACTCATCAATCAAAACTGGATTTTTCAGTTTTTAGTTTCATCTAAATACAGAATATTCCGACATATATCATTAATAGTGTCAATAATAGCAATTCTGTACAACAGCACATCTGAAATTGCTGAACCAACACTCGTGCTCCTGCTTTTTTTCCTGTTGTTTTATTTAAATATGTATATACTTGTTCCTCAACTTTTATTTAAAAACCGCTATGCATTATATTTTATAACAATCTCTGGTATTTTGATGCTAATTGTGGTTTCAACGAAACTATTTTTATCCTACACACAAGGAAGTGATTACGATGATGACGGTCTGAATATTCCACTTTTTTCTATTCTTATTCTGGTACTTATTGCGGCATCTACGTCGATAAAGTTGTTTCAAAAATGGGTCGTGGATCAGCAGAGAATTTTTGAATTGGAAAGATCGAAAACTTCGGTTGAATTAGATCAGCTTAAAAACCAAATCAATCCGCATTTTCTTTTCAATATGCTGAACAATGCGAATGTTCTCATTCAAAAAGATCCGGAAAAGGCGTCGCAGGTCTTACTGAGGTTAAGCGATCTTTTAAGATATCAATTGTATGACAGCAGTAGAGAAAAGGTTTTGCTTACGTCGGATATTCATTTTCTGGAAGATTTTTTAAATCTTGAAAAGATAAGGCGGGATAATTTTAATTTTTTAATTTCTAAGGAAGGCAGTTTGAGTGGTGTGCAGATTCCGCCGTTGCTGTTTATTTCCTTTGTTGAGAATGCAGTAAAACATAATAATGATTCGGAAAAATCTTCTTATGTCAATGTTTTTTTTGAAGTTAAAGATGGTCAATTAACATTTCAGTGTGTCAATTCAAAACCTTTACAAAAATCAGTTTCTCAAACGGGCGGATTAGGCCTTAACAATATCAAACGCCGTTTAGAACTATTATTTCAAACCAATTATTCACTAAAAATTATTGACGATGTCGAAACCTTTACTATATTTTTATCCATTAAATTATGAAATGTATTATTGTAAACGACGACAATCTGATGAAAAATTCATTATTGAAATTGATTAATCAGTCTGGTGATCTGAATCTGATTTCGGTGTTTTCTTCCATCGCTGAAGCAGAAGTTTTTCTTTGTCATCAACAAGTGGATGTCATTTTTTTTGATATTCAAATGGACGATGTCAAGAATTTGGAATTTTTAAATAAAATTCCAGACGATATATTTGTAATCTATATTCCTGTATTTTCGCCATTTGTCTATTATAATGAAAAAGTGAGTGGGAAGTCAGTAGAGCCATCACAAATTGCAAAACGCTTTAGAAGAGGAATCGAAAAAGCAAAAGGCTATATAAACATTTTTCGATACGAAAGAAAGACTGGTTTTGAAGATTATTTTGTAATCTAATTCTTAAATTTAAACTTTATAATCTTAGAAAATGAAATGCATTATTGTAGATGATGAACCTTTAGCAAGGGAAGCTGTAAAAATGTTGATTGATAAAACCGATGATCTTGAACTTTTAGGTGATTTTAGTGGAGCAGAATCGGCAGGATTTTTCCTTAGAAATAATCCGAATACAGTTGATGTCGTGTTTTTAGATATTCAAATGCCAGGAATTACGGGTATTGAGTTCGCCAATTTTGTTCCGAAGAATACACTTGTTGTTTTCACGACTGCATTTTCTGAATTTGCAACAGACAGTTATGAAGTAGATGCCGTTGATTACCTTTTAAAACCCATTCGCTTACCAAGATTTCATAAGGCGGTTGAAAAGGTCAGAAGTTACCTAAGTTTATTAAAAGTAAAAAACGATGCCTCAGAAATTGAATCTTCCACAGGAGATTATCTATTTGTGAAAGCCGATCGTAAAATGTTTAAGATTTATTTTAAAGACATTGTTTTTATTCAGGGATTGAAAGATTATGTCATTATCCATACAATGTCGCAGAAAATAATTACTGCGATTATGATTAAAACGATTCAGGATGAGCTTCCTAAAAATATGTTTGTCAGAGTTAGTAAATCTTACATCATCAATTCAGAATTTATAGATTCTCTTGATAATAACACGGTGTATATTGGCGAAAATGAAATTCCGATTGGGAATATTTACAGAGATTTCTTTTTTAAAGAGTTTGTGATGAAGAAATAATTGAGAGATTTGATCAGCAGACTTTCTAGATAGATAGATATATATATATAAATAGTTTTTCATTTTTCATGAGATAAAATTTTAAACTTTTTATTAATGATTAAGATTAAATTTATAAAAAGGCTTTACCTCCATCTATATGAATGATTAATATTGCTTTTATAAAGATGTTTAATTAAAAAACTGATGGAGCTAAAGCAATTACTTATAGATAAATGTAGGTAACAACTTGTAAAGGTTTTACGTTTATACCGTTATCACGAAAAAAACATAGCTTAAGACGAATGAGTAGGTTTGTTAGGACGCTTTTAATGATTGGAGAGAAAGTTTTATTGAATTCAAAAAAGTTTCACTAAAAATAGCAGCTTACTAAAAAGCATACAAATTCCTAAGATATCATTAAGTAAAAGTTTATAAATATTTGGAATTACTCAATACGTTGTTTATATAAAATCAGGAAAATTACAAATAGAATGACTTTTATTAGTTATAATTATTAATTTTATATAACCGTATTTTAACTTTTACCTAATAAACAATGAATTTTCAAAAAGTACTAAAAGGTATTAATGGTCTGGACGATCATCTAGCACAAGATATTGTAGATAATGGAATAATGAGCAGCTGGTGGAGAAAAGCTGGTACGATTTCTCCAAAACAAATAAAGGATAATCTCAATATTAACAATTTAGATTTACACTTAAATCATTATCATAAGCCAGTTCCGGTAACTAATCCACTTCACCATTTACACACAGGTAAGTTTGGGGATATTACCCCATTTATCTCAACCACTGCTGGGGCTATTACACGAGATAGCTACAATAAAAGAAATATTACTTTTCCTCCGTTTATAACTGCCTTAAATTTTGCTACAAAAAACTCTAAGTCTGACGGTTATATATTTTATGCTTACCTGATGACTGTAGGAAAGGTAGCGGTTGAAATGGAACAGTTTTCTGAAGAAATAAGAAACCTTTATGTATATACAGATTTTCAACCTTATTACCATCAGGGCGAAATCACAGCTAAGATTTTAATACCTTCTGTTCAAATAGAAAAAGTTGAAGGATATAAAGGGAGTGATGTTAAAGTAGCACATGCTGCCGGAACAATACCGACACCTAGCTTTGTATATATAAATCCCTCTTATCAGAGACCTGAAAATTTATCTAATATTCAAGAAGTAATATAATGGTCAATTATGTAGAATCTTTCCATCTTAATTCAGAAGATGTCAGAAATGTATCACTTTCTTATGAAGGCTATGCAAAATATCTAATAAAAAAAGAAAATCTTAAGGATTTTTTTTTAATTGGAAATTGTTATTTAATTGCTGGAATATTCTGTTGCCTTCTAAATCCTTCCAAAGCCAAAAAACTGTTTGGTTATGCTGCGAATAATTTTGTATTGGCAGATTCTCCATTAGCATTTCTTTGCAAAATTTGCGCACAAGATACCTTTGAAAAAGGACTGGATGATGAAAATTTTTTGTATGCTTACTTAAGAACGAATAATACTATCAGTGATAACATTTCTGGTGATTTTATAGAAGGATTTATCCCAAAACTAAACATTCCTTTTAAATTACTTAAAGATGCTTTGGATGAATTAAAAGAATTTAAGTTGGAGAATCAAAAATTTCATTTAATCATTTTAATCATTTAATAGCACGTTTGGATGAACTGAAATACCAGCATAACAGAAATGATTATAGATGGCAGAATATAGAAGGAAATATGCTACCCTTTGAGCCTGAGGAATTAGCCGTCATCATTATTCTGATTAATAAGTGGAATCAATTTAGCAGCTCTAAAATGTTTAAAAATATTCTTAACGATTTAGGGATAGAGAATAAAGCATTGTATGAAATAGCAGAAAAAATTATTGATAAAAGCCTGGGTTAATTAAAGTCGACTGTAATACTCTTATTTAAAAATTATTTGCTTTCTTGGCAGTCCAATTTCGTGTTCTTGAGGATAAGGCTGTCTAAAAGTTAAGCTGACATCTTCACGAAGACTATTCTCAATATCCTTCGATTTTACCTCATCCATAGAATATCTCGGATCAGCTATAAGTGGCATTTTAGCCATTTTAATAATCGTTATAGTTGGAAAATGGTAGTCGACCTCAACAGTTCCGAGCAAGAGATAAATTCCTCCTTCTTTAAAAGGAAACTTTTTTAGACTATCCGGAAAATGCGCCGTATCAAAATACTCACCTTCTGCATCAATCCAAGTTCCGAAATACATGTCATCTCTCATTCCCAATCTATTTTTAATAGGGACATGTTTCCTTGAAATTAGGTAAGCCAGCATTTTAACCTCCTTCTTATGGTGTTTTAAGAGATCTTTAACCATGATACCACCTCGGTATTTAGTTTGTAGCAGGTCAAAAATAGAATAGGAGACCGGGAATCCCAATATTTCAATTTCATCGAAGGCATCTTCAAAGGGATTTCTTTCAATAATTGGAAGTTTGTAATCTTTCTGAGGTTCATCGAAGAGAGAAATGATTTTTGTTTTATATTGATTCTTCGACAAAAGAAATCTCGCTTCAATTAATAATTCGTGTTTCTGTTTTCCTGTGAATCTGAAAGCCCCGACAAAAATTAAAATCTGCAAAGTTTCAATACCAATATTAACTCTTTTGATGAAATCCTCCAATGATCTGTAATTACCATTATTTTCTCTTTCATTAGGTATAAAGAGTTTTACTGCTGCTTCTAATCTTTCAATATGCATCAAACCTAAGTAGACATCTGTGTCATATACTGTCGTCTGTAATTCACTAAGGTTGACGCAGGGATTATGAATTTTAGCACCAGCCATCTTTGCTTCGTGAACATAGACCTCAGTCCGGTAAAATCCACCACCATTATTGATAGCGGATACCATAAATTCAATAGGGTAGTAGGCTTTTAGATATAGACTCTGGTAGCTTTCCACAGCATAAGATGCAGAGTGTGCCTTACAAAATGAATACCCGGCAAAAGATTCAATCTGTCGATAGACTTCCTGAGATAATTGTTCAGGATGTCCTTTTCTTTTGCAGGATTCAAAAAAATCATCCTGTAACCGCTGTAATGCAGCTAATGACCTTCCTTTTCCGCTCATCGCTCTTCGAAGGACATCGCCATTTTCTGCAGATACACCGCCATAGTGTAATGCAATCTTTATCACATCTTCTTGGTAAACCATAATGCCATAGGTTTCCCCCAGTTCTTTTTCAAATACCTCGTGAAAGTATTCAAACTGACCGGGATGATTATGTCGAAAAATATACTCCCGCATCATTCCGCTCTGCGCAACACCGGGTCGGATAATGGATGAAGCAGCCACCAATACTTTGTAATTGTCGCATTTCAGCCTTCTTAACAAACCTCTCATCGCAGGTGATTCGATATAAAAACAGCCAATGGTTTTTCCAATGCTTAAGAATTCATTACATTTTTCTTCATTCTTTGAAATGGTAGTATCTTCGATATCGATCTTAATCCCTCTTTTTTCTTCAATTAATTGTACAGCATCTTTTATCGTTCCCAAGCCTCTTTGTGAAAGGATATCAAATTTTTCCAGACCAATTTCTTCGGCGGTATGCATATCGAACTGTACAATCGGAAATTCTTTCGGTGGAAATTCCAAAGCCGAATAATTCATAATTGGCTCTTCAGAAATTAAAATCCCACAGGAGTGCATGCTTCTCTGGTTGGGAAAACCAATCATCATCTGTTCATATTTATAAATATCCTGAACTACTTTATTTTGATCGTGCTGTTCGTTAGGTTTTTTAGAAAGCTGATCCAACTCATCTTTTGGAAGACCAAAAACTTTCCCCAATTCTCTGAACCTTGATCTTTTTTTGAATTCCACATTGGTTCCGCAGAAAGCGACATGATCTCTTCCATATTTTTCAAAGATATATTCCAAAATCGTATCGCGGTTCCTCCAGCTCCAATCGATATCGAAATCAGGAGGTGTTTTGCGGTTAAGGTTTAGAAACCTTTCAAAATACAGATCTAATTCTAACGGGCATATATCAGTTATTCCCAAACAGTATGCAATAATGCTGTTGGCACCGCTACCTCTGCCCACATGCATGAACCCCAAACTGTTGCTGTATTGAATAATATCCCAAGTTATTAAAAAGTACCCGGAGAAATTTAAGTCATTTATAACTGCGAGTTCTTTGTCGACTCTAAGAATAGCCTTCCTGTTTTGATCAGGGTACCTATGATTCAAACCTTGATAAGCCAACTGAGATAATAATTGAAAATCATTTTCCTTACTGTCGGTATAGTATTTCTTATTTTTCGGTGTTTTAAAATCAAAATCAAAGCTGCATTTATCTACGATGAATTTCGTGTTATCAATAATTTCAGGAAAATGTTTGTATTTCTCAAGTAGCAGTTTCTTATTCACAAAAGTTTCATCACTCTTACAATAATGATCTTCCTCTAATTTGGTCAAGAGCGTATTTAGTCTCTAGATTTGGAGACGAGGTATCTTTATCCAGACTCAAATTAAATTCAGACGAAAAACCGTGGGCGGGAGCGTTTCATTTAAAATTGGCAGGAATATATTCACGTAAACCTGAAACCAAAGAGATTGCATTAAAACATTTAAAAACAGCCGATGACTGGTTAAATTGGAGACGCAATAAAAAAGATGAAGATTTAAATGATTATCCTATTAGCAGTCTCGATATAGCCTATGAAGTAGAAACTGTATTAAGAATATCTGGTTTGCATAAAGCAATTAGAGCAATAAATAGATGGAAGCCAAAAGAAATCAGACTTTCAGCAGGTAATTATTTAGTAGAAAACCTGATTAGTTTTTCTACAAAAGAAAATATTGGTGAGTGGTCGCAACATCAAAATTTTAGGACGGATGTTAAAATATTTATTATTTGTAAGTTATTTCAATATAATCACCCGATCAATTTCGACTTAAATCTTATTGCCAATTACTTATTAAATATCCTAACAAAAAAAACTTTAAAATTTAATAAAAGATTTCAACAACTTCTCGTTAAGTTTTGTGGAATTTTAACTCATCATAAAATAAATCCAAAGATAATACAGGATATTCTAGGTTTTATTATCATTAAACCTTTGGAAGGAATTCCTCATTTTTTTAATTATTCTGATAAGGATGAAGAAATAGCTATGGATATAACTTTAGCTAAGGAAACTTTAATTCTATCCCTAAACAATTCAGAAGCTAATATAGAATCTTTTTTCCCTGATAAGTTTAGAAATGTTGATAAAATTAAAGATTATGAAAAAAGAAAATCAATAGAAAGTGATAAAAAAGAGTTTGTAAGTTTCTATAAATATGCAGTTAGAATATACCAATTACGTTCTGATTTATTGACTGAACGAATCACTCAATCTGAATGTTTATCGAAATTTGAGACAATATGCGGTAATATTGGAAACGATTATGAATTAAAGTATCAGTACGGTTATCAGATAAATGATAGATTAACATTTCTATCAGGAAAGCTGGCAGAGATTGCTCTATTTTTTAAAGAGAAAGCTGAACGGATTGATTTTATCATAAAATCTTTAGATAACCAAACAGATAAGTTAAAACTTAGATTTGAAGTTTTAAGTAAGACAATCTTAATTGAAGACTTAATCAAAAACTCATTTAAAATTTTAGCTGAGTCAGATGAAATAATTAAGGATTCTGATTTATCAGCGAAAGAAGCTACGGATAACTATATTAAGTGTTTACTTTTTAGTAGTAAGATTGATAACGCTTTCAGTCAATATTTTTTTGATGAGGCTATAAAAGCTACTTCAGAGATAGATTATGAAGCTTTTGCTCAAATATTATGTATTAATTATTTATCGGAAATAGGAATTACTAAACCTAATCCTCAATTGGCTTATCAATATGCACGTTTTGTTGAATATTGTGATATAAAATTGGGTTCTTACGACAAAAAACACTTTCCATATACGGAAGGACTCTTGGGAATTGCCAACATAGATATGCCTTCAATGTTTGCTACAATTTGCAGATGGCATCATAGAAATGTTGTTAGAATTGGTGAAGAGATTACTTCTTTAATTAAAATAGCTGTTGAGAAAGGATATATTAACCATATTGTGGCAGGTTCGATGACTCTTTTAAAAACAAATTATAATTTTAAAGAATTGGAAAGTCTTTATAAGTTATTGATTAAGAAATTTGACCAAACAGGCAATTCTGAACTAAAAAGCAAATATATAGATTCAGAATATAAACATTTAACACTAAATAAAGACAAACATTTTACCAGAAAAATTTATGATGAAATTAAATCTGGGAGATTTATTGATAGCAATATTGTAAATGAAATAAAAAACTATATAGAATTTTTAGATACACTTGAAGACAAGAAAACTAAAACATATACAAATAATGGCTTCAAAAAGGAAGAATTTGCTCATAATATTGATTTGAACAAATTAGATTATACCTTAACAAAAGAAATAGAGAAAGCTATTGATCAAATTGTTTTAGATAATAATGAGACTTATAATCATCGATGGACTATTGAAAATTTTTTAACAGACATTGTAAATAAATGCTCTCCAAATGAATACACTTTATTTTTATCAGCGCTAGTGGAGGCTGATGCAAGCTTAATAGATTTCCATTCTTTTGAGATAACTTTAAAAAAAGCCTTTACTCAATGGGACTACTATCCGGGAGTGAAAATTTGGAAGAAGGATAACTTTAATAATGTAATATCTACCAAACTTCAGCACTTTGATTATGGAAATACTTTAAATATTTGGTCGCTTAGAGAGTTTGCCAGTTTGTTTAATATTGATGATATTCAATTAGCAGATGCTCTTGTAGGAATTTTACCTCAGAAAGTAGATTTATTAACTGACGAGTCAATTTACAGTTCCTTTGAATTGATTAAAAGTAAGCTGAACCCGGATGAAAACGAACAACTATTATCGTGGGTTTTAGAAAGATGGAACTCTAAAATTAAACCTGAAGTTGCTGATGGTGTTTGGGCTGAAGATTTAACCGCTCCTGAAACCTCTGATGTAAACGTTGCAAATTTGTTAAGATTCATTCTCGGACATCCAAATAAGAAACTACGTTGGAGGGCAATCCATTCTATTAGGAGATTAGCAAGTCTTAATAATGTAGAAATACTTAAAGTATTATTAGACAAACAAAATGAAAAGGACTGTTTTCCTTTTCAGAATAAGGATTATATCTATTATTGGATTTCTGCTAAATTATATTTGTGGATTGCAATAGACAGAATCTCAATTGAAAATCCTGAAATACTAATTCCTTTTAAAGATACTTTCTATAAAGAGCTAATATGTGAAGACTTACCTCACGTTTTGATCAAACATTATATCAAGAAATCTTGTTTAAATCTTTACAAATTCGATCAGTCTATATTTACGGATATTGAATTGCAAAGTATTGAAGGTATTAACAAAAGTAAATTAGGTTATGTAGAAGAAAAACAATACAGTAGGCAACAACGAAGATATTCAAGTACATCTAAACAAAAATGGAAATTCCGCTTTGACTCTATAGATACTTTACCATATTGGTATAGCAGAATTGGAGATATTTTTAATTTATCAGAATATGACGTTGCCGACATTGCAGATCAATTTATTTCTGAAAAATGGGGTTATGTTGGTAAGCCTAATGATGATGATTATCTTCGAAGTCAACTTTATGATAGAGATTGGTATTTAACAAGAAATGATCACGGGAGTAATCCGGAAATAGAAGATTTATCCACTTATTTTGAATACCATGCAATGTATTGTGCAGCAAATTTCTTTTTAGAGCACGAACCATTTTTGAAAACAGATTATTCTGATTATTGGGATAGCTGGGAAGGTTGGTTAAATTCGGAAGCAAACGCTTTTGACAACTTTTGGTTATCAGATATAAGAACTGCTATTCCATTAAAGTTAGATTACTGGAAAAATAATGTAGAAAGTTTTGACTTACTTTGGAGAGATTCAATTCCAGAAGAATATTTTGATGAAAATGTTGGTTTTTCAAAAGAAAATAAGAACGAATTTCTAAATGTGTATGGAGCTATCAAAAAATATACAGGAGAAAATCAAGAAACAATAACTTTTACTTCGTGTTTAGTTTCTAATAGGGGTTCAGAAGCTTTATTGCGGGCCTTGCATACAACTAAGGATAGCTATGATTATTACCTTCCTCTTGAAAAAGATAGTGATAATGAAGACTCTGAGATAGATGAAGTAGATTTTACATTTAAGGGATGGTTAAGGGAAAGTCGAAGTGAATATGATGGCCTTGATACTAATGATTCATTGTTTACTGATAGCTCTAAAGGATATTTTGTGTTTGGGGATATTGTAAATTCTTATTTTAATATAAAATACGATAACATTTATACAAGGGGATACTTTGAAGATAATGAAGTAAGTATATATGAAAATTGGAACGAAATAACGGATGATAATTACAGAAAATATAATACTGATACAGAGACTTCTGGTTGTTTTTTTAAAGTCAAAAGTGAATTTATTTTGAATTTCCTAAAACTTGAACAGAAATCTTTAATAATTCGCTGTATAGTCGATAGACAACTAGAGGAAAGAAACTACAGAGAAAGAAATAGTGATAACAGAAATCAAGTTAAACTTTATTTAATTAAATCAGATGGCACAGTTAAGACACTCAGAGGAAGAGATTATAAAATTGGGTGAAAAATTAGTAAGAGAACTTGACTTGGAATATTCCACAAATACATTAGCAAGATGGATGTCTCATTATCTTGCTGAGTTAATGGGAAATATTGATAACATTAAATCTGAAGAAGAAAAAACGATATTGCAACAGGAATGTTGTGATATTATACTAAAAGTTTGGTCCCAAAAAGAGAATCTACCAATTACAAAACCTTTAGATAATTTAAAACCTATTATAGAAATATTAGAGGTTTTAAAAGAACAAAAAGAAGTAAGCATATTACCACGTTGGCTTGAATATAACTCATTACCTCGTAATAACGAATGGGCTTCACTTGTTGATTTAGTTAAAAATAATTCTGAGCAAATCTTCAGCAAAGTTGTTCAGATGAATTTACACAAGGATATTTTAAGTAAAGATAAAGAATGGCTAAAGGAAAATAAAAGTTTTCTAAGTAGAGATGAGATAAACTTTCTTGAGCTTATTGATGTTATGAATGATAATGACTTTAGTAAAGGAGTAATTGATTTAAATGATTTTGAGATGTCAGATGATAATTCAAAGAGAATAAAATTTATGTTTGATGAATTAGAAAATTTAATAGATGAACAAAAAAAGGAACTCTTGAAGATAAAGAAGAACTACCTTAAAAATAAATGATATTTATATGTATTGTCTGGTATTGTACGGTAATTTCTTTGATGGTTTTTTTACTTCTTTTTATATGTTTTAAGAATATTTTTATATTTGATAATCTGAGATATATGATTGATTGAAACGAAAAATACTAAATTTATTTGCAAAAATTAAAAAAACACATATCTTTGCTTCAGTAAAAACAAACACTCTAAATCTTGTTTGGAATAGTGACCTATTCAGTGACCTTCACAACAAGATAATAGTATAAAGCTTATGGATAGGCTTTTTTTTGAAAAAATAAAAGTCCCGTCCGGATCGCAGAAGTTTTATCAATTTCTTTTAAAAAATTGATCCGGTAGTTCAGCTGGTTAGAATGCCGCCCTGTCACGGCGGAGGTCGCGGGTTCGAGTCCCGTCCGGATCGCAACTACAATATCAAAGTAGTACAAAAAGCTTTAAAACGTATGTTTTAAAGCTTTTTTTGTTTTATGTCTGTTCAAAGAGAACTAAAAAAGCACAATCTGAAAGTGACCTATTCAGTGACCTGTTAAAGCAGGTTTAAAAAGGTCACTGAAAATTCAGACAAACCCTGTTCAGTGGCTAGTTCAGCAACTGAATATCTTGTGATAAGTTTTTGCTAAGGTTAATTTTAAATCTTAAACGCTAGACGAAATGAACAAGACATTCAATTTACTTTTCTATGTAAAAAAAGCTAAAATCAATTCTGTAGGAGAGTCTCCTATTTATTTACGAATTACAATTGATGGCAAAATATCCGAGATCAGCACAAAACGTGCAATAAAGCCTTCAAAATGGAGCTCTGCTATGCAGAAGGTTAGTGGCTCTTCAGAAGAATGTAAATCACTTAATTTTTATTTAAAAACATTTGAGCAGAAAGTTTATGATTCTTATCACGAATTAATCAGAGATAAGGAAACGGTAACTTGTGAGGCTCTTAAAAATAAGTTAGTGGGTAGAGGTAGATTGACTAGAACACTCATTCCGGTTTTTCAGGATCATAATGATCGAATGGAGAAACTAATAGACAAAGAATTTGCCCAAGGAACATTAACCCGTTATAAGACCTGTCTGAAACATACCAAAGATTTTTTGAAATGGAAATACAGTGTTACCGATATTGAAATTAAAAAGATTGATTACGCTTTTCTAAACGATTTTGAATTTTTTTTGAGAACCGAAAGATCCTGTAACAATAATTCGGCTGTAAAATACATCAAGAATTTTGGTAAGATCATTCGTATCTGTCTTGCAAATGGATGGATGGAGCGAGACCCTTTTATGAACTATCATTCGAAGTTTAATGAAGTGACAAGAATGTTCCTTAATGAAAAGGAAATAGAAGTGCTTTTTGCTAAAGATTTTAAAAATGAGAGATTGTCTTTGGTTAGAGATATCTTTCTGTTCAGCTGCTTCACCGGATTGGCGTACATTGATACGCAAAAATTAACCTATCAAAATATCAATTTAGGACTTGATGGCTCTCAATGGATCTATACAAAACGTCAGAAAACTAAAACGACTTCTAATATTCCCTTGCTTTCTCAAACAGAGAAAATTATTGAAAAATACAAAAATCATCCAGTATGTCTTAATAATGGAAAGTTGCTGCCTATTCTTAGCAATCAAAAAATGAATGCATATCTTAAAGAGATTGCCGACTTGTGCGGAATTAACAAAGAATTGACCTATCATATTGCACGCCATACTTTTGCAACAACGATCACTTTATCTAACGGTGTTTCCATTGAAAGTGTTAGTAAAATGCTAGGTCACAAGAGTATTAAGACAACACAGCATTATGCCAAAATACTTGATAAAAAAGTCAGTGAGGATATGATGGAATTGAAACAAAAATTTATTAGCAAAGAGAAAATTGCAATAAGTTGTTAGGCTAGGGTTGGCTGAAGGATTCTTAATTTTAGTAATTAATTGAAATTTACTGAGAATATGGAATTATTTGATGTGACTTTTGTGAAAAAACTTTTTTTAGACATCCACAATTTCGTGTTCTTGTGAATAAGGCTCTTTAAAAGTAATACTCAAATCTTCCCGAAGACACTTTTCTATTTCCAGTGATTTTTCCTTATTCAACGAATATCGGGAATCTGCAATCAGCGGCATCTTTGCCATTTTTGTGATGGTAACGGCCGGAAAGCGATAATCTACCTCAACGGTTCCCAATAGAAGATAGATTTCGCCTTTCTTAATTGGAAACCTTCTGTGAAATTTTAGGGTAACTGAGCTGTGCCAAAACGTTTTACTGTCTTACATATAGAAACAATAATGAGTAAGTTACGAATGAAGATAGCAAGATAGCAAGTGAAAAATCATATCTTTTGCATCTTGTACCCCTAACCGAAGAAATATCGAAACGTCTATTGGGAGTTTTAGGGCAAACTCTGGAATTTCAAATAACTTATTATGTCCGGCTACCAAAGCTGTATTCGTCCACACTAATTATAGAAGCAAGTGTTAGAGGCAATAAAACAGGAATTGCAAAAGTTCGTTTTTATTGGATAATTTCCGCTAGATTTAGTTATCTAGATACTTATCAATTTATCTTTAATTAAAAGCACGTAGAATTGTCATTTTTTGTACCTGAACTTCTTTCCTTTCTTATTAATAAAATGCCTCATAGAGACATTCATTTTTGATTTACACAAAATTAAGTTGAAAATAGTAATTGTCTTACATCACTTAAACATGTTCCAATGATTCTTTCGAGTTGTTTGGCATTTTGGTGTAAACAAAGTCGTAATAGATTTTTAATATAAGCAATAAATAAAATAAAATTTTATACTTTTGTGAAGTGAAAATTGTGAGACTTTTATTAACATTTTATTTCATAGCACTGCTTATCATTCCTTGCAGTGATGTTGAAACGCAGCGTGTTGTAGGTCATCATAGCGAGATTTCCATAGGTACCGAAAATTCTCAGTCGAGTACTGATGATGGTACTTGTTCTCCTTTTTGCATATGCAACTGTAGCCATGTAAGTGTTATTGCCTTTAAGGTAGAACCTTTGCTGGAAATTCCTTTGCAGGTTCAATTCTATTTTTCCAAAAAGATTCTTTTTCACAAGAACAATATTGCCTATCAGGTTTATGACAATATCTGGCAACCTCCCAAAATTTAATTTTTTTTAATTTTTTGAAAGACTCTGTAGTTAATGCATTGTCTTCAATATTATGTTTGCTGTATTTTTAATGATATTCGGACAGGTTCTGCTCATTAATCAATAGCAATTTCTATAAAAAATTTAAATTAAATTCTGTGTTAGATAACATTATAAAATTCAGTATTAAGAACAAGCTTGTCATTGGTGTAATGACCTTGTTGCTCATTATTTGGGGAAGTTGGAGCGTTACCAAATTGTCCATTGATGCCGTACCTGATATTACCAATAATCAGGTGCAAATAATTACGGTTTGCCCCACATTGGCGGGTCAGGAAGTAGAACAATTAGTAACGTTTCCTATTGAACAAAGCATTGCGAATATTCCCGATTTGGAAGAAACCCGAAGCATTTCACGGTTTGGGCTTTCGGTAATTACTGTAGTATTTAAAGATAATGTAGATATTTATTTTGCTCGTCAGCTTATTAATGAAAAACTGAAAGATGCCGAAGAAAAAATACCAAAAGGAATTGGCACACCGGAACTCGCCCCAGTAAGTACAGGTTTGGGCGAAGTTTACCAATACATCATCCATCCAAAAAAGGGAAGTGAGAAAAAATATGATGCCAAAGAACTGCGTACAATGCAGGATTGGATTGTTGCCCGTCAGCTTTTCGGTACACCCGGAATTGCTGAAGTAAATAGTTTTGGTGGCGAACTGAAACAATATGAAGTAGCCGTAAATCCAAATCGCTTAAAAGCAATGGGTGTAAGCGTTACCGATATTTTTACTGCATTAGAAAAAAACAACCAAAATACAGGTGGTGCTTATATTGATAAGAAACCAAATGCTTATTTCATTAGGGGGATTGGTTTGGTTACTTCATTAGATGATGTAAAAAATATCAGTGTAAAAAATAATGTAGGCAGTATCCCAATTTTTATTAAGGATGTGGCAGATGTACGTTTTGGAAATGCGGTAAGATATGGAGCAATGACCTACAATGGCGAAGTGGATGCCGTAGGTGGTGTAGTAATGATGCTCAAGGGGTCAAACAGCAGCGATGTTGTAAACCGTATCAAAGAAAAATTACCCGTTATTCAAAAATCTTTGCCCGGAGATATCATTATAGAACCCTATTTAGACCGTACAGATTTGGTTGACAGGGCAATGAGTACAGTAGAAAAAAACTTGATAGAAGGTGCATTGATTGTCATATTTGTATTGGTACTTTTCTTAGGAAATTTTAGAGCAGGATTGATTGTAGCATCCGCTATTCCTTTAGCGATGTTGTTTGCATTGGCTTTAATGAATGTGTTTGGCGTAAGTGCCAATTTAATGAGTTTGGGAGCAATAGATTTTGGATTGATTGTAGATGGTGCGGTAATTATTGTAGAAGCTACATTGCATCATTTAGGTTTGAGAAAATCTAAACAAAAGCTTACACAGCAGGAAATGGATAGTGAAGTATTTGCTTCCGCTTCCAAAATTCGTAGCAGTGCGGCATTTGGCGAAATCATTATCCTAATCGTATATATTCCTATTCTTACATTGGTGGGTGTAGAAGGTAAAATGTTCCGTCCAATGGCACAAACTGTTGGTTTTGCCATATTTGGAGCATTAATATTATCATTAACCTATATCCCGATGATGTGTGCTTTGTTCCTATCAAAAAAACCAATGCACAAAGAAACTATTTCGGACAGGATGATGAATTGGCTACAAAGAAAATACCAGCCATTATTGGAAAAAGCCATCAAGATAAAATATTGGTTAGTGGGAATTACTGTTGCCATATTTGCCTTTAGTCTTTTCGTGTTCAGCAGAATGGGTGGCGAATTTATACCACAATTACAGGAAGGAGATTTTACATTTGAATTTAAAATGCCTCTCCAAGCCTCGCTATCTCAGAGTATCGAAACTTCAATGCAAGCATCAAGAATTATCAAACAATTTGACGAAGTAAAAGTGGTAGTTGGTAAAACGGGTGCGGGAGAGGTGCCTACCGACCCAATGCCTCCGGGAGCGACAGATTTAATGGTTATTTTAAAACCGCAAAATGAATGGAAATCACATAGAACCTATAATGAATTGGGAGAGGCAATTGAAGATAAATTAAAAGTTATTCCAGGCGTTTTTGTTGAAAAGACCCAACCTATACAGATGCGATTTAATGAATTGATGACAGGAATAAAACAAGATGTTGCTGTAAAAATATTTGGCGAAAATTTGGACAGTCTTTCGTTATATGCAAAAAAAGTAGAAAAGGCAATAATAAATGTACACGGGGTTTCAAGACCTCAAATAGAACAAGTTGATGGATTGCCGCAAATTAATGTAGAATACGACCGTACAAGATTAGCCAATTACGGAATAAATGTAGAAGATGTAAACAATGTATTAAGTACTGCTTTTGCAGGAAAAAGTGCAGGTGTAGTATTTGAAAACGAAAGAAGATTTGATTTGGTAGTACGTTTAGACAGTACACATCGTAGCAGTATAGAAGATGTAAATAATCTGATGATACCAACTTCAACAGGTAATCAAATTCCGCTTTCGGAAGTAGCAAATATTGATTACAAATTAGGACCGGCACAGATAAGCCGTGAAGCGGGCAAACGTAGAATTGTCATCGGTTTTAATGTTGAAGGTCGGGATGTACAAAGTGTAGTAGAAGAAATTCAGCAAAAACTAAATACAGATGTAAAATTGCCATCGGGCTACTATTTCACTTACGGAGGTCAATTTGAAAACTTGCAGGAAGCCAGTAATCGATTAATGATAGCCGTTCCGGTTTCCTTATTATTGATTTTTGTACTGCTCTATTTTACATTCCGTTCTTTTAAGCAAGCAGGCTTAATATTTACAGCTATTCCAATGAGTGCCATAGGTGGCATATTGGCTTTATTGCTTCGTGGTATGCCTTTCAGCATCAGTGCGGGTATTGGCTTTATAGCCTTGTTTGGTGTAGCAGTCCTCAACGGAATTGTATTGATAGGCACTTTCAATCAATTAGAAAAAGAAGGAATAAAGGATATTATTGAACGAGTAATAGAAGGAACTAAAATCCGACTGCGACCAGTATTGATGACAGCAACTGTTGCCAGTTTAGGGTTTCTGCCAATGGCATTAAGTAGCAGTGCAGGTGCAGAAGTTCAAAAGCCTTTAGCAACGGTAGTAATTGGTGGTCTTATAACTGCAACTGTCCTGACGTTATTTATTTTACCAATGCTATACATTATTTTTAATACAAAATTCGTAAAGAATCATTTAAAAATGAAACCTTTGACAACGATTGTCGTTTTAGGATTTTTACTAGCTGGACAAACATTGAGTGCTCAAACCACGAAAACCCTTTCGGTAGAGCAGGCAACAGAAATGGCATTGAGCAATAATTATTCAATTAAATCGAAAGATTTGGATATTAAAGCTTCAGAAGCTTTGAAACCAACAGCCAATGAACTTCCGAAAATGAATTTCAATGCCCAGCTTGGACAATACAACAGTCCGAAATTTGACCAGTCATTTTCGATTTCTCAGAGTATTCCGTTTCCTACTTTGTTCAAAGCAAGAAAGGAACTTATTGCGCAGGAAATAAAAGGAAAACAAATTAACAGAGAAATTACCGCCAACGAACTGGCAAAACAGGTCAGAACGTACTTTTATCAAATTGAATATTTGCATTACAATCAGACTAAACTGATTAAACTCGACAGTTTGTATCAGGATTTTATCAGGATTGCAACGGTAAGATTTAATGCAGGCGACATCAAGAAAATAGAGATTAGTACGGCAGAAACTCAGAAAGGAGAAATCAATCTTTTATTAAATCAGAATAAAATCTATCTTGATAATGCTTACAAAAATTTGAAAACGCTTTTAAATACAGATGATCAAATCGAGATTCCGCTTAGTAAAAATTATCAGCCACTGAAAGTTGAATATGTATTGGACAGTACTACAGTTGCCAATCATCCAACCGTCAAAGCATTTTATCAGGAAATGGAAATTGCCGAGAAAAATAAAAATGTGGAGAGGTCACAAGGTTTGCCGGAATTCAGTTTGGGCTACACGAATCAATCGATCATTGGTTTTCATACCGTGAATGGGCAGGAAAAATATTTTGATGCAGGAAACCGTTTTAATGTTGCCAACATTGGTATATCAATACCGTTGACGTTTGGAGCAACCAAAGCAAGAATTCAGTCCTTGGATTATCAGAAGCAAATGGCAGAATCCAATGCGAAACTTCAGCAAAAACAATTGACAGTTCAACTTGAGAATGCCTTAGAGCAATATAAGCAGGATGTGCAGCAATATGAATATTATGTAGGTAAGGCTATTCCAAATGCAGAAAAAATTGTAAAAGCAGGTCAGCTCGGTTACAAAACCGGAGAAATCTCCTACGTCGAATATCTTTTCGCTCTGCAGACTGCAACCAATATTCAGCTAAAGTATCTGGAATCCATTCAACAGGTCAATCAGTCTGTAGTCATCATTAACTCTTTAATCAATAAATAATATGAAAAAAAATATCATCTATACTGCTTTCGTTTTTGTTATTCTTATGAGCTGTGGAAAGAAGGAGGCCAACACAGAATCGGAAAGCGAAATCAAAACTGAGCAGGCAGAAGAACACGGTGATGAGGTTCCACAGACCATAGCAAGCCTGTCTGAAGAACAGATTAAAGCGGTTGGCATCAATCTAGGAAAGATTGAGATGAAGGAATTGACTTCTACCATCAAAGCCAATGGAGCACTTAGAGTTCCGAACAATAATAAAGCGACCGTCACATCAATGTATGGTGGGATTATTAAAACTTTGAATGTACAGATCGGGGATTTTGTAAGAAGAGGACAGGTAATTGCCTCCATTTCAAATCCGGAATACATTCAGTTGCAAGAGCAATACCTGACCGTGAAAAGCAGGATTGCATTTGCAGAACAGGAATACAGGAGACAAAAGGAATTATTTGATAATGATGCCGGCGCAAAGAAGAACCTTCAGAGTTCAGATGCTGAGCTGAAAACCCTGAGAACACAAAGATCATCTTTGCAGAGACAGCTTCAAATTATGGGCATCAATCCCGCAAATGTCAATAATGGAAATTTGCGATCCGGTTTAGTGATCACGTCACCAATCAGTGGAACGATAAGTACTATTTCTGCACAAATTGGAAGTTACGTTGACATCTCATCGCCCGTTGCGGAAATTATAGATAATGGTTCCCTGCATCTTGATTTGCAGGTTTTTGAAAAGGATCTGCCAAAAATGAAAGTGGGACAAATCGTTCATTTTAAATTAACAAATAATCCTGAAACCGAGTACGATGCCAAAATCTACAGCATTGGTTCATCCTTTGAAAACGACAGCAAAACAATCTCAGTACACTGTTCTGTAACGGGAAACAAATCAGGATTGATCGACGGAATGAATATCACAGGAATCGTAAGTCTCGATAAAAGTACCACGCCTGCGGTTCCCAATGAAGCTATTGTAGAAGCGGACAGCAAATATTTCATTTTTATCAAAACAGATAAAAAGGCTGAAGAGCATCAAGAAGAGGGAGAAGATGAACATTTAAATGAAAAGAAAATATCTAACAAAGAAGAAAAAATGACTAATTTCGAAAAGATAGAAGTTGTGAAAGGTTCTTCTGATATGGGTTACACGGCGATTACAGCTGTCAATGAAATTCCGGCAAATGCTGAAATAGTAGTAAAAGGCGCATTTTTTGTCAATGCTAAACTGAGTAATTCAGGTGAACACGAAGATTAAATTTTTAAAATAACTGTAATGGAACACAAACATATTTACGACGAGGAAGGAAACCAGCTTTGTTGTACAGCGCAGGAAGGCAAAATTTACAAAGACGCAGGTGCCAAAAAATTGCTTAATAACGATAGCTGCTGCTCTACAGAGAATAATAAATCTGAAACGCACAGTGACGATGATGGACACGACCATAACGATGGTGAGAAAAATACATTTCAAATGTTTTTACCAGCAATTGTTTCTCTGGTTATACTTTTGATAGGGATCGTACTGGATAACTTTTTTCCGCAGGAGTGGTTTAAAGGCTGGGTACGGATCGTATGGTATGCGGTGGCTTATTTGCCTGTGGGTCTACCCGTTCTAAAAGAAGCGTATGAAAGCATTGCCAAAGGTGACGTTTTTTCGGAATTTTTTCTAATGGGCATTGCTACTATAGGCGCATTTGCAATCGGAGAATATCCGGAAGGGGTTGCTGTTATGTTATTCTACAGTGTAGGAGAGGTTTTCCAGACACTTGCTGTTTCGAGAGCAAAGAATAATATCAAAGCATTGTTGGATCAGCGTCCTGATGAAGTGACCATTCTGGAAGGTAACCAACCAAAGACCATCCCTGCTAAACAGGCGAAAATTGGGGATATTGTACAGCTAAAATCAGGAGAGAAGCTGGCTCTGGACGGAGAGTTGGTAAGTGAATCCGCATCGTTCAATACTGCTGCATTAACTGGTGAGAGTAAGCCTGATACCAAAAACAAAGGTGAGAGCGTGCTTGCCGGAATGATCAATCTACAGACTATTGCTCAGGTAAAAGTTACAACTGCTTATGAAGACAGTAAGCTGAGCAAAATTTTAGAATTGGTACAAAATGCGACAGCTCAGAAGGCACCTACCGAACTTTTTATCCGAAAATTCGCAAGGATTTATACACCCATTGTCGTCGGACTCGCAGTACTGATATGCCTACTACCATATCTGTTCGTGGAAAATTATGTTTTCCGTGACTGGCTTTACAGAGCATTAGTGTTCTTAGTGATCTCTTGTCCGTGCGCTTTGGTTATTAGCATTCCTCTAGGTTATTTCGGCGGAATTGGCGCAGCTTCAAAGAACGGCATACTGTTTAAAGGAAGTAATTTTCTAGACATTATTGCCAATATTAAAAATGTGGTGATGGACAAGACCGGGACAATGACCGAGGGCGTCTTTAAAGTTCAGGAAGTTACTTTAAAATCAGAATTTAATAAAGATGAAATTCTGAAAATGGTAAATGCTTTAGAGAGCAAAAGTACCCATCCGGTCGCTACGGCAATCCATCAATATGTCGGCGAAATCGACCATTCTATACAATTAGAAAATACAGAAGAAATTGCTGGGCACGGATTGAAAGCCAGTATCAAAGGAAAAGATCTGCTTGTGGGAAATTTTAAATTGATGGATAAGTTCAATATCAAATATGATCTTGACCCTACGCAGATCGTTTATACAATAATTGCAATCGCTTATGACGGAAAATTTGCAGGCTATCTTACTATTGCAGACAGTATAAAAGCAGATGCACAGCTGAGCGTTGATAAACTTAAAGCTTTAGGTGTAAAAACCACGATGTTAAGCGGAGACAAGAGCACTGTAGTTCAATTTGTTGCCGATCAACTGGGAATCAATAATGCCTTCGGTGACCTGCTACCGGAAGATAAGGTCAACAAAGTAAAAGAGATCAAATCGCACAACGAAACAGTTGCCTTTGTAGGAGACGGCGTCAATGATGCCCCTGTTGTTGCCTTGAGCGACGTAGGTATTGCAATGGGTGGATTGGGAAGTGATGCAACCATTGAGACCGCAGATGTAGTTATCCAGGATGATAAGCCCAGCAAAATACCGATGGCAATCAATATCGGAAAGCAAACCCGGAAGATCGTTTGGCAAAACATTTTTTTAGCTTTTGCTGTAAAAGCAATTGTATTGGTTTTGGGGGCTGGTGGATTAGCAACAATGTGGGAAGCCGTTTTTGCAGACGTAGGCGTTGCCTTGCTGGCGATATTGAATGCAGTGAGAATTCAGAAGATGAAATTTTAAAAAGCCTAAGAAAAAATACTTAATATTGGTCATGCACGAACTTGCGTTTGAGCATGACCAATATTTATACAACTTATTACATTCGAATGGCAACTTATTACAAATAAAGTAATTTAGTTCTTTAGAATTCCGCATAAAGCGTATTAAATTCTTTTATCATTTTTGAAACTGCCATTTTATTTGAAATAATATATTCGTCAATTGAAGGATAGTGTTTATTCAGATGGTGGACCTTATCTTTTTTTAGAACAACAAATTTGTTCGATGTTTCGAGGGTCTCAATGAATACCGTTTTCCTTATGCTGTAAATAAGTCCCATTTTTTTTGCAACAATTTCATTTTCCGGAAAAAGCTGAAGATCGAACATCTCATCAGAATTAAACAAACTTACCTTGGGTTTTATCCCATTAGAAGTTATCTGACCACAATAGAACTCTGTTTTTTTAGTATCCAGAAAATCAATGATAATTAGAAATGTAGGAAGATAGTCTAGGTTACCTTTGGTCAGGGCAAAGTAGAATGCTGTAACAATTGAATCAGGATTGTAGATATCTACAATGATTTTATATTTTTCTTTTGAACTGATTAACTGTGATAAGATAAAACTTATGAATAATTGCCATTGCGGTGTATGACTCAAACAAAATTGACATTCAGTAAAAATTTCCTGTATTCTTTCTTTTTGATCTGATGCTGAAAATGCCACAAATTTATTGCAACTGGTACCGTCATGACCCTTTAGTTCCTTCATGAGTAATTCATCATTGTACCTAGGATCAGATTTAAATATCCCATATTTCTTTAGTGTTCGGATCTTCCAATTTTGGATACCAGTAACACTCTCGAATTTTTCGGCTGAGCTTGATTCCAGTGAATCAATGTGCTTAGTCATATCGAGGGATAATAAAAACGTTTGTTCCAGATCATGAAGATATTCTTCTTCAGTCTCAAATTCGTTCTCGTCTAGTTCTAGAAATTTTTCTCCTTTTAGATTAGTAATAAATTTTAGGAGCTCAATGTCAGTAAATCTTTGAAAGGCAACACTTAGCGCATAAGGATAGAAGCCACGTTCATTTGGAGAATCAAGATCAACCGTTACATAGTCCGAAAAGTTGGCACCATCTAATTTTTTACTGACTACTTGGTGAGCCTTCGTTCGTTTTTCTTGCTCGCAAAAGAGATATATGATCTGTGAAGACATAAATTTTCTGGAGAAAGTTCTGGAAGATATTGGAGATATTTCTTCTTTGTCTACTGGAATTTTTGATTTTTCATCAATAAAAATCTGCAGACCCATTAATGCAAAAGTTGATCTAAAGCAGATATGTGAGAAGGCACGTATCATTTGATCCCAATGGGTTGAAATGATGATGATCCTGATTTCGCTATTTCTGGCATTATAATTATTTTGGATCAGTTCGGCATATTTGAATACTTCCGTAAAAGCCTGTCTGGCTGCCGGATCGGATCTTTTGATCTCAATGATAACAAAATTATCATAAATGTCTTTGCATAAAATATCGATAAACCCATTGGTGCCGATAGAATCCGGAAGATAATGCTCTTTATCTATGACTTGGAGTCCCTTTTCAATGAATTCAGGATGATCTACCAGCCAGTCTCTGATGAGATGTTCAACTTGTTTAGCCATCTTTTTCTTTGGTTTGATCTGTCTAATTTTAGAACATTATTACATTGCTACTTTCTTTAGTGTAGAATTATATTTTCCGAATTCAATATCTTCAAAATCTCTTGATGCTTTTTCGTGTACATCTACATCTTTAGTATGTAATATATGGGACATATACTGAAGCTTTCTTCTTACATTCTCTATGAGTTCAGACCATTTCATTACCCATATCTCAACATTTTTATTTTCGTTTCTAAAATAGAAATATGGATTATCTTCTTTTTGGCGACTACCATTTAATCTATATTCGGCATCTGAATTTATTCCTGAACTGATCAGTAAAATTTTAAAGCTGACATTTTTGCTAATTGAGTTAAGTTTATCAATTTCCGTTGCATATTTCATTACCTGTTCTAATTCTTTAGGACTGATTTTTACACGTGGTGCTTTCAGTTCTACAACCAATACTTCTCTCTTCTTATGATCTATTATTCTTTCATTGTATAAAAACAGATCGGTGATTGATGAAACAGATCGATCAACTTTTTCGATATTGTCATCTTTTTTAGACACTTTGTATGTCATCGTATCAGCTCGCAACTGTAAAAGATTTTTTTCCAGATTTTTGTCTGATAAAAGTTTTGTCGTGTCGTTATATTCTTCACCAAATACCCAGAGCATTTTTTCAAGAAACTTGTGCAGCTCTTTCCTTTCTTTAACATTCTTAGAAATTTCGCTATATACTAACTTTTCTAAAAATTCCAAATCCTCAATTTTTCGTGCAACTTTATCTGAAAATTCAATTACATTTTCTAAGTCCGTCCTTTGCAGTAATTCAGAAAATTTACTGATCGTCTTTGAATTGAGATGAAGGATGTTCTTTAATATATTGTCAAGCTCCCCGTTAGAGATTGTTCTGTCGATTAGGGGATATATAATTTCTCTCAGCTTATTATTCTCATTGAGTAAATGATATTTATCTTCTACCAAGTAGGCTAGTTTGTCAAAGACAACAATTTTAGATCGCGAACTACTGATTTTTTCTCTAAAGGGGTAGTACTCATCACTTTTTAATTTTTGCGAAAAATTATCAAATTCTGCATTGATAGATTTATAGAATGAGGAGATATGATCTTTGATAAAAGGTCTGTAGTTTTTCCAATCTTCATCCATATCATCCAAATCAATATTTCTGTAGAGATCTGTTGACAATGTGTTTGACTCAATGTAAATATACCATCCACCGGTTTTAGGACTTAACCATGTTGCGTCAAACTCAAAACTGTTAGCAATTGTCTGAATGCCAGCATTATTGGTTGTTAGAAAAACTTTAATCTTTTCAACTTTTTTAATTTTTATAAAATTAAAAACAATTTTATGTTCCACACCTTTAAGATCTACATAAGGGTAGATTTTTGTGACAGGATTGCCAATTATAAACTGTGAAGGCTCAATTTTGACACCATTAATATGAAATGTAATTTCCTTATTGAAGATTTTCAGAGGGTATTTTTCAAATATAGCATCCGCAATATTGTCCTTAAGGAATTTATCAATTATTTTCTTTTTGGGTTCTTTATCAGTTATCAAAAAAGTATAAAATTCAGAAATTTCAACTTTGTAATAAGTATTATACTTCTTACCGGACAGTGTTTCTTCTTTTGAATCTATATCAATTTCAGAGACATTTAAATTTTTACCGAACATATCGAAATGTAAGGGAATCTGAACTTTACTGTAATTATTCTTACTGCTGGAAAAACCTACTGTTTCAATCATAACACTTTTACCAAGTTGAAAACTAGCAAATCGTCCAATACCCTTGCCCCCAACTTTGTTTGTTGTACCAATATCGAGCAATTTTTTTTCAAGTTCATTTCTGTGTACGCCAATTCCATCATCTTTGATTGTAATCTGACTTATAATTGTTGGATGTATTTCAGAATTATCGGTATAATCTATATCAATCCATACATTGTTCGCTTTTGCCTGGATAGAATTGTTAATTAATTCACAAAATGCTGTAAACGTACTAATGTAGTTTGCAAATAATTCATTTACTAATCTAGAGTTTGTAGTTAATTTTCTATTCATCGGTTATGGTTGATTTTTTTTTAGCTATCTTTTTCGTACAATATTTGTAATTACTAAAAATATTTATGAGCTAATTTAACATATTAAGTTAAACAATTGATACTACAAATTAAATTGAATCTATAATTCATTTATTAGAATATCAAATTATTATAATATTTTTTGTTTAAAAAATTAATATCCCATTTTCTTACGGGGCAATTCAATTTCATGTTCTTGTGGATATGGCTCTCTAAAAGTGACACTCACATCTTCCCGAAGACTTCTTTCTATTTCCAGTGATTTTTCCTTATCCATCGAATATCGAGGATCTGCAATCAGCGGCATATTTGCCATTTTTGTGATGGTAACGGTCGGAAAGTGATAATCTACCTCAACGGTTCCCAATAGTAGATAGATACCACCTTCCTTAAAAGGAAACCTTCTGAGACTGTCAGGGAAGTGGGCTGTGTCAAAATACTGTCCTTCGGCATCGATCCAAGTCCCGAAATACATATCATCTTTCTTTCCGGGATGATTTTTCTTTTTAATGGGAACGTGTTTTCTTGAAATCAGATAGGCTAGCATCTTGACCTGCTTCTTATGATATTTAAGAAGATCCTTTACCAGAACGTGACCTCTGTATTTTGTTTTAAGCAGGTCAAATATAGAGAAGGAAACAGAAAAGCCTAAGATTTCAATTTCATCGAAAGCGTCTTCAAATTTATTCTTTTCAATAACTGGTAATTTATAATCTTTTTGAGGTTCATCAAATAAAGAAATGATCTTAGTTTTATACTGCCCTTTTGATAATAAGAATCTTGCTTCGATCAGCAGTTCGTGTTTTTGTTTTCCTGTAAACCTGAAGGCTCCAATAAAAATGAGTGTTTGTAATGATTCAATACCAATGGATATTCGTTTAACAAAATCCTCAAGCGATCTGTACTCTCCATTGTTTTTTCGTTCTTCAGCAATAAATTGCTTGACCGCAGCTTCAAGCTTTTCAATGTGCAAAAATCCCAAGTACACATCAGTACCATAGACCGTCGTCTGAATTTCACTGAGGTTGACACAAGGATTGTGAATGGTCGCTCCTGCCATTTTAGCTTCGTGCACATAAACTTCTGTTCTATAAAACCCACCACCATTATTGATGACTGATACCATAAATTCAATGGGGTAGTAGGCCTTTAGATAAAGACTCTGATAACTTTCTACCGCATAAGAGGCAGAATGGGCTTTACAAAAGGAATATCCTGCAAAAGATTCGATCTGTCTGTAGACTTCCTGGGACAATTGTTCAGGATGCCCTTTTTTCTTACAGGATTCAAAGAAGTCATCTTTTAATTTCTGTAAGGCAGATAAGGAGCGTCCTTTGCCGCTCATTGCCCTTCTTAAAACATCACCGTTTTCCGCAGAAACTCCCCCGAAATGAAGTGCTATCTTGATGACATCTTCCTGATAGACCATAATGCCATAGGTTTCTCCTAATTCTTTTTCAAAGACCTCATGGAAATATTCAAATTGATCCGGATGGTTATGTCGGAAGATATACTCGCGCATCATTCCGCTCTGTGCTACTCCTGGACGAATGATAGAGGAGGCAGCCACCAGAACCTTATAATTTTCACATTTCAATCTTCTTAATAATCCACGCATTGCGGGGGATTCAATGTAAAAACAACCGATGGTCTTCCCGATACTTAGATATTCATTGCATTTGGTCTCATTCTTTGAAATCCTTGTATCTTCAATGTCGACAATAATCCCTTTTTTTTCCTCAATCAACTTGACTGTATCTTTAATTGTTCCTAGTCCTCTTTGTGAGAGGATATCAAATTTTTCAAGGCCTATCTCTTCAGCCGTATGCATATCGAACTGTACGATCGGGAATTCTTTTGGTGGGAACTCTAAAGCAGAATAATTGGTGATCGGTTCCTCAGAAATCAGGATACCACAGGAATGCATGCTTCTTTGATTAGGAAAACCTATAAGCAATCTTTCATATTTATATACCTCATGGACAATAGAATTCTGATCATGCTGATCTTTCGGTTTTTTAGAGAGTTGATCCAATTCATCTTTAGGAAGCCCAAACACTTTTCCAAGCTCCCTAAATCTTGATCTGCTCTTGAACTCCACATTAGTTCCACAAAAAGCGACGTGGTCTTTTCCATATTTGTTAAAGATATATTCTAGTATGGTATCCCGGTTCTTCCAGCTCCAGTCGATATCAAAATCAGGAGGTGTCTTCCGGTTAAGATTCAAAAATCTTTCAAAATATAAATCCAGTTCCAAAGGGCAAATGTCAGTAATTCCAATGCAATAGCTAACAATGGAGTTGGCGCCGCTTCCTCGTCCCACATGCATAAATCCTGTTCGTTTGCTGTATTGGATAATGTCCCAAGTAATTAAAAAGTAACCGCAAAAATTCAACTGGTCAATGACTGCCAATTCTTTTTCCATTCTTTCCCTGGCTTGCATATTATCAAGAGAATAGCGATCACATAACCCTTCAAAAGCCAATTGTTTCAGCAGTTTAAAATCATTTTCTTTGCTATCGGTATAATGTTTTTTATTTTTCGGTGTTTTAAAGTCAAAATCGAAGCTGCAAGCATTGACAATATATTTGGTATTTTCAATGATCTCAGGATACTGGCAGTACTTCTCCAACAGTTGTCTTTTATCAATAAAGGTCTCATTGTTCTTACAATGATCATCTTCTGTCAATTTGGTGAACAGGGTGTTTCCTGCTATTGCCCTCAAAACCTTATGCAGTTCATATTCGTCCTCCATCTTAAAGGTTACCGGATGCAGGATAACCATTTTATGGTTCAAAGCTTTCAATTCAGGATCGAACAACCGATTGAGCTCATCCTGTCTTATCCCGATAAATTCATGTTCAAGCAGTTTTTCAGGAATATTTGTTAAGGGATAGATTACAAAACTATCCTTCAGTTCTGGATTAGCTTTAGCGATCTCGATTCCTACACAATTATAATTAGTCAAAAGCCTGTTGACCTCTGCAATGCCTTTTGGATTTTTGGCAATACACACGAAGTACTGCTCATTTTTAACCCGCACATCGACCCCAACGATCGGTTTGATGCCTCTTTCCTGACAGAGTTTGTAAAACTGATAGATACCGGTAACCGTATTGATGTCAGTCAGAGCCAAAACCTTTAATCGATGATCAACAGCCAGCTGAACCAGATCTTCAACAGAGATGGTCCCGTAACGCAGGCTGTGATAAGTATGGCAATTGAGAAACATGAGTGATGCTTTATTTTAAAAATCCTGACGCTCGGCCGATACTGGAAACCCCAAATCGGTTCTTGATCTTATCCATAGTTTCATACAGTGAAATGAGCTCTTCCGTATCTTCGAAAAGATCCATCTGATGACAGCCGTGAACCAGTCCTGTGAACTTAACGCCGATCAGCCTTATTCTCATCCTTCTGGTGTATAGCTTCTTAAAAAGTTCCAATACATATCTGAGCAGTGTATGGTCAGCTGAGGTGTATGGAATCTTGCATTGCTTGATCTCGGTGTCGAAATTGGAATATCGGATCTTGACCGAAACTGTTGAGGTAAGCCACTTTTCTTGTCTCAGCTGGAAAGCAAGCTTTTCAACCATCCCGGATAATATGCTTCTAATCTTTAGGGTATCGATAGTATCCTGAGAAAACGTATCCTCTGTGGAAATTGATTTCCTTTCGGAATAGGGAACAACAGGGGTTTCATCGATTCCATGCGCTTTTTTCCAAAGGATAGTGCCATTCTTTCCGATCAACTCCTGTAATACATCGACAGGCATTTCAGAGAGGGTCTTGATAGTCTTGACGCCTAATCGTGAGAAAAGCTGAAAGGTCTCAGGTCCGATCATCGGAATCTTTTTTATCGATAGAGGATTCAGGAAGTTTTGAATATTGTCCTCCTTTACCTCACACCTGCCAGTAGGTTTGGATTCTCCGGTACCAATTTTAGAAACCGTTTTGTTGGTAGATAGTGCAAAACTTATCGGTAGGCCTGTGTTCTTTGTAACTGCATCCGCAATTTCATTAGTCCATTGGTAGCAGCCAAAGAATTTGTCCATTCCGGAAAGATCCAGATAAAATTCGTCAATACTGGCTTTTTCCAACACGGGTACTCTTTCCTGAATGACCTCTGTCACCAGATGAGACATATTGGAATAATATTCCATATCTCCTTTGATCACTCTGGCTTCCGGGCACAGTCGCAAAGCCATCTTAATGGGCATTGCCGAACGGACACCAAATTCTCTTGCCTCATACGAGCACGAGGCCACAACGCCACGGTCGCCACCTCCAATGATGACCGGCTGTTTCTCTAATATTGAGTTTTTTAGCCGTTCACAGGAGACAAAGAACGTGTCCATATCCATATGCGCAATTGCTCTTTCCATATTGCAAACTTAGTCACGTTTTTAAACAAAATGCGTATATTTGTTGTCATAAATTATGACAATGTCAATTTTTGCAGATAACATCGTGTTTTTAAGAGGTAAGAATAATCTAACGCAGCAGAAGCTGGCGGATGAACTCATTCTTACCAGATCGAGATATGTTTCTTATGAGTATGAAAAGGCAGAACCGCCAATTGATGTGTTGATAAGGATCTCCAAATACTACAATATCAGCATTGATCTTTTAGTTACTGTTGACATTAGAAAATATCCAATTGATGATATTTTGAATTTGCCCAATAATCGGGTAGTCCTGCCTATTGTTGTGGATAAGGATGGTAATAATTACATTGAGATCGTTCCACAAAAAGCTTCAATGGGTTATTTGAAAGGCTTCAATGATCCTGGCTATATTGAAAAACTTATGAGGATTCTTCTGCCATTTTTAAAAAATGGAAAATACAGAGGCTTTCTGGCAGACGGCGATTCGATGCCACCTTTTGCCGATCAATCGATAATCATCGGAGAATATGTTGAAAAACTGGATGACCTCAAACCTGATAAGGATTATGTTTTTGTGACTAAGGAAGGTATCACTTATAAGACATTTTTAAAGAGAAATAAAAAATCAATTACGGTAGCAGCTGATAATTTATTTTATGAACCTTATGACATTGCATTAGGGGATATAGTTGAAATATGGAGTTATGTAATGGGAATTTTACCTAAAGACTATAAACCTTTAATGCCGGATTATGCCAATTTAAAAATGATGATTGGGGATTTGAAGACCACGATTCTAAACTTGGAAAATAAGGTTTCTGGTTTTTAAACATAGTCTGTAAATAAAAGACCTTCCCAAAGGGAAATCAAAAATACAAATGATGAAAAAAATATCCCATAGAAATGGATGGCATAAAGAAAAATATTTTAAAGAAAACTGCAATGAGCCAGCTGAGTTTATTTGATACTGAAGAATTTTACGAGTTTCCAAAAGACCTTTTGGAATATAAAGAAAATTTCTTGAGCAGGGAAGAGGCGGATCGATTGAAAGACCATCTGTTTGAAACGGCTCCATGGGAACAACGTACCCAGAAAATGTATGATAAGACAGTCATAACCCCACGACTAACCACCTGGTATGGTGATGACAAAAAATCTTATGAGTCGGCTGATAATAATGCTTCAAGTACCAATCCCTGGACTCCGGAGTTGCTGGCATTAAAAGAAAGAGTTGAACAAGAATTCGGTTATAAGTTCAATGGGGTTCTATTAAACCTTTATCGTGACCAAAATGATTCGGTAGCTTGGCACAAAGATAAGGAAAGCAGATATGGAAAAAGACCTGTTATTGCATCTATCAGCCTCGGTCAGACCAGAAACTTTGATTTCAGAAAAAAAGACCATTATCAAAGCAAATACAGTCTGCCACTTCCAAACGGTTCAATACTCATCATGAAAGGGGATTTACAGGAAAACTGGGAACATCGAATTGCCAAATCAACGATTCCTATGAAAGAAAGAATTAACTTGACTTTTAGATTTTTAAAGTATTAATAAAAATGAAAAAAATTTATAACCAAGATTCGCATTTGCTACATATTAACAGAGAAAATTGTGAAGATAAATATCTTAATGACTTATTACTGGCTCTTGCAAATGTTGACAGCAAGTATTTATTATGGCCGTATGGAGGAGTTGCTGAACAAATGTGTGAAAGAGTTTTTGCCTATGAGTTATACCATCAGTGGAGAATTGTTTCTGAAATTTTTCAATATGACAACTTAATAATTAATGGCGAGATTAGAAAAGATGGATCAGTGTACAGACGTGATATTAATATTGTCTACCCGGACTTGGTTCTACACGAACAGCAAAATAATTTAAACCAACAGATATTGGCGTGTGAAATTAAAACGGTAATTGCAGTTAAGAACTCAAAGGAAGACCTTAAAAAAGATTTAATTAAGCTGGATAAATACATTGATGTTTTAGAATATCATAAAAGTGTATTTGTACAAATAATAGATGACCCGGATATATTTGAGAGAAATATTTTGTTTTTGAAAGATCATAGAGATGAGATTAATAATCTTTCAAGAATATATTATGTTATTAAAGATTATGATCATATTTCTTTTGATACATTAGAGAATTTATTAGCAGAATAAAAATTAAATTTTATTATAATGAGTGGAAGTGAGAAGACAAAATCGGAAAGTCAGCTATCGATAATTAATCAAAATGTTTTTTTTAAGGAATTTACATTTAGTAATAATGATTTTAAGAATTTAAAAAATAGTTCTGAACAGGAGCTGGCTGATAATGTTGTCTGGCTGGATGAATACTGCTTTATTTTTCAAATCAAAGAAATGAGTAAAGAATCTTCTAATTATAAGAACTGGTTCAAAAATAAAGTGATGAATAAAGCGGTAAAACAGATTAAGACCACCTTAAATTACTTTGATCGGGAAGATTCAATAATTATTGAAAATGAGAAAGGACATAAGATGGATGTCAAAGATGCCGGAAAATCTCTTGATATAAAAAAAATTATCATCTATTCTACAAATGATGATTTTCCTGACGAGTTAAGATTTCAGAAATTTTATGAAAGTTCTGAAGCAGGCTATATCCACCTTTTCCACATTGAGGACTATTTACATATCTGTAAGTATCTGATCACACCAACTGAAGTTAGTGAATACATGGATTTTAGAGAAGACTTTTTTGAGTTTTATAAGCCAGGAGCACATCGGGTTCCTGAACAATATCTTTTAGGACATTTTTTTGAAACCCCAAATGTTGATCATTATGATGCAAATTATATTAACAATTTAAAAGACCAATTGAGAAAGAATGAAGATTTCGACATTTCAATGTTAGTCGCAAATTTTCAAAATGCCATTATCAATCCATCGAGTAATACAACATATTATTATCCAATAATTAGGGCAATTGCAAAATTACACAGATCTGAACTCGTCGAATTCAAAAAGCGGATTTCTATGGCAATAGAAAAATGCGAAAAGTTTGAATTTGTAACACCCTATAAAATGTACTCTTCTAGAACGCAGTGTGCTTTTGTATTTATTCCATTAAATTCTAAAGACTGTCACAATGCTCAAGCAGCTCTGAGAAATTTAACATATGCGATTAAATATGATAATAAATCACAAAAGGCTTTAGGGGCTGCTATTTATCGAAACCCCCAAAATTTGGATAAAGTAGACGCTATATGGTTTTTTTTAGATGAGGAATGGATTTTTGACCCAGAAATGGAAAAGTTGCTTAAAGATAACTATCCCTTTAGAACTTCTATTAGTAAGGAGATTAAAAACCCTTATAAATAATGAAAATTTCTACAAATTTTTCAAAGATATAATTTTCTTAGTTTTCACTTAATAAAATTTTTGATGAAAATTCATTCATTTTAATTTCGTGTAATCTTATTTCATTAACAATCGAATTTATTTTTTCATTATTCAGCGTTAGTGTTTGTTCAAATAACGATTCTTGTAGATTTTTCTGTTTTTCATAACAGAATATTAACTCATTATGAAGTTCTTTTTTATGGATAGGTACAGTAATTGAGCGCAATTTTATTAATGTATCATTTAAATATGAAATTAGAGAAGTCAGATTTTCTTTTATCTTCAGTAGCTTCTTTTCAAGATCAAATTCAGTATTTATTTCAAATTCACTGTGAACCGATTTATACTGTTTTTCAGTAAAGATGCTTTTTATTTTTATTCTCCAGTTTTCAGTTAGAAAAACTGATTGAAAAGATGGCAAATCAATTAAAACTTTAGATAGTAGTTTTTCGTGTAAATCCCTAAGATTATTCAAATCTAAATCAGAAATAGATCTGTTATGTGCTTCCTCTCGTCGCATTTTATTTAAATTATCCATCAAACTTTCAAAATTAGTTTGGGTTTGAAAATAAGATTTGAATAAATTAAAGTGAGTTAAGATGATTTTTTTTAATTGTAGAGTAAATGTGTAAGATATTAAAATATCACCATTACTACAATCAATATCAAATTGTTTGGAGTACATTTCTTTTACTTCTGCTCCCAATTTATTGTTCAGTCCAATGTCCCACCACTCATCTCCAAGCTTGCTTCTGAGTTTAATTTTTACAATTTCTCTAAGACCATTCTCAATTTCAGAAATAATTTGCTTCGCTTGCGATAGACGATAGTCTTCTGTGTTTTCTTGAAAAAGGGTTAATTTGAGCCATTCAATTGATTTTCCTTTTCCTATACATTCTGCAGCTGATTTAGTTGATAGAGCGTTCAATATTTCCACATTGTTTATGTCGTATGCTCGAACTGCATAATAATTGAGATTAATGTTTTCATAAGAAGTGTCTCTAAAAAAGCCATTGAAAAATCCCATAATTGTAGCAATCTCCAATTTAATATCATTAGATTTTTGCGAAACGGGGTAAAAACTACAGCAAAGAGTATCTTCATTTAATAAACTAACTTCCTTGACATTTATTTCATCACAATTAGCATTCAAAATGTGAATCATTTTAAGCCCACCAGAAACAGTATTAATTAAGTTTTCAATTGTCATCATTTTCAATAAAATTTTGAAATATTCATTATTAAATAGTTCAGTAATAATTTAAGTTATTGAATGCTAAATCTATTTTAAAAGTTGCATTTAAAAATGTAGTCTACTTATTCTCAATTTTAGATTTTGCTACAACTCCAATAAGCCTATCTAAATCTGATAAAAATATATTAGTTAAATCTTCTGTGCCTTTAATTCTGTAATCTGCAATCATATTAATCTGATCTACGTCTTCAGATTTAATTACATCAGACGGGTTGTAGCTACTGCTATTGTGTATAAATGAATATAAACTAAAGTTTTTTAAATTATTTAATTTGTCAATTTGTTCTTTAGAATATGTTGCATTTTCAAGTATCTGATTACTTAAAGCTCCATCTTTGGCCCAGAGTGCAAAAACGTCGATGTTTGTTGATAAATCAATTTTAATTTTGTGTTGCCTAAATTCAATATAAAATTTTTTCAGTTTTTCATCTGAATAATCATTGGCTAATAAATATTTAAATATCACAAATACTTTTCCAACTTCCTCAATTGCCAGATGGAATAGTGTATAGGATCTAGCGTATTTTTTTTCACATTTAAGTATTTCGGCTTCCTCATAAAGTTCCTTTGCATTAATCAATGCATTTGAAATCGCTTGTTCTAAGGTTTCTCTATCGACAGTCATCTTTTACACTTTTAAAAATTAGTATTAAAATCTACGTCTCTTTTCTAATTCAATTAGATAATCCCAATAATCTTGTCCCATTTCTTCTGGGGTAGTCAACATTATAGAAGGAACTTGTAATTCTACGGAAGCAATAAGGCCGTCGAATTCTTGCCTCAAATCTTCTAAAAAACTATAATTTGATCTAAACTCTTTACTGTAATCAATAAGAGCGTCAAGAGCATTGTCGATAATTAACATCTTGATATATATTTTTAAATCCTTGTCCTCTAAACTATCATTTGATTTAAGCTTAAACAACTTTATATCTGAGCTATAATCAGGTCGATATAGATAGGAGATAGTATATGGGTTTCCATGCTTAATACTACTTAAAACAGTATACTGCATATAAAAATTCTTTTCTTCAAAAGGACGTTTGGTTGTAATGTTTTTAATTCTACGTTCATTCTCTAAAACATCACAGACCATGTCGTAAACTCTCCAAGGTGTTTTCTTAGTTAATGCATGATCTGTATGAAGTTGAGCATTTGGTATAGGCTCAATTAAAATTTTCCTCAATGTTAAAATACGCTCCCAACATGCAGTAGCAATTGAGCCAGCACTTTCAATATAACCTTTATCTATTAAATCACGCAGTGTATGTAATAGTTCCACAATCGAACTTAAATAAATTCCGCAGGTTCCTAATACCTTTTGTCTTTCTTCATTAAGATTGTCAATGTCAATGTAACGTAAGGCGTCCTCGAACTGACCTAGAATTATATCATACATTGAATTGTAAACTGATTTGTTTTTATCGTTTACTAATAGCTCTAAGTCTTTAACTGTTATATTCATAATGCAAAGTAATTACTGAAGTGCGCGTTCTTTTTGCGCACTAAAAAATATTTACTAATTGTTAATTATTTTTTAAACCCTTTTGATTTGTTTTTAATTATAACCTTATTTTCTAATTAGCAACAACAAAAAGTAAGTTTTTATATTGAATAAAATTTTTTATTTAAATGTTGAAATATATCGATCGTAATTAATAACTCTTTGCGGATTTAGAGAATTCAAAATGATATTTTTCAGGTCGTCTTCCATACCATCGTAATATTTATCCAGCAATCCCAAAAATATAAATTGAAAATCTGTGTACATATAGCTGTAATGCTTGTCTGGAGACACTTCCTTTCCAAAATATTTATCATTATTTTCTTCCAGAAACCTTACAGAGCTTCGCATCTTATCGTCAAAAATTTTATTTAATTCTTTTGCAGAATTTATTTCCATCTTATTTTCATATAACCTTTCAAATAACTTCCATCGTAAATCAGCAAATTGTCTCTTAAAAAAATTATTGTTTTTTTCGACTTCAATAATTCGTATATCTAATAAATTTTTCCACTCATTAAATCTGTCCTGTTTTACCTTTTCTCTGTTGGCAACCTCGGCGGTAGTTAATCTTAGTATCCCAAAGTAAGCAACGATTAGTGTTATTGTTGCAGCAAATAATTCTTTGAATTCACTAAATTCTTTAATGTAATTATTTAATCCTAGGATACTAGGATCAAAATAGTCATTACAGAGATTTTTTTGAACAATAAATAAGGCACTCGCTGATACTCCTACTAGTATTAATGATGTCGTTATAATTATTATGTTGAAAAATGACTTTATAATATTGAATATTTTAGTTGACATTTGCTGATTAAAAGTTTTTATTATTCTCAAATGTACATTTTAAAGAGCTATAGATTGTATAGTATTGTAATATATTTGCAAAAACACATATATGAAAACACTAAAAATCTACAGTGTAATTGCAACATTAGCAATCATCAGTTTATCAGTGCTATTTTACCAAAGCAAGACCAGGCTTAATAATTCAGAGAAGGAGTTAAAGCAGAAGGAGACAGACTTACAACAGAAAGCGAAACTCTTAAAAGAATCTGAGGAAGTTCTACAGCAATGTTCTGATAGATATTATAGACAAATCGGCAAATCAGAATGAAATATTTTATGAGTTTTCATCCTGATATGTTTTTATTTCCTCATCTAAAATACTATCAAACTCTCTACCAAAATCAGACATAGTAAATTCCATAGCTTCAACAATACTAATTAAAGTTGTGGCTTTCGGTGATGTAATACCATTTAAAGTATCATTAATTGTTGCTTTTCGCAGGAGTGCATTAGAAGCAACTCCATGATAGCTGTAAACAACCTTATTATCCTTCAGTTCTTTTTGCAGGCTTTTACCTCTCTCCAAAAGTTTTTTTAAGGAAATAATGATTTTAATTTTGTAAATATTTTGTTCAGTATTCACAGCGCAATTAACAATTTCAAAAAAATAATATCGTTACGCTATGCCGTACCGATAATTTTTGTATATTTGAAATTATTGTTGACAGATAAATATTTGTTTGTTAACTTTGCGATACTTCAAAGAATATTAGAAGCTATTGCTTAGAATCTCGCTATTGAAAACTGGTACTTTAAAGCAACGAGAGGATAAGTAAGCGGCTCACGACCTAGGCGTGGGTCTCTTCCTCTTATCTGTTGCACGGTATACCAGTACCTCAATAGTGGATAATGTAGAGTTCCCATGCCGTCTTTTTTCAATGCTGTTCGCTCATTTCTACATTACAATCTAAGCCCTGCTTACAAAATAGTATCATGCACGATACAATAGGAGGGTACAACCTATTGAGGCCGTAAAAAGCCAACTTGGGACACAGATTTCATTCATATTAAATTCTTTCCGGTGCCTTTAGGTCACTGCTTGCAGAACCTCACCAGTCCTTTTTCATACCAAAGGGCATCAGGAAAGTCTTTACATTATCCACATGAATCCAAAACAGCAAAATTAAATCAGAAAAAGAAAAAGCCCTTCCCATACAGTTTGCAGACCTACGGGAAAGAGCTGAAATCAGTTATCTAATTAAAAATTAAAAACCTTTACAAATCTATGAAAAAATCCTATTACAATATAGGAGGTATTTTCTTTGGGCTTATGCTTACAACAGTAAGTATCAATATACAGGCTCAAAAACGCGCCATTTCCGGTACGGTCACTTCATCAGATAAACCCCTTTCAGGAGTTATTATCTCTCAGGAAGGCAGTGATCAGGTTACCCTTACCGGCAATAACGGAACTTACCAACTGGAGGTTAGTACAGAAAATCCCATCCTATTGTTCAGACATCCTGATTATGCAGAAGTAAAAATTACAGCAAACAATCATCCAGTCGTAAATGTCAGCTTAGAACAAAAAGTAAAGGGAATCGAAGAAGTTATTCTCAACGCAGGCTACTACAAGGTCAAAGACAAAGAAAGAACCGGAAGTATCGCCAAAGTTTCAGCAAAAGACATAGAAAATCAACCCGTGACCAATGTACTTGCCAGTGCGCAGGGTAGAATGGCAGGAGTAAGCATTACCCAAAACTCAGGAACTCCCGGAGCAGGTTTTGATATTCAGATTCGTGGGCGAAACAGTCTCCGCACCCGTTCGAATTCGGATACCGACGGAAACCAACCCCTATATATAGTGGATGGTGTTCCCATTGGAGGAAGTGTTACCTCAAGATACGGAGCCGGAATTTTACCGAATGCCGATATCAATCCTTTAAATGCAATCAGCCCCAACGATATTGAAAGTTTTGAAATTCTCAAGGATGCCGATGCCACTGCCATTTACGGTTCGCGTGGAGCGAATGGAGTAGTGCTCATTACCACCAAAAGAGGAAAGAAAGGGAATGTCAAACTTTCCCTGAATTCTTCTTATGCTCTGAGTGAGACTTTATCCAACCTCAAGATGATGAACACAGAACAGTATTTTGCCATGAGAAAACAGGCTTTTGCCAATGACAATATTTCTGTGTATCCTGCCAATGCCTATGATGTGAACGGTGTTTGGGACAGCAACCGTTACACGGACTGGAGAAAAGAACTGATCGGGAATTTTGCCACTTTGTCCAACACACAGCTTTCATTAAGCGGAGGAAGTGAAACCACCAGTTTTCTGGTAAGCCTGGGACATATGGAACAGACCACAGTATTCGGGCAGGATTTCAGGTATAAAACCAATACGGTTTCCGGAAATATCAGCCACCGCTCTCAGGACAGGAAATTCAGTTTTAACTCATCCAGTTTATTTTCATCATTAGATAATAATCTGATCAATTCTGATATCACAAGGAATGCGTACAGTCTTTCTCCTAATGCACCCGCTTTATATGATGCTAACGGAAATCTGAATTGGGAAAATAACACGTTTACCAATCCTGTTGCCGCTTATGAGAATTCATATTCCAACGATAATCTGCAGTTCATGAATAATATGAGTGCGGAATATGAAGCATTTGAGAATTTCAGAATTAAGGTTAACGGAGGATTTAACTATAATACCCTTGAAGAATGGTCTTTACGCCCAAGTACAGCTTTTAATCCTTCCACCGGAGCAACTTCGCTTAATTCACAGTCTTCCAAAAGTAATATGAACCGTTTTTCTATGGTCGTCGAACCACAGATCACCTGGCTGTTTAAAAAAGGAAAACATCAGCTGGATATTTTGGTGGGAGGAACTTATCAGAGAGATACCAACGGATCAGGTGCTATTCAGGGAACCGGTTATGAAAGCAATGCCTTTATTAATAATATCGGAGCGGCACAGACCAAGGTCATTCTGGATCATATCACCACAGAATACCGATATGCAGCATTTTTCGGAAGGGTTAATTATCAGTTTGATAAAAAATATATTGTCAACATTACCGGTAGGCGGGATGGAAGCAGCAGATTCGGAAATAATAACAAGTTTGCCAATTTCGGTGCGGTAGGAGCAGCATGGCTATTTTCAGAAGAAAATTTCCTGAAAGATAGTTCATGGTTGAGTTTCGGAAAACTGCGAGGAAGTTTTGGTTCCTCAGGTAGTGATAATATCGGAGATTATCAGTATCTGAATACGTTTGCAACATCAACACTGATTTATAATGGGACGTCAGGACTCGGCCCAACCAAATTATTCAATCCTGATTTCAGTTGGGAAAGAACAGTGAAAATGGAGGCGGCTCTTGAACTGGGATTGTTCAAAAACAGACTGAACATGACGGCAGCATATTACAGAAACCGCTCCGGAAATCAGTTGGTAGGCTACCAGCTACCAGCAGTAACAGGGTTCAGTTCGGTTTTAGCGAACTTGGATGCAGTTATTCAGAATACAGGCTTTGAATTTGAATTGAGAGCAGATGTTCTGAAATCTGAAAACTTCTCATGGAACAGTTCTTTTAATATAACATTTCCTCAGAACAAACTGATTTCATTTCCAGGTCTTGAAGGTTCTACCTATGCGAACAACTATATTGTTGGAGAACCCATTTCAATCATTAAACTGTATCAGTTAACGGGTATAAATCCCGCTACAGGATTATACAGCTTTACGGATTTCAACGGTGACGGAAGAATCTCATCACCAGACGACCGCCAGATTATTGAAAATATAGGCCAGCGGTTTTTTGGAGGGTTAAGCAACGAGCTGAGATACAGAAACTGGAACTTATCTTTCCTTTTACAGTTTGTAAAACAACAGAGCAGAAATTACAACTCAATTATAACCTCACCGGGCATTATGACCAATCTTCCGGTGGAAGCGCTCAATGTCTGGTCTCCTCAAAATCCAAACGGACTTTATATGCCGTACCGATCTGTGAATTCATCTTCTAACAGTCTTTTTCAGACCAGTACAGCCAGTGTGTCTGACGGATCGTTTATACGCTTGAAAAATGTTCAGATCAATTATACCATTCCGATGCGCTCATCAGTATTTCGGGAAGCTAAAGTCTACTTTCAGGGACAGAATCTTCTGACATGGACGAAATATTTCGGAATTGATCCTGAATTTACATCCGTAGGTTTCTTACCCCCTTTACGGACTTACTCATTGGGAGTACAGCTGACCCTTTAATTAAATGATTTTGAATTTGAATTATTAAAACAAAAAGAAATGGCAACAAATATTAATAAAATAACAGCAATAGCAGTGCTTTGCATTCTGACTACACTGATATCGTGCGAAAAAATGCTGGAAGTAGATCTTCCGGAAAATCAGATGCTGTCTGAAACAGTGTTTCAGGATGCCCAAACTGCTAATTCGGTACTTTCGGGTTTATACGCCGGACTTTGGGAAGCTTCGCCGATTGCAGGAGATCAGAGTGGCAGAATTCTGAGTCTTTACACCGATGATTTGACGTACTACGCAGTCAACGCTACCAACGGGCTTCCCGAGATTTCCAATAATACTTTGATAGACACCAATCAATTTGTAAGTTCAGTATGGTCTGCAGCCTATCAGAAAATATATGTCAGCAATTCAATAATTGAAGGACTGAATAGCTCAAGTTCTATATCAGCTGCTGAAAAAAACAGAATGACAGGGGAAGCTTTGACCATTCGTTCTTTGCTCTTTTTTTATCTGCAGCAAATCTATGGTGATATCCCGTATCCAGTTACCACTAATTATCAGATCAATCAATCCATTACCAAGACAAATTCTGAGGAGGTTTTACAGCGCATTGAATCAGATCTTACAGAGGCAGTAGAACTATTACCGGATCAATACCGTTCTGCAGAAAGGATTTTTATTAACAAAAAAACGGCTCAACTGATGCTGGCAAAAGTTCAGATGCAAAGATCAAGATATGCTGAAGCTGAAAGTAATTTAAAAGCCGTCATTCAAAGTCCTCTGTACCAATTTCAGAATGATATTACAAAAGTTTTTCTAAAATCAGGAACGCATATTATCTGGCAACTTAAACCAAAGAACAGTGGTGATCCTGTCAGAGAAGCTACCCTCTATTATTTCGCCAATGTAGCACCTTCTTCTATGTCCTTGTCTCCGGCTCTTGTCAGTTCATTCCAGACCGGTGATCTCCGTAAACAGCATTGGATGGCGGCTGTTATCGTAGCAGGAACGACCTGGTACCGTGCAGAAAAATATAAAGCAAGATCTGCTAATACAACGGAAAACTCTATCGTTTTCCGACTGGAAGAGGCTTATCTTCTTTTAGCTGAATCTTTGGCTAAACAAAATAAGACTGCGGAAGCGCTTCCTTACATCAATCCTATAAGACAGAGGGCAGCACAACCCCTTTTGGCAAGTTCAGTTTCACAGAACACTCTTTTGGATGAAATTCTGAAAGAAAATAGAAAAGAGTTTTTTACGGAAATGGGTCACCGCTTTATAGATCTGAAAAGAGCAGGGCAGTTGAATACCTTACAAACGACTAAGCCAAATTGGAAAGACTTTCATAAAGTTTGGCCTCTGCCGCAGAAGGAACTGTTAATGAACCCCAATATGAACCCTCAAAATACAGGATACTAATGAGAACCGTTTGTCTTTTGTTATGGCTTTTCTCAGGTATCCTGATCAAAGCACAGAAAACTGAAGCCGAAATGGATCAATGGATGTCTCGTTTTTCAACAGCAATAGGTGGCTTGCAGGTAACAGATGATCAACGGTTTGCCTCAGTAACGAAATATTACAGGAAGAATTCAGATACAATTTTGATTTTTGATACAAAATCAGAGAACATAATTTTAGATACTTTGCTAAAAAAAAATAAAGTTGCATTCCTGAATAACAATCTCGCATTTGCCGTAGGTAATGGTACAGCAGAACTGATCGATCTGCCGTCAAAAAAGAGAAAGAAGTTTGATCAAATAATTAGTGGAGAAATTCTGTCAGTGTCAAAACAGGTGGTTCTCCGTGATCATGCTAAGAATATCAATATCTATGACTATAAAGGGAAACTTCTGCATTCTTCAAAAGGAGTGCAGGATTTTATTTCGGATGGGGACGGCAGAGTATATCTGGTTTATAAAAATGGTAGCACCTCTGAAATTGCTGTATGGAATGGTAAAACTGTAAAAACGATACATACAACGAGCAATGGTATTAAATCAATAAAGTACCTGCCATCAAAAAATTTCATTTCATTGACAGAAGAATATCGGAAAGCAGATGATTTAGAATTAAGTGTTTTTTTAATCAGAACATCAGATAATTATTTATTTAAGAATAAGGAAATCAGTTCTAGTGGATTTGAATCCGTTAAAATATCTGAGATTCATGATTCCGATACTTTCCTGATTGATTTTCAGCATATCCAGCAACCACAGAAAGATAAAATGGTAGAGGTATGGTATAGTGGAGATAAACGCCTGCGGGACAAAAAAGACGGAACAAAGCATCATCGGTACCTACACTGGAACATTTCAAAAGATGAGATCATAGAAATACCGACACGTCATTTTTCTGATTTTATCGGGATGAATGATGCCCACTATCTTTGGGCATATCATACAGACGAAGAATTCAATTATACTGGCTATCGCAGTTTTAATGTATTCAGATATGATACTTATACCGATAAGGCTGAACGTATCTTTGAAAATGTCGAAGAATTGGTCATGAGTGAGAATCGCAGATTTACACTTGCGTACCGTATTGATAAAAAAATGTGGATCTTATATGACCATTTTCTCAACAAGATAAAAGATATTGTGACTACCGAAAAGCTTACCAATCCAGTAATGATATCTGATCAGACAGCCTTATTTGAATGTGCAGATGGTTTGTTCAGATATGATCTGATAAAAGGTAGCTCAAAAAAAATTATTGTTGCAAACAATTCAAAAGTGACCTTTCATAACTTACTCGGAAACCTGATCCATCATATAAGTAATTTTAAATTTGTAGAAAGAAGTGCCGATGCAAAGAAACCTCTAGTATTAAATGTAAAAAGAACAGATTATAATGATAACGGCTATTTTACATTTTTGAACGGAGAGATACGAAATCTAATTCCTTATACTCCCAACAAAATAAAAGACTTTAAATACGACAAAAAGAAAAACAAAATATTTACTGTAGAGGAAAATTTTAATGTAGCCGCCAGTTTGTATTTAACTGAAAAAGGTGATGCCGAAAAGAAATTATTATACCAGTCAAATTTGCATGATCAGAAATCAAAGTTTATGAAACAGGATATTCTGTCCTATAAAAACAGTGTGGGGACCGCTTTAAAAGGAGTTCTTACCTATCCTGTAGATTTTGATTCCTCGAAAAAATATCCCGTGGTGGTTCAGGTCTACAGTTTACTTTCCGGCAGTGCAGACAAGTACCTTTACCCTGACTGGGGTAATACTGGCTTTAACAAACGTACGCTTATAGAGAATGGTTATTTTGTTTTCCAACCGGATATACTATTCGATAAGAGAGGAACAGGTCTTTCCGCTTTGGATTGTGTTAACAGCGGTTTGGATGTAATTGTAAATCATCCGAATATTGATGCATCTCGGTTGGGATTGATTGGTCATTCTTTAGGAGGATACGAAACCAATTTCATCTCTACTCATTCCAAACGCTTTGCAGCATACGTTACAGGTGCATCATTAGGTGATATTCCTCACTTTTATTTTTCGTTCAGCGATCTTTTTAATGTTGCCAATTATATGCGGTTTGAAAACGGTCAGTTTGAGATGGGAGAACCATACTCTGATAATAAAGACCTGTATTTTCGTAATAATCCAATCAATTATGTGGAAAATGTGAGTGCACCGGTCTTGATATGGGTAGGAAAAAAAGATACTAATACTCCTTTGGATCAGCCTATGAGTTTCTTTATGGGATTGCTGCGAAATGATAAGAAGGCTGTGGCTTTACTGTATGACAAGCAGGAGCACTCTTTAAAGGATGATTCTGAGGAAATCAAAGACCTTAATAATAAGGTAATGGATTGGTGGAATTATTTTTTAAAAAAAGAGGAAAATATTGACTGGATTAATCAGGAAATGAAAAGGGACGCTCAATAGCGTCCCTCATCTTTCTATTATGGAATTTGAAAAAGTTCGCTTCCACACATGGTTCCTGAGCCTTCATCATGAAGATCGGTAGTGCCGTCAACTTCCCATTTACAGACAATACCATTATTAACATCACTACACTGTTGCTCAGCATTTTGACATTGGAACTGTCCTCCTCCTACGCTCACAATTCTGTAAGCAGGTACTAAAGCTTTGTTACTCTTTTTTGCTACGTTGGTAGCAAGTGCTGACCCTGTGCCCACTAATACTAGGACAACAGGAAAAAGAAATTTTTTCATAATAAAGAAATTTGATTGTGCCTACTCTTGGATACGGTTTTCGGCTACCCCGTTTTTAAAATATTTTGTCAAAGAATTTGTCAAACGGTACTGAATGAGCTGATTTCCTGCAATGACGTACAAGTGCTTATCGGTAACTATAAAATCTGACATCTCAGAATCTTTGTAATGATCAATGTAAATACTTCCGATATATTCCTGCTTATTGATATTGTAAACATCAATTGTTCTGCTTTCCTTCCATCTTTTGACGGGTTCATGCTGGCCTCTTAAGTAGGCAGGATTAAATAAAAGTCCGTTGAAAATTTTTGCATTCCCATTGACAAGCAATGCTGGTTTAGACATTTTAAATCTTCCGTCGGATAGGGAAGTTACCTTGATCTGGGCAATAGTTGTTGTATCAATAGTTGATAACCTCCGTTGAAGTTTCATTGTTGAATCCATCACAATAAACTGATTACGGTAAGCATGAATGTAAGTTACTTTTGATGATTTAGGATCTGAAGACAGATTACCGTCCGAATCAAATACCCCATCAGATTGTTTTTCCAGAAGTTGCGGAAATAACTGGACTTTATTTTTTCCATTTTTTTCAATCGTTAATAAACCAAGTGTAAGATTTTTAGTTGTTGATGACAGTGCTCTAATGGCCATTCTATTACTGTTGATAATTTCTATCTGACTGAAAAAAGCATCCTTGTAACTGATGACCTCCGTTTCAGGACGGCTTAACTGCCCTCTAGATATTACAGGCACTGTACCGTCGTAGATAAAATAATTGTTACCATAGACTTTAACCTCAATCTTTTTATATGGATATTTTTTAAGATCCAGATGAATTTTTAAATTGGGTCGTTTTTGAAACAATGAGTCGACAGTCAGTAGATTTTGTGGCATGGTCCTGTTTCCAAGATATACCTTTTGATTATCAGATCCTGCAAAATAGTACGTGTTGTTTTCGAGAGCAATACTTTTTGTTTTTAGAACAGGATGCATTAAAAACCTTCGTGTAAAATTATTTTCCTGCTTAATCACATAGTCTGATCTTAAAAATAAAAAAAGAATAAGGACCGCACTTAGAATATTGGAAATGACGAGTGATAGAATAACAGTTTTGCGTGGATATTCGTTCTTTGAATATAAAAAGACAGCTACAATTCCCAGCACTACACTTGTGATATTGAAAATCAAATGTTCTGTCCATCCCATCTTCTCCAGGATCCCTCCGCATGAACATGGTACGAAATCACTATAATTTAAAATTAAATAGATGTAGACCGTAAACGCTGTCATCAGTGCAGTTGATGAATATAATCCCAAGAGAAATGTTTTTGGAAAAATCAGCATTAGTACGATGAGCAGTTCTGTAATAATTACCGCATATGATACAAATCCTGCATAAGCACTTAACAGTGGTGACTGTCCGATCTGAACCTGAAAATTCTCAAAATCCATAATCTTGTTTACACTTGCATATATAAACAATAGAATAAAAAAATAGGAAATAATTTTGACGAAAATATTCTGGAAATTTTTCATGGCTAATACATTAATAATTTAACAAACCTGAATCAGTCTCCATTTAATTTTCAATCCACAATAGTCAGGCATTGGTTCACCTTTAAACAGGGATATTGTTGTTTTGAAATTCCCCATACTTTCCCAGATGCCGCTTTCCGGACATGGTAAGCCTGTGGCAGTTGATATGGAGGTATGAGGAATCATAGGTTATAAATCTGATTAATTGCTTGGCTTTATTCTCCAATTATCTCCATCTCTTACCGGGGGATCAGGATCTAATATTTGTTCTGCAGTTTTTGCCGAATCATATCTCATATGTAGATCAGTTTTCATTTCAAATTTTTCATTATTGGTTGAGATGATATCTTCATCTCTCTGGACACAGTTTTGAAGTAAAATTGATCCAGTTACTATGCTTAAAAATGGGATAAACTTTTTCATTGTAATAATTTTTGTTGGTTATCCCGACGTCGGATGATGTAGAATTCTTAAGCCAAAGTTATTAGGCAAGTGACAAGAAAAAAACTGCAATACGGTACTATTTTAAAATAGTTACGTCACTATTTTAGAATAGTACCATGTAATTTTTAATGATAATGTATTATTAATCAGTCTTCTGTAGATTTAGTGTCTTAAATGACTGTAATCTTCTAAAATAGGCAGTATTTATAGGCAAAATTTGTAATTTTGAGATGGTGAGGCTCTAATAATAGCATATGAAAAAGTTAAATTACTTTCTCCTCTTCTTTTTTGCATTTTCTCAGATGATATTTTCACAACAAAAAAAAGAGAAGACCTTCTGGGAGATCAGAGAAAATTATCAAAAAATGACCATTGATGACATTCGAGCAATGCCATTTGTTAAGGTCTATATTCATAAAGCTAAAAGGGAGAATAACTTGCAAAAACTTATACAGGGATATAGAGACGGCAGGCAGTTTGACTTTGCTAACAAAATGAAGTATGCAGACAGCGCACTGGCGATTAGTATTAAATACAAAAATAACGATGATATCAGCAAAGACTATTTAAGCAAAGGAATCATTTATTATTTTTATAAAAAAAAATACAAACTGGCTTTGAACGAATATCTAAACGCATATGAGTATTCAAAGGATTCAAAAGATGAGTACCATCATTATAAAGTTGTCTATCATCTTGGAATAGTAAAAGAGCATTTGGGATATTATGATGAAGCGTTGGAACATTTTAGGAATTGCGCAGAATTTTACAGCACCAAGATGAATAGTAAAATGCATGAAAATATACTTTTTAACTATAAAAAAGCTTATTATAACTCATTGCATCAGATGACTGTAGTTAACCGCTATCTCAAAAATTTTTTAAAAAGTGACAGTTTGAGTGAATTAGGATATCAACTAACAAAAGATGATCAAGATTTTCTTATTGAAAACAGTTACTTTCTGAAGTGCAAGGGTATTTCAAAATTTCACAAAGGAAATTATACCGAAGCACAAAAAGATTTAGAGCAGGCACTACCCATACTGTTGCAAAGAAATGATTTTGCATGGTCATCCGTAATCTTTTATTATCTAGGAAAGATTTCTGAAGCAAGAAATCAGGTACCAAATGCTATCAAATATTACAGTGCAATCGATTCAATTTTCGAAAAACAACAATTTATCCTTCCCGAGATTTATAGAAGTTACAATTATTTAATTACCCATTATAAGCACAAAGATCTTAATAGACAGCTTTATTATACTAATCAGCTTTTAAAAGCTGATAGTTTAATTACAAAAGATTACCCTTATTTATCAAGTAAATTACATAAGAATTACGACCGAAGTACTTTGATGAAGGAAAAAGAAAATATTGAGAAAACAGCTCGAAATAATATGTGGTTTGCAAATATTCTAATCTTAACGGGATCAGTTGCATTTACAGTTCTTACTTTTAAATATGTAAAAGATCAGAAAATAAAAAAGCAGTATGATTTACTTCAAAAAAGAATTGCGGAAGGTAACAATATAGTTGTGGATAAAAAAGTTGATGAACCAACTGGCAATTCAATGAGAAAAACTTTTCTTACTCCTGAATTGTCCGATGAAATTGGAACAAAGTTGGAGAAGTTCGAGAAGGATCTCCAATTTACAAAGAAGCGTTTGACACAAAATACCTTAGCTACCAAGTTTAATACCAACTCACGTTACTTGTCTGCATATATTAATGAAAATAAGGGGGTGAATTTTAACAAATACATAGCAGAATTACGTATTAACTACATTACAAATTTATTAAACACTAACAATAAGTACTTAAATTTTACATTAGAAGCTTTAGCTGACGAGTGTGGAATTGTTGCGAGACAAAATTTTTCAAAGGTTTTCTTCGAGATCAATGGGATTCGTCCAACGGATTATATTAAAAAGCGAAAACAAGAGCTCGGTTTAAGCTGAATATAGCTCCAATAAACGTTTTTTTGTAAATTTCTAAAAAAAGGACATGGTAACAAATACTATTTTTAGAGAAATTACTCAATTATATGATGAGTTAGAATTAGAAATTAATAAAATTTACAACGAAAATAATGACGTCGTCAAACTCGCGGAAAAATCTTTAATTCTAATTGATGATGCAGTCCGAAAAGTAAAAGAAATGATTTCACCTCATCATTTTGAAACAATTGCTCAAGAAATACATTTTTTCAAGAAAATAAAACCTCAGTTTATTTCAAAATTTATTTATTACTCTACAATCCTTGATGTTGAAACTCACAAACCTAACGGAGGCAGTAAAATAATCAAGGAATACTATGAGACTGAGCAAGAAAAGCTTAAAAATTTCCATACTGAACATTCAGAATTTTACAGCTATTATCGAAGAGAAGCTACTTACCTCGACCATAAAATATTTGTAAGAAATTCTTACGATTTAAAAATGAAGTTATCTTATGGTTTTTATAATTTCGATACGACTTTTACGACATCCCATGATCAAATTATAGCAAGATTTATCGCCAATCAGCTATTTGATCAATATTTAAAAGAGTCAATTGAAAATCTTTGTGAAAACAACAGTAGCAGTAAAATTTTATCACCTTTAATATGGTCCGCTTCGAAAGTAGCTTTAACTGAGTTGCTATATGCTTTACATCTTAGTAATTGTTTTAACGCTGGTCACACTGATCTATCTGAAATTTTCAGATGGGCAGAAAAATCTTTTGACATTAGTTTAGGGAACTACCACAAGACTTTAGGCGAAATAAGAATTAGAAAAATTGAAAGATCTAAATTTCTAAATTTACTTCAACAAAATCTTAATCAACATCTCGATGACTTGGACATTTAATGTCTTTTTCATTTTCGGTAGTACGACAAAATACCGAAAAGTACCTAAATGTAAAGAATCATATAATTCATTTAGATAATTAAGGTTTAAATTCATCTAAATGATATCAATTTGTTCCAAAGCATCTCTTTCTGGACAATATTGAGTAAAGCTTTTTATCAAAAAATATCTTTCGGTAGTACCGAGAAACTACCGAAAGATATTTTCCGTGATTTCGAAAATTTGTCAAACAAAATAATATCGAAATTATGGCAATATCCATTATCACCAAAGAAGACCTTCAGCAATTCAAAATTGAACTATTGGAAGGCATTGAAATATTACTCAAGGGTAAGACGACAGAACAAAAATTATGGCTTCGAACCTCCGAGGTTAAGAAACTGCTTAATATTTCTTCGGGAACCTTGCAAAATCTGAGGATCAACGGAACTTTATCTTACAGTAAGATAGGTGGGACGCTGTATTACAATCATAAAGACATCCAGAAATTACTGACGGAAGTTAAAAATTGATTAGTAAAACAGAACTTATGAAGAATAATAAAAATATCATCGGCTTTTTTGAGCGTGTTATTGAAGATGATCGATTGTATCCCTCTCATATCAGTATGTATGTTTCACTTATCCAGTTCTGGAGTTTGAACCGGTTTCAGAATCCTTTTCGGATTAGCCGGGAAGATGTGATGAAGTTAAGTAAGATCAGGTCAATCGCTACTTACCATAAGTGCATCAGAGAACTTTATCGCGCAGGATTTATACGGTATTCACCAAGTTATAACTCATACAAAGGAAGCTTGATCGAGATCGTTGATTTTGACATTGAAAAAGTAAGTGAAAAAATAATATCTCAAAATCAAAAATTTTTACCGCAAGATGAGATTCGGTTTTTAATTCCGGTGTTTAATGAAGTTGAGTTATATTTTTCTGAACGGGATTTCCCATCTTCAGAAGCAGATCGTTTTTTCTCTTTTTATCGATCTAAAAACTGGAAATTGAGTAATGAGAAACCAATGAAATGCTGGCAGGCTGCTGCGAGGAATTGGATCTCTGAATTGAAAAAATCTCTAAATTAAGAACAGATGAAGAATATCGATCCCAAAACTCCGATATGGCGACTAACTGTTGAAGAATTTTTGGAGGTTTCCAAAAAAATTAATTCGGAAAAAAAATATGAATTTGGATTGAAAGGTCTGGCAAAAATGCTGGGATGTTCTATTTCGAAAGCCTCGGAAATAAAATCTTCAGGACTGTTGGATGATGCCATCATTCAAAACGGAAACATTATCATCATTGATAAAGAAAAGGCATTAGCGCTTTTCGCGCAAAAATAAATATGCATTACCTTGAATTAATGCAGCGGTTTTGGGATTTTAACCAAAAAACATCAATTGGAACAACGGGAATTTCAATGTACCTATACCTGCTGAAAATTGGTTCTGACAATGACTCTTGTGATCTTCAAATTTCTGATGTTGTCATAAGCATAGAATTAGGAGTCACTCGAAAAACGGTAAAATCTACTAAAGAAAAACTCCGGAATTTAGGATTAATTGAGTATGAAGCAAAAAGCGGACTTCCGTGTAAGTACAAATTAAGAGGAGATTATCCTTCACAAATTGCTGACCAAGAAATGGTGAGTAAAGAAGAAATTGGAAAGGAGGAATCTATTCAAAAAACAGTAGAATCCGGAGTTTCATTACTTACAGATCGTCCCGTTCAAAATTTTTCTGAAAACACCAATGATCAGGAAATTGAAAGCTATTTATCGCAAACAAAACAATCCTCACAACCACAACTAACAAATCAAAAAGGGAACGATGAAAATATTCCGTCTTTGGAAGAATTTATGACGTATGCGGAAACATTAAAAATTTACGAGCCTGAGTTAGATTCTGAGATACAATCGAAATATGAGAATTGGAAAAAGAATGGATGGAAAAATAGTTCTGATAGACCTATTACCAATTGGAAATCTTCATTGAAAAGTACGTTACCTTTTATGAAAGGTCAAACGGAAAGCCATCAACTTTCACTTCAATCCATTCCGTATATAAAGCGTCCAAAATCCCAAAACGGCAACCTTTGAAACCTAGGCAAATGTCTAGGATAAGAACACACTAAAAATTTAAATTATGAAAATATCAGATTTAAAACCCGGTCAAAAAGTAACCATCAACGGAATGCTTGCCGAATACAAAGGAATTCAAAAAGTGAAGATCCCAAATTTCGGTAAAGTCGAGAAAAGGGTCTTTCAAGGTGAAGGAATTAATATTTACAAATATTACAGTATTGCGGACGGTACTAAAACGCTCGAAAGCGAGAAAATCAAGTTGATATAAAATTACAAATCGATTTTAATCAATTCAGGATATAAGGAAGGAAAATAAAGATTGAAATTTTAAACCAAATTGAAGCATTATTATGGCTGTACCGGAAAAGGATTTACGGTTGATCCGCAAGAATTTTGAAAATAATAATGAAGTAAATCCTGAAAGAATTCGGTTGGGAAACCATTTCGTGGACGATTTTATTTTCGAAGGTCACGAGGCTGCGGATATTCCCATCAATGCTCTTAGGGTGATATTTAATATTGTTTCTACCATCAGCAATGAGCAATTTCGTCCGGAAGACCGACCTAAACAACTCTCCTTGTTTGATGAGGAGTTTGAAACCGAGAACAATATTTTCGCTTCCTTAAAAATCAGGAACAGCAAAATTTCACCAAGCGGTTCTACTAAGCAAGTGGTAGATGCTTACGAATTTCTTACGAAGTTCAAAATGAGCTGGTACAAATCCACTAATTCCAAAGGCAAGGAAATCAAAACTTTTGGTGGACTAATTTCTATACCTAGTTATGACCAGAGAGGTTACACCACGTTTTTAATCAGCAGTTATTGGCTTAAGAAACTAATGGTCATCCCGGAATACAATTACGTTTTGTACAATTTGGTGTACAATATCAGAAACAATAAGCATATTATTTTCGCTATCTGGCTTGCAAAGCTACCTGAAAACGGAGCCGTTTTAAAACTCTCAACACTGAACAAGAAATTTGGATTGAAGTATAAAACTTCCAAGGATTTTTGTTTCAAATTTTTAAAACCTGCAAGAATCAGTTTGAATAGATTTAATACGCTTTCCTTCAATTACAAGTACAGAGGCGATTCAATCTTTATTATTCCTTATTTAACCAAAACCATTTTGGACAACAATTTATCTCGAAACACAAGAGAACAACTGGAATCAAGCGAAGCGTATCTTGAACATAGGGAAAAAATTGGCCAAAGATTAAGTTACATCAGAAAAAGATATGGTCTGCACGAAAATGAAATGCTCCAGTTTTCCCATCAATACAGAAACGTTCCACAAACCAGAGTTTTGATAGAAAAGGCATTCAAAGAATTTATCCGAACGGCTCGATTGAAAGAAATTAAATCTACGGAATTTCAAGGGAAATTATTTCTGAATGAAATTCAGGAACATCTCATACAAATTTATCGGCGTACAAAAACGGGAGAATTATTACCAAATGGTTATCCGATAATTATTTGAATTCGGAATTGCGCTCACCCGGAATTCGGAATTGCGGTCACTGAAGTTAAGGAAATCTTAAAATCCAGAAAATTTTGAGTGATATTTCGGAATTCCGCTCACTCCAAAATTCAAAACCCACTAATAATATGGATAACCATAAAAAAATGTGGATAACTACAAGTATAGTATTAAAAATGAATGAAAACAGAAAGTTGAATTCGGAATTGCACTCACCCGAAAACTGTTGTTTTTTCGGAATTGCGGTCACTCTACTTTCGGAATTGCGCTCACTGGAATTCGGAATTGCGCTCACCGAAAAAGTGCCTCAAAACCTTTACTATAAGAGGATACAATGCCTCATTAAAAGTATATTAAAAGTAATTTTAAAGTCTTTTTTTTATTAAAAAGGAAAATGTGGATAAAAAATTTGCTTCAAAAAAGAAAAAAAATGAATTGTGAAGAAGTAAAAGAAAAAGTGAATATAAGAACAGTTTTGGAATCGTTCAGCCTTTTTCCTGTTAAAGAGATCGGAAAACTGCATTTTACTTTGCGCTCGACAGGGAAGAAAAAATACCGAGTTTTTCGGTTGATTTTGTCAAAAATAAAGCGTTTGATTTTGGAACAGGGAAAAGTTATGACGTGATTTCGATTGTTCAGCAAATGAATCGATGTTCTGTCTCCGATGCTTTGAAATATCTTGAAAAATTTGATTTTTCGATTCAAGAAAATCTTGAGATTGAAGAAATCGACCAAAGCAAGAATTATCAGATTCTCAAGGTAAGCGAAATCAAACATCCGGCATTAATCCAATATTTAAAATCCAGAAAGGTTTTTGAACAAAGAAATTTGATTAAAGAGATTTACTACGAACTGAACGGAAAAAAATATTTCGGCATTGGATTTTTCAATAATTCAGGAGGTATTGAAATCCGAAATAAATATTCTAAAATATGTTTGGGCAAAAAAGATGTTACATTGATGAAAAATGATCCTAATGTTAACCGTGAGGTGATAGTTTTTGAAGGGTTTTTCGATTATATGACTTTCAGGAATTTGGAAAAGAAAGAAAATTCAACTTCGGATTATCTGATTCTTAATTCTACGGCGATGCTTTTCTTAGTTGAAGAAAATTTGAAAGGATATGATAAGATTTCACTTTTCTTAGACAATGACCCAAATTGGGAAACCACCAAAGAAAGTATCAGAAAAAAGTATAAAAATGTGGAAGATTGTTCTTTATTGTATAAGGGTTTTAAGGATTTGAATGAATGGTTTTCTAAAGTAAATAGTGTCTTTTGAAAAATTAAATTTTAGTCCTAACAAATATCTTTCTATGTGCTCAAAAAAGTTTTCAATTTTCTCATAACCAACTAATCTAAAAAAACAACCTCGATTAGTTCATCGCAAACGAGACTGTTTTTTAACAGGATATGGCTACAACTTCACCTGCTATTATTTCTTTATGTTTTTTAAACTTGGCTTTTCTAATGTGTAGAAGTCACCAACACAATAAGGACTGTTTCTTAAATTGTCCGAAATAAATGAAGTTGTATAAATCATCTGATAAGAATTTGTGTCAAATTGAGTTACCCTATCGATAAGTATTTTCTGTAAGTTTTGGGCTCTTTTTATTTCAATTCCTTTGTCTTCCATATTGTCAGCAAAAATAAATCTAGGATAGCGCATATCCTCAACAGTTAATGAAGCAAGGAATATTGCGAATCTTCCAGATACCTTTAAATAGAAATTTGAACTGGCAGAAAACTTATGATATTCTTTTGCAAGTTCAGAATTTTTACTCGTCAAATACACAAGATTGTTTGAAAAATCTATATAGAAGTCATTAGCGTTTTTGAATTCGTCCTGCCGTTCTAAATCGTTGCTTAATAAGTAGATACCTTCTTTTTTGATTTGTAATAGAATAGTTTCTTTTAGTTTTTGCTGTTTTTGATTTGTAAAATGGATATAATTGTTAAGCTTTTTAACTTCTTTATCAAGCTCTTCTTTTTTCGCCAATAGTTTTTCATACAACTCTGCTTGCTCCAAAAGTGTTCTAAATTGTAATATTTCACCATCTATGAAACCTTTAGCTGTATATAGTTGATCCAGTTCTTCTTCTTTGTAGGATTTTACATCTTTCAGAGCAATGTTTACTTGGCTTTGTAGCTGATTTAATTTAATTCTTTCTGAATTATATTTCGTCGTGGCTTCTAATAAAATTCGTTTATTTCGTTCAAGTAAAACGTTAGATTCATTTATCTGGAAACTTATTTCTTGTTCCATTCGTCTTGCTTGCACAACTCCAAAACTTTCGTCGACATTTTCTTTACAAAGTTTACAACTAGAATGATTTTCGTGAAGACTGATTTTAGTTAAACATTCTGGACAGTATTCAAGCGGAAATGTTCCTAAAAAACTACGTGTTTGAATTGAATTTTTCAAAGCCTTTACCTTATCTTTTAAGGTCTCAATAAAATAAGTTGAATCTTCAATTTCGTAAGTTAAACTTTTAATATTTTCCTCTAAACTTAAAACTTTACTTCTCTGACTGATTGACAATTCTGATAATTTTTGAAATTCAAGTTTTGATTTGTCATCATACTCAATTTCAATTTTCTTATTTCGTATGTTTATTATTTTTTCTTCAATATCAAATATTTCCTTTTGCTTGTTTTCAATTGTAGTTTTTAAATGCTCAGTATTTAAAAAAAAATCATTTGAGAAGAATTGTTTTGTTATTTTTATTTCACTTTTAACATTATCAAGCTCTTTTGAAGCAACGTCTAATCTTTTTTTGCTATCATACAATTCCTGATTATAGACCCCTAACAATAAGTCCGAAACGGTTTCTCTTGTCAATTGGCTGTCAAATTGTTCATAATAAAATAAAGAACTTGTCGGCGAATCTTGATCAATATAAAGCAATCTTAAAATTTGATGAAAAGTAATATTACTATCTCCTTTTACAATTGGAATATCAAGGTTGTCAAATATTACATTTGAAAAACTTTTTTTATTGGCTAATGTATTAAATTCAAATTTTTGCCAGTGTCTGTCAATTGGCGGATTTAAACTTTCTTCCAAATTTCCCCAAAAGAAGTTTAGAGCGATTTGAGAGTTAACTTTATTAGTTTTTTCATTAATTTCGATGTTCCTTTTTATAGTAAAAATCGCTCCGTTCATTTCGACTTCAGCGTAAACACTTTGACATTTTCTAGCTTCTGGAACGAAATCATTAAAACTACCACCTAAAACAAAAAATATAAAATGAGTTATTGTAGATTTACCGCTACTATTCTCTCCTCTAATAATATTTACGCCTTTATGAAATGTTTCATCATAAGCAACTTTGCCTTCATTCGTGTAAATAAGAAGTCTATTTAAAAATAAATTATTATGCATCATATTTGCTCTCTAAAAGATTTGTTCTAGCCTTTAGTCCATCTTTTCCAGGCATTTCGATATTATAAAAGTCGGAAATTAAAATTGTAATAATATTACGTTCTCTTGGCGATAATTCCTCAAATTTATCCGCATAGTCTTTTAAAATCGCTCGTGATATAATTGAAACTCTATTTAATAATAGTAATTCCTTATCAATGATTCCATAAGATGCCAAACAATGCAAAGCTGATATTTGATAAGGTTTTATTTTTTCAAATACTTTTCTATCATTATATACTTTTTCGTAAGGATTATCTTTCTTAACTGTGAATTGTTTTAACCGTGCCTTAAAATCTTTTTCATTTCGTTTGGGTTTCAAATCATAAATTTTACTTGGGAATAATAGATAAAAATCCCAAATCCTCAATCTGTCTAGTTCAACATACTCACTTTTGTCAAAATTTGTCAAAAGTTGTAGCATACGATAGACAGCATGGTATAGATCAAAGGCTTGATTATATATTATCATAATTTTTCCAATTTAAATGACATTTGCCCGTCAAAAAATAAACCATCCCTAAAATATCATCCGCGGAATAATTTAAGAAAATATCATCTTTTCCTTCATCATTTAATATTTGCAATATCGGTTTTATAACCTTTTCGTTTAGTTCAGCTTTTATGTTACTTTTTTGTACATTATTTTCAATCAGCGGTTCGATATATGTTTCAAAATTCAACCTTATAAATGCAAATAATTCAACATCAATTTTTTGTTCGGTTTCAAATAATTGTCTTGATACTATTTTTTTTGCGTATTTTTCTTTTCTAATTGTTGCATTCAAAATTTCAATATCGTTAAATCCACCATCCTTTAGCTTTTCAGGCATACTTTTTCCATCAAGTAATGTATTATACAGCTGAAAGTCTTCGATAAAAGTATCAAATCTTATATCATTTTCGACTTCTTGTTTAAGTTTTTGAAATTTAGAAGCCCATCGAGTTTGATTGTTAAAATATACATCCCCTGTTGTATTAACTTGTTTCTCTACACTTCCTGTATTATTTACATTTTGGTCGGACATTTTACAAACTTATGTTTCCCGTTACATTTCCAACATTAACTTGCTTTTCAATATTCCCATTATTGTAAATATTTTGTTGAGTATAATTTGATAACTCTTTTTGCGATTTTTCAACTAACGATATTAATTCATTTTTAAAATTCAAATCTTCGTTTAATTTAACAATTAATTCTTGTTTAAAGTCCTCAGTGTTTTCTAAAAATTTTGTCTCATTTACTTCTTCGTTTTTTGAAAATGGTTTCTTTATTAAATTCCAAATATCTTCTCCTACTTTTCTAGATACTCCTTCTCCAACTTTATTAAGAAATGGTTGTGCCAATGCTAATGCTGTTGATGCTAATGTAATTATGTCCATATTTTATAATAGTTTTTTATTTAATGACAGTTGATTATTAAGATTACCAACTTCTATAGTTCAGAATAATACGAAAAATATTTGATTTAATAAATGAATTCGTAAATGACTGTAGGTTTATGCTTTATCTAGGTTGATAAGTAAATTAACAAATCTAATAAAAGTAAATAGAATAAAAATATGGAAAACCGTAAAAAATGTAAAGTTTAGTGTGAATAGTCAAAAAGATTTAGATTAAAAAATGAAATAAATTTATAACAAAGATTTCAATTTAATAAACCAATTACCCAATGCTTTATTTTAATTTTCCCACTGTCAATACCGTCTATTTAATCACTTCCAACTGATGTTTAGCTTTTTACGATTGCAAATGTAGGACAGCATCATTCACCTAAAAAAATATTTTTGGGTTTCTACAAAAAATTCTTTCCACGAGTTCCAATAATTTTTTCAGACACTCCTTAATCCTTCGGACAAAAATATTTCGAGCCACAAACCTCCAAAGCTTTGGAGGTTTGTGGTTTTATATGCCTGATACTTTCCTATGATCATCGGCAAAGAAAAAGACGGAACCTCAGTTATACGAATCAATTAAATCGCAGACGGTCTTTGACATCAACGGAAAAAACAACAAAATAAAACAACAAATAATTCTGCTTTTCCAATTGAATATAAGTAGAAAAGAAAAAAAACGAGTGTCCTCGAAACCAAATCAATCAAATCGAAAATTTTACAATTAACAAAAAATCAATTATTAACAATCAAAAAAAAACATTATGAACATCGTAGGCAGAATTACAAAAAACGCAGAAATCAACACTTTAAAAAATGACAAACAGGTCGTGAATTTTTCACTAGCCATTAATTACAGATTTAAAACCAAACAAGGCGAAGTAAGAGAACAGACCACTTACTATAACTGCTCCTATTGGCTAAGTGCCAACGTAGCTAAGATTTTAACGAAGGGAACATTAGTAGAGCTTACAGGCAGAGCAAGTGCGAGTGCGTGGATTGGAAAAGATGGAGAAATAAAATCGGGACTGAATTTCCATACTTCAAACATCAAATTACACGGAGGTGGAAAAAAGTCTGATACAGATGAACAAACAGTTTCACAACCACAAAAATCTAATGTTTTTGCGGAAGATACAGACGATGATTTACCATTTTAATCTTTAAACCTTAAATCAAATATTATGGCAAATTGGTGCAACAATAAAGTAACATTCTATGGAGATAAGGACAGTTTGAACAAAGTTTTGGATTTGTTTCAAGAAATGATTGAAAAGGAAAGTAAAGGAAATATCGGGCAGTTACCCGATTTTATTGAGAGCAAAAACGGTTACTTCTTTGAAATTTATCGTAATGAGACTGATGAATGTTCCTTCCATTATGAGACAAGATGGTCTCCAAATATTGAAGCATTATGGATGATTGCAAATCATTACAATGTCGGATTTGTATTGGATTATGAAGAATCTGGCTGTATGGTTTACGGCAAGACCATCTACGAAAACGAAATCTTACAGGATTATTTTCTCAATCAATGTGACTTTCAAGACTGCATCTACAATGTAGACACAGATTGTTATGAATTTGAGGGTACAAGTTATGAGTACAAAGATGAGATTATGAGAATCCTATTAAAAAGGAAAATAAATAATAACAAACAAAAAATTGCATAAATGATAACATCACTTCAACAAACAGAATATTTACTGATAAAAACAATGACCAACAGCGAATGGGATAATGGCGATTTTGCCATTATCCACATTACGGGAGAATGGAAAGAAACCCAAAAGAAAAGGCTCAAATCCGTAAAACCTTTGGAAAATGACTATGATTTAAAATGGCTGAATTATGCTGACACTAATGTCGAATTTTTCAGATTTTCGGAGGAGACACATCCCGAAATAGAAGAATGGCTTTCTGAAAAAGACAGCGTTTTCATTGAATTGGAAACTGATGAATTAAAAAAGCTCTTTCAACCCGAGAATAATCTGAACTGTTATCAAATGCAGGTATTCAAGAATGGAAACACCATTTATAATGCTTTTGGAAAACATACAGGAGAAGAATTTTGGACAAAAGAATTTTCATTATGGGAATTGACAAAATAATTCAAGGTCTAAATCTAAAATTTATAATTCAAATCTAAAATCAAAGTATTATGCAAACCAATTTTTTCAGACAGATAGCCAAACTCAATCTTACAGGAGATTTGCAAATCACACTCCGACAGACCACAGAAAACAACTTTGTTCTTTCCGTATTGCTCAATAACGAGCAATGCGGAGACGAGGCAAGAAAGCTCATTCCGCCCCTTAATTTGAGGGGAACAGCAGAGGAATTGGATAACGGATTTTTTGAAAATATTTCGACACCGTTGCAGACCGCTTCGGGATTGATGGTGGATATGGAAAGTTTTATGAAACAGCTTGAAGAAGCCAAAAAGAAATCGGCAATAGAAAAGGAAAAATCCGACAAGGAGAAAAAAGAAAGGGAAGCCAAAGACAAAAAGTATGGCGAAGCCTTACAAAAAGCTGAAGAACTCGAAAAAGAGGGCAAATATAAAGAAGCGTGGTCAGCTCTTCCAAAAGTATCGGAATTTCCCGAATATGCTGAAATCATCCGCAAAAAGCAGGATGAATATGAGAAACATTTTGCACCAAGCCTTTTCTCTGAAACGACCAATGAAAATGTTGAATCTTAAAAATATTATAAATGTTACTTGCAACCCTATTAGACCGAGTTTTTATACTCAAAGATAATGGACAGGAAATACGTTTACCTGACCCTGAACCAAAATGGAGCGTAGAATCAGTAATGAACTTTTACGCCAACACATACCCGATTCTGACCACTTCAAAAATTTCAGCACCGAAAATCAAGGATGATGCAGTTGAATATCAATTTGAAAGTGTGATGGGAACAAAAGGATAATAAATAGTTGATGGTTTTTGGTTGACAGTTGGTAAAATTACAATCTAAAAGCTTACAACCGTCAACCATAAACTGACAAACAAAAATAAAATGAATGCAACAAAAAACAATATCGGGAACAATTCGACCACCCGAAGAAAAAAAACAAAGGCAACTACACCGACAGTTGAGAGAATACGCAGAGTGGATGAAGCAGATGAAAGACAGTTCGGAAATACAGAAAGACCAACGGAAATCCGTTCCAATCTCTCAACTTCCAATGCTTTTCTGAGAACCTGCTTTATACCGAAATTAAAGGTGAATGAAATTACAGCAAAACAGAGCAAACGCAGGTCTGCTAAAACAGAAAGGGATTTTTATAAGTCCCTTTCTCTATTAGTAAAGCATTATGATATAATCCCGATTCCGACAAGGCATTTTAATTATCCATACAATATCAGCCTTGCTTTGAGAGATATTGAAAAGCAGTTGAAAACCAAGACTGAAAATTGGCAGAGTATCCGGCTGATAGAAAAGGGGAGTGAAACCTGTTTTGCAATAGAGGAAAGATGCAATACAGGGGCAACTTTGTTTTATATTCCTGTTGTACCACTTTATCAATTGCTCCACAATAAGGCACACAAGAAAGCAGCTTGCTTACTATTGTCGATATGCACTTATCTGTATAGAAATGCAGATATTCCATATTACAGACAGGAAGATTCTTATCTCTATTGGAATTACGAAATGCTTAACGATTGGCTTGAACAGGACAAGGAAATAGAGGATAGTCACAACAGCAAAAAAGAACTTCAACGGGCAGAAATCATTGGAGATATGATGGGACAAAAAATTTCCAATGCTAAGAATCTTCTTTTTTTTGAGCAACGCTTGAAACGTTTTAGACCGAAAAACAGGTTTGATAAAGAATGCCTTCAATTGGCTGAAAAAACCTTTAAACTTTATTGTGATTATCCTAATGAAAGCATTTTCAGAAATGCCCACTATAACAATGCGGTCAAATCAAGAGATATGGACGAAGATGACTATTACAACGAGGAAACTGTTATCGCAATGGATAAATATATTTCCTTTTTTGCCGAGAGTGACGGATTAATTTATGATAATCTTACGAGTATGGTCAATAACGAGTTCAACGAATTTGCTGAAACACAGGAACCAATTATTTTCAAAACCTTTGACGGAAGCGATATATCGGATAAAAACCTTGATTTCGAAAATCAGCTATTTAAGGTCTTAAACGAATTGTGCCGATTACTCAACTAATATATTCGCACACAGAATAGATAATTCAAATTAAAATAAAAAGCTATGAAAAATACAGCCACTACAACCGAAAATGAAGAAACTGATATAACCAATAATTTTGGAATACTCTACCATCCTAAATCAGCACTAGTCTTTTTTGAGACAGAAGATTATAATCCCGATGGTTATGTTGAACATTTTGATATTGACCGAAACGGAAATCCTATCAATGCCCATCCTTTGACCGTAAGGGAAGCACAGCGGTTATCGAAAGCGCTTAATATTCAAAATAAGAAAGAAAAAGATTTTTTAAGACCGAGTGGTGTTATTTCTGAAAATATACTTTTTATAGATACATCGCAAAATGGAAAAGTGGTCTGGTACACAAAAGCACAGGAACGACATTTATTATTTACTGATAAACTTTCGATTCCAAACGGATTAGCGAATGTGCCACCTTTAGTATGGTGTGCCAATAAGCAGGGAATGAAAATATTCGCATTGGAGACAGACCAACGCCCAAGAGAGGAAACATCACTTTTCCACGCACCTTTCTTTAATGTTTACGAAAGTGGTAGTGTTTGTATGGGTACAGTCGATGTAAAAATTAAAAGTTCTGCATCATTGGAAGAGTTTACAAATAAATGGGAAGACTATTTTTTCAATTCTTATTTCAGCCATTTGGTCAATAGCCATAATCCGACAAAAGGCAATTGTGTAAATCTTTGGAAAATTTTAATTCAAAGTAAAGAAGCTTTTCCGACAGATATTCTAATTAATTCAAATCTAACTTTAAAAAATCTACTGTAATGATTCAATCTGAGAAACCAAAAGTCCATTTTACCGATGATAACCTTTTAAATCCTACCAATCCTATAATGATAAACCTCATAGGTGCGGGAGGTACAGGTTCAAAAGTATTGACCGCCTTGATGGAAATGAACCATTCATTGATTGAATTGGGACACGCAGGATTACAGGTGCGTTTGTGGGATGATGATGTGGTCACAGAAGCAAATCAAGGCAGACAGCGTTTTGCAGAATGTGAAGTAGGATTACCAAAGGCAGTTGCGCTGATAAATCGGGTAAACCGATGGTCTGGAACGAATTGGAAAGCCGAAGTCGGAAAGTTTGAAAGAGATTCTTTAGGAAGAATTCAAGAGAATATGCAATCAGCAATTTATATGTCGTGTGTTGATAATGTCAAATCACGATTTGAAATTGCTGATATTTTGAATGAATTGAAAGAGGGTAGGAGACTATACAGAAACCAGGCTAAATATTGGATGGATTTTGGAAACAATCGATATTCTGGACAGGTTTTGCTTTCTACAGTTGAGAATATAAAACAACCTAATTCTGAAAAATATCAAACAGTGTCGCATCTTCCTTATGTGACGGAAGAATTTGGAGAACTGCTTTTGCAGTCTGAAACGGAAGACGATACACCAAGTTGTAGTTTAGCGGAAGCATTGGAAAAACAAGATTTGTTTATGAATTCAGCATTGGCACAGATGGGATGTTCTCTATTGTGGAACTTATTTCGCAACGGATTGACTGAAAACAGAGGATTTTTCCTTAATCTGAAAAATTTCCATTCTCAACCCATAAAACTATAAAAAAGTCGCCTGACCAAAAGTTGGGCGGCAAAAATGCAATTCCTCCCTACGGTCGGAAACGCATTTTTGCGGAAAGCGGAACAACCCCATTTCTAAAACAATTCCGGACTTTGGCTTTAGTTTGTTTTTGAAAAAAGGTTGTAGGTTTTAGTTGAAGATGTATAAATATTTTTTTTCACCTCAATATTATCCCGATTAATCTAAATAAATATATTTTGTGTAGTATTTTAAATATTAATTTATATTCGTATCTAAACATTTGATCGATGCTAAAATTATCGGCATAAATATGTAAGCATTCTGCATCGCCTATTAATTGTATAATCTGACAACCTTTTTTCTTCACGCATATATTGAACGTAAGCAGTTAGTTTATTGTAAAAAGAGGGAACGGCTCGTATTGAATCGTCAATAAACATTCTATATAGTCCAACCATTGAACAGACAAGTCAATAAATCTATTTTTAGCCTCAATTGAAAAATCATTTTTTCAAAAATGATTTGCTTTTCGCGCTGCCCAATGATTTTGCAGTATATTCTATTTCTTCTTTCGTCACTAGTTGTAAGATGTAAAAATTCAGATAATCCATAATACCAGCTAAATACTCTGCAATTATCACATCTGCAATTAGGAAGTGCAATGAGCAAAATATTGACGGTAAAATCAAAACGAATTATTAGGAGCACAAGTAATCGAAACGATCCAAAAAGCAGTTTTCAAATAGAGCCCTGGTCACAAATTAACTGTACTATTTTACACCTATTTAATTTGTAATATTTGAAGGGCACTAGTTAATTGGGTCTCCCTTTTAGGTGAACGAAATTTACTATAAACTTATAGAGTATCTTTTAGATTGAGATTTAAAAAGTATAAAATATAGCAATTAAAAGAAATAATTTCATAATTTTGTTATGTTGAAAACTTTTAGTAAACATATCAGCTTTATTATCTTACTATGTTTAGGCTTTTTTCTAATTCCAAGCATAGGCTATGCTTGTGCAAAAAAAACAGTCAATACAGAACGAAAAAGTTGCTCTAAAGACCAATCTGCAAAAGCAGAACACAAAAGCGGTTGTAAGGATAAGTCCTGTAAAAAATGCAACGATGGTCACGACTGCAATGGTAAGTGTAATCACAGTTCTTGCAAATGTAGCACTTCTTCATCTTCATTAAGTTTACCTATACTTATAGATATAAAAACAGAAAACCAGTTTGCAGAAATTAAAACGCAAAAATTCGGTTTCAAACAAGCCTACTATTCTTCGGGCTGCTCTTCCATTTGGCAACCGCCTAAAATAGGTTAAGCGATGGCTTGTTAGCCATACTTATGTCTTGTCGAAAACTAATGTTAGTTTTCGTAAAACTTTTGTATTCCTTAATAATTTAATAATTTCAAAATGAAATCAATATCAAAAATATTGATGGTAATCACCGTATTACTATCAGCCGTAAACAGTTTTGCCCAAATCAAAAATGCAAAAACAGAAACCGTAAAAATATATGGTAACTGCGAAATGTGTAAAACCACCATCGAGAAAGCAGGAAATGTAAAAAATGTAGCCACAGTAGATTGGAATAAAGATACTAAGATGGCTACGCTCAACTTCGATAGTAAAAAAACAAGTCAGGACGAAATATTGAAACGCATTGCTTTAGCTGGTTATGATAGTGAGAAATTTTTAGCCCCAGATGATGTATATGCAAAATTATCCGGCTGTTGCCAGTATGACAGGGAACTAAAACCAGTTGCAAAAGCCAAAGATGATGGTCTGGATATGAAAGCCGAACACGGCAGCCACACCCCTAAAGAAATGGCTACCACAAATACGACGACTAGACAAAATGCACCACAACTGAAAACTGTTTTTGACAACTATTTTGCAGTAAAAGATGCTTTGGTAAAAACCGATGCAGGTGCTTCATCGGCAAAAGCCGCTGAATTGGTAAAGGCAATAAAAGCTGTAGAAATGACAAAACTCTCTACCGAAGAACATACCGTTTGGATGAAAGTAATGAAGGATTTAACAGCAAATGCAGAAAAAATTGCTGTAGCTAAAGAGGTTTCAAAACAGAGAGAAACTTTTGCCTTGCTTTCTAAAAATATGTACGAACTAACTAAGGTTTCAAAACAAGAAACATCTGTTTATTATCAGCACTGCCCAATGTACAACAATGGTAAAGGTGCAAATTGGCTAAGCAAAGAAGAAGCGATTAAAAACCCATATTATGGCTCTCAAATGCTTACCTGCGGCAGTGTACAAGAAACTATTAACAACAAATAAAACATTTTTGCTATGGAAAGTATGGAAAACCAACATAAAATGGAACATAGCCATAAGAGTGAAAAGCATAATAGTAATCATTCTTTAGCAATGTATAAACGCTTTGCTATTATGGCTGTTATAATGTTCGTAGCAATGTATTTTATAATGTATGCTATGATTGACGGGTTGAATAATCTTATCCCTAACATTAATAATTTGTATATGACCTTTCTGATGGTTTCTGCAATGTTAATAATAGAAATATGGATAATGAAGGGTATGTATGAAAATAAGAAAATCAATTGGGGCATTATAATAATTTCTGCTGCGATAGGTATCTTTTCGTGGTTTGGTATTCGGGAGCAGTTATTTGTTGGTGATAAGGAATTTGTAAAAGGTATGATACCACACCACGCAGCGGCAGTATTAATGTCTGAAAAAGCAAACCTTACCGACCCCGAACTAATAAAGTTGCAAAAAAACATACTCACAACCCAAGCAGAAGAAATAGAATTTATGAAGCGAAAGCTGAAAGAATTTGAAAACAAATAAGTAAAAAATCATTCTTTAATAACTTTAAATAACATTACAATGAAAAATATAATTTTCTCAATCATAACAGTGGCTACAATTACAGTAGCTACAATTTCGTGCAACCAGTCGTCAAATAAAAATACGGAAACAAAAGTGACTGATACTATTATTAATTCCGAAAATCTACCAGTTGCAACATCAACGCAAAGCGATACATTAAGTACATCTGCACCAATTGACACGACAACGAAAAAAGTTGAAAAACAAGAAGTAAAAGACCAGGTTCAAAACTTCTCTATCGCACCCATTGTAAAAGATTATTTGGCGTTAAAAAATGCACTTGTAGCAGATAATGATAAAGCAGCAGCCAATGCAGGTAAACAATTAATGGCAACATTTAATAAGATAGATATGAAAACCATCCCTGCCAACAAGCATAAAAAATATATGGACATAGCTGAAGATGCCAAAGAAAATGCAGAACATATCGGCGACAACGCCGGAAAGATAGACCACCAACGAGAGCATTTGGCATCATTGAGTAAAGATATTTCAGACCTTATCGTATTGTTTGGCTCTACTCAAAAATTGTATCAAGACTTCTGCCCAATGTATAATGATGGTAAAGGTGCTATTTGGATTAGCGAAGCAAAGGCAATCAAAAATCCTTACTACGGTAGCCAAATGCTTACCTGCGGTTCTGTGAAAAAGGAATTATAAAATGAAAAAAGTATTAAAGATAATTTTGGCAATAGTACTGTTTTTTTTTATTGCTATACAATTATATCAGCCTGCCCTCAATGTAAATAAGGGGCAGGTTGACAAAACCGATTTTGCAAAAGTTTATACCGTTCCGGAAAATGTGCAAAACATTTTACAAAATGCCTGTTACGATTGTCATAGCAATAATACCAAAAATACGTGGTATTCCAACATACAGCCTATGGCGTGGATGATGAAAAGGCATATTGATAATGGCAAAGAAAAATTAAACTTTAGTGAGTTTGGCAGTATTGGTAGTCGAAGGCAAATAAGTAAATTGAAAGGAATTTCAAACCAAATTAAAGACGATGAAATGCCTTTATCTTCTTACAAGGTGGTGCACAAAAAAGCAAACCTTACCAAAGAAGAAAAATCGTTAATCATGAATTGGATGAACAAAACAGCAGACAGCCTTTCAATAGAAAATTAAAAGCAATGCAAAAAATTAATAAATTATTAATCACCATTTTTAAGCAATCTTAATTCGAAAAAAGGATTGTTGCAAATAAAATTGTTTATATGGAACATCAACATACAGAAAATAAAGAAACCCATACAGGGCATAACATGAGCAATATGCAGCATGGAGCAAACCCAGCAATGGGCATGGCAGGACATAACCATCACGCCATGATGATTGCGGATTTTAAAAAAAGGTTTTATGTCGTGCTGATCCTAACCATTCCAATCATGTTGCTATCAACCATGATACAACATTTTATGAAAGTTGATTGGCAGTTTGCAGGTTCGCAATACATACTCTTTGCATTGTCAACCGTTGTGTTTTTTTATGGCGGCTTTCCATTTTTAAAAGGATTGGTCAACGAAGTAAAAGCAAAGAACCCCGGCATGATGTTTTTAATCGGCTTCGCCATAACAGTTGCTTACATCTACAGCGTTGCAATTGTATTTGGGTTACAGGGCATGGATTTCTTTTGGGAATTGGCAACCCTTATACTAATAATGCTTTTGGGGCATTGGATAGAAATGAAATCTGTTGCAGGAGCTTCAAAAGAATTAGAATTATTGGTACAGTTAATGCCAGCCGATGCACACATGGTAATGCCCAACATGGTGCATGATGTAAAAACCGACACACTAAAGGAGAACGACATTATTTTAGTAAAGCCAGGCGAAAAAGTGGCAGCCGATGGAATTATATTAGAAGGCGAAAGTTACCTGAACGAAAGTATGCTTACAGGCGAAAGCAAACCAGTACAAAAAGTAAAAGGCGATAAAGTAATTGCAGGTGCAATCAATGGCAACGGTTCTATAAAGGTTACCGTTACCCATGCCGCAAAAGACTCTTACTTATCACAGGTTATTAAATTGGTGGACGATGCACAAAAATCAAAATCACAAACGCAGCTATTAGCAGACAAAGCAGCAAAATGGCTTACGATTATAGCATTGGTTACAGGCATTTCGACATTTTTATATTGGTATCTCACAGGGCAATCATTGGCTTTTGCAATGGAAAGAATGGTAACCGTTATTGTTATTTGCTGCCCTCATGCTTTGGGTTTGGCAGTTCCATTAGTTGTTGCAAAATCAACAGCATTATCAGCTAAGAATGGTTTACTTATTAAAAATCGTACTGCGTTTGAAAATTCAAGAAAAATAACCACTATCGTTTTTGACAAGACAGGAACATTAACTGTAGGAAGATTTGAAGTGTCAAAAATTGTATCGCTGCAAAAAGAGTTTAATGAAAATGAAATCATTCGCCTTGCGTCTGCATTAGAACAAAAATCAGAACATCCCATTGCAACAGGTATCTTGCAAAAAGCAAAAGACCTATCGATCACCATTCCTGAAACAGAAAACTTTAATGCCATAACAGGCAAAGGGGTTGAAGCAACGGTTGAAGGCGAAAAAATATTGGTAGTCAGTCCGGGATATTTAAAAGAAAATAATTTAGCAATTCCCGAAGGCTTTAATGCCAACGATACAGAAACGGTTGTGTTTGTAATCGTAAATAATGAGTTGGCAGGTTATATTGCTTTGTCAGATGAAATTCGTCCTGAAGCTGCCGAAGCAATAAAGACCTTGAAAGAAAATAATATCAAATCTATTTTACTAACTGGTGATAATAACAAAGTAGCAAAAAGTGTAAGCGATGTTTTGGGTATGGATAGTTTTATTGCCGAAGTATTACCACATCAAAAATTAGAAAAGATAAAAGACCTACAAAGCAAAGGCGAATTCGTAGCTATGACAGGTGACGGCGTAAACGATGCGCCAGCATTGGCAATTGCAGATGTTGGTGTTGCAGTTGGCAGCGGCAGTGATATTGCAGCCGAAACCGCAGGTATTGTTTTAGTAAACAGTAACCCTAACGATGTTGTAAATCTTATCTTATTTGGTAAAGCCACCTATCGTAAAATGATACAGAATTTAATTTGGGCTACGGGTTACAATGTAATAGCATTGCCTTTGGCAGCAGGTGTTTTATATAAACAAGGCATCTTATTAAGTCCGGCAGCAGGTGCGGTTTTAATGACGGTTAGTACAGTTGTAGTTGCAATCAATGCAAGTTTTTTAAAAATAAAAAAATAAAAATGAAAAAGATAACATTAATAATATTCATCCTTGCCATGTACACCTTTGCACAAGCACAGGATATGAAAGGTATGGATATGAGTAAAAACGAAAAGGTGCAACAGGCAACTTATACTTGCTCGATGCATCCTGAAATCCACGCCGCAAAACCAGGCAACTGTCCAAAGTGTGGTATGAAATTGATAAAAGAAAAGACTAAAACAGTAAAGCAGTCATCGAACAAAAAGAACGATGAAATGCAGATGCCTCCAAAAGAGCAGCCGAAAAAGGTTGAAAAAATGAACAATATGTCTATGCCAAAAGAAAAGCATCAAACCGTAAAAAGAATTTTAAATACAAAACCTCCAAAAACAGTTCGATACGAATTATACGTCACAGATACACTAGTAAACTACGCAGGTAAAGAAAAGAAAGCCATTGCCGTAAATGGGCAAATACCGATGCCAACCCTAACTTTTACTGAAGGCGATACAGCCGAAATTGTAGTACACAATCAGTTAAAAGAAAGTACATCATTGCACTGGCACGGTGTATTCTTACCCAATAAGGAAGATGGTGTGCCTTGGCTTACACAAAAGCCCATTAAGGCAGGCGAAACTTACACATATCGCTTTCCCATCATCCAACACGGTACGCATTGGTACCACTCACATTCGGGTTTGCAGGAGCAGATTGGAATGTATGGCAGTTTTGTAATGAAAAAGCGTGATGATGACAAAACCTTTAGAAAAGGTATTGATGATTTGCCTACCGTACCAATCATTTTAAGTGAATGGACAAACCTAAATCCTGATAACATCAATCGAATGTTGCATAATGCCAATGATTGGGCGGCTATTAAAAAAAATGCAACCCAATCTTACGTTGAAGCCATTAAGGAAGGTCATTTCAAAACAAAAGTAACCAACGAGTGGAAACGTATGTTAGCAATGGACGTTAGCGATGTCTATTATGACAAAATTTTAATCAACGGAAATAATACTACAGATTTAAAAACAGTTGATGGTAAAACACTAAAAGCAGGCGATAAAGTACGGTTGCGAATATCAAATGGTGGGGCATCTTCTTACTTTTGGTTGCGTTATGCAGGTGGTAAAATTACAGTAGTAGCTAATGATGGAAACGATGTAGAACCTGTAGAAGTAGATCGATTAATTATTGCAGTTTCAGAAACCTATGATATAGTAGTAACAATCCCTGAAGATGGTGTTGCTTATGAATTTTTAGCCACTACAGAAGACAGAACACAATCGGCAAGCTATTTTGTAGGCAACGGCATCAAACAGCTTATTTCTCCGCTTCCTCGCCTTAAATATTTTGAGGGGATGAAAATGATGAATGATATGATGAAAATGAATGGGGATTTGGACGATATGGGAATGAAAATGAGCCTGAACCAAATGGATATGAATGTAGTGATGTATCCTGAAATTACTGGAGATGCGAAGCAAAAGCAAGACCACAGCCAACACAATATGAGGATGGATAACGACCCTAATCGTTATAATGCAAATGCTTTGGGAGAAATCAAAACGCTGAATTATGCAATGCTACAATCTCCTTCCAATACGGAACTTCCTAAAGATGCTCCAGTAAAAGAATTGAAATTTACCCTTACCGGAAATATGAACCGTTATGTGTGGAGCATGGATAATAAAATACTTTCAGAAGTTGATAAAATACCTGTGAAAAAAGGAGAAATTCTACGAATTACCATTTATAATAACTCAATGATGCGCCACCCGATGCACCTTCACGGTTTTGATTTTAGAGTAATTAATGGTAAAGGTGAAAAATCTCCCCTAAAAAATGTGTTGGACATAATGCCAATGGAAACTGATACCATAGAGTTTTTAGCAAATGAAGAAGGAGATTGGTTTTTCCACTGTCATATCCTATATCATATGATGTCGGGAATGAACAGGGTATTTGCTGTTGACGATTATCAAAATCCGAATTTACCTGACAAAAAACAAGCATATAATATGTTGCAAAGAGAAAGCAATATGCCACACTTTATGGTACAGAATGATTTTGCTACCAATGGAAATGATGGTGATGCGATGCTTCAAAACGCAAGATGGAGTTTAGGTACAGAATGGCGATTAGGTTATAATGATATGCACGGTTATGAGGTAGAAACTCACTTAGGAAGGTATATTGGAAAAATGCAATGGTTTATGCCATTTATAGGTTTTGATTGGAGGTATCGTAAAATGGGTATGGATGAACACGAAACCAATTTATTCGGACAGAAAAACGAAAAAGATACACGTAGAGCATTTAGTTTAGGTTTTATGTACACCTTACCAATGTTGGTTAATTTGCAAGCAGAAGTATATCATGATGGCATAGTTCGCCTTTCTCTAATGCGTGAAGACATTCCCATTACAAAAAGATTGAGGGCAGGTTTTATGGTCAACACCGATATGGAATATATGACAGAGCTAAAATATATTATCAATAAAAATGTGGGTATCCGTACACATTATGATAGTGATATGGGATTTGGTGTTGGATTATCTATTAATTATTAAAATGTTAAATCAAATGCTAAAAATCATTATTTTTCATTGTATAAAACTGCGATGTATCTATTTGAAATAGTATCAAGTTTTAAGCTGAGTAAATGGAGCTTCCTTTATTGACAAATGCAAGATTATAGCATTATTTATTCATTTTATCACTGTGCTATTCAAGCTTCTCAATATCATTAAAGTTCAATTTTTAATATTTGATTAAAGCAGATACGGGTGTGAAATGCTCCAATGAAAAACAAGATGGGGGAGAATAATGTCCACTGATGTTTAGACTTTAATCGCTAGATCGTCTTTGATACAAATTGAAAATTTGTATCAAAGACGATCTAGCTTTTTTTCAAAAAGGATGAAAACTTGAAACTCATTTTTTTCTAAATTGATAAAAAATATAATTCAAATTTAATTAATTTTTGTTGCGAATAAATTTCGAATACCTATTCTTGAGTAGTTTTAATACTTTATTTCGACTCAGAATTTTTAATAAAAATAAATAAGATTGAGTTATTGTTATTTTTATTAGAATTTCTTCTCATACTGGGGGAAATCAGTTAGATACATAATAGGATTATTTGACAAATGAGTTGAGCTGTAATCATAGTATTCCATCAGGCAGAAAAATTATAACTGCAAGAGAACTGGACATATACGATTATTATCACATAGGGATTCTATATTTTCTATATTACTATAAATAAAAACTGCCAAAAAAATAGTCTAACATTTTGTGGCAGTTCGTTTAAAACTTTTATTTAAAATCAAACTAATCTTCTGTATTCTTCAGAGCCATTAACAAGTTATAGGCACCTTTTGTTACAAACCGTTTACCTCCAAGGTCCTTCTGTAATATTTCGGTATAATTGTTTTCAGAGGTTCCGGTTTTAACTTCTCTCATCTCAAACCTATTTTTGCCTTTGACCTCAAAAATGTAATATTTATTTTCAAACCGTACAATGGCATCATTTGGTAACGCAGAGGCGTTGCTTGCTTCGGTTTCGATATCAGCATTCATATACATCCCCGGGATAAGCCCTTTGTCGTAATTATCAAAATGACAATGAACTTCAACGGTATTATCAGTAGAAACATTTTTACTGATCAAGATGATTTTTGTACTGTATTTTTTATCAGGATCCGTATTGGTATATGCCAGTACAGTTTGCCCTACTGAAAGTTGGTCTATATCCTTTTCATAAACATCAAGTGCCAAGTGGATATCGGTAGGATTTACCAGCTCAAATAAAACTTCAGTAGGATTGACATATTTTCCAATATTCACATTGACAGCCGAAACAAAACCGTTAATTGGAGAATATATATTGATGCTTTTTGTAATGTTATTCGCTGTCAAACCGTTTGGGTTAATACCAATCAATCTTAGTTTCTGCTCTAATGCCTTTACCAGAACATTTTGCATCTGATAATTGGATCTAGTCTGCTCATACACTTTATCACTTGTTGCCTTGCTTACATTCAACTGTTTTTGTCTGTTGTATTCGCTATTATTATAGGAGTACTGGGCTTTGGCTACAAGATAATCCTGTTGGATCTGGATATACTGAGGGTCTTCGATCACTGCTATTACCTGTCCTTTGGAGACCTGCATTCCCGGTAGAAGTCGTGTGTATTTCAGGTATCCTCCCAAAGGCACGCTTACCGAAACTTTATTTTGCGGTGGTACATCGATCTTCCCGTTAACTTTTAATTTTGAAGAAATGTTTTGATTTCCAATGGTCCCAACTTCAATACCTGCATTCTTATATTGTGCATCCGTAAGAGTAACCATATTATTTTCCGTTTTTACCGCCACATCTTCTTTCTGTTCTTCTTCTTTTTTACCTGTACAAGAATTTAGAAGGAGTGCTGTGCATATGATGAGCATTAATCTGTTCATAATGAATTGTTTGATTTTGAATTAATTTTAAATGATGGTTTGAAAACCACAATTGCAATGATGGCGAAGACTATGGTCAATATTCCTCCGTATAAAAATTCTTTCTGAGGAAAATTTGCACCTAGAAATCCTGCGATAGGATAAGCAATAGCCCACCAAAGATGTGAAAACGCAAAGTGAGACCCGTAAACCTTGCCTTGATTTTCATGGGAAATATTTTCAGCAATGAGCGTTTCTGATGGCATCTCTGCAAGGCTTTGTCCCAAACCTGCAAAAATCCACAAGACAATCAGGACATTGAATGATGTCCAGTTTGCAAAGCTTACTGCCAGCCCTAATAGAAATACACCTGCAATTAGAGATAAAGCCCTGGTTTTCGAGCGGTCAAAACTTCCTGCAATAAATGCAGAAATAGAAGCACCGACCCCAAAACCAGCCATCACCCATCCATAGTACTTATCTTCCAGAAGGAGCGATGATTTCACATATCCGATCGTATTGACCAATATCATTGCTCCTGCAAGCGACGATACAAATTCGATGCTTAGGGCGAAACGTAAGATCTTATTTCCAAATAGTAACCTTATGCCCTTCCAGACATTTCCCCAGGTATTTGAATTTTCAGACCCGCCGGTAACACCCTTCTGTAATGCAGATGCAGGAATTGAAAGAATGAATACTGCTGCAATGATAAAGGTGATGCCATCTACAATGAAAATATCCCGTGCTCCAAGCCAGGTCGCAACAACACCAGCCAATGCAGGACCTAAGATCCCCAATAATTGATAGGTTGCAGTGGAAAGACCAACGGCCTCACGGTAATATTTACCATCAACAACCTGAGGAATGACTGTTCGGTAGGTCGGGGTAAAGAATGCGTTGAATACATTCAGAAAAAATACCAATACGTAGATCTGCCATTCCTGCGTTATAAAAGGCAGGCAGCAGACGATTCCCATCCTGATAAAATGGGTAACATATAATATTTTTTTTCGTGATATCCTATCCGCTAATACACCTGCAAAAGGAGAAAAAATGATAAATGCCGTTACCCTTAACGTCAGCGCGCTTGCCAATATGATAGCAGAACGTTCTTTCCCGAATTGATAAGCCAGTAGAGCCAGCCCCACCCATGTGAAAGCATCTCCGATAAGACTTATCGTCTGTGCCATATATAGTTTTGCAAAAGTCTTGTTTTTCAGTGCCATAAAAGGCTCTGTTAACTTTTGAACAAAGGTTCTTTTATCTTTATTTTCCATTGTTGTTGAATTTTGGATCGTAAGAATTAATTTCGATCAGACTGTTGTTGCGGTTTTTTAATGCCTCGATATACTGGTTCTGAATTTCGATAGCCTGATTGGTCAGGATCACCCATTGAAGATAGTCGATATCGCCGCCTAAAAATTGTTTCTTCGCAGTAGAATTGATGGTAGCTACATGTTTTAGTCCTGTATTCTGGTAATAATCTACAACTTCATTATACTTTTGGAAGTCGATAAAAGAAGATTGATAATTGATCTCGAAATTCTTGAGGTTGTATTCATACTCCGTTGCAGCAACAAGCTGGTTCGCTTCTGATGCTTTAATTTTCGCTTTCTGTCCTCCGTTGAATATCGGAATACCTACACCAATTACCACTGATTGAAAACGTGGTGTGCTGTTATATTCTTTATTGTCGGCTCCCATTCCTTTCATTCCCATAATATTATATCCTAAGGAAAGGCTTGGCAATAATTTACTTTTTTCTACTTCTGTTTCGGCAACCAAAATATCTTTTTTCTGCTTTAAATATTGAAGATAGGGATGTTCTGCAATGGCAATATTATCAAGAGCTGTCTGTTGTAATAAAGTATTGTCGCTAACATCAGGACTGTAAAGAACTTCCGTATTCAATAATAACTGGAATTGAAGCTGGGAAATTTCCAAATCTCTTTCGAGTTGTTTTAACTGAACTGCAATCTGACCACGCTGATTTTCAGCGGTTGTCTGTTCAAGAACATTACTTTCACCAACTTTAAAACGGAGATTGGCCTTGTTTAGAAATTCGGCATACAGCTTGTCATTTTCCTGCAATAAACTTTTCTTCTGCAATAGATAAACCATATTGTAGTAAACCTGGGCAACATTTTTACGAAGCTGTTTTTCTTTCACCCCTACGCTCAAGACACTGTTCTTCCAAACCTCTGTTAAAAGATTTTTATTGGCCGAATAAACTTTTGGAAAATTGACCGATTGGGAAACCCCTAATCTGACATCAGAATAAAAACTATTGATCTGTCCGATCTCAGCACTTGCATTCGTTGCCGGGATAATCGCGCTCGACTTAATAAGCAGTTTATTGTAGTCGCTCCTTAATTTTTCGCTCTTTACGGATAAATTATGTTGCAATGCTATCTCCGTAGCTTCTTTTAAAGAGATGGAAGACTGCGCATTTAAACTTAAAGCTCCTGCAAAAAGGAATGCAAGAAGCAATGTTTTTCCTGTTTTGATCTTGAATGTAAATTTCTTTTTTTCTATCATAATATAAAGAATTGGTAATACAAAGAGTGTAAGAAAAGTAGCCACCATAAGACCACCGATAACTACTGTTGCCAAAGGTTTTTGTACTTCTGCACCTTCTCCGGTACTCAACGCCATTGGCAAGAATCCCAATGAGGCAACAAAAGCCGTCATTAGCACAGGTCTTAAACGGACCTTAGTCCCTTCAAGCACGATTTCCCGAAGATCTGTCTTTCCTTCTTTTCTCAATCTGTTGAATTCAGAAATAAGGACAATACCATTTAATACTGCCACACCAAATAGCGCAATAAAGCCTATTCCGGCAGAAATACTGAAAGGCATTCCTCGAAAAGCTAACGCAAAAACACCTCCTATTGCCGAAAGCGGGATGGCTGTGTAGATCAGAAAAGCTTGTTTCATCGAATTGAAAGCAAAATATAATAGAATAAGAATAAGTATTAAAGCCACAGGAACCGCAATATATAATCGTGATTTTGCTTCCTGTAAATTTTCAAACGCACCACCATACGTCACGAAATAGCCAGGCGGAAGTTTAATCTGTTTGTCCACTTTATCCTGTAATTCCTGAACCATACTCTGCACATCACGACCTCTTACATTAAATCCTACAATGATCCTGCGTTGAGAATTTTCTCTTTGTATCTGATTTGGACCTTCTATAATATTTACATCTGCAACAAGACTCAAAGGAATTTGTTCTCCTCTTGGGGTGGCAATAAGCAGGTTTTGAACATCTTCTAGCCCTTGTCTTTTATCGCCCGCTAATCTTACCACTAGGTCAAACCGCTTTTCTCCTTCATAGACTGTTCCACCAACTGCTCCTGCAAAAGCGGAATTGATGACTTGGTTTACATCGCTAATATTAAGTCCATACTGAGCAATAGTTGCACGGTTAAGTTTAATTACAATTTGGGGCATACCGGTGACGGCTTCCACATAAACACCGCTGCTTCCTTGCACAGAACTTACAATTTTGCCTAATTTATTAGCGTAGACAGACAGGGTGTCAAGATCTTCACCAAATATTTTACAAACTACATCCTGTCTAGCACCGGAGATTAATTCATTAAAACGCATCGCAACAGGGTACTGAAAACTAAATGTAACACCGGGAACTGCCTCTAATTCTTTGGCCATCTTTTCTTCCAATTCTTCGTACGAATCAGCGGATGTCCAATCTTTTCGGTCTTTGAGAATAATCATCATATCGGTGGCATCTATAGGCATGGGATCGGTCGGAACCTCGCTGCTCCCTGTTTTTCCCACCACTTTTTCTACCTCAGGAAATTTTTCCAGTATAATTTTTGAGCCTTTTGAAACAGCCTCAATAGATGTGTTGACATTGCTTCCAGGTAATACGCGGGTTTCTACAGCAAAATCACCTTCAGGTAAAGATGGAATAAATTCCCCGCCTAATGAAGATAAAATAAGTATTGCCACAGCAAACAAAGCAACAACTGATATCAAAATAGCTTTTGGAATTCGTAAAACCTTTTCCAGCATCCGTCTGTAAAAGTTCTCAAGTTTAGCCATAATTCTATCCGATAAATTTTCTTTAACCTGGACTTTCTTGCTCAAAAACAATGCTGTCATCATCGGAATGTACGTCAGTGACAATACAAAAGCTCCGGCTAATGCGAAGGCTACAGTCTGAGCCATTGGGGTAAACATTTTTCCTTCAATACCCTTCAATGCAAAAATGGGAAGATAAACGATCAGAATGATCGCCTCGCCAAAAACCGCAGCATTTCTCATTCGTGTGGAGGTACTTAGCACTTCCGCATCCATCTGCTTTTGAGAAAGGACATCTATTCCGGCGTACGCTTTGGAATGTCTTATCCGATGCATAACGGCCTCTACAATAATAACAGCTCCGTCAACGATAAGACCGAAATCTAAGGCACCTAAACTCATCAAGTTTCCACTGACACCGAAAGCATTCATCAAAATGACTGCGAAGATCATAGATAAGGGGATAACAGATGCGACAATGAGACCAGCACGCATACTCCCTAAAAAGAAAACTAAAACAAATACAACAATTAGAGCTCCCTCAATCAGGTTTTTAGTTACTGTACTGATTGAGTTGTCAACCATTTTCGTACGGTCTAGGAAAGGATCGATCTCTACACCTTCGGGAAGTGTTTTCTGAATCAGATCGATTTTATTTTTTATGTTTTTGATAACTTCATTACTGTTAGCTCCTTTCAGCATCATTACAACTGCTCCGGAAACCTGCTGCTGTCCATTATAGGTCATTGCTCCGTATCTTGTAGCACTACCATATTTAACTTGTGCAATGTCACGAACGAGTAATGGAATTCCGTTGGAAAGATTTTTAATTACAATATTCTGTATATCTTCCATATTCCCTACAAGACCTTCACTTCGGATAAATAGAGCAGTAGGACCTTTTTCAATATAGGCTCCTCCCGTATTCTGATTGTTGTTTTCCAAAGCCTTAAACACATCACTTATAGAAATATTATTGGCTTTTAATCGTGAAGGATCAACTGCAATTTCATATTGTTTCAATAAACCGCCGAAACTGCTCACCTCTGCAACACCTTTAACTCCAACAAGCTGACGCCGAACAATCCAGTCCTGAATGGTACGAAGTTCCATTGCATCATATTTTCCTTCATAACCTTTTTTAGGACGTACAGAATATTGATAAATTTCTCCAAGACCGGTAGTGACTGGAGCAAGAGTGGGTGTTCCGAAACCTTTTGGGATTTCATCCTGTACTTGCTGAAGTCTTTCGGAAACCTGCTGTCTTGCCCAGTAAATATCAGTATCATCATCGAAGACGATGGTCACCACTGAAAGACCAAATCTTGAAAAACTACGAAGAGATTTCAATCCGGGAATATTGTTATTTACCTGTTCGATTGGGAATGTGATCAGTCGCTCCACATCCGGAGCGCCTAGAGATGGTGCGATAGTAATTACTTGCACCTGGTTATCTGTAATATCAGGAACTGCGTCTATGGGAAGTTTTTTTACTTCATAAATACCATAGCCAATTAAGGCTAATATAAAGAGCCCGATAATGAGTTTATTCTTAATTGAAAACTCAATTATTCTATTTAGCATATTTTAATTTGTTAAGCATTAAACATACGTACCGACGGAAGCCGGACGCACAAATACCCAAAAGAAAAACCTTTGAGAATGTCAAATGATTAACAAAAACGAGGGGGTTGCCAAATACCCTCTAAATGGGCAGATGCAACAAAGGAATTAGTATATGAAACAGGCTTTTCCTTACTTACAGGAATACTATTTAAAAATGAGAAGGTATTCAATTGAAAATAAAATACTGCAATATGGGGAGCATGAGCATCAAAAGTTTTAAAAGGTAAATTTTTGTGGCTGTGCTGTGCTAAATTATTATGTGTACTGTTGTAAGAATAATGTTCTTTTAAAAATTCGATGAACGAAGAATCATGATCTTCAGCCTCTCCATCATTGTGATGCATAACGAAATGCTGTACGAGATCAGGTAGTTTCAAGAGCTGGTTTCCTATACTGCTAGTAGACAGGAATATAATGAGAAAAAATATTGATAAGGCTCCTTTCACTTCGCAAATTTATAAAAACAAATATAGATTAAGGTAAATTTTTCGGAAAATTTTATATTAGAAGCTCATGAAGAAAAAGTTCTAATTATATTTTTGTTTTTCAGTATCAATTATAATCATCTTTTGTATTTACAATTAATAACACATTGAATCACTCAAGTTTGGTATTGTTACCTAATATTAGTGGTATTGTAAATTATTTGAATCAGGGCTTAAACAATAAAGAATAATAGCTTTGTCTTCAAATACTAAATGCTAAATATATGGAAGTTAATTATTCTGAGTACTTATATCCTAATATATTAGCGTTGGCATTATGTTACTAAATATCGCATCGATAAGTGTGTAAAATTGGTCGCAAAAAAGTAAGTCCAAAAAGTTATAATTCAAAATTTCTTCGAAATTCAAAATGTAAATTAGCAAAATGAAAATCCTGATCATAGAAGACGAAACCGAGCTTGCTAAAAGTATCTCCGAATATCTTTCGGGAGAAAATTATATATGTGAATTTGCACCCACATTCAGCGAAGCAATGGAGAAAATAGAAACGTTCCAGTATGATTGCATACTGTTGGATATTATGCTCCCTGACGGCAATGGACTTGTCATTTTAGAAGAATTAAAAAGACAGAATAAACAGGATGGCGTCATTATCATTTCTGCTAAAAATGCTTTGGATGATAAGATAAAAGGTTTGCAGTTAGGGGCAGACGATTATCTTACGAAACCATTTCACCTTTCAGAACTGATGGCAAGGATCTATTCAATTATCAGAAGAAAACAATTCAATAATTCGAATGTCATCACACAGAATGAATTGCAGATAGATCTTTTAGCAAAAACTGTTACTATTAATAATAAAACAATTATTCTGACAAAAAAAGAATTTGATTTGCTGCTTTATTTTATCGGCAATAAAAATAAGGTAATTTCCAAAAGTACATTGGCGGAACATCTCTCCGGTGATTTTGCGGATATGCTGGATAATCACGATTTTGTCTATGCTCACGTCAAGAATCTTAAAAAGAAATTATATGAAGCAGGCTGTGACCATTACTTGAAAACAGTTTATGGTACAGGATATAAATGGGAAAATATCTATAAATTATGAAGCCACTTTTAAGTAAAACCACAAGACCTTTTTTGATTTTTGTAATGATTGTTCTCGTTTTCAGTATCCCTGTTTATTATTTTGTAGTGGATGCAATATGGCAGGAGGAACTTGATGAGCACAATGAGATTGTTGCAGAAAAAACAGGATACGAATTTAACAAAATGAATGCTTCTAAAGAAGAAATACAACGTAGTATCGCTCTTTGGAAGCAGATTCAGCCGGGAACTAATATTGAAAAATTACCTGGGAATAATTTAAAAAAAGATTCGATTTTCACAACAGAAAAATACAAACCTTTTTCTGCTGATGCCACGATTGAGCGCTACCGATGTCTGAAAAAAATTATTTACATAAAAAATGAACCATATCTTTTTACGATAGAGACCAATATTGAGGAGACAGAAGGTACTGTGATGATCATCGGTGCTATTACATTATTCTTTTTTCTTTTAATTGTCACTGGATTGTTTATTTTGAATAGAAGATTATCTAAAACCATCTGGAAGCCATTTAGAGAGACACTTGATCAATTGAAGAATTTTAATTTAAACACACAAACGCAGATTGAATTTGACAAGACAGATACCACAGAATTTGAAGAGTTAAACCAATCACTAAGAAAATTGATTGCACACAATATATCCGTGTATAAAACACAAAAAGAGTTTACTGAAAATGCATCGCACGAATTACAGACTCCGTTGGCCATCTTGAAAAATAAGCTTGATCTTTTACTTCAAGATGCAAACCTGACCGAAAAGCAGTACAACATTGCCGAGGAAATGAACAAAGCTTTAACGAGAAGTTCAAGAATTAATAAAAATCTTTTGTTATTAGCAAAAATAGATAACAGTCAATTCGATAATTCTGAAAGCATTCAGTTTGATGAGATATTGCACCAAAATATGGATATTTTTAATGAACATTTTGAGCAAAAAAATATATCCGTCGTAGAGAATATTTCTTCTGACGTTGAGATGATTGGCAATAGCGGGCTGACAGAAGTTCTTATCAGTAACCTAATTTTAAATGCAATTCGTCATACTTCACGTGACGGAGCAATATCGGTGAAATTGACAAATTCAGTATTTGAAGTTGCGAATTCCGGAAGTGAAAAATTAAATACAGATCTTCTATTTAAAAGATTTTCGAAGCTTTCCGCTGAGAATAGCGGAAGTGGTTTGGGATTAGCCATCATCAGTGAGATTTGCAAATTCCATCATTGGACGATCAGTTATAAATTTGAAAATAATTTGCATATTTTTTCAGTAAAACTGTAAAATTCAAAATTTCTTCTAAATTCACTTTTAGTTTTGCTGCATAATTTAATTTATGCAAACGTTCTTCTATACTTATAAGTGCAAAACGACCTTCAATAAAAATTTCTTCCCAAATTTCAAATCATTGATATGAAAAATGTTAATGATGGCTTTTTAAAAGGAAGAGCAAAAAGCCTTACATACACTTTTAAAGGTGCTTTTCTTTTGCTGAAAACGGAACATTCGATAATGACACAGTCTTTCATCGGGGTTGTTTTCGTTGTTTTAGGCTTCTATTTTAAAATCACAAAAGTTGAGTGGATGTTTCAGATACTTGGCTTTGGACTTATTCTCACGGCAGAAAGCCTTAATACTGCAGTGGAAAAACTCTGCGATTTCGTTCATCCGGAATATCATAAAAAAATCGGTTTTGTAAAAGACATCGCTTCCGGAGCTATGACATTTGCTGTGATCTCAGTTTTAATTTTACTCACTCTAATCTATTATCCTTACTTATGAAAAAGTTATTCAATGGCAGATTTTCAGCACTGTTTAGTATTCTGAGTCTATATATTTTTTTGGCATTTGTAATTAGGATAATATTACTGATCTGGTCTTTAAAAGATCTTGAGCTTAATTTCCTACATATTTTGCGGGCTTTTTTCACAGGGTTCTTATTTGACCTGACGATGGGTTCTTTATTTTTGGCATTTTACGCCTTTTATCTTTTGATCTTTCCGAAAAGATGGATCGGATCTTTGTTTGATAAAATCATCACCTATTTTTATCTAAGCTTGATTTTCATTATTATTTATTTTAGCCTTTTGGCAGAAATACCTTTTTGGGATGAGTTTGGGGTGAGGTTCAATTTCATTGCGGTAGATTATCTTATTTACACTTATGAAGTTGTCGAAAACATCAATCAGTCTTATCCTTTACCTGTGATTGCTGTTGTTTTGGTAGGATTGATTGTTCTTACGTTTGTTTTATTTAAAAAACTGAATATCTTCAAAAACACTTTTTCTGATAAGAATTCTATCAGTAATCGTTTATTTTATTCACTTCCGGTTTTGGCAATTGCCATTATTTTAGGCTTGGTGATGAAAAACAAGCAGGCGGATTTCAGTAATAATTTGGTGGTAAATGAATTGGGGAAAAACGGTGCTTTTTCTTTTGTAACTGCCTTCAAATCAAACGAGCTTGATTATGAAACCTTCTACCCGAAACTATCGGAAAAAGAAGCTTATTCAATAGTTAAGAAGAATCTTTTACAGGAAAATCAAAAATATACAACCGCAAAATATGATGATATATCAAGGCTCACCATAGGAAATAATGAACAAAAACCTAATCTCATCCTTATTGCCATAGAAAGTTTCAGCGCAGATTTTCTGACAGAATTTGGCAATAAAGATCATCTTACGCCCAACTATGAAAAGTTGTCGAATGAAAGTATTTTCTTTACAAATCTGTATGCAACAGGAACAAGAACCGTTCGCGGGATGGAAGCTTTAACATTATCTGTTCCGCCAACACCGGGAAATAGCATCGTAAGAAGACCTAATAATCAGAATTTATTTTCCGTTTCTACAATTGTAAAATCAAAAGATTATCAGCCCTATTTTATTTATGGCGGCGATGGTTATTTTGATAATATGAATACCTTTTTTGGTGGACAGGGATTTGATATTGTTGACAGAAACAGAGGTAATCCTTTAGCAGACGAGATTAAAACACAAAGATTTGCAATTCCTGATAACGAAGTGAAATTTGAAAATGCCTGGGGAATCTGTGATGAAGATCTTTATAATCAATCTATCAAATACGCTGATAAAAGCGCTAAAGCAAACAAACCGTTTTTTCAGTTTGTAATGACCACTTCCAACCACAAACCTTACACTTTCCCAGCAGGAAAGATCGACCTTCCGCAAGGTGATAGAAATGCTGCCGTGAAATATACAGATTATGCTTTAGGAAAGTTCATTGCGGATGCGAAGACAAAACCCTGGTTTAAAAATACCGTATTCGTTATAGTTGCAGACCATTGTGCAAGCAGTGCCGGGAAGTGGGAGATCAATATCGACAGACATCACATTCCTGCAATTATTTATAATCTTCCACAGCAACAACCAACAAGAATTGATCGTTTAACTTCACAGATCGATTTGATGCCGACTTTATTCGGATATCTCGGTTGGAATTACAACACAAGTCTTTACGGAAAAGACATCAATCAAATGAAAGTTGGAGATGAAAGAGCTTTTATTGGCAATTACAGAACTTTGGGAATGCTGAAAGGAAATGTCTTCACACAGATTGACGATAGAAAAAGGTTAAAACAGTTTGGAGTTTCAGGAAATGAAAAACAGACCTTGTCAGAAATAAAAACAAAAAATCAGGAATTGGCCTATCAAACCATTTCTTATTATCAGACAGCAAGTGTGAGATTTAAAAATGGTAAAATGAAAGCTAAATAAAAACAGCCGGAATTGGGCTATTATTTTTTATCAATAAATTCCTGAACTATGAGATTAATAACTTTTCTGAAAAGCAAGAAAAGGCTTTTGTTTCGTGCGACGCTTATTACTCTATTAATTGTATTTGTAACATTAAGCTGTCTTGTTTTTTTTCTGCCACTAGAATATCTGGATATCCATATTTCAGAGGAAATACAGGAAAAGCAGACGCCGTATCTTAACACCATAATGATCTGGCTTAGTTACTTTGGAAGAACGACGGTGTCGGTTATAATGGTGGGATTAACTTCACTTTTTTTTCTGATTTTGGGCTATAAAAAAGAAACTGTTCTGCTTTTATCAACGCTTTTATCAGGTGTTTTAGGGTTAGGACTAAAAATGCTGATCAACAGACCCCGCCCGTCCCAAGATTTAGTTGTCCTTTTAGAAGAAACTAAATATCAAAGCTTTCCCAGCGGTCACGTTTTGTTTTATACTGTATTTTTTGGTACATTAATATTGATTATTCTTTATTTAAAAAATATCAAATATAAGGTCAAATTATTTTTGATTATCATTTGTCTTTCTGTGATTTTCTTCGGAGCTGTTTCAAGGGTTTATCTTGGTTCGCATTGGTTTACAGATGTTTTGGGAGGATTTATCTTAGGCGTTTTCTGTGTTTTGATTATGGGGTATTTTTACCTCAAAAACGACAGGGATATTCCGAAAAATATAAATTAAAATTCAAAATTTCTTCTAAATCAAATCTCACCTTTACCATATAATTAATAGAATATGGATACTTTGCGTGCATATCTCATTCGTGGTTTTCTACTTTCATTATTCTTTATTTTTTGTTGTAAGATTAGTGGGCAGTCAAAAAATACATTGTCTTATTTTCTTGAAACAGCAAAAACGAACAGTCCTGTTTTAAATGATTTCAACAACCAGGTACTATCAAATCGAATCGACAGTTTAAAGTTAAGAGCAACTTACGGATTCATTGTAACCGGAGAGGGAACAGTGGGATATTCCCCCAATATTAAAGGTTGGGGCTATGACAGCGCGCTGACAAACGGACAATCGCTTTTTGCAAGCGTAAGAGTTGCCAAAGAATTCATCAGCCGGAATAATCTGAATACGAGACTTATCGGTGTTAATGCAAGTATTGCACAGGTTTTAGCCCAGAAAAATATCAGTCTTCAAACGCTTAATAAACAGATTACCGACCAATATATTACGACTTACGCGAGTCAGCAACAATATAATGTAAGCAAGGAAATTATTCATTTGCTGAATCAGGAAGATATTGTTTTGAAAAAATTGACTCAGGCTGCGGTTTTCAAACAAACGGATTATCTAACCTTTAAAGTTGTCCTTCAACAAAACGAACTCACATTGGAACAGCAAAAAGCTGATTGGCAAAATAATTATGCATTACTCAATTACTTGTCTGGAATTATAGATGATACTTTCGAGCCTGTTGAAGCTCCATATTTTACTGAAAAACTGAATTCTACTTCTTTTGACAAAAGTATGTATCAAAAGGCTTTTCAGGCAGATAGTTTAAAATTAGCTAACGACGCCAAAATAATCCAATACAATTACAAACCAAAAATCACAACATTTTCGGATAGCGGTTATCAGTCTTCGTTTATAACAACTCCTTATAAAAATTTTGGATTGAGTGTAGGCGTTGGGGTTACAATTCCGATTTATGATGGTCATCAGAAAAAAATGTTGTTGCAGCAAAATCAATTATCACTGCAAACCCGTCAAAAATATCTTGAGCAAACACAAAGACAATATCAACAGATGATGTTCCAGATTAACAGTCAGATTGAGCAGTATAATAGGATAATTAATACCGCTAATGAACAAACGACTTATGCCAGAACTTTGGTTGAAGCCAATGCCAAACAGCTTCCTACGGGAGATGTAAGAATGGTGGATTTTATTCTTTCAATCAATAATTTATTGAGTCTTAAAGGAAATATCATTCAGTACAATACGACTTTATTCAACCTGAAAAACCAATTGCAATATTTAATTATTCAGTAATTATGGAAAAAATAATATTATTCATCATAGTCTCTCTTGTTGTTTTCAGTTGTAATAAAACGAGTGAAACGGTTCCTACAGAAACACCTACGACAGATGCAAAACCCAAAACATTGGTTACGGTTGCCTATCCGTCTGATACAGCTCAACTCAACAATGTAATAACACTAAATGCAACGGCAGCTTATTTGTTAAAATCTGATGTAAAAGCGAACAGTACAGGTTATATCACAAAAATGACCATCAAACTGGCAGACCGTGTCGGAAAAGGTTCGGTACTTTTCGGATTGCAGACCAAAGAAGCAAGAGCATTGGGAAATACCATCAATAAATTAGATAAATCTTTTCGTTTCAACGGAGCAACAACGGTGACAAGTCCTGCAACAGGTTATGTCGCAATGCTGAATCATCAAATCGGAGATTATGTTCAGGACGGGGAAGTTCTGGCAACGATTACCGATGCGAGCAGTTTCGGCTTTGTGGTCGATGTACCTTATGAATATCTTCAAATCATCAAAAGTAAAGGTTCTTTACCAATCACTTTGCCCGACAATACGGTTTTGCAGGGAAGAATCGCAAAAGTAATGCCTTCTGTTGATGCTATTTCTCAAACTGTGAAAGTGCTTTTACAAGTTCCCATTAACAATATTCCTGAAAATCTGATTGGTACGATCAGCTTTTCCAAAACTTCCGCTTATGGACTTTCTGTTCCAAAAATGGCAGTTTTGAGTGATGAAACCCAGTCTTCTTTTTGGGTGATGAAATTAATCAATGACACGACAGCCGTAAAAACAGACATTACAAAAGGGGTGGAAACGGATAAATATATTCAGATAAAATCCGGCAATTTGACTACGAAAGACAGAGTGATTTTCTCAGGAAATTTCGGATTGAGTAATACCGCAACCGTGAAAATACAAAAACCCTAACCTTATGAAAAAATCCTTTTTTGTAACCTATAAAAGCCCTTTGCTTGTATTAATTTTCTTAATCCTTGCGAGCGGTATTTTTTCTTACACTAAAATTCAGTCGGCATTATTTCCGCAGATTACTTTTCCGAAAATAAAAGTCATTGCCGATGCCGGACAACAACCCGTCAATCAAATGACAGTAGGCGTAACCAAAGTGTTGGAAGATGCGGTGAAAAGAGTGCCGGATTTGGAAGTTTTGAAAAGTACAACCAGCAGAGGAAGCTGCGAAATTTCTGCATTTATGTCGTGGAATGTGGATGTAGATTTGGCTAAACAACAGATTGAAAGCAATATAAATCAAGTAAGAAATCATTTGCCAGCAGATGTCAATATCGTAGTTGAAAAAATGAATCCGTCCATCCTTCCGGTGATGGGATATTCATTGAATTCAACTTCAAAAGACCCGATTGAGTTGAAACAATTGGCACTTTACACCATCAAACCTTTTCTCTCACAAGTGCCCGGCGTAAGTGAAGTGAGAATTATCGGCGGACAAGACAAAGAATTCCGAGTGGTGATGAATCAGGCGATGATGGCGAGATTGGGAATTACGCCTGCTTTAGTGGAACAGGCGATTAATAATACTAATTTCATTAAATCAAACGGATACTCCTCAGATTTTCGCTATCTCTATTTAACACTTACTGATGCTCAGATTCGTAATGAAGGTCAGTTGAAAAATTTGGTCGTAAGCAATAATGGAAACCGAATCATTTTGCTGAGTGATATTGCCCAAATTAATGTTCACAACGCAAAACAATATATTAAAGTCAATGCCAACGGACAGGAAAGTATCTTGATTGCAGTGATACAACAGCCCAACGCAAATGTGGTGGATTTAAGTAAAGCAATGGAAGCAAAAATTGCCGAATTGCAAAAAACCTTACCGAAAGATATTGCTTTAAAACCGTATTACGTTCAGGCAGATTTTGTGAATGATTCTATTAAAAGTGTAACAGATGCTTTGTGGATAGGGCTGGTTTTAGCAATTATCGTAGCAATTATTTTCCTTCGTTCTTGGAAGGCAAGTGCGGTTATTTTAATAACAATTCCGATTACGTTAAGTCTTACAATGCTTGCTCTCTATACGATGGGACAGACGTTCAATATTATGACGTTGGGAGCAATTGCCGCTGCCATAGGATTAATTATTGATGATGCGATTGTGGTCGTCGAACAAATCCATAGAACCCACGAGGAACACCCCAAAGAATCTTCAAAAACTTTGGTTCAAAAAGCGATTAATTATCTGTTGAAGGCAATGATTGGTTCGTCACTTAGCACGATTGTGATTTTCTTGCCATTTATGCTGATGAGCGGTGTTGCCGGAGCTTATTTTAAAGTAATGACCGACACGATGATTATCACATTAATCTGTTCATTTTTTGCAACCTGGATATTATTGCCAATCGTTTATTTACTCTTGTCATCAGGCAAGAAAAAAGAAAAAAATCTACAGCATCACGATGTAAAAGAAAGAAAATGGGTGGGGTTTTTTATCAGAAAACCTTTATTCAGTTATGGTTTTATTTTAATATTAATTGTTTTAACAGCAATTATTCTTCCCAATATCAGTACCGGATTTCTTCCTGATATGGATGAAGGAAGCATTGTTTTAGACTACAATTCACCTCCGGGAACTTCACTCGAAGAAACCGACAGAGAATTGAAGGAAGTTGAGAAAATTATCACTTCCACGCCCGAAGTTCAGGCATACAGCCGAAGAACCGGAACTCAGATGGGATTCTTCATTACAGAACCGAACCGGGGAGATTATTTGATTCAGCTAAAGAAAAACAGAAGCAAAACCACGAATGAAGTTACCGACGAAATCCGTACAAGAATTGATGCTTCAGGATTGCCTTTGACCGTAGATTTTGGACAGGTAATTACCGATATGTTGGGTGATTTGATGAGCAGTGTTCAGCCAATTGAAATCAAAGTTTTTGGGACAGACCAGAAAGTGATTGAAGATTATTCTCAAAAAATTGCGGCTATTGTAAAAAAAGTGAATGGTACAGCCGATGTTTTTGATGGAATTGTCATTGCAGGACCGTCAATGATTGTCACTCCGAAACTGCCTGTTTTAGCGCAATATAATATTTCGTTACCCGATTTTCAGAACCAATTGCAGGCAAATCTGGATGGAAATGTAGCCGGAAACATCTTTGATAATGTTCAGTACACACCGATACGATTATTGTACAACGAAAAAAGCAATCAGTCTTTAAGCGACATCAACAACAGTATGATTGCTTTGTCGAACGGAACTTTGAAACCTTTGAGCGAATTTGCAACTGTAAGCGTCGTCACCGGTTCTGCCGAAGTCAACAGGGAAGATTTACAGACTTTAGGAATTGTAACGGCAAGATTGGATAACGGAAATTTGGGAGGAACGATTCAGGAAATTCAGAATCAAATCAATCAGAAAATAAAACTGCCGAGCGGGTATTCTGTGGTTTATGGCGGTGCCTATGCAGAACAGCAGCAATCTTTTAAAGAATTACTGATTATTTTGGTGGTTTCCAGCTTATTGGTTTTTTCTGTGATGCTGTTTTTATTCAGGAACGTTTTGGTGGCGCTAATCATTTTATTGGTTTCTGTTTTGGGACTTTCAGGAGGGATTTTGTTATTGTATTTAACCAACACGCCATTGAATGTAGGAAGTTATACAGGACTCATTATGATGGTCGGAATCATTGGAGAAAACGCGATTTTTACTTATTTGCAATTCCACGAAAGTTTAGCTACAAAAACCAAAGAAGAAGCCGTTATTTATGCCATCAGTACAAGACTTCGCCCGAAATTAATGACCGCTTTGGGAGCTATTATCGCTTTAATGCCTTTAGCATTAGGAATAGGAACGGGAGCACAAATGCACCAACCTTTAGCCATTGCCGTTATTGGAGGATTTATCGTTGCATTACCACTTCTACTTATTGTTTTGCCAACATTGCTCAACAAAATCAATTTAAAACAAGAAGAAATAAACAATCAATAAAAAGTTCAAAATTTCTTCTAAATCGTTCCTGAATATTGTACTACAAATTTAAAATTAAATTAAAATGAAAAAATTAGCATTTCTATTAACAATGACTACTGGTGTAGGTTTCATCAGTGCACAAAAAATTCAACAGAAGGATATTCCTGCATTAGTTCAGAAAGGGTTTCAAAAACAATTTTCTGCAGTTAAAGATGCAAAATGGGAAAAAGAAAATGGGAAATACGAAGCAGGCTTTAAGTATAAAGGAGAAGAAATGAGCGTTCTCTACAATGCACAAGGCGTTTGGGAGGAAAAAGAAACAGAGATTAAAGTGAGCCAGCTTCCAGCGATGGCTTCATCTTATGTAGCTAAAAAACAATTAGGCAAAATCAAGGAAGCTTCTAAAATTACTAAAGCTGATGGTTCTGTAATGTACGAAGCTGAAGTTAAAAGCGGAGACGTTTTGTTTGATGCCAAAGGTAACTTTGTGAAACTTGCAAAAGAGTAAAATCTGATTGAAAAAAAAGAAAGCCACTTGTACGAGTGGCTTTCTTTTTCAAATTGATTATCTAGACTTTTAAAATTCAAAATTTCTTCTAAATCATTACTGAATATTGTATCAAAATAAATGTAATGTATAGAATCAGATTATTGCTCTTTTTGATAACGGTATTATGCTCGTCTATGGCGTATGCCCAAGTTGCAGGAATTACGATTTCAGGATTGATTAAAAATAAAACAAACAAACTGGTTTTGTCTTACGTGAATGTCCTGGCAAGAACAGAAAAAGATACCGCATTTGTAGCAGGAACAATTACCAATGAAGAAGGAAGATTCTCGTTAACAGGAATCAAGCCTGGTAATTACCAATTGGAATTTTCGCTCTCGGGATTTCGAAAGCAAAGGCAATCACTTTTTGTAGGAAGTTTATCCGAATTTTTAGAGATTCCACCAATAGAGCTTGAACAAGAAGCTGATAAAGAAACAAAAATCGAAGAAGTTGTTATGACAGCTTCGAAAAAAAATGAAATCAGCAATCAGCTTGATAAAAAGACCTATTCTGTCGCAGATAATATCAGTCAAAGCGGAGGTTCTGTTTTGCAAAGTATGCAAAATCTACCAGGTGTAACTGTTCACGACGGAAAAGTGCAATTGCGTGGAAATGATAAAGTAACAGTTCTTATCGACGGTAAACAAACTGCTCTTACAGGTTTCGGAAGTCAGAGCGGACTTGATAATATTCCGGCTTCTGCGATTGATAAAATTGAAATAATCAACAATCCTTCTTCAAAATATGATGCCAACGGAAATGCAGGTATCATCAATATTATTATGAAGAAAAACAAGCAAAACGGCTGGAACGGAAAAGTTGGTTTTACTTATGGTACAGGTTCTTATTGGGTAAGAAAAGAAAATCTGCCGACGATAAGACCTCAATATACGATTACGCCAAAAATCAACCCTTCGCTTTCGCTTAATTACAGAAAAGATAAGATTAATATTTTTCTTCAGGCTGATAATTTATATACTGAAACATTAAATAAAAATGAATTTGTAAAGCGAACTTACGACGACGGAACAATCATTAATTCACAATTAAAAAGAAACAGAAACACAAATTATTTGACCACAAAAGCTGGAATCGACTGGAATATTGATGCTCAAAATACATTGACAATTTCAGGATTGTACGGAACTGAAAAGATCATTGACCGTGGAGATCAGCCATTTTTTAACGGGGATTTTTCACATCGTATTCGCCTTTGGCAGTTTTTGGAGGATGAGTTGAAAACCACAATTATGGGAACGGCTTCTTATCAGCACAAATTTAAAGACGCGGGACACGTATTAAATGTTGGATTCAATTATACATTCCACAGAGAAGACGAGAAATATTTCTATGATAATTATTTGCCGACTTCAACAGGAGCTGATGCTTTTAAATTATTGTCTGACGAACAGGTTTATGATTTTACTATTGATTATGTAAAACCTTTGAAATACGGTCGAATTGAAACGGGAATTAAGCTGAGAAACAGAAGCATTCCAACCAATATGTATTTTATTCCGGGCGTCAATTCTGTTTTAGATGCCAATGCGGGAGGTTGGGCGACCTATAAAGAATTAATTCCTGCCATTTATGGTAATTATATTTTTGAAAATGAAAAATGGGAAGCCGAGCTTGGTGTAAGACTCGAATATGTGAAAATTAACTATGACGTCAATCCAAATCATCCGACTTACGAAAGTGAAAGCTACAATTATACACAGCCATTTCCAAACCTAAGATTGGCTTATAAATTAAACGACCACAATAAGTTATCGATATTTTATAATAGAAGAGTAGACCGACCGAATGAAGTTGATATCCGAATTTTCCCGAAATATGACGATGCTGAAATCATTAAAGTTGGAAACCCGCAACTGAGACCGCAATTTACCAATTCGATTGAGTTGGGACACAAATACAATTGGGATAACGGTTATCTGTATTCAGCCTTATATCATCGTTTTGCGAATGGGACAATTACCAGAATTTCAAGTATTGTTCCTGAAAGTACTTTGATCTATGCGGTGTTTCAAAATGCAGGAAAAAGTTATAATTCAGGATTGGAAATGATATGGAATCAGAAAGTTTCGAAAGCCTATTCTTTTAATATCAATGGGAATATCTACAGAAATCAGATAGATGCATTTTCGGTGGAAAATCTTTATCCACAACCCAATATTTTTTCTGCCAATCAGGAAACTGCCATTTCTGGAAATGTAAAATTGAACAACATTTTTAAATCGTCTAAAGGTTTTGATGCTCAACTAACAGCTGTTTATCTGGCTCCGGATATTATTCCGCAAGGGAAAATAGGCTCGAGATTTTCAGTGGATTTTGGTGTAAAAAAATCAGTTCAAAACGGAAAAGGAGAAATATTTTTAAACGCAACCGATTTGCTGAACACAATGGTCATTAAGAAGAAAATTCAGGGTAATGGATTTGCTTACACAAGCGATGATTATTACGAAACTCAGGTGGTGAGATTAGGTTATAGTTATAAATTTTAATTAAATATTCAATGCTGATATGAACAATCTAGTAGAAGCTGTAAGTAGCTATGTGATATTGTTTCTTTCGGAAAATCTTTCGAATGAGCTTGTTTTTCATAACATCAACCATACCTATGAAGTTGTTGCTGCGGCGAGAGAAATTGGCACTCAATGCTATCTTTCTGACAATGAAATGCTTGCTTTAGAAGTTGCTGCCTGGTTCCACGATTGTGGGTATGCAAACACATATCTCGGTCACGAAAATGAAAGTAAGAAAATAGCTGAGGTCTTTTTGGGAAATTATGGATGTGAAAAAGATTTTATTGATACCGTTTTAAACTGTATTGAATCCACAAAATATCCACCCAAACCTTCTTCACTAATCGAAAAAGTGTTATGTGATGCTGATTTGTATCATTTGACAAAAGCGAATTATCCAAAGTATGAAAAGGCATTGAGAAGGGAATTTGAAATATTTATAAAACTGATTTACACTGACGAGGAATGGCTCAAAAAGAACTGTTGGTTTCTCTCAGAGCATACCTATTACACAGATTTTGGTCAAGAAGTTCTTTCGAAATTTAAAGAGACCAACATTCAGATGCATTGTCCTAAATAAATTTTATATCAAAATTAATAAACATAAGATGTTAAAATTCACTCAAAAAACAGTTTTCAGCATTTTCATATTATTTTCAACATTTGGGAAAGTTGCTGCCCAAAATAATGATACGATTCAGGTTCAGGAAACAAAGCAAGATAGCATCGTTGAACTGAATACAGAAACAAATCATCTTAATTATAAAAGATTGATTGTTCCTACGGCCTTAATAGGCTACGGCGTTGCAAGTTTGTCAGTAAAAGGGATTAAACAACTGAATTTCTCGACCAGAGATGAGATCAATGAGCACAAACCGGATCACATCAGACTTGATAATTACACCCAATTCGCACCTGCTGCTTTGGTCTATGGATTAAATGCTTTTGGGGTAGAAGGAAAACATAATTTCCGTGACAGAAGTATCATTTACGGAACATCTATATTGATTACCTCAGCAATTACAATTCCGTTGAAACATATTGTAAAAGAAGAAAGACCGGATCAATCCAATAATCTTTCTTTCCCTTCGGGTCATACGGCGATTGCATTTGCGTCTGCACAGTTTATGTTCCGAGAGTACAAGGACACCAATTTCTGGCTCGGAATTTCGGGGTATTCACTCGCGGTTTTTACGGGAGTTTATAGAATGTTGAATGATAAGCATTGGGTTGGGGATGTCGTTGGCGGAGCCGGATTCGGTATTCTTTCCACGGAACTGGCTTATTGGTTATATCCTAAAATCAATCATTTGATAGGAGGGAAAAATCAAAATTCGGCTACTATGGTTATGCCTTTTTATCAGAATAAAAGTGTTGGGATTGGTTTGGTTAAAACCTTTTAATTGATGTCGAAAAATAAAAATATGTGGTTCTATTATGCCTTGCTTTCAGCTGTTTTTGCTGCATTCACAGCAATTTTTGCTAAAATGGGAGTATACAATATCAATTCTAATTTAGCAACTGGAATTAGAACAATAATTATTTTGGTATTGGTCTGGAGCATTATTTTTATAAGAGGTGAAGCTAAAGATATTGGATCATTATCAAAATTTAATGTTATTTTCCTTGTCCTTTCCGGTGTTGCAACTGGGTTATCCTGGTTGTTTTATTTTAAGGCTTTACAGATAGGCAACATTTCGCAGGTCACGGCGGTAGATAAATTAAGTGTAGCCATTGCTATTATTTTATCACTCTTGTTTTTTAAAGAAACATTAACATTGAAAACTGCGATCGGGGCTTTGTTGATTATCGGCGGAACTATTTTACTTGCCTTTAAATAACAAAGATCCGGTCATAAAATATTTTGACTTTTTAGTCGAATTCAAAATGTTTACAGAATTGACTTTCATTTTTGCCTCATCATAAACATCGCTTTGAAAAAACTATCAATTCTTTTCGCTTTAATATCGACAACTTTAGTCTGTGCTCAAACTATAGACAAGAAAGCATCTGACACTTTAAAAGACCATCAGGTTAAAACCATTCAGGAAGTTACCATTGTCGGCAAAAAAGCGGTTGTTGAAAATAAAGTTGATAAGATTGTTTACAATGTTGCCAATGACATAACCTCACAAAGTGGAGCCGCAATAGATGTTTTGAGAAAAGTTCCACAGGTAACGGTGGATGCAGACGGAAATGTGGAGTTACAGGGAAATCCGAATGTCAGATTCCTGATCAACGGAAAACCTTCCAGCATATTTGGGAATAGTCTTGCCGATGCGCTGGCTTCTATTCCTGCTAGTCAGATCAAGAGCATTGAAGCGGTTACTAGTCCCGGAGCAAGATACGATGCGCAAGGAACGGGCGGGATCATCAATATTGTCCTGAACGAAAACAAAGTAAAAGGAATCAACGGATTGATTAACGCGTCTGCCGGAACTCGTTTTGAAACAGGATCTTTGAATCTGAATTTCAGAAATAATAATTTCAGCTTAAATACCTTTTTCAGCGGAAATGCACAGCTGAAATCCAGAACACCTTTTTCACAAGATAGGATTTCTCATACAGCTACCACTCAAACCCGATTATTGCAGGACGGCTACACCGATTTTCAGAGACACGGTTATCGTACGGGATTGGGCTTTGATTGGACAATCAACAAAACAAACACCTTAACAGGTTACATTTCTTACAATGATTTTGCCAATAAAAGCATCGGTTTGATCAACCAGCAACAATATATTAATGATTTTTCTCATTCAACCGAACAGTCGATCATTGGTTATAGAACTTCAGACAACCGTTCTTCGGTAAATTCTATTGATGGAAATTTGAGCTATAGAAAAACGTTCCAAAAAGAAGGACAGGAATTGACGGCTGATTATGTGGTAAGTTACGGTTCGCCAAAAAGTAATTATTTGCAAACTCAGAGTCTGACAGGAGCTGTATTTCCATATGATGGCTTTTCTGGAAGCAATCCCGGAACGGATACCAGTCATAATTTGTCGGTAGATTATGTACAGCCGATCAATGACCAAATTACATTGGAAATGGGTACAAAAGCCATTTTCCAGCACATTACAACAAATACGGATGTGAATGTTTTAGATGTTTTTTCAGGACAATATGAATTTGATCCTTTCCAGTCTTACCATTTGAAATATGATGTGGGAGTTTATGCCGCATATATTTCCTCTTCATTAAAATTATTTAATAACTGGCTTGATGTAAGAGCAGGGGCACGTTACGAATATACGACGGTAAAAATAGATTATCAGAATACCAATATTCCATCATACAGTTTGCTCGTGCCGTCATTCATTTTGTCTCATAAATTTGACAGTGGCGAAACGATAAAATTAGCCTATACAAGAAGAGTTGAAAGACCGGAATATGCTGAATTAAACCCATTCTTAAATTTCAGCGATCCTCATAATATCACAACAGGAAATCCTGCATTGAAGCCGGAATTAGGGGATAATATGGAATTAGGTTACAATAAGAATTTTGAAAACGGCGCTAATCTTTCATTCACCCTTACAGAAAGGATCAACAGTCAGGATCTGAAACAAATCACTACTTTTTACCCAATTTATACGGTAAGCGGTATAAATTATACAAATGTTTCAGTAACCAGAAGAGATAACATCGGCAAGGAATATAATTCTGGTGGAATATTGTCAGGTTCTGTTGCTTTTTTAAATAATAAATTAAATCTTCGTGGTAATATGATGGTTTTTCACCGATATATCGTCAGTAATTATTTTGGGAACGTTGATATGGGAATGCGTTACCGCCTGAATTTAAATCTGAATTACTTATTTCCAAAAGATTTTATCGTAGAAGCATTTGGGAATTATAATTCTGCGGCGAAAAATATTCAGGGTAAAAATCCACAGTCGATCACTTACAGTATAGCAGCGAGAAAACAGTTCTGGAATAAAAAAGCAAGTATTGGAATTACAACAACCAATCCTTTCAACAAGTATATCAAACAGGCGACAACTGTTGAGACTGGTGATTACAGCTCATCTTCTATACGTTATTTACCGCTTCGTTCTTTCGGGATCAGCTTCAGTTATAAGTTTGGAAAAGATTTTAAAAAGGAAAAAGATATCAGTGATGATTATTTGAATGCGGCTTCTCAAGGAAATTAAATAGGGCTGATGTAAGTACTTAGATTTATATATTTTTATGTGACTGGATTAGTTTAATTATTTTATTTTACAAGTTAAAACTATTATCAAAAGTGCTGATTTTAAAGTAGATGAATCGGATTTTTCCGATTTTATAAATTTGGAGAAAAAATAAATTAGTATAATTTTTTTTAAATAATAATTTGATTTTATGATTTTAAACTAAAAAATTATGACAGATCTGAGAATTGTTTGATCCCAAAAACATATAAATTGACATACAATTGTTGACTGAGCCGTAGTGAATCAATAATTTCTCTCTTTTTTATCTATAACAAAGAAGTATTATAAATAAAACAATTGATTATCTGTTGATTGCATACTGTAGAAGAAAAAAAGGATGTTCTTAGTTTGGAAATAATTAAAAATGATCTATATTTGCACCAGTAAAAACGACGATCTCTTGATTGTTTAAAAAAGTGACCTATTCGGTGACCTCTTAAACAAGAGAACAATATAAAGCTTATGGATAGGGCTTTTTTGAAAAAATAACAAGTCCCGTCCGGATCGCAACAGCGTAAGAGAATTTATCTTGTAAACGCATTTGAAGCCCACAAAGCCTGCATTTTTAAAAAATGCAGGCTTTTTTGTTTTTGGGAATTTTTTAAAATTTCTATTTAAAATCAAAAAGTTTGTGGCGCATTCATGGCACTTTTTTTTCGAAAAAAAAATGCCACAAAAACAATGTAAGTAGCTGATAATCAACCTATTGTATGCCGGAAACGACTTGATTCAAGTGAGCTTTTTTTCCAAATTTATAACTTTAAATTTTTTAGATTATGCTGGAAAAAAGCTATGGGCTTACATTCTTTTTAAAAAGCCCCAAAAACAAAAAGGACATTCAAAGATATGTCCACGTGAGAGTAACTGTAGATGGCATTCCCAAGGAAACTTCTACGAAGAGAAAATGGGATGCCAACCGTTGGGATCAGAAGACTGAGCGAGCAACGGGAACCAAAGAAGATGCGAGGTCGTTTAATTTCTTTTTGGATTCTCTGGTCACTGCGATTAACCAATTTAAGGTTGACCAGCGTAACCAGGGGAAAAGTATTACTGCAAGATGTATTGTTGATTTTATTAAAGGAGAGCATCAGTCCAGAGCTAAAGTTTTGGAGGAATTTCAAAAACATAATGAACGGCTTGATGCTTTAGTTAAGAAAGATGAGCGGAAAAGGAAAGAGAAGGAACTAGGAATTGAGACCCACGATGACGAGGAGATAGAATATGCGCCAGGCACCTATCAACGTTATGAAATTACAAGACGACATGTGCAAAACTTTATCCTCTATAAATACAAAGTTGAGGATTTGGAATTTCGCGAGCTCAATTATGAGTTCATTAAAGACTTCGAATTCTATTTAAAGACTGTAAAGAATCAGGCGAATAATACGGCTCTGAAATATATCAGTAACTTCAGAAAAATAGTTAACGAAGCCATTGACAAAGAAATTATTCCTGCAGACCCATTTGCACGGTTTAAAGGAAAAAGAACCCGTGGTAAAAAAAGAGCTTTAACTCAATCAGAGCTGCAGCTTTTAGAAAGAAAAGCTTTTACTTCAAACAGGCTGACTATGATCCGGGATATTTTTATTTTTCAGTGTTATACCGGGCTCGCGTATATTGATATTTTCCTCTTGAAAAGAACCGACATCAAAGAAGGTATTGATGGGAACCTGTGGATTATGAATCGCAGACAAAAGACGGACAGTATCACGGATATCCCGCTTCTTCCCAAAGCCTTGGAGCTGATTGAAAAATATAAAGACCATCCTGACTGAAAGCTTAACAGGAAAAATTATATTATTTAAAAATCATAAGTGTTAATTTCATACTTATTTTAGTGTTTGTGTTTTGGCAGCACGAGTGAATGTAAAATTTGACTCCTGTTGTCTTTTTTAGATAAAAGTATCCGGTTTTTTACGGTAATTTCACAAAGTATTTTTATTATTCACTTTTAGGTCTGATATTTGTACTGAGTAGAAAAACTAATCTGACCCTTATTTTATTTATGAAAAACATATTTGTGAAAAAATCATTTCTATACGCACTTTTCATTGTTTTAATGCTTGTTTCCTGTAAAAAGGATATCGAAAAAATAACTGATTCTTTAAAAGATACTGCCAGCTCTGTTACGGAAACTCCTGCCGCTGAAAAAGATTCGCTGAAAAAGGATTCTGTGGTTCAGAAAGAATCTATGCCGCCGGCTATGCAGGAGGACGGATTTTACAATGCTTTTGTTTTCCCTAAAGACAAAAAAATGAAAGATTCTCTGTTTTCTGTTTTCAATAAAAAATATACGGAAAAGGAACGTTATGCTATATTAGCTTTAAACAGACTTGATTCAAAAAACAAATGGAACGCTGATACTTTAGTGGTTCCTGCAAAAATAGACACCACTTTAATGGAATATTCTCCATTTCCCATGCAGCTTGATGTGCTGAGCGGTGTCAAAAAATTTGTGGTTTTTTCTTATCCTATTCAGGCTTATGGAGTATATTCAAACGGAAGCCTTGTGAAATGGGGCCCTACAAGTATGGGTAAAAAGGCAGCAAAAACAAAAACCGGATTAACCTTTGCCAACTGGAAAAAGAAACTGGCGATCTCCACAGTAAGCAGCGAGTGGAAGCTGCCTTATAACTTCAATATATTTAATACAGACGGAATCGGGTGGCACCAGTATGACCTTCCGGGTTATCCTGCATCGCACTCATGCTTAAGATTATTGATGAAAGATGCACAGTGGCTGTATTCTTATGCTGATACTTGGGTTTTAAATCCCGGTGGAGCCACTACAAAAGCAAAAGGAACTGCCGTAATGGTATTCGGAGATTATGGCTGGGGAAAAAGAAAGCCTTGGAGAAAGCTTCTGGATGATCCTAATTCCAATAATATTTCTGTAGAAGAAATGACCAAAATGATCGAGCCAAACATCGAAAAAATATTAATGGAGCAGGACAACAGGGAAAAGGTAGTAGATTCTATTAAAGCGGCGAAGGCTGTATTGGAGCAGATGCCTGAAAATCCGAAAACTCAGACTCCGTAATTAATCCTGCTTCTCAAATTGCAAAGTAGATTCTTCGGCAAATCTTCTCAGCTTTTTCATTTCTTCTTTGCCCTTGTATTGGCCAAATCTTGCAGCTGCGTAAGTAAGGGCCAGTAAAAATAGCATAATAAAAGAAGCTGTTAGTGCCCACGGATATTCCTGGCTTTTGATCTGCTTTTCCACGTAGTACATTGAGAAAAACGTCATCCATAAGATAGAAAAAGAAAAATACAGAAACATAAAAAATGTCCATACTGCAGAGCTGGGCCCAAAAACGCCACGGATCGCGGTTTTCTCATCTTCTATTTCTATTCTTAATGATAATCTGGGTTTCCAGTAGCTTTCATATTCTGTTTCCACACAGATGGTGGCAACTTCTTTATTGATATTTCCGGAAAATTCATCTTTGTGCTCATTAAGATATTTTTGGAGGCTTTCGGCATATTCTTCCTTGGTCAGATTGGTGAACATTTTAAATCTTGGCCTGCTTCTGATCTTATCTAAGGTTATTTCTTCAGTATTCATATCTTTTTAATCTTGGTAAGGTATTGGATCTTCCAAAGTAAAACTCAATGTCATTTCCTGATTTTTTCTCAGGATAAGCATATTGATCGTCTTTCCTTCTTCAGATTTCATCATTTCAATAATTTTCTCCATAGTCATGTCTGCAGTTTTCTTGCCATTGATGCTGATCAGCTTGTCATCTTTTTTCAAGCCGGCTTTGGCTGCGGGTGAATCCTTCCGGACTCCTGCAATGGAAAAAATAGGTTTTAAAACAAAATTATATTGCAGGCTGTTGTTTAATATTTCAATGCCCCCGGAAGGTGTCTCTTTATTCTTTGTGGGTAGGTTTACCATATCTTTTGTCCATTCCATACCGTCTTGGCGGAAGTCCAGACCGCTCATATTAAAATGAAAAGGATCGTCGAAATTCCTGTTTTTTTTCAGATACATTTTTTGATTGGGATAATCAAAAGCTACGGTAAAACGTCTCATAATATCTCCGCCAACGGAGCCTTTTCTGTTTTCCACAAGATTTACATGCTGGATGGAATATTCGTCCGGCATTGCGGTAAGAGGCTTTTCAAACTTAAACGTACCAAGATAAAAATTGTGAATCCGGCTTCTCTTGCCATAAATATCCCCATTAAAACCACGTCCCAGAAAATCATCAATATTAGGGCGATTATACACAAAGTCTTTGATAAGTTTAGGGAAAAGCCAGATGGGATCGCTGTTGCCCAGATCTATTAATAATTTCGAACTTTTCTTTTCATTGGTCATTTCTATATCTGCAAAGAGGTAGGGCTTGTTTTTCTCAATGCTGATGGAGAATTCTTCGAACTTTTTTATTTTTTTATTAAATAACTCACGATCATTGTAGATGGTAATTTTTTTAGAAGAATAATCTATTATAACAGGGTGATTTTTAAAAAAATGATAGCCAATGATACCGTTTACCGGAATTCCGACATGAGATGAAATGTTAAATTCCTGATTTACAATAATAAAAAGGGTTAAACTATGATTAATAAAACTTTTACCGATTTTCCCGATATTATTATCAGACCGAAATCCGTCAATGCTTGCGCTTCCTCCAAGTCCGGAAAATCTTATCTTTTCAAGATTCTGTAATTTCAGTTCCTGATTTTCAAGGCTGAAAATAGAAGTCTCCGCAACGCCTGTATCCAACAGGAAAGTGAGTTCAGCTCCATTGATATTAACCGGGATGAAAATTAAATTACTGATTGATTTAAAGGGAATTACCGTTTTCTTTTCGTCTTGTATTTCAAATGAATTCTGCTCCTGAGCATCAGCAAGAATACTTAAGAAAAAAATCAGGAAAAAAAACTTTAGTTTCATTTACTGAATTTAGTAAAATTATTCTTATCAAAAATAAAAAACATTCTCAAAATTGAGAATGCTTGTGTATATCGCAATAAATTATTAAAATAATTGATGATCCGTAATTATTTAGCAAAGAAATCCATGAGATCAATATAGTTTTTCTGATTGACACCGTGGCCGCTCATATACTCTCTGAACGTAAAATACCCGCCCAGGTCATACAGCAGATCCGCCGCTTTTCTTCCCCATTCTAAAGGAATTACAGCATCGTCTGTCCCATGAGAAATAAAAAATCTTAATTTTTCAATCTTTTTCTTGTCTTTTACAATATCAGTAAGCAATTTCTCTTCCGGGTAACTGCTCATGCAGGCAACAGAGCTGAACATTTCAGGATATTTCAAAGCTAAGGCATAGCAGAGAATTCCTCCCTGGCTGAAACCGCAAAGATTGGTTTTGCCTTCGGTGATTCCATAGTGGTTTACGATTTTTAAGATGCTTTCCAGAACACTGTTTAATGATTCTGTAGCCTGTGGAATATCAACAAATTTTTCCGGATCATTAAAATCTATATCATACCATGAAAATCCTTCGAACTGTGTGGCTCTCGGTGCCCGGAAGCTTACGATAATCCAGTCGCCGGGCAGGGTTTCCCTAAAGCTGAAAAGGTCCTGCTCATTGCTTCCATAGCCGTGAAGCATAAAGAGGATGGTTGTGTTGGGAGTAATATTTTCGGGTTCTCTTACGATGTAATCTAAATTCATGTGGCAAAGATAATTAATAACGATTTATTTTCCGTTTATTAAAGTAAAAATGAGACCATTTGAAAACGCATGACAATCTGTCTAATTTTAGGATATCGTCTTTTGAGGGTTAAAAATTAGATATTCGTAATTATTTATTGATTTGATATTTTTTAGAAATCTTTGTTGGAAATTTTTCATAAAAGTTATTTTTATATTGATAAAAAACTTATATTTGAACCATTAAAAATCTATTTGGAGAAATGAAGCAATTTTACAAATCAAAAAATTTATTGAGACTTTCTTTTTTATTCATCGTTTTATTTTCGGTAATTTCTGTCGTTAATTCTTGTAAAGATGATGATGATGAGGATCAATATAAAGATCACATCGTTCAGTTTGAAGCCAAAATTGTAAACGGTACAGGAAGTGGAACAGGAGTTTTCAAAACGGTTTACACGCAGGTGGGGACGGGTCCGAACACGGTTTTCAATCCTACAGGACTTACATGGTCTACTGGAGAGCAGTTCATCAATTCCAGCCAGTCTCAGCTTAATCTTGCAGCCAATGCTGTACTTCCGAATGCGGATTCTAAACTTACAGTAAATATCTGGGTAGATGGAGAGATTGCTAAAACCAAAACGGTAGAGGGAGTGGGAGAGAAAAGTGTTTCTATCGCTCACAGTTTCTTAGAATTATAATATATAAATTAAAAAACCGCCTTTTTGGCGGTTTTTTTTGTTTTATTCCGTGTTGAACAGTCTTTAGTTATTTGTCCTAATAAAATTTTTTGACGGGTAAGGAATGAAAAGAATTGTAGATCCTAGAATACAATATACTATATAAAGTGTTAATAGCTTCTAAACAATAAAGCTTTAAATAATAAAGTTTTTTTATCATAAACCTAAAAGCACGCATTTATTGATGTTAAAATGCTAATTTAGGTACCACGTTTTTTGGAAAACAGATCAAAATTCCCCTTAAAATTCGCTATAAAACTGATTTTCAGGTAAAATTTATTGATAATAAATTCATTATTATTGGAAATATTTTTAATGTTAAAATGCCGATGTATATTAAGTTTTTTTTAATTATTTATTTCCTGATATTGGGTTTTGTTGTATATTTCACATATTAGGTTTAAAATTTTTAATAAAAAAACAATGAATTTTTTTTTTATTTTAAGTTTTTCATTTTATATTTGTAACATATAAACACAAAACTTATTCTTCTTGAAGAATATATGAATGAGTAGGGATTCAGAATGTTTAATACTAGCAACAATAATCTTATGGATGAAAAAATGAATTTCAGGATTTTTAAATCTTAACCAATAATCTGAAAATAATTGGTTTTAAATAATCAATCTAAATCAAAAATTTTTAAAAACATTTACAATATACACTTTATTTTTCCTTTGCTTCGCATTAGACGCATAGCTAGGGAATAAGAGACCTAATTAATTACTTGAATTATGAAAAAAAATTTATTATTAGCTGCATTATGTATAATAAGTACATCAGTGTACGCACAAAGTGGTAACGTAGGGATTAATACGGCAATCCTGCAACTACCCTTCATGTTATGAACGCCGGTACGGGAGGTTCCTCAGTTGGTACGGGAGGTACTGCGAACACAGCCCTGCGCCTGGAAAATTCAGGGAACGGGCAGGCGGTAATTCAGAATTTAACAGCAAAGAATGCATCGGGTACTGCTGTTTCTGCCGCATTTGGGATTAATCCTAATTTCAGCACCAATGGTATTTTCTTGCTAACAAGAAGCAACACTTCAGATTTACTTATGGATCTTGGTACAGGTAATATCGGGATCAATACCGTTCCTACGGCAAAGCTCCACGTAAACGGAACTTTCAGACTGGTAGACGGTACTCAGGCAAATGGAAGAATCCTTGCATCAGACGCCAACGGTAATGCGTTCTGGAAAGATGATCCCATCCCAAATAACCCGGCTGCTTATATAACGCCCTATGTAAGTGCTGCTGGAGGGACTAATGTTGCATGGAATAACAACACAGGATGGCTTAATAATGCAGAAGTAAATGTTCCTTTAAATGAAATTACCGATGTTGGGAATGTTTATGATCCAACTACCGGTGTTGTAACAATTAATACTGCTGGAGCATACTTTGTAACGGTAGGTGTAAGGCTTCGGAATGATCCGGCAGCTACTCCGGGGTTTGATGGTAGTTCCGGTAACCTCCTCGGCTATTTAATGGTAAAGCCTAGTGCAAGTGCTACTTTTAATCCTATTGCATCTCAAGGTGTAAATATTATCAGAGGATTAAGTAACCCTGGCGGATTAATAATTTATGATGCATCAGTAGAATCAATTATGCTTCTGAATCCAAGTGATCAGTTAAAGCTAAATTTCAGAACCTATGGTACTGCAAATATGAATAATGATCCCGCAAACGTTGTCCTGGATAAGAGTGGCAGTTATCTCAGAGTATACAAATTTTAATTTAATAGCTATTAAATATAGTAAAGCGGGATTGAAATAATCCCGTTTTATGCCAACCTTTAAGCGTATCTTTTTATATATCATTCCCCAAAAAAACTGGCAACAGTATAATAGGATATATGAAAAACTGTATGCACGCTGCTTTCAACATCCAGATTTCCCGTAAGGACGGCTGATTCTAAAACGATGAAAAAGAATTTATTACAATTATATAACCTTTAAGGAAATCCGGATATTATTTTACTAAAATTAAAAAAAAATGTTTAACACACGTGTTAAGACAAATTATTAAAATATCTCAGACCAAACCGTCTTTTTCTTTGGATGGTTTTTTTTAAACAGACTTTTTTTTATTATCCACAAATTGCAATTGAAGTCTTTCCCTTAATTTTTCTAAAACACAAATTTTTTTTATAAAGATTAATTATACTTTGTACAGATAGGTATAGAAACAATTTTTAATATATAAATTATGAAAAAACAATTATTAATTCTTGGTGCACTATGTATTGTGAGTACTTCAATATATGCACAGACTGGGAATGTGGGGATCAATACCACTGCTCCCGGAACTACATTGGATGTGAATGGTGCTATTACCAACCGCGAAACAGCAGTAGCTGTATCCGGAAATGCAGCTACAGTACCCTCAAACATATCACAAGTGAGACTTACTGGTGCAGCAACTGCTGCAGTGGCCGTTACAGCTCCCGCAGCTCCAAATGCAGGGCAGCGTTTGATTATCTATAATAATACAACAGGCGGTTTCGGAGCCACACTTAACGGTTTTACAATTGCCAATGGGCAGGCGATGGAATTTGCTTATAGTAACGGTGGTTGGAGAGCTACCAACGGAGGAGCTGCACTGGCAGGATCAGCATGGGATATTTTAGGTAATACAGGAACTAATCCAGCTACCAATTTCTTAGGAACTATTGATAATCAGGACTTGGTTATCAGATCAAATAATGCTGAAGTAATGAGAGTTACTGCAGGAGGAAGAGTAGGGATTGGGAATTCCAGCCCCATTGCCAAGTTAGGAGTGCACGATGCAATAGGTACTTCCGGAACTCCAATTATCAGGATGCGTAATACCTCTCCTCTGGCTGCAGGAAATACAGCGTTCCTTGGAATTAACTCTTATGGAGCAGGTGGTGCCCACTGGGGATTAGGTTCTGTACAACAGGATGGGACTAATCAGTATAACAGTAAGTTCCACATCATGTATAGCGGTGGTGCTGCATATCAGAAAAACTTTACAATTGTTCCTATTAACCCGGGTGTATCCAATACAAGATTCTATGTAGGGATCAATACTGAGAGCCCAACGGAGGAGCTTGACGTGGTTACCAATCATATAAGAAACGGTGGATTAGGAATGAGGTTGGTTGGAGAGGATCCTTCACCGGCAATAGGGGACGCAGTATTAATGGGCTTTAATCCAAATGTTATCGCCGGAGGATACGCACACTGGGCTATCGGATCACAATTCTTTGGCGGAACGACTATTCCAAATGCAGATTTTATTTTTAAATCTTCAGCCGGAGCAGGTTATAATGACCGTGTTATCATTAAAAATAACGGACGGGTTGGGATTCTTAATATGAACCCTGCTTATGAGCTGGATGTTACAGGATCTATCAATGCATCTTCTACAGTAAGAGCAGGCGGGGTGGTTCTTACCTCAGATGTCCGTCTGAAAAAAGATATCACAGATTTGGATAAAGGCCTAAAAACCATTATGGCGCTTCACCCTGTAGAATACAGTAAGAAAGGAAGTCTTGACACTAATAATTATAACCGTCATGAGATTGGTTTCATAGCTGATGAGGTTGCAAAAGTATTGCCTTCACTGGTAACTGAAGGTAATGATAAAGACAAAATACTTTCAGTATCCTATATTGAGCTTATCCCTGTGCTTACCAAAGCTATCCAGGACCAGCAGAAAGAGATTGAGAATCTGAAATCAGAAGTGAAACAGCTGGCAGACCAAATGAAAGAAGTACAGCTGTCGCTTAAGAAAAGTAAATAAATTCAGGAGAATTAAAGCTTTTCAAAATGCTTCAAAAAATAGGATTACTTCACTATAGATGAGTTTAATAAAATAAAAATAAAATTATTGAATAAATAAAAATAAATGTTTAACTACGTGTTAATACAAATTAATTAAATATCTTACAACAAACTGCCCAAATATTGGGCGGTTTTTTTGTCTTGGTACAGGTAATATCGGGATCAATACCGCTCCTACGGCAAAGCTTCATGTAAACGGAACTTTCAGGCTGGTAGACGGCACTCAGGGAGTTGATAAAATTTTAATGTCTGACGCCAATGGTAATGCAAGCTGGCAGGCCAATGAAGTTCCTATTGTGGTTCTTAAGCCTTCTGCTATACAGACCGTATTAACGGGGATTGGCGCCGGAGGTGCGACCAATTAACTAACTGGACACAGGAGGTCAATACGATTACCGGAGCCACTTTTTCGGTATCTATACTTACACTTCCTGCAGGAACTTATGAAGTAGCGGTAGTTTTCGAAATGGGTGGAGCAACAGGTATATGCCCTGCTGCCGGATTCCTGATCAACAGTTACTTCGTAGACCTCCCAAATAATGGTGGAGGTGTGCGTATCCATGCTAATTCACCTTCAAACTGCGGATCTGCAACCAACCATTCTGCACTTTGGCGAACTACCGTTACCATTCCTGCCGGAGGACAGGCTTATAATATCGCAGTAGGAAGAGGACAGGGAGGTAACTATCAGAGCTTTGTAGATGTACAGCTTTCTTCACGTATCATTTACAAAAAAGTATTTTAGTCTAATAATAAAAATAGTTCATATTTCTTTAAATCAAAATTCTTATTATTGATTTAATTAAAAGAGGATTCATTTCTAATTAAATTTAAATCGTAAACTTATAAGTTTAACCGTGTTAATACAAAAAAAATATCTTACCCAGACCGCCTGATCTCACAGGCAGTTTGTTTTTATATGACTTAAGTGCTTTCTTTTAAAGCTTTTTCGTTCAAAAAAAGGATTAAAATAAACGAAATTAAAATTCATAAATATGTGAATAATTATAAATTTTAGAATAAAACAAATTCAATTTACACAAATTGCATATTAATTTTCATAATTATGAAATTGATAAAAATAATTGTTTATCAATAAAAAAACTTGATAAAACCTTTGTTTAAATGAGGATGTATTATTAAATAATTTCTATTTATTGGGAATTATAAGACTGTTATGAATGAAAAAAATAAGAAATTATTTTTTTTTAAAATATTTAGGAGTAATTTTATATCGCACAAATTATTTAATGGGATTCTACATTTAGTATATACTGTATGAACGCTAGATTAGAAACATTTAAATAATTAAATAATGAACAAAAAATTATTGTTACTAGGTGCATTTTGTGTTATGAGCACAGCTATATATGCACAGAATGGGAATGTGGGGATCAATACCACTACTCCCGGAACTACATTGGATGTGAATGGTGCTATTACCAACCGCGAAACAGCAGTAGCCGTATCCGGAAATGCAGCTACAGTACCGGCTAATATTACACAGATAAGGCTTACGGGTAGTGCCACTGCAGCAATAGCCATTACAGCTCCCGCAGCTCCTAATGCAGGGCAGCGTTTGATAATTTATAACAATACCACAGGGGGGGTCGGAACCACACTTAACGGTTTTACGATTGCCAATGGTCAGGCGATGGAATTTGCTTACAGTAACGGTGGCTGGAGAGCGACCAATGGCGGTGTTTCATCAGCTGCCTCAGCATGGAATATTTTAGGAAATACAGGCACCAACCCTGCTACCAATTTCCTGGGAACTACAGACAATCAGGATATGGTGATGCGTACCAACAATACCGAGAAAATGCGTGTGCAGGCTGGGGGTAATGTGGGGATTGCTACCGCTGCACCTACTGCTACCTTAGATGTTAATGGTACCGAAAGAGTAAGATCTCTTCCTGCTACTACTGCGTCTACCTTTACAAAACCTGTAATGGCAGATAATTCCGGAAATTTAGGATCTACTTTTTTTACTAATGATAGGTCTTTAGCAGCTGCTAATTCACCAAGTATTGCTGCGGGAGCAAGAGTTGCGGTAATGACGGGTATCCCTAATGCCGCAATTTATAAAGCTACAATAACTGTTTTTGATGGATGTACAAATCTGGGATTTGCAGAATTTTATATAAGAACCGCAGGTAATGTCTCAAGAACCTCATTACAGGGCTATGGTGGCTTTTTAGGAGGTAATGGTAATACAGGTCCGTCTTTTACAGAAACCCAGCTTACTTCTAAAGTAACTTTTCCTGATTATCCCGGCGGATCTTGTGGTGATAGTGATGGAGGAACAGCTTTTAATTTTACTGCTGATATAGATACTAGTATACCACACACTCTTTATATTACTAATGATGGTAATAGTATTGCAAGGTCTTATGTTATAAGACTAGAAAGAGTAGGATATTAATTGATACAAAATTCCAGGTTTCTTATTATATGTTCTAAACCAAATGATGAGAAAAATTTACAAAGAAACCTGGATTTAAAAAATAAATATAAGTGTTAATACAATTAAAAATCTCCCAAAATAAAACCGCCCTGAATTTCAGGGCGGTTTTATTTTTATGTAAGAATAATTAATTTGCCTTAATAATAAAATAATTCTTTTTCCCTTTTTGAAGCAGTAAGAACTTACCGTCAATAAGATCACTTTCGTTGGCGGTGAAAGTATCATTTACCTTTTGTTTATTTACAGAGATGGCATTTCCTTTAATTTCTCTTGTGGCTTCACTTTTAGATTTTAAAAATCCTGAACCAGAAAGCAGATCTGCAATATTTACACCTAAAACATCAGCTTTTGGAATTTCCTTTTGAGGAACACCATCAAATACTTCCAGAAAAGTTTCTTCATCAAGGTTTACTAAATCTTCCGTAGTCGATTGCCCAAAAAGAATTTGAGAAGCCTTCAAAGCCTTTTCATACTCTTCTCTTCCATGTACCCAGACTGTTACCTCTTCCGCAAGTTTCTTTTGAAGTTTTCTTTCGTGCGGAGCGGTTTTATGTTCTTCAATTAAACTTTCAATCTCTTCTTTAGGTAAGAAAGTATAGAATTTAATGAATCTTTCCGCATCATCATCAGTTGCATTTACCCAAAACTGGTAGAATTTGTATGGTGAAGTTTTCTTTTTATCCAGCCAGTAATTTTCACCGCTTTCAGACTTCCCGAATTTTGAGCCGTCCGCTTTTGTAATCAAAGGAACGGTTAGCGCAAAAGCTTCTCCCTGCGCTTTTCTGCGGATCAGTTCTGTTCCCGTAGTGATATTTCCCCACTGGTCAGAACCTCCCATCTGAAGTTTAACGCCATTATTTTGGTATAAATGTAAAAAATCATATCCTTGGATAAGCTGGTACGTAAATTCCGTAAAGCTCATTCCGTCAACACCCGCTTCCCCTGAAAGTCTTTTCTTCACAGAATCTTTCGCCATCATGTAGTTTACTGTAATATTTTTCCCTACATTTTTAGCAAAATCAAGGAAAGAAATATTCTTCATCCAGTCGTAATTGTTCACCAGCTCTGCTTTATTAGGCTCATTTCCGGAGAAGTCCAAAAATCTTGAAAGCTGGTTTTTCAGGCAGTCTACATAATGTAAAAGGGTAGCTTCGTCCAGGAGATTTCTTTCGGCAGATTTCCCGGATGGGTCACCAATCATCCCTGTAGCACCACCTACCAGAGCTATCGGCTTGTGCCCATGCTGCTGAAAGTGCGCTAAAATTTTTATCTGAATAAGACTTCCGATATGTAAAGAATCTGCGGTAGGGTCAAAACCGATATAGGCAGTCGTCATTTCCTTATTCAGTTGTTCATCCGTTCCGGGCATCATGTCGGCAAAAAGCCCGCGCCATTTCAGTTCTTCAATAAAAGAGTTCATTATTTTCTGCTTTAAATTTAAGGTGCAAAGATAGTAAATTCAGGCGAATAAGGTAAAGAGGTAGATTGGCAAAATAGCGAATATGGCATTTCTTTGATTGGATGATTATAAACCTAACAGGTTTTTAAAACCTGTTAGGTTTGGGACTCTTCCGTCATCAGAATGACAAGTGATGTATCTTCTTTGCTGGGTGAACATAGTTGCGAGCAAAAAATATGAATAACAATTTTAATAAAAGCTTTTGCGCTTTTTGCAGTAAAATAAACACAGCTCACATATTGTCTTTTCGCCTAAAATCAATTATATTTGTTATACATGAACGACGAACAATTATTCCTTCTCATCGGAAAGGCAAAGGAAAAAGACCAGAAAGCTCAGACCAGGCTCATCAACATCTTTTGGGTTGATGTTTTTTCTTTTGTGATGAAAAAAGTTCGTGATGAAAATGATGCGGATGAAATTACTGTAAATGTCTTTTCAAAGGTACTGTCCAAACTGGATATGTACGATCCTCATTTTCAATTCAAAACATGGGTTCTGACAATTGCTCAGAATACAATCATTGATTTCTGGAGAAAAAGAAGCCGCGAAAACCAGGATCCTACTGAGAATCTGGATGAGGTAAAAAACCAGTTTGCGAAATCACCGGAAGAATTAATGATTTCCAATGAAGAGCAGAAAAAAATCATTAAAACCATAGAATCTCTTGATGCCAATTATCAGGATATTATCAGGCTCAGATTTTTTGAAGAGAAAAGCATTAAGGAGATTGCTGACGAATTGGGAATTTCCATTGCTAATACAAAAGTAAGGGTAATGCGCGCCAAAAAAGTTTTAGCAGAATTACTTAAAAATAATGAATTCGAAGATAATTAATTGTTATTAAGAAGCCTTGTTAAGGTTTTAAACCTTGACAAGGCTCAGGGGATTACCCTTTAACAAAATATTTACGTTATAACTTTCATCAATCCACATCTTTGATTGTTTCGATAAAAAATTCACTAACTTTGAACCTCAATTTGAGAAATAAATGGAGAATTTAGTTCAAGATACAACCGTTCAAAAACCAAAATGGATTCGCGTAAAGCTTCCTACCGGAAAGAATTACAGAGAATTGAGAACTTTGGTTGATAAATATAAACTCAACACTATTTGCCAAAGCGGTAGCTGCCCTAATATGGGAGAATGCTGGGGAGAGGGTACGGCAACATTCATGATTTTAGGAAATATCTGTACCAGAAGCTGTGGATTTTGTGGGGTAAAAACCGGAAAACCGCTTGATGTAAACTGGGATGAACCTGAAAAAGTGGCCCGTTCCATTAAATTAATGAAAATCAAACACGCAGTTCTTACCTCTGTAGACCGTGATGATTTAAAAGACATGGGTTCCATCCTTTGGGGAGAAACGGTAAACGCCGTAAGAAGAATTTCTCCGGGAACTACAATGGAAACGCTGATTCCTGACTTTCAGGGAATTACTAAACATCTTGACCGTTTGGTAGACGTAGCTCCAGAAGTGATTTCCCACAATATGGAAACTGTAAAAAGACTGACAAGAGAAGTAAGGATTCAGGCTAAATATGAAAGAAGCCTTGAAGTATTAAGGTATCTGAAAGAAGCCGGACAGAGAAGGACTAAAACAGGCGTAATGCTTGGTTTAGGTGAAACGAGAGATGAGGTTTTCCAGACGATTGAAGATATTCGAAATGCTAATGTAGATGTTATTACCTTAGGACAATATCTGCAACCGACTAAAAAGCATCTTCCTGTAAAAAAATTCATCACGCCGGAAGAATTTGATGAGTTTGGAGACTTTGCAAGAAGTTTAGGGTTCAGGCATGTGGAGAGCTCACCACTTGTGAGAAGCTCTTATCATGCAGAAAAACATATTCACTAAAAATACTATCGCTCTGAAAAGAGCGATTTTTATTTTATCTATTATAAAAATAATCATTTGAATGCTGTTTAAAATTAAATTAAATTTGCATTTAAAATATAGGATAAACGTTTAACCTTATTAATTATAAAATGGGGATCGATAAAAGAATAATACCGCTGGCCGTGGGCGGTTTAGGAATAGGGACAACGGAATTTACGGTGATGGGATTGCTGCCGGATATTGCAAGATCGCTGCAGATTTCAATTCCGGAAGCCGGCCATCTAATTTCCGCTTATGCTTTGGGGGTAGTAATTGGTGCGCCTATTTTGATAGGATATTCTGTGAAGTTTCCGCCTAAAAAAGTGCTCATCGTATTGATGATGATCTTTACGCTTTTTAATGGATTATCGGCAATTGCTCCGGATTATACAACGATGATGATCATCAGGTTTTTATCAGGACTTCCGCATGGTGCATTTTTCGGTGTGGGAACGGTAGTTGCGGCCAGAATGGCGGGGAAAGGGAAGGAAGCATTTTATATTTCCTTAATGTTCACCGGGCTTACCATAGCAAATCTTGCGATGGTTCCGCTGGTCACTTATATCGGGCATGCTTTCCACTGGAGATGGTATTTTGCCATTGTAGCAGTTATCGGTTTGCTGGCTTTATTGTTCCTGAAACTTTGGCTGCCTGTTTTGGAAACCAATCAGGATACCCATTTTATGGAAGAACTAAAATTCCTTAAGAAAAAACAGGCTTGGCTGGTGCTGATGATTACGGCTATTGGTTTTGGAGGACTTTTCACTTGGTTTAGCTATATTACCCCTTTAATGACCATCATGTCCGGAATTAAGGAAAGCCAGATGGCGTATGTAATGATCCTCGCCGGAGCAGGAATGGTGGTTGGAAACCTCGTGGGAGGCTATCTGTCTGACCGTTTAAGTCCGGAAAAAACCTGCGCGTTATTGTTGTTTTTAATGATGATTTCTTTAGCGGGCGTATTTTTCCTTTCAGAGTATAAATATATTTCGCTGGCACTTACTTTCATTTGCGGAGCTTTGTCAATGTCTGTAGCAGCGCCTATTAATATTATGATGATGAAAGCAGCCCCGAAAAGTGAAATGATGGCTGCCGCTTTTATGCAGGCCGCCTTTAATATTGCCAATGCAATGGGAGCTTTTCTTGGAGGAATTCCGCTGGAACACGGATATTCTTTCAATTATCCGTCTCTGGTAGGAGTGGGGATGACATTGATAGGTCTAGTAATAGCTATCCGGTATAAGATGATGTACGGTTCACAAAACGCCGATGCAGAAGAAGCAGCAGTGGAATGTGTTCCTTGTGATAAATAAAAAAGAGAAGCAGATCTGAGCTGCTTCTCTCTTCTTTAATAATAAAAATGGTTATGCTTCTACCTCATTGCCGTTTTTGCACCAGTAAAGTGCATTATAAAGGTTTTCCTTTGGAAAAGATTTAAATTCTCCGGGCATCAGAACACTGAAAATATCAGTAAATTTCTGCACACCCTCCTTATCCGTAACAATAGCGGCTCTGTTCCACTTTGTTATGTTTTTTAATCCTAAAAGCGCGTCTTCCAGCCAGGCTCCCATCGTAAAATTATCCAGATCCGTGTCCAGATACAGAAGATAATTCAATTCATTGAACTGTTCCACCTTTTCTTTCACTACGGGGATGACAAGGTTTTCAAAATCTTCTTTCGTTACTTCTCCTGTGGCATTGAAAGCCGCAACATTTTCAGGAGCTTCCGGAATAATAGTTATCATATCTTAATATTTAGTGTGGTTGTTCTATAGCCATTACAAAAATTAAACCAATATTTAATTTTTCAAGAATGGAAAAGGCTTAATTATTGATAATTCAGAATAAAATATTTTATGGATTTAAAATCTAACGAACCTTTCTGGCTTTTAAAAAACGGATTAATTGCTTCTTATCCCTCCTTAAAATCAGATGAAGAATGTGATGTATTAATCGTGGGAGGCGGAATTACCGGAAGTTTAATTGCCCATCAAATGATAGCGGACGGCTATAAAACAATTCTTATCGATAAACGCGAAATCTGTAACGGCAGCACTTCAGCCACCACATCCATGCTTCAGTATGAAATAGATATTCCTCTGTTTGAACTTAAAGAAAAACTGGGTGAAAAGGGTGCGGTTCAAAGTTATAAAGCATGTTCGGATGCAATTGACACCATTGAAAAACTTTCAAAAAAAATTAAATCCGTTTCAGGTTTTAAAAGAAAAAAATCCCTCTATTTTGCTTCAAATAAAAAAGATGCTGTATGGCTTAAAAAGGAATTTGAAGCCAGGAAAAATGCTGGTTTCGATGTAAAATGGCTGGAACCGGCGGAAATTCTGATAAGATTCGGTTTTGAAAATACTTTCGGGGGAATTCTTTCCAAACAAGGGGCAAGTATCGATGCTTTTAAGTTCTCTCATGAATTATTTTTACTGAATGTAAAAAACGGGCTAAAGATTTTCGATAAAACAGAAATGACAAATGTTAAATATTTTAAAGGCTATAATCTGGTTTCCACTGATAAAGGCCATCAGATAAAAGCTAAAAGAATCATTTACTGTATAGGTTATGAAAGCAAATCTTTAATAAAAGAGAATTTTGTGAACTTAAAAAGCACTTATGCCATTGTTTCTGAAATCGATAAGGATAAGTTTAAAAATATTACCAATACTCTGGTCTGGAACACAGACAAACCTTATATGTATATGCGTTCCACAGACGATGGAAGGCTGCTAATAGGAGGCGGGGATGAAGATTTCTATGAAGGTAAAAAACGCGATGCGGTTCTAGATAAAAAAGAGAAAGAAATCCTGAAAATCCTGAAAAAAATAAAGCCTGATTATCATTTCTACACAGATTTTGTCTGGGGAGGTACTTTTGGAGAAACAAAAGACGGGCTCCCTTATATCGGGGAGCACAAAAAATTCAAAAACTCTTATTTTGTTCTGGGTTTTGGAGGAAACGGGATCACTTTTTCCGTGACCGGAATGGAAATGGCTTCTCTTTTTATGCAGGGAAAAAAGCATCCGCTTTCGAAATATTTTAAATTTGGAAGGTAGTTTTTTGGTTTCGGCGGCGAAGCCGCCGAAACCAAAAAAACAGAAGGTGACTGAGGTTCTCGAAGTCAGCTTCTGTATAAATAATGGTGACCTGTAATAGCCACCAATTAGCTAACAACTACAAACTATATCCGTTTCTTTTTGCGAGCTCAAGAATAGATTTCTCAATTGCTTTTCCAAGATCATCAGAATCAGAATTTCCTCTTTTTTTCATCTCTGAATCAATAAAATCCTGCCTTTTTTTAGATAAAACTTCTATTTCACTTTGTATTTTATCTCGTTCGGCAGATTTTTGAGCTACAATTTTCTGTATTTCTGCATTACTTTTTCCTTTCAGCTCGGCAGGAAGCTCTTCCTTTCTGATGCTTAAGATATAACCTTTATCTTTTTCTGCTTTATCTACAAGATCCCAATGATCATTTTTATAGGCATTCTTTTTGGCTTTGGCTACGGTTCTTTCAACGGCATTGGAAACAGATTGTACTTCTGCGTTTCGGTCCTGGGTAATTTGTTTGGTTTTATATTCAGAGCCCTGGCTTCCGTAATAGATGTAGGTGTCATTCAGCTTTGCATTGCATTCAGAAATCTTTACGTCATAAGGTGTTTCAATGTAAATAACCTTTCTGTCACTATCGATATTAAAAAATTTTCCGTCCCCGATGGCTGCTCCGTTTTGCCAGAACGTTTGAATGCCTTCATTTCTGTCACCACAAAAAATAGTATTGGTATAAATATTTTTCTTTTTTGCATTGGAAATCACCTCCTTGTAATTTATTTTTCCCTGGTCGAAAGCCTCATTTCCTGCAATATAGATCAGCTTCATGCTCTTATCATTGCCGTCCCAGTTCAGATTTGTTGAAGCATCACGGATCACGGCACCGCAGTATTCGCTTCCTCCGTTTGTTTTTAAAGCAAATAATTTTTCTGAAATCAGATCCAGATCCTGCGTAAGAGGTGCCACCTGCCGGATATAGTTTTCATCGCGAATCCCGTCATTTCCATATTCATACAAAGCAATTTCAATTTCGGGAGCTTTTCCGTTGTACTTAAGGGCAGTAAGCGTATTCACGATATTCCACAGCCTTGATTTTGCCTGGTCTATCAGCCCGTCCATGCTGTTGGAAGTATCTAAAAGCAGGGCAACCTGAATTTTATTTTCTTTGCTTGTGCTTTTTGCAGGTTTTACATCACCCCGCACAATTGTTCTTTGAGGCTCAGGTTTTTTACACTCGAATCTGGAGGAACTTTGCAAGCCCAGAAAGGCTGCTGTTCCCATTGCTAAGGTTAAAATTTTAATAGTTGTCATGATTTTTTGTTTAAAGGATTTCGTATTTTGTTTTAATGCTGTATTTCAGCTTGATATTTTCAATATTTTCGAAAGAATAATCCATGCTTGAATCCGCTGCTTCCAGTTGAACATTTGCTGTCTTGGTTTTGTAAGCTACCGGCATAATCATATCACTGGTATAATCTTCAATTTCTACAATTTCAAGAGGATTTCCTGCCTTTTTTCCGATGCTTTCCAACAGATAATCTGCTTTTTCTTTTGCCGCTTTTAAAGCATTAATCTTAACGGTTTTTCTAAAATCTGCAATTTTTGTATTCTTAATTTCAGCAATATTGATGTTGGTCACCCATTTCTGGTTCAGGCTTTCAAAAAGACTTCCCATTTCTGTTTTTTTATTGATTTTAAACTGAAAATTTTTCGTGAAAGTCTTTGTTTTAGCGTAAATATTCTGATACATCGACTTAAACTTGATATCCTCATTTTTAACACCATTATGTTTAAGTGTTTCAAACAGAAGTTTTTCATTTTCGGCAAGCTGGTTTTTGTTATCACCTTTTATCCCCAGGTTGAAGATAATTTCATCCGGTTCCACTTCCATTTCGGCAACTCCTGTTACTTCAATTGCATTTTTCTTAATTTCCTGCGCGCTGATCAAACCTCCCAACATGAATAATCCGATCAGTAAAAAATGTTTCAATTTCATAATTTTTTTGTTTTAATTTTAAATTCTAAAGTAAAATTACCCTGATTCAAAACCCAAAATCTGCAGACTTGGTGAATGGGAAGTTTCACTTGGTGAAAGCAAAAAAATACGCTCCACAACTTGTGAAGCGTAAACTTATTTTTAAAATTCGAATATAGTTATGGTAAAAAATATACCCTGGAAATCTTACCGTTTTTAATTTCATAGATTGCTGTTGCTTCTATTTTTCGATTTCCCATTCCGGTAACACTTTCTTTATCAATAATGTAGTTTCCGTTAATGATTCTTTCTTTGATTTCGCAATGAAGATTGGGAAGCTTACTGAACATTTCGCTATAATCTTTTTTCATAGTATCTTTTCCTTTACTTATAAGTTTATCGGGAAAATAGTAGAGCTCAATATCCTCAGAATAGGGCTCTGCAAAAGCATCAATATTTCTTGCATTATAGCCATTTACCTGTTGCTGAACCAGCATTTCGGGGGTCATTTTTAGAATTTGATCAGGAGCCAGCTGTTGTCCGTTTTTAAACAGCATATTGATCTGTGTAAGGTTTTCCAGATGATCTGCAGGATTGGAATTTAATAAAACCAAATCCGCAATTTTACCTGCGGAAACACTTCCTGAAATATTTTCTTTATTAAAAATTTTAACGGGATTAATGGTTGCCGCCTGTAAAACCTGCCAGTTGCTCATTCCACTTTTTTTCATCGCCAGTAATTCTGAAATGTAGGATGAAGCATGCTGTGTTCCGATGTTTCCGGCATCGGTTCCTGCTGCAATTGTTACTCCGCCGTCTGATAGCTTTTTTAAGTTGGCCTTTCTTATAGAGTCCTCTTTTGCAGTATAGGCATTCATTTTCGGAAGATTGAATCTTGTTTTCAATTTTTTGATCAGGGCAGAATCGGCAGAACTTTCCAAATGTTTCAAATCATACATTGAGCCTATGGCTTCAGGGTTCGATGTGTTCAGTTCATAAGTGTTGTATTGGTGCTTGTGTCCGTAAGTTTTATAATAATTATCAGCTACGGTGAGGGTTGGGCACAAAACTACTTTTTTCGATTTTAAAAGTTTTACAAAGTCATCCGGAACAATCTCATCTTCAATGTCATGAACCAAAAAGTCCGCTCCATTCTGAACGGCGATTTGAGCTACAAGTCTCTCTGTAGCGTGTACGGCAACTTTTAGTTTGTTTTTGTGTGCTTCTTCAATGATGGCTTTTACAAGCGGTTCTTGCTTTCTGGCGGCGGGTTCCATTTCTTTCCCCTGTTCAAGTACGATATACCATATTTTGATGAAATCCGGTTTGTATGGAATCTGTTCCTGAACATATTTTTTTGCATCTTCAATGCTTTTTACAAGCTTAAAAGGCTCATTTTTATCCAGATTTTTAAAGGCATCCGGTAAATATGTGGTTAAAAGCGGCCCTGTCATGTAAACTGATGGAAGGCCAGGCTTTTGTGCTAAAGAATTTTTAAGGTCGAGAAAATTGTAAGTGGCACCTACGTCAATCATAGAGGTTATTCCGGATTTTAAATAACGCAGCATGAGATCTTCCATATTTTTATGCGTCCATTCTATTTCTTTTTCATAAGAAGTATGTTTTCTCAGATCAAAAGCGTCAGGTCTTGTGTAGAGCCCACCACTTTGGAAAAAATGTACGTGGGCATCAGTCATTCCGGGCATCAGGTATTTTCCATCTCCGTTAATAACCTTGGCGTTCTGTGGAACTTTAATTTTTTTTGCCGGCTTTATTTCGGATATCATATTTTTATTGATGACAACCGTCTGATGGGGAATAAGTTTTTGATTAACAACATCTACTACGGTTACATTCTCAATATAATTCTGTGAAAGTATTTTATTGGTGAAAAGTAAGCTTATCAACAGTATATAAAAGTTTGTTTTCATGTTATTTTATTTGGTTCGGTTTTAACAAATATAATGAATGAGAATATAATGATGTTAAAGAATTTTAGTTTTAAAGTTAAGAAACAACAACTTGGTGAATACGGATTTTCACTTGGTGAATAGTTTTTGGGCAAACTATATATATGTATATCTTTGTTTTATGAAAACGCTTCGATTTTTTCTCGGTTTTTTGCTCATATTTTTTGGGAATATTGTCTATTCTCAGAACACAAGTGTAGTGCAGGAAGTCCGCACCGAAAGTAAGAAGTTGAAAAAAGCGGTTGACAGAAAAGATGATGCTGCACAGGCTGATTCTTACTACAATATCGGTGAAACATTTTTTAATGACGGAAATTTTCCCAAAAGTGAAGAATATTATATCAGAGCAAAAAAAATCTATGAAAAGCTCAATGATAAATCAAATATTGAAAAAGCCAGCAGGAAATTAGCTCAGTCACAGGAAAAACAGAATAAAATCACTCCCGCCATCAGCAATTATAACCGGGCGGCCGAGGTAAGCTATTCACAAAACCGGGCAGTAAATTCTAATGATGCCGCGAGACTTTCCACTACTTCTCCGGAGATGAAGGCGGAAGCCATCCAGAGTAATATTGAGATTAATGAAAAAGAAAAGGACAAAGGTGATCTGGCAGCCAGCTACAGCCAGATGGCGGACGTTAATATTCAGCAGAAAAATATTTCGAAGGCTGAAGAAAATCTTAATAATGCTTACAAAGCTTCTAAGCAGGCAGCGCCTCAGCAGGCATTGGAAATCAATCAGAAACTTACTGACCTCTACGTAGAAAATAAAAATTTTGATAAAGCTATTGATGCCAAAAAGAAAGTGCTTAAAGAGGATTTTGTAAAAGAAAATTCACAAAAGGAGGTCGAGCAGATTCAGGAACTTGCGGATATTTATATCAAAAAAAATGATACCGAAGAAGCCATTAATTTATTAAAAAAATCCTACGGAATTGCTTTGGAAAAAGGTCATACCCTTGAAGCTCAGAAAAGCGTTAAAAAGCTGGACAGCCTTTATAATGTCTCGGGAAATACAGATGCTTCGGTGGAATTATATCGTGATTTCCTCGGAAAACTGCCGGATTTGGTTTCAAAAGACAAAAGCCTGGTGGATAATAAAATACTGGAGGATACGGAACAGAGAATTACCCAGCTGGAAAAAGAAAAACAGCTGAAAGATGAATTAATACGGAAGAAAAATATTTTTAATTATAGTTTAATTTTTGCTTTAATTATTTTAATTGGGCTAATAATTTTCATTTTCAGAACCCTGAAAAAAGTTCAGATTAAGAATAAAAAAATAGCATTGCAGTCGCTTCGCAGAGAGATGAATCCGCATTTTATCTTTAACAGCCTGAATTCTGTCAATCATTTTATAGCTACCAATAATGAGCTGGAAGCCAATCAGTATTTAACCAAATTTTCAAAATTAATGCGTGGCGTAATGGAAAATTCTACGGAAGATTTTATTCCGTTTCAGCAGGAATTGGATCTGCTGCAGAATTATCTGGCATTGGAAAAAACACGTTTTGCGGATAAATTTGATTTTGAAATTGATGTTGATGAAAGCCTGAACACTCAAAGCCTGAAAGTTCCCGGAATGCTTGTACAGCCGTTCCTTGAAAATGCAATCTGGCACGGATTGAGATACAGAACTTCAAAAGGTTTTTTAAAGCTGAGCTTTGAAAAGGAAAATCAGCATCTAAAAATAACAATAGAAGACAATGGAATCGGGATTGAAGAAAGTAAAAAACAAAAAACTGAGCACCAAAAAGCCAGAAAGGGCCGTGGAATGAAAAATACACTGGAAAGAATTACCCTTTTAAATGATCTCTATCAACAGGAAATTGAATGCAAGATCAAGGATAAGGAAGAGGCTCAGGGAGTTATCGTACAAATCCGTTATAAATTGGTGAATAAATAAGTCAATAGTCAATCGTGAATAATTAAGCCGCTAACCTTTAATCCTATTATCAATAACCTGCAACCTAATACCAGTAACCTAATACCTAAAAAATGAAAATAAAAGCCGTAATTGTAGACGATGAAGTCATTGCAAGAGATGTTTTAAGGAATTACCTCACAAAATACTGTCCGCAGGTTGAGATTTTAGGGGAAGCTGAAAACATTAAGGAAGCTGTGCCGTTGATTGCGAAAATGCAGCCTCAGTTGGTCTTTCTGGACGTGGAAATGCCTTTCGGAAATGCTTTTGATGTGTTGGAAGCCACGAAGGAATTCTCTTACGAAACCATTTTTATTACGGCGTTTTCTCAGTATTCTTTACAGGCACTTAATAAATCGGCAAGTTATTATATTTTAAAACCGATTGACATTCAGGAGCTTATTCTGGCAGTGAATAAAGTTGCGGAAAGCCTTGAAAACAAAGAAGAAATCAACAGGAATAAAATCCTTCTTGAAAATTTAAAACTAAAACCGGAAAAACAGCAATTGATTCTTCCTACTTTGCAAGGGTTCGATGTGGTGAAAACAGAAGATATCGTAAGGCTCCAGGCAGATGGAAATTTTACGCAGGTTTATCTTACGGACGGCTCAAAGAAAATGGTTTGCAGATTTTTAAAGCATTTTGATGATTTACTGGAAAATCCTTTCGTGAGAGTACATCGTTCCCATATCATCAATACTAATTTTGTGAAATCATATCACAAAAGCGGAACCGCAACACTTTCAGATAATACCGAAATTGAGGTTTCCGGAAGTTTCAAAGACAATTTTCTGAAAGTTTTTTCTTAAAAATAATTAGAATATAATTTAAATTTCAGGCACTATTTTTGAATTTCAGTAGAATACCACAAAAATATTCTATTATGAAAACTCTTCAAAAAATTGCAATACCCGTTTCACTGGGTGTTTTAGGACTTATAATTTTAAATTCGTGCTCAGTCGGGATCCCAAAAGGCGCAACAGCCGTACAAAATTTTGACGCCGACAGATATTTGGGGAAATGGTATGAAATAGCAAGATTCGATTACAAATTTGAAAGGGATATGGATAATGTAACTGCAACTTATTCTCAAAACCCAAACGGCACCATCCGCGTTCAGAGTAGAGGTTACAACTATGTCAAAAAAGAATGGAAAGAATCTGTGGGTGAAGCGAAATTTGTTAATGAAAAAACCGAAGCCCGATTAAAAGTTTCCTTTTTTAAACCGATCTGGTCCGGCTATAATGTAATTGATATTGATGATAACTACCAATACGCGCTGGTTGCGGGGCACAGCCTTAAATACCTTTGGATTCTATCCAAAACAAAAGAAATTCCTGAAAGTATCCGACAAAGATTTTTGGAAAAAGCAAAGAAAATCGGTTATAATACAGATGAATTAATTTGGGTGAAACATAATTAATAAGACAAGAATCCGCCACAATCAGGCGGATTTCTTATAATTTTTCAGGCATCGACCAGGTATGACATAATATTTTCCATTCAAGGTTCTCTTTTATCCAGGTCACTGAATATTTTCCCTGGCCTATTACCTTTTGAGATAAAATATCAACATCTTTAAAAATGCCATATTCAAAAGCAAGATTTTCATCATTTGTCAAACCGTCTGGTTCAAAAATGACATCTACTTTTCCCAGGCCGCCTCTCATAAATTCCAGAATGTTTGTATTTCCACGTATAGTTGGTTTATTAGGAGGAAAGATCAATCCGTTTTCGGAATAAATTTTCTTAAATTTCTCTGGGTCAGCATTGTGCCAGGTTTCCGTCCAGATTTTCATGTTGGGTGTACTCATATTTTTATTTTTTTCTTTGAAAATAGATAAAGCCGGCATCAGTTCCGCCACCATTTAAAGCAATGGCAATATTCACATGTGCAATGGATTCGAGATGTCTAGCATTGATAATGTTACCGACAATAAGGCCGTTGAAACCGGCTTCATCAGCAAGATTTTTAATAATATCCGCTGCTTCCGGATCATCCGACGCAATGAATGCCGTAAGTTTCTGACCATGAAAAGTTTGTTTTTCAATTGGCATTACATCTGCAAAAATTGTGTTGAATGCTTTTACGACCTTACTTTCGGGAAGTAGTTTAGCGGTTTGTTCGCCGCCGCTGTTTTCGCCTAAAAACAATGGTGACCAGTCTTGAATATTAATTGGGTTGGTAACATCCACTACAATTTTATTTTTTAAGGCCTCTTTATTTGTGGTAAGAACTCCTTCCATTGCAGAAAACGGAATAGCACAAAAAACAATTTCCCCATAATGGCATGCTTCAGCAATGGATAACAGTTGATCCTGAGGGTTTTGGGTTCCATATTTTACATTATGGCCTGCTTTTTCGAATAAGTTTCCCAAGTTTGATGCAACATTACCTGCTCCTATAAAACTGATTTTCATATAGTTTTGTATTTTTTTATTGAAATGTAAATTTGATATAATATATTTGTTCATACAAGTAGTTACAAAATTGTAAGTACTGCAACAAATGATGAACAACAGAAAAGAAACCTCCGTAAGCCTCGAAAATGAGGAAATATTAAAATCAGATTGTCCTTTTATATATGCCATCTCTTTAATGGGAAAGCGCTGGAAACCCGCTATACTTTGGAAAATGATGGATGGCTGCTCCCGATTCGGACAGTTTAAAAAAGCAATACCTCAGATCAGCGAAAAAATGCTTACGCAGCATCTCCGCGAGTTGGAAGAGGACGACCTTATTACAAGAACCGTTTTTTCTAAACAACCTTTAAGAGTGGAGTACAGTCTCACCGAAACAGGTAAATCCTTGTACCCTATACTTTATCAGCTCAATAAATGGGCAGAGATCAACCGTAAAACCAGGCATTCCGTGGTAGAATAATTCAATTATTTTTAGTACAGAAAGAAATGATTTTCTTTTGCCAGCTAGCAGAATTTTCCGTCATTTGTGAAAAGATTTTTTTCGAAAATTGATATATGGAAAAAGCTGTTCTTATAACTATTGGTGACGAAATCCTTTCCGGAAACACGGTGGATACCAATTCTAACTTCATTGCTGCCGAACTTAAAAATATTGGAATAAAAGTTTCACAGATCTTTACGATTTCAGATGAAATTGAGACCATTAAAAAAACAATACAGGCTGCGCTTGAAATTGGAGATCTTGTTATCACAACGGGCGGTTTGGGCCCGACCAGGGATGATAAAACAAAAAAAGCCATCGCAGAATTTTTTAATGATGAAATTGCTCTGGATGAGGTTACTTTCAATCATCTTAAACATTATATGGAAAAACGCGGCCGCCTCGAAATTCTGGAGAGGAACTGTGAGCAGGCTTTTGTTCCTACAAAATCTACGGTTTTTCAGAACCATTTCGGTACCGCACCGTGCATGATGATGGAGCAGGACGGGAAACTGCTGTTTAGCCTTCCGGGTGTTCCTTATGAAGTAAAACCATTAATAAAAGATCAGATAATTCCTTATTTACAGCAAAAATTTAACTTGCATTACATTTCAACAAGAATTGTTTCCGTTGTCGGTATTCCTGAAAGTATTCTGGCGGATACAGTTGAGGATTGGGAACTTGCCCTGCCCGAAAACCTGTCACTGTCCTACCTTCCGGTGGGAACCCGTGTAAAATTGAGGCTTACAGCCACCGGTGAAAATGAACCGGCTTTACAGCAACAACTGGAAGAGGAAATCCAAAAGCTTCTGCCTTTGATAAAAGACAATGTTATCGCAACTTCTGAAGATAAAATTGAAAAGATTTTAGGTGAAATACTGAATGAAAAAAAATTAACGGTTTCTACCGCAGAAAGCTGTACCGGTGGAGAACTCGCTAAATTAATAACTTCAAATTCCGGAAGCTCAAAATATTTTCTCGGCGGAATTGTAACGTATGCCACGGAGAAAAAAGTGGAAATTTTAAAGGTTAAACAAGAAACAATAGATCAGTTTACCGTTGTAAGCGAACAGGTGGCGGCGGAAATGGCGGAAGGCTGCCAGAAATTGTTTAAAACGAATATTTCACTGTCTACCACAGGTGTTGCAGGCCCCGGAAAAGGGGAGGACGGAAAAGAGGTGGGGACAGTTTTTTATACCATCCGGGTAGATGAAAAAGTGGTCACTTCAAAATTGTATATGCCTCATCTTGACAGGCTTGACTTTATGTATTTCGTTTCCCAGAAAATTATTCAGGATCTTGTGGGAATTTTAATTGCGGAGTAAAAGGTTTATAAAAAGCTTAAGCAGGTTTTATTTTAAAGCAAAATAAGCTGTTAATAGACATTTAAAAAAATAATAAATTTCCAGTAACAAATTTTAGATAAAATATACTTATTGTATAAATTGAATTATAATGAAAAAAATAACACTTTCTCTTTTTTTAATAGCAGGGATTTGTTCACAAAATACGGTGAGCGCCCAGGCTAGTTCTGTGAAAGCTGCAGTGAATACAGATAACGGTCTGGATATTAGCCTGATGGATAAATCTGTACGTCCTCAGGATGATTTTTATAACTACGTAAGCGGAATCTGGATGAAAACCGCTAAAATCCCTTCTGATAAACCAACATGGGGAAGTTTTAACAAGCTGGCTGAAGATACGGATAACAATTCCATGACCATCCTGAATTCTCTTTTAAAAGATAAGTTTGCAGACGGTACGGAAGGTAAAAAAATCCAGGATCTGTATGCTACGTATATGAACATGCAGAAGAGAAATGCAGACGGAATCAAACCTATTCAGGATAACATCAGTAAAATTGATGCCATTAAAAACCTTAATGATCTTCAGAATTATCTAACTTCTGTTACTAAAGAAGGAGAAAATACGTTTTACGGATGGGGAGTTGATGCAGATTTAAAAGATTCTAAAATGAATGCGGTTTACTTAGGAAATGCATCTCTTGGTTTAGGAAGAGATTATTACCAGAAAGTAAACGAAAAAAATACGGAAGCTCTTGCAGAATATACAAAATATGTAGCTTCTATGCTTAAAGAATTGGGTTACAAAAATGCCGACGCAGCCGCAAAAGGAATTGTAGACTACGAAAAAAGCATTGCAAAAACCTACCTTACCAACGAGCAGAGCCGCGATAATACTCTTCAGTATAACCCAAGAACAATGGCTGAACTTAAGACATTGGTAAAAGGAGTAGATCTGCCGGCTTATCTTAAAAAAGTAGGCGTAACTACTGATAAGGTAATCATCGGTGAGATCGGATATTATAAAGATTTCGACAAATTGGTAAGCGAAAAAAATCTTCCTGTAATCAAGGATTATCTTAAATTCCACATGATTCACGGAAGTGCTTCATATTTAAGCGAAAAGCTGGGTGATATGAAATTTGCTTTTTATGGTAAATATTTGAGAGGCCAGCAGGAGCAGAGAGCATTGAACAAAAGAGGTTATGAATTAATTAACGGAACTTTGGGTGAAGCTTTCGGAAAGTTATATGTTGAAAAATATTTCCCGGCAGAAGCAAAGGCTCAGATGGTTGAGTTAATTGATTACTTAAAGAAAAGCTTCGCTGTTCACATCAACGGATTAACATGGATGTCTTCCACAACGAAGGAAAAAGCAATGCAGAAATTAAACAAATTCACTGTAAAAGTTGCTTATCCGGACAAATGGAAAGATTATTCTAAATTAAATATCATTTCTGAAGCTAAAGGCGGAAATTTATATTCCAACCTTCAGAACATTACGGAATGGCAATACAATAAAGATTTAGCTAAAATCGGGAAACCAGTTGATAAAACAGAATGGGGAATGACTCCGCAGACGGTAAATGCATACTATAACCCGGTAAACAACGAAATCGTTTTCCCTGCCGCGATTCTTCAGCCGCCGTTCTTCAATCCTAAAGCTGATGCAGCCGTTAATTTCGGTGGAATCGGGGCTGTTATCGGTCACGAAATGAGCCACGGGTTTGATGATTCAGGAGCACAGTTTGATGCAGACGGAAACCTGGTAGACTGGTGGACGCCGGAAGATAAGGCCAACTTCGAAAAAGCTACAAAAGCTTTAGCTGCCCAATATGATAAGTATGAGCCGGTAAAAGGAACTTTCGTGAACGGAACTTTCACAAACGGTGAAAATATTGCAGATTTAGGTGGTGTAAACATTGCTTACGATGCGCTTCAAATGTATTTAAAAGATAAAGGAAACCCTGGACAGATCAGCGGATTTACACAGGATCAGAGATTCTTCCTAAGCTGGGCAACAGTTTGGAGAACGATGTCCAGTGAAAAGTACATGGTAAACCAGGTGAAAACAGACCCGCACTCTCCTGGATATTTCAGAAGTTTCGGACCTTTAACAAACGTTGATGCCTTCTACAAAGCATTCGACGTGAAGCAGGGAGATAAATTATACAAAGCTCCTGCTGAGAGAATTAAAATCTGGTAATTATCGATCAATAATATTAAAACCGCTCAGAAATGAGCGGTTTTTTGTTTTTATTTAAAGCTTTTTGACTTCGTGGATTTTACTTTATTATTTTAAGGAGCAATTTGATTACATCGAAAAGCTATTTTTCAGTTTTCGGGGGGTGGGGCGGCAAAGCCGCCGCCCCACCCCCCGAAAACTGAAAAATGAGCTCAGACAAATGTTTCGATCAGGGCTAGGGTGACGGTTTTCCTTTTCAATAGTTGGAAAAATCTCCACAAAGCTCAAATAAAAACTGGAGGCTGAGGCTCTCGAAGCTACCAGTTTTATTTTATCAATAGGAATGGGCTTAGCCCGTTTTCAAAAATCAGCATAATCAAATTGGCTTTGGCCAAAGCTTAATTTTATAAATAATTCATAACTCATAATTCATAACTTATAATTCACCACTTAAAATTGTTCATCAAAATTCGTATATTTGGTAAGTTTGTATTAAAAATCAAAAAATATTTTCAATGAAAAAGCTAAATATTGGAATACTTGCCTTTTCCGGGCTGGTATTTTTAAACTCATGTGGTACGACAAAAACTGCCGACACAGCGCAGAAGCCTGAACCGACAATTGCTGTAGATCCTGTCAAAAAAGAAGTAAAAGAGGAAGGGCTCAATTTATCTTACATGGATACATCTGTACGTCCTCAGGATGATTTTTTTAGCTATGTTAATGGAAATTGGGTGAAAACCACTCAGATTCCTTCTGATAAAGCAAGCTGGGGCTCTTTCAATGCGTTGAGAGAGAATGTGGATGATTCTTCATTGGATATTTTAAACAAAATTTTATCTGAATCTTATCCTGAAGGCTCAGAAGGCCAGAAAATCCAGAATCTATACGCTTCCTTCATGGATACCGGTAAAAGAAATGCAGAAGGTCTTACCCCTATTAAAGGGGATTTAGCAAAAATAGACGCAATTAAAAATCTTAATGATCTTCAGAAATATTTACTGGAAGCTACAAAATTAGGTGACAATTCTTTCTATGGATGGAGAGTAGGGGCAGATATGAAGAATTCTAAAATGAATGCAGTGTATCTTGGCGGCCCGGATCTTGGTTTGGGAAGAGATTATTACCAGAAAGTAAATGAAGCCAATACAAAAACTCTGGCTGAATATCAGACGTATGTAGGGAAGTTATTCGGGGTTTTAGGATATAAGAACTCTGATGCAGCGGCTAAAAATGTGGTAGACTTTGAAAAGCAATTGGCTAATTATTTATTAACTCTTGAACAAAACAGAGACGCCAATTTAAGATATAACCCAAAAAATGTATCGGAATTATCAGGTTTGGTTAAAAATATCAATCTGGCTGATTATTTAAAAGGTGCGGGAGTAAATACGGATAAAGTAATCGTGGGTGAACTGAAATATTACCAGAATATGGATTCTTTTATCACGCAGAAAAATCTTCCGTTGTTGAAGGATTATTTGAAATATCATTTAATCAACGGGAACGCAAGTAATCTTGATGAAAATTTAGAGCAGATCAGATTTGATTTTTATTCTAAATATTTGCAGGGTCAAAAAGAGCAGCGCCCGATGGACAAAAGAGGTCTTTCTCTTGTAAACAGTGTTCTTGGCGAAGCTTTCGGAAAATTGTATGTTGAAAAATACTTCACTCCGGAATCAAAGGCTCAGATGGAAATGTATATTGATTACATTTTAAAATCATTCAAGCAGCACATTAATGATATGGACTGGATGTCTCCGGAAACTAAAGTTAAAGCTCAGGACAAACTATCAAAATTCACAGTAAAAATCGCTTATCCGGATAAATGGAAAGACTACACCCAGTTGAAGGTAGAATCTCCGAAGGCAGGCGCCACCTTATATTCTAATCTTCAGAATGTTTCCGCATGGCAATATCAGAGAAGCCTGGATAAAGTAGGAAAACCGGTGGATAAAACAGAATGGGGAATGACTCCACAGACGGTAAATGCTTATTACAGCGGATCAAACAATGAAATTGTTTTCCCGGCAGCCATTCTTCAGCCGCCATTTTATAACCCTAAGGCCGATGCTGCCGTTAATTTCGGGGGAATCGGTGCGGTTATCGGGCACGAAATTTCTCACGGATTTGACGACAGTGGATCGAGATTCGATGGAGACGGTAACCTAAATAACTGGTGGACAGATGCGGATCGCAAGAACTTTGATGCAAAAGTAGGTCAGCTTGCGGCTCAATACAGCGCTTATGAACCGGTAAAAGGCAGCTTTGTGAACGGTAAATTTACAAGCGGCGAAAATATCGGTGACTTAGGTGGGGTAGCAGTCGCTTATGATGCGCTTCAGATGTATCTTAAAGACCATGGAAATCAGGGACTTATCAGTGGTTTTACACAGGATCAAAGATTCTTTATGAGCTGGGCTACGGTTTGGAGAACAAAATCTACGGATCAGTATATGACGAATCAGGTGAAGACAGACCCGCATTCTCCGGGAGTTTTCAGGGCATTCGGTCCGTTGGTGAACCAGGATTCTTTCATCAAAGCTTTTGATATCAAGCCAGGCGACAAAATGTACAAAGCGCCTCAGGACAGAATAAAAATTTGGTAAGACAAGCCAAAAATTGTTAGAAACGAAAACGCATCAGAAATGATGCGTTTTTTATTTATTTTTCCTAGCTTAGTGAATCGTTAATATTGTTAATTTGATTAATATTTGACGTATTAAATTAAATATTTCAAGAAAAATCTTAACAAAATTTTGTATGTTACAGTTTTTTTTTAAATTTAAACATTGGATTGGTCAGTTATTTGATGCTGATAAAAACAATGCACACCAAAATAAGAAATCTCAAAATAATAATAATATGGCAATGTTTAATTATGGTGTTGGCGGAAACGAGGTAAAAGTAGACGCTAATGAAGCTATTCAGGACATACAGGAAAATAAGTCACTCATTGTGAGCCAGCTTACAACTGATGAATCTTATGTCCCTGAAATTGTAACAGGATTAAAGACTGTGGATGACGTCTTCAAACATTTCCAGCCTTCTGTAGCGGTACAGCATGAAACAGAAGATGGCAACGTGGTAGAAGAAGAATTCCGTTTTCAAAATCTTGCGGACTTCACTCCCAAAAATCTTACTCAGAAATCAGCTTATTTACAACAGCTCAGCATGGAACAGGAACAATACAATAAGATTGTCCGCCAGCTGAAAACAAATAAAATTCTGCGTAATATGCTTGAGAATGATCAGACGAGAGCTGCATTCATCGAAGTATTGAAAGAAGTGGCACAAGAACTTGAAAAATAATCTAAAGACTTTACATTAATCATGGATAGTAAATTACAGCAGGCGGCAGAAAGCCAACAGCAAGGTCAACAGCAGCACGCAGGCCAACCGAAAGGTAATCCGCTTGCCGAACTCAATAAAATAGGTGGTTTTGGTTTTGTAGAATCCGTTGTAGACGGTATTGCAAACATGAACCCGACGAGAAAAGCAAGGAAAGAAATATTCCTTAATGACAGCAATAAAGCCGAAGAAAGGAAAGAATTGCTTCAGAAAATCAATCTTTGGGTAAATCTTCTGGAAGGAAACGAATCTGCTGATAAAATGGCAGATACCTGCAAAACAAAAGCCCAGGCAGCCGAGGAAAATTTAAAGAAAAACTTAAAAAATACACTGGACGCGGTTCGTATGCTGGAAACAAATTACAGAACTGTCGCTCAATTCTACAAAAATACGGAGCTCGACAAAGTAGATAACGTAAGTATCGTTAATGCAAGTATTGATCAGGTTTCAGACCTTGATAATCCTTTATTCATCGATGCTATTGCAGAAGAATTTAAAAATTATTACGACAGGCTGGATCTTAGGGATAATTATTCCATTCTCGCCATTCCGGGCTATTTAGGATCTAATAAAGTCATTGAAAAATGGGCTAAAATCTGTAACGAAAACAAAGTAATGATGGTTACGGATTTTGCTAATCTTGATAAGCCGGATGATGTGGTAGATTTATTCCACTCCGCAAACCTTACAGGTGGTGAATTGCACAGAAGTAATGTGATCATGACGTGTAACTGGCTGGTTGGCCGTGGCAAAGCTGAAGAAGTAGGTGAAGAAGAGAATGTAGAGCTTCCGCCATCCACTTCATTAGCCGGAAAAATCCATAAAACTCTGATGTCACAGGTTGCCGCAGGTAAAAAGCACGGTAATATCAACGAGGTGGACGCCGTAAAATTTGAGCTAAAGAAAAGCGAAATCTCTCAGCTTGAAAAAATGGGCTTGGTTCCTATGGTGAATGAGTATGGTAAAATCATGGCTTTCTCGGCAAAAACATTGTTTACAGGAGACAATATCGGACTTCAGACGTATTCCGTGGTTCGTGTATTTGATTACGTAACTAAAGTTTTGCTTGATTTCTTAAACAGAAGAGCCTTCGAAAACTGGAATGCTAAAAATGAAGATGATTTGAGAAGACAGATTGTTACCTTTTTAGACAGCATCAAAGGTCCGGATAAATTAATTGAAAAATTCAAAATCGTTCGTTTCGAACAAGATAGAGTGAATAAAGACAGAGTATGGCTGGACATTCGTTTAACACCTTATTTCCCTACAAAAAGTTTCGTTATTAAACTGGACGGGCACAAAGGAGATGACGGCAACGAATGGGATGCAGAATACGCTCAGGAATAAAAATAATAAATCAAATAATGAAACCGATGCATTTTTTACATCGGTTTTTTTCTACCAAATCATTAAAAGTATGAGTATCAAAGGCAGGTTGAGATTCTTTTTGCCCTTATTTCTTATCATTTTCAGTGTAAGCTGTGACGACAAAAAAATTCAGACCGATCACAAAATCGATCTCTTTGCAGACGAACGGCAGGAAGGCAAAGCCTATATCATGAAGCCCCAGGAGTGTTTCGACGGATCAGATATGGTGGTTTCTACAGCAAATATTAAACTGGTTGATAAATCCGCAGGCCGTGGAAAATCTATTTTTATTTACAGGGTAAATGCCGGGAATGTTTTAAAAACCACAAGAGATTCTACTGTTGTTTTTCCATTTCAATTTCTTTCTAATCAGGAGCTTAAGCTGAAGCAGGATACCATGTATGTTTATCTTAAAAAGCTGGATGGTTACCGTTTTATCGCCAAAGAAATGAATTTAAAGTATCAATGGCTGAGAGCAGCTCCAGTTTATTCTGTGAATACTGATCGATAATTTTTATCTTTGTACCAAAGAATAAGAAATCTTAAATTTTAAGATGCTTCGACTCCGTTCAGCATGACATTGCTACAAATTTACTCTGATTAAGCAGTTAGTATTAGACGTGTCATGCTGAACGGAGTCGAAGCATCTAATAAATGCAGTAGACAACTTTGGAAAAAACAAAACAAAACTCAAACTTCAAACACATCGGCAATAAACTCCTCATCTGGTATAAAGAAAACGCCAGAGACTTGCCTTTCAGACAGACAAAAGACCCTTATAAAATCTGGATTTGCGAGATTGTTTTCCAGCAGACAAGAATTAATCAGGGGTTGAACCATTATAATAATTTCATTAAAAGATTCCCGGACGTAAAAACCCTGGCAGAATCTGAGGAAAATGAAGTTTTGCTGTATTGGAAAGGATTGGGTTACTATTCCAGGGCTATCAATATTCATAAGGCAGCTCAGCAGATTATGAATGATTATCATGGAGCTTTTCCTCATGAATACGAAGAAATTTTAAAATTAAAAGGCGTTGGAAAATATACGGCGGCCGCAGTTTCAAGTATTTGTTTTGAGGGTAAAATTCCTGCTGTGGATGGTAATTTTTACCGGGTTTTAAGCCGTGTTTTTGCGGATGATTTTGATATTTCAAATTCAAGAGCTTTCAATTATTTTTCTGAGCTGGCTCATTTAATTTTACCTGAAAATGTAGGAGATTTCAATCAGGCAATGATGGATTTGGGTTCCGAAATCTGTAAGCCTAAAAATCCTCGTTGTCATGAATGTCCCTTAAATGAAGATTGTCTCGCTTTTTCACTAAATAAAACTTCTGAATTTCCTGTTAAAAAGAAAAAAGTAAAGGCAGAAGATTTAAGTTTAAAATATTATTTTGTTCACCGAAATGGGCAGTTTTTAATTCAGCAGAGAAAAGATGATTTTATCTGGAAAAAGTTGTTCGAATTTCCGACTGAAATTCCGGATGATTTGCTTTCATTTATTAAAAGTGTAAAAATGGTTAATCATAAACTTACCCATAAAAATTTAAGCATTGAAATCTTCAATGTTGAGGTAGAAGCAGAGGAAATCTGGAATACCTTTATTGCTGAAAATGATTTTACTGTAACTGATGTTGAAGGTTTTCACGAAAAATCTTTCCCAAAACCTTTAGAAAATTATATTCAAAGCTATGATACGGCGTACAGGTTTTTGTGAAAACACGGAATGACAAACTGTGTGGCAATTCATAAGATTAAAACAGATTCTTCCTTCGTCAGAATGACAATAATACAGTTCAAAAAGTGTTCTTTGCTGAGTGAAACGCCTTTGCGAACGAAAAATATGCAGGACAATTGTAACAAAAAATCTTAGCGCCGTTTGCGTTTAAATACTTCCTGCATCTAAAATCAACTCCAATTCCAAAACCATTGAAATCCTGAAATTTGTCTCCCGAAATCTGAAATCTAATTTGTACTTTTGCAAAATGTTTAAAAATGCCTTTTTTATTTTAATTGCACTGCTATTGGTTTCCTGCGGAAAAGATCCTATTCCGAAGCCGTACGGGGAGCTGCGTCTGGAATATCCGGCGCCAAAATATCAGAAATTTGAGAATAATTGCACTTACACATTTGAATACTCTGATTTTGCTAAAATTACGGATGCCAAAAAACCTTGCTGGTATTATTTGAATTATCCGAAAATGAAGGCAAAGATTTTTGTGACGTATTATCCGATTAAGAATGATTTTGCGGCACATATTCAGGAAGCGGAAAAAATGGTTTACGAACATACAATTAAAGCCAGCGCTATCGATACAAAATCTTTTGAATACCCGAACAAGAAGGTGTACGGAAATTTTTATGAGCTCAAAGGGCAGAGCGCTTCCAATCTTCAATTTTACATTACGGACAGCACAAAACACTTTGTGACTGCCTATTTATACTTTAATACAAGACCGAAGCCGGATTCTCTGGCACCTGCAGTAGATTATATCAAAAAAGATATGAAACACCTGCTCGACACATTTGAATGGAAAAATTAATTTAAAATATACTTTGAAAAAATATGAAACTTTTAGTTGTAGGAAGTGTTGCGTTTGACGCGATCGAAACGCCATTTGGAAAAACTGATAAAATTTTAGGAGGAGCAGCTACCTATATCTGTATCACTTCATCTGTTTTGGGAGTGAAATCAGGAATCGTTTCTGTAGTAGGAGGAGATTTCCCGCAGGAGCACCTTGATATGTTTACTAACAGAGATATCAATATTGAAGGAATTGAAATAGTAAAAGAAGGAAAAACATTCTTCTGGTCCGGAAAATACCATAATGATCTTAACACAAGAGACACCTTGGCAACCGAAGTAAATGTTTTGGAAAATTTTGACCCGAAAATTCCTGATTCCATGCAGGATGCTGAAATTTTATTATTAGGGAACCTTCACCCGGGCGTACAGCTTTCTGTTCTTGAAAAAATGAACAGCCGTCCGAAATTAGTAATCCTTGATACCATGAATTTCTGGATGAACACAGCATGGGACACTTTAATGGATATGATTGCTAAAACAGACGTTATTACTATTAACGATGAAGAGGCAAGACAGCTTTCCGGAGAATATTCTCTGGTAAAAGCAGCGAAAAAAATCCACACCATGGGCCCTGAATATGTAATCATTAAAAAAGGTGAGCACGGTGCTTTGCTTTTCCATGATAATAAGGTATTTGCGATTCCTGCGCTTCCATTGGAGGAGGTTTTTGATCCTACAGGTGCAGGAGATACTTTTGCCGGTGGTTTTGCCGCTTATTTAGCTAAAAAAGGGAAGTTTGATTTTGAGACGATGAAATCTGCATTGATCGTAGGTTCTGCAATGGCTTCTTTCACAGTGGAAAAATTCGGGACGGAGAGAATTGAGGAAGTTAACGAATCTGATATGTTCGCCAGATTGAGACAATTCAAGGAATTAACGACTTTCGACGTTGAACTACAATAAATACGTCTTTTTAAGAAATATTTATAATAAAAAATTTAGTGTAATTCATTAAGAATTCTAAATTTGCAACTTGTTTAAAATAGTAAAATGATAAATAAATTAAAGATCACTTTTCTTTTTGGAATTTTCGTCCTGTTGTTCGCAACAAATATGATGAAAGCTCAGCTGAAACAAGGAGAATTAGTGGATGGTATTGCTGCTGTAATCGGTGATGAAATTGTGCTGGAGTCTGATGTGAATGAGCAGATGAACTATGCAAAGCAGCAGGGAGCTTCTAATATCGATAAGTGTGAGTTTTTGGAAAACCTTCTTAACAACAAACTTCTTGTTTATGAAGCTAAAAAAGATACTTTAATTGAAAACCGTATTGCAGCCATAAAAGAGCAGGCTAATGCAAAATATCAGCAGTTGCTTTCTCAGTTTCCTGACGAAAAAACAATGTTGGCCGCTTATAAGTTCAGAAACGGGTATGAAATGAAAAACGCCATCGAGAAAATCGATACGGATACATATTACGGACAGGCTAAATATCAGAGGGTTACAGAAAAAGCGGACGTTACACCAAATGAGGTAACAGATTTCTACAATATGTACAAAGCTCAGCTGCCGGAAATCAAGGATGAGGTTTCTTTATCCCAGATCATGATGTATCCTAAGCTTACGGAAGCTCATAAACAAGACCTTATCAACAGGCTTAAGAAAATCAAAAAAGACATCGAAGGAGGTGAAAGCTTTGAAAGCCAGGCAAGAATTTATTCTGAAGACCCGGGTTCAGCTTCGAACGGAGGTTTAATGAAAAATATTTCTAAAGGCCAGATGGTAAAGCCTTTTGAGGCTGCTGCTCTTAACCTTCAAGAGGGTGAAATTTCAGATCCTGTAGAGTCAGAGTTTGGGTATCATATTATCCAATTGGTGAAAAGATCAGGAAAGATTTATGATGCAAGACATATCCTTTTGATGGCAACTCCTACAGATGAAGAGGTTAAAACTGCAAAAGCAAAGCTGGACAGTATCAGAGGATTGATCAGCAGTGGTAAAATCACTTTCAAAGATGCGGCTTTCAAATTTTCTGATGATAAAAGAACAAAGTTCAATGCCGGGGTGATTCCTGGTTCAGACGGTTCTAATAAAATTGAAAGAGAAAGTATTCCCGGAACCATCAGCTACGAATTGGCAGGTTTAAACAAAGGGGACATCACGCCGGCTTTTGATGATGAAGATGAAAGAAAAAGAAAAGTGGCAAAAATTGTGAAGATTGAAGACGTAATCCCAGCTCACCAGATCACACTGGAGACGGATTACGACAGGATCAAGCAGATGGCGCTTAATAAAAAACGAAATGAAATGGTAGAAAAGTTTGTGAATTCAAAACTTCCTACAACATTTATTTCCATAGACGGGCGTTACGACACCTGCAGCTTTAAAGGAAGCTGGAAAAAAGATTCAGTTAAAAAATAATACGAAAACCTTCAGATTTCTGGAGGTTTTTTTATGTATGAATCTTTCACAAACCCCTATTTTTAGTATTTTTACAGTATGAGCAATTTTATAGATTTTAATTCTGCTAAAAAACTTCACGACATGCAGCAAAGCCAAAATAGAGTTACACAACTGTTTAATATTCAATATCCCATTATACAGGCAGGAATGATCTGGCATTCCGGATGGAGGCTGGCTTCTGCAGTTTCCAACTGTGGTGGTCTGGGATTAATCGGCGCAGGAAGCATGTATCCGGACGTTTTAAGGGAAAACATTCAAAAATGTAAGCAGGCTACCAACAAACCTTTTGGGGTGAATGTTCCCATGCTTTACCCTAATCTTGATGAAGTTATTCAGATTATTTTGGAAGAAGGGGTTAAAATTGTTTTTACATCAGCCGGAAATCCTAAAACTTATACTGAAACTTTGCAGAAAGAAGGGTTAAAAGTAGCACACGTTGTTTCTTCAACAAAATTCGCCATGAAATGCGAGGATGCCGGAGTAGATGCCATTGTTGCAGAGGGCTTTGAGGCAGGAGGGCATAATGGAAGGGATGAAACGACTACTTTTTGTTTAATTCCAAATGTCAGAAAACATATTTCAAAACCATTAATTGCGGCAGGCGGAATTGCGCTGGGTTTACAGATGAAAGCAGCCATGATTCTTGGTGCAGACGGTGTTCAGATCGGTTCGCGTTTTGCAGCAACCGTTGAGGCCAGTGCCCACGAAAATTGGAAAAAGAAAATTACCGAGCTTCAGGAAGGGGATACTCATTTGACATTGAAGGAATTAGCGCCTGTAAGAATGGTTAAAAACAAATTCTTCAATGAGCTGGAAGAAATCTACAATATAGGACGGAATAAAGAATCCCTCATCGCATCTTTAGGCAGAGCAAGGGCAAAACGCGGAATGTTTGAAGGTGATATGGAAGAGGGTGAACTGGAAATCGGGCAGGTTTCAGCTTTAATTGATGATGTTCTTCCGGTAGAAACGGTTTTCCAAAACTTATTGAAAGAATTTGAAGAAGCAGGGAATCCGGGTTTATAATTGTTTACAAAGCAGAAGTAAAATCATTATTAAGTCTCTTTGCAACATCAAAATTCCCCTCCTCCGGAGGGGTGGCGAAAATTCAAAGAATTTTTGATGGGGTGGTAATAATATAAATCAATCAAATAAATCTAAAGCATTCCTATTTCACACAAAAGATTCTCTCTCGCCTGAACTTCATATTTTTCTCTGAATTCTTTCGTCTTGAAAATATTTTCCAATTCAAGAAAATGTTTCAGGACTTTTTTTCTTCCCGGTTTGTAAAGAAGATCAGGATAAATAGAATATTCTTTTCTAATCTGTTTTGTATAGTCTACATAGATTTTGGGATCTTTTCCCAAAATCGAAAGATCAGCATCCAAAAGATAGTTGGTATCATTGTCGTTAGATTTTTGATGAGATTTTGTAGCAATAATCTGCTCTGAAATTTTTTTGAAGAAATCTTGATTTATATTTAATTTTTTCAGAGCACTTATGGCAAATTCCGCACTTTTTTCCTCATTGAATTTTGATGAAGAATTATAAATGATATCATGATAAAAGATTGAAAAAGAAATAATTGTATAATTTTCAATTTGATCTTTTATGGCATTAACCTCTGGAAACATATTCTCAAGATGTTCCAGATTGTGATAATATCTACCTTTCTCTGAATATCTCTTTTCAATTTCCAACCATAAATTTTCAATAAGATTATGATCTTCAGTAAAACGGGAACAGCTTTGGTGGAATCTATATTTTAAATCCATAATAAATATAAAAAAAGGAACTTTAAAAAGTTCCTTGATTTGCTTCGATAGTTGCTTTCAGCTCAGCCCAGCCTCCGCCGTTATAACCGTCTTTCAGGCCTTGGCTGTTCAGGTATTCCAATGCTTTTCCGCTTCTGTTTCCGCTTCTGCAGAAGATCACAACCGGCTTGTCGATGGAAAGAATTTCGTCTTTTCTGTCCTCTACTTCACCCAGTGGAATGTTTTTAGCACCTTCTATATTGCCGTCCATCTCCAATTCCATTGGCTCACGAACGTCGATTAATTCATAGTTTCCTGATTTTAATACTTCTGATAAAGACATAGTTATATTAATATTTAGAGTTAAAAATTAGATTTGATCCATCGAAAACCGGGATACAGTATTTCGATCTTCAAAGTACAAGCAAATTTATAAAATAATCTTAGTTTTGCAAGGTAAAAAGGTTATGAATTCCAACGCTGAAAAATATTCACAAATAATTAAATCCAAGGCAAAAAGTTTTGGATTCCAGAGTTGTGGTATTTCCAAAGCAGATTTTTTGGAAGAAGATGCGAAACCTCTCGAAGCCTGGCTAAAGAATAATTTTCATGGAGAAATGAAATACATGGAAAATTATTTTGATAAAAGGCTGGATCCAAGGTTATTAGTGGAAGGTTCAAAATCGGTCATATCCTTATCCTATAATTATTTTCCGAAAGAAAAGATTTCAACCATTGAGAATTTTAAAATTTCAAAATATGCGTATGCCGAAGATTATCATGAAGTTATCAAAGACATTCTCCGGGAAATGGTTGCAGAATTACAGCAGGAAATCGGTGAGTTTGCATTCCGTGTTTTTGTAGATTCGGCTCCGGTTCTGGAAAGAAGCTGGGCAAAGAAATCTGGAATAGGCTGGGTAGGAAAGAATGCGAATTTAATTACAAAACAAAACGGATCTTTTTATTTCTTAGCGGAAATTATCTGTGATCTTGAACTGGTTCCTGACCACGAAACTACCGATCATTGCGGAACCTGCAGGAAATGTATTGATGCATGTCCTACAAATGCTATAATTTCTGAAAAAATAGTGGACGGCAGCAAATGTATTTCTTATGCAACAATTGAGCTGAAGAACGAAATACCTGATTATTTTAAAGATAAAATGGACGACTGGATGTTCGGCTGCGACGTCTGCCAGGATGTCTGTCCGTGGAACCGGTTTTCTGTACCGCACAATCAAACTAAATTTCAACCCAATGATTTGTTAAAAAATTTTAAAAAAGGAGAATGGAGGGAGCTGACACAAGAGCTGTTTTCAGAAATTTTCAGGAAATCCCCGGTAAAGCGTACAAAATTCGCTGGTTTGAAAAGAAATATTGATTTTTTGGAGAATTCTTCCGACACTATGTAACAACATTTTCGATGATAAGCCCTTATCTGGAATGTATGAAGTTCCAGAGTAAGGCGGGTGATCGACCATTCCTTAAATTTTCTGCTTTAAGGAGGTTAAAGATTTTTATCAGGTAAAAGGTATGTAAGCCTTTCCTAAAAAGAAAAATTGACTTTCATGAGATCAAATCCCACCGAAAATCAACGTTTTTTCTGTATTCTTTTTGGAGCTACTTTTACTCTTACTTTAAATCTTTTGTTGGACTTAGTGTTTTTGTGCATATTTGTGAATATTTTGTACTTAAATTTAGCGAAAATTTCGATTAAAACAAATACTTTTACGAAAAATTCAGATTAAATTTTTATTAACCATTTTAACAACATGAATGTGAAAAAGATGCTGTTTCTAATTCTAAAAACTTTGGGAATCATTATAGGAATCGTTGTTTTGTACGTAGCGCTGGGCTATTTGTTGCCTTTTATTGAAGTGTCTGCAAAAGATGACGGTCAGAAAAAAGAAATTCCTGTTTACATTTATACCAACGGCGTCCACACAGATATTGTAATGCCTGTAAAGAATGATCTTCAGGACTGGAGTGCAAAAATTCCTTTTGCCAATACCAAATCCGGCGAGACAGACTACACTTACGTCGGTATAGGATGGGGAGACAAGGGTTTTTATCTTGATACACCTACCTGGGCAGACCTGAAATTTTCAACGGCTTTTAAAGCGGCTTTCTGGCTTAGCGAATCTGCCATGCACTGTACTTATTATAAAAAAATGGTTGAAGGCGATGATTGTATTAAAATCATGATCAGTAAGGATCAATATAAAAAACTGGTTCGGTTTGTAGAAGATAAATTCGACAAGGATGAAAAAGGAAATTTCAAGCTTATTCCTACCAATGCGGTTTACAGTGACAACGATGCGTTTTACGATGCAAAAGGTAAATACAGCTTTCTGGATACCTGCAATACCTGGGCAAATGATGCCTTAAAAGCAGCCGGCCAGAAAGCCGCTCTCTGGACTCCTTCAGATTATGGTATTTTTTTACATTACAAATAAACATTAATGAAAATTTTTAGTGTGATTTTTGTATTTCTATTATTGTTTTCATGCAAAACAGACAAAAAAGAAGATTTCAAAAAAGCAAGGCAGCCTGAAGCTGAAAAGATTGAAATTGTTGAAAAGAAACAGAGCATTGATTTAACCAAAACAAAAGCCAAAGCCGATGAAGCACTAAAGTTTTGTCAGTCAGGGAAATTTAATACGGATTTCTGTATTCTGATTGATATGAGCCTGCATTCCGGCGTTAAAAGGTTTTTTATCTGGGATTTTAAAACAAATTCTGTTTCAAAGAAATATCTGGTGGGTCATGGCTGCGGCTCAAATTCATGGAGTAAAGACCAGTCGAAAGATAAGCCTACGTTCAGCAATGAAGATGGCAGCCACCTTTCATCTTTGGGCAAATATAAATTGCAGGGAAGAGGTCACAGTGATTGGGGAATCAATGTAAAATATCTGATGCACGGCCTGGAAGAAACCAACAGCAACGCGTTGAAGAGATTTATTGTTTTTCACTCGTGGGATCTTATGAGCGATGAAGAAGTTTTTCCCAATGGATCGCCGGAAGGATGGGGCTGCCCGACAATATCTAATAACGCAATGAGGGAAATTGACCCAATGCTTCAGAAATCAAAGAAACCTGTTTTGATGTGGATCTATAATTAAAATCAAAACAATGAAACACCAGCTTTATCGCGAGCAGCAATTGAACTGCGACTTACAAACCGCGTGGAAATTCTTTTCCTCGGCCAATAATCTCTCGGAAATAACCCCGAAAGAAATGAATTTCATAGTATTAACCCATTTTGAAAATGACGAAATTTTTGAAGGAATGATCATTGATTATTTTGTTTCGCCGTTATTTGGAATCAAAATGAAATGGAAAACGGAGATTATTCAGGTTGATTTTCAGAAAAGCTTTACTGATTTTCAGAAGAAAGGGCCTTATAAGCTCTGGCATCACCATCATGAATTTATCGAAAATGAAAATGGTGTTCTTATGAAAGATACGGTAGATTACGAATTGCCTTTTGGTTTTTTGGGGGAAATTGCGCACAATGTTTTGGTCAAGAAAAAGCTTCACGATATTTTTGATTATCGTTATAAAATTTTAGAGGAAAGATTTAACAGATAAAATTATTTATGCTAAAAAAAGCGGATAAAATAAATATTTTCTGGTTTCGAAGAGATCTCCGGCTGGAAGACAATACAGGATTAAAAAAGGCTTTGGAATCAGGATTAAAAGTATTGCCGGTATTTATTTTCGATACCGAAATCCTTAATAAGCTTGAAGATAAGCATGATAAAAGGGTCGATTATTTCCATCAGGCATTACATAAAATTCATGACGAGCTGAAATCCCATAAAAGCGGATTGAAAATATTTCATAATAAGCCTTTGGAAGCGTTTAAAAAATTAACTGAAGAATATTCGGTAGAAAAAGTCTTTTGCAATGAAGATTATGAGCCTGACGCGATTCGAAGAGATCAACAAATTGCTGATTTCCTTAAAGATAAAAATATTGAATTTGAGAGCTGTAAAGACCAGGTAATTTTCGCGAAAAACGAAGTGGTAAAAAATGATGGCAGTCCCTACACGGTTTTTACGCCTTACTCAAAGAAATGGAACGAAACACTTAATTCAATCGGAATAAAAGAATATAAAATTAATTTTTCTCAGTTTTTACAATATAATGCCGGGAAATTTCCTGAATTGAAAGAGATCGGCTTTAAAAAGACAGATATTGAGTTTGAAGTTCCGGTGCTGAATAAATCAATCATTGACGATTATGATAAATACAGGGACTTTCCTCGCATGGATCATACGACGCATCTGGGAATTGCATTGCGTTTCGGAACCATATCTGTTCGGAAATGTGTGAATTTTGCATTAAAGCATAATGAAACCTGGCTGAATGAACTCATCTGGAGGGAGTTTTTTATGCAGATTTTATTTCATTTTCCTAAAGTCGTCCATCATTCTTTCAAAGAGAAATATGAAAATATACAATGGCGGAATAATGAAGATGAATTTAAGCTCTGGTGCGAAGGAAAAACCGGATATCCCATTGTAGATGCAGGAATGAGACAGCTCAATGAAACCGGATTTATGCATAACAGGGTGCGGATGATAACTGCAAGTTTTCTTACCAAACATCTATTGATCGACTGGCGCTGGGGTGAAGCTTATTTTGCTCAGAAGCTATTGGATTATGAATTGTCTTCCAATAACGGGAACTGGCAGTGGGCAGCAGGTTGCGGCTGCGATGCAGCGCCTTATTTCAGGGTTTTTAATCCGTACGAACAGACCAAAAAGTTTGATAAAGATTATAAGTATATCAAAACCTGGCTCACTGATGAAGATCTCAACCGGGAAGCTGTGGTAGAACACACTTTTGCGAGGCAGCGTGCACTGGAGGTCTACGGAAAAGCCGTCAAAAATTAGAATAAATAATAAGTCGCTTATGGTGGCTTTTTTTATGTTAAAATTTAAAAGATTTGTCCAAAATAAAAAATTTGATTGTCATTTAATTAAGACAGGAATTGTGTATTTTTAATTAACTAATAATCAGGATTATATGGCTAATCAAGTTTTACAATCATCAATTATGAGAAAAGTGGCAATGGGGCTTTCCGGCATTTTTCTTATTAGTTTTCTGATGCTGCATGTTTCTCTGAATTTTACTTCGGTGCTCAGTGAAGATCTTTTTAATCAGGTTTCGAATTTTATGGGTTACAATTGGCTGGTGCAGTATATCGGGCAGCCGATACTGATTTTTGGCGTAGTTTTTCATTTTGTGATGGGATTTATTCTGGAGATTCAAAACCGTAGGGCAAGGCCTGTGGGCTATGCTTACAATGCAAGCTCGGCCAACAGCACCTGGAGTTCCAGAAATATGATTATTTCAGGAGCCGTTATTCTGGCTTATTTTTGCCTTCACTGGTATGATTTCTGGTTTCAGGAGCTTAATTATAAATTCATTGAAATGAATGTCCCGAATGAGACAAGATATTATGAAGAGCTGGTACACAAATTCAAAAGCCCGGTGCGCACGTTTTTGTATTGCTGTGCATTTGTACTGTTAGGGTTTCACTTGTGGCATGGCTTTTATTCTTCAATGCAGTCGATGGGATTTAATAATAAATATGCCAGAGCACTTACGGGTTTCGGGAAATATTTTGCCATTGTAGTTCCCTGCATTTTTATTTTTATAGCTTTATTTCATCATTTTATAAGATAATTTATTGATATTTTTCGAAATGCACTTTGTTCATGACCTCACTCATAAAAGTTCTGTATTTTGATTAATAACTTTAAGTAATCTAAAAAAATAAATATGAAGGCTAAACAGATTCCGGGAATTCCGCCACAGAAAAAAGGCAGCTTTCATGATACTGAAAGCGAAAAATTTTTTGATACCCCAGACGAGGCGTTTGATTTTTTTGAAGTTTTAAAGATAAGACTGTTCAATGTCAATCAGTGGAAACACTATTGCGGTGAACAGTCTGCTGATTTTGCTTTATTTGATTCTTACGGTAAAGCCATCAGCCGTAAGCCTGAGATCGGTGATTTTATCAGGATTAATATTCCCGGGCCCGGCAACACGGAAGGTAAAGGATATGACTGGGTAAAAATAGTGGGTATTGCTCACGAAAATGAAAATGATTATGAAAAAGTGCTGATTATTTGCAGCCCGTCCGTAAAACCCGGAGATATGAAAAACAATCATATTGCCCATTTTTATTCTTCACAGGCAACCTCCAATTTTATGATCTTAAGAGAAAAAAATTATATTAAAACTGGAATTTACGGTAGAAATGAAACTCCCAACTTTAATGCAAGCTTTATCAACAAAATCAGGAATATAATGATTGCTTTGGGCGGAATGCTGGGCTTTTCAAAAATTCAATGGAAATGTCTTACGGACGGATTTTTAGATTTTTAGCAGATAATTTTTAAAAAAAACTCACTATTTGTGAATTCCGATGGCTTTTAAAGCATTTTCGTTTAAATAAATTTCATCAAAAACCGTAAGCGCTTCAACATCTTTAAAAGTCTGGCATTGTAGGTCATTTTTATTGAAAGACAGTTCAATGGAACTGTCGTATGATGCCACAATTCTTACCACGGAATATCCGTTATATGCCAGTGTGAAGCCTTCAAACAAGCAATTTCTTTCTGCCTTTTGATAGATTTTATATTCTTCAAAGGTTACATTTTCGCTGTTTGTATTTTTTGCATTATGCTTAAGAGATTTCCATGCTTTATAATTTTTAGGTTCCTTCAGGATATTTCCGTTACTATCTACGGGTATGAACATCCCTAAAATAAGAGGTTTTTTAAGAAAATTAGCGTAATTATTTAGCAGGTTCAAAGTCTGAAGATCAGCATATCCCTCGTTTGAGTAAAACTCAATAACGAAAGTGGTCATGGGTATAAGCTTATGAGATGTATTTTCCTGCATCGTAAACTTTCTTATAAAAAAGGTTGGGGTATTTAATTGCTATAATTCTATTATTTTACAAAAATATAGGTTGTTTTAATATGAAAATAATTTTTTGCAGCAAAAAGCCATATTTAAAATGTGTCTAAATATCAATTTTTGAATTTCTTAGTTAAAATTTTTAATAACTATATGTTTTTCAGGTAAATGTCCAGACTGGTTTCCCGGTCCAGCCCCAGCTTTGTTTTAATTTTTGTTTTATAAACCCGTATGGTATTGGGCGTAGTATTTTCAAAAGATGAGATTTCTTTTGATGACAGGTTCAGCCTGAAGTAAACGCAAAGTTTAAGCTCCATGTTAGTGAGAATCGGGAACCGATCGGAAAGGCGGTCCAGGAATTCTTTATTTTGCGCTGAGCATTCATTGATAAGGTCAAAGTTCCTTTTATCTACGTGGATCAGGTTATTTACTTTTAGAAGAAGGTCTTTCAAAACTTCTTCAGGATCAGTGTTTTTCTGTTTTTTAATTTTTCTCAGACTATCCAGAAATGCTTTTTCGGTTTCTATTTTCAGGTTCAGGCTGTGATACAGGTTTTTAATTTTTTCATCCTGAATTTTAATATCTTTTTCCAGGATTTCTTTTTTATTTTCCAGAATTATCTTTTGCTTTTCATTTTTCTCACGCTCTCTTTTATTTCTGTTCCGGATATTTGTGAGAAGGACTAGAAATGTTATGATTGTCAATGAGATAATGATGGTTAGTAACAGGTTTTTCCTTTTCTGATAATCATATTTCTGGTTTACGTTTTTTATGATATAATTGTTGAGAAGGTTTGTTTTCTCTGTGAGGTTTTGTGCTGTAATCTCAGAATTTTCATCATTTAGGGTAGTGATCTTATCGGAGTAAACTTTCAGGTTCCGGAGATCATTGGTATCGGCATAATATTTTTGGATGATCTTATTAATATCTATTCTTTCGGAGACAGAATTTAATTTTGCTTCTCTTTTCTTAAAGGCTTCGATCAGGCTTTCTAGTTTTTGCGTCTGGTTTGTTATGCTGTAAATTTTTGCCAGTTCAATAGACGGGTTAATGCTTTCGTGTGAATAATTATTTTCAATATAAAATTCAAGTTCTTTAGACAATATTTTTTCTGCGGTATTATAGTCTTTCAGTTTAAGAAAATATCCACCAAGGTTTCCTTTGATAAAATTCAGGAAAAGTTCCTCCTGTTTATCTCTTTTTGGGATATCTTCCAGGATTTTAATGGCTATTCGTGTTTCTTCAATAGCACGGTGGGTGTCATTCATTTTATTATAACACAATCCGAAGTTATTATGCATGGAAGAAACAAAAATTTGCTCCTTTGGATTCACATTTTTCAGGCATTCATTGAAATAAAAAAGTGCCTTTTTATAATCTTTCTTGGAGTAATACATTCTTCCTTTAAGGTGGAATAAATGAGGAAGAAAATATTTCTGGCCTGTTTTCTGGTCGAGCTCTATGGCTTTATTCAGAAATTCTTCAGCCAGCTCCGGCGAGGTAAATTCAAACTGTAAAGCCAGGTTATAATTGCAGGAAATTGAAATATAGTCGTATTTATCATTATTGAGTTTAAGAAGCTCATAAACAAGCACATCCTCTTCATTTCTTCGGAGGGACAATTCTACATATTTGGTTCCAATAAGGTATTGATTGCTCCCATGCTGCTTGTATTTAGCATACTCCCTATCATAAATTTTCTGAATTTCCACAGGATTATCACGAACTGCCGAGATCTGATTATTCAGATGCTGGAAATAATCATTGGCCTCTTTTTCTGATGGTAAGCAGGAAGTGAATAATATAAATAGATATAAATAAAGTAAAGAAAATTTCATGGATTATATAAGCAGCTTTTAAATATAAATCTATTAAAAATTAATTAAAATCCATTCATATTTTTAAAATATAGCTGAACAGTTTAAAGCCAATTAAAGTTTTACATTTATATTTTATTGAGTACAGAGATGAAATTCCGGTAGCATTTTACTTGATTAATAGTTAAAATAGTTCAAAAAAATTACAACAAAAACACTTAAAAAACCTCTCAATAGCATTAAAAACCAAAAGTCAATATTACTAATGCTTTGTAAAATTTATTTTATTGATAATCAAATAGTTGAATTCTTAATATTAATGATTTTTTTTCAATAAAAACATGACAGCTAATGATATTTAATTCATATAAAGTGAGATTGTTTGATAATAATTCTACATTTGAACAATCAAACACTAACCAAAATATACACCTAAAACCTAACTAACCATACTAATGAAAAAAGCGATCCAAAACCCAATGAAAACTCATCCCGGGAAATTGCAAAGTACTGTATATTATTATCCTGAGGAAATTATAGAATTTGTTTTAAGAACAATCTATACCAGAAAAAAAAGCATAAGCCAGATCGAAAGGGAATACAAAATTCCAAGAACTACAATATACAGCTGGATAGAGTAATTCTACAGAAATTACTTCAAAAAATGCTTCAAATTTCAGAATTAAACCAAATCACGTATTAATTTATCAGAAAAATATTAATCTCTCAATGCAGGAGATTTTTATTAATGGCCGCAAGAATACAATTGAAAAAAACAATTGCATGGTAACACTGAATATACTGTTATACATCAATTATCGTGATCCTAAAACACAAATTCTAAATAGATTATATTAGAAATGGAGGAAACTTTAAGAGTTCCTCCATTTTGTTTGTAAATAAATGTAAAATTTTATTTATTTTTAAGATACCAAATACTTAATATGAAAATATATGCAATTGGAGCTTTTTTGCTCTCGATGGTTTGTGCTGATCTCACGGCGCAAACTTTAAAATCACCCGACGGAAAGTTTGAGATGAACTTTCAGCTGAAGCAGGGAGTACCTTATTACAATCTGAAATACAACGGCAATGTTGTCGTGGAAGACTCCAAACTAGGATTGAGACTATTCAAGGATATTTCTTTGAAGTTTGCCCCGGAAATTACAAAAACGGAAGAGGCCAAAATAGACTTAAACAGCGGCTTTACAAAAACAGACGAAAAAAGGGATTCCAAAAACGAAAGCTGGCAGCCGGTTTTAGGAGAAAAGAAAAACTATATCAATCATTACAATGAGCTGGCTGTTACGTTAAATCAGGCTTCTACAGAGCGTAATATTGTTCTGAAATTCAGATTGTTTAATGATGGATTAGGGTTCAGATATGAATTTCCCCAGCAGAAAAACCTGAACTATTTTATCATAAGGGAAGAAGATTCCGAAATTGACCTTCCTTCTGATATGAAAGCATGGTGGATTGTTGCAGACTATGATTCTCAGGAATATCAGTATCAGGAAACGAAGATTTCAGAAATTCACGACCGTTGGGATAAGGCGTTTGATAAGCATTCTTCCCAGACCTTAATTAAAAATGCGATTCAGGCCCCGGTTTTACTGAAAAAAGAAGGAAAAAATCCTCTATACATCAATATCGCCGAAGCTGCAGTGCTTGATTATCCGGCGGCTCATCTTGAAGTGGATATTAATAATTTTAAATTTAAAACTCATCTCACCCCGGACAAACAAGGGGCAAAAGGGTATATCCAAACCGCTTCAGCTTCCCCTTGGAGAACAATTATTGTTTCCCCAAAAGCCGAGGAAGTGCTGGATTCCAAAATGTTATTTAACCTTAATGAACCTACAAAATATACAGACACTTCCTACATTCATCCTACAAAATACATGGGAGTATGGTGGGAAATGATCATCGGAAAATCACAGTGGGCTTATTCTACAGCTGAAAATATCCATATCGGGCAGACAGATTTTTCTAAATTAACTCCGAACGGAAAACATGCTGCCAACAATACGAAAGTTAAAGAATACATCGATTTTGCAGCAGAAAACGGCTTCGACGGACTGCTCATTGAAGGCTGGAACATCGGTTGGGAAGACTGGATCGGGCATCATAAAGAATTTGTATTTGATTTCATCACGCCTTACCCTGATTTCGACATAAAAATGTTGAATGAATACGCTCATTCTAAAGGTATTAAGCTCATTATGCACCACGAAACTTCCGCATCCGCCACCAATTACGAAAGATGGGCTGATAAAGCGTTCCAGTTGATGAATAAATACGGCTATGATGCCGTAAAAACGGGCTATGTGGGTGATATGGTTCCCCGTGGAGAACATCATTATTCCCAATGGTCCATCAACCATTATTACAGAATTGCAGAAAAAGCGAATGAGTATAAAATTATGGTCAACTCCCATGAATCCGTACGTCCGGGAGGTGAAAGCAGAACCTATCCCAATTGGATTTCTGCAGAAGCTGCCCGCGGAACAGAGCACGAAGCCTTTCAGGGGAATAATCCGGATCACCAGACCATCCTTCCTTTTACACGATGGATAGGAGGTTCCATGGATTATACACCGGGAATTTTCCAGACAAAATTAGATTACTACTTCCCCGGAGATAAACGTTTTGTAAAAACCACGCTGGCTAAACAATTAGCATTGTATGTGGTCATGTATATGCCTCTTCAGATGGCTGCAGATTTACCGGAAAACTACAAAAAGCACATGGATGCGTTCCAGTTTATTAAAGACGTGGCCGCAGATTGGGATGATACAAAAATTTTATCCGCCGAACCTGGAGATTACATCATTACGGCAAGAAAAGCAAAAGGTACTGAAAACTGGTTTGTAGGAGGGATTACCGATGAAAACAAGCGAGAATATACCGTAGATTTTTCTTTTTTAAATAAAGGTCAAAAGTATGAAGCAACGATTTACGAAGACGGAAAAGATGCCGATTATATTGATAATCCTCAGAGCTATAATATCTACAAAAAGCAGATCACAAGCAAGTCAAAAATCAATTTTAAAATGGTAAGAAGCGGCGGTTTTGCGATTTCTGTTAAGCCGGTAGATTAGAATAGTATCAATAAGGTAAGTTGAATTTTAGTTAAAAATTTAATATCAATATATTATTCCTCTAAAATTAGATATACTTAATATGGGTTAATTAAAATATCATGTTTGTGATATTTGATTGCATATAATTAATGTAATTGAAAAGATCGATTAAAATAATTTACTTCAAAAGAATAGGTTAAAAAACGTATCTTTTATATAGAAAATCTAAGGAGGCGGCAAGATAGTTGTATTGATATGAAAACCAAATTAAAATTAATATGAGCTTACCATTAGCAGAAGAATCAAAAACAGAAGGCCATTATCATATTGATCATTTTCGTCAGGAGGTTTTGGAAGGTTTAAAAAAAGAACCGAAGAAATTACCGTCAAAATATTTTTACGATAAAACCGGCGACAGGCTTTTTCAGCAGATTATGAATATGCCGGAATATTATCTCACCGATTGTGAGCTTGATATTTTCAAAAATAAAACAAAGGAAATTGCTGAGGTAATGATTTCTATGGATACTTCTTTTGACCTGATAGAGCTGGGTGCGGGAGATGCCATGAAGTCTACCTGCCTCCTGAAATATTTAGCCGAAAAAAATATTGATTTCGCCTATATGCCGATTGATATTTCCGGAAATATTCTTTCCGTGCTGAAAGAAAAAATTAATAATGAAATTCCGACACTGGATATCGTTTCACTGGAAGGTGAATATTTTGATATGCTGGATAAGGCCACTCATATTTCAAACAGAAGAAAAGTGGTTCTTTTCCTCGGGGGCAATATTGGGAATATGGAAGTGGAAGAAGCCAGCCATTTCTGCCGTGAAGTGAAAAGGAAACTGAATCCGGGAGACATATTTTTTGTAGGTTTTGATTTAAAGAAAAACCCTCACACTATTTTGAGTGCTTATAATGACAAAACAGGCATTACTGCCCAGTTTAATCTTAATCTTCTTTCCAGGATGAACGGAGAACTGCATGCAGATTTTGATCTTGAACAATTTCAGCATTACCAGACCTATGATCCTGCGTCAGGAGCCTGCCGGAGCTATCTTGTAAGCTTGCGGGACCAGACGGTAATGATAGGAGAAGAGCGTGTACATTTCACGGAAAATGAATGTATAGATATGGAAATTTCTCAGAAATTTTTTGAAAATGATATTAAAAAAATTGCTAAAAACTCAGGTTTTGACCTAATCAATGAGATCAGAGATTCCAAAAACTGGTTTGTGGATTCCGTATGGCAGGTTATTTAATCTAAAATTTATCTATGAAAGCAAATGAAATTCTTATAAAGGAAAATCCGTTTACAAAATGGGTAGAAAAATATTCACAGATCCGGAATTATTCTGAAGAAATATGCAGACCTCTGGAAATAGAAGATTATGTGGTCCAGCCTGTGGTAGATGTAAGTCCGCCAAAATGGCATCTGGGACACACGACCTGGTTTTTTGAAACCTTCATCCTTATCCCGAATTTTCCGGATTATGAGGTTTTTGATCCGCAGTATAATTTCGTATTCAACAGCTATTACGAAACAATCGGAACCCGTGTAATCCGTACAGACCGCGGAAATCTCAGTCGACCGTCGGTTTCTGATATTTATCAATACAGAAAATATGTTGACGAAAAAATGAATGAATTTCTTCAAAGCGAATTCATGACAGAAAAAATTGAACCTTTATTAGAATTAGGTTTAAACCATGAACAGCAGCATCAGGAATTATTGATTACCGATATCAAATATATTTTAGGCCACAATCCTTTATTTCCACAATATAAAAAGGAAAAAATAACGGCTAAGGAATATTCCGGCGAAATCAATATGTTAAAATTCTCTGAAGGAGTGTATGAAATAGGTTTTACCGGAGAAGGATTTTGTTTTGATAATGAATTGGGCAGACATAAAGTATATCTTCAAGATTTCGAAATTGCAGACCGGCTTGTAACCAATAGGGAATATCTGGAATTTATGCAGTCCGGCGGATATGAAGATTTCAAATACTGGCATGCCGAAGGATGGGACTGGGTAAAGCAGAAAAACGCAAAATCTCCTTTATACTGGCACTTTGTTGAGGACAAATGGATGCATTATACATTAAACGGATTACACGAGATTAATCCTGATAAAGCTCTTTGCCACATCAGTTTTTTCGAGGCATCGGCCTTTGCAAGCTGGAAAGGAATGCGTCTGCCTACTGAAGCAGAATGGGAAGCAGCGTCGGACCATTTCGATTGGGGAAGCCGATGGGAGTGGACCAACAGCGCGTATCTGCCTTATCCCGGATTTAAAACAGAAGCCGGGGCAGTAGGAGAATACAATGGAAAATTCATGGTGAACCAAATGGTGTTGCGCGGTGCTTCTGAAGCTACACCGAAAGGCCATAGCAGGAAAACCTACAGAAATTTTTTTCCTGCCGGGCTTCAATGGCAGTTTACAGGGATCAGATTGGCGAAATAATTTAGCATGATAAAAGTAGAATCGGTTTCAAAATATTTTGACGGAAAACCTGCAGTTGATACTATTTCTTTTCAGGCAGAAGACAGGGAAATTTTGGTGCTTCTCGGGACCAGCGGCTGTGGGAAAACTACCACACTAAAGATGATCAACCGTCTTATAGAAGCTGATTCCGGAACAATTTTAATTGATGGTGAAAATATTCGGGACAGAAAGCCGGAAGAATTACGGATGGGAATTGGTTTTGTCATGCAGAATTCAGGACTTTTCCCTCATTATACCATTAAGCAAAATATCTCTGTAGTCCCGGAATTATTAAAATGGGACAAAAAGAAAACCGAACACAGAACTCATGAGCTTTTACAGAAACTTAACCTTCCTGAGGAAATGCTTTCCCGCTTTCCGAGTGAATTAAGCGGCGGGCAGCAGCAAAGGGTAGGCATTGCAAGAGCTTTGATCGCCAATACTCCGGTTTTATTGATGGATGAGCCTTTCGGAGCTTTGGATAATATTACCAGGGCGGATATCCATGCAGAATTCAAATCTTTGGAAGAGCTTAAAAACAAAACCATCATTCTTGTAACCCATGATGTGCAGGAAGCATTTGAGCTCGGACACAAAATATGTCTGATGGATAAAGGGAAAATCGTACATTCCGGTACACCCAAAGAAATGCTTTACCACACAGAAAATGAATTTGTTTCCAGTTTTTTCGCGGAAAACCGTCTCTTATTGGAATATAAAGTTACCACATTGAAGGATGTTGAAAGCCTGGTGAATTTGAAGGAATTATATCACAGGTTTAATTTTACCCAAAATACCAATCTCTGGGAAGCCCTGCAGAAACTGAGTGCAGATCATGAAAATATGGAGAACTATGAAAACCTGATCAAAGGTTTCAATGAATACAGAAAATTACAGATGGTATGACGAAGCAAAGTCTCTGGCAGTTTATTGCAGAACAGTATGAAAAGCTTTTAACCCAAGTCATACAGCATCTCGGGCTTACTTTTTTCTCTTTATTTTTAGCAATTATTGTAGGAGTTCCACTCGGAATTCTTATTTCAAAAAAAATAAAGCTTTCAACTTCAGTTTTGGGGGTTGCAGGTATTTTGCAGACCGTTCCCAGCATTGCTTTATTGGGATTTATGATTCCGCTTTTCGGGATTGGTGTTGCTCCGGCGATTGTTGCATTGCTTATTTATGCGCTTTTACCCATCATTAGGAATACGTTTACCGGCATTACCGGCGTTAGTCCCACCGTTATTGAAGCCGCAAAAGCCATAGGAATGAACAGCAGGCAGCTTCTCTTCAAAGTGGAGCTTCCCCTGGCCATGCCCGTTATTATTGCAGGAGTGAGGACAGCAGCGGTTATTAATGTGGGTGTTGCTACCTTGGCATCATTTGTTGCGGCCGGAGGATTAGGAGAGTTTATTTTCGGAGGAATTTCTTTGAACAATACCAATATGATTCTCGCAGGAGCCATTCCGGCGGCTTTGCTGGCGGTACTTTCAGATCAGGCGATTGCTGTTTTGCAGAAATCCGGGTATCGGTTATTGAAATATTTAAAATATATTGTTCCGGTTATTTTGGTTTGTATCGGAGTGGCTTATTTTTCTGCTTCAGCTTCGGAAAGTAAAATCAAAGCAGGCTTCACCCCGGAATTTATGGGTAGGCAGGATGGTGATCTCGGGCTGAGATCTGTTTACGGACTCAATGTAAATCCGGTAATAGTGAGTGATGCCGTCATGTATAAAGCTGCCTATGAAAAAGAGCTTGATCTTATCAGCGGATATTCTACGGACGGGCGTATCAAAGCTTTTGACCTCTATGTTTTACAGGACGATAAGAAAATTTTTCCACCTTATTTTGCAGCTCCGGTTATTAAAATGAAGACGTTGGAAAAATTTCCCGGTCTGGAAGAAGCATTGAATGTTTTAGCAGGAAAATTCAATGATTCTATTATGACAGACCTGAATTACAAATCAGACTATCTTCACCAGACACCCGAAAAAATTGCAAAGGATTTTCTGGTTAAAAATAATTTATATAAAAACCCTAAAAACGGAAACTCCGGAACGGTAAGAATCGGATCAAAAATTTTCGGGGAACAATATATTTTGACGGAAATTTATAGAATGATCATCGAAGGATATACCGACTATAAAGTTGAAACCAAAACAGGGCTGGGAGGCACCAAAATCTGTTTTGATGCTTTAATGAATGATGCTATAGATTTTTATCCCGAATATACCGGAACAGGGCTTTTGGTGATGTTAAAAGCAGACGGAAATACCATCAAAAAGGTTACCCAAAGCCCGGAAAAAACCTACGCTTATGTAGATGCCGAATTCAGGAAACAATTTGGAATACAATGGCTGAAACCGCTTGGGTTCAATAATTCTTATGCCCTGATGATGCGGAGGGAGCAGGCGGAACATTTGAAAATTAAGTCTATTTCAGATCTTAAAAAATACATCCATTCAAAATAATTGAAAATATCAGCATGAAATATAATTTTGATGAAATAATAAACCGACGAGGAACGCATTCTATAAAATGGGATCTATGTGCAGAAAATGTTCTTCCCATGTGGGTTGCGGATATGGATTTTAAAACAGCGCCGGAAATTACAGAAGCGCTTTCGAAAAAGGCTTCCCCGGGAATATACGGTTACAGCCTGGTTCCGGATGAGTTTTATAATGCAATAATCGGGTGGTGGAAAAATGAGCATCAGTTTTTGATTCAAAAAGAATGGCTTTTAGCCTCTACAGGCATGCTCCCGACTTTATCTGCAATAGTAAGAGCTTTTGTAAAGCCGGGTGAAAATATTATTCTGCAGACTCCTGTTTACAATCATTTTTTTACCATTCTGGAAAATTGCGGATGTAATATTCTGTCTAATGAGCTTTTATATAAAGACGGAAACTACAGTATTGATTTCGAAGATCTTGAATCTAAAGCTTCCCATCCGGATACAAAACTGCTGCTGATCAGTAATCCGCACAACCCTGTAGGGCGTGTTTACACAACGGAAGAGCTTGAAAAAATGGCAGAAATATGTTCGAGAAACAAAGTGATGGTTGTTTCTGATGAGATTCATTCTGATCTTGTTTTTGGTGAAAAAAAACATATTTCTTTTGCTTCTGTAACAGGATACGATGTGGTTTCGGTGACTTGCGGATCGCCTTGTAAAACGTTTAATTTATCTGGTCTGCCGATTTCTTATGTTATCTGTAAGGACGCTAAAATTTTAAATCAGATTAAAAAATTAATGGATGTTCAGGAAACGGGTTATCCTAATTCTTTTGCCGTAGAAGCTTTAATAGCAGGCTACAGCAAAGGAAAAAGCTGGGTAGAAGAGCTGAAGGTTTATCTTTATGAAAATTATAAATACCTGTCGCGTTTTTTTGCAGAAAACCTGCCGGAAGTTAAAGTTTTGCCACTGGAAGCGACTTACCTCGTATGGCTGGACTGCAGCGCTTTAAATAAAAACTCTGAAGAACTGTCCCAAATCCTTCTTGATCAAGAAAATCTTTGGCTGAATGCCGGGACTATGTATGGATCTTCAGGAGAAGGATTTTTGCGGATTAATATTGCCTGTCCAAAGGAACTTTTACAAGAAGGATTAAGAAGATTCGGAAAATTTTACAGCAAAACAATATGATTTGTTAAAACTTTGGCAAATAAATTGTTACAGGTACTGCATAACCACTTTAAAATCATAATATGAAAAATTCAATTTTAGCTGTACTAGCTGTGGCTGCTCTTGTAGCCTGTAAAAAGAATGAAACTACGGCTGTTGACAGTTCGGCAGATACTACTGCAACAGCGGCTGCGCCAGCCGATACAGGAATGGCAGCTACTGATTCTGCTGCAATGGCCAACAACACGTCCGCTACTGCGGCTTCATTAAGCGATCAGGACAAAAAATTTGCTGACGCTGCTGCCACAGGAGGTTTGATGGAAGTTATGATGGGTGAGCTTGCCTCTTCCAACGCTACCAATGCTACAGTAAAATCTTTGGGTGCAATGATGGTAAAAGACCACAGTAAAGCCAATGATGAGCTTAAGAAATGGGCTTCCACAGCAGGGTATACTTTGCCGACAGGCCTGGATGCGGAAAAGCAAAAGAAATATGACGACCTGAAAGCTAAAAAAGGTGCAGAGTTTGATCGTATGTATGCTGATCTTATGGTAAGCGATCATAAGAAAGATGTTGCAGAATTCAAGAAGCAGGCTTCAGAAGGTAAGGAGGCTTCATTGAAGGCTTTTGCGAGCAAAACAGTTCCTACTTTAGAGCATCATTTAATGGAATCAGAAAAAGCAAAAGATGCAGTAAAATAAAATACTGTCCTTAAATATTTAATAAAGTCCCATAATAATGGGGCTTTTTTTATTTGTAAATATGTTTAAATAGATGAGAAAATTCAATATAATTATGGATAATGATAAAAGTTTTTATTTTGCAATAATAATCTCTTATATGTGATATATAGTTAAAATGTTAATAAAAAACTAATTTTTATAATTTTCTGAGTATATTTATAAGATGCAAACCCTGTAATTATATGAAGAAATATCCTACTCCTTCTAATGAAGAAGAAAGAATCAGGAAATTGGAATTTTTAGATCTTTTGAACCTGCCCAAGGATCCGCAACTGGATATTTTTGCTGAAACGGCGTGCCTGGTTACCGACTGTCCGGCTTCACTTATTGCCGTTATGGAAGCAGAAACGCAGACCATACAAAGTTGTATAGGAATGTCTCTGGATACGGTTGATCGTAAAAATACGCTCTGCCAGTACTCCATTGCTACCGGAGATGTGGTGGTAATAAATGATACGCTGTCTTATGAAAGATCATCCGATAATCCATTAATTTTAGCTGGCGGGATCCGGTTTTATGCAGGGGTGCCGCTTATTGACGATGAAGGTTTTTCATTGGGAACACTCTGCGTTATCGATTATAAAACTAAAACCATTTCAGAAAGCCAGATCGCGACTCTTAAAAAAATAGGCGAGGCCGTTACAAAGATTCTGATGGGAACCCGCCAGAATATTCAGGCAGAATATTTTCAGCAGACATTTAATATTTCAAATAATCTGATCTGTGTTCTTAATAATAATTTTATCATTAAGGATTTCAATCCGGCTTTTGAAAAGGCCTTCAAACTGGATAAAAATAAAGCACTACAACATAATTTCCTTAGCCTTCTTGGAGAGCAGAGCCAGCAAGTATTAGAGAAAATAGAAACTGTTCTCAAAACAGATAAAGAACTGGTAATTAACACCACTATACATATCGACAGCTCCGCTTCCATTACTGTGGAATGGTATTTAAAGCAAAATCAGAATAATTCTGAAATTTTTTGTTTCGGGATTAATATTACCCAGCATGTAGAAGAAAAACTGCAGCTGGAGAACTCTGAGCGCCGTTTTAGAAGCTTTTTCGAAAATGCCATCGGCCTGATGAGCATGCACGATATGGAGGGTAATATTCTTGAAGTAAACCAAAAAGGAAGAGAAACACTTCACTATTCCGCAGAAGAGGTAAATGGATTAAATTTAAAAGATCTTGTCCCGGAACCAAACTGGCCTTTATTGGAACAGTATCTGGACCGTATCAATCATAATAAAGAAGATTTTGGAAACATGATCCTCAAAACAAAAGAGGGCGAAGAGCTTATCTGGATGTACCATAATCTTGTGGAGATCAACAAAGAAGGAAAACCATACGTTGTAAGCACAGCATTGAATGTCACGGAGAGAATGGCTCTGGAAAAAGACCTTCTTTACACCAAAAAAATGCTGGAACAGACCAGTTCTGTGGCCCAGGTAGGAGGATGGGAAGTAAATCTTAAAAAAAATACGGTATTCTGGTCACAGACTACAAAGGAAATCCATAAAACAGATGCGGGCTTTCAGCCGGACTTTGAAAATGCTTTAGGTTTCTATAAGGACGGAGATCGGAAAAAAGTTGAATTTCTCTTTAACAGAGCTGTATCTGAAGGAATTCCTTATGATGAGGAATTTCAGCTCGTGCGCAAAGACGGGGTTGAAATATGGGTAAGGGTGAAAGGTATCCCGGAATTTGACAATGGTGTATGTACAAGAGTTTTTGGAATCATTCAGGATATTAACGCCTTTAAAAATATTTATCTTGAGCTGGCCAGAAAAGAAGCCATGCTACAGTCATTCGTAACCTATGTTCCTGTAGCGGTGGCAATGTTTGACAAAGATCTTAATTATCTCTCTGTAAGCAGCAGCTGGAAAGATGAATTCCACATGAACGGGATGGAGCTCATCGGGCAGAATCTTTTTACCATTTCACCCAATGTTCCGGAAGAAAGAAAAATCATATACCGCAATGCTTTGCAGGGAAAGGCATATAAAAACGAAAATTTTGCCCTTGAAGTAGAGCATAAAGAAGGAATACAGCATTATAACCTGGAAGTAAGGCCCTGGTATCTTTCTGACGGGATTATAGGCGGAGTGATTGTATCTGTTCAAAATATCACAGGTTCCGTAAAAACAAATGAGGAGCTGAAACAGGCAAAGAAAATGGCAGATATTGCCAGCAAAGCAAAATCTGAATTCCTGGCCAATATGAGCCACGAGATCCGCACGCCTCTTAATGGGGTAATAGGGTTTTCAGATCTGTTGCTGAAAACGCCGCTCAATGAAATTCAGACGCAGTACCTTAATTATATTAATGAATCAGGAGAAAATCTGCTTACCATTATTAATGATATTCTGGATTTTTCTAAAATAGAATCCGGAAAAATGGATCTCTTAGTAGAAAAAAGCAATGTTTATAATATAGTAAGCCAGGTTATTAACGTAATTCTTTACCAGTCTCAGAGAAAAAATATTGAGCTGCTTTTAAACATCGAGCCGGGACTTCCTAAAACGATCTGGGTGGACGAAACACGCCTGAAGCAGATCCTTATCAACCTTTTGGGTAATGCCGTGAAATTTACGGAGCAGGGCGAAATAGAGCTCAAAGTGCAAAAGCTGCGGATTGACGAAAAAAATATATCGTTACGTTTTGCGGTAAGAGATACGGGAATAGGAATTCCTTTAGAAAAACAAAAGCACATTTTTAATGCTTTTACTCAGGAAAACAGTTCTATCAGTAAGCGGTACGGAGGAACCGGACTTGGACTTACCATCTCAAATAATATTTTGGGATATATGGGAAGCCACCTTTCCTTGACCAGTGAGCCGGATAAAGGTTCGGTATTCTTTTTTGATGTTGAAGTTCCTTATGAAATGTCCGAAATGTCTGAGGATGAAGAGCTTAAAATTAAAAAAGTATTGATAGTTGATGATAATGAAGCCAACAGAATTATTATCCAGCACATGCTTTCTTATAAAAATATTGAATCAAAGCTTGCGTCCAACGGATTGGAAGCCCTGCAGATTTTACTGGCGGGAGAACGCTTTGATATCATCTTAATGGATTATCACATGCCGGTAATTTCCGGGCTGGAAACCATAGAAAAAATTAAAGATCTGTTTAAAAAACAAAATGAAACATCACCACTGGTTATCCTGCATACTTCCTCGGAAGAGCATGATGTGATCAATTCTTTCCGGCAGGAGCAGAACTCTTACTTTTTGCTGAAGCCTATAAAATCGGAAGAATTATACAAAACCCTTCGCCGTGCAGCAGAGCAGAACGAAAGAGAGATGCCGGTAATGATACCTCAGGAAACGACCAGCCAGTTATCAGCAAAGCCAAACCTTGAGGTTCTGTTGGTGGATGATAATCCCGTGAATATGGTGCTTAATAACAAAATGATAAGGTCTCTCATTCCTGACGCTCATTTCACTGAAGCTGTAAATGGCCTTGAAGCCCTTGAACAATGCAAAAGTAAGCAGTTTTCACTTGTGCTGATGGACGTTCAGATGCCGGTAATGGATGGTATAGAAGCTACAAAGCAGATCCGTTTATTACCCGGATATGCTGATGTTCCTGTCATTGGGGTTACAGCAGGAAATATTTTAGGCGAAAAAGAAAAGTGTTTAAGTTCCGGGATGAATGATTTCCTTCCTAAACCGCTTAGGCAGTCTGATTTATCGGAAATGCTAAAAAAATATGTTTCTGAAGATAATGCGGAATCTGATTCTGATGAAGAACAGGAAAGATATCTCGATACGGATATTTTAAGTGAAAGTATCGGTGACGATGATGAAGATTTTAAACAAATTTTCCTGAACCTTGTTATCCAGGAGCTCACAAGCGCAGAAAGCAATATAAAAACAGCTTCCAAAGAACAGGATATGGATGAAATAAAAAGAATTCTCCATAAGCTCAAAGGGACGGCCGGAACAGCAGGGCTGGTAAAGCTTGCAGATACCGCACGCCATTATGAAGCCAAAACCAATGGCAATATGGATTTTTCCGAAATGGAGCAGGGTGTTGTAAATGAAATATCAATTGGATTGAATTTAATAAAAAGTTTAATAAAATAAATAGCAAGACTATATTGATTCTGATTGCTGAAGATGATGAACTGATTTTAAAAGCAATGGAGCATAAATTATTGTTTTCTGGCTGTTTCTGCTGTACGGGACTGCGGTTACGTCATCTATGGATGGATAGGAGTTTATGTGCTGGGAGCCGTTTTACGCTATAAAAAAGAAAATACTTTTACAGATTACAGCATCATTGCTGCCAATCCTAATGCGCCTGTTTTCAGTCTTCTTGCGCCGGCTTTTGTCTTTAACAGCAGCAGTTCTTCAGATTGAGGATGTAGCGCTAGTCCTTTATCGATGATCTCAACAGCTCTGGGCTGCTGATCATCCAAAATTCCATGGAAGTATGCAAGGGGCTCAATGATTTGTACAACATGAAAGAGCAGGATACGGTACGTTTACAAAATGTATATTTTTATGAAAATGAAATAAAAGAATAGTTTTCTTTATTTAGATGAAAATTATTTAGCGATTTTAATTTTATATTACAATAATTAAAGTCTGCAATTACAGCAAAAAATGAATTATGAAGCTTCAAAATAAATCCAATTTCTTCTGGTCTCTGTTCATACTTTTATCCTTTTCTTCGGCATTGAAAAGCCAGGACAAATTTCCGGACGGTACAAAAATCCCGAAATGGTTTAAGGAAAATAAACCTACTGATATCAATACTTTAGGTAAAAAATACATCCTTACGGACAACGGAGTGAAAAACGACAGTACCATTCTTCAGACCAGACAGGTCCAGGCGGTTATTGATCTGGCAGCAAAAAACGGTGGTGGCGTTATCATCGTCCCGAAAGGAACATTCCTGATCAGTTCCGTGTTTTTTAAGCAGGGAACGCACCTTCATTTAGAAAATGGAGCAAAATTAAAAGGAAGCGATGACATCAGTGATTTTCCTGTTGTAACTACCAGAATGGAAGGTCAGACGGTGAAATATTTCCCGGCCCTCATCAATGCGGATGGACTGGACGGTTTTACCATTTCAGGAAAAGGAACACTGGACGGGAACGGACTGCGATTCTGGAAAGCCTTCTGGAAAAGACGTGAGTGGAATCCTAAATGCACCAATATGGACGAAATGAGACCACGTATCATTTATGTTTCCAATTCTAAAAATGTTCAGATTGAAGGAATTACTGTGAAAAATTCACCTTTCTGGAGCACCCATTATTATAAAAGTGAATTTGTAAAATTATTAAATTTAACTATCTTAGCTCCGAAAGAACCGGTAAAAGCACCAAGTACGGATGCTGTAGACATTGATGCGTGCACCAATTTCCTGATCAAAAACTGCTACATGTCCGTAAATGACGATGCCATTGCCCTGAAAGGAGGAAAAGGCCCGAAAGCCGACAAAGCTCCTGAAAACGGAGAAAACAGGAATATCATCATTGAAGATAACACATTCGGGTTCTGCCATTCTGCACTCACCTGCGGAAGCGAATCTATTCATAACTATAATATTATTTTCCGAAATTCTAAGGTGAAGGACGCATCAAGATTATTACACCTGAAAATGAGACCGGACACCCCGCAGCATTACGAATACATCACGCTCGACAATATTAAAGGAAATGTAAAAACGTTTCTGTACGTAAAAGGATGGAACCAGTTTTTTGATCTGAAAGGCGAAGAAAAACCAAAGACTTCCCAAGCAAATAATGTGGTCTTAAAAAACATAGACATCAGCTGCGAAACCGCTTTTGCCGTAGAAGCATCAGATTTATATAATTTAACAGATTTTACATTCGAAAATTTGAATATAAAGGCAATAAAGCCTGAAGAACAGAACTTAAATGCCATCAAAAATCTGCAAAAAATTAAAGTAAACGTTACCAAAGTCGCTTCTCTTGCCCAATCTTACGATAAAAAAGACGATTCCGACACTGCCCGAAAATGAGTTGTTTTTCCAAAATATTCGTTCTGTTATGTTTGTGTGTACAGTTACTGCATTCTCAGTCCAGGGAAGTTCAATTCCTGACCGAGAGGGATTCTGAGCATACTGTAGCGTGGGATTTTTGGATAAGCGCAGGCCGGAAATCCGGAAGCTGGTCCAAAATTCAGGTTCCTTCTCAATGGGAACAGCAGGGCTTTGGCTCCTACAATTACGGAAGAGATTATGTCACCTATGGCAAAAATTTTAAGTTCAATGATGAGGTAGGTGTATATAAACACAAATTTTCAGTTTCGAATTCGTGGAAAGGAAAATCGGTTAACATCGTTTTTGAAGGTTCAATGACCGATACCGAAGTAAAAATCAACGGAAAATTGGCCGGAGAAATCCATCAGGGTGCTTTTTATGAGTTTAAATATGATATTTCAGACAAATTAAATTTTGGAAAAGAAAATATTCTTGAGGTCAAAGTTTCAAAAATGTCCGCCGATAAATCCGTCAACAATGCAGAACGTCTTGCAGATTATTGGGTTTTGGGAGGGGTTTTCCGGCCGGTTTATCTTGAAGCAAACCCGAAAGAGCATATTTCATCCACAGCCATTGAAGCCAGAGCGGACGGAACTTTTCGTTCAAATATTCATTTAAAAGAAATTAATTCTGCCAATCATCTAAAAGTAGAATTATTTGATGTAAATAATAAACGGGTTAGTGAATCTCAGGTTACAATCAAAAAAGGAGATACTCTGCAACAGATTCAGTTTTCTGTTAAAAATCCAAAGCTTTGGACAGCAGAAACTCCTAATCTTTACAAAGCAAAATTCAGTTTGCTTAAAAACAGAAAAACAATTTTTCAAACCGAAGAAAAATTCGGGTTCAGAACCATTGAAATAAAAAAAGGCGACGGAATCTACATCAACGGAACCAAGATCAAAATGAAAGGCATAAACCGCCACGTCTGGTGGCCGGAAACGGGCCGCGCTGTGAGCAAAAACATTGATCTGACGGACGTTCAGCTCATCAAAGAAATGAATATGAATGCCGTTCGATGTTCACATTATCCGCCAAATAAATCATTTTTACAGATTTGTGATTCGTTAGGATTGTATGTGCTGGATGAACTGGCCGGTTGGCAGAAAAAATACAGTACGGAAATAGGTAAAAAGCTTGTAAAAGAAATGGTTACAAGAGATGCGAATCATCCTTCGATTATTTTCTGGAGCAATGGAAATGAAGGAGGACATAATTTTGATCTGGACACAGAATTTGCAAAATATGATCTTTCCAACCGTCCCGTAATTCACGCTCATCACAAGCCTGGAAATGCTTTCAACGGTATCGACTGCAATCATTACGAAGATTATTACAGTACAAAAAAGATCCTCGAAGGAGAAAATATTTATATGCCGACCGAGTTTCTTCACGCACAGGATGACGGAGGCGGCGGAACTTCTTTAGCCGATTACTGGGAGCTTCACTGGAACGCCAAAAAAGGCGCCGGAGGTTTTATCTGGGCCTTTGCAGATGAAGGTTTGGCACGTACGGATTTCAATAATCAGATTGATGTGAATGCCATTAATGCTCCGGACGGAGTTGTGGGGCCGCACCGTGAAAAAGAAGGAAGCTTTTACGCGATCCGGGAAATTTACAGTCCGGTTAAAATTAATTTAAAAATGATTTCAAATGATTTTAACGGAATTATTCCCATTGAAAATCGCTATCATTTCACGAATGTAAAGGAATGCATTTTTGAATGGAAATTAATTAAATTTAAAACACCTTTTTCTTCAGAATCAGGGTACGATATTATTCAGAAAGGAAAACCGGAATCTCCGAATATTCAGCCGACGGAAAAGGGAAATCTAAAACTGAATCTTCCATCCAATTGGAAAGAAAGTGAAGCATTAATGCTGACCGCAACAGATCCATTCGGGAGAGAAATTTACACTTGGACCTGGAAAATTTCGGCTAATGACGAAATTTCAAAACAGTTTCAGAAAACTTTAACCAAAGAATTTCCGGTTACTGTTGCAGAAAATGATTCTTTATTCATTTTAAAATCCAATGAAAAAGAATTTTCAATCGGGAAAAAAAATGGCTTATTGAAATCCATAATTATTGATAAAAAAGGGAAAAAAATAAACTTTCGAAACGGGCCCGTCTTTGTAAACGGAAAAATGGAATTATCATCTATAAAATCTTTTGCAGAAGGCCAGAATCAGTTAATTGAAGTTCGTTATAAAAACGGAAATAAAATAATCTGGAAGCTGAATCCAAATGGAATTTTAGAGTTAAATTACGAATATTCACTTTCCGGAGATTATCAGTTGGCAGGTGTAAGTTTTGATTACCCTGAAAATTACGTTATCAGCGCAAAATGGCTGGGAAAAGGGCCTTATCATGTTTGGAAAAACCGTTTGCAGGGACAGACTTATAACGTCTGGCAGAATTTAAAAAACTCTACACGGACAGGCTTTTCACCGTGGATTTATCCTGAATTTAAAGGTTATTTTGATGATGTTTCCTGGTTGCAATTGGACACGGCGGAAGGTAAAATTACCGTCGGAACAAAAGAGGAGAAGATGTTTGTCAGACTCTTTGATTTTTACGGAATTTATAGTGCGGAAGGCTATCCAAAACTGCCAACTGGAAATATTTCATTTTTAGATGCGATTCCGCCGTTGGGAACCGTTTTGGCCTTCAATATTAACGATAAAACGGAAACTTTAGGTCCGGAAAGTGAGCTGAATCATCTTAGCGGAGCTTACAAAAGAACGCTTAACTTCTATTTTGGCCTGCCGGATTCCGAAGAAGAGAAAAAGCAGTTTACAATGCCTGAAATCAATATTTTAACGGATTGATTATGAGAAACTGGATCAAAATAATAGCTCTGTTTATCTGCTCGGCAATGTTCGCGCAGCAGACTGATTTTAAATTTGATTTTGGAGGAAACAGAACGGAAAACGGCTTTATTCCCATCACCGAAACTTCAAAATTTGACTGGAAAACGGGCTACGGGTTTATGGATACTTCAGGCTTAACATCTGTTGACAGGGGCGGAAATGCTTTGACGGGAGATTTTATCACCAGTAGTAAACCTTTTTACTTTTCCGTCGTTTTGCCGGAAGGAAATTATAATATTCAATTAAGTTTAGGAGATTCAAAAGGAACTTCTGAAACAACGGTTCGTGTGGAAAACCGCCGCCTGATGCTGGATGATGTTAAAACTAAAGAAGGGGATATTATCAGGAAAACAATAACCGTTCATGTAAAAGACAGTATCATTAAAAATCAAAACGGAGAAAAAATCGGGATTGTAAAACTAAAGCCGAGAGAAAGAAAATATTTACACTGGGATAATCTTTTAACGATTGAATTTAATGACAAAGCTCCAAAAGTTAGCGCTTTGATTATTGAACCCAACAAAACAGCAAAAACCATTTATCTTACGGGAGATTCCACCGTTGTGGATGCACAGTATGAGCCCTGGGCTTCTTGGGGACAGATGCTTCCATATTTTTTCGTTCCGAATGAAGTCGTTATCGCCAATTACGCCGAAAGCGGAGAAACGCTGAAAGCCTTTGAAGACCGCCATAGAATTGATAAAATCTGGAACAAAATCAAGAAAGGCGATTATCTTTTCATTCAGTTTGGGCACAACGACCAAAAAGCTGGAAACAGCACGAAATCGGGTTACAGAAAACGATTGAATGAATGGATTTTGAAAGCCAAAGAATTGGGTGCAATTCCGGTTTTGGTCACTTCAATGAACCGCAGAGTTTTTGATGAAAACAAAAAAATTGTCAATACATTGGATGATTTTCCTGCTGCAATGCGAGAAATTGCAAAAGAAGAAAATGTATTTTTGATTGATTTAAATGAATTAAGCAAAAACCTGTTTGAAGCAATGGGGCCGGAGCTTACTAAAAAAGCATTTGTGTATTATCCTGCAGACAGCTACCCAAACCAGCCGAATGCATTGGCGGATGACACGCATTTTAACACTTACGGCGCTTATGAATTGGCAAAATGTGTGGTGAAAAGTATTGTCGATCAAAACCTGCCACTGAGAAAATATATTTCAAAAAATTATAAGGATTTTAATACAAATAAACCAGATGATGTCGAAAACTTCCACTGGCCGGAAAGTATCTTTATGGAATCTTTAAAGCCTGATGGAAATTGAAAAAACATTAAATCAAAAGATTGGATAATAATATTATAGGATAAAGAATAACGAAGAGATTCAATAGGAATAGCATCGGGTAAAACCCGGTGAAGAAATAAAATTTGGTGCAAAATATCCATTAGAAATGAAAGTTAGAAACATAGTCAGCCTCAGTTTAATCTGTTTTGTCTTCGGAAATATTTCCGCACAAACTCCCTGGCCAAAAACCACTGAAACAGCAAAACCCTGGACGCGCTGGTGGTGGATGGGAAATGCCGTGGATGAAAAAGGACTGGACAAGCAGCTGGCCACTTTACATAAAGCAGGTTTCGGAGGAGTGGAAATTGTGCCTATTTATGGGGCAAAAGGTTTTGAAAATCAATACATCAATTATCTTTCTCCTGAATGGATGAAAATGCTGCAATTCACCACCAATAAAGCAAAAAGCCTGAACATGGGTGTTGATATGTCTGTCGGGACAGGATGGCCTATCGGCGGTCCGCAGGTAAATGAAGAGGATGCGGCTGCAAAAATGATAGTGCAGACGTACACTGTTTCATCCGGTGAAAAATTTTCAGAAAAATTGATCCTGAAAGATGAAAAACAAAAGAATCTAAAATCGATAAAGCTTGATATTGTAACCGCTTACAATGAAAAAAACGAACCGCTGGTTTTAACAGATAAAATAAGCAGCGACGGTACTTTAAACTGGAAACCAACATCTGGAAAATGGACAGTTTATGCTATTTTTACAGGTAAAACCCTGCAGAAAGTAAAACGTGCCGCACCGGGTGGAGAAGGATATACCTTAGACCATTTTTCACCGGAGGCTACCAAAGATTATCTTAAAACTTTCGATAAAGCGTTCGGAAATTCAAACTATGGAATCCGTTCTTTTTTCAATGACAGCTATGAAGTCTATAATGCCGACTGGACACCGGATTTTAAAGATGAATTTAAAAAAAGAAGAGGATATGATCTGAGTCCTTACATCAAATACCTTGTGAGTAGTGAGGAAAACGATATGGCAGGAAGAATAAAATCAGATTACAGGGAAACACTGAGTGAACTGATTTTAAATAATTTTACTGAAAATTTCACAAACTGGGCACATTCCAAAAACTCAAAGAATACCAATCAGGCGCACGGTTCACCGGGGAATTTACTGGACTTATACGCTGCTGTTGATATCCCCGAATCAGAAACTTTCGGAAGTACAGTTTTTGATATTCCGGGCTTGAGAAGGGATACCGCGGATATTCAGAAATCTGATACTCCGGATATCAATATGCTGAAATTTGCTTCTTCGGCAGCAAACATTACAGGCAAACAACTGATTTCAAACGAAACTTTTACCTGGCTGACTGAACATTTTAAAACCTCATGGTCACAGGCAAAACCGGAAGTGGAGCAGGTTTTTTTATCAGGAATTAACCACGTTTTTTATCATGGGACTACCTATACTCCTACTGATGTTTCTTTCCCCGGATGGCTGTTTTATGCTTCGGTGAATTTCGTTCCGGAAAATAGCTTGTGGCCGCATGTAACGGGATTAAACTCTTATGTAGAGCGCACTCAGGGTGTTCTTCAAAGTGGCAAGTCAGACAATGAAATCCTCATGTACTGGCCGGTTTACGACCAGTGGGCGATCCCGAAAGGAAAAGATATGGCTTTCAAAATTCATAATATTGAAAAATGGCTGAAACCGACCCCGTTCTATGATGATCTGGCAAAATTGGGCAAAATGGGCTATTCTCTGGACATGATTTCGGACAAAATGATTGATAAGGCTAAAGCTTCGGATCAAAAAATTCAGGCTAAAAATAACGGATCATCTTATCAGGTATTAATAATCCCGGGATTAAATTATCTGCCGGAAAATACTTTGAAGCATATTCTTGAATTGGCTCAAAACGGAGCTTCGGTAATTTTTCAAAACGAGCCGAAAGATGTACCCGGGTATTTTGAAGTGGAGAAAAGGAGAAACACTTTGAAATCTTTATGGAAGCAAATTCCGTTTCAGAATCAGAAGGAAAACGTGAAAATGGCAGCTTTCGGAAAGGGTAAAATTGTATTAAGTGCTGATGTAGCGAAAGGATTGGAACTTTTAAATATTCAGCGGGAGAAATTAACGGATACCGGACTCAAGTTTGTGAGAAGACAATTTAATGGTGGAAAATATTATTTTATTGTAAATCATACTTCAAAAGATATAAATCAGCTGGTTCCTTTCAATTTCACCGGAAAGCAGGTGACTTTAATGAATCCTGAAAACGGAGATTTCGGAATTGCGGAGACACAGAACAATGCGGTGAAAATTCAATTGAAATCAGGGCAGTCTCTTATTCTGAAAAGCTCGGAAAATACAGATCCATCCATTTCAAAATGGAAATATATTGAAAAGACATATTCCCCGATAATGCTTGACCAGCCGTGGCAGTTAGCATTCAAAGAAGGCGGTCCCAGGCTTCCAAAATCCCGGACACTAAAAAAGTTGGAGCCATGGACAAATTTCTCAGAAGATACTGCCACACAAAGCTTTTCCGGGACAGGTGTTTACACGACAACTTTAAATTTAAAGAAAAAAAACGCAGATGATTATCTTTTAAAATTCGATAAATTATACGAAAGCGCAAAAGTGATTGTCAATGGACAGGAAGCGGGTATTATCTGGAGCATTCCGTTCGAAATTAATATTGGAAAGTATCTGAAAAAGGGGAAAAATACCATTCAGATTGAAGTTTGTAATTTAATGGCAAACAGGATCAGATATATGGATCAGAATAAAATTCAGTGGCGGAATTATCATGAAATCAATTTTGTAAATATTGATTATAAAGCTTTTGATGCATCCCATTGGAAAGTGCAGCCTTCCGGACTGGATGGTGAAATGCAACTGATTCCGGTTTATTATTCAAAGTAATTTAAATTAGTAAACTATGCAATCGATTGAATTAAATTTAAAAACTACAGCTTATGAAGGTTAGAATTAAATATATTTTGCTCGCAATCTTTTCTATACAGTTCTTTTCTGCACAGAGACAGATGGAATATCTGAAAAGAGGAATTGTGGCAGTACCCGCAGAATCTGGAGTTTTTGTAAGCTGGAGGCTGCTGGGAACCGAACCTCAACATACTCAATTTGATCTGTACCGCGTTGAAAACAACAAAAGCAAAAAATTAAACAGTAAACCGCTGCTTAATGAAACCTGTTTTTTGGATCAGACAGCAGACAAAGGAAAAAGTTACACTTATTTTGTTACTTCAAATACTCCTGATCAATCAATAGATCTTGATTCCGCGAGATATGTAGCTCATCAAAAGGCATATTTTTCAATTCCATTAAAAACGCCTTCAGGATATACGCCCAATGATGCTTCTATTGCAGATCTGGACGGGGACGGCGAGTATGAGATTATTCTTCATCAGACCGGGCAGTCGCGTGACAATAGTCAGAAAGGTTTCACGGATCCACCAATCATTCAGGCTTATAAATTGAATGGTCAGTTTTTATGGGAAATCAATTTAGGTAAAAATATCAGGGAAGGGGCCCATTATACACAGTTTCTGGTGTATGATCTTGATCAGGACGGAAAAACCGAAATTGTCATGAAAACTGCAGACGGAAGTAAAGACGGTAAAGGAAAGTTCATAGGTGATCCCACAAAAAATTATGTAAATGAGAACGGATTCATCCTTTCCGGACCGGAATATCTCACTGTTTTTGACGGACAAACCGGAGTGGAAATTAATACCGTGAATTTTCAGGTTCCAAGATTTTCAGAGAACTTGAATCCAACAGATGAACAAATGACTGAAACCTGGGGTGATGCCAAAGGAAACCGCATCGACAGGTTTTTAGGCGCAGTTGCTTATCTTGACGGAAAAACCCCGAGCATTGTTATGTCAAGAGGATATTATACCAGAACAGCCATTGCGGCGTGGGATTTTAAAGATAAAAAATTGAGCTTACGATGGCTTTTTGATACCGAAAGCTCTGAAGAGAATAAAAAATACCGCGGACAGGGAAACCATAACCTGAGTATTGCTGATGTGGATAATGACGGAAAGGATGAAATTGTTTTCGGAGCAATGACCGTGGATGATGACGGAAAAGTGCTGAACAGTACAGGCTTCGGGCATGGTGATGCTTTGCATGTCGGTGATCTGGATCCTTCTAATCCCGGATTGGAAATCTTTGATATTCAGGAAAGATTTGATGATGCAGGGGCGCATTTCAGGGATGGAGCAAGCGGAAAAGTTTTGTGGAAATTACCTTCCTTAATTTACAGCAAGCAGGGAAAACTCCAGGGTCCCGGAAGAGGATTAGCCTTAAATATTGATCCACGTCACGAAGGCTCGGAATGCTGGGCTGCCGGAGCTGGCGTGAAGGGTCTGTATGATGCTAAAGGAAAGAAAATCAGTGATAAAAGTCCTGCCTGTAATATGGGAATCTATTGGGACGGAGATTTTTTAAGTGAGATTTTAGACGGAGCTGTCGTGTCAAAATGGGATTGGAACAATGAAAAATCGAAAGTAATTTTTGATGCTAAAAATTTTCAGTGTGAATCTAATAACGGAACCAAGAAAAACCCTTCGCTGGTGGCGGATTTATTTGGAGACTGGCGGGAAGAATTGATTTACAGAAGCTCGGATAATCAGGAGCTCAGGATTTTCAGTACTGCAATTCCCACGAAACATCGTTTTTACACCCTGATGCATAATCCTCAATACCGTTTGAGTATTGTATGGCAGAATGTAGGGTACAATCAGCCGCCGCATACGGATTATTATCTGGATGAATCGGTTTCAAAAGTTCCTTCACCTAATGTAAAATCAGTCGAGCATTAAAATTTAAGCAAAATATAAAGTCATTCATTAAATTTAAATAATAAAAATATATGAAAAGAGTATTAACGAGAAGTATTGTTTTTGGATTGATCATCGGGGTTTTATCCTCATGTTCGGTTCAGAAGCAGGGAACGGTGAAGAATGTTGAGCTTCCGAATAAAAAAGAAGTATTGGAAGTTTCAAGAAGGGCCAACCAATATTTTATGAATAAATGGCCGGATACAGGCAAAGAAATTGTCGGTAAAAAAGTTTGGCCTAGCAATCTTTGGACGCGTGCTGTTTACTATGAAGGCTTAATAGCGCTTTATAAAGTTGATCCAAGAAAAGAATATTATGACTATGCAGTTTCCTGGGGAGAAAAGCACAACTGGAACCTGATGCGAGATACCTATACCAGAAATGCAGACCATCAGGCTTGCGGGCAGACTTATATTGATTTGTATGAAATCGACGGAAAAAAGAATCCCGAAAGAATAAAATTCATCAAAGCTTCTATGGACAGCATGATTGCTACTCCAAAAGCTGATGACTGGTGGTGGATCGATGCGCTGCAGATGAGCATGCCGATTTTCACTAAACTGGGCAGAATTACAGGAGAACAGAAGTATTTTGACAAAAATTACGAAATGTATGCTTTCACTAAATACAAGCATGGTGGAAATGGCCTGTACAACCCTCAGGACAAGCTTTGGTGGAGGGATAAAAGCTTTGTCCCGCCTTATAAGGAGCCTAATGGAGAAGACTGCTACTGGAGCCGTGGAAATGGTTGGGTAGTTGCGGCTCTGGCACGTACGCTGGAAGATACACCAAAATCTGACCCTCATTATCAGGAATATTTACAGGATTATAAAGACCTGCTATCTGCATTGCTTCCTATTCAGAGGGAAGACGGTTTCTGGAATGTAAGCCTGCATGACCCTACGAATTTCGGAGGAAAAGAAATGACGGGAACTGCTCTTTTCGTTTACGGAATGGCGTATGGAATTAATAAAGGATTAATCGACAGAGAGACCTATTTACCGGTTGTAGTAAAAGCATGGAATGCCATTGTAAAAGATTCCGTTCAGCCTAACGGATTTTTGGGCTGGGTTCAGGGAACAGGAAAAGAGCCAAAAGACGGCCAGCCGCTTTCCGTAAGCAAGGAACCGGATTTCGAAGATTATGGTTTAGGCTGTTTATTGCTTGCTGCAAGTGAGGTTTATAAGTTGAAATAAGAAAATATTGAATTTTTGAAGATTAATTTAATCGACTTAGGAAGAAGGAGCGTTAAGAAAATTATTTCTGAGAACGTTAAAAAAATTCTATTGTTCGAAGCGCGGCAGCAATAGTAAATGAAAAACTAGCATTGAATCCGCGCAAGTTTTAGAATTTTTAGAGAACAGAATTAATTTTTAGCGGATGATTCCAGTCTTGAACTTTTGATTCTTTTGTTTCAAGACAAAAGAATGTAAAATAATTTACCATGACACTACAAGATGCGCAATCGATTTCATATCTTTAATTTTCAAATTCAATACCAATAAGATATTATGAATGCATTATTAGGAGTTTTATTCCATTTTTTGGGAGGGTTTTCTTCAGGAAGCTTTTATTTACCGTATAAGAAAGTAAAAGGCTGGTCTTGGGAAACCTATTGGCTGATTGGTGGGGTTTTCTCCTGGATCATCGTTCCGCCGCTGGCTGCCTATCTTACCATACCCAATTTTTGGGAAATCATACAGAATGAGACTTCATCCATATTGGGATTAACGTTTTTATTCGGTGCCCTTTGGGGAATCGGAGGCTTTACTTACGGTTTGGGGGTCCGTTATTTGGGAGTAGCGCTTGGAAGCAGCATTATTCTTGGGCTTTGTATGATATTCGGATCGCTGGTTCCATCTATTTATTATGAATTTTCACCACAATCTGGTAAAGATAATATAGGCCTTATGCTTTCCAGCAAATGGGGGCAGTTTGTATTATTGGGACTTTTGGTATGTGTTGCAGGGATTATTATCAGCGGGAAAGCCGGAATGATGAAGGAAAAAGAATTGCAGGCAGATTCCACAGATCCGCACGGAGTTCAGGTAAAAACGGAATACAAATTCGGTCTGGGACTTATTGTTTCCATTATTTCAGGGGTTTTAAGCGCTTGTTTTAATTTCGGTCTGGAAGCGGGAAAACCTATGGCGATTGTTGCCAATGATCTTTGGAAAGCAGCCAATCCGGGACCTGGAGAGTTTTTATTCCAGAATAATGTTACGTATGTTGTAGTGCTTTGGGGTGGGATGGCAACCAATCTTATCGGCTGTCTTTATCTGGCATTTAAAAATAAATCTTATACGGATTATAAGAAAAAAAATGTTCCGTTTCTTGCCAATATCATCTTCTGTGCGCTTGCCGGGACGATGTGGTTCTTACAATTTTTCTTTTACGGAATGGGGGAAAGCAAAATGGGGAACGGGCCAAGTTCATGGATCCTGCATATGGCATTTATCATACTGATAGCAAATCTATGGGGTGTAATAATCAAGGAATGGAAAGGAGTTTCCAGGAAAACCATTTCTACCATTGTGGTAGGCATGATGGTGATGTTTATTTCCATTTTAATTGTAGGATATGGAAATTCTCTGCGATAAGCAGTTTGTAAGGATATTCTCTTCAGATAATATATAGTTCAATTTTATGAAGACACTGATTTTTTCGGTGTCTTTTTTAATTTAAAGCAATTTAACTCTAAAAAAAGGGTACATATTTAAAACGGGAATTTTTAATTCACGGTTTAGTTAAATATTTTACTGAATAATTGATAATTTATAACCGTTTTATTATTTATTTTAAAATATAATTCAAATATTTGCAGTTAATTATGATAAATTATGAATATTTCAATACAGGATATTGCAGGATGCCCGAATTTTTGTAACGGTGTATTTTGGTAACATAAAAATTAATATATGTCTTTGATAGTTAAACACAAGAATATAAAGCGAATAGTGTTTCCGGCATTTATGCTTTCCACAAGTTTTGTCTGGGGGCAAAAAGCGGTAAATGATACTGTAAAAAACGGTACGAGAGATATTGAAGAAGTGGTAGTTATCGGTTATGGCAAGGTTAAGAAATCAGACTTAACGGGATCTGTTTCGTCGGTTTCAGCAAAAGAACTGGCGGCTACACCGGCTATGAATGCTTTGCAGGCATTGCAGGGCAGAGCTGCAGGTCTTAATATTGTGACGGCAGGCGGTGTACCGGGAGCTGGTGCCAATGTTACGGTAAGAGGAGGTTCTTCCATTACTCAAAGCTCGGATCCGCTTTATATTGTGGACGGTTTTCAGCTGGATAACGCTTTGAATGTAATCAACCCTAATGATATCGAAAGTATTGATGTACTGAAAGGTGCTTCTGCAATCGCTATTTACGGAGCAAGAGGTTCCAATGGTATTATTGTGATTAAAACTAAAAGCGGTAAAAAAGGAAGAACGGTTATTAATTATAATACCTTTATGTCATTTGACATGCTTTCCAAGAAGCTGGATATGGTTTCGAACTCTGAGCAGTTTGTGAAATATCAATATGAGCTGGCGCAGCTTCAGGGGAAAACAACGCAGTGGAGTAATGTTTTTGATAACAGCTTAGGAACAGATACACCGGGCTTTTATACAGGAGCATATAGCAGGATTGCCAACCGCTACGGATCTGCCTACGCACTGGACTGGCAGGAAAGAATGCTTGGAGGAACGGGAGTAACCCAAAACCACAACGTAAATGTTTCTGCCGGAAATGACAAAACACAGGCATTCATCAGCTATAATTATAATAAGCAGGATGGTTTGCTTCAGAATTACAGTGAAACGAGAAATTCATTACGTGCCAATATCAATTCAGAATTGTATAAAGGAGTAAGGGTAGATTTCAATACAATGTTTACAAATAATTCCGTAAACGGGGGAGGAGTTTACTCCGGAATGAAGAAAATCCTTCTTCAGCCTATTAACGGAGGAACATTATTTACTGAGGATCAGTTGTTCAATACTCAGACTTTCCCGGATTATTCAGCTTTAGATTCTGGTTTTGATACGGAAAATCCATATATAGAAACACAGGCGTCTACTTCAAACAAACGTACAAGAACATTCGTAGCCAACGCCGGAATTGAATTTGATTTCTTAAAAAACTTTACGTGGAGAACGGCAGGGCAGTATAGCTGGATAAACACCAAATCAACTACTTTCTCAGATAGGAATTCCCGTGCGTTTCTTACAGATCCTATAAATACCGGAATTAACGGAAATATTGCCAATGGAGAATCTTATCGTTATCAGATCACCAATACTTTAAATTATAATAAGACTTTCGGGGAAAAAAATAAATTGAATGCTTTAATCGGAAACGAAATCTGGTATGAAGAATCAGAAAACAGCAGTATGAGGCTTATTAAGTTTCCTTATCCGAATTTCGGACTGGATGATATTGCAACTGCAACAGTAGCTGATAAAGATTCAGATAGAGACAGTAACAGCTTACTTTCTTATTTTGCACGTGTGAATTATAATTATGATAACCGTTATTTAATTACGGGAACAATACGTGCCGATGGTTCTTCGAAATTTAAAGAAGACGTTCGTTGGGGATATTTCCCTTCTGTAGCGGGAGCATGGCGCGTTTCTCAGGAAAATTTCTGGCAGGGGCATAAAATAGATAAGATTGTTAATGACTTTAAGCTAAGAATTGAGTATGGAGTTACGGGTAACAATGGCGTTGCTAATAATCTATGGAGAACCAATGTTTTACTTACAGATTATCCTATTAACAATACAGTAGGGCTTCCTGCATACGTTACAGGTGCAAACTGGGGAAATCCAAATCTTCAATGGGAAGAGCTGAGAACAACTAATATCGGAGTAGATTTAGCGTTTTTTAATAACAGAATTAAATTGACTTCTGAATGGTATAACAACAATGTAAGCAAAATGTTGCTGGAAAGTATACTTCCTGTTTCTTCAGGATATTCCAGACAATATCAGAACATCGGAGCTATGAGAAACAGAGGGATGGAATTCACTTTAAATACAGTGAATTTAAAATCAGAAAATTTCAGATGGACAACAGACCTTAATATTTCTTTCAATAAATCCAAAGTTCTTTCCCTTGAAGACGGACAAAGCTATAAAACATTCAGTGTAGGAGGAAGCAGAACGGGAATGGTGACTTACTATGCAACGGTAGGAGAGGAACTGGGAGATATGTACGGATATATCTACCAGGGAGTCTATACTACGGATGATTTTACCCAAAACCCGGACGGATCTTTAACCTTGAAACCTGGTGTTGTAAAACCTTCTTCCGGAACACCTAAGCCGGGAGATATGAAATTTGCTGCAGATAACGAAGCTGGAGACCAGTTCACAAGGAAAATGCAGAAAATCGGAAACGGTACACCGGACTTTATCGGGGGAATCAGTAATAATTTCTCTTACAAAGGCTTTGATTTAGCTGTATTTATGAAATTCAGTGTTGGAAATGATATCTATAATGCAACCAAGCAAAGTTTAAGCCCTTATGCAATGTTCCAGAATGTTCCTACAGAATTCGGAAACAATTACTATCATTTAATTGATCCGAATACAGGGCAGGCAACTACTAATCTTGTCAGATTAAGAGAGCTTAATCCTGATGAAGGCTCAAGAACATGGAGCTTAAGCAATACAAACACTTCGAATATTACATATCCATCATCTTATTACGTAGAAGACGGTTCTTATTTAAGAATTGCCCAGATTACATTAGGATATTCTTTCCCAAGAGAATTTTTGAATAAAGTGATGCTTACAAATGCCCGTATTTATTTTACGGTTAATAATGTAGCGACTATTACCGGTTATTCAGGGTACGACCCGGAAGTTACGGCAGCAAGCGGCGTAACTGTTACGCCGGGATATGACAGCTCTACATTCCCACGTTCAAGAAGCTATGTTCTTGGTCTCAATTTAACTTTTTAATATTTAAATCATGAAAAACAAATATAATACTCAAGCGTTTTTAAAAAAACTAGTCATACTACCGTCGGTTTTTGTTGCTGTTCTTGCTACCAACTCGTGTAGCAACGACTTCCTGGATCAGCCTGCCTATAATTCATTGGATACAGAATCGGTATTTAATAATATTGATACTGCAGAAATGTTTGTTTTAGGCTGTTACAGAGGGATTATTCCAACTGAAATGTATTATCAGCTAGGCGCCGGAGATACTGTAATCCACTCTTCTGAAGACGGTTCTACAAATAATTCCAAATATAATATTGCCAATTATCAGTACGATGCCTACACACCGAATACAGTAACAGGAATTTATTCTGCAATGTATGCGGTTATTGAAAGAACAAATATCGCAGTAAGCGGTCTCAGCAAAATGGAAGCAAGCACAAAACGTGATGCTCTACTGGCTGAAGTAAAAGCAATTCGTGCATTTTGCTATTATAATTTAATTCGTGTTTACGGGGATGTTCCTTCGGTTTTTAAACCTTTGGACGAGATGGATCAGGCTGATCCCAATACATTGTATCCGAAACGTACTTCAAGGGACGAAATTTATGACCGAATTATTGCGGACCTTCAGGAATCGGTTCCAAATATCCCGAATTTTGCTCAAAGCGGATATTCAACTACAGAACGTTTAACAAAACAGGGGGTAAATGCTTTATTGGCCAGAATTGCTCTGTATGCAGCGGGATATTCTCTTCGTTGGGATCTGAACACAGGAAGCGGGGCAATGATGTCACGCAGAAGCGACAATAATAGAATCCAGCAATTGTATCAGATTGCAGATACTGCCTGTGCGGCTATTATTAATGGTGGAACCAATTCATTAGTTCAGGCTCAGGGCGGGAAAAGCGGTTTTGAATATCTGTGGTATAATTTCTGTCAGAGAAAATTCTCGGCAACCAATTCGGAAATTCTTTGGCAGATCGCCGAATACGGACCGAATACAAATTCAGCTTTTGGAGTTTATGCACATCCTGGATCCCGTGGAGGTACTTACGGATCTCGTAAAGCCTTACAGTTTATACTTCCTAGCTATTATTTATCTTTTAACCAGGGAGATACACGTAGAGATGTTTCTTGTACTTCATATAGTATTTATTTCTTAAATAACGGTAATGCAAGTGATAAATGGGTAGATGTAGGAACTACATATTCATGCATCATGCCAGGGAAATTCAGAATCGGATGGTGTGTTGAGCCGCAGGCTGCAGACGGGCGTAACTTAAATATTCCATTATTAAGATATTCCGATGTGCTATTAATGTATGCTGAAACTCAAAACTATCTGAACGGTGGACCTACTGCTGCGGGAACAGCTGCTCTTATGCAGGTAAGAAATCGTGCAGGAATTGGTAATGTACCAGCTCCTACAGGCCAGCAGGCTTTTGAATCTGCTATTGTTCAGGAACGTAAATGGGAATTTGCAGGAGAGTTTAATCTGCGTACGGACTTAATCAGAATGAACAGGCTAGCAAGCGAGATCGAAGCTACAAGACAAGCCATGAAAAACTTATCAAACCGTACAGGTCAGTTTGCCGGCACACCAGTATATCGTTTATATAAATATCACCAAAATGCACAGGTTTACGGAGATCCGTTCTTGGCAGTTACCTATATTGAAATTACAAATCCTGCGGAGATTGCTACTATTTTAAATGTTCCTACTAACTCAGCAAATTATGCTGCTTATCAGACTGCATTGGCAGCTATTGTTACGGCACACGGCCAGACTGTGGCAGCGGGTGACAAATGGTATCCTGTAAATATGTTCCAGGCATACACAAGTACATTCAACGGAAATGCAAGAAAAGCAGTAGGGTTTACAGGCGGATTTAATGCGCTTCAGATCGGAAATATTATCTACACAAAACCTACCGGTTCAGCAGAAAACGGAGGAACTTACCCGAACTGGATCGAAGGCGGAGGAGATGGACTTTTCTACGGATTTGTACCGAATAAAACAGAATTGCTTCCTTTCGCGGCAGCTTCTGCAGGTCATCCTTTAGTTGATAACCCAAACCTTACCCAACTTCCTGGATATTAATTAATAACCAGTAAAAATAAGTTATAATACCAAAGTTTTTTATTAACACTTTTAGAACACTTAAGCTTCAAAGTTAAAATCACTGAAAATAAAAGTTCACACAAGAAGAATCAAAAATTTTCAAAAAGCTTAAGTGTTCTTCTGTACATTTTTAGTTGACTTAAATAAACTTAAGTGTTAATAAAAAACGTTGTGTCTTTATAGTTGCAAAACAGCAAAAAATCATAAAATATTAATCACCACCAGCCTGAGTCAGATGAAAACAGGATGAATTAAACAAAATGTTAATTTATCCTTAATTACAGTGTTTAGCAGTATAGTACGGGATACTGTAAATAATATAACAATCTAATTTTGGGTAAAAATTTAGAAATATAAGATAACAAATGGAAAATGTAAAAACATTCAAATACGTAAACTATTTATGGGATGAAAACAAAGCGGCATCTTTAGGAGACGATCAGGTAGCTTTATTTTTATACCGTTCAAACATATTAGGAGCAGATCTTAGAATTACCAATTACGGAGGAGGTAACACAAGCTGCAAAACCATCGAAAAAGATCCATTGACCAATGAAGAAGTTGAGGTAATGTGGGTAAAAGGTTCAGGTGGAGACATCGGAACTCTAACAAGAAAAGGTATTGCAGGACTGTATACGGAAAGACTCAGAAACCTTAAGAATGTTTACGGGGGCCTTGCAGATGAAGACAGAATGGTAGGTTTGTTCAACCACTGTATTTTTGATCTGGACAGCAAAGCACCGTCTATCGATACGCCTCTTCATGGTTTACTTCCATTCAAGCATATTGATCACCTTCACCCTGATGCTTTAATTGCAGTGGCAGCAGCAAAAGACAGTGAAGCGATCACCAAAGAAATCTGGGGAGATACAATGGGCTGGGTTCCCTGGCAGCGCCCGGGTTTTGATTTGGGTTTACAATTAGAAAAATGTTTAAACGATAATCCTGGAATCAGAGGGATTGTTTTAGGAAGCCACGGATTATTTACCTGGGGTGACACTTCTTACGATTGCTATATCAACAGCCTGGAAGTTATCGAAATGGCATCTGAATATATCGCTAAAAAAATCGAAGAAAAAGGACAGGTTTTTGGTGGCCAGAAAGTAGAATCTCTTCCCGCTGAAGAAAGAAAAAATAAAGCGGCTCAGATCATGCCTCTGTTAAGAGGTTTAGCTTCTTCCGAAAGCAGAATGGTAGGGCATTTTACAGATAGTGATGTTGTTTTGGAGTACATCAACAGTAATGATTTGGAAAGATTGGCTCCACTTGGAACTTCATGTCCGGATCACTTTTTAAGAACGAAAATTCAGCCGTTGGTGCTGACTTTACATAAAAATGAAGATTTGTCCGATTCTAAAGCTGTTCTTGAAAAATTGACTCCTCTTTTTGAACAATACAGACAAGAATATAAAGAATATTACGAAACCTGCAGGCATCCAAACAGCCCGGCAATGCGTGACCCGAATCCGGTGATCATCATTTATCCGGGAGTGGGAATGTTCAGTTTCTCTAAAGATAAGCAGACGACACGTGTTGCCAGTGAGTTTTATGTAAATGCAATCAATGTAATGCGTGGCGCAGAAGCTATTTCAGAATACACTTCGTTACCAAGACAGGAAGCTTTCGACATTGAATATTGGCTATTGGAAGAAGCAAAACTTCAAAGAATGCCTAAAGAAAAGCCCTTGTCAAGAAAAATCGCTGTTGTAACCGGAGCCGGTGGCGGAATCGGGCAGGCGATTGCAGATAAAATGGTTCAGGAAGGTGCAGTGGTGGTTTTCACAGATCTTAATCAGGAAGCAGCAGAAGCTGTTACGGCAAAATACAGCAAAGATCAGGCTGTAGCCGTTCCGTGTGATGTAACGAGCGAAGAAGCAATTGCTAATGCTTTCAAAGAAACGGTTTTAGCATTTGGAGGAGTAGATATCATCGTTCATTCTGCAGGTCTGGCTATTTCTAAATCGTTGGAAGATACCACTACAAAAGACTGGGATCTTTTAGAAAATGTTTTGGTTAAAGGGCAGTTCTTAATGGCAAAAACAGGCGTTGAGATCATGAAAAAGCAGGGTCTTGGTGGAGATATCGTCAATATTGCCAGTAAAAACGGCTTGGTTGCGGGACCAAATAATGTTGCCTACGGAACTGCAAAAGCAGCTCAGCAGCACATGACAAGATTATTAGCAGCAGAATTGGCGGCAGATAAAATCAGAGTAAATGTGGTAAATCCTGATGGTGTAATCGTTGGAAGCAAAATCTGGGAAGGAGCATGGGCAGAAGGCCGTGCAAAAGCTAATGGGATTTCTGTGGAAGAATTGCCAGCTTTTTACGCAAAAAGAAATTTATTAAACGAAATTATCCTTCCTGAAGACATCGCCAACGGAGTTTTTGCCTGCGTGGGAATTTTAGATAAAAGTACAGGAAACATCATCAATGTAGATGGCGGAATGGCAAATGCTTTTCCGAGATAAATTTTAATGCTAAAAAAATATTATTAAATTGAAGACTTGCAATTTTGCTTAGCTTTCAATTAATAAAAATATACACAGCATAAAAGAAGAGCCACGCAGTGGCGACATAAAATAGCACAGGGTGAAACCCTGTGAAATATCAAATTGTCAATCAATTTTTCCTTGTCAAGGTTCAAAACCTTGACAAGGATAATCAAAAATCAAATCATGATTATAGGAAAAGATAGTATAGAACAGCACAATAAAAATGAAGTAGAAAATTTTAATGCAGATTTTGATTTCCTACAAAATAAATTAACAAAATCAGGGGCAAATGTCGCTGAGATTGTCAATAAAATCGCTGATTTTCAGGTCGCGATTCCAAGCTGGGCTCTGGGAGCGGGAGGAACTCGTTTCGGAAGATTTTCTTACGGCGGCGAACCTGCCAATCTGGAGCAAAAATTAGATGATATCGGATTGCTGCATGCGCTTACTCACTCTGCAGGAGCCGTTTCATTACATATTCCATGGGATATCCCGACGGATGTACAGGCAATTAAAGAAAAAGCAGCATCACATAATCTGCTTTTTGATGCGATGAATTCTAATACATTTCAGGATCAGCCGGGAGCGAAAGCTTCTTACAAATTCGGTTCCCTGAATGCAGTAAATGAAGATTCGAGAGCTTACGCTGTAGAGCATAACAAAGAAGTGATAAGAATCGGGAAAGAATTAGGCTCAAAAAGCTTAACCGTTTGGTTGGCCGATGGAGCAAGCTTTCCGGGACAGCTGAATTTCCAGACAGCGTTATCAAAAACTGAACAAAGCTTAAAAGAAATCTACGCCGGAATGCCGAAAGACTGGAAGCTTTTCATTGAATACAAACCTTACGAACCCAATTTCTATTCTACCACCATTCAAGATTGGGGAACATCTTTCATGCTGGCGAACGCATGTGGAGAAAGAGCTTATACATTGGTAGATTTAGGGCATCATTTACCGAATACCAATATTGAACAGATTGTTGCAACCCTGATGTATAAAGGTAAATTAGGAGGTTTCCATTTCAACGACAGCAAATATGGAGATGATGATTTAACGGTAGGTTCAATCAAACCTTATGCGTTGTTCTTAATTTTCAATGAGTTGGTATACGGAATCGAGAACAATCCTCAAAACCCTTATCCGGCTTGGATGATCGATGCAAGTCACAATATTAAAGATCCGTTGGAAGATCTTATTCAGTCTTTGGAAGCAATCTTAATTGCTTATGCACAGGCACTTTTGGTAGATCAGAAAGCGTTGAAAGACGCCCAGTTAAATAATGATGTTGTCCGTGCACAGGAGATCCTGCAGAATGCATACAGAACGGATGTTCGTCCGTTATTGAGGTCTGCAAGACTGCAGACAGGTGCTGCAATTGACCCTATTGCTGTTTACAGAAACCTTAGAGTAAGAGAAACTTTAATTACCGAAAGAGGTATGGAAACTAAAGCAACAGGCTTATAACCCTTATTAAAATTGATAATTTCAACTTTTGAGTGCAATCGAAAGTTTTTATTATATGTATCCTTATTTTTTTATCATTAAGGTTGAAAGTGTTTGGATTATTAAGGTTTCAAGCATCCCCGCTTAGGAAATTAGTGGATTTTTTCTCATAGATCTTAATATCTGAACACTCCTTAATGGTGTGAAAAATAATTTAAAATGAATATTCAATAAATATAATTATCATTTGCTGAGTGAAAGCCTTTGCGAACTTAAAGCATAGAATATTATAAATAAAATCTTTGCGGGCTTTGCGTTAAAATAAATAACAGTAAATTTAAAAATATAACTTAGTGTTATTAGTGATAGATATTAGCGCCATTTGTGTTTAATATTAAGAGATTGCTTCGTCGCTTTGCTCCTCGCAATGACAAAAAAAATTCATCTAAGAATGTCTAAAAAAAAGAAGGTAACCATAGTATTTGATATTGGAAAGACCAATAAAAAATTCTTTTTATTCAATAAAAATTATAAAGAAGTTGTCCGGGAATATACAGAATTACCGCTCACTACAGATGAAGATGGATATCCCACGGAAGATCTTGCGGCATTACAAAACTGGATTAAAGATAATTTTAATGCCATTTTGGATGATGAAAACTTTGAAGTAAAAGCCATCAATTTTTCAACCTATGGAGCCAGCTTTGTACATCTGGATCAGAAAGGAAACGTTCTGACACCTTTGTACAATTATACCAAACCGATGGATCAGGATATCCTGGATTTATTTTATGAAAAACACGGAAGCAAGCTTAAAATAGCCAGAGAAACGGCATCTCCACAGGCAGGAATGCTGAATTCCGGGCTGCAGCTGTTCTGGTTAAAATACAAGCATCCGGAAGTATTCAAAAAAATCCGTTACAGTCTTCATTTACCTCAGTATTTATCGTATTTATTTACCGGAATTTGTGTGTCGGAATTCACTTCGATAGGCTGCCACACCAATTTGTGGGACTATGATAAAGCAGATTATCACGACTGGGTTTATGAAGAGGAAATTGATGCTTTATTACCGCCAATTGTGCCGACTTCCGCAAGCATTAATACTTCTTACAGAAACAAAAAAATAAAAATAGGCGTAGGAATCCACGACAGCTCTTCTGCGCTTCTTCCCTATATTTTAAGCAAAAAAAATCCGTTTTTACTGCTTTCAACAGGAACCTGGAGTATTTCTTTAAATCCTTTTAATGATGAGAGCCTTACGGATGAAGATATAGAAAACAATTGTTTGAATTACATGAGAATCGACGGAAAACGTGTGAAAGCATCCCGTTTTTTCATGGGAAATGAATATAAGATCCAGGTGGAAAAATTATGCGCTTATTACGGAAAAGAATACGGATTCCACAGGGAAGTGCAGTTTGATCAGGATTTGTACCTTCGGTTAATGAAAAATAAGGCTGTTTATTTCCGGTTTGAAGGAATCATTTTAAAAAGAAAGATGATCACTGAAACAGATTTGAAATCTTTCGCTACATTTGAAGAAGCTTATCATCAATTAATGATAGAACTTATGGATTTACAGATTCATACCATTAAAAATGCGATCGGAAATTCTGATATTGCCACCATTTATATTGATGGCGGTTTCACGGATAATGACGTATTTATGAAGCTGATGTCTCATCATTTTCAGCATTACAGCGTGATGTCCACGCATTCGCCGCTGGGTTCTGCATTGGGAGCCGCAATGGTGATTTCCAATAAAAAAATTGATGAAACCTTTTTACAGCAGCATTATCAGATGAAAGTGCTTCAACCGCTAATTCTTAATTTATAAATCATGTCATTTCCATTTGATACCCGTTACGCCTCGCTTGAACTGCTCATAGAAAAAGCAAAAAAGAGAATGCCCCGTTTTGCTTTTGAATACCTAGACGGAGGCTGTAATGAAAACATTAACAGAGACCGGAATACCAATGAATTAAGAGACGTTCTGCTTCGTCCGCGCTATCTGAATAATACTTATGCGGAAGCAAATATGGAAACCGAATTGTTCGGGGTAAAATATTCAGCACCTTTCGGGATTTCTCCGGTTGGTTTACAGGGTTTAATGTGGCCTAATGCACCTGAAATTCTGGCAAAAGCAGCTTTCAAGCATAATATTCCATTCATTTTAAGTACAGTAACAACCAGCAGTATCGAAAGAATAGCAGAACTCACGGAAGGGAAGGCCTGGTATCAGTTGTACCATCCAAGGGAAGAATGGCTTCGGGACGATATTCTAGACCGTTGTGAAGCTTCAGGATATGATGTTCTGTGTGTTTTATCGGATGTTCCTACTTTTGGATACAGGGCAAAAGAAATCAGGAACGGCCTTGCAATGCCGCCGCAACTGAATTTCAGGAATGTTTCCCAGGCACTGGCAAAACCGGAGTGGTGTATGGAAATTTTAAAGCATGGTGTTCCAAGTTTTAAAACAATGGAAAAATACATGGATAAAAACATGAACGTGAAGCAGTTGGGACAGTTCATGAACTCTACTTTTTCGGGAAGATTAAATTCGGACAGAATAAAAGCAATCCGTGATAAATGGAAAGGAAAATTAGTCATAAAAGGTGTTGCTTCAGATGAAGATGCGGAAGAAGCGGTAAGACTTGGGTTTGACGGGATGATTATCTCCAATCACGGTGGAAGACAGCTTGACGCGGGAGAATCTACCATTGCCGTTGTAAAAGAAATCAGCGAAAAATATAAAGGACAAATTAAAATCATGATGGACAGCGGGGTAAGAACCGGTCCGGATGTTGCACGTGCACTGAGCTGCGGTGCAGAATTTACCTTTATGGGAAGAACTTTCATGTATGCAGTCGGCGCTTTGGGAGATAAAGGCGGTGATCATATTATCGAAATGCTTAAAATGCAGTTCAGACAGGTGATGGAACAGCTTTGCTGTGAAAAGCCGGAAGATCTGCAGAATTTCAGAGTGAAATAGTTTTTGGCTGGAAGCTTAAAGCAGGAAGCTGGAAGTCGTCTAACTTTATACAAAATAAAATTTTACAGAATCAATTTATCAATACTAGCGGGCTTTAGCCCGTTTTCAATTAAATGAAAATCATCTGGCTTTAGCCAAAATTTAATTCAAAATAATATCATTCAATTATGATTAAAAAAATAATTTTCATCATCGGTTTTTTAATTTCATTGACGGCATCAGCGCAAAAAATGAATGATAAAGACGCCGTTACTGCAAACGCGGAAAAGTTAAGGCTGGCCATGATAAGCGGCGAAAAATCAGCATTAGAATCTTTGATTTTACCTGAGCTTACGTACGGACACTCCGGCGGTCATATCGACGATGCGAAAGAATTTGTTGAGAAGCTGGCTACTAAAAAATCAGATTTTGTGACCATTGATATTACTAATCAGACTGTACATATTGTAGGGAGTACAGCAATCGTTCGTCATCACTTATATGCAACAACTGCTGATCTTGGAAAAGCTCCGGGCGACGTTAGCCTGGATATAATATTAGTTTGGACAAAGGTTAAAAACGACTGGAAATTATTGGCAAGACAAGCCGTAAAATCTGAAAAGAAAAAGTAAATTTTAACCACAAAAGTTGCAAAAGGTTTTTGAAAATCTTTAATTTTCTTCTTATGTGAACTTTTTTATTTTCATTAATTTGAACTTAAATATCTAAAGTATTAAAATCTAATGTAACTTTTGTGGTTAAAAGATCAGGTTTTAAAGAGAGTCCCGCTGGATAAATTTAAAAACATTATTCACCTGCTCCTTTTTATTCTTTAAAATCATGTAAGCAGCAGATTCTCCCATAGCTTTAAAATCTGTGGTAATCACAGTAATCCCAAGCAATTCTTTCAAAGGAGTTTCGTTATAGGAAATAATTCCGATATCCTCGCCCAGCTTCATATTGTTCTGTCGAACCTGCTTTACCAGATTCACCAGATCACGTTCGCGGATGGTAATGAAAATATCCTTTTGTAATTCCATATCAGGATAGATTTCGTCCAGAATTTCATAATCCAGCTTAAAATCTTTACAGAAATTTTCAAAACCGCGTACAATACGGAAAGGATAAGGATGAATGGATTTATTGGGATAAACTAAAATGATTTTTTCATATTTCTTTATCTTGTCTAAACCTTCCTTTAAAGCGTTGTAAATATCATGCTCAAAATCCTGAAAAATAGTACCATACTCACCTGAAATGTTAGGTTTTGTATTATCCAGCATCAGCAGCTTGTTTTTCGGGATTTTTTCAATCATTTCAATCACTTCCTTCGTAGAGCTTGTATGTTTGGACTGTTCATCACGGAAGTGGGGCATAATGACATAATAATCGAATCCGCCAAGGTTTTTCTTTAATGAATTAATGAAAAGAGTTTCATCGCAATGATAAATATACATCTCCACATTGCCTTTGGTACCGATTGCATTCACAAAATAATTGTAGATCATCATTTTGTAGGTGCTCGGTTTATTGATCAGAAAAAATATATTGATGATATCATTTTTATTGATGCGGGAAATGTAGTACCCTTTTCCCTTTACAGATTCTATGATCTGCCTTTTCCTAAGTTCCTTATAAGCTTTTTCCACGGTATCTCTGGATAAGAAGCAGGATTCGCTGAGCTCATTAATGGAAGGGATTTTTTCCCCGATTTTTATGTCTCCGGCATCAATTCCGTTGAGAATAGAATCTACAATTTGTTTATATTTAGGGACACGGGAGTGCTCATTGATATTGATTTCAAATGTTTCGGCCATGACTTTCGGTACAAGAGTAAAGTTTCAGTTAAAAAATCTTTATCAAAAACTGATTAAAGATGGAAAACAAGATACAAAAATTTGAATTAACTGATTTTTATCATGGTGTAATAATATAATCTATTGAAATTCAAATATTTAATGTAATACTGTTCTGAAAGTGAAAAAGTATAAAAATTACTAAAATTCGATGTCAGGTAGAAAAAAATCTATATTTCCCTTTAAATTCAAAATAAATTAAACTTCTATCAATAAAAAAGCCTGCCGTTTCCGGCAGACTCCCCTTAATATGAATGTGTAAAAAATTTTATGGCATTTTTTTGAAACCTTCGGCTTTTATTTTCCAGGTTCCGTCTTTCGGGAAGCCGGGAAATTCACCTTGTGAGGCGTCCCAGCCTTCAAGCATCATGGCTACTGTTGTCAAAACGCCGCCGTTTCCGGGAAGATAAATTCTCAGGCGTTTGTCCTGATAATTATGACCGTTTTTCAGATAAGTATTGGTCTGAACATTCATGAAAAGAGCATCCAGAGCTTTATTCGGAAGGCCCAGTCTGGATGCATTCATAGCAGTCATCGGGAAATCCCAGCCCCATGTATGATCCCAGTTCCAACGCTCCCAGACAATATCCAGCGTATTTTTCATGATTTTTTTATCCAGCTTAGAAGATTCCGGAACCATTCCTAATGCCCCTAAAACTGCAGGGTGATCGGTCATCCATTTAGGAAATGTAAAGGAATCTTTTGCAGATTCTGTAGACAGATAAACACCATCCTGAACGGGAAGCGGGGCCAGTTTTGTAATCACCTCATCCCATTTTTTATCTCTTGGCTGGTTGAGCCTTTCTTTCCATTGCTGAGCAATTTTCAGTGCCCAATCCCAGTAAGCTACTTCATAAGTTGGGTTGTATGTATCTTTAGCCGGGAAAACTTCCTGTGCCGGAATGACGCCTTTTCCAAGATTGTACCTATTTTTTTCCTTATCGTAATAGGCATAATCTGCCATGAATTCTGCAGTCTCAAAAACAAGTTTTTTGTACTTCTCAAGCACATTTTTATCCTTATTCTGACGGTACAGCAACTCGGTCATATAAATGAGATGCGGCTGTTCCCAAATCAGAAATGCAGCGACAGAAGAAGGGCTTTCATTGCCTTCATTGTCAGACATCTTTATCCATCGAACACCTTTATAACCCTGTCTTTTTGCTAATGCTTTTGCTTTTTCAAATGATCTGAAATAATAATCCAGCTGTTTTTCCAAAATTTCCGGTCTTCCCCATAAAGCATAATGAACGCCGTGCCACCAATGCATTTCTGTGTGGGGCTTTCCGTACCAGCTGTTGAAAGTCAATCCTGTTTCCTGTGGCGGATTGCTTCCTCCGCACTGTACTTTTGTTAAATATTCAGATAAGATAACTCTTCGCTCCAGCTCATTGGCCCGCGGGTCTGTACTACCTTCGAAATCAACCGCTGCACCGCTTTCCCAGAAGGTTTTCCAGCCGGAAATGCTCTCTTTTTCTGCTTCGGTAAATAAGGTTTTGTTTGTTTTTACATTTTTAGCAGAAAATTCTACACTTAATTCTATAGTTTTATTTTTAGAAGAAGGTTCATAAACGAAATAATGTTTTCCTGCTTCAATTAATTTTCCATCTGTAAAATATAGTTGAGTGAAATAATCTGCAGTTTGTAATTTGTGCTCAATCAATCCCTGAGTTAAATTTGATGAAATGATTTTTGTAGAATGCTTGTTCTCATTTCCATAAAAAGCCGCCTCATCCAAAAACTGTCCGGAAGGGTAGGGATAACGGGCAAATACCTTTAATCTGTTTTGAGAAATTAAATCCGATTCAATTTTAACCCCGATTTTGTCTGAGTTTTGAAAAGATGCAGTCCACACCTTCACCGAAGTTCCCTCCAGAGAGAATTCACTGGTGATGATCCCTGTCCAGAGATCAATTTTTTGATTGATATTGCTGAGGTCTGTAACTTTTGCTTTTTGGCCGTCTTTTTTGTAAAGCTCAATTCCTACATTTCCAAGCTGAAGACGGTGCTGGTTGACACGATAATAATCCACCGCCCCTTTGTTGCGCTCCGGCTCCTTGATCTGAACACTGTAAAGTGCTTTTCTGCCTTCATTATTGAAATCATAAGCTCTTAAGGTTTCATCAAATTTATAATTTTCCGTATTCGGGAAGCTGTTCCAGCCCCATTCAGACTGTGTTCCGAGGGAAACGCCATTTTTATAATATTCCGAGAAAGACTGCATTCCGGTAATGTCCACGGTATAGGCGAATTTTCCGTTTCCAACGGTTAATGTTGATAAAGTATCTGCTTTTGTATTCACTACATTATGGCGCTGAACGACTTTTTTCCGGTCTATTTTCTGCGCATTCAACGTGGAAAATCCGATGCAGAAAAGACTCAGATATATTGCAATTTTCTTCATTTTTTTAATTTATTTTATTAAAATCAAGGTTTACACAAAATAAGTTTTGGCTAAAGCCTTGATGATTTTTATTTTTTACATACGGGCTAAAGCCCGCCTTATCTGATTTATTATATCTTAGGGCTGAGCCTGTCGAAGTCTGTATATTTTATTTCAAAACAGTTGCACTCATCATTCCAATCACTATATCATTGCTTACTGCGGTTAATTTTATGGTTTTTAATTCTTTATTCGGGTCAATCGTCATATCCAGGATTGTGGCAGCTCCGCCGTCAACCGCGCGGCTCGATACCCCTTTAATTTCTGAATATCTGCTTAAAGTTCCGCCTTTGTACAATTCACCGGTTTTCAACTGAACCCTGTACGGAATTTTATCGTCCGGAATTTCGAAAGCGAAATTGTCATCCAGTAAATCCTGCTCAATCGGCCACCAGTTAATTGGGTTTTTTAATTCCAGCTCGGCCTTGGAGCCGTCCGAATATTCAATGGTAATTTTTCCATTAATGATCTGCGACTGCATCGGGTTGGTAGAACCAGCCATCAGGAAGTAAATTTTCCTTCCTTTTCCCGAAACAGGAATCTCTATTGAATTCGGAAAATTATCCCACTGGCTTGTAAAGACAATATTTTTGTCGTCACTATTGATCAAAAAAGGAATTCCCAGATAGGTAAGTGTTCCGTTTTTACGTTTTGACATCAGTCCGCTCTCATCAATGTTAGTTGTTGTAAGCGGATAACACCAGTTTCCGATTCCCTGCCACGGAAGCTGTAAGGTAGGGCCTGCCGGTCTTGGGGAAAGATATTTTTGGTTAAAAATATGACTGACTTTTTCGTTATATTTTGTAGCCAATGATATAGTTTTAAAATCGGTCTGGTTTTCAATTTCCCAGTCGGTTATCTCAACATTTTGTTTGATTCCGTTGTATTCGAGCTGGATAGAATTGGTTCCTTTGCTTAATTTGTTTAAAGGAATTTCAATCAATTTCATCTCATCATTCTTAACCGAAAAATCTTGGGTTAAATCATTGATTTTAAGCTTTCCAGTAATCGGATTTGTGGATTTCGATTGAATTTGCAGGTTTTTCATTCTCCACTCAATATCCAGAGGATAGCGGATTTCAACGTTCACGGGATGCCACCACACTGTTCCGTTTTCTTCAAGCTGAACGAAAAAAGTTCCTTTTCTTTCTTCTGTTACCAGATCGAACTGATTGTCTTTTCGGGTTCTAATTAATCCCTGTGGATCATAAACCTGGCGGATTTTCTTTTTTGAATCAAAATTAAGCTCAAGCTTTTCGGAAATATAATTGGTGTAATTCGTCTGCTCACTTTTTAATTCTGATCCTGTATATTTAATTTCAATCGTAAATTCCTTACCTAAAGCGGTTTCAAACGTTATAAATGGCTGTGAAATTGAGTTCTTGGATACCTTCCAATCTACCTTTTTACCATTTACTTTTACCGATTTAATCTGGGTATGATTCACCGGAACCAACATTTGAAGGGAGACAGGCTGCTGATAATTTGATTTAAACCAATACGTCGTTTTTTTCGCTGTCCTGTTGAATTTATATTCCCAGTCGGCAAGCTTCAGCTCTGCAAAATTCCATTCTTTCGGAAACCCCGGGCTGATGCTTATTTTATTTTCCAGTAACTTAGGATAAACCCCGAAAAGCCCCTCCGTTAAAGTTCTCGCCGCTACACCTATCGGGTCTGCAAAATCTCTGTACAATTCACCACGGAAAGCATCATAATGTGAAAGCTGCTGAAAATTTCCCGGGCTCATTCCATAATACATGCTTTCCGCGATATTACTTTTCCAAAGCAGGTAGGCATCATCATTTCTTCCGGCCTGCCAATAGGCCAGAGCAGTCTGTAAATTTTCTGCCAGCGCTACATTGTTGATCGACCAGTCGTAAGGCTGCCAGTTGGTGGTGGACAATGTGTAATAATTTTTATTGACGTCCCCTTTCACCGTCACCGGAATATGCGGAATATGATTGCTGATATATTGGGTATTCTGATAATTTTCAAATTCATCCAGGATATAAGCATCTGAAACATGATAAATAGACCAGACACCCGGCTTGTCATGTAATAATTTATTTCCTAAAGCATCTTTAAATTCAGCGAAATAGCCATTTTTTTTAATCCAAAGCTCATTTTTCATTGCGTTTATGATCTCTTCGGCTTCCCTTTCATAAGGCTCTGGATTTTCCCCGATCAATTTTGCCAGTTTAGCCATTTCACGGTTGGCCCTGTAATTATAAGCCGAAGTATGGGTTACACCGCCACCGGAATATTGGAGGGCATCGCTTGCCCAAATCGCTGCGTAGGCATCATACAATCCGTTTCGTTTGAAGTTTCTCTTTTCCCAATCCATGTGACGGACCATCGTTGGCCACATTTTCTTTAAAAATCCAATATCTCCTGTATAATTGAAATGTGTGAACATCTGGTCAAAAAATACCAGGTTCATATCATAATGATGCGGTTTTGAATTGTCGTTCGGGTTTCTGGAAATATATCCGCTTGAAAAGACGGAAGTTCCCATTTTTTCCACGTGCCGCGCCAAATGTAGGGCGGTATCCATTTCTACTGGTGCGGAATCGGGCTTCAGAACCTGAGAGTTGGCATAGCTTTCAAAATGTTCTTTTGCACGGTCATGCCAGCTCAGAACATCAGCTGCATAAGCGCCACGCCATGCATTTAATCGCATTCTCCAAGCTACTGCGCCATGTAAGAAGGTCGGGCTTTCCCAGATTCCATCGGTTGCGACGGCCAGGTTGGCTCCGAAATTATTTAAATCCGAATCCGGAGTTTTCAGCTGTATTCTATTGGTTAAATGTAATCTTGACTGTTCAATTTCATCAAAAATTGTTTTTAATTGATTGTCTGATAGGAATTTATCCAATTTTCCTTTTGAGATTTGGATGTAAACCGGATTTTTTTGAGCAGAATAAGCGGCATAAATTATGGGAGCGTTTTCTGTTTTATTTTGAGTTAATTGAGTAAGGTTTTCCAGCGTTTTGGCATCAGTTAATTGTAAAGTACTGGTATTTGAAAAACTTCCGTTAATGCTTTGAGTTTCCTTTTTCTTGTTTAAATATGAAAGCTGAAACTGGTTTTTATTGATCTGAAACCTGTTGTTTGTGCAATATTCGGGAAGAAGATAGAATCCTGATTCCGGATCTGCCCCAATATCACCGTTCCTGCTGAATGTTTTTCCGCTGGCTCCGCCGTAAAAAGCATAAATTTTTGTGGAAGGATCAATATTTTCCGTTTCCATTTTTAAAATTAAGCCTTCTTCTTTAGATTGGGCTAAAACGGTTAATTTCAGGCTTCCGTTTCCAAGGATTTGATCTTTAATTTCGTACAACATTGATCCCGGACGATAGCGGGTCTCAATTTTTTCGCTCTGAATTAATTTTTTTATGGAATTTCCTTTCTGAATCACAAATTGCAGGTTGCCGCCCATTCCCGGAAGGTAAAGTGCAAACTCCGGAAGATCTCCGGCTTCCACTCTTGAAGCGCGGTTGTCCCCGTATAGGGCACGATTGAACCTGTATTTTCCATTCACCAGTAAAAAATCGCCTTTGTCTTCCTTGTAATGTAGTTCCCGCTCCTTATTCTGCCAATGCTTCGACTGGGAAAAAGAGTGGGAGAATGCTGACACTACAATCAGTCCGGCGAAAATGGTTTTTCTTCGCATTTTATTTTTTTAGCTCAGTTAAAGGCTGTCCGTTAACGGTTACATTTTTTAGGGTTACATTTTTAAGGTAGTCTACTTTGTATGGAATCTCAACACCGGTCATTTTAGCATTAATCATGGTGAAATCAGTTACCGGAGAAGTTTCATAGGCATCGGATAGGATGGCATATTTTCCACCTTTTTCTACCTGAAGATTTTCTACCCAAATGTTTCGGATCGTAGGAATAAAATTGCCCGGTTTTTCGTAATGCATATTGAAACGTACGGCCGCCTCCCTGTAAGCCCCAACTTTTGTGTTGTAGAAAAACACATTTTCAATGATTCCTCCACGGCTTGAGCTGGTTTTAATTCTTAATGCCCTGTCGAGATTTTTGCTGTCCATCACATTTCCGATGGCATAAATATTTTTAGCGCCGCCTGCAATTTCACTCCCGATGACAACCCCTCCGTGACCGTCTTTCATTTTACAATTTTCGATGATATGGTTTTCTGCAGGCTTTCCGATTCCTCTTCCGTCTTCGTCTCTTCCGGATTTTATGGCGATACAGTCGTCTCCGGTATCAAAATAAGAATCTTTGATCCAAACATTTTTGCAGGCTTCAGGGTCGAAACCGTCATTATTCGGGCCGTGGCTGATCACTTTTACCCTTTCAATCAAGACATTTTCACACAAAACAGGATTAAGATTCCACATCGGTGAATTTTTAACCAAAACATCGGCCATGTAGAAATTTTTACTTCTGTAAGGCTGAACGAAATTAGGTCTTAAATAATATCCGTCTCCGAATATTCTTTCCCTTGGATTTTTTTTCTGAGCCATGTATTCATGAAGCTTGGCACGGGCCGGATTTTGTCTTCCCGGACGGGATTCATTGTAGCCGTATTTTGTGGCACCGCACCAGAACCACCAGTGGTCGTTATCTGAATTTCCGTCAAGGGTTCCTTTTCCGGTTACGGCAATGTTTTCTTCTTCATAAGCATAGATCAGGGACGAATAGTTCATACATTCCATCCCTTCCCATCTTGTAAAAACGATAGGGTAGTCGTTGCTGTCCTGGCTGAATAAAATTGTTGCGCCTTCGCTAACGTGCAGATTTACATTGCTTTTCAGGTAAATTGCTCCTGTGAGGAAAACTCCTTTTGGGACAACAACTCTTCCTCCTCCTTCTGAATTGCATTTTTCGATTGCTTTTTTAAATGCTTCCGTATTTTTTGTTTTCCCGTCGCCTATTGCACCAAAATCAGTTACCAGATAATCTTTATTTTTGAAATTTGGTTTTACAATCAGTTTTTTTAATTCCTGAATTTCTTTCAGAGGCTGTTTTGATGAAGTCCACGGCTTATATTGAGCGCAGGCCGGAATTGTCATTAATATCGTAAGCAGTATTAAAGCATATTTTTTCATAATCTCAGAGAATGGTTTTACTTTTTAAAACAGTTGCTGTTGTTTACAGATAATTATTATTGCAATCTAAAATTATTAGGATTATAAATTATCCTGCACTGTCGGTATAATTAAAAAAAATTTATTATTATTTTTTTGAGGGAAATATTTTTTGTAATCGATTGCGCAGTCCAAAGATAAATAAAAATAGAATCAGAGAATACTTAAAATGTTTTTTTAATATAAGACAGAGTTTACTTTGCAGCATGGCAGGTAAACTCTGTTGTGATAATTGATTTTTGACTTAGCTGTAGAACTATTCCGGTTCGGCAATACCTAAAAAAATCACTACACCATCCCCGCCGGGATTGTCCATTACATCTACAATTGCTGAAGGTTTCCAATTGTTCATGCACCAAAGATTTCCGGCACCATCAATGTTGGTGGAAGTCAGCCTCATAATAGGCTGGTAACAATGCATCTGAACGCCTTCATGCCTGGAGCCCGGCTCTGTTGGTTTTTTCTGCGTTCCGTAAAGTGGGTGTCCATTAGCGAGTGTTACTTCGGAGCCGCCGGTAGGGACAGTAAGAAGCTGGGCTGTTTCAGGTTTTGATATATCACGAAGCATAGTAACCCCGAAAGGTCCCTGCTGATCAAGGTTTAGGTTTTCAGGGAAATCTGTGTCATGCCCGAAATTAGCCAGAAATACAGTTTCTTTTTTATCGATTTTTATACCCCAGGGCGCATAAGTATTAACATCATAATGTCCTTTTACAGTGGAAAGATCATTGCTGAGGATGGTTGCCCTGCTGCTGGTAACACCTACTACAACAATATCCCCGTTGCCGTTTATCGCTATCTGTCGAAGAGATTCGTAGCCTTCCTGGCCATTTGCGCTGCCGGAAAACTGACTGTACCAGCTTCCTGTCACCTTCAGCTCATTGCCTTCCATACTGACTTTGTATACCGAAGAAAAAGCGCAGTTGTCAATATTATCTTTATCATAATTCCCGATACATGAAACGTAAGCATTACCCTTGTTGTCCGGTGTTACATCAAATATTTTGAGATAAGGTGTCTTGCACCAGACAGGATCTGAATCCGGTGACTTTTTTACCGGAAATTCATTACATATCAACACCTGATCAGCGGTAGGGGCTTTTTCCATATCTTCGGGCTTTAGATAGATCACTACCGCGCTGGGTTCACTTTCAAATGGATATACTCCCGTCTTTGCGGGCGCAAATGGTTCCTGGCAGCCTACAGAAGCCATCCAGAGATTACCTTCATTATCGTATTCCATTCCCTGTACGCGTGAAAGGCCTAAAGTAAAGCCATTAGAAGGGCTTACCGGCCGGCCGTCTTTGTAATAAAACCGGGAAATACTGCCTTCCTGCGGATTATTAAGTTCCGGTCCCCATCCGAAATTTCCGAAAGAAATATATTTTTTATCAGGGCTTACTGCTGCTCCAAAAGCAACCCCTAATAAACCGCCTCCCTGTACCGGAGAAAAGTCAGCCGGGGTGGCATCATATTTATAAACCGGACAGTGGGTACCTGAAAGAGCAGATCCTGCACGGAAATTATTGGCTATCCAGGCATTGTCATCTGCATCAAATACAACAAATGCGGCACCGCTCGGGATGAAGTTTTTGGCCCCGGAAGTATTGCTTTTTAATGTCAGTGTCCAGTTGTGAGGCGCTTTTTGATCTTCAGAAACATTTTTCATTGATACCAATGAATCTTTGTAGACTTCTTCCATATCTACAAGCATCTGGTAAATTTCATTTGCTTTGTGAAAGGGATCGTAAAGCATATTTCGTACTGCTTGAAGGAAATTATTGTTGATGGTGTCAGAAGAATGCCAGGCATAATCTAAAAACTGGTCATAGAAAGGTTTGCCTGTATTGGCTGTAGGGTTGGTGAGGCAGTAATAACACAGATTACATAGGGAATTAAACATCGGGTAGCTGTTGGTTTCGAAGCCGTTCGGGGATTTGCTGATCATTTCGCCTATTCTGCCTTCTGTTACAAACAGATTTTGTTTCATTCCGTAGGCAATCTTCATATTTCTTTCTGTGCCGTTCATTACTACCGTACCATCATTTTCTACGGTAGTCATCCGGGCAAAAGTATAAATGGATGCAACAGATGATTCCGGACAAACGATGACCTGGCCATCAGCATCAGGAAGATAAAACGTGGCTAATAAGCTGAGCGGCTTTTCACCAACGGTATACACTGTGTTGTTGATGGAATATTCGCTGATCCAGACGGTTACTGCGTAATATTCGGATTCGTTTTCTTTGATTTCTGCACTGAATGTATCGTTTTGAAAAGAAGTTTTGTTAGTGGCTGCACCAACAAATCCGCTGACAATACCAAATACCTGAAAATAGCCGGAAATAATCTGCATGTTATTCACTTCGGCTTTGAACTGAATGGTTTTTGTAGACATAAAAATGAGTTATGGTTATTGTTTTTTTTAATATACCTTCAAAACTTTAATCATCAAATTGATAATTATTAATAAGGTTTTAAATGGTATATCTGAAGAATAAATATAAAGATAAAGTTTTAATACAGAGACAGAACCGTATTATTTTTACGTAATAAGTAGATTTTTTAATAGAAACGAAATTTTAATTAGTATGAAATCCGGCAGTAATTAGTTTACTTCACTGAGCAATTTTTTAATTCGCTCCAGAAGATTATCAATATCGAATGGTTTAGAAATAAAATCATCAGGCTCGCAGGCTGCTGTCATCTCATGAAGTTTGGCATGTGCACTCATGATAATTACCGGTGTTCCCTGGTTTTCGCGGCTGTTTTTTATCTGTTTGCAGAGATCTATGCCTGATCCGTCCGGAAGCATGACATCAAATATAAAGAGATCGGGAGCTGCATTCAAATCTCTTTCATCAAATTCTTTTACTGTTTCAAAAGTCTGTACGCTATAGTTTTCAGCGGTAAGAAATATTTCCAATACTTCTCTTATGGCCTGATTGTCCTCAACTAAAAAAATTTTTCTCATGCTCTTACAAAGCAAGAATAGAACCAATACCTTTTATTTTATTTGCAAATTTGCCTGTAAATGCTAAATAGGAAGGGTAAACCAGAATTCGCTGCCTTTGCCTTCTTCGCTTTCAACGCCTATTTTACCGCCGTGTTTTTTTATGATGTCTGCGCTGATGAACAGCCCTAATCCAAGGCCTGTAAATTTTTGACCCTGGTAATTTGTTCTGTAATAGCGCTCAAACAGATATTGGAGTTTTTCTTTTGGAATTCCCGGCCCGTTATCTTTAACGCTGATCTTAATTTCATGTTCGCTTATTTTCCTTGCTGTGATAATAATCTGATCAGATTTTGGAGCATATTTGATGGCATTGGTAATAAAATTGATCATCACCTGACCGATCTGCTGATTATCCGCTTCCACAATCTCCATGATATCTCCTTCAAAAATTATTTCCTGCTGAGTAATCTGTGCGAAATTCGAGCAGCAGTCATCAAACAATTCTGAGACGGTAAAAGGTTTTTTGTCAAGCTTCATTTGCCCCTGTTCAATCCTGCTGGTGTCAAGTAAATCAGTTATAAGCCCTGAAAGTTTATCCAGGCTTTTAATTGACTGATCAAGAAGCTTTGCCCGGGATTCTGCCGGAAGCTTTTCATGAGATCTCTGTAAGAGCTGTAATGATGCCTTAAGAGACGTAACCGGTGTTTTCAGCTCATGGCTTGCTATGCTTATAAAATCATCCTTGCCCTGGGTAACCATTCTTCTGGCCGTTACATCCATAAAAGTTCCGATTCCCCCGGTAAGATTTCCTTCTTCATCAAATAATGGGGCCGCGTTAATAGAGATGTACATCCTTTCCCTGCCCGGACCCTGGATTCCTATTTCATGATCGTAAACAGGTTTTCCTGTAGTCATCATAATCGTCATAGGGTGTTCCTCTGAAGGCAGGGGAGTGCCGTCTAAACGAAGGTTTTGCCAGTGAGGATCATCATAGGTTCTTTCTTTTATTTTGCTTTCAGTAAGTCCCAGTATTTGCTGGGCCATAGGATTGGCATACACCAGCTGTCCTTTGGCATCAATAACACCTACGCCTTCTGCCATGGTTTCCAAAATACCCTGTAAACGCTGCTCACTTTTTCTTAGTGTCTCCTCCAAATTGCTTTTTTCCTGAATAACAGTTTCACGCTCCTGAATGGCCAGTACCTGCGGAGTAACTTCTACGGCCATATCAATAACTCCGGTTACTTTTCCGTCTTCAATGAAAGGGGTGTAATTAAAAGTAAAAAATCCTTTTTCCAGTTTGCCTCTGCGGTTCAGGATCACAGGATTGGAATGGTCTGAATGTGGCTGGCCTTTTTTAAATGTGTCTACCAGCATATTGGCAGCGGGCTGCCCGTTCAGTTCCGGAAGTTCCTGAAATAAAGCTTTTCCTACAATGGAATGATCTTTCCCGATAAGTTCCAGCATGGCTTCATTGATCATTGTTACGATAAAATCTTCTCCTTTTACAAGCATCATTGCTACAGGCGCCTGTGCGATCAGATTGCTGAAGCTGGTATCACTTTCGGAAAGCTTGGTATTCAACTGGGTAATGGTATCGTTTAAATTTTTTAATTCATTATTCCTGAATTCAAGCGTTTTATTGGAATGATCCAGATTTGCAATATCATGCTGATATTCCTTATTGTCGGTTAATAGATCGTTATTTTCTTTTTTAAGCTGTAAATTGAGATCCTGGATAATCTGGTTAGATTTATCAAGCTGTTCATTGGTTACAGTATATTCCTCGTTTAAAGCTGCTAATTCTTCATTGCCGGCCTGTAATTCTTCATTCATTGCGGTCAGCTCCTCATTGATTTCCTGCTCCTGCTTCTCTTTCTCACGAATTGTTTCCCAAGCTTTTACGCGTTGGGTAACGTCAGCTGCTGTATGTAAGATACAGTATATATTGCCATTTTTATCAAAGATGGGTTTATAGGTAAAATCAAAATATGAGGTAATCATCTGCCCGTTAATTTCCAGTGTTGCAGGTGTATCTCGGGCTTCATAAGTTTTCCCGGTGTTCCATACATTCTTAAGCAGCTGGGCAAACGGCTGTTCTTTCATTTCCGGTAAGGCTTCTTCAAATTTTTTACCTTCTACAGACTGATCCCTTCCCCAAATCTGAAGCATGGCATCATTGGCCAGCTGAATGTAGAGATCAGGCTCGGTATAGATTGCTGTTGCTATACTGGACTGTTTAAAGATTTCAAGAAGAGGTTCGGTACCCAAAGCAGAAAAGAAGTTACTCATGAAGGTAGAAAGGTATTAATGTAATTGTATGCTTACAAAAGCAAATCTACAATATTTTGTGATAATCTGTGAGATATGTGGCACTTCTTTATGCTAATTGAATCTTGCCTTAAATATTTAATAATTAAATGTACTTTAATAATATCCTAAAACCTTCATCCATAGCCCTCCGATTACCATGTATATAACGAGCAAAACAATTCCTATTTCCAGACCTCTGAGCCACCATGACTTGAGATCAACATATCCGCTGCCAAAAAATACTGGAGCCGGTCCGTGGCCATAGTGTGTCAACACCCCATAGATTGAACCCAGAAAGCCGAGCATCATCGCCAACAGCATGGGCGGAATTCCGACGGCAACCCCTACTCCCAAAAGGGCTGCATACATTGCTGCTACATGGGCCGTAGCACTTGCAAAAATATAATGACTGAAAAAGTAAACAAGAATAATTACCGGAAAAGCAACCGTCCAGGTCATATCTCCAATTTTTTGTTTGATCAGGTCACTAAACCACCCAATGAATCCCAACTCATTAAGGGAACTTGCCATCATTACTAAAACAGCAAACCAGACAATCGTATCCCATGCTCCTTTTTCGGATTTTACATCTTCCCATGTAAGTACTGATGTCAATAAAAGTAATGTAAGGCCTATAAAAGCTGTAGTGGTAGCATCAATGGATAATGAGCCTCCAAAAATCCATAATACCAGCAAAATAAAGAATGCCAGCAGCATAAGCCATTCATTTCTTGAGATAGGGCCCATTTCTTTTAATTTTTGCGCGGCCATTTTCGGGGCATCACCTGTACTCTTTAATTCAGGCGGATATAATTTATAGAGCACCAAAGGAACTATAAAGAATGCTGCTAATCCAGGTACAAATCCTGCGGCTGCCCAAGACATCCATGTAATGTTGATTCCGAGGTTGGCCGCGAATTTCTGGCACATAGGATTGCTTGCTGTTCCTGTAAGAAACATTGAGGAGGCAATAAGATTCATATAATAGCTGTTGAGTGTTAAGTAGGCACCTAATTTTCTGTGCGTTTCCGGTTTGTCTGGTACAGAATCAAAACTGATAGCCATGGATTTCATAATTGGATAAATGATTCCTCCACCTCTTGCTGTGTTGCTGGGAATTGCCGGAGCCAGGCATACATCTGCTAACCCAAGACCATAAGCCAAGCCCAGCGAGCTTCTTCCAAAAACTCTTATAAACAGAAAGGCAATCCTGTTTCCCAGGCCTGTTTTTATAAATCCTCTTGCAATGAAGAACGAGATCCCTATCAGCCAGATTACCTTGTCTCCGAACCCGGAAAGTGCTTTGGTTATTGATTTTCCCGCATCCCCCGGTGCTATTACCTGAGTAAGTGCCGTAAAGCCTATCGCCATCATGCACATGGTTCCCATAGGTGCCGCTTTTAAGATAATTCCTAAAATAGTAGCTGCAAAAATGGCAAATAAATGCCATGCATTTTTCGTAACACCTTCGGGTACCGGAATAAACCAAATGATGAGTGCAGCAGCAAATGTTACTGCGACGGCTTTAATATTAATTTCTTTCATAATAATTAGTTTTTTGATTAAAATCTGCTCTGGACCTGAACAATAAACAGATTGCTGTTATATTGCGTGGTATTTGCAATTTGTTTCTTGTACTTGTCAAATTGCACTCCCAGCTGAATCCTTGCCCCATAATTTTTCAATAATTCTAAACCAAACATTGGTGTTATCGTCTGTCTTGGATTTGAATTTAACCTGAAATTGGTATCAAGATATTCATATCGGCATGACAGTTCAAAAGCGCTTAAATTCCTATGATTGATTTCATATCTTACATTGGGAAGGAAATAAGCGCCGCGGATCAGGTATTCATCGGGATTTGAAGGTCTGGTTTCAGGATCTGCCGCAAAGTACAGCAGGTGATTGGTAGCCTGCTTAGCCTCAAGCTGCATATCAAGGCTCCATTTTGTATCAAATTTAATCAGCGAGCTCAGATCTATTCCCACAGCATATATTTTTTTGCTCAAAACCTCTTGAACTTGCAACTATTTTTGAGACAAAATTTATATACTCTTTATGCTACATTTTTAGATTGATTAGACATTAAATTTTGATACTCTCTTATGGTTAAATTTCCTAAAGCTGAATGCCTTCTCTGGGTGTTGTAAAATGTTTCTATATATTCAAACACAGAGTTTTTGGCGTGGTCTCTAGTTTCATATTTATTTTGATAGACAAGTTCGGTTTTCAGAGTTTTGAAAAAACTCTCCGCTACAGCATTATCATAGCAATTTCCCTTTCCACTCATACTTCGGGTAATATTTTTCCCGACTATTGACGTAAATTCTGTGCACGCATACTGTATCCCTCTGTC